>JAYZWD010000037.1:0-170250 GCA_036154895.1 Pseudomonadota bacterium
CACTCGGCACTGGGATACGAAACCCCGGCCGCGTTCGCCGCCGAACTCGACAAGCAATGGCCTGCTTCGCCGCGCCCTACGGGCGCCGCTACGCAGCCCATTGCTTCAACCACGCAGATGCGCAAAAAAACCGTCCGGCTCTAATCCAAGTTGGTGGAAAGCTAGGGGAGCAGGTCAGAGCGTAACAAGCACGCTAGGAATAGGAGAGAGAACAAGACCAAAAGCCCGGCAACGGTCACCCGGTACATGGCGATACTGTCGCAAGCTTTCACGATCGCTGTTCAAGAATGGGAATGGCTCGACAGCAACCCAATGCAAAAGGTCAAGAAGCCGAGCCTCCCTCAACCGCGGGTGCGGTTTCTCAGTGACGTTGAGCGAAACAACCTTCTCCAATCATGCAAAGTCAGTCCTTGCCCATTGCTATATCCAGTCGTCGTCGTAGCTCTTTCCACGGGCGCTCGGTACAGCGAAATCATGCACCTGACATGGGAGCAAGTTGACCTGAAACGTGGCGTCGCACGGCTAGAGAAAACGAAAAACAAGGAACGTCGGGCGCTTCCGTTAACGCACCATGCGCTGGCCGTGATGAAAGAACACCATGAGTTAGAGGGACACCCGGATACCGGCTGGGTGTTTCCACGCGAAGATGGCATGGCGCCGATGGAAATTCGCAAACATTGGGCGGCTGCGTTAGCGGCCGCCGGCATTACTGATTTCCGGTTCCACGACCTTCGCCACAGTGCGGCGTCCTATCTCGCGATGAACGGCGCGAGCCTCGCTGAAATCGCAGAGGTGCTCGGCCATAAAACGCTTCAGATGGTGAAGCGCTATGCCCACCTGAGCGACCAGCACGTTTCCAAGGTAGTGGAGAGCATGAATCGGGCAATCTTCGATGAACCCGCAAATGACAACGTGGCCCCCTTGCCGAAGGCGAAGCGTGTGCGGCGCTGACGGCTGCGATGCTGTGCCTGAGGCACACCGGCGGGACGACCTTAGCAGAGAAAGCGTTGGCGCTTGTTGGTAGCTGCTGTGTGCCGTTGCTTCTGAGTGTGCCTCAAATGTGCCTTAACGGCAAAACGCCCCGGCTTGGAGGCCGAGGCGCTTTATCAAGTATCTGATATTTCGTAGTAATTTTGGTTGCGGGGGCAGGATTTGAACCTGCGACCTTCAGGTTATGAGCCTGACGAGCTACCGGGCTGCTCCACCCCGCGTCAGAGGTGCGACCGGCACCCGAAGGCGCCGGAGGCCGGTGATATAGCGGGTCGCACCGGGCTTGTGAACCCCCTGTCCGGGGAATCTTTGACAGTTCCGTGTCAGCCCCCGATTGACCTTACGGCGTGCTGGCCCCTGAGCCTGGGCGGCCTCAGGCCGGATTGGAGATTTCCACCAGATTGCCGTCCGGATCGCGCAGGTAGACCGACAGGATCGGTCCCGTCGCGCCGGTTCGCGGCACCGGACCCTCCTCGACCGTCACGCCTTCGGCGGCGAGGTGGGCGAGAATCCCGTCCATTGGCGTTGCCGCGATCAGGCAGATATCGGCCGAACCGGGCAATGGTGTCCTGGCCTTCGGTTCGAACTCGTGGCCGGCGCGATGCAGGTTGAACTTCTGCCCGCCGAAGACCAGCGCGCTGCGGCCACCGGCGAATGTCTCGTGGCGCATGCCCAGCACCCGGCAATAGAAGTCCACCGTCGCGTCGAGGTCGCGCACGGTCAGCACCAGGTGGTCCAGCCGGTCGATGCAGATCATGTCTTCGGCACCTCGTTGGAAATCTCGACCAGGTGACCGTCGGGATCGCGGACATAGACCGACAGGATCGGGTGGCGTGCCCCGGTGCGCAGGATCGGCCCTTCCTCGACGACCAGCCCCAGGCGCGCCAGCCCGGCCTGGATCTCCGCCATCGGGACGGCCGTGGTGAAGCAGATCTCGACGGGCTGGATGCGCGCGCCGTCACCCGGTTCGGCCAGGTTGATCTTCTGCCCCGGCAGTGCCAGCGCGGTCCGCCCGGCGCCGTAGGTGATGCGCTCGAGGCCAAGCACCCGGCCATAGAAGGCAACGGTCTGCTCGATGTCGCTGACGGTCAGCACGACGTGGTCCAGGCGGTCGACGGCGATCATTGCGGATACTCCTGACGCGCCGGCCAGGGACAGCCGGCGCCAGATCGTATCGCCGCCCGGTGCCGCCCCGCAATCAGCGGGCGAGGCACTCCGCCATGCTGTCGGCCAGGCCCAGGATCAGTGTGCCATAGGCTGCGGGACCCGCCGGCAGGGCCGCACCGAGGGGGTCCAGCACGGCAGCCCTGGCCGGCGTGCCCTCGATCACGGTCTCCACCAGGGCCGGCCGGAACTGCGGCTCCGCAAAGACACAGCGGATGTCCTCCGCGACGATCTCGGCACGGATCCGGGCCACGTGCCGGGCGCCGGGTGCGGTCTCCGGGTTGAGCGACAGGACCTCGCCGGCCGGGAGCCGGAACCGGTTCTCGAAATAGCTGTAGGCATCGTGGAAGACGACGTAGGGCTGGCCGCGCACCGGCGCCAGCCGGGCGTTCACCTGCGCCTCCAGCGCCGACAGCGACCCGACCGCCCTTTCCGCGTTCGCGGCGTAGCGCGGGGCATTCGCCGGGTCCAGCCGGGACAGTGTGCCAGCGGTGGCGCGGACCAGGACGGCGGCATTCACCGGGTCGAGCCAGACATGGGTGTCATGGTCGCCGGCGTGGTGATGCGCCGCGTGGCTCCCGGCCTCTTCCTCGTCGTGGTCGTGTTTCCCGTGCCCGCCGTGTTCATGGCCGTCCTCGCGGGCCTTGGCATGGTCATGCCCGTGACCATGCCCATGCGCGTCGCCCTCGTCCCACTTCAGCAGGGTGACGCCCGGCAGGGTGTCGAAGGTCAGCACCGGCCTGTCCTGCAGGACATCGACCAGGAAGGTTTCCAGGTCGGCGCTGACGCGGACCACAAGGTCGGCGCCGGCAACCGCCCGCGCCTCCGACGGGCGGAGCGCGTAGGCGTGCGGCGAGGCGCTCGCATCAAGCAGCAGGCGCGGCGTGCCGACACCGTCCATCACCTGGGCCACCAGGCTGTGAACCGGCTTGATGGTGACCACGACATCCGGTGCAGCAACGGCGATCCGCGGCAGAAACCCGAGAGCCAGCATGAGCGCGCCGGCGCCGAGAACAGTTCGCATGCCCATCACGTCCTCCTGAAATGTTATGTTATAACATCATGAAGGCACGGGGTTGGCAAGAGCCGATCCAGGCGTGTGTCCGGATCAGTGAACCTCGACGGTAACGGGTTCGGGCCTGGCCGTTTCGGCGGCCGGGCGCGCCTCTACCAGCGTCACCGGCTCGGTCGACGCATGCGGGTGGCGCCAGTGCAGCGTGTCGAACTGGTCGCAATGCGGACAGCGCGGTGCCCAGTCCCGGGCGACTTCCCCGCAATGATCGCATTCCCAGTGCGCGGCGGCCGGCGATTCGGACAGCCGGACCAGCCATTCACGTGCGCGGGCGGCGCCGTCCTCGGCGCGCTCCTCGATCTGCACCATCAGGCGGCAGAAACGCTGGTCGACGACATCGGCGAAGCGGATCGCCCGTTCGGCCGCATCGCGCGCCGCGGCGATATCGCCGGCCTCCAGCAGCAACTGGGCACGGACCAGCAGTCCCTCCGGATGGTCGTTGGCGGTAGTGTCCCAGCCGTCGAAGCGATGCAGCTTGTCCTTTGCCGTCTCCGAGGGCTTCAGGTCCAGGAAGGCGCGCGCGATCTCCGGATGACGCGTCCGCTTCCAGCCGTCCGAGAGATGGCGCGCGGCGCGCCGGCCGCTGCCTTCGGCGGCCAGCAGCCGTGCCTCCACGACCGTCGCCGGCACGTGGTCGGGGTCGTGCTTGCGGGCGTCGGCCGCCTTGGCGATGGCGGCCTTCAGGTCACCACCGGCCTCCAGTCGCAGGGCCTGCGCCGTCTCCATCACCGCCTTGCGATGAATGACCAGGCCCTTGTCATAGACGCCGCTGCGCTGCCCGGCCTCCAGGGTGCGGATCGCCGAATCCCAGTCCTCGGCGCCGACCTGCAGGTCGAACAGGGCCCGCACCGCCCAGGTTGCGCCGGGGCGCAGCGCCCGCGCCCTCGCGGCCAGTTCCAGTGCCCGCTGGTGATCGCCGGCCCGGCCCGCGTGGATCAGCAGGCCGCGCAGCGCCACCAGTTCTGTCTCCGGGCTTTTCAGCATGGCCTCGAAATATTCCTCGGCCGTGTCCTCGTCGCCGGCAAGCTGCGCCGCCTGCGCCCGCAGCAGCTTGGCGATGGGCGGACTGTCCAGCAGCGCCTCGGCACGCGACGCGGCGCGGACGGCAACCTGGGCCTCGCCGGCCGCGATGGCCGCCATCCCTTCGGTCAGGGCCCTGTAGCCCTTCTCCCTGCGTCCCCCACGGAAGATGGCGCCGAGGCGGCCCGGGCCGCCGGCGATCAGGCCCCAGAGCCAGAACAGGAAGGCGGAGACCAGTACCAGCGCGAACAGGAAGGCTGCGACCACGGGAATCGAGGTCTCGACCCGCCAGCCGGCCCAGTCGACAGCGATGCCCCCCGGATTGTCGGCCAACCAGCCCGCCAGCATGCCGAAGCCGACGACGACGAGCGCGATGATGACGAAGCGCACCACGGCTCAGCCGCCCCGCGCCATGCTGTCGAACACCGAGGCCTGCAAGGCCGCGACCGCCTCGTCCAGCGCCAGCCTCTGCCCGGCATCGCGCACCCAGACCTTCATCTGGGGAGCCGCGGCCGCGTCGGCCGAAAGGCCCTGCATTTCCTTGAGCGCGGCGGACAGGTTGCCCTCTTTCAGACGCAGTTCTGCTCGGGAGACCCTTGCGTGCACGCCCTCGCCTTCCACGTCGCCGGTGCGGCGGATGCGGACCAGGTTGCCGAGCCGGCTCAGCGCCCCGCCGACGACGCTGTCGCTCTCGCCCAGATTGTCGGCCGTGATCGCGGCATCGGCCGCTGCGGCGAAGCGCTGGCGGAGTTCATCGGCGGTCGGCACGCCCTCCGGTGCGGCGGCGGCAATCGCCGGCCAGGCGGCCCCGTCCACGCCGAGACGCGTCACCGACTGCCATGCGCCGGCGAACGCCGCGCTGGTGGCGGCCTGGTCGCGCAGTCGCCCGAGCGCGAGCACCAGCGCCGCCTGGCGCGCGACCTCGGCCTCCGCCTTCGTATCGGCCGCACTTGCCCGCGCCGACAGCGCCTCGACCTCGCCGCGCAAGGCAGCGAGACGTTCGTCCAGCAGACCGCGCAGGTCGGCATCGGCCGCCTCGCGCGCCGCCGTCTCTGCCGCCAGCTTCGAGGCGATCTCGTCGGCGGTGGCCGAAGCGCCCGCGCCCGCCGCGCTTTCCAGCGCCGCAACGCGCGCCGTCAAGGGACCGAGATCGACGTCCGCGCCGCCCGCAGGCGTCGCTGCCGCAGCAGGCAGGCTGTCGATGCGTGCGTCCTGGGCCGCAAGCTGCTGCTCCAGCGCGTCCAGCCGCCCCGACAACGCCGCCAGCGCCTCCGGGTCGGGACCGGTCGCGACCGGGCGCGCAGCCATGTCCTTCAATCCGGATTCCAGGGTCGCGACACGCGCCTGCAGCGGTGCGAGGTCGGGCATGTCCGGCGCGCGCACCACCGGTTTGGTCGACGCGACAGCGTCGACACGCTGTTCCAGCGCCGAGATCCGCGAGGCAGCGCCGCCACCGATCAGCGGGACTACGGTCGTGGCGCCCACGGCAGCGGCAACGGCAATGGCGATCAGGCCCAGCAGGCGCGCACCCCAGTCCGGGCGGTTCGGTGCGGGAACCGGCGCGGCGGTCGCCGCGTCATCCCCGCCCTCTTCATCGTCCCGGTGCGTTACCGGCACGGCCGTGGCCGACGCCAGCGTGTCCGAGGGATCCGGCGGCATGTCATCGCGCGTGTCGCCAGACGCCTCGGCGCCATCCCCCCGGCCATCGGTCCTGCCACCGGCCTCATCCCCTGCGGCAAGGCTGTCGCCGGGCACGGCGGGCACGGTATCATCGTCCGGCTTCAGGCTGTCCTTGTCAGTCATCCGGTCCTCGGTCCCCCTTTTCGGGTCGATCGTCGAGCAGCGCCAGCAGCGCATCCTGGTTCGGTGCCGCGGCGGTACGTACCGTCCGGAACGGCAGGGCGCGTGCGGCGGTCGCGGCGCGTTCGGAAATGCAGCAGGCCAGCAGCCTGCTGCACCGGTGTTCCAGTCCGGCTTCGGTCACCAGACTAACAAAGCCCTGCGCCGAGCGCGGCGAGAAAAACAGCACCGCGTCGATCCTGCCCGCATCGAGTGCATCCCGCGTGGCCGGCAGCAGGGTCCGGGCCGCCTCGGCATGGTAGAGCACCTCGCGCTGGACGGTAAAACCCTGTCGCCGCAGGTCGCCGGAAAGATCGCCGGCCAGTTCGCTGCCGGCCGCATGGTACAGCGCACCATCGCCCGGCCGGAACAGGCGCCCGACCATGGCAACCAGGTCCGCGACGTCGCCATCGGCGTCCTCGACGCGGCCGAAACCGGATTCCCGGGCCAGCGCGGCCGTGGAGCGACCGACGGCACAGAGCGGAATGTCGCGGCGCGGCGTGGCCCGCGCCAGCGCGCGGACCCCGTTGCGGCTGGTGGCCAGCAGGGCCTGAACGTCATCCAGGTCCGGTGTCCCGCTGTCGCGGAAACGGATGTCGAGCACCGGATCGATCAGGCAGCTGTGCCCGGCCGCCGCGAGCAGCCGGGCCGTCGCCACGGCATCGTCGGCTGGCCGGGTGACCAGGACGCGCATCAGATGGCGGCGATGAAAGCCGGACCGCCCAGCGCCTTGAGCTCGCGCCCGGCATCGTCGCCCATGGCAAAGGCATCGGCGACCGCACCACGTCGCTCGGCGGTATGGCGGATGGAGCCGTCGGGCATCACGATCTCGCCGCGCAGCCACAGCGCGCCGTCATCACCCGGTAGTGCCAGCGCCGCAATGGGGGTTCGGCACGAGCCGTCGAGGGCCGCCAGCAGCGCGCGTTCCGCTGTCACGGCGACGGCGGTCCGGGGATCGTCCAGCGGCGCCAGCCGGGCACGGGTGTTGTCGTCGGCGCTGCGGATCTCGATCCCGATGGCGCCCTGGGCCACCGCCGGCAGCATCTCCTCGGGCGCGATCAGCGCGGTGATACGGTCGGTCAGGCCAAGGCGGCGCAGGCCGGCATGGGCAAGGAACGTCGCCGCCACCTCGCCGCGATCCAGCTTCTCCAGCCGGGTCCCGACATTGCCGCGGAAGGTGATGACCTGCAGGTCCGGGCGCCGGTGCAGCAACTGCGCCTGGCGGCGGATGCTGGCGGTTCCGACCACGGCACCGACGGGCAGGTCGGCGATACCCCTGGCGATATTGCTCATGAAGGCATCGCGCGGATCCTCGCGCGGCAGGATGGTGCTGATCTCCATGCCGTCCGGCAGCACGGTCGGCACGTCCTTCATGGAATGCACGGCGAGGTCGACGCGGTTCTCCGCCAGCGCCTCCTCGATCTCCTTGGTGAAGAGGCCCTTGCCGCCCACGGCGGCCAGCGCGCGGTCCCGGATCCGGTCGCCCGTCGTGGTGATCTCCACGATGGCCACGTCGTCGGGGCCAAGGTCCGGATGGGCCGCCAGCAACAGCCGGCGCACCTCGTTGGCCTGCCAGAGCGCCAGCGGGCTGGCGCGGGTTCCGATGCGAAGCTCTGCTTGTCCGTTCATGGCCGGGGTGTTACCTCGACGCCGCGCGCTTGACCAGAGATCAGGATGGGACTGTGACGACGGTACTCGGGATCGAGACCAGTTGCGACGAGACCGCTGCCGCCATCGTCGACGGCGACCGCGTGATCCGCGCCAACGTCATCCACACCCAGTTCGCCGAGCACACCCCCTATGCCGGCGTCGTGCCGGAAATCGCCGCCCGCGCCCATGTCGAGAAGCTGGACGCGGTGGTGGAGCGCTGCCTGGCCGAAGCCGGCATGGTCCTGGACGACATCGACGCCATCGCGGCGACAGCCGGCCCGGGACTGATCGGCGGCGTCATCATCGGGCTCACGACCGCCAAGGCGCTGGCGATGGCGAGCGGCAAGCCGCTGGTGGCGGTCAATCACCTCGAGGCGCATGCGCTGACCGCGCGGCTGACCGACGACGTCGCCTTTCCCTTCCTGCTGCTGCTGGTCTCCGGCGGGCATTGCCAGATCCTGATGGTGGAGGGTGTCGGCCGCTATCACCGGCTGGGCGCCACCATCGACGACGCGGTGGGCGAGGCCTTCGACAAGGTCGCCAAGCTGCTTGGCCTCGGCTTTCCCGGCGGGCCGGCCGTTGAGCGGATGGCGCGCGACGGCGACCCGTCCCGGTTCGCCCTGCCCCGGCCGATGCTCGGGCGCGAAACACCGGACTTCTCCTTTTCCGGCCTGAAGACGGCGGTGCGCCAGTGCGTCGAGGGCCTGACGGGCCCCGCCACAGACCGCGACCGTGCCGACATCTGCGCCGGATTCCAGGCCGCCGTGGGCGATGTACTGGCCGATCGCGTCGGCCGCGCGCTGGACCTCTGTCGCCGCAACGGCCCCGCCCCGACCGCGCTGGTGGTGGCCGGCGGCGTCGCCGCCAACCTCTACCTGCGGGACCGGCTGCGCACCGCCGCCTCTGCCCATGATCTTGAACTGGTGGCACCGCCGCTGAAGCTCTGCACCGACAACGGGGCCATGGTGGCATGGGCGGGGCTGGAGCGGTTCCGCCTCGGCCTTTGCGACGGCCCCGCAACGCCACCGCGCGCGCGCTGGCCGCTCGATGCGGCCGCCGATCCCCTGCCCTTCGCCGGAGCCAAGGCCTGAGCATGGATACCGCGCTGCGCACCGCCGCCGAGGAGATCATGGCCGGACGCCGCCGGGCATTGGCGCGCGCCATCACCCTGGTGGAATCCAGTCGTGCCGATCACCGTGCGCAGGCCCGCGACCTGCTGCAGGCCGTGGTCCCCGCCGCCGGCAAGGCCATACGCATCGGCATCTCGGGCACGCCCGGTGTCGGCAAGTCGACCTTCATCGAGGCGTTCGGCCAGTTCCTGACCGGTCTGGGTCACAAGGTGGCAGTGCTGGCGGTCGATCCGTCATCCAAGCGCACCGGCGGCTCGATCCTGGGCGACAAGACCCGCATGGAGCACCTGGCGCGCGACCCGAATGCCTTCATCCGCCCCTCGCCCTCGGGCGGAACGCTGGGCGGCGTGGCGCGGCGGACGCGAGAGACCATGATCCTGGTGGAGGCCGCCGGCTTCGACGTCGTGCTGGTCGAGACGGTCGGCGTCGGGCAGTCCGAGACGGCGGTGGCCGACATGGTCGACTTCTTCTGCCTGCTGCTGGCGCCGGGGGGCGGCGACGAACTGCAGGGCATCAAGCGCGGCGTGATGGAACTCGCCGACCTGATCGTCATCAACAAGGCCGACGGCGACCTGAAGCCGGCAGCAAACCGCGCGGCGACCGAGTATCGCGGCGCCATGGGCCTGATGCGGCCGAAGACCCCGCACTGGCGCGCCCGCGTCCGCCTGGCCTCGGCGCTGGAAATGACAGGCATCGAGGAGATCTGGCGCGATATCGCCACCTTCCGCGAGCGGATGGAGAGCGCCGGTGCGCTGGCCGAACAGCGTGCCGAGCAGGCCCGCGCCTGGATGTGGCAGGAACTGACCGACGGTCTCGTCCAGGCCCTGATGGCCGACGAACGGGTCGGCGAGGCCCTGCCCGGGCACGAAGCGCGCGTGATGGCAGGCGAGGAAACGCCCGGTGCGGCCGCGGATGCGCTGAGGGACCTGTTCCTGTCGCCGAAGGGCTGAGCCGGCCTCAGGCGCGCAGCGCGTCCTCGACCTTCAGGACGATCTCGTCGACCGTGAACGGCTTCACCACGATATCGTGGATCAGCACATCCAGGTTGTGCGCCCGGTCCCGTTCGTGGGCATAGCCGGTCATCATCAGGATGCGGGTCTTCGGATAGGACTTCGCGACCTTCAGCGCCAGTGCGACGCCATCCATGATCGGCATGACGATGTCGGTCAGCAGCAGGTCATAGTGCTCGGTCGCCATGCGCTCCAGTGCCGATGCCCCGTCCGCAGCCACATCGACCTCATGGCCGGCGTGGCGCAGCGCGCGACCGATGATGTCGCGGATATCGGGTTCGTCATCGGCGACGAGCACCTTGGCCATCAAGTGTGAAATCCCTCAGCCAGCCTGGGCGCAGTCTAGCCCCGCTGCGGCATCGCGCAAACGCAACCGTTCATCAGTGGGCGTCATCCGTGCCGGCCTCGCCCCGCACCTTCTCAAGGCCGGGCGGCAGGTCATTGAGCTGCAGGCCGAGCTGGCGGGTTTCCTTCGGCCCCAGCGGCGGTTCATTGGCAAGCCGGATCCGTTCGGTCCGCACGTCCTTGCCATGCCCGTCCAGCAGGTGAATCACGGCGATGGGCGCCGGCTGTTCGTCGGATGTCATGTTGGTCATGCGGATGACCAGGTTCATGCGCTGCCTGCCGCCGGTGCCGACGATCTCGGACGACTCGACATCAAGTGCGACCAGCGGACCGGCATGCGATTCGGTCACCAGGAACGGAAAGGTCGTGTACAGGCGACCGGCCGGTGGCCAGGCCGCCACCAGGTCCTCCCGCGCCAGCACCACGCCCGCACCGACCGCGCCGGTGAAGGCGACGAGCACCACCCAGCCGGCCCAGACCCAGGTCGGGGTGCGTCGGCGGCGGCGATCCCGGGTAACCGGACTGGCCAGCGCCGACATGCGTTCGCGCAGGCGCGCGGCCTCCTCGCGATCTTCGTCGCGCATGGCCCTGAGGGCTTCGGCCGCGGTCACAGGCGCGGCAGTGCCGCCGTCAGTCGCAATGTCATCGGCCGGCCCGCCATCCCCGGCTTCGGGCTCGGGCTCGGGCGGCGGAACCGGATCACGTCGCGGTCGTGCGCGGGGACGCTCGGGCGGCGGCGGTGCCGGCGATTCGTCGTCGACGGCCTCGCCCGAGGCGAGCCATTCGTGTCGACACCTGCCGCAGCGAACGGTGCGCATCCCGCCAGCGAACATGGCGTCCGGGACCATGAAACGCGCAGTGCAGGCAGGGCAGCTCAGGATCATCCGGAAGATCGTCCGATCGATGAATCGCGGCCCGGTCGACATCCGGGCAACCCCGGCATATACGCATTGAATCGAAGGGCTTGCAAGGCAGCGGCCCGGCCGGACGGCCCTGTACGGGATCAACGGGACATATCGTGATCGGACCCCGCACCGAAACCAGTGACGATCCAGTCGTCTCGCTGCGCAATGTCGGGCTGCGCTACGGGACCGGGCCGGAAGTGCTGCGCGATCTCGACCTCGATCTCGCCCCCGGCTCGTTCCACTACCTCACCGGTCGGTCGGGCGCGGGAAAGTCGTCGCTGCTGGCCCTGCTGCACCTCAGCCTGCGCCCCAGTCGCGGCCTGATGCGGATCTTCGGCCAGGATCTGGGCGACATCCCGCGCCGCCGGCTGCCGGCCATGCGCCGTCGCATAGGCGTCGTGTTCCAGGACTTCCGCCTGCTCGACCACCTGACGGCGATCGAGAACGTCGCACTGCCCCTCAAGGTCGCGCACCCGAAATCGGCCGCCGAGATCGACCGCGACGTCGGCGAACTGCTCGACTGGGTCGAACTGGGGGCGCAGAAGAACGCGCGTCCGGCCACGCTGTCGGGCGGCGAGAAGCAGCGCGTGGCCATCGCCCGCGCCGTGGTCGGCCGACCCCGGCTGTTGCTCGCCGACGAGCCGACGGGCAATGTTGACGCTGACATGGGCGAGCGGCTGATGGGACTCTTCGTCAAACTGAACCGGCTTGGCACCACGGTTGTCATCGCCACCCACGACCGGCGCCTGCCGGACCGGTTTCCATTTCCGAGACTGCACCTCGAGGCGGGGCGACTGGTCGATGGCGGCGACTGAACTCCTGCTCGACCGCGACCCGTCGAGCCGATTCGTGCCGTGGATCGTCGCCGCGCTGTCGCTGGTGGTGACCATCGCGCTGGCGACCGCGCTGGCGCTGGCCGCACTGACCGCCAACTGGGGCGAGCGGGCCGCGGCGCAGGTCTCGCTGCGCCTGCCGGCCGACATGCCCGACGCACGCGTCGACGACCTGGTGCGCCGGATCGGCGCCCTGCCCGAGGTGGAGCGGATCGAGCACCTGCCCCGGGCGCGTGTCGCAGACCTGCTGCGTCCCTGGCTCGGCGCCGGCGCCGATGCCGGGCCCGACCTGCTGCCGCTGCCGGTCATCATCGACGTCCGGCTGGTCGCGGGCGGCACGGCGGCGGCGATCGAACGGGCCCTCGCCGGGGTTCCGGATGTCAGCATCGACAGGCCGGACCAGTGGCTGCGGCCGCTGCAGCACCTGGCCAGTCTCGCGCGGCTGGTCGCCTTCGCCCTCGCCGCCGTGGCGCTCGGGGCCATCGTGCTGGTCACGGTCTTCGCCACGCGCTCGGCCATGGTCAATCATCGCCCGACCATCGAGCTGCTGCGCCTGATCGGTGCCGAGGACGGCTATCTCGCCCGCCGCTTCCAGTTCCATGGCCTGAAGCTGGCACTGGTCGGGGGCCTGGCCGGAACCGTTCCGGGCCTGATCGTCACCGGGTTTGCCGTTGGCGCGGTCCGCCTGGACGGGGCCGACCTGCTGGCAGGCATGGCGCCGCCGCTGGCCGGCTGGATCGCCATCGGCGCCATCCCGCTGCTGGTGGCCCTGGTCGCCATGCTGACCGCGCGCTGGACGGTATTCAGCCTGCTGGAGGCGCGCTGGTGAGCCGCACCGGCTTCATCCTGCGCCTGTTGCTGGCACTGGGCGCGCTCTGGGCGGGCGGGCTGATCCGCTTTGCCGACGAGATCGACCGGCTGCAGCCCGCGACCGCCGACACCGATGCCATCGTCGTGCTGACCGGGTCCGCCGGCCGCGTCTCCGCCGGGCTCGGCCTGCTGCGGGGCGACCCCGGCCGGCGGATGCTGATATCCGGCATCGGCAGCGACACCAACCGGGCGGCGCTCGAAGCGGCGCATCCGGGCAATGCCGACCTGTTCGACTGCTGCGTCGACCTGGGGCCGGATGCGCAGGATACGGTCGGCAATGCCGTGGAGATTGCCTTCTGGGTGCGCCAGCACCGCTTCACGTCGCTGACGGTGGTCACCGCCGTCTACCACATGCCACGCAGCCTGGTGGAACTGCGTCGCGTAATGGGCGAAGTCAGGCTGGAGCCGTGGCCGACCCGGCGCGGCGACGACGATCCCGGCCGCTGGTGGCATGACCGCGCCACCTTCAGCCGCGTGACGCTGGAGTTCCACAAGTATGTCTTCAGCCTGGTCCGTGCCCGTCTGACCAGCGACATCGGGGATGTCCGGCTGTGATCGTCTGGCTGCGCGCGCTGGCCTTCAACGCCTGGTTCTGGACCTGGACGTCCCTGATGCTGGTGGCCTTCCTGCCCGGCCTGCTGTTTCCCCGCCAGGTCCTCATGGCCGGCCAGCGCATCTGGGCCCGGGGCATCAATCTCGGCCTGCGCCTGCTGGTCGGACTGCGATACGAGGTCCGCGGGCGGGAGAACCTGCCGGCTGCCCCGGCCATCGTCGCCAGCAAGCACCAGTCGGCCTGGGACACCATCATCTGGCACCTGGCCGTTCCCGATCCCGCGGTGGTGATGAAGAAGGAACTGCTGTCCCTGCCGCTCTATGGCTGGTACTGCCGCCACACCCGCCAGATCCCCATAGACCGCTCGGCCGGCGCCAAGGCATTGCGCGAGATGCTGCACGCCGCCCGCGCCGCCCGCGATGCCGGCCGCCACCTGGTGATCTTTCCCGAGGGCACGCGGGTCGCGCCGGGCGAGACCGGCACCTACCTGCCCGGTGTGGCCGCGCTGTACCGGGACCTCGGCCTGCCGGTCGTGCCCGTGGCCGTGAATTCCGGCCTCTACTGGGGGCGGAACGCCTTCGTGAAGCGCCCCGGCACCATCGTCATGCAGTACCTGGAGCCGATCCCGGCCGGACTTGATCGCAAGGACTTCATGCGCCGGCTCGAGACCGCCATCGAGACCGCCAGCCGCGATCTCATTCCTTCCGGGCGGTGATGCACCAGATCGCGCCGGTCAGCGCGATCCCGTCCGGTCCGGCATGGCCTGCCAGCATGTCCTGCAGCGCCGCCAGCAGGCCCGCCCTGGTCGCCGCGTCGGCGCCCGCCACGGCGGACCCCAGCGGCCCGACCTCCATCGCCATCGTCACGGCCTCCTCCGGGCTGCCGCCCATGCGGATCGGGTGATCGACGGGCTGCAGCGCGATGTCGGTGAAGCCGCCGGCGGTCAGGATGCGCCGGACCCGGTCCGGCGCGGCGAAGGAGAATGGCCCCGGTGCCTCCGGACCCGGTCGCGGCGGCAGCTCGACGAAGTTCTTGGCGACGATCACCGGCTGCAGCATCCACGGATTCTCGGACAGCGGGCGCCAGCAGGCCATGGCCAGCCGCCCGCCGGGACGGATGGCGCGGCCGAGGTTGGCGAAGGCCGCATCCGGATCGGCGAAGAACATCACCCCGAAGCGGGAGAACAGCAGGTCGAAGCCGGCCACGCCGAAATCGTGCTCCGAGGCGTCGGCCTCGACGAATGTGACGTCCAGCCCGCTCCCGGCCGCACGCCCGCGCGCGACCGCCAGCATGGGTCGGGAAATGTCGGCGCCAACGGCCCTGCCCGACGGTGCCGCGCGGCGGGCGAGGTCCAGCGTGGTCCCGCCGCATCCGCAGCCGATGTCCAGCACCCGGTCGCCGGCCACGATGCCCGCGGCGTCCATCACATGGTCGCTGAACGCGCCGAGCGTCGCGTCCATGCGATCCTGGTTGCGGACCCATTTCTCCGCGTTCGGACCGTTCCAGTACTCGATCTGGTCCGCGTTGCTGTCGGCCATCCTTCGTCCCCCCTCTCCGGAATGGCGGCTAGTACCGGTCTCGATCCGCGAGCCGGGCCGCCATCCGTCTTCGTTGCACCTCGAGTTCCTCGAGCTTCCTGTCACGTTCCACCGCCTGCATGCCCATCGCGACGGCGATGAAGAACATCAGGAACGGCATCGGCCGCAGGGTGATCCCGTTGCCGATCATCGCGGTCACGAACACGACGCTGAACAGGCAGATTCCGAGTCTGCCCAGCGCGCGCATCATCATGATCAGCGCAGCCCAGTAGGCAATGGACCCGATGATGCCGCTCTCTATCATCATGGTCAGGAAGACGTTGTGCGACGGCGCATCCTTCAGCCGCCACATGATCGACGGCATGAAATCGGAGCCGATCCCGGTCCCGAGCCACAGCCGGGGTCCGTCGCGGATCGAGATCATGAAGGCGCGCTCCGCCCAGGTCCCGAGCCGGCCGGAGCCGAGCTCCTCCCACTTGATGTCGGTATCGACGCGGACCGCCGCCTTTCGTTCCTCGTTCTCGGTCAGGATGATCCCCATGATGATCATCCCGGCCAGGGCGACCACCAGCTTCATCGGACGGGAGATCCGCCTGGTGAACAGGCCGTAGCAGCCGAAATAGACCACGGCCGCGAACAGCACCTGGGTCGAGAAGCAGCCCAGGATATAGACCATGGAAAAAAAGACACTGGCGCCCATGACCTGTGCCGGAATCGCGCCGGCAAGCCAGGACTGGTGCACCACCAGCATCAGCGCCAGCGCCATGTAGCCCGACGAATGCGGGTTCTCGTAGCCGCCGTGGAACGGCGCCAGGCGGCCATTGCCGACCACCGCCGCCCACCAGCCCGGTACGGGTTCCTCGAACTCGGCTTCGTTGGAATGCAGGTAGAGTGGCTGCGTCATCGACCAGAGCATGATCCAGACCACGGACAGCACCGCACCCCAGGCCACCAGCCGGGTCGGAAAGCGGTCATAGTGCCCGAAGACCAGCACCCCCATGTAGAAGCCGCCGAGATAGCGGAGCATCTGCGGGAAATCGATGGTCTGGCGCAGGATCAGGTACGCGGCCAGCCAGACGAACGGCAGCACCATGATCACGAAGAACAGCCGCCACCGCCACCAGCCGGGGCGGGACAGCAGGCTCACCACCGCAAGGCCGGCCTGGCCCGCGAAGGTCAGGGCCGCGATGGGCGTCAGGTATTCCTCGGGCAGCGCGTTGTAGAAGCTGGAGTAGATGAAGTTCAGGACAATGAAGAACGGCAGCGCCAGCTCGACCAGGTCGATGCCGGTTCCGCCGCGGTCAAGGCGGGCCGTTCCGTAATTGCCTGCCGCCATGCCTGCCTGTCCCCGATCGCGTCGTCATCCCGACGCTGCCGCGCCACGAAAGCAAGAGGCGTTCCTGCTCAGGTCGAAAGAAACCTGCGTGTCTCGCCTTCCAGTACCACGGCCGTAAGCCGGCCGGTGAAATAGGCACCGGTATCGATGCCGATCCTGTTCCGCCGGCTCTGCACGGCAACGTTCGGCGTATGACCGTGCACAACGATCCGTCCGAAACTGGCGTCGGAATCGAGGAACAGGTCGCGGATCCAGATCTGGTCGTTGCCGGTCTGGCGGTCAAGCGGCACGCCGGGGCGCACGCCGGCGTGGACGAAGAAGTAGTCGCCCGCCCAGTGATTCAGCTTCAGGCGGCGCAGGAACGCCAGGTGCTCGGGTGGCAGGGCACGGGTCAGTTCCTCCTTGGCCCGCAGCAGGTCGGTGACCGCGTACCGGCGCGGGTCGAGACGGACGCCAT
Organism: Pseudomonadota bacterium; assembly: GCA_036154895.1. Lineage (GTDB taxonomy): Bacteria > Pseudomonadota > Alphaproteobacteria > Minwuiales > Minwuiaceae > Minwuia. The sequence goes on from JAYZWD010000037.1 coordinate 16,713, forward strand.
AGGACGCCAGCGTTGCCTCGCCGCCGAAGTTCAGCCAGTCCCGCGCGATCTCGGCGTCCTGCAGGAACTGCAGCAGCACCGCCTCGTGATTGCCGACCAGATGGATGGAACGAAAGCCCGGCAGGGCCTCGCCGATCAGGATATCAAGCACGCCCCGACTGTCCGGCCCGCGGTCGACATAGTCGCCGAGATAGACAATGGTCCGGTCGGACGGGGCGCCGGCCGAGTCGCGCACGATGATCTCGTGCAGTTCCCGGAGCAGGTCGGACCGGCCGTGAACGTCGCCGATCGCATAGATCCGCTGGCCACGGGGGGCCTTCGCTGCCGGCCCGTCAAGTCGGTCCATCACGTCACCCTGCTGTTTCATCCAAGGTAGCACGAGGCTTGCATCTCCTGAAACCGGGCGACCTCGTCGCGGGGATCATCCGGCAATTTGTTGCGAAATGTGCCCTTATTTTCGCGACTTGCAAACCGCGACCGGTCAGACACCTGTGCAGTCCTGACACATCGCGTCGGGTCCTGCGCCGGCTGGTAGGATTGACAGGAGCGAGATGATGATCCGGACCCTTTCCGCGATTGTGGCCCTGGCGGCGATGCTCTTCACAGGCGTTGCCCTGGCACAGACGAAGGCCGAGCTGGAGGCCCAGTTCAAGGATCTGCTCGACCGCGCCAGGACCGGCGACGCCAATGCGGAATTCGGCGTCGGCGTCCGCTACCAGACCGCCCAGGGGGTCGAGAGGAATTCCGAGGAAGCGGCAAGGTTCCTGCATCTCGCCGTCGACAAGCAGCATCCGCAGGCGACCAACCGCCTGGCCTGGCACTACCGCACCGGTGTCGGCGTCGTGCAGAGCGCGCAGAAGGCCGAGGAACTGTACCTGAAGGCCTATGACCTCGGCGTCACCGGTGCCTCGGTGCCGCTTGCCGCGATCTACCGCTCGGGTGAACCGGGCGTCGAACAGAACGCCGCCAAGGCCTTCGAATGGGCCAAGATCGGGGCCGATGCCGGGATCGACCGCGGGCAGAACCTGCTGGGCGAACTCTATCGCGACGGCATCGGCGTGCCGCAGAGCTTCACCAATGCCCTCGAGTGGTTCGAGAAGGCCGTGGCCCAGGAACTCGACCTCGCCTACTACAACGCCTCCGTGATCTACCGGGCCGGCGTCGAGGTCCCGCAGGACATGGACAAGGGCACCGAGTACCTGAAGAAGGCGGCCGACATGGGCCATGCCGCGGCGATGACCGATCTTGCGCTGGCCTATGCACAGGGTACCGGCGTGCCGCAGAGCTACCAGGAGGCCGTCAACTGGTATTCCAAGGCCGCCCGCCAGAACCGGGGCGCCACGGTCCAGCTGGCCCGCGCCTACGAGCAGGGCGTCTTCGGCGCTCCGGACTATGTCAGGGCCTACATGTGGTACTACATCGCCTCCAAGCGTGGCATCCCGGCCGGCAATGTCGGCATGGCGGCGATGGAGCCGCGAATCGCGGCGGGCGACATCCAGAAGGCCAGGACCCAGGGTGACCGCTGGCTGGCCGGCGGCACCTCCTGACCCGGGCACGGCCGAGCCGTCGCCGCACGCAGGGCATGGCCGCGCCGGTCGTGGCGGGCTAGGGTCGGTCGTGGCGGGCTAGGGTCGGTCCGGAGCGACACGGGATCCGGGTGAGTAGCGGAAAGCGGGACCACGCAATGGATACGTCGACGAGCAGCCTGCCGCCCGCAGCGCGCCAGAGCCGGCGCTTCGGGATCATCGCCTCGTCACCATCGATCCTTCTCGGGCTGGCACGCCTTTTCGACCTGGTCCTGATCCTGGTCGCCGGCTGGGCCGCGTACTGGATGCGCCACGGCAGTCCGGAACTGCCGGTTCCCTACCTTGTGGCCATTGGCATCGGCATGGTGGTGGCCGCCAATGCCTTCCAGGTCGCCGGTCTCTACAATTTCGATCATGTCCGCAATCCGGCCGGCCAGTTCACCCGCCTGGCCGGAAGCTGGATCACCGTCGCGATGCTGCTGATCGTCGCCGGCTTCTTCTCGAAGACGTCCGCCGACTATTCGCGTATCTGGCTCGCCACCTGGCTGGTGCTTTCGTTCCTGTCCCTGGCCGGGTTCCGCATCGCGCTCAGCTGGCGCATCGTCACATGGCAGCGTGACGGCATCCTGGTCCGCAACGTCGTCATCGTCGGGCATGGCGAGCCGGTGAACCGGCTGGTCCGCCACGTCGTGTCCGCGCCGCCCGAGTTCGGCGTCCGGCTGCTGGGTGTCTTCAACGACCTGCCCGACGCTGCCCCCCTGCCCCCTGACACGCCCGTGCTCGGCGATGCGGATGACCTGATGCGTTACCTGCGGGAGGCCTCGGTGCAGGAAGTCGTCGTCGCCGTGCCGTGGAGCGAGGAAGAGCGGATCGGCAAGCTGCTCGACCGTCTGCGCGAAGTGCCGGTCGACGTCACCCTGGCACCGGAACCGTTCGCCTATCGCATGATGGACCGCCGGATCGAGCATCTGTCCGGCCTGCCGCTCACCGTGGTGCAGGAACGGCCGCTCGCTGGCTGGAACTACATCATCAAGGGTGTCGAGGATCGGCTGCTGGCCCTGCTGATCCTGATCCTGATCTCGCCGCTGATGGCCGTGATCGCGATCCTCATCCGCCTCGACAGCCCGGGCCCGGCACTGTTCCGCCAGCAGCGTTACGGCTTCAACAACAACGTTTTCACCGTCTACAAGTTCCGCTCGATGCGGAACGACGCCGGGGACAGCCGCGGCGGGCGCCAGGCAACGAAGGGCGACCCGCGCATCACCCGGATCGGCGCGTTCATCCGCAAGACCAGCCTCGACGAGCTGCCGCAGATCTTCAACGTGCTGCAGGGCGACATGTCACTGGTCGGACCGCGACCGCATGCCGTGGCCCACAACGAGGAATATGCAGGGATCATCGACCAGTATCTCGGCCGCCACAAGGTGAAGCCCGGTATCACCGGCTGGGCCCAGATCCACGGCCTGCGCGGCGAGACCGACACGCCGGAAAAGATGGCCATGCGTGTGCAATATGACCTCTACTACATCGATAACTGGTCGCTGTGGCTGGATCTGAAGATACTGTTCCGAACGATCTTCGTCGGATTCGTCCACCGCAACGCCTATTGAGGTAACGTCCGCCTGTCCGGACACTGCGCATGATTCTTGTCGACCGCCTGTTCGTGTTCGGGCTGATTGCCTGCATTGCCCTGTCGCCGCTGCCACTGGGCAGCAACCGGCCGGCGACGTGGAGCCTGCTGGCGGCCGGTGTCGGGGGCATGGTCGTGCTCTGGGGCCTGGTGGCGGCGCTGCGTCCCAGCCTGTTCCGCCTGTCCGGTGTGCCGGCGCTGCTGCCGATGGCGCTGTGGCTGCCGGTGATCCTGTGGCTGCTGGTCCAGACCGGCGGTCCCGAATTCGCCTGGCACCCCCTCTGGTTCGACACGCAGGTGGCGCTGGGTCTTGCGATCGACGGCGCGATCTCGGTGTCTCCGGTCGATACCGGCACCTCGGCCATGAAGCTGCTCTGCTATGGCGGGCTCTTCTGGATTGCCTGCCAGACCGGTCGCGACCCCGACAATGCCCGCGTGCTGCTGAATGCCGTCGTCGTCGTCGCGGTGCTCTACGCACTCTACGGCCTGGTGGCGGAGTTCGCCGGCGGCGATACTATCCTGTGGTACAAGAAATGGGCCTATGTCGACGCGCTGACGTCGACCTTCGTCAACCGCAACAGCTTCGCGACCTATTGCGGGATCGGGATCGTTACCGCGGCGGGGCTCGGCCTGCAGGCGTGGCGCCACGACGACGGCGACGGATCGGCGCTGGCCGCGGGGCGCAGAAGCCAGACGATCATCCTCTACGCGGCCGCCGCTTCCGTGCTGCTGGTCGCGCTGATCTTCACCCATTCCCGGGCCGGCCTGCTGTCCACGGCACTCGGGACCGGGGCCATCATCTGGTGCTACACCAGCCGGATGCGGCAGCTTCCCGGAACGGCCGTGCTGGCCGGCGCCCTGGTGGCCGGCGCGTCGCTGCTGCTGCTCGCGGCCGGCACCGGAACCTTCGAACGGACCATCGACGCGGAAGGCGGCGAGCTCGGTGGTCGCCCCTGGTTGTTCCAGCGGACACTCGCGGCCATCGCCGACCGCCCGCTGGCCGGACATGGCGCCGGCGCCTTCGAGAGCTATTTCCAGTCGTACAAGAACGCAGAATTCGGCGGCGTCTATGCCATCAGCAAGGCGCACAACAGCTACCTGGAATTCGCCGCCGACGCCGGCATCCCGGCACTGGTGCTGCTGGTCCTGGCGCTGTCGTGGCTGGCGCTCGCTTGCCTGTACGGGGTCCGTGCCCGACGCCAGGATGCCGCCTACCCGGCGATCGGCTTCGCCGCCGCGACCGTGGTCGGCCTGCACGCCCTGGTCGATTTCAGCATCCAGATTCCGGCCGTGGCGGCGACATTCGCCATCGTTATCGGCATCGGCTACGCGCAGGCCTTCCCGACCGGGGGCGGGCGGCACAACCGCCTCTGAGCCGCGGAGGTCAGAGCGGGGGACGATAGCCCGGTGTGCGCCGCTTCAGGTAAACCGCAAGGAAATCACGCAGCAGTTCCGGCTCGTCCTGCAGGGCCTCGCGCACCTGGGTCAGGCCGGGCCGGTTCAGCACGGTTTCGGCCAGGATGCGCGCGTTGTAACGCGCCAGCCCGCGGATCTGCGCCTTCAGTCGCTCCCTGAGGTCGTCGTCAAGGACCGGCCAGAGCGTCAGTCCCATCACCACGCGCGGCTGCATCAGGTCGATGACCCGGCCGCCGGTCTCCAGTGACATGCGGTAGGCCGCAACGGCGGCCGGCGTCACGCCATCCGCCATCAGACGCGCCTGCGCCAGCCGGAACCAGACATAGGCCTGCGCCGGATTGTTCCGCAGCGAGTGGGCGGCAGCGTCAATCGAGGCGCGCGCAGCCGCAGTGCGCGGCTCGCTGCCCGGCGCGGCACGGAAGGCGGCCACAAGCTCGATCAAGGCGAGGTCGCGCGGCGCGGCGTAGTCGGAAGGGAGAGCGCGCGCAGCCGCCGCGAATGCCCTGCGGGCCCGCTCGATCGCCTGGTCGCCGATCTCCGAGGTCTCGCGCAGCTTCGCGATCGCCGGCTCGCCGGCGGACGCACCGACGGCATTCACAAGGCGGGGGAGTGCCAGCACGAGTGTCATGGCACCGGCGGCGAAGATGACGGCACTGACAGCCTGGGTACCGATCCCCAGCCCGCCGCGTCGCCGTCGCCTAGTTGCCATAGTACTTGCCGTAACCGCGATAGTAGTAATACGAGTCGCCGTAATTGTACTTCTGGTGGCGCCGGATATCGACCCGCGTCATTGCCACCCCGGCAAGATCGCCGTTCGCTTCCTGGACCTGGCGGATGCCGGCCATCACGGCCTCGCGCCGGGTCGAGCCCCAGCGCACCAGATAGACCGCCTTGTCGACATTGCGCAGCAGAACCAGCGCGTCGGAGACCGGCAGCACCGGCGGCGTGTCGATGACAACCAGGTCATAGCGCCGGCTCAGTTCGTCGATCATCTGGCGCATGGCCAGCGAGCCCAGCGCGTCCGGCGGGTTCGGGGCCTTCGGACCGGCGGTGATGTAGTGCATGCCGGAGCGCAGATCGATCTCGATCACATCGTCCAGCGACGCCGATCCGCTCAGCACGTCGACGACGCCGCGCTGGTTCGGCACCTGCAGCGACTCGTGCACCGATGGCTTGCGCAGGTCGCAGTCGATGATCACGGTCCGCTGCCCGGCCTTGGCCGATGCGCGGGCGACCGAAACGGCGGTGGAGGTCTTGCCCTCCGCCGGCACCGACGAGGTGAACATCACCGAGCGCGGTCGCTGTTCCATGCTGGCGAGCATCAGCGCCGTCCGGATGGTCCGGATCGCCTCCGAGTAGAGTGAATTTGGTTCATCCACCACGAAGTCTTCCGGCGTCGAGCGACGGCGGTCGAACAGCGAAAGACGCGGGATCAGGCCCAGTGCCGGCACATAGGCCATCTGCTGCAACTGCTGCAGCGAGCGGAAGCCGGTGTCCATGAACTCCCACAGGAACACCACCAGGATGCCCAGGACGCCGGAGGCCAGGAAGGCCGCAGCCATGGTCAGGTTCTTGCGCGGATAGCTCGGTTCGAACGGCAGGTTGGCCGGCGTGATGATGCGGGCGTTCGGTTGCTGCGGCGTCTGTTCCTGCAGCAGCAGCTCCTGGTTCCGGTTCAGCAGCGTATCGTAGAGCTGCTTCTGGGCATTCCGCTCCGATTCCAGGCGCCGCATGGTGACCTCGGCGTCGGTCTGGCTCTCGATCTCGGCCTGCAGTGTCGCGATCTCGCGATCCAGGCTCGCCACCTTCACGTTCGTCAGTTCAAGGTCGTTCTTCAGGCCGATGACGATCTTGTCGATCTCGGCCCGGATCGACTTCTGCAGATCCTCGAGTTCCGCCCGCTTGAGCAGGAGCCGGGGATGCCGGTCGCGCAGCTGGGTGCGCAGTTCCGCGATCTCGCGCACCACCTCCGCTTCCTGCTCGCGCAGGCGCACGATCAGCGGTGAGTCCAGAACGGATGTCACCGTATCGACCGCATCACCTTCCCGGAGCAGTCGCTCGACCTGGGCAACGCGGGCCGCGGCCTCCGCGGCACGCTCGCGCGCCTCGATCCGCTGGCGGTTCAGTTCGACCCGCTGTTCCTGCAGCAGTGTCGTCTGGTTGCGGAACTCGACCACGCCGGCCTCGCGGCGGAACGCTTCCAGCGCCTTCTCGGCGGCCTCGTAGGCCTCGCGCTGGCGATCAACGGCCTGGACGATGAAGTCGGACGCCTGGCTGGTCGCCTGGGACCGTTCGTCGAGCGAAAGGCCGACATAGGTCTCGGCAAAGGCCTCCGCCACCTTGCGGGCAAAGGCCGGCTTGTCGGAAAGGTAGGAGATCGAGATCGTGCGCGCCCGCGAGGACGGATCGACGCTCAGGTCGCGCAACAGCGTCTTGACGATGTTCTGCTGCTCGATCTCCCGGAGTTCGTCCTCCGACAGGTTGTCGGCGGACTTCGGCTCCTCGATCGGCTCGTGGGAACTGCCGCGGAACTGGTCCAGCAGGCTGCGCACACCCTCCACCACCGCGTCCGGCAGCACGCTCTTCACCGCCGCCTTCACCGTCTGGCCGAGCGAGCCCTTGTCCTCGCCCGTACCCCAGAACAGCGGCGAGGGATCGCCATAGAGGTCCAGCTGCTCGGCGACCTTCTCGGCGGCAACGGCCGAGCGGATGATCGAGGCCTGGGTGTCGTTGTAGTAGAAGTCCTGCTGCGCCTGCTGCAGCACGTCCTGCACGTTCAGGACGGTGCGGTCGCGAATGCCGATCTCGACCTCGGTGGTCGAGACATACAGCGGCGTCTTGGACTGCACCCAGTAATAGGCGAAGGACATGAACAGCGCCATGATGGCCGCGATCACGAACTTGCCGCGCCACAGGATGCCGAAAAGCTGGCGGAAGTTCAGCTGGCCGCCACCTTCCCGCGACGACGAGGCGCCGAACGGCATGGCGTCCGCCGCGTCGTCCATCCTCGTGACCTGGGAAAAGCTCAGACTGGCCATGATCTCCGTCTACCTGCGTCGCAGCATCCGCGTTGGTTCACCGGCCGGGCCGAAACGCAACACCCGTCAAGGGCAGTTTGCGTTTTGCAAGAAACTTCGTCCGGCTTCGGATCGCAGTACCCCTGCATGTGATACCGCAATGCACGCAAGCAAGAGCCGCGCCATACCGGAAGCGGCTGAATTCACAATCAGAACAGCCTCCGGTGGACTTCGAGGGTGTCACCCGGCAGCACGATGGCGTTCTGGTCGACCCGGAAGCGCACCAGCTCGCCCGCGGCACTGACGCGATAGATGGTGATCGGCTCTTCGCGCGCCCGACGGGTATAGCCACCGCCGACAGCCACCGCCATGCGGGCATTCAGACCCGGCTGGTACTTGTATGAACCCGGCTTGCCCACCTGGCCCAGGATGAAGAACGGACGGTAGTTCGTGACCTCGATGGAGACCTTCGGATCAACGATGTAGTCGGCGTTGAGCGACTTGGTGATGACCTGGGCCAGTTCGCCGAGCGTCAGGTTCTCGGCGGTGATCTGCCCGATCAGCGGCACCGACAGCTCGCCCGCGGCGCTGATCTCGAACTCGCCGGAGATGTCCTCCTGCCCGAACACCTTGATCTGCAGGCGGTCCCCGGGGCCAAGGCGGTACTGCTCCAGCTTCTGCGCGACGTCGTCGGGAATGGTATCGACGTCGATCACCGGCCGGCCGTCATCCAGGGCGGAGGGACCGAAGCCACTGCCGGTCGCGACCACGCGGCGCTCGGGCACGCCCGTCGCCGTTGCGCCGGCGGGAAGCGGCTGGATGGTGACCTGCGGGCCGGTCTCGGCCGGTGCCACGGGTGCGGCCGGTTCCACCTGCGGCGGGGTGGCGACCGGTGGCGCGGCCTGCACCTGGAACGGCTGCGGTGCCGGCTGGACTGCCTGCGGCAGCGGTGCCGGCGCAGGTGCCTGCGTGACGACCGGAAGCTGCTGCTGCGCCGGTTCGACCGGCACGGCGACCGGAGCCGCGACGGCGCGACGCGCTTGGTCCGAACGCTCGTAGCGCCGGTCGCCGCACCCCTGCGCCACCAGCGCCAGACCGACCAGGGCAGCAAGTCCGACGACCCGCGCGAAATCCCTGGATGTCATCGTCTGTCCTCCGTCTCCGGTTGCAGGTCCGTCCCCGACACCGCGTCACCCGTCAGTAATGCAAGGTCAGGACCACGCCCAGACGGTTGCGCAGGAACCGCCGCGCGACATCGTTGGACGAGAAATAGGTGAAATCCCAGAAGCTCCGGACCCGCATGTTCTCGTTGAGCAGCCAGAGCAGCGCCACCGTGTTGCTGAACACGTCGTCCTGCGTGTCATTGGCGATGGTCGAGCTCTTGCGGTACTCGGCCTCCATGCTGGCCAGCAGCTCGTAGGTGATTTCCAGCTGCGCCCCCAGCGTGAAGGCGTTGGTGAGGAACGCCACGTCGGCGACGTTGGTACCGCCGATGATCGTGAAGCTGTTGGTCGGCGTCACCTCGCGGCTGAACCCGGCGGTGAAGGTCCAGCTGTCATGCGGGTTCCAGACCAGGTCCAGCCCGGCCTTCAGGAAGGTCAGCGCCCCGGCGCTGCTGTCAAAGGCATTGTTGAACCCGAGGCCGACCGACGCCTCGAGGAAGCTCACAGCGGATACGTCATAGGTAAAGCCGGTCACCGCGCCCCAGGTCAGGAACGCCCGGCGGAAGCCGCTGTTGTCGAACTTGTTGTCGAACCAGCTGGTGTTCAGGAAGGGCTGCACGAACAGGGTCGTTCCCTTCCACGCCTCGTATCCCAGCCGGACCGAGCTGTCCCAGCGCCAGCCGTCGCTCTGGTCGGTCTCGATCTCGTTGTTCAGGCCGGCCGGCACGTCGACGAAATTGCGCCGGGACAGCTTGGTGCGCGCCAGCCACTGGAACAGGTCACGCGCATATTGCCATTGCAGGTCGGCGGAATGCTCGAAGAAGACCCCCGGCTCGTCGCCCCCGGCATCGACGGAGACATCTCCGCGCGACGTGGTCTTGCGGTCGGACGAAAACACCAGCCGCACCGACTCGAACTCGGTCAGCTCGATCTCGCCGCCAAGCTGTCCGCCGAACTGGGTCGAGCTCTCGCGCCCGTTCAGCAGGTAGCGCGAGGTGCTCGACTTGAGCGTGGCGAAAAGCTCGTGATTGTCCCAGTTGGAGCGCAGCGTGACGCTGGGACTGACGACGCCGACGAAATCCGCCTTGCGCCGGGTCCTGTCGGCGAAGATGTTGTCGTCGAAGGTCATTCCGACATCGACACGCGGGAACAGCAGGAAGCTTTCCAGCACCTGGCCACGTCCCAGCCAGGTGATGTCCTCCACGATGCCCCCGGCTTCCAGCCCGATGGGCTGGTACTCGGGACGGGGCCGCGCCATGACCGCATCCTGCTTGGCCGTGGTGAAGGACGGCTCGGGATCCGGGATCGACGGGATGATCGGATTCTGGATGATCTGCGGGGGAACCTGTCCCTCGGTCGAGATATCCGTCGCACCCTGGGCGCAGGCGACACCGGTGCCACAGGCACATGCGACCAGCACGGACAGCGCCCGGAGTCCGAGTCCCGTCCGTCCCTGCACCCGATCTCGCATCCGCTAACCTGCCTTCTGCGGTCCGTACGGACGCCTCTAGTTGGGGCTCACGTCACCGCTGGGTTCGACGACCGGGGATGACTGGTCCAGCAGGCTGGCCAGCTGCTGCGGATTGGCCTCGGTCACCACGTCGTTCAGCAGCTGCGCCACGGCCTCGTTGACGACATTCTCGGCCTCCAGAATGCGCTCGGGGGTCGTGAACAGGGCCCGGCGCGCCTCTTCGGACGGGGCGAAGATGCTCTCCTCGCTGTCGTCGGGCTCCAGGATCAGGCCGGTAAGGTAGGTCTCGAGCCCGGCATCGCCGTCGAAGGTGATGACCAGGAAGCCGTCCTGCACCTCGGCGCGCATCATCACGATGCCGGCGCTCGTGGCCGATTTCGCCGCCCCGCGACGCGCCACTTCGGCCGCAGCGGCCGGGTCGGCCAGGTAACGGCCCGGCTCGGCCAGGTAGGTATCCGCGGCCCAGGTCTGCGGCGTCGCGGCGGCGACCCGGACACGCTGCCCGTTGATCTTCATCGCCGTGCCGAACGGGTTGGTCGTGGCCTGCGGCACACCGATGTCATCGGTCATCAGGAAGACGCGGTAATTGCCCGGCGGCACCGGCAGGCGGATCTGGCGCAGGTTGCGGATACCGTCGCGCGACAGCGCCTCGCCCTCGGGGCGGCGCATGGCGGCCGGCTGTGGCCCCTTCACCATCTCGGAACGGGCCGTCACCTTCACGAAGCCCGGCTGCACGTCGGAGTCCGGCGGACCGAAGTCGAAACCCAGGCGCCCTGTGCCGATATCGAACCCCGGCATAACCTGGGCACGGAAGATCTGGGCGGAAATGAACGAGCGGCTCGCCGCGGAAGCAATACGGTCGGCGGCGGCCTGCAGCACCAGCGGATCGGCCACCAGGTCGCCACGGCGCAGCTCACGGATCAGGGTCGCGGCGCGCTGGGCGGCGACTTCCGGCAGTCCGCCGCCGTCGAGATAGCGTTCGATCGCCTTCCGGCCGTCGTCGCTGCCGGCAATGGCGCCAGCCAGCGCCTCCGCACGGGTGGCCTCACCCAGCGTCTGTGCCGGGGCGGACGTCGCCATGCCGCAAACCAGCGCCGCGGCAACGCAAATTCGATTGAAACGCTTCATCATGCCCTCCCGAGATGCAAGATTCGGGCTGAGTGCTCGTTTCTCACCATGATACAAAAAGATCCCGCAAACCACCAAGACAACGGACATTTTTCCCTTCACGCGCCGCATTGCGCGAAAATCGGAGCCGATCGTGGCCAACCTGCATCAGATCGGGACACCGGCAGCGACACCCCTCGCCGAGGGGCTGTCGCTCTGGCGGCGCATCGCCGATCCGGCCAACCCGCGGCCATCGGGCGAAGCCGTGGCAGCGTTCGGGCGGCTTGTTTCGGCGGCGACCGCCGAAGCCGTGCTGGGGCCGGGGCCTGACCTGCCGCCGGCGATGGTCGGGCAGACACGGTTACTGAACCGTTTCCGCCACGGAACCGGCCGGCACTGGCTGGGTGCCCTCCGGGACGCGGGGATCCCGGCCGTCGCATTAAAGGGCCTCGCCACCGGGGCCTGGCTGTATCCCAGGGCCGAGGACCGGGCGGTTTCCGATGCCGACATCCTGGTCCGCCGCGGCGATCTCGGCGCGGCGCTCGACCTGTTCCGCGGCGCCGGCTTCGCCTTCGAGGCGCTGCCGACCCGCAGTCGCTGGGGCTTCATCGGCGATGCCAGCTTCCAGCCGCTGATGGCCCCCGACGGGGGAACCAACATCGACCTGCATGTCGAGGGCGACGCCTGGCCCTTCGCACGCGCGCTCACCGTCGATGAAATATTCGCCGAAGCAACGACTTGCGGAGAAATTTCCGCGCCGTCGCCGACCCATTGCCTGCTGCTGGCGGCCAGTCACACGGCGCGCGATCTCTTCACCGTCGACAGCATAAAGACCGTGGTCGACGGCCTGCTGATGCTGCGCCGGCCCGAGGAATTCAACTGGAGGGAACTCGCGGCCCGCGCCCGACGCGGGCAGATGCTGCGGCCGGTGAGCAGCTATCTGGCGTTGCTGGGCCGGCTCGGCGCCGGGGTGGAACCGGCAGCAAAGGCCGGGATGCCGGTCGCGCGCATCGGCGGCGCGGCCTTCGAGGCCGTCGTCAAAGCGCATCTTCAGCTGTTCCCGGAAACGACGGCGCCGGGCGCACTTGCCCGGCTGGTCCGGGAATGGCGGCTCGCGGCGGAGCCCGGTGTCGCCCTGCGTCGCGATCTGAAGCGGCTGACAGGTCTGGTGCGACCCGATCGCGGGCTGCCACCTGGTACGTGACCCCGCGCAGGGTCTTGCACCCGGAACGGGAACGGTTCTTGCTGTGACCTTCGTCACCCGGAGGGACGCGCACGCATGTTCGAGTACCTGAAAGCCGAAGAACCGACGAAGCGGCCGGGCCAGCGGCCGCCCGAACGGCGCGTGGTCGAGGTCGGCTATATCCTGGATGCCGAGAAGGCCGGATTCATCTGGGAGGCACCGCGCCAGTGCCAGCGTCGCGGCGACCCGCCGGTGGCACACGCCAAGTCGGTGGCGGTCTGCCCGGCCGTGCTGGACTACGAGGCGCGCCTGTTCGAGGTCGTCGCCCCCATCGACATGCAGTTGCGCTTCCGCTTCGACGACAATGGCCAGCCGCAGCTGATCAACGCGCTGGGCGAGCGGAGCCCGATCCGCTCCAAGCACCTGCGCCAGATGGTTGCGGTGATGCCGCGCAGCGAATGGCGCCATCCCGACCGGCCGATCATCCAGCTGATCACGCCCTATATCTTCGTCTCGGACGACATCTGCTGGATGAACCAGATGCCCCCGTTCAACAGCTATACCGGCCGCATGTGGCCAGGGCTGATGATCGGCGGACGCCTGCCGATCCACATCTGGCCCCGGCCGATGATGTGGGCCTTCGAGTGGTACGACACGACGAAGGACCTGGTCCTGCGCCGGGGCGAGCCCTGGTTCTACATGCGCTTCGAGAGCGATGATCCGCGCCGGCCGATCCGGCTGGTCGAGGCGGTCAAGGACGAGCGGCTGGAGACCTACATGCGCGGTCTCAACAGCGTGACGAACTATGTCGGGCGGACATTCTCGCTGTTCCAGGTGGCGGAACAGCGCCGGCCCCCGAAGCTGCTGACGCGAAAGGAAGGCTGACCGGCTGTCGCTCCCGCCCGCCCGGGCGTAGAGTGGACAGGGTCGCGAGCAACGGACGGACATGGCCGAGGACGCCGACAAGGAAGCATGGTCGCGGATCGGGCAGCAGCCCGCGCCGCCGCAGGACGCGCCCGCCGACACGGGCTGGCGGCGCGTCGACGGCAAGCCGCGCCTGACGGTCGTCGAACCCGCGCCGGCCCGCCCTGCGGCCGAACCGCCCGCCGAACCGCCCAAGGTCGCGCGTCTTGCCGATGATGACTGGCGCCGGCCGTCGCGCACTGACGGTCCTGTCCCGGCGCCCTCCGCGCCGGCCGCGGCGACCGGTTCAGAAACGGCCGCTGTCCCGCCCCGCCCCGCCCCGCCGCCGCGCGTGGACGTATTGCGCCGCCTGCTGGTCCGCATGACCCGTGACCTTGGCCGCCCGATCGGTGCGCCCGATATCCAGGCCGCCGCCCCCGGTGCCGGCAACCCGATGACCCTTGACGGCTTCCGCCTCGCCGCCGAGCGCCTCGGTTTCCCGATGGTCGAGCGCAGGCTTGACCGCGGCGTCCTCAAGCGGCTGAAGCCGCCCTTCATCGTCCTCGACCTCGACCGCCCCGACGGGGCCCGTGCCGTCCTGCGCACCGAGGGCCAGAGCTTCGTCCTTCACGATCCGGCCCGCGATACCAGCACCACGGTTCCCGCCGACGAGGTGCTGGCGGCCGGCGCGACAGCGGTCATCCTGAAGGCCCCCGAACGCATCGGCACGGGCCAGAGGGACTGGCGTTCCGACGTCGCGCGGAAGATGCGCGGCGTGCTGTGGGAACTCGGCGCGGCGTCGCTGATGATCAACCTGTTCGCACTGGCGGCACCGCTGTTCATCATGACCGTGTTCAACAAGGTCGTGGGTTCGGGCGGGACCGGCGAATCGACCCTCATCGCCCTCGCGGTCGGCATGGTGCTGATCTATGTCTTCGACCTGGTGCTGCGGATCGTCCGCGTCTACATCTCCAGTCACACCGGCGCCCGCGTCGAGGCCCTGATCGGTGGCGAGCTGGTGCATCACCTGCTCCGCCTGCCCTACCGGCACTTCGAGACCACGGCGAGCGGCGTCATCTCCGAACGCATGCGCCAGCTCGACTCCATCCGCTCCTTCTTCACCGGACAGATGCCGCTGGTGATCGCCGACCTGGCCTTCGCCTTCGTCTTCCTGGCGGCGCTGTTCCTGATCGAGCCCCGCATGGCGCTGGTCGTCGCCGTCGCGATCCCGCTGTTCGTGCTGCTCTCCGTCGCGTCGCACAACCGCCAGAAGAAGCTGACCGAGCAGAATTTCCTGGGCCAGGCGGCCAAGGCCTCGGCGCTGCACGAGACGATGGCCAACGCGCTGACCGTGAAAGCCCTCGGCCTGGAAGCGGAGATCGAGCGGCGCTGGGATCATCGCCTCGGCCTTTCTGCCTGGACCGGATACCGCTCCAACACGCTGTCCGGCATCCTGTCGGCGCTGGGTCAGAACCTGCAGCAGGTGCTGAGCCTGGTGGTCATCGTGCTCGGCGCCTACCTGATCATGGCCGGCGAAATGTCCGTCGGCGCGCTGATTGCCACCAACATCCTCGCCTCCCGCGCCGTCGCGCCGATGCGCCAGGTAGTGTCGGCCTGGCACCAGGTGCAGGAGGTCCGCTCGGCCTTCGGCCGCATCGACGAGATCATGAGCGAAACACCGGAGGCGGAGCCGGGCGAGCTCAGCCCCGGCAGCCCGCTGGAGGGCGGTGTCAGCTTCGAGAACGTCTCCTATCGCTATGGCGACGACCTGCCGTTCGTCCTCAATGCCGTGACCCTCAGCATCGAGGCCGGCCAGGTCTTCGGCATCATCGGACCCTCCGGCCAGGGCAAGACGACGCTGGCCAAGCTGATCCAGGGTCTCTACCGGCCCGACCACGGACGCGTGCTGGTCGACGGCACCGACATCGCGCACATCTCGCCCGCCACCCTCCGGCGCCAGATCGGCGTGGTGCCGCAGGACGTGCAGCTGTTCGCCGGCACCGTGCGCGAGAACATCGCGATGGGCGTTGACGACAAGGACCCGGCCCGCGTCGAGTCGGTCGCCCGCTTCGTCGGTGCGCACGACTTCATCCAGCGCCTGCCCAAGGGCTATGACACCGTGCTGAGCGAGCGCGGCGGCGGCCTTTCGTCGGGTCAGCGCCAGTTGCTGGCCATGGCGCGCGCGCTGATCCGCAACCCGAAGATCCTGATCCTGGACGAGGCGACCAGCGCCCTGGACCCGGGCACGGAAGAGCAGCTGATCCGGGCGCTGAAGCGCGCCAGGCGCGGGCGCACGATCATCATGATCTCGCACCGCATGGCGCCGATGGCCATCGCGGACAAGGTGGCGCTGCTGCTCGACGGCCGGGTGGAACGCGTCGGCCCGCCCGAGGAGGTGATCGCCTTCGCGCGGTCGCGGATGCGCGAGGCGGCGATGCGCGGCTCGCGGGCACCGTCGACGCGCCCGGACAGTTCGACGGGCTGACCGGGCATGGCCGATCCACAGGGTGATGGCGCCCCCCCACGCAACCGGGGCGCCCAGTACGGCGATTTCCTGCCCGAGGCACAGGCGATCAGCGAGGCCAGGCATTCGCCCCTCGCCTCCATCCTGATCCTGGTCATCACCGGCTTCTTCATCGTGCTGTTGCTCTGGGCCGCACTGGCCGAAGTCGGCCAGTCGGTCATCGCGCAGGGCCAGGTCCGGCCCGGCGACCGGGTCAAGGTGATCAACCATCCGGAGGGCGGCACGGTCGCCGAGATCCTGGTCCGCGACGGCGACTTCGTGCAGGCCGGGCAGAGCCTGATCCGCCTGGACCGCCAGCTCATCGAACAGGAAGGCCAGCGCCTGCGCGGCGACTTGGAAGTGCTGGAGGCGCAGCTCGCACGGCTGGAGGCCGAGGCCGCCGGCGCGCGGGACGTGAGTTTCCCCGGCTCTGTGGTTACCGCCCGGCCCGATCTGGTGGCCAACCAGTCCCGGCTGTTCGAGGCGCGCCGGGAGTCGCTGCAGGCCAGGCGGGACAGTGCCGACCGCGACATCGAGCAGCGCCAGAACGACATCAACGCCTCTGCCATTCGCATCCGCACGCTGCGCGACAGCGCCGCCGTGCTGGCCGAGCAAGTGCGATCGCTGCAGACGCTGACCGACAAGGGCCATTTTCCGTTCCTGCGCTTCCAGAGCATCCAGCGCCAGCTTGCCGAGACCGAGGGACAGCTGCACGAGACCGAACAGGCGCTGCAATCCGGGCAGGCGGCCCTGCGGGCGGCACGTTCGAAGCGGCAGGAGATCGATGACCAGGCGCGCAGCGAGACCCTGTCATCGCTGTCGGAGACGCGCGGCGCGCGGGACCGCACGGCGGCAGCACTCAGCCAGACCGAGACCCGGCTGGACCGAACCGACATCCGCAGCCCGTCCGACGGCTACGTCCAGAACCTTGCCGTCAACAACATCGGCCAGGCCGTTCGGCCCAATGATCCGCTGATGTCGGTCGTGCCGCCGCCCGAAGGCGGGCTGGTGATCGAGGCCCGCATCGCCAACCGCGATATCAGCGGCGTCAGCATCGGGCAGAAGGCCACCATCAAGGTCCGCACCTATGACTTCGTGAAATTCGGCGCGCTGGAAGGCGAAGTCAGTCGCTTCGCCCGCGACGCCAATGTCGACCCCCAGACCGGCGCCGTCTTCTACACCATCGAACTGCGCACCGAACGCACCTGGCTCGGCGACGATCCGTCCCGCAACCCGGTCCTTCCCGGCATGCAGGTGGACGCGGAACTGCACACCGGCTCCCGTTCGGTGCTGTCCTACCTGACCGATCGCGTCATCGGCACCGCCGACCAGGCCTTCCGCGAACGCTGACCGATGCGAGCTGCCGGCAGACCCGCCTGATCAACAAGAGCGCGAGATTTCGGCGCTGGCTGCATGGCAAAGGCGCGGAGATCGACCTCGACACGCGGTGGAGTGGAGCGCACGCTGAGCACCGCCAACCATAGTTCTGGAGCGCACCACGATGCCTGTCTGGCCCGGAGCGCCCCTCCTGGGCGCATTGTCCCGGGGGTCCGCTCCCTCGCGATACAAGCTGGCGGCTGTCGTGTTCATCGTCGCCACGCAGCCGCTGGTGGCATGGCTTGTGATCGCGACCGGCGGCACCAAGCTGGTCTGGCCCTACCTGATGTTCGTTCCGGTCATCGTCGCGGGCATGGTCTTCCGGGTACCGGGCGGCGCGCTGGCCGGTCTGGCCGGGGGAATCATGCTCGGTCCCTGGATGCCGCTTGACGGTGACGCCGGTGTGGCCCAGCAGACCGTGAACTGGATCGCGCGACTGGCGTTCCTGATGCTGATCGGTGCGTTTGTCGGCGTACTGGCGGCGATCATGGACAGGACCGCGCAGGCCGAGCGGCGCCTCGCGATGACCGACAGCACGACGGGATTCCTGCGGGTTTCGGGGCTGCGTGACCAGCACGGGGCGGCGATCCGCTCCGGCCCGGACAGCCGCCTGGTGATCGCCCTGGTGTTGCGCAACTACGACGAGATCCTGGACGCGTTCGGCGAGGCCGCAGCCGGCGAGATCGCGTCGCGGGTGTTCCGGGAGATCGCCCAGTCCCTTCCCGACGACTGCGGCGCCCTGGTCCGCGTGGCCCCGGACAAGATGGCGCTGGTGCTGCCGAGCGCGAGCCGGCAGGCGGACATGGCGCTGCTGCGCCGGCTGCTCGGCGCGCCAGTCGAGGTGGCGGCCGGCGATCCGCCCCTGCCCGCCTTCGTGCATTCCGGGATCGCCGATGTCGCGGCGATCGAGTTGCTGGGGCCCGACCCCTTCGCACGCCCGATACGGGCCGCACGGCAGGCGATCGACCGCAGCCGACGGGTTGCGCGCTACGACTCGCGGCTGCAGGACCGGCAACGCGAGAACCTGCTGTTGTTGCGCGACCTGCTGGCCGACCTCGAGTCCGGCCGGCTGACCCTCCACTTCCAGCCAAAGGTGTCGTTCGCCAGCGGCGCAGCGGTCGGGGCCGAGGCCCTGCTGCGCTGGCAGCACCGGGAACATGGCAACGTGCCGCCGGGCCGCTTCATCGCGCTGGCGGAGAACTCGCTGATCATCCACCGCATCTCGCAGACTGTGATCTCGGCCGGCCTGGCCGAGATCGCGGCCTGGCGGCAGGACTGCATCCCGCTCGGACTGGCGCTGAACCTGTCCGCCCGCGACCTGCAGCAGGCCGAACTGATCCGGCAGCTCGAACAGGCCCCGCACCTGCCCGGCGGCACCATCGACGGGCTGACGCTGGAAATCACCGAGACCGCGCTGATCGCCGAGTGGGAACGCGCGCGGCGGGTCCTGCGCCGCCTGCGGGCAATCGGCTATCGCATCGCGCTGGACGATTTCGGCACCGGCTACGCGACCATGGCGATGTTCAAGCAGATTGAGGTCGACGAGGTGAAGATCGACCGCACCTTCGTCGGCGACATCGCGGCCTCCGTCGAATCGCGCTCCATCGTCCGGGCGATGATCGCGCTGTGCCGCGAACGCGGTATACGAACGGTCGCGGAAGGGGCGGAAGACATGGAAACGATCGACATGCTGCGCGACCTTGGCTGCGACGAGGTGCAGGGCTTTGCCATCGCCCGGCCGATGCCCGGACCCGACTTCCGGTCCTGGGTCGCGGCCAACCCGCTATCGCTCGGCCTGGCCGGCTGAGTCCCGCCCCCCAAGCGGCAGGAAGATGATCAGCCCGGCCAGTCCGGCGAAGACGGCGAGACCGGCATAGGCGGTCGAGAAGTCCCACACGGCCAGGATCACGCTGAAGGCCGCAGGTCCGACCACCAGGCCGAAATAGGTGCAGGACACCGTGGCCGCGGTGGCTGCCGCCACCCGGTCGGGCGGAACCATGGCCGCGACCTCGGCCAGGTAGACGCCGTTCCAGCCGGCGGCACCGGCGCCGCAGATCGCGGCCAGCACCACGATCATGGCATAGGACGTCTCCGGTCCGGCAAAGGACAGCGAGCCGAGCCCGATGCAGGCGACGATGCCGAACGATGACAGCATCGCACGCGGCCGGCGCAGGCGGTCATTGAGCCAGCCGCTGGCGATGCGGACCACGAAGCTCGAGATCTGCGCGGCGGAGAAGGCCGCGCCGGCGGCGACGAGGTCCAGGTGCACTTCCTCGACCAGGAAGGTCACGGTGTAGGTCATGACGATCATCTGCCCGCAGCCATAGGCAAAGCTCATCATGGCGATCAGCGGCAGCATCGGGTGCTCGGAGAGGGCGCGGAGCGGGAACATGTCGCCGATCCGCACCCGGGAACCTGCCGCCGGGCGAACCCGGTCATCATCCATGCGCCCGCGCCAGGGCTGCGCCAGCAGCGCGGTCGCCACACCGGTGGCGATCACCACCGCGATGGCCGCGCGCCAGCCGTGATTCGCCTCGACCAGCGGGATGACGATGCCGATCAGCACGCCGCCCGCCGGCACCCCGGCCTGCTTGATGGAGAAGATCAGTCCCCGGCGATCCGGCGGGGTGTGCCGCGCCAGCATGTACGACCCGCCCGGCGCGTTCGGGCCATAGCCGAGGCCGATCAGGATTGCCGCGGCGAAGCCCAGGAAGCCGATCTCGGTGTAGAGGATGGCGAGCGACAGCGCGGAGAACACCAGGCCGGCCTGGATCAGCCGCACGGGCCCGAACCGGGCCATGTAGGCGGCGGCGACCGGCGAGCCCAGGGTGGCACCGGCAAAGGTCAGGGCACCGAAGATGCCGAGCCCCGAACGGTCCAGCCCGAGCGAAGGGGGCAGCGCCGGGGCGATCACCGCGGTCGCCGTGAAGATCGCGGCGGCGACGACCTGCAACCCCATCGACATGCCCAGTGCCGTGACCGGCCGCCTGATCATCGCCCGAAGACTCCCCCGTCCAGAACGGCGGCGAGACTAGAGCAACGACCGGCCCGGCGACACGGCCTTGCGCGCAGCCCCTACCAGCGCTCCATCCACGGCCGGAGATCGAACTCGAAGGTCCAGGCATCGCGCGGCTGGCAGTGGATGTTCCAGTAGGCGTCGGCGATGTGGTCGGGGTTGAGGATGCCGTCGCGGTCCTTCAGCGCGTATCGCTCGGGGAAATTCGTGGAGATGAACTCGGTATCGATGGCACCGTCGATGATGGAATGGGCCACGTGGATGTTCTTCGGCC
Organism: Pseudomonadota bacterium; assembly: GCA_036154895.1. Lineage (GTDB taxonomy): Bacteria > Pseudomonadota > Alphaproteobacteria > Minwuiales > Minwuiaceae > Minwuia. Next base: position 37,299 of record JAYZWD010000037.1, read on the forward strand.
CCAGTTCCCGCGCCATCGACTGTGCCAGCGCGCGGAGCGCGTGCTTGGCGCCGGCGAAGGCCGCGAAGGTCTCCCGCCCGCGCAGGCTGGCCGTCGCGCCGGTGAAGATGATGGTGCCGCGACCGCGCGTCACCATGCGCTTCGCGGCTTCCCGGGAGGTCAGGAAGCCGGCCATGCAGGCCATTTCCCAGATCTTGAAGTAACGCCGCGCCGTCTCCTCCAGCACCGGCGATGGCGAATTCGCACCGATATTGAACACGAACACCTCGATCGGGCCGATGTCGCGCTCGATCTCTTCGACCATCGCGACCACGGCCTCCTCACGCCGGGCATCGACACCGAAGGCGCGGACCGCGCCGCCGTCGGCCTCGATCGCCGCCACCAGCGGCGCCAGCTTGTCGGCCGTGCGCCGGACCGGACAGGCAACGAAGCCCTCGCGCGCGAACCGGCGGGCAACAGCGCCGCCCGTCGCATCGCCCGCGCCGATGATGAGTGCCGCCGGTCGGGTCATGGATTGACTCCATCTTGTTTCTGAACCCACTCCAGATTTCGCAGCGGAGTCCGGAAGTCAACGGTCGAGCGACGCGGTTGCGACGACTGCTGGAAATCGCGCCGCGCGATGGCTATGTTCGCGACCATGACACAGTTCCCGAAAATCCTTGCCGTCCTGCTGGTCGGGGTCGCGGTGACGTCCGCAGTCGCGCAACCGGCGCCGCAGAAGATCGGCGACTTTCGCGACTGGTCGGCATGGCTCTACCGTGACGGCGACACCAAGGTCTGCTTCATCACGTCGGAGCCGAAGCGGTCGCAGCCGGACAATGTCCGGCGCGGCGACATCCGCTTCAACGTCGCCCACCGCCCGACCGAGGGCGTGGAGGGCGAGGTCAGCATGATCGTCGGCTACCCGTTCGAGGCCAATTCCGCAGCTACCGCACGTATCGACGGCACCACGGTGACGCTGCGCACGGACGGCGAGCGCGCGTGGACCAGCGTGCCGGCCGACGACCAGAAGCTGGTCAATGGCATGAAGGCGGGGCTGGAAATGGTCGTGCGCGGCAAGTCCTCGCGCGGCACGGAGACGACGGACACCTATTCGCTGCTGGGCTTCTCCGCGGCCTTCGGCGCGATCAACAAGGCCTGCGCCAAGTGAACACTGCCATCGCCCCCGAATTCCGTGCCACCGACCGACCGGAAGTGGCCGGCGACGGCCGCGTCAACCTGATCGGTCTCGACCGCACCGAAATGGCGGAGGCACTGCTGGCCGCCGGCGAGCGGGCGGACAAGGTCCGCATGCGCGCCAGCCAGCTGTTCCACTGGATCTACGAGCGCGGTGCGCGCGACTTCGATGCCATGACCTCGATCTCGAAGGCCTGGCGCGCGGACCTTGACCAGCAGTTCGTCGTCCGCCGCCCCGAGGTCTCGGTGATGCAGCAGTCCGTCGACGGAACGCGGAAGTGGCTGTTGCGCTTCCCCGACGGCCACGAGGCCGAGGCGGTGCACATCCCGGAGACCGATCGCGGCGCGCTCTGCGTTTCCAGCCAGGTCGGCTGCACGCTGACCTGCGCGTTCTGCCATACCGGCACGCAGAAGCTGGTGCGGAACCTGACCCCGGCCGAGATCGTCGGCCAGCTGATGGTCGCCCGCGACACGGTCGGCGAATGGCCAAGCCCCAAGGATGGCGGACGTGTCATCTCGAACATCGTCATGATGGGCATGGGCGAGCCGCTGCTGAACTACGACAACGTCTCGAAGGCGCTGAAGATCGTCATGGATGGCCAGGGCATCGCCATCTCCAAGCGGCGCATTACCCTCTCCACCTCTGGCGTTGTGCCGATGATGGAGCGCTGCGGGCGGGAGCTGGAAGTGAACCTCGCGGTCTCGCTGCACGCGGTGACCGACGACGTGCGCGACGTGCTGGTGCCGATCAACCGCAAGCACCCGATCCGCGAACTGCTGCAGGCCTGCCGCGACTACCCGGCGGCCAACAATGCCCGCCGCATCACCTTCGAATATGTCATGCTCGATGGCATCAACGACAGCCCGGCCGAGGCACGGGAGCTGGTGCGACTGATCGGTGACATCCCGTCCAAGGTGAACCTGATCCCGTTCAATCCCTGGCCCGGCGCGCCCTACAAGTGCTCGACACCGACCGCGATTCGCCGCTTTGCCGAGATCGTCAACGACGCGGGCTTTGCCAGCCCGGTGCGCCAGCCGCGCGGCCGGGACATCATGGCCGCATGCGGCCAGTTGAAATCGGCCAGCGAGCGCGGGCGGCGGGAAAAGACCGGCGTCGCCGCCGGCTGATCCCGGTCAGCGGACGGGCGTGACGCGATAGAGCGCGCCGTCACCTTCCGACAGGAACCAGATCGCGCCGTCCGGCCCCTCGCGCACGTCGCGGATGCGCTCGAAGGCGTCCGGGAACAGGCGCTCCTCGCCGCTCACGCGGTCCCCGTCGCGGTCGAGGCGCGAGACATAGTCATATTTCAGCGAGCCGACCAGGATGTCGCCGGTCCATGCCGGGAAGAGACGCCCGGACAGGATGGCCATTCCCGAGGGTGCAATCGACGGATCCCAGTACCAGACCGGCTGTTCCATGCCCGACTTCGCCGTGCCCTCCCCGATCGGCATGCCTGAATAGTGCGTGCCGTAGGAGATCACGGGCCAGCCATGGTTGTGCCCGGCCTGTGGCCGGTTGATCTCGTCGCCGCCGCGCGCGCCGTGCTCGACGGTCCAGAGCCGCCCGGCCTCGTCCAGCGTGGCCCCCTGCGGGTTGCGATGACCGATCGACCAGATGTCCGGCCGCCCGCCACCGCTGGCAAAGGGATTGTCGGCCGGAACCGAGCCGTCCCGGTTCACACGGACGACCTTGCCGTTGTGGGTCTGCGGATCCTGCGCGCGGTCGGCATCCCCGCGGTCGCCGATGGTGAGATAGAGGCTGCCATCGGGCGCCTCCACCACGCGGCTGCCGAAATGGTGCCCGGCGCCGGTTGCCCTGTCCTGCCGGAACAGCACCCGCAGCTCCTCGAGGCGGCTGCCATCGGCTGAAAGCCGCGCGGACGCCAGCGTCGTCGCGCCACCGCCCGGATAGACTCCGGCATAGGTGAGGAAGATCGTCCGGCTCGCGGTGAAGTCCCGGGCGGCCACCACGTCCAGCAACCCGCCCTGGCCCTGGACATAGACATCCGGAACGCCGGCGACCGGGTTTCGCGCCATCGCCGCATCGAAATGCCAGAGCCGGCCGTCGCGCTCGGTCACCAGCAGGCCGCCGTCCGGCAGGAATGCCACCGCCCACGGCGTGTCGAGGTCGCCGGCCACCTGCTCGACCTCGACCGGACCGGCCGAGGTGGAGAACTGTCGCGCGTGCAGGTCGACCGTCGTGCATGCGGCGAGGATACCGAGTCCGAGAACCGCGATCAGGCGCATGGGCATTCCTCCGTTCCTGCCCACGCACGTGGTGGCGCACGACGTTCGCGGCAAGTCTGGCCTGCGGGATTGGGCCACAAGGACCGGACGGTGACGCCCGGACATGAATGCTAGAGAATCGCGCGGAACAGGCTGGAGGGAAAGCCGATGCGGATGGGACCCGGCACGTGGGGAATGCTGCTTGCACTTGCGACGATATGGGCCGGCACCTTCTTCGCGGTGGAGGTCGCGCTCAGGGATGTCGGTCCGTTCACGCTTGTACTCGGGCGCACGACCATGGGCGCACTGGTCCTCTGGGGCATCGTCCTGCTGACCGCCACGCCGCGCCCGCAGGGGCTGGCCGACTGGCGTGACCTTGCCGTCATGGGTTTCCTCAACAATGCCCTGCCGTTCAGCCTGATCTTCTGGGGCCAGACCTGGATCACCGGCGGCGTCGCCTCGATTCTCAATGCGATGACCCCGATCTTCGCCGTCGCCGTCGCCCATGTGCTGACCCGTGACGAGCGGGCGAGCCCGTCGAAGCTCGCCGGCATGGCGCTCGGCGTCGGTGGCGTGGCGGTGCTGATGGGCCCGGCGGCGGTGAAGGGCCTCGGCGCCGGCCTTCCCGGCCAGGTCGCCGTGCTCTGCGCCGCGTTGTCCTATTCCTTTGCCGGCGTGTTCGGCCGCCGGCTGCGTCGCATGCCGGCACTGGTCGCGGCGGCGGGCATGCTGACGGCATCCAGTATCATGATGCTGCCCGTGGCGCTGCTGGTGGACGGAGTTCCGCAGGCGGCACCGTCAACGGATACGCTGATCGCCTGGGTGTTCCTCGGCACCGCCTGCACGGCGCTCGCCTATATCCTCTATTTCCGCATCCTCGCGGTCGCCGGTGCCACCAACCTGCTGCTGGTCACCATGCTAATTCCGCCCGGCGCCATCGCCCTGGGCGCGATCTTCCTCGGCGAGCCCCTGGACGCCCGTATCCTGGGTGGCTTCGGCCTGATCCTCTGCGGCCTGCTTGCCGTCGATGGCCGGGTGCTCGAACTGCTGCGCGGACGGCAACCGGCATGACCATTCGGACCTTCGACTGGGAAGCGGTTCGCGCCGGTCTGGATGCACGCGGTCACGCGATCCTGCCGGGCCTGCTGCCGACGGCCACCTGCGCGGAGCTTTCCGACCTCTACGACGACCGCGACAGGTTCCGGTCACGCGTGGTCATGCGCCGCCACGGCTATGGCGAGGGCGAGTACAAGTACTTCGCCTATCCCCTGCCCGAGCCGGTCCAGCATCTCAGGACCATGCTGTATCCGGAACTGGCACCTCTCGCCGCGCACTGGGCCGAGCGCCTGGGCGATCAGACCACCTACCCGCCGACACACGCGGACTATCTCGCCGCCTGTCACGATGCCGGGCAACTGCGTCCGACGCCCCTGGTACTGCGCTACGGTCCCGGCGACTACAACCGCCTGCACCAGGACCTCTATGGCGCGATCTATTTCCCGATCCAGCTCGTGGTGATGCTGTCGGACCCGCGGGACTACGAGGGGGGCGAGTTCGTGCTGACCGAGACCCGGCCCCGCATGCAAACGCGCGCCGAGGTGCTGACGCTCGGCCAGGGCGACGGCCTGCTGTTCGCGGTCAACCGCCGGCCGGTCGTGGCGAAGCGCGGCTACAGCGCCGTTGCCATACGCCACGGTGTATCGACCATCCGCAGCGGCCATCGCACCACGCTGGGCGTGATCTTCCACGACGCAATCTGACACCGCCACCGGAAGACGTATCGGACAACGACTCCGCGCGCCAGTGATGGCATCATGCGGGCGACGCGGGGGCGGGAACGGAGGCAGCGATGCGGATCCTTGCACTGGTGGGCCTGACTTGTCTGGCGGCGGCTTCCGCCGGGGCGGAACCTGTCGACCTGGAGAGACTTCTGGCCGGCGAGACCCTTCCGACCATTGATGTGACGGTCACCGACCAGGCCTACAAGCGCGAGATGCGGTTCCGCGGCCATCCGCTGAACGACGTCCTGGCCGCGGCCTTCCCTGACCTGGAATCCGCGCGCGGTACCGGCATCGAGCTGGTCTTTCGCGCCGCCGACGGCTATTCGCCCTCGATGAGCCTCGACCGCGCGCTGGAAGCCGGTGGCGTGGTCGCCTTCCGCGACGCGGACAGGCCGGATGCCGACCCGTGGGAGACCTTCCTGCAGGGCAAGACGCCGGTGACGCCCGCGCCGTACTATGTCGTGTGGCCCGGCACCTCGCCGGACGACCCGCGCTTCAAGTGGCCCTACCAGCTGGTCGAGATCGACCTGGTGCCGTTCGGCACCCGCTATGGCGCCATGGCGCCGGCCAGCACCGAGGCGAAGGTGGTCGACGGCTTCTTCACCTTCAAGGAGAACTGCGTCTCCTGCCATTCGGTGAACCTGGTGGGCGGTGACCTGGCGCCGGAACTCAACGTCCCGAAGAACGTGACCGAGTACCTGCCTGACCAGCACCTGCGCGGCGTCATCCGCGCCGCATCAAGCTATCGCGCGCGAACAAAGATGCCGGACTTCGACGGACTTTCGGACGCGGAGATCGACGGCATTGTCGCCTATCTCGATCACATGTCGGGACACAAGAGCTGCGGAATCACCGGCAAGCCCGACTGCTAGCACCGGTCCGACGTCAACTGGCCTCGGCCCGGCGCGGTTCGGCCGGCAGCACGGCCTCCGGCGGCAGGTGAGCCGTCACGGTCGTGCCGACGCCGGGCGTGCTCGCGATCGACAGCGTCCCGCCATGCAGTTCCATCAGGCGCTTGCAGATGGCGAGGCCGAGACCGGTCCCCTCCGGCGAGCCGGAGACGGTCGGCGAGGCCTGCTTGAACGGGTCGAAGACATTCTCGAGATCATCCGCCTTGATCCCGATGCCCGTATCGCTGACCGAGAAGTCGAGCCCGCCATCGGGAAGCACGTGCCAGTCGAACAGGATGCTGCCGCCGGCCGGCGTGAACTTCACCGCGTTGGAACCAAGGTTCAGCAGCACCTGGCGGATCCGGAACGGATCGGCCTTGATCCAGGTGCTGCCGCGATCGGGAATGCGGATCTCCAGCGATTTCCTGATGGCCTGTTCGCGCAGGAACTTCACCGTGCCGCGGATCTCGTCGTCCAGCGCGAAGTCGCGCACATTCAGTTCGAAGCTGCCGGACTCGATCTTGGAGATGTCCAGCAGGTCGTTGACCAGCTGCAGCAGGTGGTTGCCGCTGTCGTGTATGTCGCCGGCATATTCCCGGTAGCGGTCATTGCCGATCTTGCCGAAGACCTCCGTCTTGAGGATCTCGGCAAAGCCGATGATGGCGTTGAGCGGCGTGCGCAGGTCGTGGCTCATCATCGCGAAGAAGGTCGTCTTCGCCTTGCTTTCCTGCAGCGCGGTATTGCGCGCCACGATCAGGTCCGAGGACAGCTTGCTCAGTGCCACCGCGCGTTCGAGGCTCTGGCGATAGCGCTTGTTGCTGCTGTGACCCAGTTCGTACGCGTAGAAGCAGTAGCAGGGGGCCACCACCAGCAGCAGGTCCGCGAACGTCGAATCCACCATCAGCATGGTCGCCTCGAAGCCGACCGCAACGGTCACGGCCGCGACCAGGAACGCCAGCAGGTGGGGCGATACATGAACGGCATAGACGGAAATCAGGCCGAGGTAGACCAGCGCCAGCAACGCCAGGTTGCCGGACAGGTTCGCATCGAGGGTCAGCCAGGCCAGGGCGAGCCAGACCAGTCCGTTGATGAAGTTCTGGATCACGAACCGCAGCCGCCAGTAGGCGATCCGCTGCCGGGCCTGCCGGTCCTTCTGGAAGGCATGGCCGTTCAGCCACAGCATCGGCGCCCAGACCAGGACCAGGCCGAACCATGTCCATGCGCCGGCGCCGTCGCCGACAAGATCAGCGAACCGGCCCGAAGCGAAGATGCCGAACAGAATCGCACCGAACGCCAGTGTCGCAAAGAGGTCGACCTTGGTCTGCCGGGCCAGCTCGGCGAGCTCCAGGTACTCGACCTCCACGTCCTCGGGTATGAAGGCGCGAATGATCCGTGCCCCGATTGCAGGGCGGCCGTTCACGATCGCACGCCGATCCAGAAATGTGACACGCGGCATTCTCCGAACACATGCGCCACGGCATCGTGCAAGCGACGCGCCCGGATCGCGTGACCGTTTTCACATTTTGGAACGCAGTCTGCCCACATCATCCGCAAGCAGTACAGACAAAAGGCCAGAGCCTTGTTCCAGACAGGAACACATACGCTGTTTTTTGCATCCCGGATTGATACATTTTCGAATATTACCGCCGTCCATGGTAAATCTTTGTTAATATTTTCAGGTCGCCGCAACCAGAGTGCAGGGCGATATCCAGGATCCACCGCGCATCCTTCGGCCGGCAATGTCGACGGTTGGCAACTCGCCCGTCAGCCAGTAGGAGAGCCGACAGCTTTCCCTCCCCGCAGACAGGATCCGGACCCCGATGACCGACCCGCAGGTTGCCGTACTCAAGCTCAGTTGCGATGACCGTCCGGGTATCGTGGCGGCAACCGCGGGCTGCATCGCCGAGCACGGCGGCAATATCCTGGAGAGCGGGCAGTTCGGTGATCCGGCCACCGGTCGGTTCTTCATGCGCATCCGCTTCGCCTGCCCGGAACCGGACATGTTCCGCTTCCGCTTCGAACCGGTCGCCGCCCGCTTCGACATGCGCTGGACGCTGGCCGACGAGGCGCGCAGGGGACGCGTGCTCATCATGGTCTCGAAGGTCGACCACTGCCTGAACGACCTGCTCTACCGCCATCGCATCGGCACCCTGCCGTCGGAGATCGTCGCCGTCGTCTCGAACCATCCGGACCTGGAACCGCTGGCAGCCCAGCAGGGCATTCCGTTCCATCACCTGCCGGTCACGGCGGATACGAAGGCCGAGCAGGAGGCCGCGCTGCTGGACCTGGTCACCGGGACCCGCGCCGACCTGGTTGTCCTCGCCCGCTACATGCAGATCCTGTCCGACGGCCTTGCCAGGCGCCTCTACGGCAAGGCGATCAACATCCACCACTCGTTCCTGCCGAGCTTCAAGGGTGCTCGCCCCTACCACCAGGCCCATGCGCGCGGCGTCAAGCTGATCGGCGCCACGGCGCACTACGTGACGCCCGACCTCGACGAGGGACCGATCATCGAACAGGCGGTCGAGCGCGCCACGCACGCCGACTCCGTGGCGGACCTGATCCGGCGCGGCCAGGACATCGAGGCCCGGGTGCTGGCGCGCGCTGTCCGCTGGCACCTTGAGCATCGCATCCTGCTGAACGGCAGCAAGACGGTGGTCTTCAGCCCCGACTGAAACGCCGGCCGCGATCAGTCCTCGCTGTCGCCACCCGACTTCTTGCCGAGCCCGATGCTGCGGGCGAACTCGGCCCGCTGCGCGGCGTAGCTCGGCGCCACCATGGGGTAGTCGGGCGGCAGGTTCCACTTCCGCCGATAGTCGTCCGGCGTCATGCCGTACCGGGTCCGCAGGTAGCGCTTCAGCATCTTCAGTTTCTTGCCGTCCTCGAGACACACCAGGTAGTCCGGCGTGATCGAGCGCCGCACCGGAACCGCCGGTTCCGCGACCGCTTCCTCTTCCGCCTGCGGCTCCCGCAATGCGGCCAGTGCATTTCTGGTATTGGCGATCAGGGTTTGCAGATCCTCCGATGCCACATGATTGTTGGAGACATAGGCAGCCACGATCCGGGCCGTCATCTCCAGGATGTCGCGTTCGTTATTCGAGGTGTCGCTCATCATACTCCCTCCGAAACCTCGTATCGCCCCGCCGCGCATCGCTTGCAATTTTGCAAGTCATTCAAGCGGGCGTTGGCCCCGTTATGGCGGAATCGCGATTTGCTGTTTCCTATCAAAGGCCAAACAAACCACTGGTGGCAATAGCGATTGAAGGCCGGGCACGAATGCAACCGGTTCAGCGCATGCTTGGCGACGCACCACCAGATATGGTATCGACGGCGCTCCCGCCCCCCGAGAGACGAGACGTGCGATGGCGACGGTCGTGCTGGCTTCCGATCATGCCGGCTTCGAACTGAAGGAAGCGCTGAAGCAGGATGTGGTCGCACTCGGCCATGACGTGCTGGATGCGGGGACCAATGACCTGACCTCCGTAGACTATCCGGACTTCGGCTACCGGGCCGCGGCGGCGATCCGCGACGGTCGCGCGAGCCTTGGCGTGATCGTCTGCGGCAGCGGCATCGGCATCTCGATCGCCGCCAACCGGGAACCTGCCGTGCGTGCAGCGCTGTGCCACGATGCCACCAGCGCACGACTCTGCCGCGAGCACAACGACGCCAACGTGCTGGCGCTGGGCGCCCGCCTGATCGGCATCGAGACCGCGCGCGATTGCGTCCGCGCCTTCCTTTCCACGCCGTTCGAGGGCGGGCGCCACCAGCGTCGCGTCGACAAGCTCGGCCGGCCTGCTGCCTTCGACGAGGAGTAACCCGCATGACCGCCACCGCTGCGATGGGTGCCGCCTTCTGGGACGCTGACCTGGAACGCGACGATCCGGAGCTGTTCGCCAGCTTCGGCAAGGAATTCGACCGCCAGCAGAACCAGATCGAGCTGATCGCCTCGGAGAACATCGCGAGCCCCGCGGTGATCCGCGCGATGGCCACGGTGTTCACCAACAAGTACGCCGAGGGCTATCCGGGCAAGCGCTACTATGGCGGCTGCGAGTTCGTCGACATCGCCGAGCAGCTGGCGATCGACCGGGCCTGCAAGCTGTTCGACTGCACGTTCGCCAATGTCCAGCCGCACTCGGGCGCGCAGGCCAACCAGGCGGTGTTCATGGCGCTGCTGAAGCCGGGCGACACCCTGATGGGCATGTCGCTGGACGCCGGCGGCCACCTGACCCACGGCGCGCCGCCGAACCAGTCCGGCAAGTGGTTCAACGCCGTGCAGTACGGCGTGCGCCGCGACGATGCCCGCATCGACTATGACGAGGTGGAGCGGGTCGCGAAGGAATGCCGTCCGAAGCTGATCATCGCCGGAGGCTCGGCCTATCCGCGGATCATCGACTTCGCCCGCTTCCGCGCCATCGCCGACGAGGTGGGCGCCCTGTTCATGGTCGACATGGCCCATTTCGCCGGCCTGGTCGCCGGCGGCGTGCATCCGAACCCGCTCGACCACGCCCACGTGGTCACCACCACGACCCACAAGACCCTGCGCTGCGCCCGCGGCGGCATGATCCTCAGCCGCGACGAGGCCCTGGGCAAGAAGATCAATTCGGCCGTCTTCCCCGGCCTGCAGGGCGGCCCGCTGATGCACGTCATCGCCGGCAAGGCCGCCGGCCTTGGCGAGGCGCTGAAGCCGGGCTTCAAGGTCTATGCGAAGCAGATCGTCGCCAATGCCCAGGCGCTGGCTGCCACGCTGGTCAGCCGCGGGTTCGACATCGTCTCCGGGGGCACCGACACGCACCTGATGCTGCTCGACCTGCGCTCCAAGGGCGTCACGGGCAAGGACGCCGAACGGACGCTCGAGAACGCCTACATGACCTGCAACAAGAACGGCGTGCCGTTCGATCCGCAGAAGCCGACCATTACCTCGGGCGTGCGCCTTGGCACCCCGGCCGGCACCACCCGCGGCTTCGGCGAGGCCGAGTTCGTCAAGGTCGGCAACCTGATCGCCGACGTGCTGGAGGGCTATGCGCGCTCGAACGGCGACAACGGCGCGGCGGAGGCCAAGGCCCGGACCGAGGTCGTGGAGCTGTGCAGCCGCTTCCCGATCTACGCCGGCGGCATCTGATCCGTTCCGGGAGGGGAAACCATGCGCTGTCCGTACTGCCTGCACTCCGACACCCAGGTGAAGGATTCCCGTCCCACCGAGGACAACACGGCAATCCGGCGCCGCCGTGTCTGCGGCAGTTGCGGCGGGCGCTTCACCACCTTCGAGCGGATCCAGCTCCGCGAGTTGACGGTGGTGAAGAAGAACGGCCAGCGCGTGCCCTTCGATCGCGACAAGCTTGCCCGCTCCATCGACATCGCGATCCGCAAGCGCCCGGTCGACCCCGAGCGCGTGGAACGCATGATCAACGCGGTGGTGCGCCAGCTCGAGAGCTCCGGCGAGAGCGAGATCCCGTCCGGCACCATCGGCGAGATGGTCATGCAGGCGCTGGCCAACATCGACCAGGTCGCCTATGTCCGCTTCGCCTCGGTCTACCGGAATTTCCGCGAGGCGCGTGACTTCGAGGACTTCATCGGCCGCGAGATCGGCGGTCGCGACGACTGATGGATGACCGGGCATGCATGGCCCACGCGCTGGCGCTGGCCGCCCGCGGCCTGGGGCGCGTCGCCCCCAACCCGGCCGTCGGCTGCGTCATCGTTCGTGACGGGCACGCCATCGGGCGCGGACGGACCGGCGACGGCGGGCGACCGCATGCCGAGACCGTGGCGCTTGCCGAGGCGGGTGCCGCGGCACGGGGCGCCACCGCCTATGTCACGCTGGAACCGTGCAGTCACCACGGCAAGACCCCGCCCTGCGCCGAGGCGCTGATCGCGGCCGGTATTGCCCGCGTGGTGGTCGCCGCCGGCGATCCGGATCCGCGAGTCGACGGTCGCGGCTTCCGCCTGCTGCGCGATGCCGGCATCCGGGTCGAGACCGGATTGATGGCCGACGCGGCAGAGCGGCTCAATCGCGGCTTCGTCCTGAACCGGACCGCACGCCGCCCGCTGGTGACGCTGAAGCTCGCGACCAGCCTGGATGGTCGTATCGCCACCGCATCCGGCCACAGCCAGTGGATCACCGGGGAGGCGGCCCGCCGCCACGGCCACCTGCTGCGCGCGCGCCACGACGCCATCCTGGTCGGCGCCGGCACCGTGGCCGCCGATGATCCTGAACTGACCTGCCGCATCGCGGGACTGGAAGGCCATTCGCCGGTGCGCGTGGTGCTGGACAGCCACCTGCGCATTCCGCTGACCGGACGCCTGGTGCGGACGGCCGCGCAGGTGCCGCTCTGGGTCTTCTGCCATCGCAACGCCGACGTGGCCCGCATGGCCGCGCTGGAATCGGCCGGCACCCGTCTGTTCCGCACCGCCTTCGACCGCTCGGGGCTGCAAGATGTGCATGAGGTGTTGCGGCAGCTGGCAGACGGCGGCATCACGCGGCTGCTGGTCGAGGGTGGCGCGCAGGTCGCAGCCTCGTTCCTCAGGGCCGGTGTCGTCGACCGGATCGCCTGGTATCGCGCTGGACTGCTGATCGGCGGCGACGGTCTGGCCGCGCTTTCCGGCATCGGTATCGGGCAACTGGACGGTGCCCCGCGTTTCACGCGCACCGGCCAGCGCGTCCTGGGCGACGACATGCTGGAAACCTTCGAGGCGGGCGCGTAAAACCCACTCGCCATGTTCACCGGGATCATCACCGATATCGGCCGCCTGCGCTCCATCGAGCGCCGCGGCGACCTGCGCCTGGTCATCTCGACCACGTTCGACATGTCCACCGTCGACATGGGCGCCTCCATCGCCTGTCACGGCGTCTGCCTGACGGTGGTCGACAAGGGCGCCGGCTGGTTCGCCGTCGACGTCTCGGCCGAGACGCTGGCCCGCACCGCGCTGGGCGACATGGCGCCGGGCTCGGCCATCAACCTGGAGCGCTCGCTGCGGGTCGGCGACGAGCTGGGCGGTCACATCGTCACCGGCCATGTCGATGGCCTGGCGGAGATCGTCAGCATCGAGACCGTGGGCGACAGCCGCCGCTTCATCTTCCGCGCGCCGGGCAGCCTGTCACGCTATGTCGCGGAGAAGGGCTCGGTGGCGCTGAACGGTGCCTCGCTGACGGTGAACGCCGTCGATGGCGACACCTTCGAGATCAACATCATCCCGCACACCCAGTCGCGCACCACCTTCGGCGAAGCCAGGGCCGGCGACCGGGTGAACATGGAAATCGACGTCCTCGCGCGCTATGTGGCGCGGCTCCAGGACACTGCAGGCCGGAGCCAGGCATGACATCCGAGTACACCCGTTATCTCTCCTCGATCGAAGAGGTCGTGGAGGACGCCCGCAACGGCCGCATGGTGATCCTGGTCGACGACGAGGACCGGGAGAACGAGGGCGATCTCTATATCCCGGCGCAGTTCGCGACGCCCGAGGCGATCAACTTCATGGCCAGGTTCGGCCGCGGCCTGATCTGCCTGTCGATGACGCAGCAGCGGGTCGAGGAGCTGGGACTCAGCCTGATGTCGAAGGACAACCAGGCCCGTCACCAGACCGCCTTCACCGTGTCGATCGAGGCGCGCGACGGCATCTCAACCGGCATCTCGGCGCACGACCGCGCGCATACCATCCAGGTCGCCATCGACCCCTCGCACGGCAAGAACGACATCGTGACCCCGGGCCATGTCTTCCCGCTGGTGGCCAAGGACGGCGGCGTGCTGCGCCGCGCCGGCCACACGGAGGCCGCCGTGGACATCGCGCGGATGGCCGGCCTGCGCCAGGCGGGCGTGATCTGCGAGATCATGAACGACGACGGCACCATGGCGCGGATGCCGGACCTGATCAAATTCGCGCAGTTCCACAACCTGAAGATCGCGACGATCGCGGACCTGATCGCCTATCGCCGCCGCTCCGACAAGCTGGTCGCGCGCAGCTACGATTCGACCCTGCAGAGCGAGTTCGGCGGCGACTGGCGCATGATCGTCTATCGCTCCGAGGTGGCGCACGCGGAGTCCATCGCCCTGGTGAAGGGCGACATCGCGGGCGACGAGCCGGTGCTGGTGCGCATGCACGGCTATGACCCCCGCCCCGACCTGTTCGGCGAGATCGGCGGCAAGTCCGGCCGGCTGGAAGAGGCCATGCGCACCATCGGCGCCGAAGGGCGCGGCGTGCTGGTCTTCCTGCGCGAGAGCCGCGAGATGGCCATATCCCGCTTCTTCGAGATGCAGGAGAAGGGCAATGTCGAACAGCTCCGCGAACTGCGCGACTACGGCATCGGGGCCCAGATCCTGAGCGATCTCGGCATCCGGAAGATGGTGCTGCTGACCAATTCCCCCATGACCATCGTCGGTCTCGAGGGCTACAACCTCGAGATCGCCGGCACGCGCCCGCTGAAGGAGGCCTGAACCATGGCTGCGAACATCCTCATCGTCGAGGCGCGCTATTACGACCACATCGGCGACGGCCTGCTGGCCGGTGCCGAGCAGACGCTGAAGGCCGAGGGCGCGACCTGGACGGTCGTGCAGGTGCCGGGCGCGCTGGAAATTCCCGGTGCCATCGCGATGGCCGAGGAGGCCTCCGAGAACGGCGGCGTCGCCTTTGACGGCTATGTGGCGCTGGGCTGCGTCATCCGTGGCGAGACCCTGCATTTCGAGATCGTCAGCAACGAATCCGCGCGCGGCCTGATGGACCTGACCATCTATGACGGCCTGGCCATCGGCAACGGCATCCTGACCGTCGAGAACGAGGCCCAGGCCCTGGTCCGCGCCGACCCGTCGCAGAAGAACAAGGGGGGCGAAGCCGCCCGCGCCGCCCTGACCATGATCGGGCTGCGCGACCGTTTCGCGTCCGCCGAATGAAGGGTGCCCGCTCCCGGGCGACGCCGGAGGACCGCCGCAGGCGCTCCACGGCCCGCATGCACGCGGTCCAGGCCGTCTACCAGCTGGCCATCAACCAGGGCAACGCCGCCGCGGTGGTGAGCGAGTTCCAGGCCCATCGTCTCGGTCATGACCTGGACGGCGAGCCGGTGATCAGCGCCGACCGCGACTTCTTCCAGGACCTCGTCCTCGGCACCGTCGACCGCCAGTCCGCGCTGGACCCGGTGATCGAGCGGGCACTGAGCCTCGAGTACACCATGGAGCGGCTGGACATGCTGCTCCGGGCGCTGCTGCGTGTCGCCGCCTACGAGATGATGGCGCGCATCGACGTCCCGGCGAAGGTGGTGATCGACGAGTATGTCTCGCTGGCCCATGCCTTCTTCCATGGCGGCGAGCCGACCCTGGTCAACGGCGCGCTGGACCGGCTGGCACGCGACATCCGCGCCGACGAACTGGGCACCCGGCACCGGCGATGAGCCGCTCGGGCGAATTCGAGGTCATCGACCGCTGGTTCGTGCCGCTGACCGACGAAGGCGCGCTGGGCCTGACCGACGACGCCGCGATCCTGCCCGACGCCCCGCCCGGCGAAAGCTGGATCATGACCAAGGACGCCATGGTCGCCGGCGTGCACTTCCTGCCCGACGACCCGCCGGACCTGGTGGCGCGCAAGCTGCTGCGGGTCAACCTGTCCGACCTCGCCGCGATGGCGGCTCGTCCCGTCGGCTACCTGCTGGCGACGGCCTTCACGCCCGACCAGGACGATGACTGGATTGCCGCCTTCGCCCGGGGTCTGGCGGAGGACCAGCAGGAATTCGGCGTTCACCTCTATGGCGGCGACACGGTCTCGACGCCCGGCCCCCTGACGCTCTCGCTCACCGCCTTCGGCCTCGCACCCCGCGCGCGGCTGCTCCGCCGTGACAGCGCACGCGCCGGCGACGACATCTGGGTGTCCGGCACCATCGGCGATTCGGCGCTGGGTCTCAGGATCCTGACAGGCGACATCGCGGAAGCCGACCCGGCCGACGCGGCGTTCCTGGCCGACCGCTACCGCCTGCCGCGGCCCCGGCTGGCCCTGGGCCACGCACTGGGCGGCCTCGCCACTGCCGGGCAGGACGTCTCCGACGGTCTGGTGGCCGACCTCGGCCACATTGCCGACACCTCCCGCGTCGCCATGAGCATCGCCTTCGAGAACGTGCCGCTTTCGCCCGCCGCACGCGAGGTGCTGGCGCTCCGGCCCGATCTCGCGTTGCTGCCACTGGTCGGTGGCGACGACTACGAACTGGTCTTCACCGCGCCCGCGTCCGCCCGCGCTGCCATCGCCGACCTCGGCACCCGGACCGGCACGCCGGTGCGCCGGATCGGGGAGGTCGAGGAAGGCGAAGGCGTCACCGTCACCGCCCGCGGCGAGCCGCTGAAACTGGCGCAGACCGGCTGGCGGCACTTCTGACCCGGCCTTTTTCGCCCCGGCTTAATCCTTTGCTTACCTCATCCTGACACTCTGACGCCCTGCAACCGCCGACCCAAACGACGAGGAGCAGGGATTTGAAGAAGATCGTACTCATCGCCGGAGCCGTGTTGCTTCTGGGCGGCGGCGGTGCCGGCGCATTCTTCATGATGGGCGGCAAGGACGCACCACCGGCCGGGGGCGAACATGCCGCAGCCGGAAACGCCACCGACTCGCATGGCGGCGGCGGACATGGCGCAGCCCCCATCCAGCGCCCGAGCGAGCCGATCTACCTCCGGATGGACGACGTCACGGCCCCGGTCATGCGCGGCAACAAGATCCGCCACTACCTGTTCCTGTCGATCTCGCTGGAGATGTCGTCCAACAGCGCGCGCGACGATGCCGCGGTCCTCAAGCCGCGCCTGCAGGATGCGTTCCTGCGCGAACTCTATTCCCGCACCATTGCCACCGGCGACGCCGCCGGAAACGTCGACTTCGAAGGCATGAAGCAGCGCCTGCTGAAGCAGGCCCGCGCCGTGCTGGGCAAGGACAAGGTGATCGACGTCCTGGTCACGCGCGCGATGCGCGGCGCCGGCTGAGGCCACACCCGACCGTCAGGACGGGCGCCCGGGGCTGACATGGCCGGCCGGGCGCCCTTCGCCGATTACCGCGTGAAGTCGCGGAAGCCCTTGCCCTCCGCGACCAGGCGCTCGATCAGCGGCGCCGGCTTCCAGTCCTCCTCACCCGACATCTCGTGGAAGTGCCTGATACGGGCCAGCACCTTGTCCAGGCCAACCTCGTCGGCATAGTGCATCGGGCCGCCGCGGTGCTTGGGGAAGGCGTAGCCATAGACATAGACGACGTCGATATCGACGGGACGGATGGCGATGCCCTCTTCCAGGATCTTCGCGCCCTCGTTGACCAGGGCGTAGATGCAGCGCTCCAGGATTTCCTCGTCGGTCACCTTGCGGCGCGGGATGCCCGCCTCGGCCGAATGCTTGACGATCAGCTCCTGCACCACCGGATCGGGGATCGGGTTGCGGCTGCCGGCCTCGTAACGGTACCAGCCCGCATTGGTCTTCTGGCCGTGACGGCCCAGCTCGACGATCTTGTCGGCGAGCGAGGAATAGCGCCGGCCCTGCGGCCAGGTCTTGAGCTGGTGCTGGCGCACGCGGTAGCCGACGTCCAGGCCCGCCAGGTCGCCCATGGCGAAGACGCCCATGGCCATGCCGAAGTCATAGAGCACGCGGTCCACGTCCTCCGGCATCGCGCCTTCCTCGACCAGGAAGTTCGCCTGCCGGCCATAGGGATGCAGCATGCGGTTGCCGATGAAGCCGTGGCAGTTGCCGGCCAGCACGGAGACCTTGCCGATGGCCTTGCCCATGTCCATCACGGTCTGGATGGTCTCCGGGCTCGACTTGGCGCCGCGCACGTTCTCCAGCAGGCGCATGACATTGGCCGGGCTGAAGAAGTGGGTGCCGATCACGTCCTCGGGGCGCTTGGTGGCCGAGGCGATCTCGTCGATGTCCAGGGTCGAGGTGTTGGAGGCCAGGATGGCGCCAGGCTTCATCACCTCGTCCAGCTTGGCGAACACCTGCTTCTTGATGTCCATGTTCTCGAACACCGCCTCGATGACGATGTCCGCGTCGCCGATGTCGGCGTAGGACGTGGTCTGCGACAGCAGGCCCATGCGCTTCTCGACCTCTTCCATGCTGAAGCGGCCGCGCTTGGCGCTGTTCTCGTAGTTGCGGCGGATGATGCCGAAGCCGCGGTCGAGCGCCGCCTGCTCCATCTCCATGATGGTCACGGGGATGCCGACATTGGCGAAGTTCATGGCAATGCCGCCGCCCATGGTGCCGCAGCCGATGATCGCGACCTTGCCCAGCTTTTTGGACCGGGTGCCCTTGGGCAGGTCGGGGATCTTGGCGACCTCGCGCTCGCCGAAGAAGATGTGGATCTGCGCCGCGCGCTGCGGGCTTTCCATCAACTCGACGAACAGCTCGGACTCGCGCTTCATGCCCTCGGCGAAGGTCCTGGAGGTCACCGCCGCCTCGATGGCCGAGATGCAGTTCTGCGGCGCCAGCACGCCGCGGGCCGACTTGGCCAGGTCCGCGCGATACTTCTCGAAGATGCCGGCCGGCGCCTCGTCCAGCTTGCCGCGGCTGGCGGAGATCACCTTGCGCGGCGCGTTCCCGGCCACCAGCTTCTCGGCGAAGGCCACGGCACCCGGAATCAGCTCGTCGACGATGGCGTCGACGATGCCGGCCTCCAGCGCCTTCTTCGCCGGGATCATGTCGCCATAGGCGATCATCTTCAGCGCGGCCTCGACACCGGCGACACGCGGCAGGCGCTGGGTGCCACCGGCACCCGGCAACAGGCCCAGCTTCACCTCGGGCAGGCCGACAAAGGACTTGGCCACCGCCACCCGGTAGTGGCAGGCCAGCGCCGTCTCCAGGCCACCGCCCAGCGCGGTGCCGTGGATCGCGGCGACCACCGGCTTGCTGGCGTTTTCCATGGTCTCGAAGACGTCGAGCAGGCCCGGGCCACGCATCGGCTGGCCGAACTCGCGGATGTCGGCACCGGCGATGAAGGTGCGGCCGTCACCGGCGATCACCAGCGCCTTCAGGCTGTCATCGGCCAGACCGGCATTGATGCAGTCGCGCAGGCCCTGGCGCACACCCTGGCTCAGCGCGTTCACCGGCGGGTTCTTGACCAGGATGACGCCGACGGCGCCGTGCTTTTCCAATTCCACCGGTGACGTCATGGCGCCGGCCTCCCCTTCGTTCGTTGTGGCTCGTTATGGCAGAGCGGCACCGGACGCGCCGCGGCAGGTGATCTGAGTTAGCGGACCCTTGCGCCGCCGTCAAAGGCTCAGGCGCTGCCCGTCGAAGCGCCGCGCCAGCACCAGCGCGGCCAGTGTCGATCCGACCGACAGCACGCTCATGGCCAGGTAGGCGCGACCGCCGAAGGCCTCGTACAGCGGGCCGGCGGCAAGTGACCCGAGTCCCATGAAGATTCCCATGCCGAAGGCGGAGAACAGGCCCTGCGCCGAGGCCGAAAGCCCGGCCGGCGCCGCGCGCTGGATGAAGTGCATGGCGCCCAGGTGCACGGCGCCGAAGGTGAAGGCATGCAGTGGCTGCAGCGCCACCATCCAGCCGAAGCCGTCGACGAAGGCGAACATGGTCCAGCGCACGACACCGGAAACACAGCCGAGCATCAGCAGCGGCAGCGGGCCGGTGCGGGCGATGATCCGCTTCGAGAGCGCGAACAGGATGATCTCGGCGATCACGCCCTCGGCCCAGAGCCAGCCGATCTGGGTCTCCGTGAGACCCTGCGCCTGCCAGTGGATGGTGCCGAAGGCATAGAGCACGGCGTGTGCGGCGACGTTGAGACCCGTTGTCAGCAGGAAGATGCCGAACACCGGGTGCCAGAGCAGGCGGAACGGGTGTCCCTGCCGCCCGTCCGGCTTCGGGAAGCGCATGTCCGGCACCTGGGTCGTGACCAGCGCCGTCAGGACGAACCCGCCGACCACCAGCCACAGGATGATCTCCGGCGAGCGGCCCTCCAGCAGCAGGCCGGCCCCCGAGGCGGCGGCGATGAAGGTGATCGAGCCCCAGAGCCGGACGCGGCCATAGTCGATGCCGCGCTCGGTCGAAGCCGTCATCGTCAGGTTGTCGCCCAGTGGCAGCACCGGTGCCAGCAGCGCCTGCCCGGTCATGGCGATCAGCGCGAACAGCACGATGCTGTCGGCGAGACCGAACAGGGCATAGACCATGGCCGTCGCCGCCAGCAGCAGCACCATCGGCCGGCGCCGTTCGCCCAGCCGGTCGGCCCAGCGCGTGCCGATCGGGTTGGCGATCGGCTTGATCCAGAAGCCGACGGCCAGCACCAGGCCGATCTCGGTCGGGTCGAGTCCGCGATGGCTGAGCCAGACCGGCCACCACGGCATCATCAGCCCGCCGACCAGGAAGAACGCGGAGTAGAACAGCGAGAGCCGGACGCTGGCCGACAGCGCCGACATCTCCGCCCAGCCGCCCTCGCTCCCCGTTGTTCCGGTCGTCATGCCTGGATGCTCTCCCCGATTGCCGCCCCGCGGGCGCGCGGCTAAGACAAGCGGAAACGCCTGAGGGAGGGAAGAGGCGATGCGACTTGCCGATCGGATGGGGCGCCTGGGCACCGAGACCGCCTTCGAGGTGCTGGCCAGGGCCAACGCGCTGGCGGCAAAGGGTCGCTCGGTGATCAATCTCGGCATCGGGCAGCCGGACTTCCCCACCCCGCCGCACATCGTCGAGGCCGGCCGCAAGGCGCTGGCCGACGGCCACCATGGCTATACCCCGGCCAACGGCATCCCCGCCCTGCGGGCAGCGGTGGCCGCCGACGTCAAGCGGCGCCACGGCCACGAGATCGATCCCGACCACGTGGTCTGCGTGCCCGGCGGCAAGGTCACCATGGCGTTCGCGATGCTGATGTTCGGCGAGCCGGGCGCGGAGATCATGTACCCGGACCCCGGCTTCCCGATCTATCGCTCGATGATCGAGTTCTCCGGCGCCCATGCCGTGCCGATCCGCCTGCACGAGGACAGCGGCTTCTCGTTCTCGGCCGCCGAGGTGCTGTCGCAGATCACCCCGCGCACGCGCCTGATCATCCTGAACTCGCCGGCCAACCCGACCGGCGGCGTGGTGCCGCGCGCGGAGCTGGAGGCGCTGGCCAAGGGTCTGGAACGGCATCCCGACATCGCCATCATGTCCGACGAGATCTATTCGTGCATGACCTATGACGGCCTGCCGCACGTCACCATGCTGGACTTCCCCGCCCTCCGCGACCGCCTGATCGTGCTGGACGGCTGGTCGAAGACCTACGCCATGACCGGCTGGCGGCTGGGCTGGGGCCTGTGGCCGGCGAAGCTGGCACCGCTGGCGACGAAACTCGCCGTGAACACCCATTCCTGTGTCAACGCCGCGACCCAGTATGCCGGCATCGCCGCACTGGAGGGACCGCAGGATGCGGTGGCGGAGATGATGGCGGCCTTCGACCGGCGGCGCATCCGCATCCACGAACTGCTGAACGACCTGCCTGGCATCAGTTGCGCGATGCCGCGCGGCGCCTTCTATGCCTTCCCCAACATCACCGGGACGGGGCTGACCAGCGGCGTGGTGCAGGACCGCCTGCTGCAGGAAGCCGGTGTCGCCGTTATTTCCGGCACCAGCTTCGGCGTCCATGGCGAGGGCTATGTGCGGTTCTCCTACGCCAATTCGCTGGAGAACATCGAGGAGGCCATGCACCGCTTCGGCGACTGGCTGGCGAGGGTCGCGGCCTGAACGGTCGCACGGCGGCAGTTCCCGTCACCGGGACTGGCGTTATGCTGCGTGGCCCACGGGGAGCGGGCGCGCGATACGGAAACAACGGGGAGGACATCATGGGCGAACGACTGAGCGGCAAGGTTGCCATCATCACCGGCGGTGCGTCGGGCATGGGCCGGGCCACGGCGCTGCGGTTCCTGGCCGAGGGCGCGGCCGTGGTGATCGGCGACCTGAACCAGATCAACGGCGAGGACACCATGAAGGCCGCGGCCGACGCAGGCTTCGCCGGCCGGCTGCAGTTCGTGCGCGGCGACGTCGCCGAGGAGGCTGACGTCGAGGCACTGGTGGCGACCGCGGTCGAGAGCTTCGGCCGGCTGGACGTGATGTTCAACAATGCCGGCGTCGGCGGTGCCTTTGGCCCGATCACCGAGACCACGGTCGAGGAATGGGACTACACCTTCGCCGTCCTGGTGCGCGGCGTCTTCCTGGGCTGCAAGCACGCGGTGCGGCAGATGAAGAAGCAGGGCATCGGCGGCTCGATCATCAACACCGCCTCGATCGCCGGCCTGACCGGCGGCGCCGGGCCGAATGCCTATTCGGCGGCCAAGGCCTCGGTGGTCAACCTGACCCGCGTGCTCTGCGGCGAGCTGGCCATCGACCGCATCCGCGTCAACGCCATCGCCCCCGGCGCCATCCGCACGCCGCTGCTGCACTCCGGCCGCGCGGCGGAGGTCGAGGCGCTGGCCAAGGAAAAGACCCCGTGGCCGCGCCTTGGTGAAGGTGATGACATCGCCGCCACGGCGCTGTTCTTCGCCTCCGACGAGAGCGAGTTCGTCACCGGCGTGACCATCCCCGTCGACGGCGGCGTCATGGGCGTGATGCCGAACATCTGGGGCTTCGGGCCGAATGCCCAGTTCAAATCCAAGGCCGGCGTCAACCGCGGCACCACCGGCCAGCGTGGCGACTACCGCGAGGTCGGCGACGACTGACGCTCAACCGGTCCGGTTGTCCCCGGCAGCTTCCCAGAATACCCGGAAGTCGGCCGGGGACAGGATCGGAACCGCGAAAGTGGGCGCAAGAGACAGCAGGTCCGCGTCACCGCTGACCAGCGCGTCGGCTTCCCCCACCAGGGCCAGCGCCAGGAACGGCCGGTCATTCGGGTCGCGACATTCCGGAACCACTGTTGTCAGCGGCACCGATACGGTCTCGCACCATGGCAGGTAGTCAGCCAGCAATTCAGTACGCTCGTCCGCGGTGAGCGCGAATTTCGGATAGGCCAGAACCCGGATCAGTTCGCCGACGGTCTCCCGGCCGACGAGCGGGACCAGCCCGCCCGACTGCCAGGCATGACGGATCCACGCCATGGCGTTGCTGCGGAACAGCAGCGCCGACAACAGGACGTTGGTGTCGAGCACGACACACAGGGGCGTCATTCGCCCTTTCGCGCCCAGCGAACCGCATCAGCCACGTCGACTTCCGCAATCCCGAGATCGGCGAGCTTCGCACGTACTGCATCCGCGCGCTGCAGCCTGACCGGTGTCAACACGATCCGGCCATTCTCCTCGGCGACCTCGAAATACTCGGCACCTTCACAGGACGACAGCACGGCCTTGGGCAAGGTGAGCTGGTTCTTCGATGTCAGCTTTGCGAGCATTGCATTCCCCTTGTAAGGAAGTAAGGATAAGATTGCGCGACCTGAGACGGAATTCAACTGCGACCGCAAAGCCCAGACACAGAGCCGGCCATGAAGGCTCCCGCCCCTGGTCCTCGTCAGCATTGCGCAAGGCGACCCCGCGCCTGTCGACATGCTCCGCCTGGCGGACCATGTCCTCGGCCTCCATGTCCTCGACGACGCGGACCGCGAGGTTGTAGCCGTTCCTGATCAGGAACGGTGGTGGGCCGCCTGACGCGAACCTTCAGCGGTCCAGATGGGGCTTCATGTCCGCGCGATCGAGCAATCGCCGCGTTTCGCGTTCCGCCAGCCGCGCCAGCCTGAGGGCGGGGAACCCCATCATGTGCCGCGCCGTCTGGGTGGCCGCGACCTCCCTGTAACTGGCCAGCAGCCCGTCACTGAGTTCACAGATCGAAACGCCCTCGAAGCCGGCGCGGACACCCTTCGAATCCGGCAGACGCGAATCCCAGCTGAACAGGTACCGGGCATAGCCGATCCCGCCATGCTCTACCGGCTCGTGGAAGGTCCAGCGGAAATTCTCCCCGTCCCGGTGGAAGAAATCCGAGAACAGGCGCGCAATCTCCGTCCTGCCCTTGAACGCACCATAGAAATCGTCGGTGTAGACGCCGTCCGGCGTGAAACAGGCAGCGGCGCCTTCGAAATCGCGGCGGCAGACCGCGTCGCCCATGCTGCGGATCAGGTCTTCGAATGACATCACGCTCCCTCCCCAGGAAATGATGAAGTCTACGTCAGGGTGCCTCGTCCAGGCTGTCGACGCGCCGCCGCGACCTGATCCCTCGCCGGTCGTCGACCGGGTTCAAGTTCTAGTCGTCGTCGGGATTGCGCAGCAGGACCTCGCGCTTGCCGACGTGATCGGCCGGACCGACCATGCCCTGCGCTTCCATGTCCTCGACGATGCGTGCCGCGCGGTTGTAGCCGATCTTCAGCTGGCGCTGGATGAAGCTGGTGGACGCCTTGCCGGTGCGCGCGACGATCTCGACGGCCTGGTCGAACAGCGGATCGTCGGCGCTCTCGCCGCCGGCCTCGAAGCCCTCGCCGTCCTCGTCCGGCTCCCGCGTGACCTCTTCCAGGTAGGCGGGGCGGCCGGTCTTGGCCAGCCAGCCGGCGATCCGCTCCACCTCGCCGTCGGAGACGAACGGCCCGTGCACGCGGATCAGCCGCGCACCGTTGGGCTGGTAGAGCATGTCGCCCTGGCCCAGAAGCTGCTCGGCGCCCTGCTCGCCCAGGATGGTCCGGCTGTCGATCTTCGAGGTGACGGCGAAGCTGATACGGGTCGGGAAGTTCGCCTTGATGGTGCCGGTGATGACGTCGACCGACGGACGCTGCGTCGCCATGATCAGGTGGATGCCGGCGGCGCGCGCCATCTGCGCCAGGCGCTGGATCGCGCCCTCGATCTCCTTGCCCGCCACCATCATCAGGTCGGCCATCTCGTCGACCACGATCACGATCTGCGGCATCGCGGCGGTATCGAGGTCCACGTCCTCGAACACCGGCTCGCCAGTCTCGGGATCGAAGCCGGTCTGCACCCGCTTCGACAGCAACTCGCCCGTCGCCTGGGCGTCGCGGACCCGCTGGTTGTAGGCGGTGATGTTACGGACGGAGAGCTCGGACATGCGCCGGTAGCGCTGTTCCATCTCCTTCACCGCCCATTTCAGCGCGACGATGGCCTTCTTCGGCTCGGTGACGACCGGGGTCAGCAGGTGCGGGATCCCCTCGTAGACCGACAGTTCCAGCATCTTCGGGTCGATCAGGATCATGCGGCACTGGTCGGGCGTCAGGCGGTAGAGCAGCGACAGGATCATGGTGTTGACCGCGACCGACTTGCCCGAGCCGGTGGTGCCGGCGATCAGCAGGTGCGGCATGCGCGCCAGGTCGGCGAACACGGCCTCGCCGCCGATGTCCTTGCCAAGCGCCAGGGTCAGCGCGCCCGGCTTGCCCTCGAAGGTCTTGGAGGCCAGCAGTTCGCGGAGATAGACCACCTCGCGGGCGTTGTTCGGCAGTTCGATGCCCAGCGCATCGCGGCCCGGCACCACCGCGACACGGGCGGAGATGGCGCTCATCGAGCGGGCGATGTCGTCGGCCAGGCCGATGACGCGGGACGACTTGGTGCCCGGCGCGGGCTTCAGCTCGTACAGCGTCACCACCGGTCCGGGGCGGACATCGGTGATCTCCCCCTTCACGCCGAAATCGTCCAGCACGCTTTCCAGCATGCGGGCATTCTGTTCCAGCGCGTCCGAACTGGCGCGCGCCGGGTAGTCGTCGGGTACCGGTTCATACAGCAACGCCAGCGGCGGCAGCTGCGGGCCCGGTGCATCCACATCGGGTTCGAGCGCCAGTTCCGGCTCCCGCTCCTTCGCGGCACGGACACCCTGTTTCGGTCGCTCACCGGCGGGGCTGACACGCGGCTTCGGCGCCGCCTCCCGCAGGGCCGGCTCCAGGCGCTCCTGCGGTTCCGGCTTCTTCCGCTTCTCGGGCTTGCGGCGCACGTCGACACTGCGCGGTGCCGGCGCCGCAGTCGTTTCTTCCGCTGCCGGGCGGCGACGGAACAGCCGCGCCAGACCGACCAGGGGCGCGGCGAACCAGAGCGGTGGCACGGCGGACGCCGCCACCAGCAGGGCAAGTCCCCCGAGCGCGATGATGCCGCCGGCCAGCGCCTGCAGTGCCGGGTCCGAAGGCGGCAGCAGGCCCCGGAGAGCCACGCCCCAGAACCCGAACAGCCCGCCCGCGTCCGCCGGCACACCGGCCAGCGACGGCGCCACCAGGCCGATGCCAAGCGGCGTCAGCGCCGCGCCGAGGACCAGCGCCAGCAGGCGCAGCCGCGGCCGGCCGGCCGGGCGATGCGCCAGCAGGCGGATGGCGTGACAGATCGGGACCAGCAGCACCAGCAGCGCGACGGGCCCGAAAAGCTGCAGCAACAGGTCGGAGAAGATCGCGCCCGGGACACCCAGCGGATTGGCGACGGCCCCGGAGACCGCGCGGTTCCAGCTCGGGTCATCCGGGTGGTGCGCGACCACGGCCAGCAGCGCCACGGCCAGCAGCGCGAGCAGCAGGACGCCGCCAAGTTCGGCAACGCGACGCCGGAAGAAGCGCTTCACCTCCGGCGAGACGAACCCTCCACCGCCACTGCTGTCCCGGGTTTCGCTTGCCGTGCTCATGGACTGGCCTCCATCAGGGCTGCGAGGCGCGTCAGTGCCGCCCGCGTAGTCTCGGGGTCCTGCACCAGCGCCACCCGGACATAGGGTGTGCCGGGATTGCTGCCGTCCGCGCCGTCGCGCGCGAGATAGGCGCCGGGCAGGATGCGCACGCCGGCCTCGGTCCAGGCCCGGCGGGCGAAGTCCTCGCCATTGCCGACATCGATCCAGAGGAAGAAGCCGCCAGCCGGCCGGCGATAGCCCGGGCGATTGCCAAAGACCTCGTCGGCAATGTCGAACAGCGAACGATAGAGCGCGCGGTTGGCCTCCACATGGACCTCGTCGCGCCAGAGCGCCTCCGAGGCGTGGCAGACCGGCTCCGGCTGCGGTGCGCCGCCGAAGCTGCGCAGCTTGGCGATGCGTGCGACCAGGTTGGCATCGCCGGCCATGAAGCCCGAGCGCAGGCCAGGCGCACTGGAGCGCTTGGAGAGCGAGTGGAACACGGCGAGATTGCGATAGCGTTCCGTGGTGCCGGCAGCGACCTGCAGCCCGCCCGGCGGCGGCGCCTCGTCCCAGATCTCGGCATAGCACTCGTCGAGCGCCAGCACGAAGTCATGGCGCCGGGCAAGCTCCAGCGCCCGCGCCAGGTAGGCCGTGTCGGCGATGGCGCCCTGCGGATTGCCCGGCGTGCAGAGATACATCAGCGCCGTCCGGTCCCAGGTCGCCGCGTCGACCGATTCCAGATCGGGCAGGAAACCTGTT
Source organism: Pseudomonadota bacterium (assembly GCA_036154895.1). Lineage (GTDB taxonomy): Bacteria > Pseudomonadota > Alphaproteobacteria > Minwuiales > Minwuiaceae > Minwuia. Next base: position 64,599 of record JAYZWD010000037.1, read on the forward strand.
GCGGCTGTGGCCGGCAGCAGCACGATGTCGGCGCCGGCCATGGTCGCGGCGCCCAGGTAGCACTGGTAGAAGGGATTGGGTGTCACGACCAGCGGGCGACCGCCGGCCTTGCTCTCCGGCACCGCGACGGCGGCGAGGTTGAACAGCCCCTCGCGCGTGCCGTTCAGCGGGATCACCTCACGCTCCGGATCGATGCCGCCCGCGCCCAGGCCATAGCGCCGTTCCAGCCACTCCGCGATCGCCCGGCGCTGTCCCGCCGTGCCGTTCACCGCCGGATAGCGGCCGAAGCCGTCGGCATGCCGGGCCAGCGCCTCGGCCAGCAGCGGCGGCGCGCCGTTCTGCGGTTCGCCCAGCGCCATGTTGAGCGCCGGCGCACCGGGCGGGCTGTCGCCCAGCAGGTCGCGCAGGCGCTGGAACGGATAGTCGGTCAGCAGGTCGAGACGCGGATTGTGCATGGTCGCATTCAAAAGGGAATCATCGTGCCAAATTATGGCGTTGCCGCTGATTCCGCAAATGTTCCCTCAACTGGCGGCGGCGCGGCGCGCCCCAGAACCACGCTTGACTTGGTTCCGGCGCGTCCCTATAGAACGCCGTCTCGCGATCAGATCGCGCATGGGGCCGTAGCTCAGCTGGGAGAGCGTCGCGTTCGCAATGCGAAGGTCAGGGGTTCGATCCCCCTCGGCTCCACCAAGTTTCCCATCACAAGACATTTGTCACGGCGGCAGTGCCGCGTTGACCGCCGGCCCGGCGCGGCAAGAATGACGGCTTCGACATCGCCGTGCGGGAGACATCCATGACCAGCACCACACGCCTCCCGCTGCAGGGCCTGACGGTCCTGGCCCTGGAACAGGCCGTCGCGGCGCCGTTCTGCACCTCCCGTCTGGCCGATGCCGGCGCGCGGGTGATCAAGATCGAGCGGCCGGGCGGCGACTTCGCGCGCGGCTATGACGACGTGGCCAAGGGCCAGAGCAGCTATTTCGTCTGGCTCAACCGGGGCAAGGAATCGCTGGTCCTCGACGTCCAGACACCGGAGGGCAAGGCGCGCCTGGCCGAACTGATCGGCGCGGCCGACGTGCTGATGCAGAACCTCAAGCCCGGCGCGCTGGAGAGGCTTGGATTTCCCGTTCCCGAGCTGCGCAGGCGTCATCCGCGCCTGATCGTCTGTTCAATCACCGGCTATGGCGACCGGGGTCCCCTGGCCGAGCGGAAGGCCTACGACCTGCTGGTCCAGGCCGAGTCCGGTCTCTGCTCGATCACCGGCGGGCCCGACGAGCCCTCCCGCGTCGGCATCTCCATCGTCGATATCGCGACGGGCGCCACCGCACAGGCCGCGATCCTGGAGGCGCTGGTGGCGCGCTCGATCACCGGCGAGGGCGCGGACATCCGCATCTCCATGTTCGACGTGATGGCCGACTGGCTGACGGTGCCGCTGCTGAACCACGAGGGCGGAAAGTCGCCGAAGCGGATCGGCATGGCGCACCCGTCGATCTCGCCCTATGGCGTGTTCACGACCAGCGACGGCGTGCAGGTGCTGATCTCGATCCAGAGCGACCGGGAATGGGCGACCCTCTGCCGCCACTTCCTGGGCGACACCGGCCCGGTGACCGACCCCCGCTTCGCCACCAACGTCGCCCGCGTCCGCAATCGCCCGGAGACCGACGGCATGGTGGCGCGGATGTTCGCCAGCCTCGACTGCGCCACCGCCGAGGCCCTGCTGATCAAGGCCGATATCGCCTTCGCCAGGGTCAACGACATGGAGGGACTGTCACGCCATCCGCACCTGCGGCGCATCAGTGTCGAGACCCCGAACGGGCCCGTCGCCTGTCCGGCACCGGCCACCATCTTCGTCGATGCCTCGCGCGAATACGGCCCCGTCCCGGCCCTGGAGGACTGATCCCTGCCCGACCGTCACTGCCCCACCGTCACAGTGTCGTTACATTCCCGCGCCAGGGTGGCGAAAACTGCGCCCGGCGCGGTTCGAGTCACCAGGCGGACAAGGGTCACGGGAACATGACAAGGCGGGATTTCGAGACCGAGGCGAAGGACTGGCTGGCGGCGGAACTCGCCGACACGCTGGACGAGGATTACGAGCTGGAGCTTGACGAACCGGCGCTGTCGCTGGAGATCCGCAGGATCTACAGACAGCACCGTCCGGACACGATCTCCCGCGGCGACTACTTCAAGGCGCTGCTGACCCTGCAGTCGGAGCTGATCAAGCTGCAGGACTGGGTGGCGCACCACAAGGAGAAGGTCGTCGTCATCTTCGAGGGGCGCGACAGCGCCGGCAAGGGCAGCGTGATCAAGCGCATCAGCCAGCGCCTCAACCCGCGCATCTGCCGCGTCGTCGCCCTGCCCGCCCCCAGCGACCGCGAGAAGACGCAGTGGTACTTCCAGCGCTATGTCCCGCACCTGCCGGCCGGCGGCGAGATCGTGCTGTTCGACCGCTCCTGGTACAACCGCGCCGGTGTCGAGCGGGTGATGGGGTTCGCCACCCCTGACCAGGTCGAGGCGTTCTTCCGCGACGTGCCGGAGTTCGAGCGCATGCTGGTCCGCTCCGGCATCCGCCTGATCAAGTACTGGTTCTCGATCACCGACGAGGAACAGCAGCTCCGCTTCCTGATGCGCATCCACGACCCGTTGAAGCAGTGGAAGCTGAGCCCGATGGACCTGCAGTCGCGCGTCCGCTGGGAGCAGTACACCAAGGCCAAGGAGGACATGTTCGCGCGCACGAACATCCCGGAGGCGCCCTGGCACATCGTCGAGGGCAATGACAAGAAGCGGGCGCGGCTGAACTGCATCGACCATTTCCTGCAGCAGGTCCCCTACGAGCCGGTGCCGCACGAGCACGTCACCCTGCCCGAGCGGGTGTTCAACCCCGACTACGAGCGCCGGGTCCTGCCGCAGGAACTCTACGTGCCCGAGAAGTACTGATTCTGAACGGGCGGCCGCCGGTGTAGGCTGCGGGCGAAAGCGACACTTCCGGGGAGGCAACCATGAAGATCGAGGGCGGCTGCTATTGCGGCGCGATCCGCTATGAATCGACCGGCGAGCCGCAGGGGGCACTGCAGTGCCACTGCCGCGAATGCCAGTACATCACCGGCGGTCATCCGAACGTCATCATGATCGTGCCGGCGAGCGGCTTCCGCTTCACCAAGGGCGAACCGGCCAGCTTCACCCGCAGCGACCTGGAGCGACCGGTGACGCGGCTGTTCTGCCCCACCTGCGGCACCGCCATCGGCACGCGGACACCGAACCGCCCGGACTCGGTCATCCTCAAGGTGGGAACGATGGACCATCCGGAGATCTTCGAGCCAAAGGCCGCGATCTTCACCATCGACCGGCAACCGTTTCACCACATCCCCGACGGCATCCCGACCTTCGAACGCCGTCTCGGCTGACCGGGCAGGCACGCCGACACTGGCCGGACCGGCCAGACGCGCAATATCGTGCGGCGTCGCCGTTTCCGGCGGCGCCCCGTTCTTCCTGTACCGGACCCGTCCCCACCCATGAACGCTGTCGCTTCCGGCGCCGCCGAACGCATGCCCGTCAGGGCGCTGGCCGGCCTGGCACTGGGCAATTTCGCGGTCGGTACCGGCGCGCTGGTGATTGCCGGCGTGCTGCCCGATGTCGCCGCCGACCTGCAGGTACCGCCCGCCGCTGCCGGCCAGCTCATCACCGTCTACGCGCTGTCCTATGCCGTGGGCGCGCCGCTGCTGGGCGCGGCGGCAAGCCGGCTGGACCGCCGTCGGCTGCTGATCGGCGCCGGCCTGCTCTACGCGCTGGCCAACCTGCTTGCGGCGCTGTCGGCCAGCTTCGGCATGTTGCTGGCGGCCCGCGTGCTGGGCTCGGTCGGCGCCGCGCTGTTCTCGCCGACCGCCGCGACGGTCGCCAGCATGCTGGTGGCCCCCGCCCTGGTGCCGCGCGCCATCGGCCTGGTATTCGGCGGCTTCGTCATCTCCACCGTACTCGGCGTCCCGCTCGGCACCTGGATCGGCACGACCTGGGGCTGGCAGGTGGCACTGCTGTTCGTGTCCGGGCTGACAGTGATCGCGACCGGGGTCGTGGCGCTGACCCTGCCGGGCGGCCTGAAGGCGGAAGGCGCCGGGATCGGCGCGCTGGTCTCGACCCTCAAGAACACCCGCCTGCTGGTGGCGCTGTCAGTCGCCGCGTCCAACATGGCCTCCCAGTTCATCCCCTTCACCTACATCGCCGTGCTGCTGGCCGCCTTCTCCGGCGCCACCAAGGACGACGTGACCGTGCTGTTCTTCGCCTTCGGCCTCGCCAGCGTGGTGGGCAACTGGCTGGGCGGGCGCGCGGCGGCTCGCTTCGGTCTCACGCCGACCCTGCTGGCGGGCATGCTGACCCTGCCGGTGCTGTTCTTCGCCCTGCCGGCGATGCACTGGGGCGTCACGGCGGCCGGCGTGCTGCTGGCGCTCTGGGGCATGGCCGGGTTCAGCTTCTCCGCGCCGAACCAGTCGCGGCTGGTGGCGCTGGCCCCGCATCTGCGCGGCGTGCTGCTGTCGCTGCATGCCTCGGCGCTCTATGCCGGGCAGGCGGTGGGCGCCGCCGTCGGCGCCTTCGTGCTGCAGACCGGGACCATGGACGATCTCGGCTGGGCCGCCGGGATCGCCGCCCTGGTCACGGTAGCCTTGTTCCTGCTCTCGCTCTGGCAGTGGCGACCGGGCACCCGCGGTACCTGAAACGCCCCTCAGTCACCCAGCAGCTTGCGCAGCTCGTTCTTGGCGACCTTTTCCAGCGTCGAGCGCGGCATGGAATCGACCAGCCGCACCTCCCGCGGGACCTTGAAATCGGCCAGCCGCTCGCGGCAGAAAGCAGTGATCTTCTCCGCCAGCGCCGGATCGCAGCCCTGCGTGCCCTCGATGGGGATGACGAACAGCACCGGCACCTCGTCCAGCATCGGGTGCTTTTTCGCCACCGCGGCCACCTCGCGCACGCCCGGCACCTGGATGGCGATCTGCTCGATCTCCGAGGCCGAGACGTTCTCGCCGCCGACCTTCAGCATGTCCTTGGCGCGGTCGCCGAAGCGGATGAAACCGTCCTCCAGCACCGTCACCCGGTCGCCGGTGATGAACCAGCCGTCATCGTCGAAGCTGTCACGCGTCGCTTTCTCGTTGCCGAGATACTCCTTGAACAGGGTCAGACCCGGCGTGCCGAGCAGCAGCAGGTTGCCGGTCTCCCCCGTCTGCACCGGCGCGCCGGCATCGTCGACCACGCGGACCCGGTATTCCGGCGCGGCGCGGCCGATGGCGAGCGGGATGTTGGGCTGGTAGGGCTCGCCGATGATGCCGTGGGTGATGGTCTCGGTCATGCCCCACCAGCCGATGGTCTTGACCCCGAAATGCTGGTCCGTCGGCGGCTCGCTGATGCCGTTGCCCCAGAAGCGGAAGTGGTGGCGGTCGGGCTTTTCCCGATCCATCAGCGCGCGCACGCAGAACTGGATGATGGAGGCCCAGGTGCAGCGATGCTCCAGCGCCACGTCCCAGAAGCGGCTGGCGGAAAAGCGCGGCTGCACCACGGCACTGGCGCCCACCCAGAGCGTCGCCAGCATGCTGTAGGCGAGTGCGTTGGTGTGGAACAGCGGCATGGTGATCAGGTGGCGGTCATCGGCGTGCAGGTCCTCGTGCACCGCGTTGATCTTGGCACCCCAGAGCGCGTTGGCATGGGTCCAGAGCACCGCCTTGGGCCGTGAGGTGGTGCCGGAGGTGAACTGCACGCTGCACGGGGCCTCCGGATCGGCGGGGCGGACAGGCGCAGGCGCGTCGAAGTCGAACAGGCCACCAAAGGCCTCGCTGCGGGCCGGGCGGGTGGCGGCCGCCGGATCGGCGCCGGCATCGTGGTCGATCACCGCCATCCAGCGGATGTCCTTGGCGCTGGACGCCACCATGTCGGCATAGGCCGGCTGGGTGATGGCGCCGACCGCGCCGCTGTGGGCCGCGAAATACGCGACCTCGGCCGGGCTGGAGCGGGTGTTGGTGGTCACCGCGATGGCGCCCAGGGTGACGCAGGCGAACCAGGCCAGCAGGTCCTCGACGCAGTTGTCCATGTGGATCAGCACGCAGTCGCCCTGCTTCACGCCGCGCTTCCGCAGGCCGGCGGCCAGCGCGCCGGTGTGGCGATGGAACTCGCCATAGGTCCAGGTGCGCGACGGCCTGTCGAACGGCGCCCAGATCAGGAACGGCTTCTCGCCCGAGGTCCGGGCGCGCAGCGCCAGCAGCCAGGGCACATCCATGCCGCGGAACGGGCTGATGTCGCCCTGTGACGGATTCATCGAACAGTCCTCCCCCGACCGTGTGCCGACCGGGCGCAGACTAAGCCATGCATGGGCCGCGTCCAGCCTCCCCGCCGCGACCGACGCGATTGACCGGAGCGCATGGCTCGCCTGACACTGGCATCCGGGAGAGACATCATTCGGGGAGGAATGATCATGACCATCCGTTTCGACGACCGCGTTGCCGTGGTGACCGGTGCCGGTGCCGGCCTCGGCCGCTGCCACGCGCTGCTGCTGGCGTCCCTGGGGGCGAAGGTGGTGGTGAACGACACCGGCGGCGCCGTGGACGGCCGCGGCAACGCGAAGAGCGTGGCCGACAGCGTGGTCGAGGAGATCCGCGCGGCCGGCGGCGCGGCGGTGGCGAACTATGACAGCGTTGCCGAACCCGACAGCGCCGCCGCCATCGTGCAGACCGCCATCGACACCTGGGGCCGGATCGACGTGCTGGTGAACAATGCCGGCATGCTGCGCGACAAGTCGTTCCCGAAGATGACGCTGGAGGACTACACCGACATCGTCGACGTGCACTTCCTGGGCAGCATGTACACGGTCCGCGCCGCCTGGCCGCACATGAAGGAACGGGGCTACGGCCGCATCGTCATGACCACCTCGGTCGCCGGCACCAACGGCAATTTCGGCCAGACCAACTACGGCGCCGCCAAGATGGCCGTGCTGGGCCTGATGAACTGCCTGGCCATCGAGGGGCGGAAGAACGGCATTCTCTGCAATGCCATCTCGCCCGGCGCCCTGACGCGCATGACCGAGGGGCTGATCCCCGAGGATATCGGTCGCCACCACCATCCGGAACTGGTCTCGCCCGCCGTCGCCTGGCTCTGCAGCGAGAAGTGCGAGGAAACCGCGACCGTGATCCAGGCCAGTGCCGGCGGCTATTCCCGCCTGCAGTATTTCCAGACCGCCGGCGTGCAGTTCGACCCGCGCGAGACCGTCACGGTCGATGACTTCGACCAGGCCTTCGCCCGGATCAACGACCTCTCGACCGCGACGCCGTCGCTGCTGGGCGAGCTTGGCAATGCCGGCGAGCGGCTGAAGGCGCTGGGCCTGATCGCCTGACCCCTGTCGACGCCCCCGCCGTGTCGTCAGCAGACAGCGCGACGGGTGGCGTGCAGGGCCAGCAGGCCGAGCGGGATGCCGAGGCCGATGACCAGCAGGCGCTCGACGTCCATCAGGCCGGCGAGGTGCAGCCAGAACTGGATCGCCGCGACCTGTGCACTGGTCATCACGGCCGCGCCGGTCCACAGCGCCGGGACGGCGCCACGTTGCCAGCGCTGGCCGCCGAACAGCGGCCGGATCGACCTCAGGGTGGCGCCGACGGCAAGAACCACCGTGGCCACGGCAATCGCCCCCAGCCCCAGTGCCAGGGCGTCGGCGGCGAAGCGGGCCAGTTTCGGCCGCACGCGCTCGACCAGGCTGCAGGGGACGGCCACCGGCTCCCGCCCGCCCTTCGGCGTCGCGAAGGCCGGCATGCGGATGCAGCCCTCGGTGATGCCGGAAGCCGCGATCAGGGCGAAGCGGCAGGTGGCCTCTGCTGCATCGCAGGTGGTGCCGACCAGCCAGTGCTCCTGGCGAAACAGATGCGGCTCCCCGGCCGCGTCCACGACCTGGGTGCGATGCCGCATGGGTTCGTGCGGCCAGCGCATTCCGTCATCCAGCCGACGCGTCTCGGACCAGTCGTGCGGGACCTGGCCACCCCAGTCCCCGACGAAGCTGCCGCCGAGACCGAGCAGTGTCTCCCGCCCGTCGAGCCAGAGCCGCAACGGGTAATCCGCCGGCGCCCCCTCGACCGCGCGGTACTCGGCGCCGCGCACCACCGGCGCCATGTCGGTCGCCACCGACCGCCCCGCCAGCCATGTCATGACCGCGGCCAGAAACAGGCCGGCGATGACCACAAGGCCGTTCCGGACCAGCGTGCGAACGATGGCGTGACGTGTCACCGCGTCGCTCAGGCCGCGTCGGGCAGGCTGCCGAACGCGCCCACCACCGGGGTCAGCTCATCCAGGTGACGCAGCACGAAGTCCGCGTCCTGCAGGTTGGCATTGGGCGGGGAGACGATCAGCCGGTGCACGCCAAGCGCTGCGTAGCGTTCGATCCGGTCGGGCGTCGGGCGGCCAAACATGAACAGCGAGACCGGCACGGCATCCGGGTCGCGGCCGTTCTCCGCCAGCTTCTCGCGGAACAGCGCGATGCAGCCGGCGACGTCGGGGCGGCCATCCGCGCCCTTCAGCATGTGGTCGATGGGCATCCACTCGTCGGCGCAGGCGGCGGCATGGGCGATGCCGACCGGCCCGAAATTGCCCAGCAGCACCGGCACGCCGCGCCGCACCGGCTTCGGAAAGACCCAGGAGGCGGAGAAGCGGTCGTACTTGCCGTCAAACTCCGCCACGTCGTCGCGCCACATCACGCGCAGGGCCTCGATCCGCTCCCGCATCGCCGAATAGCGCTGGCGGAACGGCAGGTCCGGGCGATGGTCGGCCAGTTCCTCGGCGTTCCAGCCGACGCCGACGCCGAATTCCAGCCGCCCGTCGGACAGCACGTCCAGGGTCGCGACCTGCTTCGCCAGGTCGGGCAGCGTGTGCTGCAACAGCAGGCAGACACCGGTGCCGAGCTTCAGCCGCGTGGTGACCGAGGCGGCGGTCGCCAGCGAGACCAGCGGGCTCATCATGTGCAGGTAGCCCTCGGGCAACTCCCCGCCGGTGATGAAGGGCGAGCGGCGCGAGACCGGGATGTGGCTGTGCTCCGGCACCCACATGGAGCAGAAGCCACGTCCCTCCAGTTCCTGTGCCAGCCGCGCCGGGCGGATGCCGCCCGCCGAGTTCATCGACATGTATCCGAAGCGCATTTCCGGCCTCCCCTTGCCGTTGTTCCGCCGATTGTCACCCGTGGCGCCGCCGCCCGCCACCCTCGTCATTCGCGGTGCACCAGCCATGCGGTTCCGGGGTGCCGCGGGGGCCGCCGATCCTGCATGCTGGCGCCGGGGAGGACTTCGACATGGCAACCAGGAAAGACGGCGAGAATCTGGCGCTGCAGGACGGCCCGATGCAGGAGAAGGTCGACGACCTGATGGCACGGCGTGCGGCAGGCCGGGAGATGGGCGGGCCGGAGCGGCTGGCCCGGCAGAAGAACGCGGGCAAGCTGAACGTCCGCGAGCGCATCGCCCTGCTGATCGACGACGGCACCTTCCGCGAATACGGCCTGCTGGCGACCCATTCCGCGCACCGGCCGGAGATGGAGGGCATGGTGACGCCGGCCGATGGCGTGGTCTGCGGCTTCGGCAAGATCGATGGCCGCCGTGTCGGCGTGGTGGCGGAGGACTTCACGGTGCGCGGCGGCTCGGTCGGCACCACCCACATCGCCAAGAAGCTGCGCATGGTCGAGATCGCGACGCGCGAGCGCGTGCCGCTGGTCTGGATGCTGGAAGGGGCCGGCGCCCGGGCGGAGGAGTTCATCGCCGAGGGCATGCCGCCGATCATCCACCACCTGAAGATCGCCCGCATGTCCGGTATCGCCCCGCAGGTCGGGCTGGTGATGGGCCCGTCGGCCGGCGATTCGTCGCTGGTCGCGGCGGCGCTGGAGTTCATCGTGATGGTGAAGGGCACCGGCATGATGGCCGCCGGCGGACCGCCGATCGTGCTGAGCGCGCTGAAGACGCCGGTCGACAAGGAGACCCTGGGCGGCACCGATGTGCATTGCCGCATCTCGGGCGTCGCCGACAACGTCGCCACCGACGACGCCGACGCCATCGCCCAGTGCAAGCGCTACCTCTCCTACCTGCCGACCAATGCCTGGCAGTACCCGCCGGACGTCACGCCCGACGATGATCCGGACCGGATGGACGAGGACCTGCTGACCATCCTGCCGGAGAACCTGCGCCGACCCTACGAGATGAAACGGATCATCAATGCCGTGGTCGACCGCGACAGCTTCTTCGAGATCAAGCCCGATCACGCGAAGATGCTGATCACCGGCTTCGCGCGGCTGAACGGCCATCCGGTCGGCGTGATCGCCAACCAGCCGAAGGTGATGGCCGGCGCGGTGACCGCCAAGGCGGCGCACAAGGCCCGGCACTTCATCGATCTCTGCTCGGCCTACCACCTGCCGATCATCTCGCTGGCCGACGTTCCGGGCGTGATGACCGGGCCGGACGCGGAACGCGAGGGCACGCTGCGCCAGGGCCTGGCCGCCTGCAACTCGCTGGCCTGGGCCGACGTGCCGCTGTTCACGGTCGTGGTGCACAAGATGTTCGGCTTCGGCGGCGGCATCATGGGCGGCTATGGCGTCGGCCAGACCCTGACGCTGGCCTGGCCCACCGCCGACTTCGGCTCGCTGCCGGTCGAGAGCGGGGTCTTCGCCGCCTATCCGCGCGAACTGGCCGCGGCGAAGGAAGCCGGCAACTACGAGGAAGTGAAGGCCGAGCTGGAACGGCAGTTCCTCGAATATTGCGGCCCTTACCCGGCCGCCGGGAACTTCAACGTCGACGACGTGATCGATCCGCGCGAGACCCGGCCCAGGCTGGTCGAGGCACTGGAACTGGCGCTCACCCGGCGGACCGAGGCCCCGCGTCCGCCCATGCGCCACGGCGTCCTTCCCTGACGGCGGGGGGCACTGTTCGGGCGGCTACCGGGCGGCGGCTCAGCGAAGGTCGTCGGGCTTCAGGATCTCGCGTCCAGGCAGGAACCCGGCCTTGTAGAGCCGGCGCCGCCGCGGATCGGTGTTGACGATGAGGACATGCAGACGTGTCCGGCCAGAGGACACATGCCGCACCGGCAGGACCAGCAGGCAGTAGTCGTAGAGCTGTCCGCGCCAGTCATGGCGCGTCCGCCAGATCTCCGGCACGCCATGACGGAGCGTCGAGCGGTAGCAGCGCGACAGCGCCTCACGCACGCCGGCGAAGGGAAAATCGCTGACCCGGAATCCGGTCATGTCGACACCCCCGGCATCGACAATGGCCCCGGCGTAGATGACATAGAAGAAGTCCCTGCCATCATCCTCGGGCAACAGGACGGAGATCCGGCCCGCGAAATCCGTCAGCCTGTCGGCCCAGAAGCTCCTGTCGGGTGGCAGTTCGCCGCCATCGCCGGCCAGCAGGTGCCACGTGTCGATCACAGGCGCGAAACAGGCGGTGCCGGGCAGGTCGGTTCCCACCTGCTCGCAATATTCCACATGCCCGGACGGTCGCTCGGACCCTGTCGTCATCATCGATCCCGCAAGATCGGCCCTTGTTCCGTCACGCGCGCGGCGTCTCGCCACGCGGCGGTCGCGCGAAACGTGTTCATCACCCTGTCTTTTCAGGCTATCCGGTGCACATGACAAGATTGTTCATCGACGCAGATGCCTGTCCGGTCCGGGAGGAGGCGCTGCGCGTCGCCGCGCGCCTTGGCCTGCAGGTGTTCATGGTTTCCAACGGCGGCATCCGCCCGAGCCGCGATCCGCTGGTCACCACTGTCGTTGCCCCGCCCGGGCCTGACGCCGCCGACAAGTGGATCGCTGACCGGATCGGCCCCGGCGATGTCTGCGTGACCGGCGACATTCCCCTGGCGGCCCGCTGCATCGAGAACGGCGCCCGAGCCATCCGCCACAATGGCGATCCGTTCACCACCGAGAACATCGGGCAGCAGCTGGCCATGCGCGACCTGATGGCGGACCTGAGGGCAGCGGACCCTTTCATGACCGGACGCGGGCGCGGGTTCTCGAGGGCCGACCGCTCCCGCTTTCTCGAGCGCCTCGACAAGGTGATCCGCGACGCCGCCGCCGACATCCCCGCGCCCACCGGCCGCAGCGAGAGTTGAATTGCCGGCGACGCGCGCAATGACCATCTGAAGGGCAGCCCGGTACATATCGCGGCCAGTACATATCGCGGAGAGATCCAGATGCATTCGCTCGCACGTTCCGCCGCGCTGGTGATCGTCTCACTGGCCATGGTTTCGCCAGCCCTCGCCAGCGACTGGAAACTGGCGCAGACGCGCACCAACGACCCGGATCCGGCCGATGTGGCCGACCAGTTGCTCGAACGCCTGCAGTCCCCCTACTACGACGTGGTCGACGGCAGCCTGCGGCGGGCCCAGCGGGAGGTCGTCGATCGCATCCCCATGCGTGCCGTGACATCGCGTGGCGGTACGGAACTGGTCGACGTCCGCTACGCCACGGGCACCGGAGAGATCCTCACCGACGCCACCGGACATGCGCTCTATGCCAGCCGCCTGGACCGCATCGACGGCAAGTCGTCCCTCACCGCCGAGCAACTGAAACAGTGGATCCCGCTGACCGTCAGTGCCGACTACAAGACCAGCCACCTCTGGGGCAAGGCGTGGAGCGACGCCGGACAGGTCTGGATCCTGACCTTCGCCGGCAAGCCGCTCTACACCTATGCCGCCGACAGCAACGATGCCCGCGCAACCGGTCGCGGCGGTCCGTTCTACACCATGGAAGTCATCCACTAGCCGGCGGCGAACTCCCGCACCAGCGCCGTCACGGTGTCGGGAATCTGGTGGACGATCCAGTGATCGCAGGCCGGGAACCGGTGCAGGCGAAGATCGGGCACCGCCTCGGCCATGCGGTCCAGGTTCTCGAGCGAGAAATACGGATCGCCCTCGCCCCACAACACCATGGTCGGCATGCTGACCCGGGTATCGGCGACACGGCGTGGCGGCGCGTCATCGCCCGAAACCGGGCCGGTCCGGTTGGCCCGGTAGTAGTTCAGTCCGCCCGTGATCGAACCCGGCGTGTTCCAGGCCGCGAAATAGGCGGCCGCGTCGGACTCGGTGAGGTGTCCGGCCGCGAGGCCCGGTTCCAGGATGTTGGCGCGGAAGCCGCCGAAATTGTCGCGCGAGACCAGTTCCTCGCCGCGGTCGGACCGGAAGGCCAGCATGTAGCGGCTGCGTTCGGACTGGCTGCTCGCCGGGTCGTGGATCAGCTCGCTCATGATGCCGGGATGCGCGCAGTTCAGCACCACCAGGCGTTCGACCGCTTCCGGATGCCGGATCGCTGCCTCCCAGGCCATGAAACCGCCCCAGTCATGGCCGACCACGACGGCCCTCTCGCGGCCGAAATGCCGGATCAGGCCAACCACGTCGGCCGCCAGGACGGCATATTCATAGGCATCCAGCGCGGCCGGCTTGCCGCTGAGATTGATGCCGCGACAGTCCGGCGCGACGCAGAAGAAACGATCGGACAGGTCACGCAGCTGGAACCGCCACGCGTACCAGAACTCCGGGAATCCGTGCAGGAACAGGATCATCGGGCTGGACGGATCGCCGGCGCTGGCGACATGCAGATCGACGCCGTTGACCTGAACGGTCTCGTGTCGGATGGCATCCATTGGTTCAGTCCTCCCGGAAGCGGCCATAGGCCTGCTCGGTGGCGATGATGGTGTGGCGCTCCACGCCGTTGGCGCGGTGGACATTGGCGGCCTCGTACTCGGGCGAGACGATCATGTCCCTGAAGGCCTCCTTGCCCGGATAGCGCACCAGGGCGACATAGTCCCAGTCGCCGCTCGCCGCCGGACCGAAGGATGCGCCGTGGGCGGTGCCGGCCCAGATGATGGCGCCGCCCCGCGCCTTGATCAGCGGCGAGACCTGCTTCGAATAACGCAGGTAGGCGTCCCAGCCGCTGCCGTCGCCATCCGCCGATGCGGCACGGAACTTCATCAGGTTGACCATCACCACCGGGACGTCATCGGCGATCCGCGCCAGGACATCCCCGTTCAGTTCATCTGCGGCCGCCAAGGCGTCCTCCCCGTTCATCTCCCTGCTGGCAAACTGGCGCGGCCGTACGCAAATGAAAAGGCCCGGCGACCAGGTCGCCGGGCTATTCCGGTCCGGATATCCGGAAGCGATCAGTAGCTGAGCGTGCCGGTGGCGCGCTTCCAGCGGCCGTTCTCGACAATGGCGAGGAAGCCGTCGGTCGAGCCGTTGTGCTTGGTATCGCTGAAGCTGACGGTCGGGCCGCCGAAGATGTCGCGATAGGCCTTGATGGCTTCGATGCCGGTGACCAGCGAGTCGACGGTCAGGTCCTTGCCAGCGTTCTGCATGCCCTGGATGGTCAGGTCGGCGATGATGTAGCCGAGCTGGGCCGCCTGGTCCGGTGCCTTGCCGTACTTGTCAGAGTACGACTTGATCCAGTTGCGGACGAGCGGGTTCGGATCGTCGTCATAGGCCATCTGGAACGAGGTCATCGACATGAAGCCCTCGGTCACGCCACCCTTGGCCGACGCGACGTAGCCCGAATAGGTCGCGACCGTGCCGACGAACGGCACATTCCAGCCCATCTGGCGCGCGGTGCTGTAGGGGATGATCGTGTCGGACACGATCGTGCCCATGTAGATCACGTCGCAACCGGCCTCGCGCAGCTTGGTGATCGCCGCGGTGAACTCCTTGTCGGTCGGCTTGTGCGCGGTTTCGGCCGCGACTTCCATGCCCATGGCCTTGGCCTGGTCGATCACGCCCAGCTCGATCTCGCGACCGAAGTCCGTGTCCTGGAACATGGTGCAGGGCTTCTTCGTGCCGCGCTGTTCCACGAACATCTTGAAGGCCGCGCGCGCCTGGTCGTAATAGGTCGACAGGGCCGCGAACTTCAGCTTGTGGAACGGCTCGAACATCTGCCGCGCCGACGAGAACGGGAACAGGTTCGGCACGTTCGCGTCAAGCTGGCGGGGCAGCACGGCGTTGTTCATGGGGGTCCCGAGGCCGCCGAGCATCGCGAAGACCTTGTCGCGGTTGATCAGCTTGTTGGCCGCCTGGACCGCCTTCGGAACCTGGTACTCGTTGTCCTCGACAACCAGCCGCAGCTTGCGGCCATAGACGCCACCCTCGGCGTTGACCTCGTCGAAGCGCATGTTGATGCCGTTCACCGACGGCACGCCCCAGACGGCAACCGGCCCGGACATCGCGGTATGAATGCCGAACACGACCTCGTCCTTCGAGACGCCCTGCGCGGCATGGGCCGCGGACGCAATGGTCAGCGCGGCAGCGGCCGAAGCCGCAATCGTGAGAGTCCTTTTCATGGTCTCCTCCCTGTAACGGGCACCCGGTATCCGGTGTACCCTGCCTCTCCTGTCAGCAAACCATATCAGATACCGAAGAAAGTCACAGCCGGATATCAGGCTGCTTCCCGGTACATTCCTTCGATCAGTTCGGCGTACTTCTTCTCGACGAATTTGCGTTTCAGCTTCATCGTCGGGGTCACCTCTTCGTCCTCCGGGTCCAGCTGCTTGTCGATCAGCTGGAACTTCTTGATGGTTTCCACCCGGGCGAACTTCTCGTTGACGCGCTCGATCTCTTCCCCGATCAGCGCCACCACCTCCCGCGCCCGCGCCAGCGAGGCGAAGCTGGTGAAGGCAATGTTGCGGTCCTGCGCGAATTTCTCGACGTTCTCCTGGTCGATCATGATCAGGGCCGTCAGGTATTTCCGGCGATCACCGATGACGACAGCGTCGGAAATGAAGGGCGAGAACTTCAGTTCGTTCTCGATCTCGGAGGGCGTGATGTTCTTGCCGCCGGCCGTGATGATGATGTCCTTCATCCGGTCGGTGACCTTGACATAGCCCTCGTTGTCGATCGCCCCGACATCCCCGGTGTGCAGCCAGCCGTCGACGATGGTCTCGGCCGTCTTCTCCGGCTGGTTCAGGTAGCCCTTGAAGATGTGCCGTCCCTTCAGCAGGATCTCGCCCTGCGGCGACAGCTTGGCCTCGGCGTACTTCACGCAGCGGCCGACGGTACCCAGCCGGATGTCACCCGGCAGGTTGGTCGTCGCGATGCCGGTGTTCTCGGTCTGGCCATAGAGTTCCAGCATCTCGATGCCAAGCGCACGGTACCAGCGGATCAGCTGCGGCGAGATCGGCGCCGCGCCGGTGCCCACCCAGCGGACCCGGCTCAGACCCAGCAATGTCCGCACGTTGCGCAACACCAGCCAGAAGCCGATGGCGTAGCGGAAGCGCTCGATGGCGCTCACCGGCTCGCCGGCCAGTTCCTTGTCGGCGATCCCGTAGCCCCATTTCAGCGCGGTCGCGTAGGCCCACTGCTGCAGCCGGGTCGCATCCTTCACGGCCAGATTGATCTGCGAGAAGAACTTCTCCCAGATGCGGGGCACCGCGAAGAACGTTGTCGGCTGGATTTCCTGGATGTTCTCGAAGACCGTGTCGGGGCTCTCGACGAAGTTCGCGATATTGCCGCTGTAGAGCGACAGGTACGTCAGCAGGCGCTCGGCGACGTGACACAGCGGCAGGAACGCGACGCGCTCGCCGCCCTCTTCCTGCGGCAGCACCGTGGCACCGTTGACGATCTGGAAGCAGATGTTGTCGTGGGTGATCATCGCGCCCTTGGGCGGGCCGGTCGTGCCGGAGGTGTAGACCAGGATCGCCACGTCGGACGGCTGCGCGATCCGCAGCAGGTCCTGCCAGCGCTGTGGCCTGGAGGCATGCTGCGCCTCGCCCTCGGCCAGGAACTCCTCGAAGCTGACCGCCATCGGGTCGGAGAACTTCGCCAAGCCTTCCATGTCGAAGATGACGATGCGCTGCAAGGTCGGGCAGGCCGAGCGGATCGACAGCACCTTGTCGAGCTGCTCCTCGTCCTCGACGAAGATCACCCGGGCCAGCGAATCGTTGACCAGGTACTGCACCTGCGCCGCCGCGTCCGTCGGGTAGATGCCGGCGCAGACCGCGCCGATGCCCTGCACGCCCATGTCGACATGCATCCATTCCGGCACGGTGTTCGACAGCACGGCGACGACGTCGCCCTTGCCGATGCCCATGCGGTCGAGACCCAGTCCGACATTGCGCGCCCGCGTCCCGAACTCGGCCCAGGTGACCGCGCGCCAGATGCCGAGTTCCTTCTTGCGCATGGCGATGCGGTCGGACCACTTCTCGACACGGTTCCAGAACATCATCGGCACCGTTGTCGCGTCCGGATCCTCCAGCCAGACAAGCTCCCGGCCTGTCTCGCCCTGTGCCCGGTGCTCCTTCAATGCGGTGGTGACCATCCACCCGTTCTCCCTGGTTGGTCCCGGCCTAGCGCCAGAGCTTCTTCTTCTTCCAGCGGCGTTCGCCCCTGGCGCCCTCGTCCTTCACACCGAGATAGAATTCCTTGATGTCTTCCTTCTGGATCAGGCGTTCGCAGGTATCTTCCATGACGATGCGGCCGACCTCGAGGACATAGCCGTACTTCGCCGTCATCAGGGCCATGTGCGCGTTCTGCTCGACCAGCAGGATCGTCACCCCCTGCTCGGTGTTCAGTCGCACGATGATCTCGAAGATCTCCTTCACCAGGCGCGGCGACAGCCCGAGTGAGGGCTCGTCCAGCAACATGACCTTCGGACGGGACATCAGCGCGCGGCTGATCGCGAGCATCTGCTGCTCGCCGCCTGAGAGCTGGCCCGCCGGCTGCGCGCGCCGTTCCTTCAGCACCGGAAAGTAGTTGAAGACCATCTCGAGATCGTCGCTGACGCCCTTGGCATCCTTGCGGATGTAGGCGCCCATGCGCAGGTTCTCCTGCACGGTCAGGAACGGAAAGACCTCGCGCCCCTCGGGCACGTGGCTGATACCGCGACGCATCACCCAGTCCGGCTCCTTCGAGGTGATGTTCTCGCCCTCGAAGGTCACCTGGCCCTTGCGCGGGTCCATGACGCCGCAGATCGTCTTCAGGATCGTCGTCTTGCCGGCACCGTTCGAGCCGAGCACGGTGACGATATCGCCCTTCTGTACCTCCAGGCTGACGCCCCGGATGGCCTGGATCGGGCCGTAGAACGTCTCGACGTTCGAGACTTTCAGGATCGGATCGCTCACCTCAGCCTCCCAGATAGGCGCGGATCACTTCCTCGTTCGACTGCACTTCGGCAGGCGACCCGAGGGCGATGACGCGGCCGTAATTGAGGGCGAGCACCCGGTCGGAGACCCGGTTCACCAGGCTCATGTCGTGCTCGACCATCAGCACCGTGATCCCCAGGATGTCCCGGATATCCTTGATCCAGAAGGCCATGTCCGTGGTCTCTTCCACGTTCAGGCCCGAGGACGGCTCGTCGAGCAGCAGCAGCTTCGGTTCGGTGCAGAGCGCCCGTCCCAGTTCGACGACCTTGCGCACACCGTAGGGCAGGTTGGCGATCCGCTGGTCGCGGAACCGCGCCAGACCCAGGAAGTCGATGACCTCCTCCGCCTTCTCGCGGTGCTCCAGTTCCGTCCGGCGGACCGAGGGCAGGAAGAAGATATCGGTCAGCAGGTTGCCGCTGCGATGGGCGTGCCGCCCGATCAGCAGGTTCTGCAGCACCGATGCCTGCTCGAACAGCTCGATGTTCTGGAACGTGCGCGCAATGCCGAGACCGGCGATCAGGTGCGGCGGCGTCCGGGTGATGTCCTGGTCCTCGAAGATCAGTTGCCCGGTGGTAGGCTGGTAGATCCGGCTGATCAGGTTGAAGATCGTGGTCTTGCCGGCTCCGTTCGGACCGATGATCGTGAACACCTCGCCGCTCTCGATCTCGAAGTCGACGCCATCGACGGCCTTCACGCCGCCGAAGTGGATGGCGAGCTGGTCTGCCTTGAAGAAGGTCACTTGAGCCGCTCCGTCTTCAGGTACGACTTCTGCCGCGCGAAGGTGGACTTCTTGTACAGCGGGAAGAGGTCGAAATAGGTCTTGGTCTTCAGCCAGCGTCCATAGAGGCCGAACGGCTCGAAGATGATGAACAGCACCAGCAACGCACCGAACACACCGGCCTCGAGGCCCGGCGCGTTGACGAACCGCACCAGCCATTCCATGGCGCCGACCCCGTCGAAGGTCGCAGTGACCTCGTCGCGCAGGATCGGGATGGACGAGCGCAGCGCGATCAGGAACGCAGCGCCCAGCACCGCCCCCTGGATGGTGCCGATGCCACCCACGACGCAGATCAGCAGCAGCTCGATCGAGATGAAGATGTTGAACGCATCCGGTGCCAGGTGGGAAATCTGGTGGCCGAACAACGCGCCGGCCATGCCGGTGATGAACGCCGAGACACCGAAGGCGGTCGTCTTGTAACGGGCAAGATTGATGCCCATCGACTGCGCCGAGATCTCCGAATCGCGGATGGCGACAAAGGCTCGCCCGGTCGGGCTGCGCATCAGGTTGCGCACCATCCAGGCCGAGAACACCAGCACGAAGACGCACATGTAGTAGAGCGAGGTCGGGCTCCACATCTCGACCCAGCCGACATGCAGTCCCGCGACCTCGAACCAGCCGCCGCGGTTGATTTCCTCGGCCTGGATCGACAGGAAATCCGGACCGGCCACCGGCAGGCCGTCGAAGCCGCCCGTGACGGACGACCACTTCGACATGATGTCCTGGGTGATCAGGGCCACCGCCAGCGTCGCGATGGCCAGATAGATGCCGTGCATGCGCAGTGTCGGCAGACCGACCGCGACACCGACGGCGCCGGCCAGCAGCGCCGCCAGCGGCAGCGAGAACACGAACGGCACGCCCTGTTGCAGGAAATAGGCATGGGCATAGGCGCCGATGCCAAGAAACGCCGAGTGCCCGAGGCTGACCATGCCGGTGAAGCCCAGCGAAAGCATCAGGCCCAGGGCGGCGATGGCGTAGATCAGCAGCAGGTTGGCCTCGCCGACGAAGTAGACATCGGCGACGGCCGGGAAAAGGACCAGAAGCGCCAGGAAGAAGCCATAGCCGCGGAGGTCGCCGGCATGGCGCCAGAGCTTCAGGTCCTGCTCGTAGCGGGTCTTGAAAACGAAACGCATGCGCTCAGACCTTCTTCCGGCCCATCTGGGAGAAAATGCCCTGCGGTCGGAAGATCATCACCGCGAGCAGCACCGAGTAGACCGCGATATCCTTGTATCCGGCCGGCAGCAGGTAGTCCGAGAACTGCTCGACCAGACCGATGATCAGTCCGCCGACGACGGCGCCCGGGATCGAGCCGAAGCCACCGACGACCGCACCCGCGAAGGCCTTGATGGCGATGAAGCCGATGGACGGGTCCATCACGTTGGCGATCGGCATCAGCATGATGCCGGTGATGCCCGCGACACCGGCCGAGATGCCCCAGATCAGCGAGAAGATCATCGCCACCGGGATGCCCATGTAGTAGGCGGCGAGCTGGTTCTGGGAGGCCGCCTGCATCGCGACACCCAGGCGGGTGCGCTGGAAGAACAGGTACAGCGTGGTGCAGAGGATCAGCGTGCCGACCACCGCCGCCAGCTTGCCCGCATCCAGCGTCACCTGCGCGAACTGCACAGCCTTGCCGGTGAAGGGCGTCAGGAAGGCGATCTGCTCGACATTGGCGAAGTACGCGGCGAAGAACCTCAGCACGTAGCCCACGCCGATCGTCGCCATGACGATGGAGAACTGGGGCTGCCCGATGAGGCGCCGGATGACGGTGACGTCCAGCACGAAGCCGAACACCACCATGATCGCGACGGTCAGCACCAGGGCGACCCAGAAGTTGATGGCAAGACCGGCGACCAGTCCGAACGCGACGAAGGCGCCAACCATCATGACGTCGCCTTGCGCGAAGTTGACCATCTCGGTCGCTTTGTAGATCAGCACGAAACCGAGCGCGATCAGGCCATAGATACAGCCGAGCGCCAGTCCGTTGACCAAAAGAGCAATATAAATCTGGACGGATTCCACGCCCGGCATTCCTCCCCTGCGCGCCGTATTGTTTTTTTCGGCGCAAGACATCCCTGCACGCCGGTTCCCTGCTGGCTTTCAGCCCGGACCTCCTCCAGATCCGGGTTGCGCGCAACGCAAGGGTGCCCCGACGCACGCACAGCATAGGCCCGCGATTCCGCGTGTCAATCGACCGCAGACCGAACTTTCGACGACACAATCGCGAAGCCGGTTGCCGACTTGGCGACCTTGCTGTGCTACGCATTTGACCCGTGTCACACGGGGTCCGGGGAGGAAACACGATGGCCTACGCAATTCCCTTCGTGCGGGAACTGGAGTTCACCTATGGCCAGCCGGACCGGCTGAGCCCGCTGATCCGCCGGGTGATCTGCAACAATCCCGGCGGCTTCACCTTCCACGGCACCGGCACCTACATCATCGGCCACGGCAACGTCGCGATCGTCGACGCCGGGCCGCTGGACGAGGTGCATGTGGCGGCGGTACTCAAGGCGGTGGAGGGCGAGACCGTCACCCACCAGCTTGTCACCCACACCCACATGGACCACTCGCCGGCGGCGCGCCTGATCAAGGAAGCGACCGGCGCCAGGACCTGGGCCTACGGCCCGCATGGCGGCGAGCGCGGCGGACCGAAGGTCGAGGAAGGCGGCGACCATGATTTCACGCCCGACCACGTGGTCCGGGACGGCGACGTGGTGCAGGGCGACGGCTGGAGTGTGGAAGCCGTGTTCACGCCGGGCCACACCTCGAACCACGTCTGCTTTGCCCTGCGCGAGGAAAAGGCGCTGTTCACCGGCGACCACGTGATGGGCTGGTCGACCACGGTCGTCTCGCCACCCGACGGCAACATGACCGCCTACTACGATTCGCTGCGGAAGCTGCTGGAGCGCGACGACGAGGTCTACTATCCGACGCACGGCGCCCCGATCCGCGACGTGAAGACCTACGTCCGGGCCTATCTCTCGCACCGGGAGATGCGGGAGCAGCAGATCCTCGATGTGCTGAAGGATGGTCCGAAGACCATCCCGGCCATGGTCGAGATCATGTATGCGGACGTACCGAAGCACCTGCACGGTGCAGCCGGGCGCTCGGTGCTGGCGCACCTGATCCACATGGCCGCCGACGGCCGGGTAAAGACGGACGGCGTGGCCGGTGCGGGGTCGACCTACCGCCTCTGACGCGCACGGACGAAGCGCCAGGTCGCGGCCAGCCCCAGCAGGGCCGGCACGACGGACAACCCGAAGACCGCCAGTGCGATGCCGGCCGCCGTGCCGGCGTCCATCCGGGCGGCGATGCCGGTCGCGTTGGCGGCGATGCCCAGCAGGGCCGCGCCCACCGCGTAGCCCACGCGCTGCATGGTCGGGATCGCCCCCGCGACACGCTCGGCATCGTCGGCATCGGTGAGGCTGCGTGACAGACGCACGATGAAGGTCCAGGCAATGCCGAAGCCCGCGCCCTGCAGGCCGGCAGCGATTCCGACCAGCCAGAGCGGGCCGTGCAGCATGGCCGGGACGAACAGCACGGTCGCCAGGACGATCAGGACGACACCGATCGCGACATTGCGACCGTCATCCACCGCCGGTGCGCCGGACACCAGGACCGCCATGACGGCCCAGGAGATCGCGCCGGCCGCAACCACATAGCCGGTCGCCAGCGGCGAGGCACCGTGCAGCGCCACCATCAGCACCGGCCCGAACACGGTGATCCCGATGGTGGCCGCCGACATGGCGAAGACCATCAGCATCGCTGCACCGACCGGGCTGCCGAAGCCCACCGGCGACCGCGGCAGCAGCCGGCCGGTCCCGGCCTTCGCGTCCAGGCCGCGGAACAGCCAGAGCGCGGCCAGCCCCGCTGTGGCGCAGCCGATGGTCACGGCCAGCGACAGGCCGGAGCCGGCCAGGGCGACCAGCAGGATGGCGAGCGCGAGGACGCTCAGGCGCAGCACCGGCGCCCCGCCGCCGTCCGCCTCCCCCCTTGCCCGCCCGCGGACCGGACCGATGGCAAACAGCACGGCCAGCAGCAGGGCCTGGACGGCGAAGGCGACCCAGGCAGCGCGCCAGTGCACGTACTCCACGAACAGCCCGCCGACCAGCGGCCCGAGGCAGGCGGACACGCCCCAGAGCATCGACATGGTGGCCATGGCGCGGGCCATCAGGCGGGGTGGAAACAGGATACCGACCGCGACGAAGGCCAGGGCCACCAGGCCGCCGCCGCCCAGCCCCTGTAGCAGGCGCCCGACAAGAAAGGTCGCCATGTCCGGCGCCGCGGCCCCGACCGCGCAGCCCGTGGCGAACAGCAGGGCCGCCACGGTCAT
The DNA here is from genome assembly GCA_036154895.1 of Pseudomonadota bacterium. Taxonomy (GTDB): domain Bacteria; phylum Pseudomonadota; class Alphaproteobacteria; order Minwuiales; family Minwuiaceae; genus Minwuia. The sequence continues at coordinate 87,811 of JAYZWD010000037.1, forward strand.
CGGCCGGCGCAGGCCGAAGCGGATCGCCAGCCGCGCGCTGGTGACGCCGGTGATGATCGAGCCGATCTCGTAGAGGGCGAGGTTCCAGGCCAGCCAGCGCGCGCCGCCGATGTCGGCGACCAGTGCGGGCAGGGTCGTCGCCACGATCATCTCGTCGGCGGCGTGCAGCCAGATGCCGAAGCAGACCAGTGCCAGCGGCGCCAGGTGCGCACGCCTGAGCAGGTCCCGCCAGGGCACGAAATCGGTCTCTGCGACGGGACTCACAGCGTCATGTCCTTCTTCCGGACCCGCAAGCCGGGGCGACCCGTCCGGAGGGACAGGTACGGCCCGACCTGCGCCGAACCGCGCCTCAGTTCAGGTAGCGGCTCTGCAGGTGCGCGCGGAAGGCGGCGGTCGACAACGGCGCACCGCTGGCGGCCTCGACGACGGCGCCTGTGGTCTGGCTCAACCCCTTTTCGTGCACATTGCGCCTCAGCCAGCCGACGAAGCCCGTGAAATCGCCCGCACGGATCCGGTCGTCAAGGTCGGGGATGTCTCGTCGCAGCGCCGCCATCAGTTGCGCGGCCGCCAGAGCACCGAGGGTGTAGGTCGGGAAATACCCGATGGCGCCGTCCATCCAGTGAATATCCTGCAGGCAGCCCTCGCGGTCGGTCTCCGGCCGGATGCCCACCAGGTCCTGCATGGTGTCGTTCCAGGCGCCCGGAAGGTCGGCAACAGCCAGATCGCCCGACAGCAGGGCCTTTTCCAGACGGTGGCGCAGGATGACGTGCAGGGGATAGGTCGCCTCGTCCGCGTCGACGCGGATCAGGCCGCGCCGCACGCGGCCCACCAGCCGGCGCATGTTGTCGGGGTCGAAGGCGGGATCGTCGCCGAAGGCGCCGCGAATCAGCGGCAGCGCGTGGTCGAGGAACGCCGGCCCCCGGCAGAGCTGCATCTCCACGATCAGCGACTGGGATTCGTGCAGGGCCATGCCACCCGACTGGCCAACCGGCTGGCTGCGCCAGTTGCGGGGCAGGCCCTGTTCATAGAGCGCGTGCCCGGTCTCGTGCAGGATGCCCATCAGCGCCTCGACGAAACTGCCGTCGCTGTAGCGCGTGGTCAGACGCGAATCATCGGGAATGCCGCCCGTGAACGGATGCGCGCTCTCGTCCAGCCGTCCCCGGCTGAAATCGAAGCCCAGCGCCGCCATGAACCGCTCGCCGAGCCGCTTCTGGGCGGGCGTCGCGAACGGACCGGTCGGGCGCACCGCCGGCGGCCGTGCCGCCTCGGCCTCCAGGATCCGGCCCACCATGTCCGGCAGCCAGCTTTCCAGGTCGGCGAAGACCGGGGCGATGTCGGCTTCCCTGAGGCCGGGCTCGAACTGGTCGAGCTGGGCATCATAGGGGTCGAGGCCAAGGGCAGACCCGCGCACGCCGGCCATCTCCCGCGCCAGGCGGATGACCTCCTCCAGGTGCGGCTTCTGCCGGGCGAAGTCGTTGGCCGGCTTCGCCTCGCGCCAGACCATCTCGGATTTCGCGCCCGCGCGCTGCACCGCCTCGACCAGGTCGCCCGGAACAGCGGTCTCGTTCACCCAGGCGCGCCGCATCAGCGACAGGTTGCGGTCCTGCCATGCGTCCAGTCCCGCCCGTCCTTCCTCCGCGCGGTCCAGCGCCTCTGCCGTTTCCGGAGCGACCAGGATCTCGCGGGCGATCTTCGTCAGTTCGGCTATCTGGTCGGTCCGCGCATCTGCGGCGCCAGCCGGCATCATCGTCGAGCGGTCCCAGTACAGCATGGCCAGTGCGTCGGCGACGGCGTGACGGCGGCGGAACCGCGCCTCCAGCGTGTGATAGGCATCCATTGCGTTCACGGCCGATCTCCCCTGCGCCCGCGCTCGAACCCCAGCATGACATAGACACCGAGCAGGCCGGCAGCGATTCCGAACCAGGTGATCGCATAGCCCAGATGGGTATTGCGCAGATTGAATTGCGCGCCTTCCGGGTGCGGCCAGTCCAGTCCGGTGTCCTCGGCCACCACATAGGCGGGGATCGCGGTATCAAGCCCGGCGCTGGCGGACATCGACGGGATATCCGGCACGAACCAGGTTCGTGCCGCGAGATCGGGCTCCGGTGTGAACCAGCCGGGCCGGGCCGGCAGGCGCAACAGGCCGGTGACCGTGACGATCCCCTCCACCTGCCCCGAGAGGCGTGGGCCGGGGTTCTTCAACGCGTCCGGCACCCAGCCACGATCGATCCAGACCGGCGGGCCGTCGACGCGGGCAAGCGGCGTGAAGACCTGGTAGCCGATGCTGCCATTCCCGGCATGGCTGGTTACCAGCCGTTCGTGGTCGTGCAGGAAACGCCCCTGCAGGGCGACCGGCCGGAACTCCCAGGACTGCAGGTCGTCGAGCCTGGCCGGCAGCGCCACCGGGCTGCTGTCCATGCGCTCGATCACGCGGGCGACCAGCGCCGACTTCTCGTCGTTGCGGTCAAGCTGCCAGAAGGCGAGCCAGAGCAGGATGGCCATGACGATGCCGGCGGCAAGCGTCAGCGCCAGTCCGGGCCGGAACCGGTGCGCGGAGGTGTTCACTCAGGACTCGAGATCGATGTCCTGCGTCGCGCGATTGCGGAATTGCAGCGCGATGAGCAGGGCCTTGAACGGACGCAGCAGAACCATGGCGCCGATGATCGTCAGCGGCCCCCAGAGGACCGCATGCACCCAGAGGGGTGGCTCGGCGTTCACTTCCAGGACCAGCGCCAGCCCGACGATGATCGCCCCCAGGATCAGGATCACGAAGACCGCCGGCCCGTCGCCGGAATCCACCCTGGCATAGTCGAGCCCGCAGGAATCGCAGCCCTTCCCGACTTCCAGGAAGCCCGCGTAGAGCTTGCCCTCGCCGCAGCGGGGACAGCGACAGGCCAGTCCGGCCCGGAACGGCGAGACGTAGATGTCGGACATTGCGCTTTCCCCGAATGAGAACGCCGCCCCGGCCACAACGGACCGGCGCGGCGCCCGGAAGATCAGCAGAGATGGCTCAGCCGTGGTAGATCACGCCGCCCGAACCGCCCCACCAGTAGATGCAGCAGAACAGGAACAGCCAGACCACGTCGACGAAATGCCAGTACCAGGCCGCCGCCTCGAAACCGAAATGATGATCCGGCTTGAAGTGGCCGTTCGCGGCGCGGATCAGGCAGACCAGCAGGAACACCGTGCCGACGAACACGTGGAAGCCGTGGAAGCCCGTCGCCATGAAGAAGGTCGAGGCATAGATGCCGCTGTCGAAGGCAAAGGGCGCGTGGGCATATTCATAGGCCTGCACGCAGCTGAACAGCGCGCCCAGCACGACGGTGCAGATCAGGCCGTTGACCAGCCCGTTGCGGTTGCCTTCCTTCAGCGCGTGGTGCGCCCAGGTCACGGTCGTGCCGGACAGCAGCAGGATGACGGTGTTCACGAACGGCAGGTGCCAGGGATCGAAGACCTCGATGCCCTCCGGCGGCCAGATGTTCCCCATCGCCTCGGTCGGGAACAGGCTGGCGTTGAAGAAGGCCCAGAACCAGGCCACGAAGAACATCACCTCCGAGGCGATGAACATCACCACGCCATAGCGGTGATGCAACTGCACCACCGGCGTGTGGTAGCCCTTGTGCTCCGCCTCGTCGACGACGTCCTTCCACCAGCAGTACATGGTGTAGAGGACGCCCAGGATGCCGGCCACGAACACGATGGTCGGGATCGTGCCCTCGCCGGCCTCGGCATGCATCGATGTCACGGCGCCGACGGCCATGACAAAGGCAGAGATCGCGCCGACGACCGGCCAGGGGCTCGGGTCGACCAGATGGTAGTCGTGGTTCTTGGCGTGTGCGTCTGCCATGGTTCGCTCCTCACCCGGCGCCGTTCATTGCTGGACGGCGCTCACCCTCACCTCTTTGCGCGCCTCGTCGGCGGGCTTCACGAAGAACGTGTACGAGAGGGTGATGGTCTTCACCTCCCGTGCGTTCGGATCATTCTCGATCTCGGGATCGACGTAGAACTGCACCGGCATGTCGACGGACTGGCCGGGTTCAAGCGTCTGCTCGGTAAAGCAGAAGCACTCCAGCTTGACGAAATACAGGCCGACCTTCGGCGGCGAGACATTGAACGTCGCCGTGCCGGTGATCGCCCGGTCGGTCGGATTGCTGGCGCGATAGAACGCCATCCCGGTCTCGCCGGTGCGCAGCCGCACCTCGCGCTGCTCCGGCCGGAACTGCCAAGGCATGTCGCGCGCGGTACTGGCGTCGAACTGCACCGTCATCATCTGCTTGCCGAGATGGTCGGCGCCGCTTTCGGCCCGCTGGGTGGTGCCGCCATAGCCGGTGACACGGCAGAACAGGTCATAGAGCGGCACGGCGGCGAAGGACAGGCCGACCATCAGGCCGACCACGACCACGCACGACCACGCCATCACCTTGTGGCGACGCATCGGATCAGCGCTCACGGCCAATCTCCACGTTCAGCACCGGCAGGTGACCGTTCGCCATCTTCACCAGGGATCCGACGAAGATCAGCACGACGAAGGCGAACAGGGCCAGGCCGACGGCGCGGTTGCGTCCGTCCCGCCTGCGGCCGGCATCGGGTGTCTCGGGCCGGGTCGCCATCACGCGATCCCCGCCACGTGCTCGACGAGCACGAGTGCAAACAGGACGAACAGGTAGAGGATCGAGAAGCCGAACAGCCGTCCCGCGGCCCGGTGGTCGCCCTCGGCGCCGCGTGCGACGCGCACGGCCAGCACCGTGAACCAGAGCCCGCCCGCGATGGCGCCGGCCAGATACAGGGAGCCGGCGATACCCGCGAACCACGGCAGCAGGGACACCGGCATCAGCACCAGGGTGTAGACCAGGATCTGGCGCCGCGTGGAGCGTTCGCCGGCCACGACCGGAAGCATCGGCACGCCGGCCCGGCCATATTCGGACTGCCGGCAGAGCGCCAGCGCCCAGAAGTGCGGCGGCGTCCACATGAAGATCAGCGCGAACAGGCTCCAGGCCGCCAGCGACGGCTCCCCGGTCACCGCGGCCCAGCCGATCACCGGCGGCAAGGCACCGGCGGCACCACCGATGACGATGTTCTGCGCGGTCCGCCGCTTCAGCCACATGGTGTAGATGACGGCGTAGAAGAAAATGGTGAAGGCCAGCAGGGCGGCGGACATCCAGTTGACCAGCAGGCCCATGGTCATCACCGCGGCACCGGCCAGGAACAGGCCGAATGCCAGCGCGTCACCGGCGCTGACCAGCCCGAGCGGAACCGGACGGTCGGCCGTCCGCTCCATCAGGCCGTCGATATCCGCGTCGTACCACATGTTCATGGCACCCGACGCCCCGGCGCCGATGGCGATGCAGATCAGGGCGATCACCGCCGTCACCGGATGGATCTGGCCCGGCGCGGCCACCAGCCCGACAACGCCGGTGAACAGCACCAGCGACATCACCCGCGGCTTCAGCAGGCGCACGAAGTCGATCGCCCGGGCCTCGGCCCGGACGATCACATCGTTTCCGCTTGTACAGGAAAGGTCGCTCATGATCGGCCGTCAGTGATGCTGGCTCTCGCGGATCACCGGCAGCGTCTCGTACTGGTGGAACGGCGGCGGCGACGGCAGGGTCCATTCCAGGGTGTTGGCACCCTCGCCCCACGGATTGGCGGCGACCGCACGCTTGGCCGCGAATGCCTCCACGACGCCGATCAGGAACACGATCACGCCGAAGCCGGAGAGATAGGCACCCCAGGACGAGATGTCATTCCAGCCCGCATAGACGTCCGGGTAATCGGGGATGCGGCGCGGCATGCCGGCGGCACCCAGGAAGTGCTGCGGGAAGAACAGCACGTTCACGCCGATGAAGGTGACCCAGAAGTGCGCCTTGCCCCAGAACTCCGAGTACATGTAGCCGGTCATCTTGGGGAACCAGTAGTACCAGGCACCGAAGATCGCGAACACCGCGCCCATCGACAGGACGTAGTGGAAGTGGGCAACCACGTAGTAGGTGTCGTGCAGGTAGTTGTCGATGCCGGCATTGGCCAGCACGACGCCGGTCACGCCGCCGACGGTGAACAGGAAGATGAAGCCGATCGCCCAGACCATCGGGGTGCGGAAGCTGATCGAGCCACCCCACATCGTCGCGATCCAGGAGAAGATCTTGATGCCGGTCGGCACGGCGATGACCATCGTCGCGGCGGTGAAATAGGCCCGCGTGTCGACGTCCAGGCCGACCGTGTACATGTGGTGCGCCCACACGACGAAGCCGACCACGCCGATGGCGACCATGGCGTAGGCCATGCCGAGATAGCCGAACACCGGCTTCTTCGAGAAGGTCGACACGATGTGGCTGATGATGCCGAAGGCCGGCAGGATCAGGATGTAGACCTCGGGGTGGCCGAAGAACCAGAACAGGTGCTGGAACAGGATCGGGTCACCGCCCATCTCCGGGATGAAGAACCCGGTGCCGAAATTGCGGTCGGTCAGCAGCATGGTGATGGCGCCGGCCAGCACGGGCAGCGACAGCAGCAGCAGGAACGCGGTCACCAGCACCGACCAGGCGAACAGCGGCATCCGGTGCAGGGTCATGCCCGGCGCGCGCATGTTGAAGATGGTGGTGATGAAGTTGATCGCGCCCATGATCGACGAGGCGCCGGCGATGTGCAGCGACAGGATCGCGAAATCCATCGACATGCCCGGATGACCGGTGCTCGACGACAGCGGCGGGTAGATCACCCATCCGGTGCCCGCGCCGTCGCCCGAGGCCGAGCCCGGAACCATCGTCGAGATGATCAGCAGGGCCAGCGCCGGCGGCAGCAGCCAGAACGAGATGTTGTTCATCCGCGGGAAGGCCATGTCCGGCGCGCCGATCATCAGCGGCACGAACCAGTTGCCGAAGCCGCCGATCAGCGCGGGCATGACCATGAAGAAGATCATGATCAGGCCGTGGCCGGTGATCAGGACGTTGAACAGGTGATGGTCACCGCCCAGCACGCCATCGCCCGGATACTGCAGTTCCATGCGCATCAGCATGGACATGGCGCCGCCGACGATGCCGGCGATGATCGCGAAGATCAGGTAGAGGGTGCCGATGTCCTTGTGGTTGGTCGAGTAGACCCAACGCTTCCAGCCGGCCGGATTGCCGTGGCTGTCGACGGACTTGCCGATGTAGCTCATCGCGCTTCGCCTTTCGGTATCGGTGTCAGTTCACGGTTGCCCGGGCGACCTGAACGGCCGGAGTGACGGCGCCGAACCTCTGCTGCGCCTCCTTCACCCATGCCGCGAACTCGTCCTTGGAAACCGCCTTGATCATGATCGGCATGAAGCCGTGGTTCTGGCCGCACAGCTCCGAGCACTGGCCGTAATAGGTCCCCGGCTTCTCGAAGTAGATGTGCATGTGGTTCACGCGACCCGGCCAGCCGTCCACCTTCATGCCGGCGGCAGGCAGCGCCCAGGAGTGACCGACGTCGGCGGCGGTCACCAGCACCTGGATCTTGGTCCCGACGGGCAGCACGACCACGTTGTCGGTGGTCAGCAGGCGAAGCTCGTCGCCCTTCAGCTCGCTGTCCTGCTTCATCAGCGCCTCGAAGCTGAAACCGCCATGGTCGGGATACTCGTAGCCCCAGTACCACTGGTAGCCGGTGACCTTCAGGGTCATCTCGGCATCGTCGACCTTGTCGGAGGCGTAGAGCAGCTTGAAGGACGGGATCGCGATCACGACCAGGATCAGCACCGGGATGCCGGTCCACAGGACTTCGACCAGCGTGTTGTGCGAGAACTTCGCCGGCTTCGGGTTCGCACGCTCGTTGTAGCGCACCATCACCCAGATCAGCAGCCCGAGCACGAACAGCGTGATCACGACTATGATCCAGAAGACAAGGTTGTTGAAGGCAATGACATCGTGCATCAGCGGGCTCGCTGCCTCCGGCAGCCCGAGCTGCCAGGGCTCCGCGTGTCCGAGTTGCGCCGTCGCGGCGCCCGTCATGCCCAGAAGTGCCAGAATCGACAATATGAACCGCATGGCCAGTTCCGTGCCCCCAATCCGTCTGTCCCCAGGCCCCCTGGCGGCCGGTCATGACCGCGGGACCCGTTCCGGCTCTTACGCCGTGCTGGTCGGACTATAAAGGCCAGCCTCGACCGGCCTAAGCCAAGCCCCCATCGCAGGGGCGATATGTCGCATAAACCGCGACCGCCTGTAGAATGTCGCAAATCATTGTGTTTGCACACTCATTTCCCGACGCGGACGTGTCAGCCACCGCCCTTTCCGCGGCCGCCGATGCGCGGCTCGTCGCCAGTCAGCAGGCGCTGGATATTCGCCCTGTGCTTCAGCCAGACGAACGCGCCGAGAACGAGTGCCAGTTCCATCCTGAGGTGGTCGACCAGCAGGAAGGCGTAGACCGGCGTCAACGCGGCCATCACCAGCGCCGCAAGCGACGAGTAGCGGAAGACCAGCGCAACCACGAGCCATGTGGCGCAGGCTGCGATGCCGGTCAGCGGATGCAGCGCCAGGCTCACGCCCAGGAAGGTGGCGACGCCCTTGCCCCCCCTGAACCCGAGCCAGACCGGGAAGAGGTGGCCCAGGAAGGCGAAGATCGCGGCAATGATCTCCGCGTTCTGGCCATAGAGCGAATCGGCCACCAGCACCGCGACCGCGCCCTTGGCCCCGTCCAGCAGCAGGGTCGCCGCCGCCAGGTCCTTGCGCCCGGTCCGGAGCACGTTGGTCGCGCCGATATTGCCCGAGCCGATCTTGCGCACATCGCCCAACCCCGCCAGCCGCGTCAGCAGCAGGCCGAAGGGCACGGCCCCCAGCAGGTAGGCGCCGAGAGCCACGCCGCCGAGGTGCAGCGGCGCCACGGTGATCTGCGAGAGGATATCGGCCAGATCGGAATACATGGCGCCGCCCGTCGGTCAGTAGCTCTTGGGCAGGCCCAGCTTGCGCTCGGCGATGTGGCTCAGGATCATCTGCATGGAGACCGGCGCGATGCGGTTGATCATCGATTCCCGCATCAGCCGTTCCACGTGATACTCCTTGGCATAGCCCATGCCGCCATGGGTCAGCACCGCCTGGGTCGCGGTCTTGAAGCCGGCCTCGGCGCCCAGGTACTTGGCCGCGTTGGCTTCCGCGCCGCAGGGCAGCCCGCGGTCGTACAGGTCGGCGGCCTTGTAGCACATCATCTCCGCCGCCTGCAGTTCGGCCCAGCAGACCGCAAGCGGATGCTGGATGCCCTGGTTCATGCCGATGGGCCGGCCGAACACCACGCGTTCGCGCGCATAGTTCACCGCGCGGTTCAGTGCGTTCTGGCCGATGCCGACGGCCTCCACGCCGACCAGCACGCGCTCGGGGTTGAGGCTGTGCAGGATATAGTGAAAGCCCTTGCCCTCCTCGCCGATCAGGTCTTCCTTCGGCACGGGCAGGCCGTCAATGAACACCGCGTTCGATTCGACCGACTTCCGCCCCATCTTCGGGATCACCCGCGCCTCGATGTAGTCGCGGTTGAAGTCGGTGTAGAACAGCGAGATGCCGTCAGTGGACTTCTTGCAGTTCTCCTTGGGCGTCGTGCGGCAGAGCAGCAGGATCTTGTCGGCCTCCTGCGCGGTCGACGTCCACATCTTGCGGCCGCTGATGACGTAGCCCTTGTCGGTACGCTCCGCGCGGGTCTTGATCGACGTGGTGTCCAGGCCGGCGTCCGGCTCGGTGACGCCGAAGCAGGTCTTCTGCTCGCCCCGGATCAGCGGCGGCAGATGGCGCTGCTTCTGCTCGTCGGTGCCGAACACCACGATCGGGTGCGGGCCGAAGATGTTGATGTGGATGGCGGAGGCGGCGCTCTGCGCGCCCGACGAGGCCGCGACGGCCTGCATCATGACGGTGGCTTCCTTCACGCCCAGCCCCGACCCGCCATATTCCTCGGGCATCGTGATACCCAGCCAGCCGCCGTCGGCCATGGCCTTGTGGAAATCGTGCGGGAATTCACCCGTGTTGTCGCGGTCCAGCCAGTAGGCGTCGTCGAAGGGTTCGCACACCTTGGTCACGGCGTCGCGAATCGATTCCTGTTCCTCCGTCAGGCGGAAATCCATCTTGGCAGCTCTCCCCAGATACGTGCGGGCCGCAGTCTAGGCCCGGAGCCGCCGAGAAAGAAAGGCAAAGGGCGAGCCGCCGATGATCAGGGCCACGGCACCCACATGGAACAGGGTGAGGTAGTCGTCGGTCAGCTCGTGGATGTAGCCGCCGAGCCAGGCGCCGAAGCCGCCGCCGGCCCCGCCGAAGGCCAGCATGGCGCCGTAGATCCGCCCGAAGGCCGGGCCCTGGAACAGCCGCGAGGCGATGGTGGAGACCAGCGGGCCGCGGCTGCCGAGGGTCAGACCGAGACAGACGGTCGAGACCACGACCAGAGGCCAGGACAGTCCGTCCGACAGCAGGGTGAAACCGGCATAGGAGGTCAGCGTCAGCGCATAGGACAGGGTCGCGGCGCTCAGCAGGCCGTAACGATCGGCGATGATGCCGAAGGCGATCATGCCGACCGGCGCCAGCGCGCCCGAGGTGCCGTAGAGGCTCGCCGCCTCCAGTGCGGGCATGCCCAGGGTCTGCAGGTAGTCGACCAGCTGGGTGACGGCCACGAACATGCCGACGCCGGTGATGGAATAGATTGCCGAGAGTCCCCAGAAGGCCCCGGTGCCCATCGCCTGCCGCAGGCTGGTGACGGCCGCCTTGCCAGGGCGCGGCGTGGCGTTAACCCGCCGGATATCCGGGTTCCCCTCGGCGAAGCGGTTCCACGGCGCGAACAGGATGATCGGCATCAGCACGCACAGTGCCACCACGGCCAGGCCGCGATAGGCGCCCTGCCAGCCGAAGGCATCGACGAACAGCTGCGTGATCGGCGAGAAGGCCAGGACGCCGACGCCCATCGAGGAATGCACCAGGGACAGGGCGGTGGTGCGTCCCTTGTCGAACCAGCGGCTGACCATGGCGGCGTGGATCAGGTTACCCATCATCGCGCCGCCGGTGCCGACGGCAATGCCGTGCCCGAGATAGAAGCTCCACAGGCCGAAATCGCCACTGGCCAGGGTCAGGCCGCCGACCAGCAGGCAGGCGCCGCTGAAATAGACCGTGCGCGGGCCAAAGCGGTCGAACAGCACGCCGGCCAGCGGCGCGCCCAGGCCCCAGCAGGTCATGGCGACGGCGTAGATGCCCGTCAGCTTGTCGCGGCTCCAGTCATGGCTCTCGTCGATCGGGCGGAGCATGACGACGAAGCTGTCGAAGGTCCCGCGGCCGACCATGCCGAGAATGAAGCAGAACACGATCACGCCGGCGGCGTGCCAGCGCGTGCTGACCCCTGATCTCTCGGTCGCCGCCATGTCGGACATGGCGCGGACGCTAGCCCGTTGCTCGCACCTGCACAATGGACGCAGGCGCGATTCCGCCCCGCGCCGGTGTCATGGCCGTCCCCGGGCGTCGTTCAGGCTGGCCGCGGGTTCAGACGTGCTGCCCGCCGTTGATGTGAACTTCCGCGCCGGTGACGTAGCTGGCCTGGGGCGAGCAGAGGAAATAGATCGTCGAGGCAACTTCCTCGGGGCGGCCGAGCCGGTGCAACGGAATGCTCTCCACCAGCTTCTCGGTACCCGGCGACAGGATCGCGGTGTCGATCTCGCCCGGCGCTATGGCGTTGACCCGGATGCCGTGCGGACCGAAATCGGCCGCCATCTCGCGGGTCAGCGCCGCCAGCGCTGCCTTCGAGGTCGCATAGGCCGCACCTGCGAACGGATGGACGCGGCTGCCGGCAATCGAGGTGACATTGACGATGCAGCCCTTGGCGGCCTTGAGTTCGTTGAACAGCCCCTGCGCCAGCCAGACCGGCGCGAACAGGTTGACGTTGTAGACGTGGTGCCAGTCCTCGGGGCTGGTGTTCAGCGTGCTGAGCCGCCCGCCGCCCGCGCCCTTGGGCGAGATGCCGGCATTGTTGATCAGCGCGTCCAGCCGGCCGTTGTTCAGCTTGTTGCGCAGCAGTTCGACGCCCTGGCGGATGGTCTCCGGTCGCGACAGGTCAAGCTGGACATGGTTGTCCAGCCCGCCATCCCAGGGGCAATCCTCCGAGAATGCCATGCGGGAGACGGTGATGATCCGCCAGCCGGCCGCGCCGAAGCGCTTGACGGTGGCGTGGCCGATGCCACGGCTGGCACCGGTGAGGATCAGGGTCTTGCCGGTATCGCTCATCTCGGGTCCCACATTATCCGGTTGTCTGCTGGCCGGTTGCCGGCTGGCTGTCCTCGGCGACGGGCCGTTCGCCGGCGGTCACGCGATCGAAGGTATCGGCGAAGTCCTCGGCGCCGGCCGGATCGAGATGCACCATCACCTCGGCGCCGGGGAAGATCAGCTGGATCTCCGTCTCCACCGAATCGGCGACGACATGGGCCCGGTACATGTTCATGGCGCCATCCAGCTCGACATGGACCTGGATGAACGTGTCGGTCCCCGACTGCCGGGTCCTGAGGTCGTGCACCGCCTGCACATCGGCAACACCCAGCGCGGCGTCGATGATGCGGTCGCGATCCTCAAGCGGCAGTTCGCGATCCATGAGCTGCGAGAAGGCAGCGGTGGCAATGTGCCACGATCCGCGCAAAAGCCATAGCGCGATCCCGAGACCGATCAGCGGGTCGGCGATGTGCAGGCCGAACATGCCCGCCAGTACAAGCGCGACGATGACGCCGGCGTTCATCGCCAGGTCGCCCGCGTAGTGCAGCATGTCGGCGCCGACCGCGACCGAGCCGGAGCGCGCGACGACGAAGCGCTGGAACATCACCAGGACGAAGGTCAGGGCGATGGAGACGAGCATGACGACGATGCCGAGCGTGCTTTCCTCGACCACCGGGGGGTTGGACAGGCGGCTGATGCTCTCGGCGGCCAGAAAGACCGCCGAGCCCGCGATCAGGGCCCCCTGCGCCAGGGCGCCCAGCGACTCCGCCTTGCCGTGGCCGAAGCGGTGCTCGGCATCCGCCTCGATCAGGCTGTAGCGGACCGCGAACAGGTTCACCAGCGAGGCGGCGAGGTCGAGGGCCGAATCCATCAGCGAGGCCAGCATGGCCGTGGAACCGGTCATCCACAGCGCGATCGCCTTGACCACGATCAGCGTCAGCGCCGTTCCGGCCGAGGCGAAGGTCGCCAGCCGCATCAGACGCGCCGTCCTGGTCGGTGTCGTTGCCATGGGTCCGCTACTGCTCCGCCGGTTCAGGGATAGAGGGTTTCGGTGCGCCAGCCGTCGCCGGCGCGATGATAGACGATCCGCTCGTGCAGGCGGAACGGCCGGTCGCGCCAGAATTCCAGGTGCTCGGGGGCCACGCGGAAGCCCGACCAGTGCGGCGGGCGCGGCACCTCGCCGATGGCGTATCTCGCCGCGAACTTCGCGACCCGCTTCTCCAGTTCGAAGCGGCCTTCCATCGCGCGGCTCTGGTCCGACGCCCAGGCCCCGATCCGGCTATCGCGCGGGCGGGAGGCGAAATAGGCGTCGGCCTCGGCGTCACTCACCACGCTGACGGCGCCGCGGACGCGGACCTGGCGACGGAGTGACTTCCAGTGAAAGCAGAGCGCGGCCTTGCCGGCCGCCAGGATCTCCCGGCCCTTGGCGCTCTCGAAGTTGGTGTAGAAGACGAAGCCGTCCGCATCGACATCCTTCAGCAGCACCATCCGCACGTTCGGCAGGCCGCTCTCGTCGACCGTGGCAACGGCCATGGCGTTCGGATCGTTCGGCTCGCTCGCCGTGGCCTCGGCCAGCCAGGCGCGGAAGGTCTCGATCGGATCGGCAGGTGCAGTCATCGGGCGTGGACTCCTTGGTCGTCGGGGAACATAAACCAAACCGGCCCGCGGTCCATGCCGGGGGACCGATGACGTGGCGCACCGCAGGCCCTATAGTCCGGTAATCCCTTGTCTGGACGACACCATGTTCCTTGCTCGACACATCGTCGCGGCCCTGATGCTGCTCCCGCTCGCGCCACTGCCGGCCTCGGCCGACTTCGCCGGGGCGGTCGCGGCCATGCAGGCGGGCGACCATGCGCGTGCCGCCGGCCTGTGGCGGGAGATCGCCGAACTTGGCGATCCGGCGGCCCAGCGCAATCTCGGCCTGATGTACCGCGAGGGGCTGGGCGTCACGAAGGACACCGCGCAGGCCGCGCGCTGGTTCCGCAAGGCCGCCGAACAGGGCCTCGCCTCAGCCGCGTTCGATCTCGCCAACCTGCTGGTCCGGGGCGAGGGCGTGGCGCGCGACCCTGTCGCCGCGCTGGCGCTTTACGAGCAGGCGGCCCAGTCTGGAATTCCGGAGGCGGCACACAATGCCGGTATCCTCCACGAAGGCGGCTACGGCACCGGGAAGGACCTGGCGACCGCCCGGCGCTACTACAGTCAGGCCGCCCGGGCCGGCTATGCCCCGGCGCGCCAGAAGCTCGCGGCCATCGGCGACGGCACCGAGCAACCGGCGGGAGAGGCTGAACCCTTGCCGGCGACAGATGTACTGCCGAAGGAGGAGCAGGCAGCAACGACCGAGGTCGCACCCGCCGAGCCGGCCGCCGCACAAGTCGGGGATGCGCTGTTCGACCGCCTGGTCAGCCTCTTTTCAACGGGGTCGTAGCCACTACATGAAGCGTGTTCCCCACGTCGGACATACATGTGCCAAGCTCGGCTCGCGGTCGGGGACCCGCGGCCCTGCGCGTCATGCGAAACGACCATGAGAGACCCCTATAGTGTGCTGGGCGTCGCCAGAGGCGCCTCGCAGGACGACATCAAGAAGTCCTACCGCAAGCTGGCGAAGGAACTGCATCCGGACCGCCATCCCGGCGACGAGGCAGCGGTCGACCGCTTCAAGGAAGTGTCGGCGGCCTACGACCTGCTGGGCGACGCGGACAAGCGCGCGCGCTTCGACCGTGGCGAGATCGACGCCGATGGCCAGGAACGCGGCCCGCGCTTCCACCATGCCGGCGCCGGCGCGGGCGGCGGCCCCGATGACATGTTCTCCGGCTTCGGCTTTGGCGGCGCCGGTCCGCGAGGCTTCGAGGATATCGTCGGCGACCTGTTCGGCGGACGGCGCGGTGCACGCACCCAGGCCCGCGGGCGCGACCGCAAGTACAGCCTGCAGATCGAGTTCCTGGAGGCCGCCCGTGGCGGCAGCCGTCGCCTGACCCTGCCCGGCGGCAAGCCGCTGGACGTGCGCATTCCCGCCGGTATCGAGGAAGGCCAGCAGATCCGCCTGAAGGGCCAGGGCGAGCCCGGCCCGAACGGTGCCGACGGCGACGCGCTGATCGAGGTCTCGATCCGGCCCCACGCCTTCTTCCGCCGCGAAGGCCTCGACATTCACATGGAACTGCCGATCTCGCTGGCCGAGGCGGTGCTGGGCGGCAAGGTGATGGCGCCGACCGTCCACGGCGACGTCGCGGTCGCGGTGCCGAAGGGTTCCAATGCCGGCCGCACGCTCCGCCTCAAGGGCAAGGGCATCCGCAAGGGCGGCGAGGAAGGCGACCAGTACGTGAAGCTGAAGATCGTGCTGCCCGACGGCGAGGACCCCGAACTCGAGGCCTTCGTGAAGGGCTGGAGCCGCGGCAAGGGCCACGACCCGCGCGGCGGCATGCGCGGCTGATCAGCGGGCGTAGCGCCGGCAGTCCGCAGGCAGGTCCGCGATCACGGCGGGCAGCAGCGGCATGACCTCGTCCGGGGTCATGCCGGGCCGGATCCTCGGGTCGTATAGCATCGCGACAAGGCAGAGATCGTAGGTGCCGATGCGGTCGACACCGCCGGTATCGTTGAACATCGACAGTGACAGGCTGCTGTTGTCGTTTGGCAGGCCGAGCGCCTGCGTCACCTCCTCGTGCACGCAGTTGGCGTGCATGGTGTCGTTGCCATTGTCGTTGATGAAAACGTGCACCACGCGCAGTTCGCCACCAGGTGCATTCATCTCGAAGGCGCAGGACGCAAACTCGATCATCCGCGCCACCCGCTGCCCGCGCCCCGAGGTGCCGTAGACCTGCCGGGCGCGATCCATGTTGTCGCGCCGGGCGCGGAAGCCGACAAGGATCTCCGGACCGGCACTGTCATTCTCGGGCCCGGCGAAGATCTGCCGCCCGGTGAAGCCGTTCACCCGCGCAGCCAGTCGCGCCAACTCGGCCGGGATCGGTGTCTTCTCGACGTCGGTCTCCAGGCGCACATGCACCGGCGCGGTGAACTTGCGGATGAAGTCGAAGCCGGCGCGGAACTCGTTGCCGAAGGCGGTCAGGCGGAAGCCGTCGGCCAGGCCGGGCGAGCCGGCCTCCATGGCCGTGCGTCCCGCGCAACCGGCCAGCAGGACCAGCGTCGCGACTGCCAGAAGCTTCAGGTGCATCCCATCCCCCGGACCTTCCCCGCCAGCCGGAACCCGAGACCGACATATAGACCGGAGCGACGGCATCGTGGACTGCGGCATTCGCCGTACCGCTTCCGGACGCCTAATCCGACCCTGAGCATTTCTCGCGTGTACCCGCCCGTCGGCGCGCTATCTCGGTTGCGGCCAAACGGAACGGAGGGTCTTTCGATGGCGATCAAGCGGCTCTGGCAGGTCGACGCGTTCGCCGACCGGATCTATCGCGGCAACCCCTGCGCGGTGGTGTTCGACGCCGCCGGGCTGGACACTGCCGCCATGCAGGCCATCGCGCAGGAGATGAACCTGTCGGAGACGGTGTTCCTGCTGCCACCGACCACCGCCGAAGCCGACTACCGCGCGCGCATCTTCACGCCGCGCAGCGAGCTGCCGTTTGCCGGTCACCCGACCATCTCGGCTGCATTCTGCGTCTGGTCGAACCTGCGCGAAGCCGGCTTCGGACCGTTGCCCAGCCTGCTGCGCCAGGAATGCACGGCCGGGATCATCCCGGTCCGGATCGGCGGCACGCCGGACGCGCCCGAATTCACCATGACCCAGCGCCCGGCCGAGTTCCGCGACATCGCGATCACGGTTGACGAGGTGGCGGCCGCGCTCGGCTGCGCCGTCACCGACATCATCGGCGCACCACTGGAGGCCGCGTCGACCGGCATCTGGTGGATGTTCACCCGCCTGCGTACGCCGGGCATCGTGGCCAGTCTCGATCCCGACATGTCGGCGATCACCGCGCTCTCGCGAAAGACCGGCATCACCGGCCACGGGGTCTGGTCCGTGGGCGCCAGCGCCCCCGATTGCCAGATCAAGCTGCGCTGCTTCGCGCCGGCCGAGGGCATTCCGGAGGATCCGGTGACCGGCTCCGCCAATGGCTGCCTCGCCGCACTGATCGCGCGCGGGAAGGTGATGGGCGATGGCCCGATCAGCTATCGCGCCGAGCAGGGCGCCGAGATCGGCCGTGACGGCCGCATAGCGGTCGCCATCGACAATGCCGCCGCCGGTCCGCGCATCGGCGGCCACGTCGTCCGGGTCATGGTCGGCGACCTGGAGGTCTGAGGAACCAAAATGGCACGCAACTAGGACTGGAATTGGGCGGGCCGTCCAAGGTCCGTCCAGTCCGACATTTCCTGCAACAATTCCCTTGTCGGCAGGTTCAAAGCCTCAAATTCCGAGTGACCTTCCGCGATCTTCTTTTCCAGTACCCATCCTCTGAAATCATGGTATTCCCCCGCTATTCTCGTCGGCCCAGGCAGATCGATCCCCATTTCCGACTTGAAAAAATTCCGTGTCTCTCGGATCACGAGTTCAAAATCACCTTTATGGAAAGCTACATCCTGTCCCGCAACATCGGAAAGCGACCGTTTCAAATCGTACTGAAATTCTTCAAAAATCAGGAATTTTTTCTGCGCGAACTCCCGCCTCCCTGACCGCCGCAATCCGACGTCAACACCAAATTCGAAAGGCATATTCATGCGGGCGAACTCGCCAACCTCGCGCGCCTTGCAACGGGAGAGGTCGTGGACCGATACCTCCGAGACCTCGATGAGCGAGACGATCTTGTCGAGTCGGTTTTCGCCACTCTCCCGGCTCTCACTGGCCAGGCGCGGAACGAACCCGCAATAGACGATGCAGAACAGCAGTGCCTCGAGAAGCGGCGCGTGCTCTTCGTCGAAGGGGCAATTCACGAAGACGTACCGCTCAGGCACCTCGGTCGTCGTCATCCCTTCGGCGGGTAGGGATCGTCACCGTAGGAATTCCGCTCGCGGATGCGGCCATCCCGTCCGTGAATATAGAGTTCAGAATGATGGCTCTTCGCCCGTTGCCGGGCGACCTCGATCGCTTCCGCCTGTGTAGAGTAGGTCCCGCTCGCCCTGCTTGCGCCAGCGGACCGAACACTCCACTTGCCGCCATTCGGCACTACATGTTGCGGCTTGCCTGACATGCCACGCTCTCCACAGTCCTGAGACTGGACGAAATATGAACATTGCGCTGTCGAAAGACAAGTGCATACACTCACTCGTCGTCCAGCAGGATGCGCCGGGCGGCGCCCTCCGGATCGTCGAACTGGCCGGACTTCAGCGCCCAGATGAAGGCGCCGAGGCCAACCGCACCCAGAAACAGGGCGACGGGAATGAGAAACAGCAGTCCGTTCATGCTGCCAGCCTCGCATGCGGCGGCACCGCCGTCACCCCGTCGTCCGCCGCTTCGTCGGCCCCTGCCCCGCGCCGCATCATCCAGCGCAGCCGGAGTGCATTGAACGTCACCAGGATCGACGAAGTGGACATGGCGATGGCGGCGACCAGCGGGCTGGCCTCCCCCATCACGGCCAGGGGCACGGCCACGATGTTGTAGCCGATGGCCAGTGCGAAGTTCTGCAGCACCAGCCGCCGGGCACGCCTGGCCACGTCGAGCGCGAAGGGCACGGCGTCGAGCCGCTCGCCCAGGAACACCAGGTCGGCGGCGGTCCGCCCGACATCCGAGGCACTGGCCGGCGCCATCGACACATGGGCGGCCGCAAGCGCCGGGGCGTCATTGATGCCGTCGCCGACCATCAGCACGCGGTGTCCACCCGCACTGGCGCCGGAGATGGCCGCCACCTTGTCGGCCGGGCTCAGGCCAGACTGCCAGTGCGCGACGCCGATCCGCTGTGCCGTGGCGCCGACCGCCTCGGCCCGGTCGCCCGACAGGATCACGGGTTCCAGCGCGGCAAGCCGGCCAACCGCCTCGGCCGCATCGGGCCGCACCCGGTCCTCCAGCGCGAAGCGCACGGCAACCTGTCCATCGACGGCGAAGACCAGCGCCGAGCCGGCCGCCGGGATATCGACCTCCTCGCCGGCAAAGCCCGGCTTGCCGAGACGCACGCAGCGCCCCCGCCACCAGCCCTCCAGGCCGCGGCCCGGCAGTTCGCTCACATGCTCGACCGGTGCCGCGACCACGTCGCGCTCGTCCAGCAGCTTCGCCACGGCGACGGCCAGCGGGTGCCGGCTCTGCCGCGCCAGGCCGGCGATCGCCGACAGTTCCTCATCGCCGGCCGCCGACATCCAGGTCACGACCGGCTGGCCGCGTGTCAGGGTGCCGGTCTTGTCGAAGGCGACACGGTCGGCCTCGGCGAGCCGCTCCAGCGCGGTCCCGTCCTTCAGCAGGATGCCCGAGCGGAACAGGATACCGCTCGCCACCACATGCACCGCGGGAACGGCGAGGCCCAGGGCACAGGGGCAGGTAATGATCAGGGTCGCGACGGCAACGGTCAGCGCGGCGTGCCAGTCGCCGCCGGTGGTGAACATCCAGCCGGCGAAGGCCAGGAGCGCGATCAGGTGCACGGCCGGGGCATAGATCCGCGCGGCTCGGTCGGCGATGCGGACAAAGCGGGCACGCCCGCTCTCGGCGGCCTCCATCAGGCGGATGACCTCGGCCAGGAACGTGTCGTTGCCGACCGCGGTGACAGTGAGTACGAGCGGCGCCAGCAGGTTGACGGTGCCGGCATGCACGACATCCCCGGCGGCAACCGCGCCCGGCGTGGATTCGCCGGTGACCAGCTGGGCATCGATCTCGCTCTGCCCGCTGGCCACGCGACCGTCCGCCGGAACCCGCTCGCCGGCGGCAACGCGGACCGCCATGCCCGGCACCAGGTCCTGCACCTTCACCCGGCGCGAGCTGCCGTCGGCCTCCAGGACGGTGGCGTCGGTGGCCCAGAGCGACATGAGCTGCGTCACCGCCGAACGGGCGCGGGCGCGCATCATGTGGTCCAGCACGCGGCCGATCAGCAGGAAGAACAGCAGGCTCATGGCCGCATCGAAATAGGCATCGCCCCGGTCGGTGATGGTGGCATGCAGGCTCATCGCACCGGCCAGGATGACCGCCAGCGCGATGGGGACGTCCATGTTCAGTCGGCCATGGCGCAATGCGGTGACCGCCGAGCGGAAGAACGGTCGCCCGGCGAAGACCAGTGCCGGCAGAGCGATCATCGCGGAGATCCAGTGGAACAGGGCACGGGTGGCCTCGTCGGCGCCGGACCAGACGGACACCGAGAGCAGCATGACATTGCCGGCGGCGAAGCCGGCCACCGCAAGCGCGCGCAGCAGGTCGCGGCCGCGCACGTCCTCGCCCATGTCGCCGGCCTGGGCAGGGTCGAAACCGCGTGCCTCGTAGCCCAGCGCCACCAGCGCAGCGCCGACGCCCTCGGCGTCGATGACGGCGGCGTCATGGTCGACCGCCACGCGTCGGGTGGAGAAGTTCACCCGCGCCGAGACCACGCCGGGAACCCGGGCCAGCCCCTGCTCGATGGTCCGGATGCAGCCCGCGCAGTGGATGCCGGGCACCACGAAATCGCTGTGGCGCATGCCGGTCTCCGGCCTTGCCGGCGTCGGGGTCGGCGCGCTCTCGCCGACGATGGTACCTGCCGCGCAGCAGCTCATTGCCGGGCCTCCGGAACGGTGAAGCGCAGGATGCGGCGGACTTCCGCACCGGCGGGATCGGTGGTCACGACCACAAGCTGCCATGCACCGGGGGAAAGCGTGGCGTCGGCGCGGTAGCTGCCGTCCGCCATCTCGCGGAAGGTCAGCCTGCGGTCCGCGTTCTCGTGCACGGTCCGGCCGGCGACGGCATCCACGGCCAGTCCCCGGATCGGCTGGCCGTCGCTCCCGGTCCAGCCGAGAACCAGCGCATCGGCCTCCCGCTGCAGCCTGACCGTCCAGCCGGCGCCGGCACTGTCGCGCGCCGCTTCCACGGTCCGGTTGAAGTCCTGGCTGGCGACGTAGGTGTTCTTCACCACCAGCCCGGTCCAGGTGCCGGTGGCAAACCAGGCGAGCACCATGTTGACGGCGATGATCACGCCGAAGAACGACAGCGTGACGATCAGCATGTGGCGCCCGGTGAAGCGGCGGGGCTCCCGCGACGTATCGGCCATGGACATCTCTCAGCGCTCCGGAGTGAAGAATTTCGCGTCGTAGCTGGCGCGTTCGGTCGAGCCGATGACCGTCAGCAGCAGCCGGAAGCCGTTGCTGCCCGGCTCCAGCCCCTCGCGCGGTGCGGAAATGAAGATACGCGCCTGCTCGACCTTGTCTGCGGGCAGCACGAACTCGCGGCCGACCGAGGGCCAGAAGTCATCGCCGGACACGGTCATCAGCCCGCCGGGCAGGCCGACGATCTCCAGCCGCACCCGCTTCTCCACCTGGTCCATGTTCAGCAGCTTGACGGTGTATCCGTTGCGGATGCTGCCGTCGGACAGGATGGTGAACTGCGGGTTGCGGTCGTGCAGCACGCTGATGTCGAGCTGGTCGCGGGTGGCGACCGCGATCAGCATGCCGATGCCGATCAGCGACCAGAGGCCGGTATAGATCAGGGTCCTGGCGCGGAAGATCGTCTGCTTCAGCGACGGGGCAGGCTCGCCCTTCGCGGCGGCCTCGTAGCCCTTCAGCGAGGCGTAGGAAATCAGGTTCGGCGTGCCGCCCGTCCTGTGCATGATGTCGTTGCAGGCGTCGATGCACAGCGCGCAGGTGATGCATTCGAGCTGCTGGCCGTCGCGGATGTCGATACCCATCGGGCAGACCGCGACACAGCGGTTGCAGTCGATGCAGTCACCGACCGGCGCCGCGGCCGCGTCGGCTGCCTTGCGGTGGCGTCCGCGCGGCTCGCCCCGGTAGGCATTGTAGGTCACGACCAGCGAGTTCTCGTCCAGCATCGCCGCCTGGATCCGCGGCCAGGGGCACATGTAGGTGCAGACCTGCTCGCGCATCAGTCCGCCGAACACGAAGGTGGTCGCGGTCAGCACGGCGACGGTCGAATAGGCGACAGTAGCGGCCTGGCCGGTGAAGACGTCCACGAACAGCGTCGGCGCATCGGCGAAATAGAAGATCCAGGCGCCGCCGGTGGCGACCGAGATCAGCAGCCAGATGGAGAACTTGGCCAGCCGCTTGAGGATCTTGGAGCCGGTCCAGGGCGCCTTCTCGAGCCGGAACCTGGCATTGCGGTCGCCGTCGATCCAGCGCTCGACATGGACGAACAGGTCGACCCAGACCGTCTGCGGGCAGGCATAGCCGCACCAGGCGCGTCCCAGGGAGGACGTGAGCAGGAACAGGCCGATGCCGGCCATGATCAGCAGGCCCGCGACGTAGTAGAATTCCTGCGGCCAGATCTCGATGAAAAAGAAGAAGAAGCGGCGGTGCTGCAGGTCGACCAGCACGGCCTGGTCGGGCATGCCCTCGCCCCGGTCCCAGCGCAGCCAGGGCGTGATGTAGTAGATGGCCAGCGTCACGGCCATGATCCACCACTTCAGGCGCCGGAAGACACCCTGCACCCGCATCGGATGGATCGACTCGCGGGCCTTGTACATCACCCGCCTGGCCTTGCTGTTGACCGCCTCGACCTCGACGCGATCGACCTGTGCACTGTCCGTCATGATCGTACTCTGTACTGGCGGGGTCGCCCCCTCGCCGCGCGGACGCCACGAGGGGGCCTTTCCCGGTCGCCTATTCGCCGCCGCCCAGCGAATGGACGTAGATGGCGAGCTGCCGGATGGTCGCCTCGGGCAGGCGATGGCCCCAGGCCGGCATCACGCCGTGCTTCGGATCGTGGATCTGCCGGGCGATCTGGCTGGCGTCACCGGCATAGAGCCAGATGGCGTCGGCAAGCTTCGGCGCACCCTGTTCACGGTCACCCTCACCCTTCTCGCCATGGCAGGCCGCGCAGTTCTCGGCGTAGAGGGGCGCACCCTCCGCCGCCTTGGCCGCGTCATGCTCCAGCCCGCCGAGCTGCATCGAATATTCGGCGATGGCCTCGATCTGCGCGGGTTCGAGGATGCCGTCACGCCCGAAGGCCGGCATCAGCGACTGCCGGGTCTCCTCGTTCTGCTGGAACCGGATGCCGTGCTGCAGCGTCTGGTAGATGCTGTCCAGCGAACCGCCCCAGAGCCAGTCGTCGTCGTTGAGGTTCGGATAGCCCGGCCCGCCCGACGCACCGGCCCCGTGGCACTGCGAGCAGTTCACGGCAAAGGCCGCACGCCCGCCGGCGACGGCGAACTGGAAGGCTTCCGGATCCGCGCGGATCTCGTCAAGCGACAGGCTGGTCATCTTCGCGTACATGCCCGACTGCGCCTCGCGGGCCTCGACCATCTCCTGCGCCACCTCGGCACGGCTGGAATATCCCAGCACGCCCTTGCTGCCGCTCACCGGCAGTGCCGGGAAGAAGATCACGTAGGCAATCGCCCAGACGATGCAGGCATAGAACGTCCACAGCCACCAGCGCGGCAGGGGGTTGTTGAGTTCCTTGATCCCGTCCCACTCGTGCCCGGTCGTCTCGACCCCGGACACGTCGTCCATTTCCTTCTGAGCCATCGGATGGGCCCTTTCACTCATCTTCGAGCGGCCGCCGGGCCGCCCGCTTGTAGTATTCCTTCGCGCCGGGCCTGAAGAGGAAGGCAACGACACCGACGAAAGACACGACCAGGAACACCAGTCCCCAGGTATCCGCGAAATGACGCAGGGTTTCGTGGTCCATCATGTTCACCTGTAGTTGGCTTCGGCGTCGTAGACGCTGAAATCGACGAGGGTACCAAGCATCTGCAGATAGGCGACCATGGCATCCATCTCGGTCAGTCCGGCGGGATTGCCGTCCAGGTCTCCTGTCACCGCCTTCGGATAGCGCTGCAGCAGCGCCTCCGTGTCGGCCTCTGGATCGGCCTGGTCCCGCGCGTCCTGTGCCGCCGCCGCGATCATCTCGTCAGAGTAGGGAACGCCGACCGCGCGGTTGGCCGCCAGGTGGTCGCCGAGCGTCGCGGCCTTCAGCGGCGTGCGGGCGAGGTGCCCGTAGGGCGGCATGATCGACTCGGGCACCACCGAGCGCGGGTCGATCAGGTGCTGGACGTGCCATTCGTTGGAGTAGCGGCCACCGACGCGGGCGAGGTCGGGCCCGGTCCGCTTGCTGCCCCACTGGAACGGATGGTCGTACATGCTCTCGGCCGCGAGGCTGTAGTGACCATAGCGTTCCACCTCGTCACGCATCGGACGGATCATCTGGCTGTGGCAGACATAGCAGCCCTCGCGGATGTAGATGTTCCGCCCCGCCAGTTCGAGCGGCGAGTAGGGACGCACCCCCTCCACCTTCTCGATGGTATTCTGCATGTAGAACAGCGGGGCGATTTCCACGATGCCGCCGATGGAGACCACGAACAGGCTCAGCACCAGCAGCAGCGTGGCGTTCTTCTCGATTATCGCGTGCTTGATCATTGAGGTTCCCTCCGCTCAGCCGGCATGGGCCGGGGCGGCGGCGGGGAGCGGGTCGACCTTCGGCTGACCCACCACCGTACGCCACAGGTTGTAGACCATCAGGACACCACCGGCCAGGTACAGCACCCCGCCAAAGGCGCGGATGATGTAGAAGGGATGCATGGCCGCGATGGACTCGGCGAACGAGTAGACCAGGAAGCCCTGCTGGTCGTATTCGCGCCACATCAGGCCCTGGGTGATGCCGCTGACCCACATCGACGCCGCGTAGAGCACGATGCCGATGGTCGCGAGCCAGACATGCCAGCTGACCAGGCGCAGGCTGTAGAGGCCGGCGCGGTTCCACAGCCTCGGCACCAGGAAGTAGATCGCGCCGAAGGAGATCATGCCGACCCAGCCCAGCGCGCCGGAATGCACGTGTCCGATGGTCCAGTCGGTGTAGTGGCTGAGCGAGTTGACCGCCTTGATCGACATCATCGGCCCCTCGAAGGTCGACATGCCGTAGAAGGCGACGGCGATGACCATCATGCGCAGGACCGGATCCGTCCGGAGCTTGTCCCAGGCGCCCGACAGCGTCATCAGGCCGTTGATCATGCCACCCCAGGACGGCATCCACAGCATGATCGAGAAGACCATGCCCAGGGTCTGCGCCCAGTCCGGCAGCGCGGTGTAGTGCAGGTGGTGCGGACCGGCCCAGATGTAGAGGAAGATCAGCGCCCAGAAGTGGATGATCGACAGGCGGTAGCTGAACACCGGGCGCTGCGCCTGCTTGGGCATGAAGTAGTACATCATGCCGAGGAAGCCGGCGGTCAGGAAGAAGCCCACGGCGTTGTGGCCGTACCACCACTGGGTCAGTGCGTCCTGCACGCCCGAGAATGCGGAATAGCTCTTCGAGCCGAAGAACGACACCGGCACCGCCAGGTTGTTGACCACGTGCAGCATCGCGATGGTCACGATGAAGGCGAGGTAGAACCAGTTGGCGACGTAGATGTGCGGTTCCTTGCGCTTGAACAGCGTGCCGAGGAAGACCGCGAGATAGGCAACCCAGACCAGGGTCAACCAGAGATCGACATACCATTCGGGCTCAGCGTACTCGCGGCTCTGGGTTCCGCCCAGGATATACCCCGTGGCAGCCAGCACGATGAACAGCTGGTAGCCCCAGAAGACGAACCAGGCCAGGTTGCCGAGCGCCAGCCGGGTCTGGCAGGTGCGCTGCACCACGTAGAAGCTGGTTGCCAGCAACGCATTGCCGCCGAAGGCGAAGACCACGGCCGACGTGTGCAGCGGGCGCAGGCGCCCGAAGCTGGTGTACTGCCAGTCGAGATTGAGCTCCGGGAAGGCCAGCTGGAAAGCGATGACAACGCCCACCAGGAAACCCGCCATGCCCCAGAACACCGTCGCGATGGCGCCGGCCCGGATCGGGCCGTCCATGTAGGCGTCCTTGTCTTCCGGCTTGCGGCCCATGCGGCCGATCAGCCAGTAGGCCCCCGCGACCGCGGCGATCAGGACGATCCACGCGTGTACCGCGAAGACCGTGTCCTGTGCGCGGGCCGCCCCGATCAGCGCCAACACGGCGCCGATCGACAGCAGCCCGATCGAGATTGTGTTGCCCATCGATTCCCTCGCACATCAAATCCGCCGGCCATGCCGGCAAGACAGCGGCAGGCCACCGGGAAGTCTCCGGGCGATCCACCAGCCACGGCGTTTGCTACGCCCGCCCCCCGGTACGCGTCTTGACTCAGGTCAAGGGATCGCGCGTGCGTTCCTGACAGTTTGCGCCCACAGGTGGTCGCGGGAAAGTGCGGCCGACGGGGAAGCACCGCAGTGAACACAGAGAGCGTGGACACGTCTGAACGCATCGCGACGATGCTCGGCGACGAGCACGGGCTGATCGACGAGACCTGTCGACGCCTTGAGGAGATCGCGGACAGCCTGCCGCACGATGTCGACCTGGAACTCGTCGCCAGCGTCCTGCCGGCGATTCGCGGCGGAATCACAGCCCATTGCCGGGCCGAGGAAAACGACCTGCTGGCGACCCTGCTGCGCCGCATGCCCGATGACCTGGAGGTGAAATGGACGGCGGCGCTGATCCGCCAGGAGCATGCCGAGCTGGAGGCCAGCGGACTGGAGGTCCAGGAAGCCCTCGAGGACCTGGCGGCCACCGGCCACGCCCGCGATCCGGGCGCGCTCGGCTACATGCTGCGGCATTACTTCGTGGGTCTCAGGCGCCACATGGCGTGGGAGGACCGGACCCTGCTGCGGATGGCGTCAGCGCTCGACCTGGCCTGAGCCGGATCCGCCGGCGAGACCCGGCATCAGCAGCCGTGCCCGCGTTCCGCCACCGGGCGGGCGCTCGAAGCGCAGTTCGCTGTCCATCGCCCGCGCTAGCTGGCCGCATATCCTGAGGCCCAGGCCGATGCCGTCCTGACGGCGGCGATTGCGGTCGGAGGCCTGCAGGAACGGCCTGCCGATCCCGGCGATGATGTCGTCGGGCATGCCCGGGCCGTTGTCGGTCACCTCCAGTGCAACGCGGCCGTCCCCCTCCCGGAGGATCGCCACCGTCACCTCGGATCCTTCCGGGCTGTATTTCACCGCATTCGAGACCAGGTTGATGGCGATCTGGCGCACCGCGCCCTCGTTGGCGACCGCCACCAGATCCTCCGGTGCATCGCCCAGGCGCAGCACCTGCCTGCGCTGGGCGGCCGTACCCTGGAACGAGCGCAGCACCGACCGCGCGACGTCGGCGATGCCGACCGCCTGCACGTCCAGCGCACCGCCCATCGTCGCGCGCTCCAGCTTGATGATGCCGTCGAGCAGCTGGAACAGCTCCTGGGCACTGTTGCGGATGATCCCGGCATAGTCGACCGAGCGTGCCTGACCTTCCGGCCCCGCTGTCTCGGTCTGGATCAGCTCTGCGAAGCCCATGATCTGACCGAGCGGTGTCCGCAGTTCATGGCTGAACGACGACAGGAACAGCGCGCGCTGGCTCGCTTCGGTCCGGGCCTGGTCCATCAGGTCGCGGATGGTGAGCATGTCGCGGTGCAGTTCGATCATGTCGGTGGCCATCGCCGCGAGATGGCGCAGCTTCTCGAGCTGCACCTTCGAGACCTGGCGCGGCCTGCGGTCGATGGCACACACGGTGCCAAGCCGCCGGCCGGTCTGCGTCACCAGCGGCGCACCGGCATAGAAGCGGATGTTCGGATCGCCCTGGACGAGCGGATTGTCGCGGAACCGGGTGTCCTGCGTGGCGTCCTCCACGACGAACGGCGTGTCGTCGACGATGGCCCAGGCACAGAAGGCCATGTCACGATGGGTTTCCTGGACATCCAGCCCGAGCCTGGCCTTGAACCATTGCCGGTCCTCGTCGACCAGCGAGACCAGCGCGATCGGTGTGTCCATGAGGTCGGCGACGATCTGCACGATCCGCTCGAACTTCGGATCGGTCGTCGTGTCGAGGATCCGCGCCGCGCGCAGTTCCTCCAGACGTTCGGCCTCGTCTTCCGGTACCGGCGGTTTCATCGGTTCGATGTCCTTGCGCTACCAAACATCATGGCCGGGCAGGATGACGGAACACCGGCCGGATCACCAGTGGTCATGCCGTGGTCCCTGTGGCCGAGCGGTCACAAAAATTGTTGCGATTGACTCGCAGAAATGGCATCGACTAGAGTCTTACTTGCGATTGATTGTCATTTGCGAGATCTGGAATGTGTGCCCTCGACCCGGTACAGATGCACCCGGACACCGCGCCGCCACGCCGCCGCCGCCGTCTCCGGGATATCGACAGCTCCTATCACTGTTCGATTGTCGGGACCTGTCTCAGCCTCGCCGAACTGAAACGCATCGCCCGCAAGACGCGGGTCTCGCTGGACCCGCGGGCCAGCGACTACGCCTGGCACGGCTATTTCGTGAAGCAGGCGGGCGCGGACAGTGCCGCGAGCCGTTTCATGACGAAGCTGCTGGACCGCAAGTACCATGTCGCGATCCGCCAGTCGGCCCGGATCGAGGCGACGGCAGACCTGCGGGCCTGGTGGCGCGAGGAACTGGAGGATGGCAACGTCCCGGGCCCGTTCTGGGCGCTTGCGACCCACCCGGCATCGACGCCCGACCTGCTGGTCGAGGTATTCGCCGAGGTGCACATGCTCTCCCACCTTGCCGGTGCCGCCAACCGCGCCGACCTGCGGCGCCTGCGCCTTATCGAGCAGGCCGCCGACGAGGCTGGGCAGCGGCACCTGCGCATGGCCGAGCGTCACCGGGCGGCGATCGCCGGACGCGATGCCGAACTGGAGCGCCTGAAGGCGGCGTGCACCGACCTTGAGCACCGCCTTGCGCGGCGACAGACCCTCGCCGAACAGGCCGCCTGCACCTGTGACCCGGACACGCTGGAACGGCACTGGTCCGGGCAGGTCGCTCACCTGGAACGTGCGCTCGCCGACACCCGGGCATCGCTCGATACCGTGGAGGAACTGCGGGCGAGCGCGGAACGGCGCGCCGCGGAACTGTCGGACCGGATCGCGAAGGCCGAGGCCGAGCGCGACACGCTGGAGGCGATGCTGGGGCGACGGCTGGACGATCGACTGGCCGGCTTCGATCTCGGCGCCCGGCGCGTGGCACTGGTCGGCGGCCGCCCCACCGCCGTCGCCCGCCTGCGCGCCATGGTCGAACGCTACAACGGGCGCTGGATGCACCACGATGGCGGCGAGGAGGACGCGCTGGCCCAGCTCGGCAGCTTCCTCAGCGGCTGCGATGCCGTGATCTGCCCGGTCGACTGCGTCAGCCACCGTGCCTGCCTGGAGGCCAAGTCGATCTGCAAGCGCACCAGCCGCCCCTTCCTGCCGATCCGCGGCACCGGGCTCGCGACCTTCGCCGGGGCGCTGCGCGAACTGGCGCTGACGGCCCGGGCGGACAGCGTGGACGGCTTCGCCGGTGCCGACCGGACGCTCGGGACTTGACGTGACCGCTCCCGGTCCATGACATGCGACCTCCGCCATGGCGCATCGGGAGGACGACAGGCATGGAAGACCGCATCAGCATCACGCTGGACAACGGCGTGGCCGACGTCCGGCTCAATCGCCCCGACAAGATGAATGCTCTCGACCGGGCGATGTTCGACGGTCTCAATGCCGCGATCGCGAAGCTGGAGGCGACACCGGGCCTGCGCGCCGTCGTGCTGTCGGGGGAGGGGCGCGCCTTCTGCGCCGGCCTCGACATGGGCAATTTCCGCCAGATGGGCCAGGGCGGTGGCGGCTCGACCGTCGGCAGCCTGGACAAGCGCAGCCACGGACTCGCCAACCACGCCCAGAACGTCGCCTGGGGCTGGCGCCAGTTGCCGGTTCCGGTGATCGCCGCACTGCATGGCGTCGCCTTCGGTGGTGGCTTCCAGATCGCCATCGGCGCCGACATCCGCATTGCCGCGCCGGACCTGCGCATGTCGGTGATGGAGATCCGCTGGGGCCTGGTGCCGGACATGGCGGGGCTTGCCCTGATGCGCAGCCTTGCCCGCGACGACGTGATCCGCGAACTGAGCTACACCGGGCGCCAGATTTCCGGCGAGGAGGCCGTGCAGCTCGGCTTCGCCACCCGCACCGCGGCCGATCCCAGGGCCGAGGCGCTGGAGCTGGCACGCGCGATCGCGAACAACAGCCCCGATGCCGTGCGCGCCGGAAAGCGGCTGTTCAACATGATGGAAGATTCCGATGCCGGCGCGATCCTGCTGGCCGAGTCGGTCGAGCAGATGAAGCTGATCGGCAGCCCGAACCAGGTCGAGGCGGTCCGGGCCGGGCTGGAGAAGCGCGCGCCCCGTTTCAGCGACGCCGGCTGATCCGGCGCGCGGCCTATTCGAGGCAGCCGAGCGCGTCGTATTTCGGCTTCAGGTCCTTGAAGCCCGTCGAGGTCCAGGCCGCCGCGCTGGCATCCAGCTCGGCCCGGCGGTCCGGCTCGATCATGCGCGAGAGCACGCCGAGCGTGTTCAGGATGTAGCGCTCGGCGGTGAAGCTTGCGGTCTCGCCGAACGTTTCCAGTGCGATCCGGCCCCAGAAATAGGCCGTGTCCGGGGCGCCGCCGCCTTCGGCGTACCGGTAAACCGTGCGAAGCTGCGCCATGGCATTGCCCTGTGCCGCCGCGAGTTCGTCGCAGCGCGCGCCCGGGTCGTCAAAGGCCCCGGTCTGGTAGAGCCGGCTGGCCTTCAGCGCGATGGCCGGGCCATAGCCTGACAGTGCTGCCTTCTTCAGCCAGCGCTCGGCGCTGGGCGATTCCGGCGTGCCGAGCACGAACTGCGCCGGCGCGAAGCCACCATCGGCGGCCTGTTCCAGCATGGCATTGATGCGGAGCGAGACATCACGCCCCTTGCCCGCCGGGATGCCGTAGTCGGCCTTGACCAGCAACGCCCAGGCATCGCCCTGTTCGGCATGCGGCGTCGCCAGGCGGTCGGCCAGCTTGTATTCGCCGCGTTCGATGGCGATGAACACCGGCTCCGCCTTCGCGCGGTCGGCCGGCGGGACCTGTGGCATCAGGTCGTCCAGCACCGGATGTGCACTGCCGACCGGCGTCAGGGTCACCCAGATCCGCTCCAGCGGCACGCCTTCGAACACGAACAGCGTCCGCCCGACGCGCCGCTCGATCCGGTAGGCGCCGTAGCGCGGCCGCATCCAGCTCTCGATGCCCAGGTCAGCGGCCCAGCGCTTCACCGCCTCGCGCAGGTCCACGTCCTTGGCATGGTCGAGGGTCTTCATCGCCGGTTCCAGGGCGATGGCCATCTCGGCGACCGCGTAGAGCCCGGGATCGGCGGAGGGCAGCAGCGGCACCTCGATCCTGAGTCCCTCCAGCGCATCGTCGCGGGCGAACAGGACCGCCGAGACGGTGTCGCTGTTCTCGGTCCCGAAGGTGACGCGCATGGTGCGGGCGTCCCAGGGGACATGCGCCTCGGAGACCCGGGCGCCGTCGAACACGTCGAGGCTCAGCATGTGCTTGGTGACCGCATCGGCCGCCGCCTCGTAGAGCAGGTGCTCGAAGGCACTGGCCGGTGCGGTCAGCATCGCTCCGAGCGTGCCCAGGGTGAGGAAAAGGCCACGCATGCCGCTGCTCCACTACTGCCTCAGGTCGTCGCCACACTGTGGACCGGCCGGCGCGAACTTGCACCGGCGGCGATCACACCCGCTTGCGTCGGAAGAACTCGCGCAGCAGTTCGGCGGCACGCTCCTCGTCGATGCCCGGATAGACCTCCGGCGCGTGATGGCAGGTCGGCTGCTGGAAGAAGCGGACGCCGTTGACCACCGCACCGCCCTTCGGATCCTCGGCGCCGAAATAGAGCCGGCGGATCCGGGCGTGGCTGATTGCGCCAGCGCACATGGTGCAGGGTTCCAGCGTCACGTACATGTCGAATTCGGTCAGGCGCGGAGTTCCCACCGCAAGCCCGGCCTGGCGCAGCGCGATGATCTCGGCGTGGCCCGTCGGGTCGTTCCGGGCCAGCGTCAGGTTGCCGGACCGCGCGACGATGCGGCCCGACTGGTGATGAACAATGACGCAGCCGACAGGAACCTCGCCGCGGATGAGTGCGCCACCCGCGGCGTCGAGCGCATGCGCCATGAATGTCGGCTTCTCGAAGTCCATCCCCGAATCCTCGTGCCGCGATCGTCAAGACACCGTAAACGCCCGCCCCGCCCGGTCGGAAATCAGGCCGGCCGCGGCTCGAACCAGTCGAAGCCGGTTCCGGCGATACGGCGCAGGCGCTGGTAGTCCGGATCGAGCAGGGCATGCAGGCGCGCCACGGTCTCCGCCGAGATGCGGTCGCCATAGCTGCCGACATTCTGTGGCGCATAGTCGATGCCGCCGGCAGCCGGCAGGCCAAGGAAGGCGAACACCTTCTCGGTCTCGGCCGCCGGGTCGGCGAAGAACGCCTCCGACTTCACCAGGCAGACATTCTCCCGCCCCAGAACGTCGAACAGCCGCTGCACCTGCGGCGCGTAGCGGCTGCGGTCGAGGTAGGAGAAGTGGTTGTGCGCATAGGAGAAATAGCCCGGCTCGGCGCGAATCCGCTCGGCCTCGCCGGCCAGCCGCTCCGGCTCCCGCGCGATCGCCTCCTCCAGCGACAGCGCGTCCTGTCCCTTGCGGTGCTCGTGCCAGTAGTGCGACCAGGTCCGTTCGATCGGGTTGCGCAGCATGGCGATGGCCTTCACGCCCGGAAGGTCGGCTGCCATCCGCTCGATGGCCAGCGGGTGGTACATGTAGTAGGGGCTGGCCTCGAAGGTCAGCACCGGTGCGTCCAGGCGCGCCGACAGCACCCTCTTCTCGCTCTCGCGCGGGAAATAGCCGCGATACCAGTCGAGGCCCTGCGCGTAGTTGGTGTCGAAGAAATGCACTTCCTTCGATGCCGGCGGCATGATCCGGGGATGCTGCTGCAGGTAGTGGTGCAGCGAGGTCGTGCCGGCCTTCTGCGCGCCGACGATGACGAAATCGGGCAGCACGCGGGCCCGGCCCGACACCGTCACCTTCAGCCGGTGTGCCGCGCGCCGCAGGAGCTGCTTGGACTCGTCGAACATCGGACTGTTCTAGCGCACCACGCCAGCCCGCGCACCGGTTTCGGCGCGAATTCCCGGCCTGCGTGCGACGGGCCTTTTCCCGCGCCGCGAGCCGCTCTAATCTGATTGCATTAATGGACCGCATGAGGGAGGAAGCGGCGATGGGTTACAAGCATCCGGCGGAGCCGGAATTCGGCGGCGTGATCGGCCGCACGGTCGCCGAATCCACGGCATGGTTCCCGGAACCGAAGCTGCCGAAGGGTCGCCCCAACGTCGTCCTGATCGTGCTCGACGACACCGGCTTCTCGCACTTCAACTGCTACGGCTCGACCATCGAGACGCCCAACGTCAACGCGCTGGCGGCCAACGGCCTGCGGTACACCAGCTTTCACACCACCGCGCTCTGCTCGCCGACCCGCGCATGCGTGCTGACCGGACGCAACCATCACGCCGTGCGCATGCGCGCGATCTCCAACATGGACAGCGGCTTCCCGCACATGCGCGGCGCGCTGCCCCGCTCCGCCGCCACCGTGGCCGAGGTGCTGCGGGAGGCCGGCTACGCCACCATGTGCACCGGCAAGTGGCACCTGGCGCCGATGTCGGAATGCTCCGCCGCGGGGCCGTTCCAGAACTGGCCGGTGCAGAAGGGCTTCGACCGCTATTACGGCTTCCTGCAGGGCGAGACCGACCAGTTCCATCCCGAACTGACCGTCGACAACCACTTCGTCGAGCCGCCGGCGACCGCGGAGGAGGGCTATCATTTCTCCGAGGACATGACGGACCGCGCCATCGACATGATCCGCGACATGACCTCGCTGGTGCCGGAACGGCCCTTCTTTGCCTACCTGGCCTTCGGCGCGACCCACTCGCCGCACCAGGCGCCGCAGGAATGGCTGGACAAGTACCGCGGCCGCTTCGACGCCGGCTGGGATGCGGCGCGGGAGGAATGGTACGCGCGGCAGGTCGAGATGGGCGTGATCCCGAAGAACACCAGCCTGGCGCCGCGCAATCCGGGCGTTCGCCCGTGGACCGAACTCAGTGCCGGCGAGAAGGCCTTCTCCAACCGCCTGCAGGAGGCCTTCGCGGCGATGCTCGACCACACCGACGCACAGATCGGTCGCCTGGTCGCCTTCCTGAAGCAGATCGGTCGCCTGGATGACACCCTGCTGATCGTCATGTCCGACAATGGCGCCAGCCAGGAAGGCGGCGCCAGCGGCGTGTTCGACGAGATGCGCTATTTCAACGGCCTGCCCGAGGACGTGGACGAGGCGGTCCGCCACCTGGATCTGATCGGCGGTCCGCGCAGCCATTCCAATATCCCCTGGGGTTGGGCGCAGGCCGGCAACTCGCCGCTGAAGTGGTACAAGCAGAACACCCATGGCGGCGGCGTGCGCGATCCGCTGGTGATCCACTGGCCGAACGCGCTGAAGGGCCAGGAGGGCCAGTTCCGCCGGCCGTTCTGCTATGCCACCGACATTGCCGCCACCATCCTGGACGTGGCCGGCGTGCCGGCACCGGCGGAGGTGAACGGCGTGCCGCAGATGCCGGTGCATGGCTCCAGCCTGCTGCCGACCTTTACCGACGCCGATGGCAAGCTGCCGCGCACCACGCAGTACTTCGAGATGCTGGGCCACCGCGGCATCTGGCACAACGGCTGGAAGGCCGTGACCAAGCACCGGCGCGGCAAGACCTTCGACGAGGATGTGTGGGAGCTCTACAACCTCGACGAGGACTTCTCCGAGAGCCATGACCTGGCCGCCGCGGAACCGGCGAAGCTGAAGGAAATGCTGGAACTGTGGTGGGCCGAGGCGGAGACCCACGGCGTGCTGCCGATGGACGACCGGGGCGCGGCGGAGCTGTTCCGCGCCTCCCGCCGGCCCGGCACGCCGACCGCCCGCGACCGCTATGTCTACTATCCGCCGGTCAGCCGCATCGTCGCCGATGC
The DNA here is from genome assembly GCA_036154895.1 of Pseudomonadota bacterium. Taxonomy (GTDB): domain Bacteria; phylum Pseudomonadota; class Alphaproteobacteria; order Minwuiales; family Minwuiaceae; genus Minwuia. The sequence continues at coordinate 122,847 of JAYZWD010000037.1, forward strand.
CTGCCCGTCGGCCGCGCGCGACTGGACCACGATCGTCGAACTGACCCATCCGGAGGGGAACGGGGACGGCGCCCTGGTCAACCGCGGCTCGATCAACAGCGGCTTCGGCATCTACATCAAGGATGGCCGCGCGGTGTTCGACTACAACTGCTTCCGCAACCACAGCCGCATCACCGCGCCCGAGCCGCTGGGCGCCGGGGCGCACACCATCCAGGTCGATGTCCGACGCACCGAGGGCACGGGCGCCACGGCGACGCTGACGGTCGACGGCAAGCCCGCCGGCTCCGTCGTCATCCCGATGCTGCTGCGCATCCTGTCGTCCACCGGCATGGACTTCGGGCGGGCTGTGGCGCCAGTGAACGACGAGTTCCACGCGCCCTATGCCTATCCCGGTCACATGGCCCGGGTGATCTTCGAACTGCCGCGCACCAGGCGGGCCGGCGACACAAAGGCTGAAGTGGAGGCCGAGGCGCGCGCGGCGATGACGCGGCAGTAGCCGGACTATATTGGACGGGGCGGTCGCTGCGGCCGCCCCGTCCTAGCGGTCGGCCAATGCGAGCCGCAGGCCCAGAAGGCAGAACACGCCGGCGAAGCCACGGCGGAACCAGGCCATCACGGCGGGACGCGAGATGACGTGGCGGCGCGCCGCGGCGGCGAAGGCGCCGTAGAGGCAGAAGACCACGAAGGTCTCGGCCATGAACACCAGCGCCAGCCCCATCATCGAGAGCGTCGGGCTGACAGCGTCCGCCGGCACGAACTGCGGCAGGAAGGCGAAGAAGAACAGGGTCAGCTTCGGGTTCAGGATGTTGACCAGCCCGCCGTCGCGGATGATGCGCAGCGGCGCCGGTGCGCGACGCGTCGCCTCCACCTGCAGCGCCCCGCCGGCCCGCAGCATGCCCCAGGCCATGTAGAGCAGCCAGGCCACGCCCAGCCAGCGCACCACCTCGAAGGCCAGCGCGCTGGCATGCAGGATCGCGGCGAGGCCGGCGACCGACGCCACCATGTGCGGGACGATGCCCAGCGTGCAGCCGAAGGCGGCGACCACGCTGGCCCGCCAGCCATGCCCCAGCGCCCAGGCCAGCGTGTAGAGCACGCCGGTGCCGGGCACGAGGACGACGACGGTCGAGGTGAGCAGGAACTCGGGGCTCACGCCGCCACTCATGAAAGATACTCACGGAGGAAATTCTCAAATCTTACCGGAACTACGAAATTACCGCTCAGTCGCTCAAATACGTATCGGTCGCTGAAATTAATCATTGCATTTCGACGAACATTTATTTTCCCGTATTGTTCTGAAAGATTATTTTCTTTCATTTTCTCATATATATGCTCTAGAAATTCGGCCAATACTCCAAGTAAATACTTTCCTCTCACTCTTTTTTCTGAACACCCCTCCACATATTCCCTTGCTTTGTCGAAAAATATGTCAAATTTCTCTTCTTCGACAAAATCTTCATCGACAATTGACGCAACTCCCTGATCGACATAGAGTTCGAAATCCCGAATGCTCACTTCATACTTCGCTATAATTTTGCGAAAGGATATTGTATCAAGATTCACGACTTCACCTGTACCAATTTTTGAAAAACAAAAGGCATACAATCTTTCCAAGCGCACATGCAGTAATTTAATTAGCATGAACAATTTTTCTAATTCTTGATCAACGTAGCTTTGCCATCCTTGGATCGACTCACAAAATGTATTAACAATAAATCTGCGAATATCTTCCTCTACAATCAAGTAATTTTCAATAGAATATCCGCATGTCAAAAATATATCCTCAGCATCATCGGCCATTCCCATAAATACATCAAAATCTCTATCCCTTACAAATCGCCTTTTAACAGATGAAAATGATTCAGAATCAATCATGTTGACAATTCTGTCCAAATTTCTCTTGCCAAAACATATGATGAATTCTACGTCTTTTCCATTTCTATATCTAAGTACAATATTACCCAATAAAGTACGATCATCATATCCCTCCACAAATATGAAGTACTTATCTTTCAAGTCTGATCGCAATCTAAATTCATGGAAAACGGCATTCGCTGACCGCCTTTTTTGATCTAATTTTTCTTTAAAATTCACCGTCTGCACTCCATAAAATCTACAACCGAAGCAGTCGGGAGATTTTCATAAATGAATGGAGAGTGCGTTACTGCAATCAACTGACTACAAGCCCTTGAACTAACGACGTCCGGCAAAAAGTCAGATTGCCACGGCACCGACAGCGACAACTCTGGCTCATCTATAAGAACAGATAGCGATTTTTTCTCACCAAACTCCACTATGCTAAGCAATGACAACAATTGCTTTTCGCCGGACGAAAGAGATGACAGATCTATTTCGCTAACGTCACCTCCCACCCTTCCTTCGTCTGAAATCGAAAAATGATAGCGTTCAGATTCATATTGAACTGACTTAGCTTCAAGGTACTTCTGCAACTTAGTTGCCAAGGTCGATAACGGAAGCTCTGCCTCGGCGATTTCAGAGTCCACATCCATTAGCTTAACGAAAAAGTATGACAGCCACTTCTCATGGAATTTTGGGGCGCCGACTGATTTTTCTAGTGTATATTTCTTTACTGTATCAACAATCCTCCCCCTTTCATCGTCATTGAGTATACCTTCTTGTATTCTAGTCAATACACGATCAATTCTACTTTGATCAACACCTCGCTCCCGCAATTCTCTTACACTAATGTCACGATTGTTTGCCATATCTTTAAGAAAAGATGACATCAGATTGTTAAATTTATTTCTAGCGAAATCTCTGATTCTATTTTCTAATTGAAAGATGGAATCTTGAACATCTTCCATTCCGAATCGAATTATCTCTTCAAAATAACCACCTCGAGCTCCGCGATTAAGATGAAGTCGAAAATCATTAGAATCAAATTCATCATTACTATGAAATATCTTTTCCAATTCCAGCTCTACGCGTCTATAAGTGGGCAAGTAGAGCACTTTCGGATAATGCATTTCAATAAGCTTTCTTTCAAATTTATTGAGATCTGATAACTCATCTCTCTTATTGTTGCTGTATATCCAATTTTGCAGACTGACTATCTGGCTTCGTGGCGCATTGAGAATTTCATAGTATTTGCGAAACTCATCGGCAGTCGCTAAATTTGCTTCCTGAAAAGAATCGAGAAGATCCAATTCTTTGAGTCGCTTCTGCCAAGTGGAAAAGAATCTAGATTGCCCCAAAGGTCTTTCACTTTTCATTCGACTAGCGGCATTCGATATTGAATAAATTTCGCCATCAATTTCGAATGTAACAGATCGAAATCTCATTTCTGCAAGACGACTCCAGTTTTTCCCCAAAGCCAATGCCAATATCTGCAGGAATGTGCTTTTTCCAGATCCATTCGGTCCTACAATTACATTAATATTTTCATACAACGGCATTTCTATATCGAACTGCCCGTTCATTCCCTCGACAATTACATTGGTTATTCGGTTCATTTTCTCAACTCTTAGAACTAAGCCGCCATGGCTTCCGGGAACACCCGCTGGGCAAAGCGCGGGTAGGTCTCGGCGATTTCCAGCGCGATCTTCGTGCGGATGACCTGCAGGGTCGCCGCGTCCGGCATCACCGTCTCGGGCACGTGTTCGGGCACGTCGAAGTCGAAGCCGGTGTTGTCGCGCACCTCCTCGACCGTGTGGCCCGGATGGACACTGGTCAGGTGGAAGCGGCCGCGCGTCTTGTCGAAACCCATCAGGCAGAGCGGCGAGACCATCGCGTAGGGCCCGCCGGTGCGGTAGGTCTCCGGCGCGCTGGTGCCCGGCGTGGAGATGAAGTCGACCTTGTCGACGAAGACCCGGCGCGTGTGTTCCTCGCGAAACAGGATGACCCGCGGCACCAGGTAATAGAGATAGGCCGACCCGAACGAGCCCGGCCAGCGGATGTCGTTGTTCGGGTAGGTGCCGGTGCCTACCAGGTTGATGTTGCCGGCGCCGTCGATCTGCCCGCCGCCCAGGAAGAAGGCGTCCAGCCGCCCCTGCCCCGCCCAGTCGAACAGCTCCACGCCGCCATTGGTCATCAGGTTGTTGGTGCGGCTGCCCAGCACGTTCACGCGCATGGCACCGCCCGAATTGTGCCGCGCCAGCAGGCAGCCACCGCCGGGAATGGGCGAGGAGGCGCCGCAGGCGACAAGGCGACAGCCCTCCAGCAGGCGCCCGATGATGGCGATCAGCAGTTCCTCGGTGCGGATGGCACCGTTCGCGTCACTCGCGCTCATGCCCTGCTCACTCCGCCGCGACGGCCGGGGTGCGGCCGTACACATGGGTGTCGAGCCAGGCGCGGAAGCCCTCCTCGGAGCGGGCGGCGCGGACAAAGGATCCCATGACATCCTCGTCGACCGGGTAGCGGTCCCAGAAGGCCAGCGGCGCGCAGCCATGCCTGACCTCGGCGACACCGCCGACGAAGATCGCGGGAATGGTGCCGGCGGCGGTGCTGTCGTCGGACAGCAGGTTGCCCTCGACGATCTCCTCCACCGTCACGATGGCCATGTGCGCGGCCTGGGCCATGTTCACCAGCTCGCGGCGGATGCCGATATAGACATTGCCGTGCCGGTCGGCCTTGGCGGCGTGGAAGATCGCGACGTCGGGCCGGATTGCCGGCAGCAGCACAATCTCGTCCGGTCCGTCGGCGAACGGGTTCTGCATCACCTTCCAGTCGTCGCGGTTCTTCAGGATGTCGGAGCCGATCATGCCCCGGAGCGGCATGAACGGAATGCCCTTCATGCCGGCCTGCAGCGCGGCGTGGATCGCCGGGCAGGTCGCGTCCCTGATCTTCAGCGAGCCGTCGCGGATCGCGGCCTGGAAGCGCGGCGCGCCGCCGAATTCACCCAAGGTTACCGCCGAGGTCTCGATCACCGAGACGCAGCCGGCGCCGATCAGCAGTTCGCCCTGCAGGCCGGTCACGGGCACGCAGACCAGGTGCAGGTCCTTCACGCCGCGCCGGATCATCGCGGCGGTCAGCGACATCGCGATGCCGGAATAGTCCGCGGGCACGGCGACCTTGGCGCCGTCAGGTATCAGCGCGGCCAGGCTGTCGACGGAATTGTGCACGATCCCGGTCATTTCAACGTCTCCCCCGTGTGCTTTGGCATGACAATCCAGCAACACCCGGTCGATTTCAACCGCAATTCCGGTGGCGGACGGCAGCCATGACGAGATGACCCGTTGATCTGCCACCCCTTCTACAAAGATACTGATTATATGAAAGGAAGGTTTGCCATGCCCCAGTCGAGACATGTCAGACCCGCGTCGCGTGCTGTCGTCGTCGAGAATGACGGTCATCTGAACGTCGTTTTGCCCGACGACCTGGTGCAGCGTTTCGGAGTCAGTTCTGGCGATACGGTCTATCTGCGCCAGACTGATCACGGCCTCGAGATTTCGCTTCTGTCACCGCAGGAGCGGGAGGCGATCGAGGACAACCGGGAACGCATGCAGCGCTATCGCGACCACATGCGGGTCGCCGGAGGCATCTGAATACCGGTTCCTGCAGGGCCGCCGGCCAGTTGCGGTCTTTGCCAGCACGGACCGTCACGCTAGTCTCCCCCCACGACCATTTCGCGGGGAGGAAGAAGCGATGGAAGTCGGCCTGATACTGGGCGTGGGCGACGCCCATTTCCGCATCGACATCGAGAAGATCAAGGCCGCCGAGGCCATGGGCTTTTCCTCGGTCTGGACCGCCGAGGCCTGGGGCGCCGACGCGATCTCCAGCGCCGCGTGGATCCTGGCCAACACCACGAAGATCAAGGTCGGCACCGGCATCTGCCAGATGCAGGCGCGCAGCCCGGCCCTGATGGCGACCACCTCGCTGACGCTGCAGGCGCTTTCGGGCGGCCGCTTCATCCTGGGTCTCGGGCCCTCAGGTCCGCAGGTGATCGAGGGCTGGCACGGCGTGCGCTATGGCAAGCCGCTGGAACTGACCGAGGAATATGTCTCGATCATCCGCAAGGTGGTGGCGCGCGAGCAGCCGCTGACGCACGAGGGCGAGCATTACCAGATCCCCTACATGGGTCCGGGCGCGACGGGCCTTGGCAAGCCGCTGAAGACCATCCTGCATGCCGAGCATCCGCTGAAGATCTATTCGGCGTCCGTCTCGCCGGGCGGCATCCGCAATGCCGCGCATGTCTGCGACGGCGTCATCCCGGTCTACATGGACCCGTCGAACTACGAGGCCATCGGCGTCTATATCGACCAGGGCTTCGCCAAGTCCGACACCCCGAAGTCGCTCGAGAACTTCGACGTCTGCCCCTATGTCACCGTCTCGCTCAATGACGACATCGAGGCGGCGCGCCGCCCGGTGAAGGAGAACATGGGCTTCTACATCGGCGGCATGGGCGCGAAGAAGAAGAACTACTACGCCGAGTACGCCACGCGCCTCGGCTATGGCGAGCAGGCAAGCGCGATCCAGGACGCCTTCCTGTCCGGCCGTCGCGCCGAGGCCTTCTCGATGGTTCCCGACGCGCTGGTCGACAAGGTGGCCCTGGTCGGCCCGGCCGGCCACATCCGCGAGCAGCTCTCGGTCTGGAAGGCCGCGGGCAAGGAGCGCAAGGTCTCGGCCATGCTCTGCCGCGCCACCACCGTCGAGACCATGGAACTGCTGGCGAAGGAACTGCTCTAGGGCCGCGCCGCCTGCGGAAAGCCGCAACGCTTTCCGCCGACATGCATAGAAGGGGAGACACCCGTTTCATCGACAAGGGTGTCTCCCGATGCTGTCCTTTCCCTTCCGACTTGCCGACCGGATCCGTTCCGACGGTTCCAATGATCTCGAGGTCGTGCGCCAACTCGACGTCGCCATGCAGGCCGCCGACGGCCGCGCGCCGGCGGAGGTGCCGCGCGCGCAGGACGCTGTGCTCGACGAGCTCCGGGGCTGGCAGGCCGACCGGGGTCTCGTCCCCGATGGCGAGGCCCGTCCCGGCGGCCCGACCGAAGCCCGCCTGAACGCCGCGGCCTGACCGGTTGCGACTGGTCCGGCCCTCTCCCCCACCCGGCCACCCATCCAGGATACTGTCGTTGGGCGGCCGGGTGGGGAAGAGGGCCGGCACGGCGCCTTCCACCGGATATCGAGCCGGCGCAACGCCCTCGCGCGCCTGCGTCGGCGTCCCGCCCGGACGAACCGCCGGAGCTGGTGACGGACATCCGCCGTTTCCAGCGCGATTTCGGCCTGGCCGAGGACGGCATCATGCTGCCCGGCGGCGAGACCCGGCGCACCCTGGCGCCACTGGTCGAGGCCAAGGTGGCGGCGGAAATCGGCGACGACCCTGCCAATCCGAGGCCCTTCAGCCCGACGCTGCGACCGGCCGTGGTGCGCCAGGTGCCCGGCCAGCCGACCGCCCGCGCGGTGCCGGTGACCGCCGCCATCGGCACGGACGACGACAACTCCAGATGGCCGGCTTCCTGGGATCGCACGCTGTACACGATGCCCGAATTTCGCCATATGGTTGTGATATGCGACTACAATGAAACCTCGTCCGGGACGGGAAACCACTTGCTGCACGGGCGCATCGATGAAGCCATCGCCTCGGGCGACAGCGCGACCGTGGTCGCCCTGACCCAGCCGCTCACCTTCACGCGGGAGGGAGACACGATCCATGTCAGCGGCGTCGCGCTTGGCACCCGCATCGACCGCTATGACTTCGAGAAGGGCAAGTCGAGTGCCGATCTGCCCCTGCAGGCCCGGTCCGTTGGCGACGGCCAACCCTATACACACGTCGTCACCTGGCCGTTACAGGTCAACGGCCGTATCCGGATTGTCAACGGCGTGTTGCAGCGGCCGGAACTGGAATTCGCCGACCCGCCGGAGGGGGACCGCAGATGAGCCTGATGACATCTCGCCTGCCACGCCTGCTGCGGCGCCACCCGCGTATCGCGTTGGCCGTCGCTGCGGCGCTGACACTCGGCTGGCTGGCCGACGACTGGGCCTTCCACAAGGTCCCCTCGGTCGAACTGCAGGCCTGGTGCTATTCAGACGCCGAGCCCGGGGATCCCGCCTATATTCTTGACAACGACGCTTTCAGTCCGCTGGAAATGCCATTGTCGACAGAATTTCGCATGATCGTCGCGGCACTCACGTCGACAAAGGCATATGATCGCGCGCTCGTCGATGCTGGTCGAATACGTCTTACGCCAGCATTTTCAGTGAACTCTGGCAATAAATTCGCATTTTCGCGAAGCAACCCGGCACCGGAACGGGAGGCGCTGTACAATCTGACCCGAATGGCGGTCATGATCATTGCCAGGAAACGCATCGAAGATGGTATCGAGATTGACCCTGCGATTTTCGGTGGATTCAAAGGTAAAAGTGGAAAAATTACTGTATACCCAGAAAATAATTGCAAGTTCATACAGACTTTTGCAACGCGAGATGGCGAATACGCCAAAAATCCGAAAACTGTATTCCAATGGCATTATGGCGATTCCTGGGAACAAAACCCGATATATTGAGTTGATGCAAAAATCGGCGCGTCGACGGGAACGGTTCCGGTCTGGCGCCGACGACACGCCCCCGGCGCCGCGCAACCCCATTCGCACGTCGTCACCTGACCGTTACAGGTCAACGGCCGCATCCGCATTGTCGACGGTATGTTGCAGCGGCCGGAACTGGAGTTCATCGACCCGGCCGAGGGAGACCGCAAATGAGTTCGATGACGGATCGCCTGCTGCGCCGCCATCCGCGTGTCGCGTTGGCCGTCGCTACGGCGCTTTTGCTCGGCTGGCTGGCCGACGATCTGCGACAAGGGCCACGGCCGGACCCTGCGGTCCGGCCGTTCCGTCGGCACGTCAGGGGAAGATCGTTCAGCGATTGGTGAAGTTCGGCTTCCGCTTCTCGGCGAAGGCCGACATGCCCTCGGTCTGGTCATCGGTCGAGAACAGCGAGTGGAACAGCCGCCGCTCGAACATCACGCCCTCCCGCAGGGTCATCTCGTAGGCCTTGTTGACGGCCTCCTTGGCCATCATCACCGACGGACGTGACAGCTCTGCGATGCGGGTGGCGACCTTCACCGCCTCCTCGACCAGGTCGTCGGCCGGCACGACGCGGCTGACGAGGCCCGAGCGCTCCGCCTCCTCGGCGTCCATCATCCGCGCGGTCAGCACCATCTCCATCGCCTTCGACTTGCCGACGAAGCGGGTCAGGCGCTGGGTGCCGCCGGAGCCCGGGATGACGCCCAGGTTGATCTCCGGCTGGCCGAACTTGGCGTTGTCGGCGGCCAGGATGAAGTCGCACATCATCGCCAGTTCGCAGCCGCCACCCAGCGCATAGCCGGCGACCGCCGCGATCACCGGCTTGCGGCAGCGGGTCACCCGCTCCCAGTTCGCGGTGATGAAGTCCTCCATGTAGGCCGACATGTAGGTCTTGGACTGCATTTCCTTGATGTCGGCGCCGGCCGCGAAGGCCTTGCGCGAGCCGGTGATCACCATCGCGCCGATGGCGTCATCGGCCTCGAAGGCATCAAGGGCCGCGGACAGCTCGTCCATCAGCTGCCGGTTCAGCGCGTTCAGCGCGTCGGGACGGTTGAGCGTGATCAGGCCGACGGCGCCGCGCGTGTCGGTCAGGATGCATTCATAGCCCATGGTCGGAACTCCCCTCCGATTGCCCGGAGCCGCCGTCAGTCCAGCGGCGCCAGGCGAAAGGTCACGGCGGTCTGGCCGCCGGACCGAACGATGTCGATGTCCAGCCGCTCGCCGGCTCGGACGAAACGGCCCTCGCCCCGCGACTGCCAGCCCAGCGCCGGCAGGGCGTCAAGGTAGTAGCGCCGGACGTCCGCCGCCGCAACGGGCCCCTGCGCCGCGACCACGACAATGCGGCCGGCGCCGCTGTCGAACTCGGTCACGTCGTCGGCTCCGGTGGAAAGCCCCTGGGCAAGCGGCAGGTCGAGGGCCTCGATCCACGCCTCGGCCAGCGCCGGCAACGCGGCGGCGACAAGGGCCAGGGCGAGCAGCAGCGCCTTCATTTCTGGCAGCTTGCGCAGTGGAAGGTGGAGCGCCCGGACTGCACCAGGCGGGCCACGGTGCCCCTGCAGCGCGGCGTGCGGCAGGGCTCCCCCTCCCGGCCATAGACCCGGAAGCTGTGCTGGAAATAACCGAGTTCGCCCGAGGTCTGGATGTAGTCGCGCAGGCTGGAGCCACCGGCCTCGATGGCCTCGGTCAGCACCGCCTTGATCTCCCTGACCAGCCGCCCCGTTGGCCGGCCGGCGACGCTGTCGGCCAGGCGGTCCGGCGCGATACGGGAGCGGTAGAGCGCCTCGCAGACGTAGATGTTGCCAAGGCCCGCCACCACGCGCTGGTCCAGCAACGCGGCCTTGATCGGCGTGCGCTTGCCCGCCAGCGCCGCCGACAGCACCGCCGGATCGAAGGCGTCGTCCAGCGGCTCCGGCCCCAGCCCGGCAAAGAACCGGTGCGAACCAAGGCCGGCGGTCGGCCAGAGATCGAAATAGCCGAAGCGCCGGTGGTCCTGGAACACCACCGCGGTGCCGTCGTCGGCGACGAACATCAGGTGCGCATGCGGCGGCAGGGCGTTGGGAATCGCGTCGTGCAGGTGCATGCGCCCCGACATGCCCAGGTGACCGATCAGCGTGTTGCCGTCGTCCAGGCCGAACAGCAGGTACTTGGCGCGGCGGCGCAATGTACCGACGGTGCGGCCGGCAAGCCGCTCCGACAGGCGCTCGGGCAGCGGAAAGCGCAGGTCCGGGCGGTTGACGTCGACCCGCGCCAGACGACGCCCGAGCAGGCGACGCTCCAGTCCGCGACGAACGGTCTCGACTTCTGGCAGTTCCGGCATGGGCCGCACTGTAGCGCGGGGTATGGGGTCACGCTATGGTCCGGCGCATGGCTGCACGCACCGGATCCGACAGCACCGGAACGAACGGCGGCGAGACCGCCTCGTTCGGTTTCCGCGAGGTGGAGGCCGACCGCAAGGCATCGCTGGTCCGCGAGGTCTTCAGTTCGGTCGCCGGCCGCTACGACGTCATGAACGACCTGATGTCGATGGGCATCCATCGCCTGTGGAAGGACCGCTTCGTGCGCGACCTCCGCCCCCGCGCCGGCGAGCATGTCCTGGACCTGGCCGGCGGCACCGGCGACATCGCGCTGCGCATCCTGCGCCGCACCGACGGCAAGGCGCGGGTGACACTCTGCGACATCAACGAGGCCATGGTGACGGCCGGCCGCGATCGGCTGATCGACCGCGGCGTCATCGACGGCATCGACTGGACCGTGGGTGATGCCGAACGCCTGCCCTTTCCCGACGCGACCTTCGATGCGGTGACCATCGCCTTCGGCATCCGCAACGTGACCCGCATCGACCGTGCGCTGGCCGATATCCGGCGGGTGCTGAAGCCGGGAGGCCGGTTCTTCTGCCTCGAGTTCTCGAAGGTGCATGACGCCCTGCGCCCGGTCTATGACACCTATTCCTTCCAGGTGCTGCCGCGCCTGGGCCAGGCCGTCGCCTCGGACGGCGAGTCCTATCGCTACCTGGTCGAGAGCATCCGCCGTTTCCCGGACCAGCAGCGCTTCGCCGCCATGATCGCGGACGCCGGCATGCAGCGGGTGCGCCACGACGACCTCAGCGCCGGCATCGCCGCCATCCATCGCGGCTGGCGGATCTGACCTTGTTCCCGCGCTTCGGCTATCTCGCGCGGCTGGTCGGCATCGCGCGCACCCTCTCCCGCCATGACGCGCTGTTTCCGCTGGAACTGCTCGACGCGCCGCCGACGGCGCTGCGCGTCGCGCGGCTGTTCGCCGGCCGGGGCCGCCGGATCCGCGAACGCCGCCCCGGCCAGCGGCTGGCCGACGCGCTGACCGATCTCGGCCCGTCGTTCATCAAGCTGGGACAGGCGCTGTCGGTCCGCGCCGACTTGATGGGGGAGGACATCACCGGCGACCTCGGCCGGTTGCGCGACCGCCTGCCCTCCTTTCCCTTCGCCGAGGCCCGCGCAACCGTGGAGCGGGAGCTGGGCCGGCCGCTGGAGGAGCTGTTCGAGAGCTTCGAGCCGGAGCCGGTCGCCGCCGCCTCGATCTCCCAGGTCCATTTCGCCACCGTGCGCGACGGCGACACGGTGCGCCCGGTGGCCGTGAAGATCCTGCGCCCCGGCATCGTCGAACGGCTCGACCGCGATGTCGGGCTGTTCTTCTGGCTGGCCGACCTGGTGGAACGCGCCGAACCGAAGATGCGCCGCCTGCGCCCGCGCGACGTGGTGCGCACCATGCAGGAATGGATCGCCATCGAGACCGACCTCAGGCTGGAGGCGGCAGCGGCGGACGAACTGCGGGAGGTCTTCGCCGACGACGGCGACCTCGCCGTGCCGGCCATCGACTGGGACCGCACCGCCGGCGGTGTGATGACCATGGAGCGGGTCACCGGCATCCCCATTGGCGACAACGCCGCGCTGGATGCCGCCGGCATCGACCGCGCCCGCCTGGCCCAGCAGGTCATCCGCGTGTTCCTGAAGCAGGCGATGATCCAGGGCTTCTTCCACGCCGACATGCACCAGGGGAACCTGTTCGTCGAACCCGACGGCACGCTGGTCGCGGTCGACTTCGGCATCATGGGCCGGCTGGACCGCAAGACCCGTCTTTTCATGGCCGGCATGCTGGGCGCCTTCATCGACGGCGACTACCAGCGCGTGGCCGAGGTGCACTTCGAGGCGGGCTACGTGCCGGCGGACAAGTCGGTGGCGCTATTCGCCCAGGCCTGCCGCTCCATCGGCGCGCCGATCCGGGGCAAGCCGGTCAGCGAGATTTCCATCGGCCGGCTGCTGGCTCAGCTCTTCCGTATCACCGAGACCTTCGACATGCAGACGCGCACGGAGCTGCTGCTGCTGCAGAAGACCATGGTGACGGTGGAGGGCGTGGCGCGCGGGCTGGACCCCGACATCAATTTCTGGACCGCCGCCGAGCCGGTGGTGGAGGCCTGGGCGCGCGACAACATGGGGCCGGAGGCGCGCATCGCCGACACGGTCGCCACCGGCATCGAGATTGCCCTGCGGGTGCCGCGCCTGCTCGACCGGGCCGAGGACGCCTTCGACCGGCTGAGCGCATTGCGCGATCCCCCGGCACCGAAGTCGCCGAACGGCCCGCTCCATGCCGCCATCGCCCTCGCCGCGCTGGGCGGTGCGGCACTCGCCGCCGCCGCAGCGGTGGTCCTGCTGGGCTGAGGCCGGGCCATCCTTACTCGATGCAGCATCGTTCCCCGGACAGCCCTGCGGGCCTCCGGGGAACGATGCATTGGCGAAAACGAATCCTGGAACCGCGAAGCGGTATCCGGGACCTGAAGCCACGCACTCGCTCCGGCGCACGCCGGAGCCCATGGCTGATCGATGGCGGAATGTGCCCCGGGACAGGCCCGGGGCGAGACGAGGGATGTTTCTCCCCGCAAGTTTCCTTGTCCTCGAACAGCCCCGAGTGCGTCTTGTACTTGCGGCTGACGTCTTACCAGGCGACGGGCAGGCTCATCATCCCGCGCAGGGTGAAGGTCGGGCGCCAGTCCGGTTCGTCGGGCTTTTCCAGCCGGATGCCGGGCAGGCGCCGCAGCAGCGTGCGGAAGGCGACATCCGCCTCGACCCGCGCAAGCTGGGCACCGAGGCAGAAATGGATGCCGCCGCCAAAGGACATCGGCCGCACGTCCGGGCGATCGGCGCGGAAGCTGTCGGGATCCTCGAACACCGCCGGGTCGCGGTTGGCCGCGCCCAGCAGGTTCAGGATGAAGTCGCCGCGCTTCACGGTCACGTCGCCGACCTGCACGTCCTCCAGCGCCATGCGTCCGGTCATCTGCACCGAGCTGTCGAAGCGCAGCATCTCCTCCATCGCACCGGGCACAAGGTCCGGGTTCGCCTTCAGCTTGGCGACCTCGGCCGGCTGCGACAGCAGCGCGAACAGGCCGTTGCCGAGCAGGTTCACCGTGGTCTCGTGGCCGGCCGCGAACAGCAGGATCATGTTGCCGACCAGTTCGGCCTCGCTCAGCCGGTCGCCGGCCTCCTCCGCCTGCACCAGCACGGTGGTCAGGTCGTCCTTCGGCTCCCGGCGACGGCGGGCGCAGAGGTCGCGGAAATAGCTCTCCCAGCGCTCGAAGCCCTCGTTGGTTTCCTTCAGTTCCTCGTCTGACAGCGGCGTCGGGTCGATCAGGCGGCCGGAGGCGCGGCTGCCCATCTCGAACATCGCGCGGTCGTCCTCGGGAATGGCGAGCATGTCGCAGATCACGGCGAAGGGCAGCGGATAGGCGAAGTGGCGGATGAAATCCATGCTGCCATGCGGGATGGCGCGGTCGATCAGCCGGTCGACGATGGTCTGGATCGCCGGGCGCAGCCCCTCGATGCGGCGCGCGGTGAAGGCCTTGGAGACCAGGCCGCGCAGCCGGGTATGGTCCGGCGGGTCCTGCACCAGCATCCATGTCCGCATGGAGGCGTAGGCGGTGTGGCGGAACACGTCGGGGCCGTTGCGCTTGATAGTGCGCTCCTCGAAGCCCTTGCCGAAGCGACGGTCCTTCAGGATGAAGGCCACGTCCTCGTGCTTGGTCGCCACCCAGAAGCCCAGCGGCGTCATCAGCATCGGCTGGGCCGCGCGCAAGGCGTGGAAGGCCGGGTACGGATTGCGCAGGAACTCGGGCGAGAACGGATTGAAGAGTGGCGCCTGGGCGCCGGCACCCGTGTCGGGCATGACGATCCTCCCTGTTACTGACCGTCGTTCATTATTTTCGACAGCCTAGGCGAAACCCAGCAGGAGAGGCAAGTCCGCCATCCGTTCGAAGACGATCTCGGCCCCGGCGTCCAGCAGCATCTGCCGGTCGCGCGCGAGGTCGCGGTGTCCGCCACCGGCGAAACCCAGCGGCCGCATGCCGGCGGCGACCGCGGCCTGCAGGCCGAACGGGCTGTCCTCGATCACCACGCAGCGGTCCGGCGACACGCCCATCACGGAGGCGGCGTGCAGGAACAGGTCGGGGGCCGGCTTGCCGCGGCTGACCATGGTCGACGAGAACAGCCGGCCGTCGAAGCGCGCCAGCAGGCCGGTGGCGCCGAGGGTCAGGTGCATCTTCTCGATCTCGCCCGACGAGGCGACGCAGGTCCGGCAGGGCAGCGCGTCGATGACATCGGCGATGCCGGGGATCGCCGTCACCTCGCGCGCCAGGATATCGAGCGAGTCGCGTTTCAGGTCGGGGATGAAGCTGTCCGGCAGCGTGACGCCGAAGCGGTCCCGGGCCAGCGTCACGCAGGACGGCAGCGACAGGCCGACAAAGGTGCGCATCACCTCCTCGACGGTCATCTCCAGTCCGTGGGCCGCCAGCGACCGCGCCAGCAAGCGGTTCGCCGGCGGCTCGCTGTCCACCAGGACGCCGTCGCAGTCGAAGATCACGAGGTCGGGGGTCATGGGCCGATCCGTGGACGGCGGGTCAGATGGCCGGCGCGGTCGAGCCAGCGGATGGTGTCGCGCAAGGCCGCTTCGAGCGGCCAGGCCGGCAGGTCGAGTGCCGCGGCGGGATCGCGCTCCACCGGCAGCAGGGCACGGGCCAGGCGGACCGCCTCGACCGAACCGGCCGGTGGCGCACCGGTCAGGCCCGCCAGGGCTTCGCTCACACGGGCCGACAGCAGCGCGAGCGGATACGGCACGCGCAGGCGGGCCATGGGCAGGCCGGTCAGCCGCCGCAGTTCGTCCAAAAGGGCGGACATCATCAGGGCGTGGCGACCAAGGACATAGGCGGTGCCGGGTTCCCCGCGTTCGGCGGCCAGGACGTGGCCCTCTGCCACCTCCCGGACGTCGATCAGATTGGTCTCGAACTCCAGGAAGGCCGGGTGCCGTCCATTGAGGAAATCCAGCAGCATCCGTGTCGGCGGCGTCAGGTTCCGGTCGTCGGGTCCGATCGGCATGGTCGGCCGGACGATGACGATCGGCTCGCCGCGCCCTGCCCGTTCCAGCGCCGCCTGCTCGGCCGCCTGCTTGGCCCGGGTGTACGGCCCTGGCATCTCGCCCCGCACCTGGATGGCATGGGTCGAGGTCAGGACCAGGCGTACGACACCGGCCTTCGCGGCCGCCTCGAACACGCATTCGGCGCCTGCCCGGTTGGTGCTGTCGAAGGTGTCGGGGGCACGATCCCAGAGTTCGGGATTGCCGGCGACGTGGAACACCCGTTCCGCCCCGGTCACCGCATGCGCGACCGTGTCCGGATCGGTGATCGAGCCCTGGACCATGTCGACATCGCTCGGCATGTCGTCGGGGACGAAGCGGTCCAGCACGCGCACCGAACGGCCACGCCGCCTGAGCGTCGCCACGAGGTGGCGCCCGATGAAGCCGGCCCCGCCGGTGACGAGGTCAAGGTTCACAGGGGGCACCGCGCAGGGGCAGATCGCAGACCATCAGGCCGGCATCGAAGGCGGCACCTGCAATGATCCGGTCGCCTGCAACCACGGCAACCGATGCCCCGGAGATTCCCGTGCCGTCCGGATCGTCGACAAGTGTCTCGCAGGCGCCGCCGCTGACCCTCAGGATCCGTGTCGGCGCATCGCGGACCCAGAACGCATAGGGCGACAGGTACAGCGCATAGGCGAAGAGGGACGGATGCACGGCGACGATCAGGTCGCCATCGGCGCCGAGGCTGATGTTGTCCGGTCCGCCAGGCAGGGCGACCGTGGAGAGCAGCGCCCCGCCCTGCGGCGCCCGGTACTCGATCCGCGCCCCCCGCGTCAGGGCGACCGCCACGTGGTTGTCCGCGACGGCGACGCCGTTCGGAAACGGCAGGTCGCCCGCGACCCGCGTCATCTCGCCCGTGACCAGGTCCAGCCGGACCAGCGCGCCATGGTCCTGGGACAGGGCCAGCTCGACCGCGCGGCGCCAGCCACTGCACGCCAGCCGATCCAGGCTGACGATGGCCTCTTCCGGTCCCGACCAGGACAGGTCATTGGCCGGACAGAGATCACGCCGCGCGATGGTCGAGCGATGGGTGAGCGTGCCGTCCGCCGCGATCCGGAAGCGTTCGACCGCTGTCCCCGGACGGCCGGCGGCATCGACCGCGACGCGGTGAACACGATGATTGATCACCAGCAGGTCGGCACTGCCATCGGGGTTTGCGCGCAGGTCGATCCCGTGCGGTCGCAGGGTGATGTCGTCGACGCTGCGGACCAGCGCCCGGGCCGCCACGGTGTCCGCCGTATCGAACGCCGATAGCGGGACCTCGAAGAGACCGTTCGCCGCGCGTCGCGACGGATCGGTTTCGGCATCCCTGTCGTGCACCGACAGGATCAGGCGGGATCGTGGTTCATCCAGCACCAGGTCCTCGATGCCCCGCAGGCTGATGCCCTGCTGCCCGTCGACCACGCCGACAGCATGGCAACTGGCACCGGCCGCGCCGCCCGCCCCGCAGGCGAGTACCATGGAAAGCCAGAATGCGGCCGCTCGCATCACCGGGCCGCCGCCGCCGACGATGGCGGCGCATAGCCCTGGCGCGCAACGTGGTCCGACCAGTGGCGGTCGACCAGTTCGATGACGTCCGGGGGAAAGCCGAAGCGGTTCTTCTCGTACGACGTGATCGAGGCGAGATAGGCCTCGAAGGCGGGACGCGCGGCCTCGAAGCCGGGAAGGTCGAGCGTCTCGTAGACCCGCCGGATCTGCTCCACAGGCTGCGCCTCGAGGTCCTCGTAGCGCAGTTCGACATAGCGGCCGGGCAGCAATGCAGGCACGTCGGCCTCCAGCCGCTCCATCAGTCGCGGGAACACGTCCAGCACCACCTGGTCGATGTCGACATGGCGGTAGTCCTGCAGGGCCAGTTCCGGCAAGAGCTTCGTGTAGAAGTTCCGCATGGAGACAAACACCTCGTAGGGGTTGCGTACCATGTTGATGAACTTCGCGCCGGGAAAAAGCTCCGCCAGCATGCGGACCCTGCCGGTATAGACCGGGTTCTTGATCAGCAGCTGCCGACCACCCTGCGCATGCACCAGCTTCGCATAGAAATGCTTCAGCCGGCCTTGCCATTCGTCGACCTCGTCGGAACTGACGCCGTCAAAGAACAGGCCGCGTTCGAGATGATGGTGGAAGCGCTTCGGGAAATAGAGCGCGTGGTAGAAGGACAGTTCGCTCATGGAGGCGAGCGCGATCTCGTCCTCCTGCGGCGAGTCCGGGTTCACCGGCACGTTGTCGATGGCCCGGCTGGACGGCAGGGCACGCTCGAGGGAGCGGCGGAACAGGCCGCCGATCAGCAGCAGGTCCCAGGGCAGGCCGGTCGCCAGTGGCGGCACGTAGGCGAAGTTGCCCCGCGACATGATGTTGTAGAGGTGCGTCGTCCCGGACCGCCAGTGGCCGACGATGAAGACCGGCGGCGGATCGAGGTGATGCTCGACCGCGATCATGGACCAGACCCGTTCGGCGAGGCTGAACGGCAACCGCCCCAGCGCCGCCCCCAGGATGCCGGCCGCGCGCAGGTGCTGGCCCCCGGCCAGTGCCCCGTTGCCGAACAGGGCCGGCAGCAGGGTGCCGAGATTGGCGCCGGCCAGCGGGTGCTTCATGCCCGGACCGTCCCCCACCTTCGCCTTCGCCACGATCCAACTGCCTCCGCGCGCACGTACGTCGCGCAGTCCTTTACCGGATTGCAGTCGGGGTCAACAGGCGAAGGAAAGGCCAGTCGGTTCAGGCGCCACGGAAGACCGGCTTGCGCTTTTCCAGGAAGGCCGCGACGCCCTCGCGCCCGTCGGCACTGCGCATGGATTCGGCGATGCCGACGGTCTCGTTCTCCATCTGGGTCTCGAGCGACTCGTTCAGGCTCTGGTGAATCAGCCGCTTGATCCGGCCATAGGCCAGCGTCGGCCCCCCGGCGAACTCGCGCGCCAGTTTCAGCGCCTCGTCCAGCACCTTGTCATCGGCAACGACCCGGTCGACCAGGCCCCAGTCCATCGCCTCGGCGGCGGTCAGCGTGCGGTTGGTCAGCATCAGGTCCAGCGCCCGCTTGGTGCCGACCAGCCTGGGGAGGAAATAGGTCGACGAGCCGTCGGGCGAGACCCCCAGGCGGGAATAGGCGGAGACGAACTTCGAACCCTCGCCGGCAATGACGATATCGCCCTGGATGGCGAAGCTGAAACCGGCACCGCCGGCCGCGCCGTTCACCGCGCAGATCACCGGAACGTCCGAACGATGCAGGCGGGAGATCGCGCCGTGCAGGTTCAGGGTCATGCGCTTGACGAACTCCGGCAGCTTGTCGCCCAGCGACTTGAAGAAGCGAATGTCGCCGCCGGCGGAGAAGATCTTGCCCTGGCCGGTGAACACGGCCGCGCGCACCGCCGGGTCGGTGTCGATGCGCACCGCGACATCGTACAGTTCCTCCATCAGCGGCTTGTTCATCGCATTGGCCGCGTCGACGCGGTTGAAGGTGCACAGCGCAACGCCGTCCGTCACCTCGTAGATCAGGTTCTCGTAGCTCATCGATCCCTCCGGAATGTCGATCAGGCGGCAGCGGCGCCGAGCGCCTCGCCGGCAATGGTGATGCGGTGCATGACGCGGCGCTGCCCGTCATAGTCGTTGACGGCGAGATGCCAGGTCGAGCGGTTGTCCCACAGCGCCACGTCGCCGGCCCGCCACGTCCAGCGGCAGGTGTAACGCGGCTGGGTCGCGTGCTGGAACAGCCAGTCCAGCAGGACCTTGCTCTCGGGACGGCCCCAGCCGTCGAAGCGGAGCGTGTGGCCCGGATTGACGTAGAGCGCCGTCTCGCCGGTCACCGGATGGCGGATCGCCACCGGGTGCAGCGCGTCGGACAGGCTGCCGCCTTCCTTCAGCCGCGCCTTCAGGTCGGTCTTCTCGTACAGGCCGCCTGGACCGTAGAGATGGCGGGAGGAATGGTGCGCGCGAAGGGTCAGCAAGGTCGCCTTCAGCCCTTCCGACAGGCCGTTCCATGCGGCGACCATGTTGGCGAACAGCGTGTCGCCGCCCGATTCGGGGACTTCGCGGGCCAGCAGGATCGAGCCCAGCGCCGGCTCCGGATCGTAGGAGTGGTCGGCATGCCAGCCGCCGCCGATGTTGGTCTTCTGCTCCGGCTCCTTGGCCACCACGGCGATCTCGCGCCGGCCGACCATCTCGGGGAAGTGCTCGTTGATGACGATCTCGCCCCAGCGACGGGCGAATGCGATGTGGTCGTCGGGCTCCAGGTCCTGGCCCCGCACGAACAGCACGCCGTGGCGATGGAAGGCATCGCGCAGCGTCGCGAAGTCGCTGTTGGTCAGGCGGCGCAGGTCGATGCCTTGCACCTCGACGCCGCAGCCGGGGCTGACGGCACGGATTCGCAGTTCGGACATGGCCACGTTCCTCCCCTGGTGGCACCGGTGATGATAGTCCGGGCGCCCCTCCCGGCAAGCCTTCGCGGCAAGGGTGCTGGACGCGCTGCCGTTTTGCCTTACGTTAACGTCAAACGCTTGATCGGCGACAACGGATCGGCGACAAGACAGGGCAGGCACGCACGAGGAGTAACAACAAACATGGATCTCAGCTTCTCCGCCGAAGACATGGCGTTCCGCGACGAGGTTCGCGCCTTCATTGCCGGGGCGTTCGACGACGAGCTTCGCGCCGCATGCAAGAAGACCCGGGCCGGCTACCTGCCCAAGCACCTGCATGTGCGCTGGCAGAAGGCGCTGCACGCCAAGGGCTGGGCGACCCCGCACTGGCCGAAGGAGTATGGCGGCTGCGGCTGGAGCGCGACGCAGAAGTACATCTACGACGCCGAGATGTCGGGCGCGGGGGCGCCGACGGTGATCCCCTTCGGCCCGCGCATGCTGGCACCGGTGCTGATGAAGTTCGGCTCCCAGGCGCAGAAGGACCACTTCCTGCCGAAGATCCAGTCCTCCGACCTGATCATCTGCCAGGGCTATTCCGAGCCGGGTTCCGGCTCCGACCTCGCCAGCGTGAAGATGAAGTGCGAGGACAAGGGCGACCACTGGCTGCTGAACGGTTCCAAGATCTGGACCTCTGTCGCCCAGTACGCCGACTGGATCTTCTGCCTGGTGCGCACGTCGAACGATGGCAAGCCGCAGGAGGGCATCTCCTTCATCCTGGTCGACATGAAGTCGCCGGGTGTCACCGTCGACCCGATCATCACCATGGACGTGCCGGAGCGCGGCTACCAGGAGGTGAACCAGGTCTTCTTCGAGGACGTGAAGGTCCCGAAGGACAACATGATCGGCGAGGTCAACAAGGGCTGGACCTATGCCAAGTACCTGCTGGAGTTCGAGCGGGGCGGCACCTACAGCCAGGGCCTGAAGCGCGGCATGGAAAAGGTCCGCATGATCGCGACCGAGGAGCGCGAGCATGGCGAGCGGGTGATCGACGACCCCGTCTTCCAGAAGAAGCTGGCGGACGCCGAGACCCTGATCACGGCGATGGAGTTCACCGAGCTGCGCGTGCTGGGGCGGCTCGCCGCCGGCCAGAACCCCGGCCCGGAAAGCTCGATGATCAAGTGCCGCGGCTCCGAGCTGCAGCAGCTTGTCTCCGAACTGGCCTTCGAGGCCGCGGGGATCAAGCAGTCGCCGTTCCAGCCGCTGAAGTGGGGCTCCAACGAGCCGTCCATCGGTCCCGACTGGGCCGGCGGCGTCGGCCCGAAGATGTACAACTACCGCAAGGTCTCGATCTACGCCGGCTCCAACGAGATCCAGCGCAACATCATGGCCAAGCTGATCCTCGGTCTCTGACCGCAGCGATCACCTGAGCGAGATGGACGGCGGTGCCGGCAACGGCGCCGCCGTTCGCGTTTTCGGGGCAGGCTTTCCTCAGTTCCGCCGGGCGCCGGCCAGTGCCGCCCGGATGCGCTCGATCCCCGTGGCGACGTCGGTATCGAGGTTGCCCCAGAAGTCGTCGATGACGCCGGTGAGGGCGGCCAGCAGGCGTTCGTCGGCGAACATCGCCGCCGCCGGCACCGACCGGCTGCCATCGCCGAGTGTGTCATAGGCCGACTGGCTGCACGGATCGTCGATCTCCGCATGCAGGTCGGCGCGAACCGGGATCGCGCCCTTGCGCCGCGCGAACTCGGCCTGGACGGTGCGGTCGAGCACGGTCGCCGCAAGGCGCCGGTGATCCCCGGTCAGCGCCCTGTCACCGGTGCGCGGGAAGATGAAGACGTCGATCACCGAGAGGTGGCGCCGCACCGCGCCGGTGCCGATGACGCATTCGAAGTCGCGGCCGGCAACGGCACCCTGCCTGCGGAACTCCGCCAGCACCCAGTCGCCCATGAAATGGACCAGCGCGTCGCCACGCAGCACCGCCTCCGCCGCGTCGCGCCAGCCGGCTACCCCCGGCAGGTGCGCGTCGAAGCGCCGGAGCCGGGCGAAATCGCCGAAGGCAGTCCTGAAGGAGTCCCGGTCCACGACGGACGGATCCCCCTCGCCGACCAGCGCCCGGGCAAGGTCCGGGTCCGGCGCCCCGGCCAGCACCTGCCAGAACAGCAGCATGCGCTGCCAGGGTTCGGGACTCATGGCGATGCCGGGATACCCCGCGTCTCGCGCGGTCTCGAGCACGGCGGCGAGCGCGGTCCAGTCTCCGGGAGCGCCGGCACCGATCGCGCGCAGGATCGCGGAGTTGTACCAGGCCCAGTTCTCGGCATGGATCGCGACGGGCAGCGCGAGCGTGGCCCCGTCGCGGGTGATCCAGTCCGGTACGGTCGGGTTCAGCATCTCGCGCCAGCCTGCATCGGCCGCCAGCGCGGACAGGTCCATGATCACCCCGCTGTCGGCGATCAGGCCGATATCCCGTCCCGCGTGCCATTGTATCGCGAAGGGGGGCACGCCACGGCTGATGCGCTGGATGGCGAGAATGCGGTTCTCCCGCGCGCTGGTGGTCGGCACCCCGACCCAGTTGCCGCCGAGCGCGGTGAACCTGTCCGCGATCACCGACAGCGCCGACAGCTCGGCCGGCGACTCCCAGAAGTACTGGACCTCTGCGGGAGCGGAGGCCGGCTGCGCGAGCCCGGGGCACGCAGGGCCAGGCGCGACCGTCGCCGCGAGGACCAGGGCCAGGGCGAACCGGCGCAGGCTCACCGGGCGCTGCCCGGCGACCGGGTGGTGGGGAGATGCAGGCGAACGACGAGCCCGGCAGGATCGGCGGTCGAGAACGCGATGGCCACGCCGTTCTCCTCGGCCAGGCGATGCACGATGGCCAGCCCGACGCCCAGGCCGGTATCGGTCTCCTGCACCAGGTTGCCGGTCGTATGGAACGGCTTCAGGATTCGCTCGACCTCGGCGGGATCGAGCCCGGGACCGTCGTCGATCACCTCAAGGATCACCGATCCGTCCAGATCCGCCAGGTTGATCTCGACACGCTCGCCGGCATGACGCCGGGCGTTTCGCAGCAGGTGCGCCACCATCGTGACCAGCGCGTCGCGGTCCATGTGTACCTCGGCCCCTCCCGCGCGCCGGTCGTTGAAGGTCACGTCCACCGCGACCCGCGTCGCCGCTGCCCGTGCGGCGGCCAGCGGATCGAAGGTGACGGGCACGTTGCGGTAATGCCCGGCCTGCAGGGCGCCGAGCAGCAGGATATCCTCGATGCGTATGGTCAGCTGCTGGCTGGCCTCGATCACCGCGCGCGTGAAGCCGGCGGCGCGGCTGTCGCCGTCGCGTTCGGCATTGTGCAGCATCAGCTCCGAATAGCCGTTGATCGCGTTCAGCGGCGTCCGCAACTCGTGGGACATCTGGTAGAAATAGCGGGTGCGAACGCTGAGCGCGGACTGCAGTTCCCGGTAGTCGGCCTCGGCACGGCCGACCAGCGGCACGAAGAACGCATAGACGAGGACCGCCGTCAGCACTGTGGTCAGCGCCGCCGAGGCAAGGCTGATGCGCAGGCCGATGCGCCGCCATTCGGCGTTGAACCGAAGCGCCGAGGTCTTGATGGCCGCGAGTCGCTCCATCAGGATTCCGCGCGGCGCCACGGCGAGATCGGGCAGCATCCACGACGAGATTGCCTGCATCCCGCTGTCGGCGACCAGGTCGGACGAGCGCCGCAGGAACGTCTCCAGCACGCGGTCGTAGGTCGAGCGCGCGATATCGGGCTCACGGAACGCCAGGAACGGGTTCTGCAGCGACTCGATCAGTCCCGCCATCGCCGTCTCCCGCGCCCGCAGGTGGCGGATGCCGACGTCGAGCGCGGTCTGTTGCGCGCCCTGCAGGCCCCGGTTGGTGACACCGCGTTCCCGCAGCACCAGCACGCCCTGGATCTGGCGGCCGATGTCATCGAGCAGTGCCGCCTGGCTGTCCGCCTCGCTGGCCAGCTTCACCGCCCGGTATTCCAGCCGGTCGACAGCATCGATGAGAACGATATGCAGCCCGAGGAGGACAAGCACGAGCAGGAAGATGGTCTTGCCGCTCCGTCGCAGACGCGCAAATGACCCCACATCCGACGCCTGCCCCGGCACGTTGTCCGCCCCTGTCACATTCTGTCCCGGTTTCTGTGCCAGGCACGGGACACCTGTCCCACGAATGTGCCTAACAATGCCTGAACGACCGGGCTCGTCTCGCGTGTTGCAGGTGACGTGCCACGCCTCGCGCCCGGTTTACATTCACGCTGCGCCGCTGTATGCACGCCGCCATGTTCGCGCGACCGAAAATGCCGACCCGCAAAACGACCCGCCTCGGCGGGGCGTCGACGGGCGCGCGCGCGAACTGAACCGCACGCCAGCCCGAAGAAGCCTCGCCCCGCGGGGCCAGGCTGTCGCTGAATGCCGGTCCCGCGCCTCCGCACCCTGACAGGAGACGCCCGAATGTCCTTCCGCTTTTCCCGCTCCAACCCACCCCGCGTCGGCATTGTCGGCGCCACCGGACTGGTCGGCCAGATGATGCGCCGGCTGCTGGTCGAGCGCGACTTCCCGCTGGCCGGCCTGCGCCTGTTCGCCTCCGCCCGCTCCGCCGGAACCCGCGTTCCGTTCGCCGGCGGCGAGATCGTGGTCGAGGATGCGGCCACCGCCGACTACAGCGGCCTGGACGTCGTGTTCTTCTCCGCCGGCGGCACCACCTCGCGTGAACTGGCGCCGAAGGTCGCGGCCGCCGGCGCCGTCGTCATCGACAACTCGTCGGCCTGGCGCTCCGACCCCGACGTCCCGCTGGTGGTCTCCGAGGTCAATCCGCACGCCCTGGCATCGATCCCGAAGGGCATTGTCGCCAACCCGAACTGCACCACGATGGCGGCCATGCCGGTGCTGAAGCCCCTGCACGCCGCCGCCGGCCTGAAGCGGCTGGTCGCCAGCACCTACCAGGCGGTCTCGGGGGGCGGCGTCGCCGGCATCCGCGAGCTGGAAGTGCAGGCCCAGGCCTCGGCGGCCGGCATCGCCGCGCTGGCCGAGGACGGTTCGGCGATCGCCATGCCGGGCATGCAGAAGTGGGCGGTTCCAATCGCCTGCAATGTCGTCGCCATGAACTACAAGCTGGTCGAGGACGGCTATACCGAGGAAGAGATCAAGCTGCGCGACGAGACGCGGAAGATCCTCGAGATTCCAGGCCTGCCGGTCAGCGGCACCTGCGTGCGCGTGCCGGTGATGACCGGGCACTGCCTGTCGATCAACGCGGAGTTCGAGCGCGCCATCGACGTCGCGGCGGCCACCGACCTGCTGGCAAAGGCACCGGGCGTGGTGCTGGACGAGATCCCGAACCCGCTGGCAGCCACCGGCCAGGACCCGGTCTTCGTCGGCCGCATTCGCCACGACCCGACGGTCAGGCACGGCCTGGCGCTGTTCGTCGCCGGCGACAACCTGCGCAAGGGCGCCGCACTGAACGCCATCCAGATCGCCGAGGTCATGCTCGACTTCGCGGCCTGACGCCTGCCGCCGGCGCGGGGCAGACATTCCCCGCGCCGGTGCTGTTCTTTCTGGTCCGATCCGCCACCGCTGTGCAGGATGACACCGGGTCATTCATCCCCGGTGGAGCCAGGTAGCGTGGAAACGGGTCCGGGCGGATTGTCCGCCAGCGTGTTCACCGAACGGGTACGGCGCCTGTTTCCGGGCGTCGCGGTCTGCGTGGTGGTGGCGTTCGCCGCCCGCTCGCTGGCCGAGCACTACGGCGCGCCGCAGATGCTGTTCGCGCTGCTGCTGGGCATGGCGCTGCATTTCCTCTCCGAGGACGGACGTTGCCGGCCCGGCATCGATTTCTGTTCCGCCATGATGCTGCGTACCGGTGTCGCGCTGCTGGGCCTGCGCATCACGCTCGACCAGGTGACCGACCTCGGCCTGCCCTCGATCCTCTGGGTGATGGCCGGTGTCGGCCTGACGGTCTGTGCCGGCTGGCTTGGCGGACGGCTGCTGGGCCTCGGCAATGCACTGGGGGTGCACTCGGGCGGCGCGGTGGCGATCTGCGGTGCCTCCGCGGCACTGGCACTGGCGGCGGCCATGCCCCGCCATCCGAACCTGGAGCGGGACACCTCCATCGTCGTCATCATCGTCACGGCGCTGTCGACGGTCGCGATGGTGATCTATCCCGTCATCGCGACCATGCTCGGCCTCGACATGCGCGATGCCGGCCTGTTCCTGGGCGGGACCATCCACGACGTGGCCCAGGTGGTCGGCGCGGGCTATGGCATGTCCGGCGAGACCGGCGACACCGCGACAGTGACCAAGCTGTTCCGGGTCGCGCTGCTGGTCCCCGTGGTGCTGGCCATCGGCCTGCTGCTGTCCCGCACCGCCGCGGCGCCGGCGGCCAGGCCCCGACGTATCCGTCCCCCCTTGCCGATATTCCTCGTCGCCTTCTGCATCCTGACCGCGATCAACAGCGCCGGCTGGGTGCCGGCCATGGTCGGTCAGCCACTGGTCGACCTGTCCGGATGGCTCCTGGTCACCGCCATCGCCGCCATCGGCGTGAAGACATCGCTGAAGGCCGTCGCCGACACCGGTCCCCGTCCGCTGGTCCTGATGATCGGCGAAAGCCTGCTGCTGGCGTGCTGGGTCCTCGCGGGGCAGCTCTGGGTGGTCTAGCCAGTCCGGAAGATCTAGTCGGTCCGGATCCTTCCCGCGACCTCGCCTGCCCCGTTACCCGTCCTGCGAACGACAACGATCTCGCCGGAGGCCGGGTAGACGCCCGTCAGCGCGGTGATGTTGACCTGGTGGGTCACGACGACAACGACGTCGTCCAGCGGCCGTGACGCAAGCCACCGGCGCAGCCCTGCGGTCTGTTCGGCCTGGCTGGCACGGTCCGCGAAGAAGGAATTGGCCGCCGGCAGGTCGATGACAGGTCCCAGCCCCATCAGCTCCGCCGTCTCCACGCATCTGCACCACTGGCTGCTCGCCAGCACGGCCGTGTCGACGCCGTTGGCGCGGAACAGGTCGCCGATCCGCCGCGCCTGCCCGCGCCCCTCGTCCGACAGGTTGCGTTGGGTGGTGCAATCGCCGATCCGGAAGCCGGCGGGATCACCCGTGCCGGGTGCCAGGGCATGGCGGATCAGGGCCGCATGGCCCCCGCCGCGCAACAGCGCCCAGAGGTCCGCCTCGGCGCGCGCCGCTCCAACGGCCATCGCAGACAGAGCCGCAGACAGGGCCAGGATCACCATGATCGTTCGCATGCCACACTCCCGAGGACGACAGGACTTACGGCCCCTGCCGCGACCCGGATCAGTCCGGGGATTTACCGGGCCTTCATTTTCCTCGACCAGGCTCAGGTCAGGCAGGCATCGTACCGGTGAAGGAACACTTGTGATGCAGGCGCGATGGTGAACCAGCCCGTCTGGACCATCGAACGGCCCGCACTCGCGTCATCCCGATGATGGCCCCGGAAATTTGACTGTCGTCGCGATTGTGCCCTCCATAGACTTGCGCGCATGGCTTTAGTCGATCATCAGTTGCTGACCGGGCTGGTCGCAAATTTCGGGCTTCTGTCCGCGATGGCCGCCGCCATGTTCATGCTGGTGGCGCGCTACGGCTTCGACCCGCCGGGGATCCAGGGCCAGGTTGCCATCGGTCTCGCCTTTGGCCTGATGACCGTGATGGTCATCCAGTTGCCGGTGGTGGCCCCCGACGGCGCGGTGTTCGACACCCGGGCAGGTCCTGTCGTCATCGCCGGCGTCGTCGGTGGGCCGCTGGCGGCGGCCATTGTCGCGACCTCCGGCGCCGTCGCGCGCATGGACATCGGCGGTCCCTATGTCATCGGCGGCGTCCTCAGTTTCGTCGTCTATGCCCTGGTCGGCTGGGCAGCCGGCGTCCTGCTCCGGCGGCGCAAGCGACTGTCGCTCGGTGCGGTCGAACTGCCGGCGCTGGCGATTGTGGCCACGATCTTCGCCGGCCCGACACTGCTGGTCGGCCACGACCTGACGCAGGGCATGCAGATCCTGGCCCGGTCCTGGCCACTGATCCTGGCTGTGAACATTGCCGGCATCGTCTTCCTGGGCCTGATCATGCGGGAAATGCAGCGCGTCATTGCCGAACGCGACCATCACCGCGCCGTCTCGGAATCCTCGCTGATGGCCCGCCGCCTTGGGCGCATCGGCATCTGGCGCTACAATTTCCGCACCCGGGAGAACTTCTGGGACGAACTGCAGTTGCAGATCATGGACGTCGATCGCACCGACGTCGACGCCGGCCCGATTCACTGGGCCCGCAACGTGCTGCCGGAAGATCTCGCGGCGCTGCGCGTGCAGTACGAAGAGGCGCGGCAGTACGGCCGGATGTTCCAGGGCGACTTCCGCGTCCGGACCCGAAGCGGGGAGGTCCGCAACATCCGTGGCCTGGCTGCCTTCCGCGGTGGCGAACCGGGCGATCCGGACGAGATGTTCGGCGTCAACTGGGACGTGACCAGCCAGGTCCGCGCCGAACGCGAGATGGTCCAGTCGCGCGACCGGCTGGACGCGATCCTGGAATCCGCTCCCGACGCGATCCTGACGGTGGACGAACGCCAGCAGATCACCGGTTTCAACCGCGCCGCCGAGCAGCTCTTCCAGTGGACGCGCGGCGAGGCGATGGGTGCGCCGATCGGCATGCTGCTGCCACCCGGCAACAGGCCCGGCCATTCGAACCTCGTCACGCGCTACCTGACCGAGGCTGGCGAGACCTCCCGTCCCATGGCCGGCCTGCGCATCGTCGACGCCCTGCGCAAGGATGGCGAGGTCTTCCCCGCGCTGATCACGCTCGGCCGCTTCGAGGTCCAGGGCCGCCCGGCCGGTGCGGCCATCATCCGCGACATGACCTTGATGGTGGAAGCGAACGACGCCCTGCGCACCATGTCGGAGGAACTGTCGAAGCAACTCGAGATCGCGCGCGAGGCCAACGCCACCAAGTCACGTTTCCTGGCGCACATGAGCCACGAACTGCGGACGCCGCTGAACGCCGTGCTCGGCTTTTCCGAGATGCTGCTGTCGGCCCGCGCCATGAAGCTGCCGTCCGAGCGGGTGGAGGACTACGCCCGCGACATCAACGAGAGTGGCAGGCACCTGCTTTCGCTGATCGAGGATGTGCTGGAGATGTCCCAGATCGAGGACGGGGTGCTCAACCTGGAACTCGGTCCCGTCAATGTCGCCGAGGTCGTGGGCGAATCGGTCGACACCATCGCCCTGCTGGCCCGCCGGCGCAGCGTCAGCATCCAGAATGATGTCCGTGACGACCTCACGGTCTTCGTCGATCACGCCGCCCTGCATCGCTGCATCGTCAACCTGCTGTCGAATGCCGCGCGATTCTCGCGCACCGGCGGCGTGGTTCGCATCGTCAGCAGAACGCAGGCCGACCGCGTGGTGATCGCGGTCGCCGACCGGGGTGTCGGCATTCCACAGGTCCTGCTTGACCGCATCACCGAACCGTTCGTGACACCACGCAATGCCTACAGGGCCGAGGGCCAGAGCGTGGGTCTCGGCCTCGCCATCACCCGCTCGCTGATCGAGCGGATGGATGGCGAGTTCCGGATCGACAGCACGGAGAATGTCGGAACCACGGTGACAATCACGCTGCCGGCGGCACACGCCGCCGACAACAGTGACGCCGGCCCGGGATCGGTCGGCGTCGCCTGAACGCGGCGTCGATCAGGTCCTGAGCGTCAGCCCGCCGTCCACGCACAGGCCGTGGCCGGTGACGAAGCCGCCATCGTCGGAGGCCAGGAACAGTGCGCCGCGCGCGATGTCGATCGGGTTGCCGAGGCGCTTCAGCGGCGACTTCTTGGCCCAGATCTGCGCGATCCCCTCGTCGGCGAAGCTCGCCCGGGTCATGCCAGTCTGGATCGCGCCCGGCTCGATGTAGTTGCAGGTGATGCCGAACTTGCCGAGTTCCAGCGCCAGGGTCCGGGTCATGCCCGCGACGCCGGCCTTGGTCGCGCAATAGGCCGTCAGGCCGAAGTCGGTCCGCCGCGCCATGACCGAGGCCGTGGAGATGATCCGGCCGTAGGGGCTCTTCTTCAGGTGCGGGATCGCGGCGCGCGAGACCTTGAACGGTGCGGTCATGTTGACCGCGACCACCCGGTTCCAGGTCTCGTCGGTCATTTCCTCGGCGAACTCGCGGCCGGAGACGCCGGCGTTGTTGTAGAGGATGTCCAGCTTGCCGAAGCGCGCGATGGCGGCGGCGACGATGCGCTCGGGACCGCCCTCGGCCGAAACGTCCTCTTCATGCGGGAAGACCGCGCTGTGGCTGTGCGCCTCCGCCAGTCCCTTGCCCGGCAGGTCGACCGCCAGGACCATGGCGCCCTCGCGCGCGAACAGGTCTGCCGTGGCCTGCCCGATACCGCTCGCCGCGCCGGTCACGATGGCCGCGCGTCCCTCAAGCCTCAAAGTCATCTGCCGCTCCTCCCCAGGATGCCCGTTGTCTTGCAGGCAGCAGCATAGACAGCGAAGCCGCGCCGCGACAGTCGTCGCGACGCGGCCCCGTCAGTACACCGGTTCGTATCGGGATCAGCCGGTGCGCGGGCGGCGTCGCCACCAGCCACTGCGGCGCGGCCCGGTATATTCCTCTTCCTGCACAGGCTCCGGTTCCGGCTCCGCTTCGGCCGCGGCAGCCGGCGCCTCGGGCTCCGGCGCGGCCTCGACAGCGACCACAGCCGGTTCCTCGTTCGCCGGTTCCGGCGGGGTCTCGGCCAGCGTCGTCGACACCGCGGGCGCCGCCTCGGCCGGCTCGGTTTCGGCAACCGGCCCGGGTGCGGATTCGGGTTCGGTCGGACCCTCCGCGGCTTCGGGCATATCGGTCACAGCCTCGGTCGGCGCAGGCTCGGGTTCGGGTTGTGTCACAGGCTCGGCCACCGGCCCATCGGCCGGCGCCTCGGGCTCCGCCGCGATGCTTTCCGTCACGGCCTCGACCGCTTCGGCCGGCTGATCGGAATCAGACGCATCGTCCTGGCCTTCGTCACCCGCCGACACCGGGCCACGCTCGCCGTCCCGGTCCGGGTCCGGCACCGCGGCCGCCATCACGAACGGCGAGGGCAGGCCATCGACCAGTTCCAGCCCGTCGTCTCCGCGCCGGCCGCGCCGGCGACGTCCGCCCCTGCGACCACGCCGACGACGGCGGCTGTCATCGTCGCCATCCGCGTCACCCGCAGCAGGCGCATCCCCGTCAGTCGCGGCAGCCTCGCCGGTATTCCCGGCGTCAGCTTCAGCCGATTCCTGCTCGGACCCGGCCGGAGCCGACTCCGCACCGCGCTCGCCGCCGCGACGGCGACGCCGACGCGGACGACGCTCGCGCTCGCCGGTGTCGCGGGCCTCCTCGGCCGGCGCCTCGGCTTCGTTGTCCTCGGCGACGGTATCCTCGTCATCGTCCTCGATCGCCTGGTCCGCGACACGGGAGCTGACCGGCCGGTCCTCGGAAGGCGCGCCGGAACTTGCGGCCAGCCGCTCGATCCGGTGATCCGGCGGCACAAGCTCGGGGTCGGCCGCGATCTCGACGCGGAAGCCGTAGCGTTCCTCGATATCGGCCAGCACGCGCCGCTTGTTGTTGACGATGTAGATCGCCACCGCGGTCGGGATATGCACCCGGATCTCGGCCGAGCGCTCCCGGATGCCCTCTTCCTCGATCGAACGCAGCACATGCAGCGCCGTCGAATCGATGGAGCGAACCGTGCCCGTGCCATGGCAATGCGGGCAGCGGTGCATGTTCACTTCCTGCACACCGGGGCGCAGGCGCTGACGCGACATCTCCAGCAGGCCGAACGGGCTGATGCGACCGATCTGGATGCGGGCGCGGTCGACGCGCAGGCAGTCCTTCAGGCGGCGTTCGACGGCGCGGTTGTTGCGCGCGTCCTCCATGTCGATGAAGTCGATCACCACCAGGCCGGCGAGGTCACGCAGGCGGAGCTGGCGCGCCACTTCCTCGGCCGCCTCCAGGTTGGTCTTGAACGCCGTCTCCTCGATCGAGCGGCCCTTGGTGGCCTTGCCCGAGTTGACGTCGATGGCGACCAGCGCCTCTGTCGAGTTGATCACGACATAGCCGCCCGACGGCAGGGTGACCTCGGATCCGTACATGCTGTCGAGCTGCTGCTCGACCTGGAAGCGGTGGAACAGCGGGATGCGGTCCTTGTAGGGCTGCACCTTCTTGGCATGCGAGGGCATGATCCGCTTCATGAAGTCCTTGGCGACCCGATAGCCGCCATCGCCCTCGACCTGGACCTCGTCGATGTCCTTGGAATAGAGGTCGCGAATGGCGCGGGTGATCAGCGACGCCTCCTCGTAGACCAGCGTCGGCGCGGTCGAACGGAGCGTCAGGTCGCGGATGTCATCCCAGAGCCGCAGCAGGAAGTCATAGTCGCGCTTGATCTCGGACTTGGTTCGTGCGGCGCCGGCCGTCCGCACGATGACGCCGGTCCCGTCCGGAACCTCCAGGTCGCGCACGATGGTCTTCAGCTTGCGCCTGTCGGTGGTGTTGGTGATCTTCCGGCTGATGCCGCCGCCGCGCGCGGTATTGGGCATCAGCACGCAGTAGCGACCGGCCAGCGACAGGTAGGTGGTCAGCGCCGCGCCCTTGTTGCCGCGCTCTTCCTTGACGACCTGCACCAGCAGGATCTGCCGGCGCTTGATGACTTCCTGGATCTTGTAGGGGCGGACCATCTGCGCCGCACGACGGGGCGCGATATCCTCTTCAAGTTCGTCGCCGCCGACGTCCTCGACCGTCATCTCCTGTTCGTCGTCGGACTGGGGGCGACGACGGCTGCGGCCACGCCCGCGACGGCGGTTGCGGCCCCCGCCCTTTTCCTCCTCGCCGTCCGTCGGCCGCGATTCGGCGACCTCGTCGATCTCGGCATCCTCGGCCTCGGCGACGCGGGCGACCTCGCGCTGCTGCGCCGCGATCAGTTCCTCGCGGTCGGCGACAGGGATCTGGTAGTAGTCGGGATGGATCTCGTTGAAGGCCAGGAAGCCATGGCGATTGCCGCCAAACTCGACGAACGCTGCCTGCAGCGAGGGTTCGACGCGAGTGACCTTGGCGAGATAGATATTGCCCTTGAGGGGCTTGCGGCTTCCAACCTCGAAATCGAATTCCTCGAGGCGGTTGCCTTTCACGATCACGACCCGGGTTTCTTCCGGATGGGCCGCGTCAATAAGCATGCGGGTGGCCATAAGCCATGTCTCCACGACGGCGGGCGCACTGGCGAGCCAACAGCGCGAGCGACCGTCCTTGTCTGTCCAGGGCTTGCCGGACCGGTTCCCTTACATCGAACGGCGGGCAGGGCGCCTTGCGCGCCCCGTCGCCAAGATGTGGTCCATCGATCCAGCCGTCGGATATCGAAATGTCCGAACCGGCCCTGAGGTTTCTCCTGTTGTTCCGTCGACCGGCCGGCGGCCACGAAGGGCCGGACGCGCCCGGACTGTAGCGTCTTCTGGGGCCGATGCCGCCCTTTCGCTCTGTCTGTACGCCGCCCCTGGAAAGGGGGCGGAAGCGGCATCTATCGAGAGCCCGAAAATCCGTTCGTCGGGGATCGTCCTTACCGAACCGCGGGGCGACAGAATGGGCACCGCGGCTGGCGACGGAAACTCGCGATGTGCAGAATAGCAAATTGCCATGCATTTCAGCAAGCGCCGCGAATGGCCGCCACACCCGGTCCTGTCGGCGCCGGCGGGCGCCCTGTATAGTCGCGTCAATGATCCGGTTTCGTAAGCGATTCGCCCGCCCCGGCGCCGCCTGGCGCCGCGCCACGGGCCTGGTCCTGACCCTGCTGCTGGTCCTGTGCGGGGCGCTTGCCACCCATGCGGCGCCGGCCCGCGTGACGGCGATCCGGACCGGCGAGAATGTCGACGCGACCCGCATCGTCCTCGACATGACGGCCAGCACGACCTGGAACCTGTTCGTGCTGGAAGATCCCTACCGCGTCGTGGTCGACCTGGAGGGGGCGGAGTGGGACCTGCAGGGCCAGCCCGATCCGGTGCGCGGCCTGGTCGAGGGCCTGCGCTTCGGCACCTTCCGCAAGGGCGTCGGTCGCCTGGTGATGGACACGACGCAGCCCGTGGTGGCGCGGCGGGTGTTCATGCTGCCGCCGCAGGCCGGCCAGTCCTGGCGGCTGGTGATCGACCTCGGCACGGCCAACGCAGCTGAGTTCGCCGACGCGCGCCGCGCCGCGCCGGAGCCCGATTCGCAACCTGTCGACCGCTCGGCCTGGCCGGCCGGTGTCCCGCCCCTGCCGCCGCCCCGGCCCGGCGCCCGCGCGGTGGTCGTGATCGATCCCGGCCATGGCGGCGTCGACCCGGGCGCGCTCGGCGCCAGCGGATTGCAGGAAAAGGACCTGGTCCTGCGCGTCGGCCTCGCGCTGCGCGACAGCCTGGTGGCAACCGGTCGCTACCGCGTGGTCATGACCCGCGACGACGATACCTTCGTGCCGCTGAGCGGCCGGGTGGCCGTCGCCCGGCGGGTCAATGCCGACCTGTTCGTCTCGGTTCATGCCGATGCCGCGGCCGGCCGCACGGCCGTGGGCGCCGGCGTCTACACCCTGTCGGAACGCGCATCGGACAAGGAGGCGGCGGCGCTGGCGCGGCGGGAAAACCGCGCCGACCTGATCGCCGGCGTCGATCTCAGTGACCAGGACGATGATGTGACCTCGATCCTGATCGACCTGGCGCAGCGGGAGACCATGAACCGCTCGGCGCGCCTGGCGCAGACCGTGGTCGTCGAACTGGGCCGCAAGGTCACCATGCGGGCGAACCCGCACCGCTTTGCCGGCTTCCGGGTGCTGACCGCGCCGGACGTGCCGTCGGTGCTGGTCGAGATCGGCTTCCTGACCAACCGCGAGGAGGAACGGCGCCTCGGTGCCCGCGAGACGCAGGCGAAGATCGCGGCCGGCCTGACCAGTGCCATCGAGGCCTGGTTTGCCACGCGCCAGGCCGCGCGGTGAGACCTGCCGGCGCAGGGTGCCATCGCACCACCACAATCGCGCGCCAGTCTGGCATTGTAGGGACCGGCGGGCGGCTGGCCTGATCCACCGGTTCGTGCCGGACGAAGGAACGACATGCGTATCGTGCTGAAAATCGTGGGCTGGCTGTTCGCGCTCGGCGTGCTGGGCACGCTCGCCGCCGTCGGCTTCCTCGTCTACGCCTTCTGGTATTTTGGCCGCGACCTGCCGGCACATGACCAGCTTGCCGAGTACACGCCGCCGGTGGTGACCCGCGTGCATGCCGGCGACGGCCGGCTGCTGGCGGAATATGCCCGCCAGCGCCGCCTGTTCGTGCCGATCGAGGCGGTGCCGCCGACGGTGATCGATGCCTTCCTCGCCGCCGAGGATGCGGAGTTCTACAGCCATCCGGGCATCAACCCGCTCAGCATCGCCCGTGCGCTGGTGCAGAACCTGAAAAACCTCGGCACCGGCCGGCGGCCTGTCGGCGCCTCGACGATCACCCAGCAGGTGGCGAAGAACTTCCTGCTGACCAACGACGTCACCTACACGCGCAAGATCAAGGAAGCGATCCTGGCGCTGCGCATCGAGAAGGCGTTCGACAAGAACCACATCCTCGAGCTGTACCTGAACGAGATCTACCTCGGCCAGGGTGCCTACGGCGTCGCGTCCGCCGCACTGACCTATTTCGACAAGCCGCTGCGCGAACTCACGGTGGCGGAGGCCGCGTTCCTCGCCGCCCTGCCGAAGGCGCCCAACAACTACAATCCCTTCCGCCACCACGAACGCGCGGTGGAACGGCGCGACTGGGTGATCGGCCGGATGCTGGATGAAGGGCTGATCCGGCCCGACACGGCGCGCGCCGCCATTGACGAGCCGCTGGCGGCGCAGCGCGGTCGCGAGGTCGACTTCGTGCGCGCCGACTGGTTCGCGGAGGAGGTCCGGCGCGAGCTGGCCAAGCGATTCGGCGACGACGAGCTCTATGACGGCGGCCTGTCGGTTCAGACCACGATGGATCCGAAGCTGCAGGCGATCGCCACCCAGGCACTGCGCAACGGCCTGATCCTCTACGACCGTCGCCACGGTTGGCGCGGACCCGTCACCCGGCTTGCCACCATGGACGACTGGCCGGCGCAACTGGCGCAGATCGCGAACCCGCCGGGCATGCCGCCGGAATGGCGCCTGGCGGTGGTGCTGGAGGCCGGGCGCAGTGTCGCCGAACTGGCCTTCATCGACCGGAGCCGGATCGAACTGCCGATCGAGCGGTTGTCCTGGGCACGCAAGCCTCTGCCCGGCGCGAAGGTCGGCCCTGCCCCGGCATCCGCCACCGAGGTGCTGGCCATCGGCGACGTGGTGCTGATCGGGCCGGACACCGACGATCCGGACAAGCCGCAATTGCGCCAGATGCCGTTGATCGACGGCGGCGTGGTGGCGCTCGACCCGCATACCGGGCGCGTTCTGGCGCTGGTCGGCGGCTTCTCCCACGAACGCAGCCAGTTCAACCGCGCCACCCAGGCCGACCGCCAGCCCGGCTCCGCCTTCAAGCCGTTCATCTACGCCGCCGCGCTGGAGCATGGCTACACGCCGGCCTCCATCGTGCTGGACGCACCGTTCGTGATCGACCAGGGCGCGGGTCTGGGCAAATGGAAGCCGTCGAACTATTCCGAGAAGTTCTACGGCCCCAGTACCCTGCGCCTGGGTATCGAGAAGTCGCGCAACCTGATGACCGTGCGCCTTGCCCAGGACATCGGGATGGACGTGGTGCGCGACTACGCGCTGCGCTTCGGCATCTACAGGGACATGCCGCCCCTGCTGTCCCAGGCCCTCGGGTCGTCGGAGACCACGCTGCTGGACCTCACGGCGGCCTACGCCATGCTGGTGAACGGCGGTCGCTTCATTACCCCGACGATCATCGACCGCGTGCAGGATCGCACCGGCCAGACCGTCTATCGCCACGACCAGCGCCCCTGTCCCGGCTGCCAGGCCGAAGACTGGACCGGCCAGCCCGAACCGCTGCTGCCCGACACGCGGCGGGAAGTCGTGCAGCCGGGCACCGCCTACCAGATGGTCTCGATGCTGGAGGGCGTGGTGAAACGCGGCACCGGCGCCCGCATCGCCGCCGTCGGCAAGCCGCTGGCCGGCAAGACCGGAACGTCCAATGATTCCATCGACACCTGGTTCATCGGCTTTTCACCCGACCTCGCTGTCGGCGTCTTTGCCGGCTTCGACGAACCCGCGACGCTGGGCGACCACGAACAGGGCGCCAGCGTCGCCGCGCCGATCTTCCAGGAGATCATGGAACAGGCGATGGCCGGCAAGCCCGGCATCCCGTTCCGCATCCCGCCGGACATCCGCCTGGTCCGCATCGACGCGCGAACCGGCGAACCGGCCCGGCCCGGCGACAGCGACGTGATCCTGGAGGCGTTCAAGCCGGGAACCGAACCGGCGGCGAGCGGCGGAGGCGTGGTCAGCGGGGCCGGCTCGGACCGCGACACCATCAAGCTGCCGGGCTTCGGCGGACGGCGCACCACCGACGGGGTCTACTGACCGGCCGCCAAGCCGCTTGCCCCGGGCGGTTCCCCTTGGCCCCCAAATCGGCTAAAGTCCGCCTCCGTTTCAACGAACACTATTCAGAACAAGGGCTTGCATCCGACATGCGTGCCGAGACCGAACAACTTGTCGCCGACATCAAGCAGTCGCTGGAACTGCTGAGGAGGCGTCTTTGACTGGGACAAGTCCCTTCGCCGCCTCGACGAGCTGAACAGCCTCACCGAGGATCCGAACCTCTGGAACAATGCCGAGCGCGCCCAGTCGCTGATGCGCGAACGCACGACGCTGGAGAACGCGATCACGCGCCAGAAGCAGCTGGAGCGGGACCTGAACGACGCCTGCGAGTTGATCGAGCTGGGCGAGGCCGAGGACGACGCCGAGACCGTCGCCGAATCCGAGGCGACGCTGAAGACGCTGAAGACCGAGGCCGACCGGCGGGCGCTTGAGGCGCTGCTGTCGGGCGAGGCCGATCGCAACGACACCTACCTGGAGGTCCATGCCGGCGCCGGCGGCACCGAAAGCCAGGACTGGGCGCTGATGCTGCTGCGCATGTACGTGCGCTGGGCCGAGCGTCGCGGCTACAAGGTCGAGTGGATCGAGGAGAGCGACGGCGAGGAGGCCGGCATCAAGTCGGCCACCGTGCGGTTCAGCGGCGAGAATGCCTATGGCTGGCTGAAGTCGGAGACCGGCGTGCACCGGCTGGTGCGCATCTCGCCCTTCGATTCGCAGAGCCGGCGCCACACCTCCTTCGCCTCCGTGGGTGCCTACCCGGTGATCGATGACACCATCGAGATCACCATCGAGGACAAGGACCTGCGCATCGACACCTACCGCGCGTCGGGCGCCGGCGGCCAGCACGTCAACCGGACCGACTCGGCGGTGCGCATCACCCACCTGCCGACCAACATCGTCGTGCAGTGCCAGAACGACCGCAGCCAGCACAAGAACAAGGACGCGGCGATGAGCATGCTGAAGGCCCGCCTCTACGAGCGCGAGCTTCAGATCCGCGAGGCCGAGAAGCAGGCGCTGCACGATTCCAAGGGTGACATCGGCTGGGGCCACCAGATCCGTTCCTACGTCCTGCACCCCTACCAGATGGTCAAGGATCTGCGGACCGAGGTGGAGACCGCCGACACCCAGGGCGTGCTGGACGGTGCGCTGGACCCGTTCATGGAGGCGGCGCTGGCGGCACGCGTCGGCGGCGAGTCCGCCTGACCGGCCACACCCAGCCATGCGTACCGCGCCGAGCCGGGACGGCCGCGGTCGTCTAGTCTCGGCGCATGAGCGACACATCGGTCCAGTCGTCGGCACCGTCGACCCCCTTCGCCCGGATGGCCCTGGTCGGCACGCTGACCATGTCGACCATGCTGTACGCGATGACGGTCACCATCGCGAACGTGGCGCTGCCCAAGATGCAGGGCGAATTCGGCGCCACGCAGGACCAGATCGCCTGGGTCGTCACCTTCAACATCGTCGCCACGGCGGTGATGACGCCGCTCACCGGCTGGCTGATCGCGCGCCTGGGCCAGCGCAGGCTGATGCTGTACTGCGTCGTCGGCTTCGGGGTCTCGACCTTCCTCTGCGGCATCGCCACCTCGCTGGCCGAGATCGTGATCTACCGCGTGCTGCAGGGCCTGTGCGGCGCGCCGATGGTGCCGACCAGCCAGTCCATCGTCCTGCAGGCGTTCCCGAAGGACAAGCAGGCCTCCACCATGTCGATCTTCGGCATGGGGGTCGTCATGGGCCCGATCATCGCGCCGACGCTCGGCGGCTACCTGTCGGAGGAATATGGCTGGCGCTGGATCTTCTTCATGGTGGTGCCCTGCGCGGTCGCCGCCTTCACCGGTGTCCTGTTCTTCGTCCGCGACCTGGCCACGCCGGGACGGGTCCGGCTGGACTGGACCGGTTTCCTGACGCTGTCGATCGCCGTTGCCGCGGCGCAGCTGATGCTCGACCGGGGCGAGCGCAACGACTGGTTCGAGTCAACCGAGACCATCGTCGAGGCCGCGCTGGCGGCGCTGTGCCTGTACCTGTTCGTTGTCCACAGCCTGACCAGCGAGAAGCCGTTCCTGAACTTCGCGTTGTTCCGCGACCGCAACTACGCCTTCGGCATGCTGTTCATCCTGGTCTTCGGCATGCTGAACTTCACGCCGATGGTGCTGTTTCCGCCGCTGCTGCAACAGCTGCGCGGCTTTCCCGAGGGTGACATCGGCATCCTGCTGGCGATCCGGGCCTGCGGCACGCTGGCGGCCTTCACCGCGATGATCTGGCTCTCGCGGTTCGACCCGCGCATCTGGATGAGCCTCGGCTTCGCGCTGCAAGGCTTCTCCGGGCTGGTGATCACTGGCTTCGATATCAATGTCAGCGCTTTCGACGTCGCCTGGACCGGGGTACTGCAAGGCTTCGGCACCGGCCTCGCCTGGGTGCCGACGACCATGGTGGCCTTCGCCACCCTGGCGCCGAAGGATGCCGGCGAGGGCAGCGCCGTCTTTCACCTGGTGCGCAATTTCGGCTCGTCGTTCTTCATTTCGGTCAGCGTCGCCGTGGTCATCCGTACCACCGGCATGAACTACGCCGGCATGACCGAGTTCATCTCGCCCTTCCACGACCCGTTCCTCTACGCCTCCTCGGCCGGGGCGTGGAGCGCGGACACCATCAACGGGCTGGCGGCGCTGAGCCACGAGGTGGGCCGGCAGTCGGCCATGATCGGCTATCTCAATGCCTTCTACCTGTACTCGCTGACCGCGCTCGCCGTGATCCCGTTCTTCTGGATGGTGAAGTGGCGCCGGCCGGCCTGAACCAGGCTCAACCGGCGGTATGCGGCTTCAGGTCCGGCTCGACCCAGCCCCGCCGCGCCTCGACCGAGAACAGCCGCGCACGGCTGTAGAAGTCGAAGACATGGCCACGCTGCCCGACGGGGGAGACAAGAACGGCGCGGACCGCGTCCGCCAGGCCCGTCCCGGCCGGAAGCGCGGCCAGCAGCCGTCCGATCTCCCGGATATGGAACTGCGTCAGGGTCTCGTGGTAGCCGTCGGTATCGGTGTTCGGTATGCCCACAGCCGTGTTGTAGGCGCGGATCAGGCCGGGCATGTCGCGCGGCAGGTCGAGGTCGGGCCGCTCCCGCAGCAGCGCCACGGTGACCAGGCAATGCGCGGCATGTGTCCAGTTCGGATAGGGATGCGTTCCGGCCAGCACCGCGTTCATGATCGCGCGGACGTCGTCGTCGCTTGCGAAGACAGGATCTGATTTCTCGACCGCGCGCGGGCGGCCGTCCAGCGAGGTCTGCGCGTCCATGCGCCTGCTCCGGGATCGGGAATGCCGGCCGACTTATAGGGCGACCAGCAGCCGTGCGTCGAGCGCACGCGCCACCAGCCCGGCCAGTTCGTCGACATCCAGCCGGCCAAAGCGCTCGCCCAGGTCCTCCAGCGAGAACTGGTCCCGTTCCAGCATCCAGCGCGCCACCGGGCCGTACTGGCCCTCGGCCACGAATTCGCCGGCGTCGGTGGCGACGGCGATCCGCTTGCCGTCGCGCTGCATGTGGGCGGCGGCGTTGCGGACACGATAGCGCGGCGTGGCGCTGGCTGGCGGAATGCGGACCGGGCACTGCATGGCATGGGCCCGGCGTTTCTGTTCCTCGCGGAACTGCTCGCCCAGGTCCGGCCGTGCGAGCAGCTTCGCGGCCAGCGCGGTCAACGCGGTGACATGGGCATCGTGGGCGGCGACATCGTCGTAGGGCGGCATCGGCCGGCGCATCAGTTCGAAGCTGTCCAGCGAGTTGACGAACCAGCCGAGGAAATCGAGACCCGTCGCCTCCGTCGTGCCGAAGGAGAGATGCAGGCAGGCCTCGGATGTCGCCAGCGCGTCGTGATAGACGCCGCGCGGGATGTAGAGCAGGTCGCCCGGCTTCATCTCCACCTCCAGCGCCACCTTGCCGCGCGCGCGGTCGTGGTGGGCCTGGTCGAAGCTCGGATAGTTGTAGCCGGGGCGCTCCAGCGGTGCCTCGAAGCGTCCCTCGTAGACGCGCCACACCTTCCGCCCCGCCACCTGCAGCGCGAAGACCTCCATGGTGTCGAAATGGCTGGCGAAGGCCTGCCGTCCGGCCTGGGAGCAATAGGCGTTGCAGGTGACCTGCACGCCGAGCCCCATGGCCAGCGCATCGGCCGCCGCCCGGATGCCGGGGCTGAGCGTTTCCACCAGGTCAGCCACCACGGTCGCGCCCTGGTCCAGCCAGTGCTGCAGGCGCGCCGGATCGGGGCGCAGCACGTCGGTCATGTCGCGACCCAGGGTGCCACTGCAATAGTCCTCCGGCGCGATGGCGGCGTTGTCGAGCACCAGCCGCAGTGTCTTGTCGGTCCAGACCGAGGTCATGGCGAGCAGTTGCGCGAAGTCGTCCCACGCGCAGATCCCGCGCACCTTCGCGGCGCTGCCCGGTATGTGCAGCGGCTCCCGCCTGTAGATCGCGTCAAGGAATTGCGCCGGCTCAACCGGCGCAAGCATCTCCCTGAAGGTCGTTGTCGGTTCGTTCATCACTCCCCGCCGGTTCTTCGCCTTGCCTTCACGGTGACGTTACCATGCACTTCCGGCATGGGCGACCCGCGAAAAGCGGCGAAGGGCGGAAGTCTCAGGCGGTGCCGCGGAGTTGGGTCCTGCGACCCCAGGCCAGGTGCCAGGCGCCGGCCAGGGCAACGACGAACGTCGCCGCGCTGGCCAGGAACGACACGTGGAAGCCCATGGTGCTGGCCTGGGCGTGGACCGCGCGGCTGAGATGCTCCATCGCGATCAGCGACTGCTGCACATCCGAGAGTCCGGCACGGCTTGCCAGTTCGCCGACCTTGTCGAGATAGCCGTCGGTGGCGTGATTGGCCGGGGTCTGCGTCGCCGCCATCAGGTCGGCGAAATACTGGGTCTGCCGGTCCAGCAGCACGGCCAGCAGGTTGACGCCGAACGACCCGCCAAGCTGCCGGGTGAAGTTCATCGTCGACGAGCCCTGCGCCAGCATGCTCTGCGGCAGCAGGCGGATCGAGCCCGCGCTGAGCGAGGGGAAGATGAAGCCCATGCCCATCCGGCTGATCATGATCCAGATCGCCAGGGTGACGAAGCTGGTGTTCACGTCGGCCAGCGACATCAGGAAGAACGAGAAGGCGAACAGGATCAGCCCGAAGGCCACGATGTAGCCCGGCTCCAGCCTGTCGGCCAGGCGGCCGCTGATCGGGATCAGGCACATCATCGAGATGCCGGCCGGGATCAGCAGCAGGCCCGACTGGGTCGGTGTCAGGCCCTGTATGGTCTGCACGAACAGCGGGATCAGG
Organism: Pseudomonadota bacterium; assembly: GCA_036154895.1. GTDB lineage: Bacteria > Pseudomonadota > Alphaproteobacteria > Minwuiales > Minwuiaceae > Minwuia. Next base: position 165,924 of record JAYZWD010000037.1, read on the forward strand.
TAGGTCGAGCCGAACAGGCCGGCGCCGAGGATGAAGCTGATGATGGCGGCCCCGACAAAGCCCGGCTGCAGGAACACCTTCAGGTTCAGCATCGGCACGTCCGTCGTCCGCTCCCAGGCGATGAACAGCACGAAGGCGGTGGCCGAGACGATGAAGCGCCCGACGACGAAGGTGTCGGCCCAGCCATCGCGCGGGCCGTCGGTAAACGCGGTCAGGGTCGACAGCAGGAAGACCAGCAGCAGGATGAAGCCGATCCAGTCGAAGCGCGGCCGGGTCTCGGCCGTGGCGCCCGACGGGATGAAGATGCTTGTCAGCAGGATGCCGACCAGGCTGACGGGCACGCCGGCGAAGAAGACGAAGCGCCAGCCCAGTCCGTCCGAGAGCAGGCCACCGAGCAGGGGGCCGACGGCCGGCGCCATGACCACGCCGACGCCGTAGATGCCCATCGCCATGCCCCGCTTTTCCAGCGGAAAGACCTGGTAGACCACGACCATGGCCATGGGCTGGATCACCCCGGCCGCCGCCCCCTGCATGACACGGGAGAGGATCAATGCGTCCTCGGAACTCGCGAAGCCGCCCAGCATGCCGCCGGCCATGAACAGGCCCAGCATGCACAGCAGCGTTTCCCGCTGGCCGAACGACTTGATGGCCCAGTCGACCAGCAACATGGTCGCCGTCATCGACGCCAGGAAGCCGGTGGAGAGCCATTGCGCCCGCACCTGGTCGATGCCGAAGGCACCCATGATGTCGGGAATGGCGACATTGACGATGGTCGCCGACAGTACCGCCGTGATCGTGGTCGACATCGCCGCCACCATCGCCAGCCAGCGATAGCCGGGGCCGTAGCGTTCGAACAGGACCTCAGTCGTTTCGCGCAAGGATATCGACCTCGACCATCATGCCGGGGCGGAGAAGCTGCTTCGGCCCCTCGATATCGATGCGGACCGGGACGCGCTGGGTCACCTTGGTGAAGTTGCCGGACGGATTCGGCGTCGGCAGCAGGGCGAACTGGCTGGTCGCCGCCGGGCCGATCCAGGTCACTGTCCCGGTGAAATGCGCGTCCGGCCAGGCATCGACGACGATTTCCACGCTCGCGCCGACCTCGAAGCGGCTCAGTTCGGTTTCCTTGACGTTGGCCGAGACCCAGACGTTGTCCGGGTTGTGCACCATCAGCAGGCGCGTGCCAGCGCGCACGAATTCCCCGATCTCGACGAAGGTCTGGTCGACCACGCCGTCGATGTCGCTCAGCACGGAGCGGTCGTCGAGCGTCACCTGCGCCTGTTCCAGCCGGGATTCCAGGGCCATGGCCTGGGCGTCCAGCACGGCGATCTCGCGGTCGATCACGGCCAGGCGCGCACTTTCGGCGGCCACCACCAGTTTCTCCGCCTCGGCCTCCTTGACGGCGGCGCGGGCCCGCTGCTGCTGCTGGTCGGCGCTGGCGAACTCGGTCCTGAGTTCCTCGAGCCGCTGGGCGGAGATCACCCGGCGCTGGAACAGGGCCTCGCCACGGTCCAGTTCGGCCCGTGCCCGGTCATAGAGCGCGGTCGTCGCCCGCTCCCCGGCGTTGGCGACCTCGGTCCGGGCGGCGGCGGAACGCGCCGCGGCCGCGTTGCGCTGCTCCGCCAGGGTGCGTTCGGCCGCGAGCCGTTCCCGGTCGGCGGCGACGCGCTGCAGGTCCGCCCGTGTCTCGGCCACCTGCAGGCGCTGGATGCGGTCGTCCAGCGCGACAAGGCGCTGGCCGCGGACCACCCGGTCGCCGACACCGACGTCGAGCGCGGTGACCCGGCCCTCCTGCTCGGCGCTGTAGGTCACCATGTCCGAGGCCACGCGGGAATCGATGACGTAGATGTGAGTCTGGCGGCGATGCAGCCACGTCGCGCCGAACCAGAGGCCGACGCCCAGGACGAAGACCATGATCACCGCGCGCAGCAGGCGCCCGCGCCGCTTCGGTCGCGCGGCATCGACCGCCAGGTCCAGTTCGGGCGTGTGCCTGTTCATCGTCCCCGGCCTTCCCCAAGGCCATCGAGCCGGTCGGCGACCGTCTCGATGATCGTGATACACCGTTCCAGCTCCGCCTCCGCGATGCCGCCGGTGGCCTCGTCGCGCAAGGTGCGGGCGATGTCTTCGATCCGTCCGATGGTGCCGGCCGCCTTGTCGGTGAGATGGACCGTGTTGGCGCGCCGGTCACACGGGTTGGCGCGCCGCTCCACGAGGCCGACCTTCTCCAGCGAGTCCAGCATGCGGGCCAGCGTCGGCTGCTCGACGCCGATGTGATCGGCCAGCCGCGCCTGGGACAGGCCATCGCCGCCGCGCGCGATCTGCAGCAGGGTGGTCCAGCGTGCCTGGGTCAGCCCGGTCTCCCGCAGCCGCTGGTCCAGTCGCCAGCGCCAGCGTCGCGACAGCCGGATCATCGCAAGGGCGAAACGTTCGCGGGTATCAGCGGGGCGTGCAATCATCCGGCGATCATTAGCTAGCTAATGAATGCAGGCCATTGCTCAAAATATGGGCGAGGCATGCGTATTCCGGTGGCCCAGCCTGACATGATTGCCGCCCGCGGGGCCAGTGCCTAATCTCCGCCTCCGGGGGAGGATCGCCAACATGTCATCACATCTGGGAAAAGAGGACGGGCGCGCATGGCCAGCCTGAGTTTCGGACGCAACCTGGCCCTGTTCGCGCAGGAGGCACCGGATCGCCCGTTCGTCACGCACAACGAGCGCACCTGGACCGCCGCCGAGTTCCACCGCTGGACCAACCAGCTTGCCCGGGTCTACCAGGGCCTCGGCATCCGGCGGAACGACATGGTCACCATCGCCCTGCCCAACGGCGCCGAGTTCCTGGCCGCCGCCTGGGCCTGCTGGAAGGCCGGTGCGATCCCGCAGCCGGTCTCGGCCCGCCTGCCGAAGATCGAGCGCGACGCGATCATCGAGGTCGCGAACGCGAAGCTGGTGGTCGGCACCAGCGAACCGGCAGCGAACGGCGCGCCCACCCTGCCGACCGGCTTCGTCCCCGGTGACGACATCGACGACAGCGACCTGCCCGACATCGTGGCCGACGCGTGGAAGGCGCCGACCTCGGGCGGCAGCACCGGCCGGCCCAAGCTGATCGTCGCCAGTTCGCCGCCGATGTACGACTTCGAGACCTCGATGCTGAACGAGGCTGACAATTCGTGGCTGCTGCAGGAGAACTACGGCAACCACCTGGTCGTCGGCCCGCTCTACCACAACGGCCCGTTCATCTTCTGCATCCAGCACATGCTGAAACGCGCCCACGTCGTGGTCGCCGACCGCTTCGACGCGGAGCAGTGCCTGGCGCTGATCGAGCGCTACCGCACCAACTGGATGATGATGGTGCCGACCATGATGCACCGCATCTGGCGCCTGGATCCGGCGGTGCGAGAACGCTATGACCTCTCCAGCCTGAAGGTGCTGCTGCACCTGGCGGCACCCTGCCCGCCCTGGCTGAAGGTGAAGTGGATCGAGTGGCTTGGCGCCGACCGCATCTACGAGCTGATGGGCGGCACCGAGGGCACCGGCGTCACCTGGATCACCGGTTCCGAGTACCTGACACACATGGGCTCGGTCGGGCGCCTTCGTCCCGGCTCCAGCATGCGCATCGTGCGCGAGGACGGCACCGACGCCGAACCCGGCGAGGTCGGCGAGGTGTTCTTCCTGCCAGACGGCGGCCAGGGCTCGACCTATCGCTATCTCGGCGCGGAATCCAAGGCGATCGCCGGCGGCTGGGAGAGCCTCGGCGACATGGGTTATGTCGACGCCGAGGGCTATCTCTACCTGACCGACCGGCGCGCCGACATGATCCTGGCCGGTGGCGCCAACATCTACCCGGCCGAGGTCGAGGCGGCCATCGAGCTGTTCCCCGGCGTCCGCTCGGCGGTGGTGATCGGCCTGCCCGACGACGATCTGGGCAACCGCGTGCACGCCATCGTCGACACGCCGGCCGGTGTGGACCAGGAGAAGCTGGTGGCGTTCCTGGCCGAGCGGCTGGTGCGCTACAAGATCCCGCGCACCTTCGAGTTCACCAGTGCCGGACCGCTGCGCGACGACGCCGGCAAGGTCCGCCGCTCGGAATTGCGCAAGGAGCGCCTGGCGAAGGGGTGAGGGCTCCCCTCATGTGATCAGGTCCCGGATACCGCTGCGCGGTTCCGGGAAACGACCACCTTGAGCTCCCCGGAAGCCCGCAGTGCTGTCCGGCAACTGTGTGTTCACGTGTTGCTGTGTTTGAAGTCCTGATCGTTCTTGAGCATTGCGTTGAGGATGGTGAGGAGCTTTCTGGCGACGGCGATGATGATCTGCTTCGGGGCCTTTCCGGC
>JAYZWD010000038.1:0-249112 GCA_036154895.1 Pseudomonadota bacterium
GCGCGCTGCGCGTCCCGCATGGCGCTCTCGGCATCGCCGAACTCGTCGGGGAAGCCGCCCATGGCATCGTTCAGCCTGCGCATCAGGTCGCCCAGCTGACGGCGCAGGTCGCCCTGCTGGCCTGAAAGCTCGCCGTCACCCGGCTGCTGCTGCTCGCCGCCACCCTGGCGGTCGGCGTTGCGTCCCGGACGGTTGCCGTTCGGCGCCATGAACGGGTTGTTTTCCGACGGCAGCCGCGAGTTCGGCCGACGCGCACGCTGGTTGCGCTCGAACGTCCGGTCCATCAGCCGCTGCTGCTGTTCCATCATCCGGCCGAGTTCGTCGACCATGCGCTCGGCTTCCTGCTCGCCCTGCGGCCGCCCGCTGCTCTGGCCCATCTGCAGGTTCTCGAGCAGGTCCTGCAACTGGCTGAGCATGTCGCGCGCCCGGTCGCGGGCCCCGGACTGTGACATCTCGCGGGCACTGTCCAGCATGTCCTGCAGCGCCTGGCGGTCGAGCGTCTCGGTCTGCTCGAACTCGTCGAGTTCCTCGCCGTCTTCCATGCGCTTCATGGCGTCTTCCTGCATGGCGACGAGATACTCGTCCATTGCCTGTTGCAGTTCGTCCATCAGGCGCTGGATCTCCTCGTCCGGCGCACCTTCGGCCAGTGCCTGCATCAGGCGCTGCTGGATCTCCCGCAGACGCTCCGCGGCGGTGGACAGGTTGCCGTCCTCCAGCCGCAGCGCTGTCTTCCACAGGGTGTCCTGGACCTCGGCCACCGAAGCCGGCCCGGCATCCTGGATCAGCTGCGACCGCGCCAGGCTGAGTGTCAGATGCACCACCAGGTCGTCCCTGTAGCGGCCGGGATTGATCTGGACGGCGGCGATGGCGCGGATCACCCAGTCCCGGGTCATTTCCGGTTGGTCGAGGAGCTTGCGCCGCATCTCGATCACGGCGCGCGCGACCGGGTTGTTGAAGCGGCGCTCGGGCAGGGTCATCGCGTGGGGCGCGCTGGTCCCGATCTGGCCGGCGTCGTCGCGCGCCTCGAAGACCAGCTCGACCGGCTGCCCGGCCCAGGGATGGGCCGAGAGGTCGCGGAACATGGTCTCGGTGGCATCGTCCCCGGCCCTGGACGGCGCCGGAAGCTCGATCAGTATCTCGTCGGGTCGACCGGGCCGCACGATCCGGAGAGATACGCCGGCGACACCGTAGTCGTCGGTGGCGGTGTACTGGGCACTGAGCGCGCCGCGCAGCGTCGCCTCCGGCTTGCCGACCATGCTGACGAGGGGAACCGCGTCGGGCAGCACCACCATCGGCCAGCTGCGCAGGTCCTGGCCGTCGACACTGATGGCGATGCGGTCGCCGGCGGTGATGGCGGATTCGATCTGGTGATCGCCCTTGCCCATCGGCTCGAAGATCGTCTCGTCCGTGCCGATGGCGAGCGACGGGGTGCCATCGCCGTGATAGCGCGCGACAATGCGGCTGCCGGTCGGCACCTCGACCGGCTCGGCGCCTGTGGTGGCGAACGCCGTGAGGAAGACCGGCGCGCGGCCGGTATAGGCCGGCGGCGTCACCCAGGCTTCGACCGTGGTCTCGTCGGCGGGCACCGATGGTCCGAAGCCGGGCGACAGTGCCGCCTGCAGGCGCGGGCCGGCGTCACGTCCGCCAATGGCCACGGCCAGCACGAAGACGAAGATCACGGCGAGACGCACGGCCCAGGGATCGCGCCGGGCCATGCGTGCGTCGGGTGCGGGGGCCTGCAGGGCGTTGACCGCAGCCGCCATGCGGCGGCGATGCGCCTGCCACAGCGCGTCCGCGGCCGGGTCACCGGCGCCGGCGGCGAGGCGGTCGCGGATGGTGCCAAGCGGGCGCAACACGCCGCCCTGCCGATCCAGCGCCGTGACGACGTCGGCCTCGGTGACCGGGCGCCAGCGCATCAGGCCGCGGGCAAACAGTCCGAGCGTCAGGACACTGGCCGTTGCAAGCAGCAGCGTGTGCAGCCAGCCGGGAAAGATCGACCAGAACTCGAGCAGGCTGAGGGAGAACGTCAGCAGCAGGGCGCCGAAGCCGGGCCAGAGCAGCGGAACCATACGCTCCCAGACCAGGGCGACCCGGGTCAGGGCCATCGTGCGGGCGAGCCGTGCCCGACCGCGCGGGTCAAGGATGTCGTCGACGGGACCGGTGTCCGCTTGCTTCATCCCGCTGCGATGTCTCCTTCCAGCCAGTCCGGCACGCAATCGCGGCCGATCAGCTCGTCATAGGTCTGGCGCGGGCGGACGACCGCGAACCGGTCGCCGTCGACCAGAACCTCGGGTACGAGCAGGCGGGTATTGTACGTCGAGGACATTACCGCACCGTAAGCGCCCGCACTCAGGAAACATAGGGTATCGCCGGATTTCGGCGAGGGCATTTCACAATCGCGCGCGAACGTGTCGCCCGTCTCGCAGATCGGACCCACGATGTCGGCCCGGATCGTCTTCGTGTCGGGGCCGGGTTCCCGTTCGGGCATCACCTCGTGATGGGCGTCGTACATGGCCGGACGAATCAGGTCGTTCATCGCCGAATCGAGGATGACGAAGTTCCGGCCCTCGCCGTGCTTCACGTAGATCACCTCGGTGGCCAGGATGCCGGCATTGCCGACCAGGTGACGGCCCGGCTCGAAGATCAGCTCGCAGCCGAGCTGGCCGACGGTGCGGCTGACCACGGCGGCATAGGCATCGGGGAGCGGCCCGTCGGTGTCGCGGCGATAGGCGATGCCGAGGCCGCCGCCAAGATCGATGGTGCGAATGACGTGGCCATCGGCGCGCAACTGCCCGACCAGGGCGCCGGCGCGGGCGAAGGCGTGCTCGAACGGCGCCAGGCTGGTGAGCTGGGAGCCGATGTGCAGGTCGACGCCCATCAGGTCGATGGACGGCAGGGCGGCGGCGATGCGACTGACCTCGGGCGCGCGGGCGATCGGAATGCCGAACTTGTTCTCGGCCTTGCCCGTCGAGATCTTGGCATGGGTCTGGGCATCGACGTCGGGATTGACCCGCAGCGCCACCGGTGCGCGGACGCCCAGGCCGGTCGCGACCTCGGCCAGCGCCGCCAGCTCCGGCTCCGATTCCACGTTGAACTGGTGGATTCCCGCCTTCAGCGCAAAGGCCATTTCGGCCTTTGTCTTGCCGACGCCGGAAAAGACAATGCGCTCACCCGGCACCCCGGCGGCCAGCGCCCGGCGCAACTCGCCCTCCGAGACCACGTCGACGCCGGCGCCGAGACGGGCCAGCGTGCGGATCATGGCAAGGTTGCTGTTCGCCTTGACGGAATAGCAGATCATCGTGCGCACGCCGGGACAGGCGTTGGACAGCGCGCTGGCAAAGACCCGGTACTGGCGACGCAGCGCGCCGGCCGAATAGACATAGACCGGCGTGCCGACCTTTGCCGTGATGTCGGCGAGCGCCACGTCCTCGACGTGAAGATGGCCGTTGCGATAGGCGAGTGTCTGCATGGTCAGTTCTGCTTCTGCGGTGTCGTCTTGGCCTGCTGTTCGGCCTGCCGGGCGGCGGCCTCGCTCGGTGTCAGCGGATCGCCCTTCTTGCCGCACGCACCCAGCAGCAGGCCGAGGGCCACGGTGAACAGCACGACGATCCTCATGACAGCCGCGCCTTCCACAGCGCCGCCTGCCGGCGCACGCCCTCCGGCGCGGTGCCGCCGAAGGAGTTCCGGCCGTGCACGGCCCGCTCCACGGACAGCACCGAATAGACCTCCTCGGTGATCCCGGGGTGGATCGCCTGGAGGTCCTTCAGGTCCAGGTCGGCCAGGTCGCAGCCCTTCTGCTCGGCCAGTTTCACCGCCGCACCGGTGGCGTGGTGGGCGTCGCGGAACGGCAGGTCAAGGCGCTGCACCAGCCAGTCGGCGAAGTCCGTCGCGGTGGCGAAGCCCGAGGAGGCGGCGGCGCGCATGGCGTCCACGTGCGGGATCAGGTCGGCGATCATGCCGGTCATCGCGGTAATCGACAGCTCGATGGTGTCGGCGGCGTCGAACACCGACTCCTTGTCCTCCTGCATGTCCTTGCCATAGCTGAGCGGCAGGCCCTTCATCACCGAGGTGAGCGCGATGTAGGCGCCGGTCACGCGGCCGATCTTGCCCTTCACCAGCTCGGCGGCATCCGGGTTGCGCTTCTGCGGCATGATCGACGAGCCGGTGGAGAACGCGTCCGACAGCCTGACGAAGCGGAACTGCGCCGACGACCAGATCACCAGTTCCTCGGCAAGGCGGCTGAGGTGCATGGCGCAGACATTGGCCGCGTGCAGGAAATCCAGCGCGAAGTCGCGGTCGGAGACGCTGTCCAGGCTGTTGGCAGTCGGCCGGTCGAAGCCCAGCGCGCGGGCGGTCTGGTCGCGATCGATCGGAAACGATGTGCCGGCCAGCGCTGCAGCGCCGAGCGGGCACTCGTTCAGCCGCCGCCGTGTCTCCGCGAAACGGTCGCGGTCGCGCGCGGTCATCTCGACATAGGCCATCATGTGATGGCCGAAGGTGACGGGCTGGGCGACCTGCAGGTGGGTGAAGCCCGGCATCACGGTGTCGGCGTGCGCCTCTGCCTGGCCCACCAGCGCGCGCTGCAGGTCCGCCAGCATGCCGTCGACCCGGTCGATGGTGTCGCGGATCCACAGCTTGAAGTCGGTCGCCACCTGGTCGTTGCGGCTGCGGCCGGTGTGCAGGCGACCCGCGGCGGCGCCGATCAGGTCGCGCAGGCGGCTTTCCACGTTCATGTGGATGTCCTCGAGTGCCGCCTGGAACTCGAACTCGTCGCGCTCGATCTCTCGCAGGATCGTGTCCAGGCCCTCGCAGATCGCGTCGGCATCTTCCCTTGTCAGGACGCCGCGATCCGCCAACATGGAGGCGTGCGCCTTCGAACCCCGGATATCCTGGGCATAGAAGCGCCGGTCGAAGTCGATGGAGGCGTTGATCTTCTCCATCACCTTCGCGGGGCCGCCCTCGAAGCGGCCGCCCCACATGAGGTTGCTGGTCTTTGTGTCGGACATGATCGGAGAGGTTCCGGAACGATGCGATTTCTGATGGTGGCACTGGTCACGGCGATGCTTAGCGTCCCAGCGGCCGGCGCGGAACCCCCGCTGTCGACACTGGCCACGGGCGCGCTGAAGAATGTTGCCGTCGACGCGGCGCCGAAGCCGGTGGCTGATGCCAGCTTTCGCAATGCCGCCGGCGACGAGATGGACTTCTCGGCCTTCCGCGGTCGTGTCGTGCTGGTCAACATCTGGGCGACCTGGTGTGCACCGTGCCGCCACGAGATGCCCTCGCTGGCGCGCCTGCAGGCCGCGCGCGGCGGCAAGGACTTCGAGGTCGTCGCCGTGTCGGTCGACCGCGGCGGCGTCGAGAAGGCCCAGGGCTTCCTCGACGAGGTCGGTGCGACCGCGCTGACGCTCTACATCGACCAGACCACCCGCATTGGCCGGGCGCTCGGCGCTTTCGGCCTGCCGCTCACCCTGGTGCTGGACCGCGAGGGGCGGGAGGTCGCCCGCCTGGTCGGTCCGGCCGAATGGGACAGCCCCGAGGCGCTGGCCTTCATCGATGCGGTGATCGCCGGCGCCGGCTCGTGATCCGGCCGCAGGACTGGCTGCAGGCGCATCCGCGCGGGCTCTACTGCGTGCCCGGCGACTTCTGGATCGATCCGTCGGGTGCCGTCGACCGGGCGGTCTTCACCCATGGCCATGCCGACCATGCCCGCCCCGGGCACGGTGCCGTGCTGGCGACGCGCGAGACCATTGCCATCGCGAAGGCACGCTACGGCGACCGGGCCGGCCAGAGCTTCCAGGAACTGGCCTACGGTGCCGTGCTCGACTTGGGCGGCGTGACGCTTCGCCTGCTGCCCGCCGGGCACGTGCTGGGCAGTGCGCAGGTGGTGCTGGAGCATGCCGGCCAGCGCGTCGTGGTCTCTGGCGACTACAAGCGGCGCCGCGACCCGACCTGCCCTTCCTTCGAGGTGGTGCCCTGCGACGTCTTCATCACCGAGGCGACCTTCGGCCTGCCGGTGTTCCGCCATCCGCCGGCTGACCAGGAGATCGCGCGCCTGCTGGCCTCCGTCACCACTTTTCCCGACCGCTGCCACCTGGTCGGCGTCTATTCGCTGGGCAAGTGCCAGCGGGTGATCCGCCTGTTGCGCGAGGCCGGGCATGACGGCCCGCTCTACCTGCACGGGGCGATGGAACAGCTCTGCGGGCTTTACGAGGCGATGGGCGTCGGGCTGGGCGACCTGCGTCCCGTGATCGGCACGCCGAAGGCGGAGCTGGCCGGACAGATCGTGCTCTGCCCGCCCGGATCGCTCGCCGACCGCTGGTCCAGGCGGTTGCCGGACCCGGTGACGGCGGCGGCCTCGGGCTGGATGCGGGTCCGGGCGCGGGCGCGGCAGCACGGTGCCGAACTGCCGCTGATCATTTCCGACCATGCCGACTGGGACGAACTGGTGCAGACGCTGGACGAGATGCGTCCGGGCGAGGTCTGGGTCACGCACGGCCGCGAGGATGCGCTGGTCCACCACGCGACGACGGTCGGCATCCCCGCGCGGGCGCTGCGGCTGGTCGGGCGCGAGGACGGGGAAGACGGCTGAGGGACCATGCAGCGCTTCGCCGGACTGCTCGACCGCCTGTCGACCACGCAGAGCCGCAACACGCGGATCGCGCTGATCGCGGACTACATGCGCACGACGCCGGACCCGGACCGGGGCTTCGCGCTGGCGGCGCTGGCCGGTGACCTGGACCTGAGAACCGCAAAGCCCGCGCTGATCCGGGACCTGGCGGCGACCCGGACCGACCCGGAACTGTTCCGCCTCTCCTACGACTACGTCGGCGACCTGGCCGAGACCGTCGCGCTGATGTGGCCGGTCGAGCGGCCGGGCAACGAGACGCCGAGGCTGGCCGATGTTGTCGGCGCGCTGGGGGCGGCCAAACGCGGTGCCGTGGCCGGGCTGGTGGAACGCTGGCTCGACCGCCTCGACCCGACCGGGCGCTGGGCGCTGCTGAAACTGATCACCGGTGGCCTGCGTGTCGGGGTCTCGGCCCGGCTGGCGCGCACGGCACTGGCGGAGATCGGTACGCCGGACCTGGCAGAAATCGAGGAGGTCTGGCACGCGCTGGCGCCGCCCTACACGGAGCTCTTCGCCTGGCTGGAGGACCGGGGGCCGAAGCCCGACCTGCAGTCCGCGCTGGTCTTTCGCCCGATGATGCTGGCGCATCCGCTGGAGGCCGACGACCGCACCGGCTTCGAACCCGGCGACTGGCGTGCCGAATGGAAGTGGGACGGCATCCGCGTGCAGCTTGCCCTCCGGCCGGGCGAGGCACGGATGTTCTCGCGCACGGGCGACGACATCACCGGCGCTTTCCCCGACCTGGCCGACAATGTGGCCGGCCATGCGGTGCTGGACGGCGAACTGCTGGTGATGCGCCCGGACGGAACCGGCAGCTTCAACGACCTGCAGCAGCGGCTGAACCGGAAGACGGTCTCGGCGAGGCAGCTCCGGGAACTGCCGGTTGGCATCCGCCTCTATGACATCCTGCTGGACGGCGCGGACGACCTGCGCGACCTGCCGTTCGACGCGCGTCGCGCAAGGCTGGAGCACTGGCTGGCCGCCAACCCGTCGTCGCGCCTCGACCTTTCGGCCCTGGTGCCGGTGACGACGCTGGACGACCTCGACCGGCTCAGGACCAGCCCGCCGCATCCGGCCATCGAGGGGCTGATGCTGAAGCGCGCCGACAGCACCTACCGCGCCGGCCGCGTGAAGGGACTCTGGTACAAGTGGAAGCGCGATCCGCTGACCGTCGACTGCGTGCTGATGTACGCCCAGCGCGGCCATGGCAAGCGCTCCTCGCTCTATTCGGACTTCACCTTCGGCGTCTGGCGCGGCGCCGAACTGGTGCCGGTCGGCAAGGCCTATTTCGGCTTCACCGACGCGGAGCTGGCCGAACTCGACCGCTTCGTCCGCGCCAATACCGTCGACCGCTTCGGCCCGGTACGCGCTGTGAAGCCGGAACTGGTGCTCGAGATCGCCTGCGACGGCGTGCAGCGCTCGACCCGGCACAAGTCCGGCGTCGCCATGCGCTTTCCCCGCATTTCCCGCATCCGCACCGACAAACCGGCGGCCGAGGCGGACGTGCTGGAAACGGTGGAGCGGCTGATCCCGGAATAGGCGCGGTCCCGCAGCTTGACGCAACGGCCCGGAAATCTGCTAAAGAACCGCCGCAATCCCCTATCCGAGACAGCCGAAGGCGAGGCACCGGACCATGGCCGGCCATTCACAATTCAAGAACATCATGTACCGCAAGGGCGCGCAGGATGCGAAGCGCGCCAAGCTGTTCACCAAGCTCGCGCGCGAGATCACGGTCTCGGTGAAGACCGGCGGCGAGGATCCGGGCTCCAACCCGCGCCTGCGTGCCGCGATCCAGGCCGCGCGCAAGGAGAACATGCCCAACGACAACATCGGCCGCGCCATCAAGCGCGCGACCGGTGACGGCGCCGCCGACAACTTCGAGGAGATCCGCTACGAGGGCTATGGCCCCGGCGGCATCGCCATCATCGTCGAGGCCCTGACCGACAACCGCAACCGCACCGCCTCGGAAGTGCGCTCGGCGTTCTCGAAGCATGGCGGCGCGCTGGGCGAGACCAATTCGGTCGCCTTCATGTTCGACCGGATCGGCGTGATCGAGTATCCGGCGAAGGTGGCATCGGCCGAGGACATGTTCGAGGCGGCGGTCGAGGCCGGTGCCGACGACGCATCGTCCGACGGCGACCGGCACGAGGTCACCTGCGCCATCGAGAGCTTCAACGAGGTGCGCGACGCGCTGGAGCAGCGCTTCGGCGAGGCACGCGCGGCGGGCCTGGAATGGCGCCCGCAGAACGCCGTCGCGGTGGACGAGGAAAAGGCGACCTCGATCCTGAAGCTGATCGACGTGCTGGAAGACAATGACGACGTGCAGAAGGTGCACGCCAATTTCGAGATTCCCGACGACGTGATGGAGCGCCTGGCGGGCTGATACCGGGCGTCGACAGCACCCCCGGTCTTGCCGCAGACTTCTGTCGGGGGTGGGATCGTGCGAATCCTGATAGCTGACGATCACCAGTTGTTCCGCGACGCACTGGCGGCCTATGTCGGCCGTTCGGACGCGGGCGTCGTCGTGCTGTCCGCCGACGGGCTGGACGAGTCGCTCGACCTGCTGTTGCGGGAGGCACCGGTCGACATCGCCGTGCTGGACCGGAACATGCCGGGCATGAACGGGGTCGGCGGGATCGTCCGGTTCCGCGCCGCCTGGCCCGAGGTGCCGGTCGTGCTGATGTCGGGACTTGCGGGCCGCGAGGACGTCGATGCCGCGATCGCGGCGGGTGCGCGCGGGTTCCTGCCCAAGACGCTGAAGGCCTCGGCCTTTGTCATGGCACTGCGGCTGGTGCTGGCGGGCGAGGTCTTCGTGCCCTATGGCGACCTGCCCGAGCAGTCCCCGGTCACGGCCGGGGCGGCACCGTCCGGCGTCATGCCGGCGCTGACGCGGCGGGAGAGCGACGTGCTGCGTGGCCTGGTGCAGGGCTGGTCGAACAAGGAAATCGCGCGGGACCTCGACCTGCAGGAGGTCACCATCAAGCTGCACGTCAAGAGTGTGTGCCGCAAGCTGGAAGCCCGGAACCGGACCGAGGCGGCGTTGCGCGCGGTCGAGCTGGGATTCCGGGCCTGATCTGTCACCTGCGGGTGGCGGACGCACCGGACCGCACCCGGACCTGTCGCCCGCGGTGGTATCGGGGTTGGACGAAAGGCCGGGTGCGGCCGGCGACGCCTTCGCCGGATCGTCGGCTGACGCTTCCGGATCAGGCGTCCGACACCGCCGCGCGGACGGTGTCGACGAGCTTTTGCGGCAGGAACGGCTTGGTCAGCACGTCGCGTGCGCCCAGCATCCGTGCCGCCTTCAGGTAGTCGCTCTGGATGCGCGTGCCGCCACCTGACACGGCGATCACCGGCATGTCGGGGGCGGTCATGCGCAGGTTGCGGATCACCTCGATGCCGTCCCCCTCGGGCATGAAGATGTCGGTGATGACCGCGTCGACGGCCTGTCCGGCCAGCTTGGCCGCAGCGTCGATGCCGTTGCAGGCGGTGATGGTTTCGTAGCCGGCGCGGCGCAGCACGGCGTCCATCATCTCCCGCATCGGGGTCTCATCGTCGATGATCGCGATGGTCGTCATGGGCATTTCCTCTGGCCGGACCTGGCGCCGGCTCGGGTGGTTCCTGTGCCATCCAAGCTACCGGTCCTTCCGCCAGGGCGGCAGACGTGCAAAGGCAGTGCACGCAGCGCATTTGCAGTGGTCGCCCTGTACGGAAGGATAGGTCGGGGCGCGAGGACATATGCCTTGGCACAACTGTGCGAAGCCGCGTTCGCCCGGTAGGGTGACGCTATCGTCAACTGCCGTCCGTCCACAGCCCGGAGTCGTTGCCCATGTTCCGCATGATCGCCCGTGCACTCGCGCTTCTCGTCCTTGGCGTCGGCACCGCCGCCGCCGCGGAGCTGGCCGCGCCGGCCGGCCGGCCGCTGCTGACCGTGTCCGGCGAGATCGGCGTGACCAACGGCGAGGGTGGCGCGCGTTTCGACCGTGCGATGCTGGAGGCGATGCCCCAGGCCACCGTCCAGACCGAGACACCCTGGACAGAGGGCAAGGTGAGCTTCACCGGCGTCCTGCTGGCTGACGTGCTGGACGCGGTCAAGGCCGGCGGTACCGGCACGCTCGCCGCGATCGCCCTGAACGACTACAAGGTCGAACTGCCGGCATCGGACGCCCGGGCGCATCGGGTGCTGGTGGCGATGGCGATGAACGGCAAACCGATGTCGGTCCGCGAGAAGGGGCCGCTCTGGATCATCTACCCGCTGAGCGACGAGTCCGCGCTGCAGACCCAGGAGACCTATTCCAAGATGATCTGGCAGCTGGCCCGGATCGAAGTACGGTGACACTCGGCCGCCTCAGCTGGTTTCGTTCGGCACGCGCTGCGGCACTCGTCGCGGCGCTGCTGTTCGTGATCGCTGTGGTGGCGGCCGGACTGCGCCTGCAGCAGGAACAGACGCTGCAGTTCGACGCCTATCGCAGCGGCAGCTGGATGGTGGCGAACGCCGAGATCGAGCTGCTGCGCCTGGAGGGAACGATCCGCGGCGTCCAGGCCCGTGCCAATTCCGAGACCATCGATCACCTCTGGCTGCAGTTCGACATCTTCTGGAGCCGCATTCCCCTGGTCCTCGAGAGCGATGAGGCGAAGGGCGTACGCAAGCTGGACGGGGTGGTCGACACCTTCCAGCGTATTCGCGACCGGTTGCCCGACTGGGAAGTTGCCATCGATCGCGCGATCTCCTCGGGCAACTATTTCGAACTGGATGCCGTCGCCGATGAGCTCGATGCCTTTCGCGACCCGGTGCACGGCTTCGTCACCCGGACGTTGCTGCAGGACGAGACCGTCTATCGCCGCGAGGTGATGATCAGCCGGATGCGCGACCTGATGATCGCCTTCGGGATCCTTGTCGCCGCCGGTGGCCTGCTGGTCACGATCCTCATTTGCCAGCTGCGGCACACCGAGCGTCTGAACCGCCAGATCACCGCCGCCGAGCAGCAGGCCGTCGCCGCCCAGACACGGCTGGCCGAAGTCATCGACAGTGTCGACGCCGGCATCACCTATGTGAACGCCCAGGGGACCATCGAGGTCGCGAATGACGGCTTCCGTCGCCTTTACCCGGAACTGGCCATGCTGATCCGCAGCGGCATGCCGCTGCGCGAGCTGAAGGCCTGTGCCGTCAACATGGGTCTCTACGACGACGGCGGCGACCCGCAGGGCTGGATCAACGAGCGCATGCGCCGCCATCAGGATGCGACCGAACCCTTCGAGCAGCGCCTGCGTGACGGGCGGGTGATGCTGATTCGTGAACGCAAGACCGCGGATGGCGGGGTGGTCACGGTGCGGACCGACATCTCCGACGTGCGCCGGCAGGCGCGTTCGATGGAGGAGCGTCTGCAGGCCATCGAGGCCGCGTCCGATGGCATCGCCATCACCAGTTCGAATGGTCACTACATCTATGTCAGCCCGGCCTATGCCCGCATCCACGGCGTGGATCATCCGGGCGACATGCTGGGCCGCCGCTGGTCGGATTGCTTTCCACCGGAGGAGAACCGGCGCTTTGCCGGCGAACCCATGCGGACCCTGAAGGAAACCGGACTGTGGCAGGGCGAGGCGATGGGCCTGCGCTGCGACGGCAGCCTGATCCCGCTCGACATCTCGGTGCGCCGCGTGTCCTCGGGCGGCTATGTCGCCGCCGTGCGCGACCTGACCGCACAGCGCCGCCAGCAGGCGGAACAGGAAGTGCTGAAGGAGCAGTTCGTCCGCGCCCAGAAGATGGAAGCCATCGGCCGGCTGGCCGGCGGTGTCGCCCACGATTTCAACAACATCCTGGGCGCCATCCTGGGCTTTGCCACGATGCTGGCCGAGGACCTGCCGCAAAGCTCGATGGAGCGTGGCTTCGCCGAGCAGATCCTGCGTGCCGGCGAGCGCGGCAAGGACCTGGTGCAGCAGATCCTTGCCTTTGCCCGGACCGAGACCGCACAGCGCGAACCTGTCGACATCAGGCGGCTGGCCCAGGACACGGCGGACATGCTGCGTGCGTCGATGCCGGTGACGACGCGCATCCGTGTATCCGCACCGGCCAGCCCGGTGATAACGCCCGGCAACGCGACACAGCTCAGCCAGGTCCTCGTCAATCTCTGCGTCAATGCCAGCGACGCGATGGAACGGCAGGCCGGCACTCTCGAGATCGCGGTGAGCACCGCCGACGGCCTCGGCCGCGAGGGGTGGGACCCGCAGGAGGGCGACGAGGCGGCGGCGGGCGTCATGCGCCTCCGGGAAGGTCCCGAAGAGGGGCAGATCCGGGTTCGCCTCGGGCGGCTGTCGCCGCTGCGGACCTATGCCTGCCTGTCCGTGCGCGACAGTGGCACCGGGATCAGCCGCGCGGTCGCCGAGCGCATGTTCGATCCGTTCTACACCACCAAGGACCATGGCAAGGGCACGGGCCTCGGCCTGGCTGCCGTCCAGGGCATCGTCATGGCCCATGGTGGCGGACTGGCGGTGGACAGCCAGGTGGGCAAGGGAGCGGAGTTCCGCATCTATCTGCCGCTGGCCGGGGCCGAGACCGGTGCGGCCCGGGGGCGCGAGGCGCGCGAGGGGGACGTTTCCGGCGCCGGCCACCTGCTGGTGGTCGACGACGACGAGGCCGTCGGGACCCAGATGGCGCTCCGGCTGGAGCGGCTCGGCTACGAGGTGCTGCTGTGCATCGAACCGGCCGACGCGATCGAGGCCCTGCAGGATTCGCCGGATGTCTTCGATGCCATGCTCACCGACTTCGCGATGCCGTCCATGGACGGCATCGAGCTGGCGCGGCAGTCGCGGCTGCTGCGTCCGGACCTGCCGATCGTGGTGTGTACCGGCAATGCCGACGCTATCGGCGCGGACCGCCTTGCCGGCGCAGGCGTGGAACTGTTCCACAAGCCGGTCGATTTCCCGGCGCTGTCTCGCCTGCTGGACCGCCTGACCGGCGACGCCCGGGGCGAGGCCAGGAAAGCCTCCTGACAGCCCGGCGGATCAGCCGGCGTCGCGCGGGTCGTCGGCCGTGCTGAAATCGGTCGGCAGGGGCGTCACGGTCATCACCGTCACCCCGACCGGTGTATGAAACCGGTGCCATACGCCCTGCGGCACCACGACCAGCATGCCGCCACGCAGGTGCAGGGTCGTCGGGCGCTCGCCCTCCAGCAGCGTGAGCCAGGTCTCGCCGTCCAGCACCTGCACCACCTCGTCGCCCTGTCCGTGGCGTTCCCAGGGCGTATCGCCCTGGTAGCTGCCGGCAAAGATCCGGCCGTTGCCGACCGCGCCAAGGTCGGCAAAGGCCTCGCCGGCATCCTTCTCGTTGTCCGGCGAGCGCCCGCGAAAGAACGGGCGGGTGGCGAGCTCGGCATTGATGTCAAAGGGCTTCACGGCCATGGGTCAGCGCTCCTGTCCGGCGACGATGCGGCCCGGACCGTCGGGCATGACGTCGAAGGCCACGCTGATCCGGCGCTCGTCGCGCTCCACCGGGATTGTCCTGTGCCCGAACCATGACGGGAACATGACGAAAAGACCGCTGCGCGGCTTGACGCGCCTGACCGGGGGATTGTCGGTGCTGCGGAACTGGTAGTAGGCCCGGCCGAACTCGATCCAGCCCTGGCCATTGCCGTTCGGGTCGTCGACCACCGCCGGTACCTCGGGGTAGTAGACCCCGCTCAGCCATCCCGGGGGGTGGAAATGCACATCGTGGAAGCCCCGCTTGTCCATGATGTTGGCCCAGCATCCGATACGCCACCGCCTGGGCCGGCGGGCAAGAAACGGGTGACGCCTGTCGGGTGGATGCGTCGCGGTGTAGGTGTTCACGGCCCGCTCGACCATGGTGCGGAAGTCGCCGATCACGCCTGTTGGCGATTCGAAGAGTTCGCCCGTGCTCTGGCCGCGACGGAGGGAACGGTTCAGCGGGTTGTAGGCCAGGCTCGGGTGGTCGACCAGCTCACGCACGAGCCTCTGGTTGAAGTCGTCGATGCCGTCATACCGGTCGGGCGGGCGCAGTTCGACCGCGTGAACCAGGTTTTCGGTGTCGATGAGGAAGCTGGCCTCCTCGCGCCGTCCCAGTTCGTTCAGCGCCATGCTCTTGTAGGCCAGCGCCGAGGTGTGGTCGGGCACCTCGGCCAGCAGATCGTCGCAGGTGGCGATGCAGGCGGCCGGGTCGCCGGCGCGCATTTCGGCGAATGCGAGCGATTCGAGCAGCGGAACGTGCCGGGCCTGCCTGACGCGCGCCCGCCGCAGCAGGTCGACCGCCTCCGCCGCGCCATCGGTCACAGCCAGGGCATAGGCCAGTTCGAGCAGCAGCTCGATGCTGTCCGGGTGCCGTGCGAGTTCCCGCCGATGCAGCGGTACCGCATCGGCATAGCGTCCCATCTTGTTCAGCAGGTGCCCAAGCTCGCGGCCCGCCGACGGGTGCGCGGGGTTGCGGCCCAAGGCATGGCGGTAGGCCTCGGCGGCGTCGTCGAACGCGCCCAGCCGGGCAAGGATCCCGGCGAGGGCATGCCGGCTGTCCGGGTCGTTCGGTGCCAGGCGGACGGCCCGGGTCATCGCTGCCCGTGCCGACTCGAGCCGGTCGCAGTTCTGGAGGGCCAGCCCGAGCATGCGGTGCGCCGCCGCTTCCCGCGGCACCAGCCGCACAAGGGCATCAAAGGCGGTGGCCGCGCCGGCCCAGTCGCCGGCCATGCCGAGCGTCACGCCAAGATGCTGATGGATCGCCGGAACGCCGGGATCGGCGGCGGCGGCGTCGCGGATCAGCGACACCGCCCGGTCCATGTTCCCGCTGGCCCGTTCGGCCAGTCCGGCGACCAGCAGGACAGGGGGCGCAAGCGGGGCGCGCCTGAGTGCCTGCCGCGCGAGACGGCGTGCCTCCGAGGTTCTGCCGGCACGCAGGGCGGCGGTGGCGGCATCGAGCAGCTTCCCGACCTGTGCCGGCATCGCGCCCTGCCCCCGTTCAGTCGCCGGTGAAGACCGGCGCGCGCTTCTCGAAGAAGGCCTCGACGGCCTCCAGGTGGTCCTTGGTCTGGTGCGCCAGCGCCTGGTAGGCCGCCGACAGCTCCAGCACGCCCTTCAGGTCCGTCTTCTGGCCCTCGCGCAGCAGGCGCTTGGTCATGCGCAGGACCTCGGGCGGGTTCACGGCGATTCGCCTCGCCAGCTTGCGGGCCTCGTCCATCAGGTCGCCGTCGGGCACGCACTTGCTGACCAGCCCCCATGCCTCGGCCGTCTTCGCGTCGACCCGGTCGCCGGTGAAGCTCATCTCGGCCGCCCGGCTCATGCCGACGGCACGCGGCAGCAGGAAGGCGCCGCCGTCGCCGGGGATGATGCCCAGCTTGACGAAGGATTCGGCAAAGAAGGCACTCTCGCCGGCGATGCGGATGTCGCACATGCAGGCGAGGTCGCAGCCGGCACCGACGGCGGGGCCGTTCACCGCGGCGATGGTCGGCACCTCCAGCTCGTAGAGCGCCAGCGGGATGCGCTGGATGCCGTTGCGGTAGCTTTCGCGGGTCTTGATGCCGCCGACGCCAAAGATGCCGGCGCGCTCGCGCATCTGCTTGACGTTGCCGCCGGCCGAGAAGGCCGGGCCGGCACCCGTCAGGATCACGGCACGGACGCTCAGGTCATGCTGGATCCGGGCGCAGGCATCCTCGAACGCGGCGAAGGTTTCCTGGTAGGACAGGGCATTGCGCTGCTCGGCACGGTTCATCGTCAGGGTTACGACGTGGCCGTCCTGTTCGTACAGCAGTTCGTCGCTCATGTTCGGTTTCTCCTCCCCGGAATATGGCCAGAGCCTATCGGTCACACTTCGCAATGAAAAGCATTGCGGGCGGTTTGCGCGACTGTGATGATTCCGCCATGCGCCAGCTTCTCGCCTCGTTGTCCGCGCTGCTCGCCATCGCCTGCGGGCCGGCGCTGGCTGACTGCCCGACGGTGGTCGGTGCGCCGGATATCTCCGTCACCACCGAGTGGACGGGCGCGCAACTGATCCGGGAACTGGACGCGGCGGAGCTTCCGGCGCGGCGCGGGACCACCGGCGCCTTTCCCGGCGCGCGGCAGCGGCAACTTGGCCTCACCTCGTGGCAGGTGGCGGTTCGCAGCCGCTTCCTGGTCTCGGAGATCGCCGGGTCGCCAGGCTGCTTCGCCCTGAAGAAGGTGGAGGCGGTGGTCGACGCCAATCCCGTGAAGGTCTTCGTCGCGCGCGAACTGAAGGACAGTTCCTGCCCCTACAGGGTGACCGTGCGCCACGAACAGCGGCACGTGGAGATCGTGCGCCAGTCGGTCGCCGCGCTGGCCATCGACCTGCGGCGCGGGCTGGACGGGCCGGCACTGGCACGGGTGATGCCGGCGCCCGATGTCGACATCGCCGTGCAGCGTTTCAGCGCCGCGATCAACCTTGTCACCGGTGATGCGAGACGCCGCATCGAGGAGCAGGCGGCGCGGCGCAACGGCGAACTCGATTCGCCGGGTTCCTATCGCGCCGAAGAGGCGAAGTGCCCGCGCGGCGACTGGATCGACCCGTTCCGCTGAGGTTCAGCCGTTCTCGAAACCGTCGAGGAAGGCCGCGAGGTTGGCGCCGATCTCGGCGCAGAGATACCCGCCTTCCTGGATGATCACCGTCGGCACGCCGAAACCGGCGATGGTCGCACCGGCGCGGCGGAAGCCTTCGGTGGTCACCTTCAGCACGCCCAGCGGGTCATTTTCCTGCGGGTCGAGACCCAGCGACACGAACAGCAGTTCGGTGCCGTTGTGGCGCAGCGCGTCCAGGCCATGACCGATGGCGGCGAGCCAGTTCATGTCGCCGGTCCCGTGCGGCAGGGGCAGGTTGAGATTGTAGCCGAGGCCGGCGCCGGTGCCGCGCTCGGTCGCGTAGCCGGCGAAGAACGGATAGAACGTCGCCGGGTCGGCATGGACCGAGACGAACATGACATCGCCGCGACCGTAGAAGATGCCCTGGGTGCCGTTGCCGTGATGGACGTCGATGTCCAGGATCGCCACGCGCCTGGTGCTGTGACGGCCGTGCTCGGCGGCGATGGCGACGTTGTTCAGGAAGCAGAAGCCGCCGGCCATGTCGGAGAACGCGTGATGCCCCGGCGGGCGGCAGAGGGCGTAGACGCTGCGGGCCCCGCCGGTCACCAGGTCCGTTGCCGTCAGCGCGCAGTCGGCGGCCGCGCGCGCGGCGGCCCAGGTCTCCGGCCCGATCGGGCAGGCCCCGTCGGCCATGTGGTACCCGGCCTGTCCGACGACGTTGTCGGGTCGGTGGAACATGTGCCGGCCGGGATGGGTGTTGCCCTTGACCTCCGGTCCCGCGTCCGGCAGCGCGCTCCAGCGGGCATGGGCCGTGGCCAGGAACTGCAGGTAGTCCGTCGTGTGCACGGCGGCGATGGCAGACTCTGGAAACGCCCTGGGCGCTGCCACCGGGTGTCCGGCATCGCGGATCGCCTCGATCAGGCGGAAGCCGCGCTCGGGGCACTCGGGGCTGTCGACGACCTTGCCGCGCAGGACGAAGGAGAGCGGTGCGTGGCGGGCGTGGGCTTCTGTGTGTATGACCTGCATGGATACGGATGGTGCCGCAGTTGCGGCGCCGGAACAACTGCAGCCGACCAGCGAGGTTTGCCGTGAAGATCGTCATTCTTGGCGCCGGTGTCGTGGGTGTTGCCGCCGCCTGGGAACTGTCCCGTCGCGGGCACGAGGTCACCGTCATCGAACGCGAGCCGGGGGCGGGTCTGCTGACCAGCTTCGCCAACGGCGCGCAGGTCACGGTCTCCGAGGCCGTGCCGTGGGCCAGCCCTGGATCGCTGCGCCTGGCGCTCGGCTGGCTTGGCCGGCGTGACGCGCCGTTCCGGCTGCGGCTGCAGGCGGATCCGTCGCAGTGGTCATGGCTCGTGCGCTTCCTTGCCTGCTGTACCCATTCGGCCTTCGAGCGCAATGCACCGGTCATGGTCGGACTCGCGGCGCTTTCCAGGGCGCGGCTGGAGGCGATCCGGGGCGAGAGCGGCATCCGCTACGACGCGCTGCAACGCGGCGTGATGCGGGTCTTCTCCGACAAGGCTGCGGCGCACGAGGAGGCCGAGCATCTGCAGCACCTGATGGATGCGCACGACATCGAGGTTCGGCGGCTGGACGGCGCGGGCTGCGTCGAGGCGGAACCCGCGCTGCAGGACGCGGTCGGGTCGGGCCGGGTGGTGGCCGGGCTCTGGGCGCCCGGCGACGAGACGGGCGATGCACATGCCTTTGCCGTCGAACTGTCGCGCGCGGCGGAGGCCGCCGGTGTCCGCTTCCGCTACGGCGAGACGGTGACGGACCTGCTGCGACGCGGCGAACGGGTGCGGGGCGTTGCCACCGACCGCGATGACTACCTGGCCGATGCCGTGGTGGTGGCGCTGGGACTGGACAGCGTGACGCTGCTGCGTTCTGTCGGGCTGCAACTGCCGATCTATCCCATGAAAGGCTATTCGGCGACGGTGCCGGTCGGCGGATCGAATCTTGCGCCAACGGTGTCGGTGACCGACCAGGCCGGCCGCTTCGTGGTCAGCCGGCTCGGCGATCGTGTCCGCGTCGCCGGCAAGGCCGACATTGTCGGCTACGACCGGTCCATCGACCCGGTACGGTCACAGGACGTGGTCAACGACCTGTTCGGGCTCTATCCCAATGTCGGCGACCGCTCGCGGGCCGAGGTGTGGACCGGCCTGCGCCCGATGACGCCGAGCGGCGTGCCCCTCATCGGCCGCACGGAGATGGAGGGGCTGTGGCTCGACACCGGCCACGGCTCGCTTGGCTGGACATTCGCCTGCGGGTCGGCGTCGCTGCTGGCCGACCTGATGGAGCGCCGGAAGCCCGCCGTCGAACCGGCGCCCTTCGATCCGCTGCGACGCATGTAGCGATCTGCGCAACGGTGCCCCGTTTGGTCGCGGCCAAATCGGCTTTTGTCCGGGGGCGCCACCGCGCTATGTTCCGCCGGAAGTTTCGCATGCGAAGCGGCATTCGGCCCGGGTGGGCCGACCAGGACTGGGAGAGGAACGGATGACTGACGCGGTAATCGTCTCGACGGCACGGACACCGATTGGCAAGGCCTTCCGTGGCGCCTTCAACAACACCCACGGCGCGACCATGGGTGGCCATGTGGTCAAGCATGCCGTCGAACGCGCCGGCATCGACCCGGCCGAGGTCGAGGACGTGCTGATGGGGTGCGCCAACCCCGAGGGCGCGACCGGCGGCAACATCGCCCGCCAGATCGCGCTCCGCGCCGGCCTGCCGGTGACCGTCCCGGGCGCCACCGTCAACCGCTTCTGCTCGTCGGGCCTGCAGACCATCGCCATGGCCAGCCAGCGCATCATCGCCGACGAGGCGGATATCCTGGTCGCCGGCGGGCTGGAGTCGGTCAGCCTGGTGCAGACCGAGCACGCCAATCGCTACAAGGCGCGCGAGGAGTGGCTCGAGAAGACCATCCCGGGCATCTACTACTCGATGATCCAGACCGCCGAGGTCGTCGCCAACCGCTATGGCGTCACCCGCGAGGCGCAGGACGAGTACGGCCTGCAGTCGCAGCTGCGCACCGCCGCCGCCCAGCAGGCCGGCAAGTTCGATGACGAGATCGTCCCGATGGAGACGCTCAAGACCGTCACCGACAAGGCCACGGGACAGACCTCCGAGCAGAAGGTCACGCTGACCAGGGACGAGGGCAATCGGCCCGACACCAACCTGGAAGGCCTGCTGTCGCTGCAGCCGGTGATCGGCGAGGGTGGCTTCATCACCGCCGGCAACGCCTCGCAGCTGTCCGACGGCGCCTCGGCCGCGGTGGTCATGAATGCCAAGGTCGCCGAGCAGCGCGGCCTGACCCCGCTCGGCATCTTCCGCGGCTTCGCGGTCGCCGGCCTGGAGCCGGACGAGATGGGTATCGGCCCGATCTATGCCGTGCCCAAGCTGCTGAAGCGGACCGGTCTGACCATGGACGACATCGACCTGTGGGAGCTGAACGAGGCTTTCGCGGTGCAGGTGATCTACAGCCGCGACAAGCTGGGCATTCCGAACGAGAAGCTGAACGTCAATGGCGGCGCCATCTCGATCGGCCACCCCTTCGGCATGTCGGGCGCGCGCATGGTCGGCCATGCCCTGATCGAGGGCAAGCGCCGTGGCTCGAAGTATGTCGTCTGCACCATGTGCATCGGCGGCGGCCAGGGTGCGGCAGGCCTGTTCGAGGTCGTCTGATCGCCTGACGAACGGATCGCCCGCCCCGGCGGGTGACAGCGGAACGGCGCCGGAGCGATCCGGCGCCGTTCTCGTTTTCGGGTTTCAGACCTGCAGGCTGTAGCCGCCGTCGGCGGTGACCGTCTGACCGGTGACGAAGGCCGAGAGCCTGTCGGAGGCCAGGAACAGCGCCGGCCCCACCATGTCCTCCGGCTCGCCCCAGCGCCCGGCCGGCGTCTTCGCCACGATGGCGTCCGAGATCGCCGCGTTGGTGTGGCTCACCTCGGTGATGTTGGTGCGCACGAAGCCCGGCGCGATGCCGTTCACGCGGATGCCGTCGCGCGCGAAGGCCACGGCCAGCGTCTTCGTCAGGCTGACGACGCCGGCCTTGGAGGCGCCGTAGGCCGGGTTGCCGCGCACCGCGCCATAGGCGGCGAGCGAGGCCACGTTGATGATGCAGCCCTTCGTCTGGGCGAGCTTCGGGCGGAAACCGGTGCTGAGCTGCATGACGCCGTTCAGGTTGACGTCCATGACCCGGCGGAAGCCCTCCATCGTGAACTCCTGGCCGCGGTAGAGCACCAGCGCGCCGTTGTTGACCAGGATGTCGAGGCGCTCGATCGAGGCGATCAGCCGTTCCGCCTGATCGGGGGCCCCGGCGTCGAACTGGCGGACGTCGAGGCCGTGCAGGTCGGTCTCGTAGGATTCCGGCGGGCGCGTGCCGGTGACGGTGACGCTGGCGCCCAGCCTGCGGAAGGCATGCGCCATGGCGTTGCCCATGCCGTTGGTGCCGCCGGTGATCAGCACCCGCTTGCCGGTGAAGTCCAGTTCATACATGCGATTCTCCTCCCTCGACGCATGGCTCCGCCATACGCCAGCGCGCCCCCGGCTGTCACGGCCATGCGTGCGTGGCGCTGGACGTTTGCCCCCGTTCCATCGACACTCGGACGAAATGCGCGACCGGGGAGGCAGCCATGCAACGACTGGTTACGGGTTACGCCCTGATCGAGGGACCGCTCTGGATCGAGGGCACCGGCCTGCTGTTCAGCGACGTGCTGGACGGCGGCGTCTATGTCCTTGGGCCCGACGGCAAGGTCTCGACGGCGGTGCCATCGCGCAAGGGCATCGGCGGCATGGTCGAGCACGCGGACGGCGGCATCGTCGTGGGCGGCCGCGACATCTCCCGCGTGGTTCCGGGCAGGGAGGGCAGCATCGCGCTGCTCACCCGCGACGCCATTCCCGGTTCTGTCGGCTTCAACGACTTCACCACCGACGCGGCCGGCCGGATCTATGTCGGCAGCCTGGGCTACCGCGTCTTTTCCGACGACAAGGCCAGGCCCGGGCACCTGCATGTCATCGATCTGGACGGCAGCGTGCGCACGGTCTCCGACGGCATATGGTTGACCAACGGCATGGGCTTCTCGCCCGACGGCACGCGGCTCTATCACTCCGACGCCCGGGCCAACGTGATCCGGGTCTATCCCGTGAATGACGGCGAGGTCGGCGCGTGGGAGACCTTCGCCCGCATCGAGGGCGGCCATCCGGACGGGCTCTGCGTTGCCACCGACGGCTCGGTGCTGGTCGCGGTCGCGCATGGCGGGCGTGTGGACGTCTTCGCACCCGACGGCACGTTCCGGCA
Source organism: Pseudomonadota bacterium (assembly GCA_036154895.1). GTDB lineage: Bacteria > Pseudomonadota > Alphaproteobacteria > Minwuiales > Minwuiaceae > Minwuia. Next base: position 22,446 of record JAYZWD010000038.1, read on the forward strand.
TTCGATCGAGGTGCCGCTGCCCATGGTGACCAGTGTTGCCTTCGGGGGCGCGGGCCTGGAGGATCTCTATGTCGTCACCGGTTCGGTCGGCGGCCCGGACGACCATTGCGGCTCGGTCTTCCGGACCTCGGCCGGTGTAGCCGGACTTCCGGTGCCGCCCTGCCGCGTCAGCCTCGCCGCAGCCTGACGACAGCGCGTCAGAAAAGCGTCATACGCAATGGACAGGGGGGTGGGGCACTGATAAGAACCGCGCCGTCGCCCCCAACAGCAACTGTCGATGCCAGCGTGATCCGATGATTGTCCTCACCGGTAACAGCAACCCCGTTCTGGCGTCGCAGATCGCCGACTATCTCGGGGTTCCCCTGACCAACGCCTCCGTCAAGCGCTTCGCCGACGAGGAGGTCTATGTCGAGATCCACGAGAACGTGCGCGGCGAGGACGCCTTCGTCGTCCAGTCGACTTCGTTCCCGGCCAATGACCACCTGATGGAGCTGCTGATCTGCATCGACGCGCTGCGCCGGGCATCGGCGCGCCGCATCACCGCCGTGCTGCCCTATTTCGGCTATGCCCGCCAGGACCGGAAACCCGGCCCGCGCACGCCGATCTCGGCCAAGCTGGTGGCCAACCTGATCGAGAAGGCCGGCGCCGACCGCGTGCTGACGGTCGACCTGCATGCCGGCCAGATCCAGGGCTTCTTCGACATCCCGCTGGACAACCTCTATGCCGGCCCCGAACTGATCACCGATATCAAGGCGCGCTACGGCGACCAGAACCTGATGGTGATCTCGCCGGACGTGGGCGGCGTGGTCCGTGCCCGCTACTTCGCCAAGCGCCTTGACGCGGACCTGGCTATCGTGGATAAGCGCCGCGAACGGGCCGGCGTGTCCGAGGTGATGAACGTGATCGGCGATGTCGTCGGACGCCACTGCATCCTGGTGGACGACATGGTCGACAGCGCGGGCACCCTCTGCAACGCCGCGACGGCACTCCTGGAACGGGGTGCGCTGTCGGTTTCCGCCTATGTCTCGCACGGCATCCTGTCGGGAGGCGCGGTCAATCGCGTAGCCGGCTCGGCCCTCGAGTCGCTTGTGGTGACCGATACGATCCGCGCCACGGACGCGGTCGCGGCCGAGCCGAAGATCCGGCAGGTCTCGATCGCGAACCTGCTGGCGGAGGCGATCAAGCGCATCTCGACCGAGACGTCGGTCTCCAGCCTGTTTGACTGATCTGGCCGGCGCCGGCCATCGAACGGCGCCACGAACGTGGAACGGAATTCACCGGCACCGGTGGCCAAGGCTCTGGTGCCCGGCGGAAGGAGCGAGAAGATGTCGGAAGTCGAAACCATTGCGGTGACCCCGCGCGAGAAGTCCACCACCGGTGCCGTGCGTGCGCTGCGCCTGCGGGGCCAGGTGCCGGGCGTGGTCTATGGCAGCGACAAGGAACCGGCGCTGATCAGCATCGATCGCCGCATCATCCAGAAGGAACTCTCCCGCGGTGGCTTCATGCACCGCGTGTTCGAGATGAACGTCGCCGGCGCGACCGAGCGCTGCCTGCCGCGTGACGTGCAGCTGCACCCCGTCACCGACGAGCCGCTGCATATCGACTTCCTGCGCCTGGCCACCGACGCGACCATCGAGGTCATGGTGCCGGTGCACTTCCTCAACGAGGAGAAGAGCCCGGGCATCAAGCGCGGCGGTGTGCTGAACATCGTCCGCCACGAGGTCGAGCTGATCTGCCCGAACACGGCGATCCCGGACTTCCTGGAGATCGACCTGACCGGCGCTGATATCGGCGATGCGCTGAAGATCAGCCGTATCACCCTGCCGGCCAATGTGCGTCCGACCATCACGGACCGCGACTTCACCATCGCGACCATCGCCTCGACGGCAGCCGCCACGAGCGAGGAAGAGGGCGAAGCCGAAGAGGCCTGATCGGCCCGGCGTTCCCACCGGGGAGGTCGTCGCCATGCGTCTCCTGGTCGGGCTCGGCAATCCCGGGCCCGAATATGCCGGCCATCGGCACAATATCGGCTTCATGGCCGTGGCGCGTATCGCGACGCGCCACGCCATCGGCCCGTGGAAGACCCGGTTCCAAGGGCATTTCTGCGAAGGGCGGCTCGGCGGTGACAAGGTCATGCTGCTGCGCCCCAACACCTACATGAACGAATCCGGCCGGTCGGTCGGCGAGGCGATGCGGTTCTTCCAGCTCGACCTGGCCGACCTCGTGGTGTTCCACGACGAGCTTGACCTGGCCTTCGGCCGGCTTCGGGTGAAGACCGGTGGCGGCGCCGCCGGCAACAACGGCATCCGCTCGATCTCCGGCCATCTCGGCCCCGACTACATGCGGGTCCGGCTCGGCATCGGCCATCCGGGCCACAAGGAACTGGTCACCCGCCACGTGCTCGGCAACTTCTCGAAGGACGAGAAGGTCCATGTCGACGCGTGGCTGGACGCGGTCGCGGACGCGACGCCCCGGCTGGTCGACGGCGACACGGCAGGCTTCATGACCGCCGTGGCGCAGAAGTGTCCGGCCCCGAAACCCACGCAGGACAAGGAAGCGCGAACCGATGGGGTTTAAGTGCGGTATCGTCGGGCTGCCGAATGTCGGCAAGTCCACCCTGTTCAACGCCCTGACGCAGACCGCGTCGGCCCAGGCGGCGAACTATCCCTTTTGTACCATCGAGCCGAATCTCGGCCAGGTGGCCGTGCCGGACCCGCGCCTGACCACGCTGGCGGGGCTGGCGAAGTCGCGCGAGATCGTGCCGACGCAGCTTACCTTCGTCGACATTGCCGGCCTGGTGCGAGGTGCCTCGAAGGGCGAGGGGCTGGGCAACCAGTTCCTGAGCCATATCCGCGAGGTGGACGCCATCATCCACGTGCTGCGCTGCTTCGAGGATGACGACATCACCCATGTCGACGGCCGTATCGACCCCATAGCGGATGCCGAGACCGTCGAGACCGAGTTGATGATCGCCGACCTCGACAGCCTGGAACGTCGCTACAGCCCGCTGGAAAAGCGCTTCCGCAGCGGCGACAAGACACTGAAGGCCGATGTCGACCTGATGGCCGGGGCACTGGAACTGCTGCGCGAGGGCAAGCCGGCGCGCCTGCTGGCGGTCGACGAGGAGGATCGCGGCCGCTTCCGCGCGCTGCAACTGATCACCTCCAAGCCGGTGCTGTACGTCTGCAATGTCGACGAGGCCCATGCCGCGACCGGCAATGCGCATACCGCCCGCGTGGCGGAGAAGGCGGCGGCCGAGGGCGCGCTGGCGATCACCGTCTCGGCAGCCATCGAATCGGAGATCGCGCAACTGTCCGACCCGGAGGAACGGCAGGAATTCCTCGCCGGGATCGGGCTGGAGGAGACCGGGCTGGATCGCCTGATCCGTGCCGGCTACAGCCTGCTCGGCCTGATCACCTTCTTCACCGTCGGCCCGAAGGAAGCCCGGGCCTGGACCGTGAAGACCGGTGCGCTGGCGCCGCAGGCGGCGGGCGTGATCCACACCGATTTCGAGAAGGGTTTCATCCGCGCCGAGACCATCGCCTATGCCGACTATGTCGCCGGCAATGGCGAGCAGGGCGCCAAGGATGCGGGCCGCATGCGGCTGGAGGGACGCGACTACACCGTCGCCGACGGCGACGTGATGCACTTCCGCTTCAACACGTGAGCGGACCGGCCGACAGCGTCGTCGATGTCGCTGTCGTCGGCGGCGGCATCAACGGCTGCGGCATTGCCCGTGATGCCGCGGGACGCGGACTGTCGGTCGCGCTGGTGGAGATGGGCGACCTCGCCGGCGCCACCTCGTCGGCCTCCACCAAGCTGGTTCACGGCGGCCTGCGCTATCTCGAGCACTACGAGTTCCGCCTGGTGCGGGAGGCGCTGATCGAGCGCGAGGTGCTGCTGCGCATGGCGCCGCACATCATCTGGCCGATGCGCTTCGTGCTGCCGCACCACAAGGGGCTGCGGCCGGCATGGCTGCTGCGCCTCGGGCTGTTCCTCTATGACCACATCGGCGGGCGGAAGTTGCTGCCACCGACCCGGGTGCTGGACCTGCGCTCCGACCCGGCCGGCGCGCCGCTGAAGGACGAGTACCGCCGCGCCTTCGAATATTCCGACTGCTGGGTCGACGACGCGCGCCTGGTGGTGCTGAATGCCATGGATGCCCGCCGCCTCGGCGCCGACATCCGCACCCGTACCCGCTGCATCTCGGCGCGCCGGCAGGACGGGCTCTGGCTGGTCGAGACCGAGAACCTCCGGACCGGCGCGCGCGCGACAATGAAGGCGCGGGCGCTGGTCAATGCCGCCGGCCCGTGGGTCGCGCGCTTCATCGCCGAGGGGCTGGGCCGCAATGCCAGCGCGCGCGTGCGGCTGGTGAAGGGCAGTCACATCGTGGTGCCGCGCCTGTTTGACCACGAGCGATCCTATTTCTTCCAGAACGGCGACGGACGGATCTTCTTCGCCATTCCCTGGCAGGACGACTTCACCCTGATCGGCACCACCGACGTGGACGTCGGTGACGATCCGGCGGCGGCCCGCATCTCCGAGGACGAGGTGACTTATCTCTGCGCGGCGGCGAGCGAATACTTCCGCCGCCCTGTCCGCCGGGAGGACGTCGTGCACACCTATTCGGGCGTGCGCCCGCTCTACGACGATGGCACGCCGGAGGCGAAGGCGGCGACGCGCGACTACGTGCTGGACCTGGACCAGCCCAAGGGCGAGGCCCCGGTGCTGCATGTCTTCGGCGGCAAGATCACCACCTATCGCCGGCTGGCCGAGGCAGCGCTGGCGAAGCTGGAGCCGTACCTGAAGCCCGTACGCGGCGACTGGACCGCCGGCACCTGCCTCCCTGGTGGCGACTTCGCCGTCGACGGCTTCGAGGCGCTGGTGGCCCGCCTGCAGGCGCTGGCGCCGGACCGGGAGGCGCGAACGGTGCGCCGGCTGGCGCGGAGCCATGGCACGGCGGCGTCGGCGATTCTCGGCGCCGCACAGGGCGCCGATTTCGGCGCGGGACTCACGGCCGCCGAATGCGGCTATCTTGTCGAAAATGAATGGGCGCTGACGGCCGACGACATCCTGTGGCGCCGCACCAAGCTGGGCCTGCGCGTGACGCCGGAGGGGCGGGCGGCGCTGGAAGCCTGGCTGGCCGAACGGACCGCCTGACGGGGGAGGGAGACGCTGATGGCGCGCTATGTCATGGCCATCGACCAGGGCACGACGTCCAGCCGCGCCATCCTTTTCGACCGCGACATGAAGGTGGCGGCGCTGGCGCAGCAGGAGTTCCGCCAGCATTTCCCGGCCTCCGGCTGGGTCGAGCATGACCCGGAAGACATCTGGCAGACGGTGCTGGCGACCTGTCGCGATGCCATGCGCCGGGCGAGTGCGACGGCCGCCGACATCGTTGCCATCGGCATCACCAACCAGCGCGAGACCAGCGTGGTCTGGGATCGCCGCGACGGCCGCCCGCTGATGAACGCCATCGTCTGGCAGGACCGGCGCACGGCTGACGCCTGCGCCCGGCTGAAGGCCGCCGGACACGAGCCAATGGTCACCGAACGCACCGGTCTGCTGCTCGATCCCTATTTTTCCGCAACCAAGATCGCCTGGATGCTGGACAGTTTGCCAGGCGCCCGCGCGCGGGCCGAGGCCGGCGAGCTTGCCTTCGGGACCATCGACAGCTTCCTGCTCTGGCGGCTGACCGGCGGGCGGGTCCATGCGACCGACGCCACGAATGCCGCGCGCACCATGCTCTGCGATATCCGGAGAGGCACGTGGGATCCCGACCTGCTGGCACTGTTCGGCGTGCCGGCGAGCCTGCTGCCGGAGATCCGCGATTCGGCGGCGGAGTTCGGCCGGACCGACGCGGAACTGTTCGGCGGCGCCATCCCGGTCTGCGGCATCGCCGGCGACCAGCAGGCGGCAACGGTCGGGCAGGCCTGTTTCGCGCCGGGCATGATGAAGTCGACCTATGGCACCGGCTGCTTCGCCCTGCTGAACACCGGGTCCGAACCGGTGGTCTCGACCAATCGCCTGCTCGGCACCATTGCCTACCAGCTGGAGGGGCAGCGCACCTATGCGCTGGAGGGCTCGATCTTCGTTGCCGGTGCCGCCGTGCAGTGGCTGCGCGACGGCCTGGGCCTGATCGGCGCGGCCGCGGAAAGCGGGCCACTGGCCGAGCGGGCGGATCCGGCGCAGGCGGTCTACCTGGTGCCGGCCTTCACCGGCCTCGGCGCGCCATGGTGGGACGCGGAGGCACGCGGCGCGCTGTACGGTCTGACGCGGGCGACCGGCCCGGCGGAGATCGCCCGGGCCGCACTGGAGGCGGTCTGCTACCAGACCCGCGACCTGCTGGAGGCGATGCGCGGCGACTGGCCGGCGGCACGCGGCGCGGACACGGTGCTGCGCGTGGACGGCGGCATGGTCGCCTCGGACTGGACCATGCAGGCACTGGCCGACATCCTGGGTGCATCCGTCGACCGCCCGACGGTGCTGGAGACGACGGCGCTGGGGGCCGCCTGGCTGGCGGGCCTGCAGGTCGGCTTCTATCCCGGCCCGGATCGCTTCGCCGAGCTGTGGCAGCGCAACCGTCGCTTCACCCCGGCACTGGACGCGACGACGCGGGAGGCCAAGTATGCCGGCTGGCGCGACGCGGTCCGACGGACGCTGACCCGCGCCGACTGAGCAGGAGGCGCCCATGCCCATCGAAGTCCGCCCGCTGACAGGCGCGGCGCTGCGCGCGGTCCTGCCGGAGGTGGCGCGCCTGCGCATCCGGGTCTTCCGCGAGTTTCCCTATCTCTATGTGGGCACCGAGGCCTTCGAACGCGACTACCTGAAGGTCTATGCCGAAAGCCCCGGTGCGGTGGTGGTCGGCGCCTTTGACGAGGGCCTGCTGGTCGGCGCCTCGACCGCGATCCCGATGGAGCATGGCGATCCGGGCTTCGCGGCGCCGTTCGTCGAACGCGGCATCGACCTGAAGTCGGTCATGTACTTCGGCGAATCGGTGCTGGACGTCAGCTATCGCGGACACCGCATCGGCCATGCCTTCTTCGATCACCGGGAAGCGCGGGCGCGGGAACTGGGGCGACCTGTCACCGGCTTCTGTTCCGTGATCCGGCCGGCCGATCACCCGTCCCGGCCCGCCGACTACCGCCCGCATGACGTCTTCTGGAGCGGTCGCGGCTACCACCCGGTGCCGGGCATGGTGGCGCGGTTCCCCTGGCTTGACGTCGGCGAGAGCGAGGAGACGGTGAAGGCGCTGCAGTTCTGGCTGAAGGGCGACTGAGCGGTGCGTGTGGCCGCCGCCGCCTGGCCGGTCGACTGGCACGATGACTGGTCCTCCTACGCCGCGAAGCTGACGGCGTGGGTGGAACAGGCGGCGTCGGGCGGCGCGGAGCTGCTGGTCTTTCCGGAATACGCCACCATGGAACTGGCGAGCGTCTTTGGCGTCGGTGTCGCCGCGGACCTCGGCCTGCAGATCGGCCGGGTCGCGGAACTGGCCGACGAGATCGACGACCTGCACGCGCGCCTCGCGGCCCGGACCGGTATCCATATCGTCGCCGCGACCCTGGCGCTGCCGCTGCCGGATGGCCGCGTGGTCAACCGCTCGCGCTTCTTCGGGCCGGACGGCCTGCTTGGCCACCAGGACAAGCTGGTGATGACGCGCTTCGAGCGCGAGCAGTGGAACGTGCAGGCCGGCAGCGGACAGCGGGTGTTCGACACGCCGCTCGGCCGGATCGGCATCGCCGTCTGCTACGACGTCGAGTTCCCGCTGGTGGTGCGGCGGCTGGTGGAAGCTGGCGCTGACCTGGTGGCCGTGCCGACCTGCACCGACACGGAGGCCGGGTTCTGGCGGGTGAAGATCGGTGCCATGGCCCGCGCGCTGGAGAGCCAGTTCGTCACCGTGACGGCACCGACGGTCGGGCTGGCGCCCTGGTCGCCGGCGCTGGACGAGAACCGGGGCGCGGCCGGCATCTATGGCCCGCCCGACCGTGGCTGGCCGGCCAACGGCATCCTGGCCGAGGGCGCCATGGACGCACCGGGCTGGACCTTTGCCGATGTCGATCTGGAACGGGTCCGGGAGGTCCGGGCGAACGGGCAGGTGCTGAACCACCGACACTGGGACGAGCAATAAGCCGTGCGCTCGCTCCGGCGAAGGCCGGAGCCCATGGCTTATCGGTCGGCGGAATGGGTCCCGGGTCACACCCGGGGCGAGATGAAAGGCGCTCGCTCCGGCGAAGGCCGGAGCCCATGGCGCGACGTTGAGGTATAGGTCCCGGGTCAAGCCCGGGACGAGAAGAATGATGCTCGCTCCGGCGAACGCCGGAGCCCATGGCGCGACGTTGGCGGACCAGGCCCCGGATCCGGTCCGGGGCGAGGCGTATGCCGACCGCCCTCAGGCCGCCTTGGTCCGCATGGTGACGAATTCCTCGGCCGCGGTCGGGTGAATGCCGATGGTGCGGTCGAAGTCGCGCTTGGTGGCGCCCATCTTCACCGCGATGCCGATGCCCTGGATGATCTCGCCGGCGTCGGGCCCGACCATGTGGGCGCCGACCACGCGCTGGCTGGCTGTGTCGACGATCAGCTTCATCATCGTCTTCTCCTGCCGGCCGGTCATGGTGTGCTTCATCGGCGTGAAGGTGGAGCGGTAGATGTCCACCTCGCCATAGCGCTTGCGCGCCTCGGTCTCGCTCAGGCCGACGGTGCCGACCGGCGGCTGGCTGAACACGGCGGAGGGGATGTTCTCGTGGTCAGCCGCGGTCGGGTCGCCCAGGAATTCCGTGCGGTAGAACGCCATGGCCTCGTGGATCGCGACCGGGGTCAGCGCCACGCGGTTGGTGACGTCGCCGATGGCGAAGACGCCGTCCACCGAGGTGCGGGAGTACTCGTCGACCTTGATGGCGCCGTCGGCGGCCAGCTCCACGTCCAGCCGCTCCAGCCCGAAGCTGGTGGTACGCGGGTGCCGGCCGGTGGCGAACATGATGGTGTCGGCGACGATCTCGGTGCTGTCGGTCAGCTTGGCGCGCAGGTGGTCGCCGTCCTTGACGATTTCCCAGATGTTGACGCCGGTGCGCAGGTCCACGCCCTTCTTGCGTACCTCCTCGGTGACGACGTCGCGCACATCCTCGTCAAAGCCGCGCAGGATCTTCTCGCCGCGGTAGATCTGCGTCACCTGGGCGCCGTAACCGTTCATGATGCCGGCGAATTCAAGCGCGATGTAGCCGCCGCCGACCACGATGAAGCGGTCGGGGCGCTTCGGCAGGTAGAACACCTCGTTGGACGAGATGGCGTGCTCGATGCCCGGAATGTCGGGCATGCTGGGCCAGCCGCCCGTCGCGATCATCAGCTTGTCGGTGGTGACGGTCCTGTCGCCGACGCGGATGGTATGGCGGTCGACGATCTCGGCGTGGGTCTCGTAGAGGGTGACGCCGGCATTGTCGAGCAGGCGGCGATAGACGCCGTTCAGCCGGGCGATCTCCTTGTTCTTGTTCTCGATCAGCCGTGCCCAGTCCAGACCGTTGACGCTGAGGTCCCAGCCATAGGCGGTGGCGTCCTCGACGTCCTCGTGGAAGTGGCTGCCATAGACCATCAGCTTCTTCGGCACGCAGCCGACGTTCACGCAGGTGCCGCCCAGCCAGCTCGACTCGGCCGCCGCGACCCGGGCGCCGGTGGAGGCGACCATGCGCGCCGCACGCGTGCCGCCGGAACCGACACCGATGACGAAGAGGTCGTAGTCGTAGCTGGCCATGCCGGAAGCTCCCGCGTGCGAGGATCAGGGTTCAGCGCCGATACATAGGCAAGCCGGGGCCGAAGGGAAACCTCGGCCGCGGTCGCAGGGGCGTGAACGGTGCCCGGTGCCGGACGGTCGCCTCGGCGGTCGATGCCGGCCAAGACATCACAGGGAGCAGCAACGACTACTCGCCCCGGGTCGAGCCCGGAGCGAGAGGACAGCCGGAGCCGTCTCGCCTCAGCGGTCGATGCCGGCCATCAGCAGGTACTTCACCTCGAGATAGTCCTCGATGCCGTAATGGGAGCCCTCGCGGCCGAAGCCCGACTCCTTCATGCCGCCGAAGGGCGCCACCTCGGTCGAGATCAGGCCGGAGTTGATGCCGACGATGCCGTATTCCAGCGCCTCCGCCACCCGCCAGATGCGGCCGATGTCGCGGCCGTAGAAATAGGCGGCCAGGCCGAACTCGGTGTCATTGGCCATGGCGATGGCTTCCTGCTCGGTCTGGAAGCGGAACACCGGGGCCAGCGGACCGAAGGTCTCCTCCTTCGCCACCTTCATGGCGGGGGTGACGTCGGCGACCACCGTCGGCTCGTAGAACAGCCCGCCCAGCGCGTGCGCCTTGCCGCCGGTCAGCACCCGGCCGCCCTTCGAGACCGCGTCGTCCACATGCTCGGCGACCTTGGCCACCGCGTCGGCGTCGATCATCGGGCCCTGGTCGGTCTCGCCCTTCAGGCCGTCACCGACCCTGAGCTTCGCCACCGCCGCCGCCAGCTTCTCGACAAAGGTATCGTAGATGCCGTCCTGGGCCAGGATGCGGTTGGCGCAGACGCAGGTCTGGCCGGTATTGCGGAACTTCGACTGCAGCGCGCCCTCGATGGCCGCGTCGATGTCGGCGTCGTCGAAGACGATGAACGGTGCATTGCCGCCCAGTTCCATCGTCGTCTTCTTCAGCGTGTCCGCGCACTGGCGCACCAGCTCCTTGCCGATCTCGGTGGAGCCGGTGAAGGTCAGCTTGCGCACGATGGGGTTGGCGGTCAGCTCGCCGCCGATGGCCGACGCGGAGCCGGTGACCACCGACAGCACGCCGTCGGGCAGGCCGGCGCGCTGCGCCAGTTCCGCCAGCGCCAGCGCCGAGAACGGCGTCGCGGTGGCGGGCTTGACCACCATCGTGCAGCCGGCGGCCAGCGCCGGGCCGGCCTTGCGGGTGATCATGGCGGCCGGGAAGTTCCAGGGCGTGATCGCGGCGCAGACGCCGATCGGCTCCTTCACCACCACGATGCGCGCGTCGCGCCGGTGCGAGGGGATGGTGTCGCCGTAGACGCGCTTGCCCTCCTCGGCGAACCACTCGATGAAGCTCGCGGCATAGGCGATCTCGCCCCGGCTCTCGGCCAGCGGCTTGCCCTGCTCGGCGGTCATCAGTCGCGCCAGGTCCTCCTGGTTCGCCATGATCAGGTCGAACCAGCGACGCAGGATGGCCGCGCGCTCCTTGCCGGTCATGGCCCGCCAGCCGGGCAGGGCGCGGTTCGCGGCCGCGATAGCGCGGCGGGTCTCGTCGGCGCCCATCTTCGGCACGGTGCCGAGCACCTGGCCGGTGGCGGGATTGGTCACGGCGATGGTGGCGCCGCTGTCGGCGTCGAGCCACTTGCCGTCGACGTGGCACTGCTCGCGGAACAGGCTGGCGTCCTTGAGGCCCAGGCCCCTGGCGCCGATCGGGGACAGTTCGTTCATGATCGTCCTCCCGTTGGTCGTGGTTGACGGGAGCCTACGCCCTTCCGGCCCCGGGTCCAACCGGGGGCCGGAAGGGGGTACTGCGCGCGGGCGTTCAGGCCTGCGCGGTGCGGACGATGGGCTTCTCGTCGATGGGGAAGTGCAGCGCGGCGGAGATCAGCCCCAGTGCCACGCCCAACCACCAGACAACGTCGTAGCTTCCCGTCAGGTCGAAGAGCAGGCCGCCCAGCCAGACGCCGAAGAAGGCGCCGATCTGGTGGCTGAAGAAGACGAAGCCGAACAGCATGCCCATGTACTGCGGCCCGAAGATCTGGCCGACCAGGCCCGAGGTCAGCGGCACCGTCGAAAGCCAGAGCAGGCCCATGATCGCGGCGAAGACCAGCACCGTGACCTCGGACAGCGGCACCAGCACGAAGGCCGCCATCAGCGCCGCGCGGGCGGCATAGAGCAGGCTCAGCACGTACTTCTTGGAATAGCGGTCGCCCAGCACACCGGCGGCCAGGCTGCCGAAGATGTTGGCGCCGCCGATCACCGCCAGCGCCAGCGCGCCGAGCGACGGGTCGAGGCCGGAATCGACCAGGTAGGGCGTCAGGTGAACGCCGATGAAGGTGACGTGGAAGCCGCAGACGAAGAAGCCGCCGATCAGGAACCAGTAGCCGGCGTGCCGGCGCGCCTCCGACAGCGCCTGGCCGAAGCTCTGGCCGCCGGCCGGAACCTCCGACTTGCCCGACAGCACCGGTGCCAGCAGCAGGTTGACGATCGCGAACAGCGACAGCACCGCCAGCGCGGTCTGCCAGCCCCACGCGTTGATGAACTCCTGTCCGACCGGGACCAGCACCAGCATGCCGGCCGAGCCGCCCATGTTGACGATGCCCATGGCGAGGGTGCGGTACTTCGGCGGGGTGGCGCGCGCGATGGCGGGCATGACGACGCCCATCGAGCCGAAGGCCAGGCCGATGCCGATCATGCCGCCGGCGGTCAGGTGGAACAGCTCCGGCGTCGCCGCCTGGGACATGAGATAGACGCCGAGGCCGTACATCAGCGTGCCGAACAGCAGCGACTTGCCGGCGCCGTAGCGATCCGCCAGCCCCCCGGCCACCGGCTGCAAAGCGCCCCAGAGCAGGTTCTGGATGGCGATGGCCAGCGAGAAGATCTCGCGGCCCCAGCCGAGCGTCTCGGACATCGGCAGCAGGAACTGGCCGAAGCCGCCGCGCACGCCGAAGGTGATGAACATGACCAGCGTGCCGGCGAGCAGCATCAGCCAGAGGGGACGGCGCAGGACCTGGGACATCGCAGGGGTTCCTTGGCGGGTGTGGTGCGACGGATCAGAGGTCCATCACGATGCAGGTGGTGGTGCCATGGGCGACCAGGCGGCCCTCGGCGTCGAACAGCTTGCCCTCGGCCGTGGCGGTCGAGCGGCCGGCATGGATGATGTCGCCGACGGCACGGACGATGCCGCTGTCGGGCTTCAGGCTGCGGATGTAGTTCACCTTCAGCTCCAGCGTCGTGTAGGTCTTGCCGGCGGGAAGGGTGGTGTGCACGGCGCAGCCCATGCAGGAGTCCAGCAGGGTCGCGGCATAGCCGCCATGGACTGTGCGCAGCGGATTGAGGTGCCCGGTGGACGGCCGGCCCTCGAAGACCACGTGGCCCTCCTCGATCTCGGCGGGCCAGAAGTCCAGCGTGCGGCCGATGCTGGCCTTCGGACCGCTCTCGTCCATCACGGCGCGCAGCTGTTCCAGGCCGCTCATGCGGCGTGCGGCTTCGGCCATTGCATTCATGGTCGGGTACTCCACGGTCGGCGGCCGCGGCCGCCGGTTTGCGATGATCTAGCGCGTCGCCGTTTCCGGTCGACGGGCATGGGCGAGAAGAGTCGAGTCCGGGTCCGCCGGCTCGGCGCGGACGTTGTGGCTGTCCAGCGGCTCGCCGCATTCCGAACAGGTCAGAGTCGGGCTCATCACGTGGTCGCAGCCGGTGTGGCGGTGCCGCAATGGCGGGCCGTCCGGGTGCGGCACGTGGGCGTCGGCCCATTTCGTCAGCGCCAGGATGACCGGCAGCAACTCGTGACCCGCGCGGGTCAGGCGGTATTCGTGGCGCAGCGGCTTTTCCGAATAGGGCACCTTGCGCAGCACGCCGCGCTCGACCAGCAGCGCCAGGCGCTCGGCCAGCACGCGGCGGGCGATACCGAGCCGGGTCTGGAAATCCTCGAAGCGGCGCACGCCCAGCAGGCAGTCGCGGATCACCAGCAGGGTCCAGCGGTCACCGATGGTCGCGATGCCACGCGCCACCGGACAGCGTTCGTCACCCAGATCGTGCCAGCGCATCACGCACCTCGCAGCCCTTGCCGATGGGGACCACCTTATCAGTCTTGAATTGAGACCCGCAAACGAGATTCCTTGTCGCCTCGGGACAGTTCCGCTCAACCGAGGGTCACGGCGCCGCAGGGCTGTTGCCATCTCCGCTGCCCGATCCACCCTCGATGCGTGGCGCGCCTGCGGGCGCGCGCGGCGGGGAGGTGGCGATGAGCGGACGGCTGGAACAACTGCTGGGTTGCCGCTATCCGGTGATCCAGGCCGGGATGGGCGGTGTCGCGCGGGCGGAGCTGGCCGCGGCGGTCAGTGCGGCCGGGGCGTTCGGGTGCCTCGGCATGGTGCGGGAACCGGTGGCGCTGCTGCAGCGGGAGATCGCCGCCGTGCGCACCCGGACAGACCGGCCGTTCGGCGTGAACCTGGTCCCCGTCTCGACGGCACCGGACCTGCTCGCCGCACAACTCGACTGCGTGATTGCATGCGACGTTCCGGTCATCTTCGGGTTCTGGGATATCGACCGCGCGATGATCCGCCGGCTGAAGGACGCCGGCCGGACCGTGATCTGGCAGATCGGCCGCATCGATGAGGCGGAAGCCGCGGTCCGGGCGGGGGCCGATGCGCTGGTGGTACAGGGCGTCGAGGCGGGTGGACACGTTCGCGGCCACGTTCCCGCGCTGTCGCTGGTGCAGGCAGTTGCGGACGCGGTCGACGTGCCGCTGGCCGTCGCGGGCGGCATCTGCGACGGGCAGGCGTTCGCGGAGGCCCTGCACCGGGGCGCCGACGGGGTGGCCTGCGGCTCGCTGTTCCTCGTCGCAACCGAATCCTTCGCGCATGACATGCACAAGCAGGCGCTGGTCGACGGCACGGCTGCGGAAACGGTGCTGACCGACCTGTTCATGCGCAACTGGCCCGACGGCGCGGCCGTCCGCGTGCTGCGCCGTCCGGTGCTGGAGATCGCTGGCGGACGGCCCTTCGGGCATCGCGCTGCCGACCTGCCGCTCGCCGTGATCGGCCGCGACGACGGCCAGGACATCCGCTCGTTCAGCACGCATTCACCGCTCCGCACCACGTCGGGCGACCTGGCGGCCATGCCGCTGTATGCGGGGACGGGGATCGACGCCATTGACGCGGTCCGGCCGGCCGCCGAGATCATTGCCAGCCTGGTCGCGGATGCGAAGGCGGCGCTGGCGGCGATGGCGGGTCCGGGTTGCGTCGCCTCGCCGCCCTGCCTGGCCCACGAACTGGCACCGGTCGAGGCGCGTCTGACGGAGGCGGAGACCGTCGTCGCGCTGAACGAACTGATCGAGGCGGAGCGGGCCGGTGCCATCGTCTGCACCCGCTACGGCGCCGACGCGGCCGACCGCAATGCGGCGCTGACCCTGAAAGGCATGGCCTATGCCGAGGCGCACTGGGTCGGCGTGCTGTCGGCGCATGTCCGCCGGTTGGGCGGCGAACCGTCGACGGCGGCGGGGAGCTTCCGGGAAAAGGCGATGCGCCGGACGGAACTCGACGACCGCCTGGTCTTCCTCAACCGCGGCCAGTCCTGGGTCGCGGAGCGGCTGTCGGTGCTGGCCGGACAGGTGAGCGACCCGCTGCTGCGCGCGGACCTGATCGACATGCGGCGCGCCCATGATGACGGCATCTCCGCGTGCGAGGACCTGCGTGCGCTGGCGGCATCCGCCCCGACCTGAACGATCAGCGCGCCCGGTCGGGTATCTGCAGCACGGCACCGCCCAGGATCATCCGCACCGGCCCGTCCGGGTCGCCGGGCGCGCTGAGCGGAAGGTGCAGCGTCTCGAATGTCACGTAGTCCTTGCTGGCAAAGGACGCGCGACCGGTGAAGCGGGCGGGACGACGGGTGGTGACCGTGGTCCGGTACATCCCGTACATCGATTCCAGGACCGGACCGGCGTAGATCTCGTCGAACCAGCGCCCGGTCATGTCGCGGTGCAACCAGCCGATGGTGGCTGTTCCCAGCAGGCGCCAGCGGAACCGCGCCGGCTTGCCGGTGACGTCGACCAGCATGACATGCGGCAGGAATGCCTTCATCCCGACCGGGTCGATGTCCGCGCGTGACGGCAGCCGGTCCGGACCCGGGCATCGCTCGGTCCAGTACGCCAGCAGCGCGCGGAGAGCCCGGTGCCGGATATCGGCAGGGTCTTCCGACATATCCACCCGCAGGTCCGGGCGGGCATCGACGGCTGCGAGTGTCATGGACGTGGCTTCCAGGCTTCAAGGGACTCGCGAGCATCGCATGGACGTCTGATCAGACCGTTAATTCCCGGCTGCTTGACCGTGTGGCGGCGCCATGTCACCGTCGGTCTTGAAACAAGACCCTTGGGGAGGGCGCCGTGGCGAGCGAGATCGAGTTCTTCTTCGACTATGTCAGTCCATACAGCTACCTGGCCGACGTGCAGCTCAAGGGGCTGTGCGAGCGGACCGGCGCGACGATTGCCTACCGACCGATGCTGCTGGGCGGCGTGTTCAAGGCGACGGGCAATGTCTCGCCGATCTTCGAGAAGTGCGAGGCCAAGCGGGCCTATGGCTTGAAGACCTTGCGGCGCTGGGTGGCGCTGCGCGGCGCACCGTTCCAGATGAATCCGCATTTCCCGATCAACAGCGTGGCCCTGATGCGCACGGCGATTGCCGCACAGCAGGCCGGCGTGTTCGCGACGACTCATGTCGCGACGTTCCAGGCCATGTGGGTCGACGGCAAGGACCTCGGCAATCCCGAGGTGATCCGCGAGGTGATGGATGCGGCCGGCGTCGACGGTGCCGCCCTGCTGGCGGCGACCCAGACCGATGCGGTCAAGCAGGGCCTGATCGCCGCGACCGAGGAGGCGGTGCGGCGCGGGGCCTTCGGTGTCCCCACCTTCTGCCTCGGCGACGAGATGTTCTGGGGCCAGGACCACCTCGCGCTGCTGGAGGCGCGCCTGACGGGGAAGCTCCCGGCGGTTGCCTGACGGATCAGACGGGGAAGGCCTGCCGGAACGCCGTCTCGCCGGGATCGGTGAAGGCGACGATTCGTGACCCCTCCGCGCGCCGGGCCCAGCCGAGATCCAGCACGCGGTCGAGCAGGGCGGTCCCCAGCGCGCCGGCCAGGTGGCTGCGCCGCGCGCTCCAGTCCAGGCAGGAGCGGCAAAGCGGGCGGCGGGAACTGTCCAGCGGCCCGAGGTCGATGCCGAAGCCTGTGACGGCCACGCGACCGGCATCGGTCAGGGCCAGGTCGTCCTCGTCGCCGGACAGGCAGCCGCGCGCCTGCAGGCTCTCGAACATCCTGACGCCCAGTTCGCCGGCCAGGTGGTTGTAGCAGACACGGGCCTTGCGCAGTTCCGGGTCCCGCGGCCCGGTGCGGACGCGCAGGTGCCCGCGCTTTGCCGCCAGACCCATCAGGCTCTCCAGCACCTGCCCGACATCGTCGCCGGTCAGCGTGTGATAGCGGTGCCGGCCCTGCTTGCGGTGGCGGACCAGCCCGCCAGCCTCCAGCCGCGCCAGGTGCGCGCTGGCGGTCTGCGGCGTGATTCCGGCCTCCTGCGCCAGTTCGGTGGCGGTGAGCGCCTTTCCGGTCATCAGTGCCACCAGCATGTTGGCGCGGGCCGGATCGCCGATCAGCGCGCCGATGACGGCAATGTCGGGTCCTTCTTTCATGCTTCGATCATAGCCGAAGCATTCTCGTCGGGCAATGTGGGACAACGGGCCACCAGCCAGGGAGACCCGACATGATCACCTGCTTCATCCGCTATCACATTGATCCGACCCGGAAGGAGGCGTTCGCCGAATATGCCCGCAACTGGGGCCAGGCCATTCCGCGCTGCGGCGCCGACCTGGTGGGCTATTTCGCGCCGCACGAGGGGTCGTCGACACTGGCCTATGGCGTCTACCATATCGACAGCCTGGCGGCCTACGAGGCCTACCGCGCACGGCTGGCGGCCGATCCGCTGGGTCGGGAGAACTACGCGTTCGCCCAGCGGGAAAAGTTCCTGCTGCGCGAGGACCGGACGTTCCTGAAGCGGGTTTCCGCACCACATTCGCCGCTGGTCACGGCAGGTTGAGGGAGAATGACGATGACACGCGACGAGAAGGTCGCCCGGTTCCGGGCGTTGCACCAGGGGCCCGGCGCCTTCCTGATCCCCAACGCCTGGGACGCCGGAACGTCGCGGATCATCACCGCCCTGGGCTTTGACGCGGTGGCCACCACCAGCGGCGGCTGGGCCCTGTGCAATGCCAGGCGGGACCTGGTTGCCGAGACCGGTCGCGACGACCTGCTGGAGAATGCCCGCCAGATCGCGGCGGCGACCGACCTTCCGGTGTCGGCCGACCTGCAGAACGGCTTCGGTGCCACGCCGGAGGACTGCGCGGAGACCATGCGCATGGCCGCCGCCGCCGGTCTTGCCGGCGCCTCGATCGAGGATGCGGTGGATGACCGCAACAACCCGATCATGGATATCGTCGAGGCGACAGAACGGGTCGCGGCGGCAGCCGAGGCAGCGAAGGCCGCCAACCTGGTGCTGACCGCGCGTGCCGAGAACTTTCTCCATGGTCGCAAGGACCTGGACGACACCATCCGCCGCCTGCAGGCCTTTGCCGCGGCAGGCGCCGAGGTGCTCTATGCCCCCGCGCTGCCGGACCTGGAAACGGTCCGGATCATCTGCGCGGCCGTCGACCGTCCGGTCAACGTGCTGGCCGGCCTCGGCAACCTGAAGTGCAGTGCGGACGAGCTGGCCGCCGCCGGAGCGCGGCGCATCAGTGTCGGTGCGGCACTGACCCGCGCGGCCCTCGGCGGCTTCATGGCCGCGGTGCGTGAACTGAAGGCAACCGGCACGTTCGGGTTCACCGCCACGGCGGCGCCGGGCGGCGAACTCGCCCGCCTGATCGCGGAGGGCGCGCCGAAGGTCTGAGCGGCCGGCCGTTCCCTGCGTTCGCAGGCCCTCAGGCCCTGTCTGAGGGAAATGTGGTTCCATCGGGCTGGCGGGCGGCATCCCGACAGGCCCCCGGGCCTTGTGAACCCGCTTGTCCGGCGTGGGAGCCGCCCGCCTGTCTGATCGTCATCCTGAACAGTTGCACGGGGCCGCTGCGAACGGACCCCGCACTGACAGGGACAGGAGGGATCATGTCCGCAAACTGCATCGGCGTCGACGTCGCCCGCGACTGGATCGACGTCTTTCACCCCGACTGCGGCCACCGCCGCATCGCCTTCGCCCAGGCCGCGCACCTCGGGGCCTTCGCCCGCGAGGCCGCCCGGTCCGGCCGCCTCGTGGTCTTCGAGAGTACCGGCGGCTATGACCGCCCGCTCCGCGACGCGCTCGAGCGTGCCGGCGCCACCTGGACGCGGGTCAATCCTACCCGGGCCCGCCGCTTCGCCCAGGCCAGCGGCATCCTCGGCAAGACCGACCGCGTCGATGCCCGCTGCCTCGCCGCCATGGGCGAGGCCCTGAAGCTCGAGCCCACACCACCGCTGTCGCCGGCGCGCCGGGCCCTCCAGCGGCTGGCGGCGCGCCGGCGACAGCTCGTCGAGGATCGCAAGCGCGAGAGGACACGCGGCCACCAGGCCGACAGCCCCGGCATGCGCGCCTCGATCCAGCGCCACATCCGCTTCCTCGACAGCGAGATCGCCGGCATCGAACGCGACATCGCCCGTGCCGTCGCCGACGATCCCGAATGCGCCCGTGTCGGCACCAGGCTGCAAACCGCCCCCGGCGTCGGCCCCGTCGTCGCCCTGACGCTGCTGGCGGACATGCCCGAACTCGGGAACCCCGGGCGCCGCCAGATCGCCGCCCTCGCCGGCCTCGCTCCCGTCGCGCGCGACAGCGGCCGGCGAACCCCGAGGCGAACTATCCACGGCGGCAGGCCGCTCGTGCGATCCATGCTCTACATCGCCGCCCTGCGGGCAAGACACCATCCCGCCTTCGCCGACTTCGTCGCGCGTCTGTCCCGCGCCGGAAAGGCCCCGAAGCAGATCATCATCGCCGTCGCCAGAAAGCTCCTCACCATCCTCAACGCAATGCTCAAGAACGATCAGGACTTCAAACACAGCAACACGTGAACACACAGTTGCCGGACACCTCTCGCCGCCAACCCGAAGGCGGGGTTGATCGCTCCGGCGACGGCCACCGCGACGTCGCCGAGGTCGTTGTCCGTGATCCCGCTCAATGCGTCGATGCCATCACCGATCAAACCGATACTCGGGCCGGGCGCCGCGTCGGCCGCAGGGTCGCTGCCGCTGATCCCCGCATCGGGACCGAAACCGTTGTCCGCGAACTCATTGCGGAAGGCTCCGACCGGTGCCGGCGGCGGCGGTGGCGTGAAGGCTGGCGGTGTGTCCGTGCTCGCGGTCGTGTCGGGCGTGTCGTCCGTCGGCGCTACGGTTTCCGTATCACCCGGCCCCTGCGCGATGTCGTTGGCCGCGCCGCTGAACGCTGCCTGCGTCGGCGGTGCGCCGAACACCGTGTCCAGGACGCCGAAGAAATTGCTGGCCTCGCGGCCCCTGGTGCGGCGCCCGGCAGACGGGCTGGTGCCGAAATCGGCAAATTCGGTGAAGGCCAAGTCATCGGCTCCCGAGCAAGAATTCCACACCTCCCCGATGCCATTTATACCAGCGCGGAGACCCGAACGGCAAACGAGAATGGGCAGTCGCACCAAAAGGAACAGCGACGATCCGCAGCGGTCCGCATAAACCACGCTGATTGCAGGAATGTGGGGGAAAATGTGGGACGGAATATCTGCCCGTTCCACGGATCGCTGTTACTTCAACAGCTTGGGCGGTCGCGCTGGCAGCCCCTAGGGGAATCGAACCCCTGTTTCAAGAATGAAAATCTTGCGTCCTGACCACTAGACGAAGGGGCCGCGCGAGGCCCGTGACTTAGCGAAGCCGGCGGCGGAAATCAACACCCCCGTCGGTGCGGCGCAACAGCAGTCGATCCCGGGCCGGAACGGTCGATAGTCATTGAGTGTCGGACGGTTTCCCGGAATAGTCTCATCTGAAACGGCGTCGGACAAACGCCGGCAAAATTCACGAACAGGGAGATTCCCATGCGCAAGCTGATCACCTGCGCCGCCAGCGCGGCCATGCTGCTGGTCGCCGGCACCGCGATGGCCGCCGACGACTGCCAGCCCGGCGAGACCGTCATCAAGTTCAGCCACGTCACCAATGCCGAGAAGCACCCGAAGGGCATCGCGGCACAGATCCTGGCCGACCGCGTCAACGCGGAGATGAACGGCAAGGCCTGCATGCAGGTCTTCCCGAACTCGCAGCTCTACAATGACGACAAGGTGCTGGAGGCCATGCTGATCGGCGATGTCCAGCTCGCCGCGCCGTCGCTGTCGAAGTTCGAGCAGTTCACCAAGCAGTACCGCATCTTCGACCTGCCGTTCATGTTCGAGGACGTGGCCGCGGTCGACCGCTTCCAGAATTCGGAGGCTGGCCAGGCGCTGAAGAACTCCATGCGCAAGAAGGGCCTGGTGGGCCTGGAATTCTGGCACAACGGCATGAAGCAGCTTTCGGCCAAGAAGCCGCTGATCGATCCGGCCGACGCCGCGGGCCTGAAGTTCCGTATCCAGCCGTCTGACGTGCTGCAGGCGCAGTTCGAGGCACTGGGCGCCAACCCGCAGAAGATGGCCTTCTCCGAGGTCTACGGCGCGCTGCAGACCGGCGTCGTCGACGGCCAGGAAAACACCTGGTCGAACATCTACGGCCAGAAGTTCTTCGAGGTGCAGGACGGCACCACCGAGACCAACCACGGCATCATCGACTACATGGTGGTGACCTCGCGCGAATGGTGGGACGGCCTGCCGGACGACGTCCGCAGCCAGTTCGCCACGATCCTGAAGGAAGTCACCGAGTCCCGGAACGCCGAGTCGACCAAGGTTGACGAGGAGGCCAAGGCCCTGATCCAGCAGGCCGGCGGTGTCATCCGCACCCTGACCCCGGAACAGCGCCAGAAGTGGGTCGATGCGATGAAGCCGGTGTGGGACAAGTTCAGCGACGACATCGGCACCGACCTGATCAAGGCAGCGCAGGCCGCAAACGGCAAGTCGAGCTGATCCGGAGAAGCGGTTGCCGCGGCGGCAGGTCCGCCGCGGCAGCTACCGGGAGGGAACCGCGATGGAGCGTCTCGGTCGGCTGACCGCGGGGCTCGAGGAAGGGCTGGTCACGCTCTGCCTCGGCCTGATGACGGTGATCACCTTTGCCAACGTCATCGCCCGCTATGTCTTCAACAGCAACATCCTCTGGGCGCTGGAGGCCACGGTCTACCTGTTCGCCTGGATGGTGCTGATCGGTACCTCGTACCTGGTGCGGATCAACGCCCACCTGGGCGTCGATGCCCTGGTCGGCCGGACGCCCGCCGGGCTGCGCCGTATCCTGACGCTGGTGTCGGTCGCCTGTTGCATCGCCTTCGCCGCCCTGCTGCTGAAGGGCGGCTGGGACTACTGGTACCGCTTCGCGTCGGTGGCGGCGTTCATGGAGGTGAACGACACGCCGATGCCGGCGTTCCTGCAGTTCATCGCCGACTGGATGAACGACGGCGAGGAATACGAGAAGCTGCCGCGCTTCATCCCCTATTTCGCCCTGCCGTTCGGCATGGCGCTGCTGCTCTTCCGCTTCCTGCAGGCCGCCTGGCAGGTCGTGACCGGCCAGCGGACACTGATCATCGTCAGCCATGAGGCCGAGGACATGGTCGAGGCCGCCGCCGCCGAGACCCGTGCGGCCGACGCCGCGCGCGGCGGGAGGCACTGAACCATGCACGTCGCCCTGCTGTTCGCCGTCATCATCGGGCTGATGCTGATCGGCGTGCCGATCTCGGTCGCCCTCGGCCTGTCCAGCATCCTGTTCCTGCTGGCCTATTCGGACGCCTCGCTCGCCTCCATCGCCCAGACGCTGTTCTCGGCCTTCGACGGCCACTACACGCTGCTGGCGATCCCGTTCTTCATCCTGGCCTCGGCCTTCATGTCCACCGGCGGCGTCGCCCGGCGCATCATCCGCTTCGCGGTCGCCTGCGTCGGCCACCTGCAGGGCGGCCTGGCCATCGCCGGCGTCTTCGCCTGCATGCTGTTTGCCGCGCTCTCCGGCTCGTCACCGGCAACAGTGGTCGCCATCGGCTCGATCATCATCGCCGGCATGCGGGAGGTCGGTTACACCCGCGACTTCGCCGCCGGCGTGATCTGCAATGCCGGCACGCTGGGCATCCTGATCCCGCCGTCCATCGTCATGGTGGTCTATGCCGCGGCCGTCGACGTCTCGGTCGGGCGCCTGTTCCTGGCCGGTGTCATCCCCGGACTGGTTGCCGGCCTGATGCTGATGATCGGCATCTACGTCGTGGCGCGCATCCGCAACCTGCCGTCGCAGCCCTGGGCCGGCTTCGGCGAGGTCCTGGCGTCCGCCCGCGAGGCCGGCTGGGGCCTGTTCCTGATCGTGGTCATCCTGGGTGGCATCTATGGCGGCGTCTTCACGCCGACCGAGGCCGCGGCCGTCGCCGCCGTCTATGCCTTCCTGATCGCCAATTTCATCTATCGCGACATGGGCCCGTTCGCCGACCGCTCGGTGCGGCGCACGCCCCTGCAACTGCTCTACGGCGTCGTTCACACGCTCTGGCATCCCGATACGCGCAAGACCCTGCTGGAGGGCGGCAAGCTGTCGGTGATGCTGATGTTCATCATCGCCAACGCGCTGATCCTGAAGCATGTGCTGACCGAGGAGCAGATCCCCCAGTCCATCGCGGAAAGCATGCTGGCGGCCGGATTCGGCCCTTTCATGTTCCTGGTCATCGTCAACCTGATCCTGCTGATCGGCGGCCAGTTCATGGAGCCGTCGGGCCTGATCGTCATCGTGGCGCCACTGGTCTTCCCCATCGCCATCAGTCTCGGCATCGACCCGATCCACCTCGGCATCATCATGGTGGTGAACATGGAGATCGGCATGATCACGCCGCCGGTCGGCCTGAACCTGTTCGTCACCTCGGGCGTGGCGCAGATGTCGGTGACCTCGGTGGTGCGCGCCGCCGCGCCCTGGCTGATGATCCTGGTCGTGTTCCTGATCATGGTGACGTACATCCCGTGGCTCTCGACCTGGCTGCCCTACACGCTGATGGGCCCGGAGATCATCACCAGATAGGCGGATCGACACGGCCGGGCAGGGCTTCGATTCCGTCCGGCCATCCGATCGCCTAGAGTGGCGCGATGACGAATCCCGACGAGACACCGGCCGGCTCCAACACGCCGGCGCTGACGGTCAGCGAACTGTCAGGCGCGCTGAAACGCACGCTGGAGCAGAATTTCGAGCACGTGACCGTGCGCGGCGAGCTTTCGGGCTTCAAGCGCGCGGCGTCGGGCCATCTCTATTTCGGCCTCAAGGACGACAAGTCGCTGATCGACGGCATTGTCTGGCGCAATGCCGCGGCGCGGCTGTCGTTCCGGCCCGAGGACGGGCTGGAGGTGCTGTGCACCGGTCGCGTCACCTCCTACCCGGCACGCTCGAAATACCAGATCGTGGTCGAGCGCATGGAGCCGGCCGGCGCCGGCGCGCTGATGGCGCTGCTGGAACAGCGGCGCAAGGCGCTGGCCGCCGAGGGGCTGTTCGCGCCCGAGCGCAAGCGCCCGCTGCCCTGGCTGCCCGAGCGCATCGGCGTCATCACCAGCCCGACCGGGGCGGTGATCCGCGACATCCTGCACCGCCTGGCCGACCGCTTCCCGCGCCACGTGCTGCTCTGGCCAGTCGCCGTGCAGGGCGAGGCGGCGGCGGGACAGGTGGCACAGGCGATCCGGGGCTTCAACGCCATGACCGAGAGCCGGCCGGACCTGCTGATCGTCGCGCGCGGCGGCGGCTCCATCGAGGATCTCTGGGCCTTCAACGAGGAGATCGTGGTCCGCGCGGCAGCCGCGAGCGAAATCCCGCTGATCTCCGCCGTCGGCCACGAGACCGATACCACGCTGATCGACTTCGCCTCCGACCGCCGTGCGCCGACGCCGACCGCCGCCGCCGAGATCGCGGTGCCCGTGCGCGCCGACCTGGCCATACAGGTGCGCGACTTCGACCGCCGTGCGCTGGCGGCGCTCCGCCGGAGCCAGGCGGAACGGCGCAACCGCCTGCAGGGCCTGGCACGCGGCATCGTCGATCCGCGCCGGGTGCTGCAGCAGCATGGCCAGCGGCTCGACGACCTGGGCGACGCCCTGGCCCGCGCGCTGCGCCTGAACGCGGCCCGTGGCGCCCAGCGCCTGACGGCGGCGGCCGGCGGGCTGCGCCCCGGCCTGCTGCGCCAGCCCGTGCGCGACGGCCGTGACCGTGTCGAACGCGCCGGCCGGACGCTTGGCCGCGACATCGCGCGACTGCTGGCCGACAGTCGCGGCCGGCTGGACGCGACGGCGCGCCTGCTGGAGGGCTTCTCCTATCGCGCCACCCTGGCACGCGGCTTCGCCGTCGTGCGCGACGAGTCCGGCAGGCCGTTGACCGCCGCCGCCGCGATCACATCCGGACAGGTGCTGAAGCTGGAATTCGCCGATGGCGCGGCCGATGCCGTCGCCGGGACCGGTGGCGGCGCGCCTGCCCGCCGTCGCAGCCCCGCACCACCGAAAGCCCGACAGGGAGACCTGTTCTGAGCCGCCTCCTCGCCCTGCTGGCCCTGCTGTTCGCCGCGCCGGCGCTGGCTTTCGACATCAATGGCGCCTTCACCCAGGGCGGCTTCGCCATCGGGCATGCAACGCCGGGATCGAAGGTCCGCTTCCACGACCGGGACATCCGCGTCGCGCCCGACGGCACCTTCATCATCGGCTTCGGCTACGAGCATCCGCCCACGGCGCGTCTCAGTGTGACGCCACCGGGGGGCGGCACCGAGGAACGCATGCTGGAGATCACGCAGCGCACCTGGCTGGAGCAGCGGATCGAGGGCCTGCCGCAACGGATGGTGACGCCGCCCGACGAGGTGGTCGAGCGCATCCGGCGCGAGAACGCGGCCATCGCCGGGGTCCGGGCGCTGGACACGCCGGGCGCCCTGTTCGCGCAAGGCTGGCAATGGCCGGCCATCGGGCCGGTCAGCGGGGTCTATGGCAGCCGCCGCATCCTGAACGGCCAGCCACGACAGCCGCATTTCGGCATCGACGTCGCCGTACCGACCGGCACACCGGTCATCGCCCCGACCGATGCCGTGGTCCGTATGGCCGAGCCCGACCTGTACTTCACCGGTGGCACCGTCATGCTGGACCACGGGCATGGTGTGACCAGCGTCTACTCGCACCTCTCCCGCATCGACGTGACGGTCGGGCAGACGGTGAAGGCGGGGGAACCGATCGGGGCGGTGGGTGCCACCGGCCGCGCCACCGGCGCCCACCTGGACTGGCGCATCAACTGGTTCGGCGAACGGCTGGACCCGGCGCTGTTCGTCGGGCCTATGCCGGCCGGGTAAGGCCGCCGCCCGGCCCGCGACGGGCCAGATCGGCCACCGGCTGCAGCAGCGCGTCGAGCAGTTCGGGCTGGCGGAACTCCAGCGAGACACCGACCGGGCGGATCATCTGCCGCGCCGCCTCCGGCAGGCGCACATGGTCCTTGGTCGTGGTCACCACCATGGCCTTGCGCGCGGTCGCGACGTCCAGCGCCCGCATGATCTCGTCCTCGCGGAAGACGTGGTGGTCGGCATGGGCCTGCAGCCCGACCACCTCGCAACCCAGTTCCTGCAGGGTGTCGACGAACTTCAGCGGCCGGCCGATGCCGGTCAGCGCCACCACCCGCTCGCCCGACAGCATCTGCGCGGCAAGATCGGGCACCAGCCGGGCCCTGAGCGCCGGCAGGCCCGAGCGGCGCACCTCGTCCGGAAAGCTGCCGCGACCGATGCCGATCACGGCATTGGCACGCGACAGCCCGGCCGCGACAGGCTCCCGCAGCGGCCCGGCCGGTATCAGGTGCCCGTTGCCGAAGCCGAAGCCCAGGTCGATGACCACGATGGAGAGGTCCCGCGCGACAGTCGGGTTCTGGTGCCCGTCGTCCATGATCACCAGGTCCGCGCCCTCGGCCGCCGCCATTGCCCCTTTGGCACGGCTGGCGGAGATCACGGTGGGCGCGACCGCCGCATGCAGCAGGGCCTCGTCGCCGACCTGGCTCGCGTCGTGGATCGCCGGATCGACCAGGTGCGGACCGCTGCCCGACAGCGCGCCGCCATAGCCGCGCGTCAGCACGTGCGGGCGCAGCTTCTGCTCCTCGAACCACTGCGCCAGGGCGATGACCGTCGGCGTCTTGCCGGCGCCGCCGGCGGTGATGTTGCCGACGCAGACCAGCGGCACAGCCGGCCGCACCGGCCGGCCGGCGGTGGCCCGGCGGATTGCGGCACCCGCGCGCCAGGCCAGGCTCAGCGGCAGCAGCGGCAGATGCAGCGGCAGGGGGTAGCCCCCCCGCCAGAACTCAGGCGCCCGCATGCCCTGCCTCCGCCGGAAGCAGCGGGACCAGCGAACCCAGCACCCGGTCCAGCACCTCGTCGCGGTCGGCGGTCAGCCGCTCCGCCATCGCGGCCTGCCGCGCCCGCACCTGATCGTCGTCGAGCAGCCGGCAAAGCGCCTCGCCCAGCGCATCGGCATCGTCGACCACGGCCAGCGCGCCAGCCGTCCGGAACGCGTCCACCACGTCCTGGAAGTTCGCGGTGTGCGGTCCGGCGAGCAACGCACAGCCGAGCCGCGCCGGCTCCAGCAGGTTCTGTCCGCCATGGGGGACGAGCGACCCGCCGACGAAGACCACCGGGGCCAGGCGACAGAACAGCCCCAGTTCGCCCATGGTGTCCGCGACCAGCACGGCGATGCCCGGACCCGGGTCCTCGCCTGCCGAGCGCAGGGCAACCGGCAGGCCGGCCGCACGTGCCGCG
The DNA here is from genome assembly GCA_036154895.1 of Pseudomonadota bacterium. Lineage (GTDB taxonomy): Bacteria > Pseudomonadota > Alphaproteobacteria > Minwuiales > Minwuiaceae > Minwuia. The sequence goes on from JAYZWD010000038.1 coordinate 50,039, forward strand.
GCCGCCATGTCGGGCCCGCGCGCGGGATGGCGCGGCACGATGACGGTCAGCAGGTCGCCATGCCGCCCGGCCGCCGCGATGTGGGCGGCAATCACCGCCCCGTCCTCGCCGGGGTGGATGCTGGCGGCGAGCCAGACCGGCCGGCCGGCCGTGACCCCGCGGAGATGCGCCAGGGCGACATCATCGCAGTCGAGCGGACGGGCGGCATATTTCAGGTTGCCTTCACAGCGAACATTTGCGGCGCCAAGCGCACGGAAGCGGTCCGCGCTTTCCTCCGACTGGGCCAGCACGAGCCGGAAGGGTGCGAGCAATGCACGCGCCAATGCCGGGACGCGGTTCCAGCGTGCGAACGATCGCGCGGACATGCGCGCGTTCAGCAGCACCATGGGCCTGCCCGTCCGCTGCATGGCACCGATCAGTCCGGGCCAGAGCTCGCTCTCGATCCAGAGCGCCAGGTCCGGGCGCCAGTGCGCGATGAAGCGGTCGACCGCGCCCGGCAGGTCGATGGGGACGAACTGGTGGAACGCGCCCGCGGGCAGGCGCCGATGCATCAGTTCGGCCGAGGTGACGGTGCCGGATGTCACCAGCACGGAAAGGTCGGGACGGGCATCGATCAGGCGCTCGATCAGCAGCAGCACCGACTGCGCCTCGCCGACGCTGGCCGCGTGCAGCCAGACCAGCGGCCCGGCGGGGCGCTGCAGGCCCGGTTGCCCCAGCCGCTCGCCCAGCCGGCCGGCGTCCTCCTTGCCGCGTTTCAGGCGCCGTCCGAGAATCCATGGCCCGAGCGGCGCGGCCAGCCGCCCGACGCCCCGATACAGCGCGAGGATCATTCGGCCCCGACGGCCGCCTGCGGCAGGTCCGGCACGCTGTCGGTATAGAGACCTGCATAGCGGCCGCCGCGCGCCATCAGTTCGGCATGGCTGCCGCTTTCGACCACGCGGCCATCCTCGATGACGTAGATGCGGTCGGCATTGATCACCGTCGACAGGCGATGCGCGACCATGACCGTCGAGCGCCCGCGTGCGAGACGGTTGAGCGCCGCCTGCACCTTGCGTTCGGATTCGGTATCGAGCGCCGAGGTCGCCTCGTCGAGCAGCAGGATCGGCGCATCGCGCAGCATGGCGCGGGCAATGGCAATGCGCTGGCGCTGGCCACCCGACAGGCGGAAGCCGGCCGAGCCCACCACCGTGTCATAGCCGTTCGGGAGGTGACGGATGAAGCCGTCGGCATTGGCCGCTTTCGCGGCCTCGACCACCTCGGCCTCGCTGGCCTCCGGCCGGCCGTAGAGGATGTTGGCGCGGACGGTGTCGTCGAACAATGCCGTGTCCTGGCCGACAAAGCCCATCGCGGCCCGCAGGCTGGCGACGCTGACACTGTCGACCCGCTGGCCGTCGATGGTCACGTCGCCGGACGTGGCGTCGTAGAACCGTGCGATCAGGTTCAGCACGGTGGACTTGCCGCCACCTGAACCGCCGACCAGCGCGATGGTGCGTCCGGGCAGGCACTCCAGGTTGATGCCCTTCAGCGCTTCGGTGCCGTCCGGATAGTGGAAGCGGACATTGTCGAAGCGGACATGGCCCTTGCTGACCTTGAGCGTGCGACCCTGCGAACGGTCCTCGATCTCCGGCAGGTCCTTCATGGCCCGCAGCAGGCGGTCGGCCGCGGCGACACCACTCTGGAAGGCCGCGTGCAGCTTGCCCAGGCGCCGCATCGGCTGGACGGTGAAGAGCAGCGCGGTCAGGAAGCCGGTGAAGGTGCCCGGCGTCATGTGGCCGTCGATCACCAGCTTGCCGCCGAACCACACCACCGCCGCGACGGCGGTGCCGGCGATCAGTTCGGTGATCGGGCTGATCAGCGCGCGGGCCTGAAGATTGCGCAGGAACGCCTTCTGCCATTTGCCGATCACGGTGCCGGCACGGCCGGATTCATAGTCCTCCCGTCCGTAGGCCTTGACCTGGCGCACCGAATAGAGCGTGTCGGCCAGGAACGACGACAGGTCGCCGCTCGCCACCTGGGTCCGTTCCGAGGACTTCCGCGACAGCCGCCCGATCCGCGCGATCGGCAGCGCCACCAGCGGCAGCACCACCATCGCGACCAGGGTCATGCGCCAGTCCGCCCAGAACATCGCGCCGATCAGGAACACCAGCGTCAGCATGTCCTTGCACAGCGCCACAACCGTCGTGGCCATGGCGTCGCGCATGATCTGGGCATCGTTGAGGAAGCGGCTGATCGACTGCCCGACCGTGCTGGCGTGAAAGTACTTCAGGTCGGCGCGGATCATGCGGTCGTAGAGATCACGCTGGATGTCCCGGCTGACCATCACGCCGACCGCACGCACGGCATAGTGCTGACCGTAGGTCGCGACCGCCAGCACCACGAAGATGCCGACGATGGCCATGGTGACGCCGAACAGCCGGGTCTCGTCCTTGGCCACGAACACGTCGTCGATGATCGGCTGCACCACCTGGGTGATGGCCGCGGTGGCAGCGGCGACCAGGATCATCGACAGGACGCCGATCCCGACCTGACCGAGATAGCGGATCATGTAGGTGCCCCAGACCCGCCGGACGATGGTGCCTGTCGACAGGCGGACGGCGGTGGTCGGGGTGGATGTCTTTCGCGACACGCGCAGTAAATCCCGAACGGAGAAAGTGCTGTCTCCATACCACCATAGCACGTCCGGTGTCGCGCGGCGGCTGATCGCAGCCATCACCCGGCGACGCTTTTGTTTGGCGACGGCTTCGGCTATTCAGGCTGCATGAGCGAGAAGGTCGTCATCGTCGGCGCCGGCCATGCCGCCGGCATCCTGGTCCAGCAGCTTGCCCGCGCGGGCGAGCGCTTTTCCATTACCGTCATCGGCGACGAAGCCTGGCCGCCCTACGAGCGGCCACCGCTGTCGAAAAAGCTGCTGACCGGCGAGATTGCGCCCGAGAAGACCTTCCTCCGCCCCGTCGATTACTACGCGGACAAGGGCGTCAGGCTGGTCACGGGCCGTGTCACGGCCATCGACCGGACGGCGAAGACCGTCGCGACGGCGGACGGCGCCAGCACCGCCTATGACGACCTTGTGCTCTGCACCGGCACCCGCAACCGCACCATCCCGGTCCCGGGCGCCGACCTGGCCGGGGTACACTACATTCGCACCCTGGACGAGACCGCCGCGATCCGCGCCGAGGCCCGGGAGGGCGCGCGCGTCGTCATCGTCGGCGGCGGCTATATCGGCCTGGAGGCCGCCGCCTCGCTGACCCAGCTCGGCTGCACCGTCACGGTGATCGAGATGGTCGACCGCGTCATGGCCCGCGCCGTGGCCGAGCCCGTCTCCCGCTTCTACGAGGCCGAGCATCGTGCGAAGGGCGTCACCCTGCTGCTCGGCACCGGCGTCAGCGCGTTCACAGGAGCCGGCGGCCGGGTCAATGGCGTCACCGACAACACCGGAACCACCCATCCGGCCGACCTGGTGATCGTCGGCATCGGCGTGGTTCCGAACACCGAACTGGCCGCCGCCGCCGGCCTGGCGGTCGACAACGGCATCGTGGTGGACGACACCGCCCGCACCTCGGATCCCGCGATCTTCGCCGCCGGCGACTGCACCAGCCACCCCAACGCGATCCTGGGCCGCACCATCCGCCTGGAATCGGTGCAGAACGCCGTCGACCAGGCCCGCTGCGTCGCCGACCAGCTCACCGGCAAGGGCGGCAGCTATGCCGAGGTGCCGTGGTTCTGGTCCGACCAGTTCGACCTGAAGATGCAGATGGCGGGCCTGCCGCTGCCCGACGACACCATCGTCGTGCGCGGCGACCCGGCGACGCGGTCGTTCTCGACCTTCGCGCTGCGCGACAATGTCGTGACCGGCGTGGTGGCGGTGAACGCCAGCGCCGACTATGTCCGGGGCCGCAAGTGGATCGGCGAGAAGCGGGAGATCGATCCCGCCCGCCTCTCCGACACCGCGATCCCGATCAAGGAAGTCTGAGCCGAAAGCCAGGAGCCGTTCATGCCCGTCATCCACGTCACCAACCGCGCCGGCGTGCGCTCGACCATCGAGGCCGATACCGGGATCTCGGTGATGGAGAACCTGCGCGACAACGATTACGAGGTGGAGGCGATCTGCGGCGGCTCCTGCTCCTGCGCCACCTGCCACGTCTATATCGACGAGGCCTGGGTGAAGCGCCTGCCCGCGCAGCATGGCGACGAGCGCGACCTGGTCAGCGACGAGCCGACGTACAAGCCGAACTCCCGCCTGTCCTGCCAGATCGAGATGACCGACGCGCTGGACGGGCTGACGCTGACCATCGCGCCGGAGGCCTGAGCCGGGCATGACACCCCTCCGGCTGGCCGATATCGACCTCGGCCAGCGCATCGCCGACAAGGAATACGAGTCCCGGCTGGCGGACCTGCAGAAGCAGTTACGGGCCGTCGAACTCGCCTACCGGCGTTTCGGGGTGCGGGGCATCATCGTGTTCGAGGGCTGGGACGCCGCCGGCAAGGGCGGCACCATCCGCCGCCTCACCGCACAGCTCGACCCGCGCGGATTCGAGGTCTGGCCGATCGCGGCGCCGGGTCCCGAATACCGGGGCCGGCACTACCTCGAACGCTTCTGGGCCAGGCTGCCCGGACCGGGCAAGATCGCGATCTTCGACCGCTCCTGGTACGGCCGCGTGCTGGTCGAGCGCGTCGAGGGCCTGGTGCCGCCCGCCGACTGGGAACGCGGCTACGAGGAAATCGTTGCCTTCGAGCACATGCTCTCCCGTGACGGGGTCCGGCTGGTGAAGCTGTTCCTGCACGTCTCCGCCGAGACCCAGGAGAAGCGGTTCCGCGAACGGCTCGAGGACCCGTGGAAGCGCTGGAAACTGACCGTCGACGACTTCCGCAACAGCGCGCGCAGGGCCGACTACGAGGCGGCCATCGACGAGATGCTCCGCCGCACCTCGACCGACGAGACCCCGTGGCACCTGATCGCGTCCGAAGACAAGCAGGCCGGCCGTATCGCGGCACTGGAGACCATCGTGCGCGTGCTGGGCGACGGCCTCGACCTCGGCCCGCCGCCACTCGATCCGGAGGTCGAGCGGCTGATCGGCGAGCGGCTCGGACCAGGTGGCAGGAAGAAGGACTGACCCGCCTCAGCTGCCGCCGGCCAGCCACTCCAGCAGCACCGCGTCGGTGTCCGCGCCCAGACGCGGCGCCGGTCCGGCCACCCCGACCTCGCCATCGGTGAAGCGGAACGGCGTGTTCACCACCTTGTGGCGACCGACGATGTCGTCGATCTCCAGCACCGTGCCACGCGCGGCCAGTTCCGGGCGGTTGATCGCCTCGGCCGGCGTGAGAAAGCGCCGGCAGGGACAGCCCGCATGCTCGATCTCGCGGGCCGCATCCTGCGCCGGCCTGTCGGCCGCCCATGCCTCCACCTCGGCGATCAGTTCCGACCAGTGCGACATTCGGGCCAGGGGCGTGGCGAACCGCGGGTCATCCAGCCAGTCACGCCGGTCGCAGGCCGTCGCCATCGCCTCGAAGTTCTTCTTCGTCACCGGCGCCACGACGATGAAACCGTCGGCGCAGCGGATCGGGTCGAACACCGGCACGCGCAGGACGGGATCGGGGAACTGCGCCTCCTGCAACTCGAAGGGCATCATGTTCATCAGCCCGGCCAGCAGCTCGACGTCGACACAATCGCCATGGCCGGTGGCATGCCGGCGCTGCAGCGCCGCCAGGATGGCGATGACCGCGTGGGTGCCGCCCAGGATGTCGGCCGCGACCGTGCGGCTGCGTTCGGGCTTGTCACGACCGCGCTGGTAGCGGAACTCCCCCATCGCGTACCCGGAGGCCGCGTTGATGATCGGCGCGAAGGCCGGGCGCGCCGCATCCGGGCCGTCCTGCCCGTAGCCGGAGATCGAGCAGAAGATCAGGCGCGGATTGGCCGCGCGGAGGACATCGGGGCCCAGCCCGAGGCGGGACATGACACCGGGGCGGAAATTCTCCAGCACCACGTCCGCGGCGACAGCCAGCGCGATGGCACGGTCCCGGCCCTCGTCGGACTTCAGGTCGAGCATGACCCCGCGCTTGCCAAGGTTCAGGCCGGCGAAGAAGGCGCTCTCGCCTGCGACCTGGGGGGCGGCATGGCGCAGCGTGTCGCCTTCCGGCGGTTCCACCTTCACCACGTCGGCGCCCATGTCGGCGAGCAGGCGCGCGGCATAGGGACCGGCGACGAACTGGGTGAAATCGAGCACCCGGAGCCCCGCCAGGGGGCGTGCAGAACCGGTCATGTCGGTTGGTCAGCCTTTCAGGATTTCCCCGGCCAGGGCGCGGATCTCCGCCGCCGCCGTGCCCTTGGGCTGGTCCTCGGTCACGCCGAGGCCCAGCATCAGGCTGGCGGCGAAGGCCTGCCGGTTGCCGAGGGTGGTTTCAGCGACGGCCAGGCCGTCCTGTTCGATCATGCCGCGGATCTGGTCGGCGACCCTGCTGCGCGCGGGAACGCGGTTCAGCACGATCAGGAAGTCCTTCTTCTCCCGCTCGGCCAGCGCCACCGACTGCTTCGCGGCCCAGTAGTCCATGGGACCGGGTTGCACCGGCATCAGCACGCGGTCGGCCGAGCGCACCGCGATCTTCGCGTCGGTGTCGCCGTGGGGCGGGCTGTCCACCAGCACGATCCCGAAGTCGCGGCGCAGGCGTTCGACTTCGCTGCCGGTCCGCCAGCCGGAGACCTGGCGGAGCGTGATGCCGCCATCGCCGCCCAGATGCTCGTGGCGGACAGCGTGCCAGGTGGAGAGGGATTGCTGGGGATCGATGTCGACGACGGCCACGGAATGGCCGAGACCGGCGAAACAGACGGCAAGCTGGGCGACGAGGGTCGTCTTGCCTGCCCCGCCCTTCTGCTGCGCGATGGCAATGACTTTACCGGCCATGTTCCGCTCCACTGTCCCTGACCGGAAAGCCTAGACCGGAACGGTCGATTCGCGTCAGCCCCGATTTCGCGGCGTCACTCTGCGGCCGGCGCGGACGGCGGCGGCCGGCCATCGACGGTGCGGACGATCCTGCGTCCGGTGGTCCCGACCCCGTAGGGATCGTCGTTCTCGTAGCAGTCTACGACACCGATGGTGTTGTAGCAGCGCAGGACGACCTGCCTGCGCGCATCCTCGCAGGCCAGCGAGGACGGTCCCGCCCCCTCGCAGACCTCGCGTGCATATTTCACGTCGGTGTCCACGGGCCCGCCCGAGAACAGGTCGGAACCGCAGGCGCCGAGGGGCGTCAGCAGCAACAGGATTATCGCGACACGAGACATGGCGGTGTCCCTTGTCGCGCAATCTGCTGAACGAAGTCTTACGGCCGGTTCGCCGGCAATGTGATGCGGAACACGGTTCCGTCGCTTCCCGTGCGTTCGAGCGCGATCGCCCCCCCGTTGGCGATGACGAGGTCACGCGCGATCGCCAGCCCGAGGCCGGTTCCGTCGCTGCGGCCGGAGCCGACGAAGGGCTTGAACAGGTTCTCGCGCGCCTTGGCCGGCAGCCCCGGCCCGGTGTCCAGCACGCGGATCACGACCTTGCCGTTGCCGTTCTCGGCCGAGACCCGCACCGTCCCCTCGGGCCCGGCGGCCTGCACCGCGTTGCGACCGAGGTTCATCAGCACCCGGTAGACCTGCTCCCGGTCGGCGTGGATGCGGAAGCCGGGCGCGACATCGTTCTGCCAGACCGCGCGCAGGTCCGGGCTCAGCCCCACCACACCGCCGCACTCGTCGACCAGTTCGGCCAGGTCGAACTCGGTCGGCCACGGCTCGCGCTCGTCGGCGCGACCGAACCGCAGCGAGCGCTCGCAGAGGTCGAGACCGCGATCGAGCGCGCCGAGCAGTCGCGGCGCCATGCGCTTGACCACCGGGTCATCGGAATTCGACAGGAACTCGGAAACCACCTGCGCGGTCGCCAGGATGTTGCGCAGGTCATGGCTGATCTTGCTGATGGCCAGACCGAGTGCCGCGAGGTGGTTCTTCTGCACCAGGGCCTGGCGCAGGTCGCGTTCCATCTCCGCCAGCGCGGCGGCGGCCACGCCGATCTCGTCACCGCGTTCCCGCCCCGGCAATCCCGGCAGGTCCCGGGATTCCGGATCGCGACGAAAGGCCATCATGTTCTCCACCAGCCGCCGCATCGGCCGCACCATCAGCCATTGCAGCGAGGCGAAGACCATCAGCGCGGTGACAGCGGAGATCACGAGGCTCAGCCAGAAGATGTTCCACGCATAGTCGCGGAGCGCGTCGCGCAGGTCGGTCTCGTCCATCAGGATCTCGACCGTCGCGCCCGGCTGGCCGCGGGCATCGCCGATCACGCGCAGCATCCGCGGCTTCGCCTCGGCCAGTGTCGTCAGCGCCTCGGTGATCATGTTCATGGTATGCCGGGTGCGCAGGTCGACGGTGTCGTCGACCATCGGCGGCATGTCGTCGACCAGCAGCAGCATGCGCCGGTCATCCAGCTTCAGCACGACGCCGGCCACACCCACATTGTCCAGCAGCACCTTCTTCAGATCTTCCGAGACCATGGCGTCAGGTGCGGCGAGCAGGGACAGCGCGGCCAGGTTCGCCTCCGCCAGCATCTGCTCCAGATAGCTGACCCTGTAGCGCGCGATGGAGGGCACGAAGATGAACACTTCGGCCAGCATCACGAACCCGACGGTGAGCAGCAGCAGCCGTGACGACAGGCTGTTGCGGATCGTCGGATAGGGGCGTTTGGGTCCGGCCTCGGTCATGGGGCCGAAGCTTACAGACAAAGGCCGGGCACGCGCCATGGGCGCGACCCGGCCTCGCCTCAGGCGCGTTGGTGCCGGTTCAGTTCTTCTTGGCGGCGCAGGGGTTGCAGGTCTTGGCCGCGCACGGGTTCTTCGCCGCGCAGGGGTTGCAGGCCTTCTTCGCCGCGCAGGGATTGCACGCCTTCTTCGCCGCGCAGGGCTTGCAGGCGGCCTTGGCGGAGCATGCGGCCAGCGCCGGGGCGGCGGCGGGCACGGCCGCGGCCAGGGCAACCGTGGCCAGGGCAGCGACGGTCAGGGTCTTGGTGATCATGGCAAAGCCTCTTGTCCGTATTTCTAGACGGCAACGGCCTCTGCCGCGCCGCCTCCGAGTGTCCGCGCACCGCATCCCGCGGGCAAAGCACGCTCCGGTAAAGCGGCTTCACAACCCGGTGTGAATGTCGCGCGGTCCATCTTCGCTTGACCGCCCCTGCCACACTCGGGCATGCTTTTGAAACAAAAGGGGAAAAGCCTCAACGGGAAGGCACCTGGATGATCAAGTCGGAGTTGATTACCCGGATCGCGGAAAAGAACCCGCATCTGAATCACCGGGACGTCGAACGCATCGTCTCGACAATATTCGACCAGATCACGCTGGCACTGGCCCGTGGCGATCGCGTGGAACTGCGTGGCTTCGGAGCTTTTTCCGTGAAGCGACGCCCGGCCCGGGTCGGTCGCAACCCGCGCACCGGCGAGTCGGTCGAGGTTGACGAGAAGTTCGTGCCGTTCTTCAAGACCGGCAAGGAACTGCGCGAGCGCCTCAATACCGAGGACGAATAACCGCATCGGAGACGAACGTGCGAATTCTGCGCTGGCTGCTGCTGCCGCCCGCGGTGGTGCTTGGCATCTCCATCGGCGCTTCCAACCGCGACATGGCGACCCTGCGGCTCGAACCCCTGCCCTATGCCATCGATGTCCCGCTCTACATGGTGATCTTCGGCGCCGGTTTCGCCGGCATGCTGATCGGAGCCCTGGCGATGTGGTGGCGCGACGGCCGGGTCCGCCGGAAGGTGCGCGCGGAGCATCACCGGGTGCGCGACCTGGAGAAGGAACTGGCCCGCGAGCACGACGAACTGACGCGCGTGCGCAAGCTGGCACGCGGTGAAGGCACCGAAGGCGAGCCGCGCCGGCTCGAGGGCCCGAAGGCGGCCTGACCGTGCAGTTCATCGACGCCGCGACCGTCGACCGCGTGCTCGACGAGACCGAACTCGCCGACCGCATCGGCGCCATGTTCCGCGACGGCTGCGAACAGCCGGTACGCCATCACCACACCGTCGCCGTGCCGGGGGAACCGGACGCCACCCTGTTGCTGATGCCGGCCTGGCAGCCGGGCGCGGCACTGGGCGTGAAGCTGGCCAGCGTGTTTCCGGGCGCCGGCAGCCGCGGCCTGCCGGCGGTCCAGGCGAGCTATCTGCTGCTCGATGCCCGCACCGGCGCACCGCGGGTGCTGATCGACGGCGCCCGGCTGACCGTGCGTCGCACCGCCGCTGCCTCGGGTCTCGCCGCCCGTTACCTGGCGCGGCCCGACGCGGAGACCCTGCTGATGGTCGGTGCCGGCGCGCTGGCGCCCTGCCTGATCCGGGCGCACCGCGCCGCGCGGCCGTCGCTGCGGCGTCTGCTGGTCTGGAACCACAATCCGGGCAAGGCAGAGGCGCTGGCCGCGGAATTCGGCGGCACGGCGACCAGGGACCTCGATACGGCGCTGGGCGCGGCGGACGTGATCTCCTGCGCCACGCTGTCCCGTGAACCGCTGGTGCAGGGGGACCGGCTGCGGCCCGGCAGCCATGTCGACCTGGTGGGCGCCTTCACGCCGGCGATGCGCGAAAGCGATGATGCCGCCATTCGCCGTGCCAGCGTGTTTGTCGACACGCGTGCCGGCGCGTTGAAGGAAGGTGGCGACCTGGTGCAGGCCGTGGCCAGCGGCGCCCTGCAGCCCGAGGCGGTCGCGGCGGAACTGGCCGACCTGACGCGCGGCACCCATCCGGGCCGCCGCACCGCGGACGAGATCACGCTGTTCAAGTCGGTCGGCGCCGCGCTGGAAGACCTCGCCGCCGCCCTGCTGGTAGCCGAGCGCGCCGGCGTCTGAACATTCCACATCCGGATTGTGTCTTTTAGGTTGACTTCAACGTCAATCCGACGCACCATACTTGCAAACGCAAATAACAGGATGGGGGAGACGCCGTGGACTTCGGCTACTTCACGCTTTCCGACAATCGATACCCCGACAATCCACGGACACCGGAAGCCTTCATCCGCGAGATCTACGACCAGGCGCTCTACGCCGAAGAGGTCGGCCTGAACTCCGCCTGGATCGGCGAGCACCACTTCAACCTGCTGGGCGTCAACGCCAGCCCGCACATGCTGCTGGCACAGCTTGCAGGCGCCACGAAACGCATCCGCCTCGCGCCGGCCGTGGTGCTGCTGCCGGTGCATCACCCGATCCAGGTGGCCGAGGACTGGGCGACGCTGGACCTGCTGTCGGGCGGGCGCGTCGACTTCGCGGCCGGGCGCGGCTACGACGTGATGGAATATGCTCCGTTCCAGGCGCCGTTCGGGCAGTCGGCGGAACTCTTCGCCGAGGGCATGGAGATCCTCTGGCGCTGCTGGACCGAGACGGGGAAGTTCTCCCACAAGGGCCGGTTCTACAGCTTCGACGACATCGACGTGCGCCCGAAGCCGCTGCAGGACCCGCTGCGCCCCTACGTGGCCTGTTTCAGCCGGTCATCGATGGAGCTGGCCGCCGCCAATGACTGGCACATCATCTATGCGCCGTTTGCCGCCGCCATGGTCTACGGCTCGCTGGCCGATGCCGTGCGAACCTATCGCGAGACCTGCGAGACCGTGCACAACCGCGCGCCACGCCGCGCCATGTGCAGCTATTTCATCCACATCGCCGACACGCCCGAGGAAGAGGCCTATGGCCGCCAGTCGCTGATCAACTACTTCCAGAAGGCCCTGATCGATGCCTTTCCGGGCGATCCGGCGAAAACCCCGCCGACCTACAGGTACTTCAACGAGATCGTGCGCCTGCTGCGCGACATGCGCCCGGAGATGCTGACGTCGAAGTCCGTCCTGGTCGGCTCGACGCAGAAGATCATCGACGATATGAAACAGGTGGAGGCTGCGGGGATTGCCGAGGTGATCCTCTATTTCAACTACGGGCAGAAGCCGCACGCGCTGGTGAAGGAACAGATGCAGCGTTTCATGGAAGACATCGCGCCGGCATTCGAGGGGGCGCACACCGCGCTCCGGGTGGCATGAAGCCGGAGACCCCGACCCGTCTCGACCTCGATACCTACCTGCCCTACCTGGTCAACCGGGTGGGCAGCCAGATCGCGCAGGCCTTCACCGAGGAGGCGCGACGCCAGGGCACGACCCTGCAGGGCTGGCGCGTGCTGGCGGCGCTGGCGCATCACGGTCCGCTCAGCCTCAGCGCCCTTTCGGCGGCGACTTCCATCGAGCTGTCCACGCTGTCACGGCTGGTGCAGCAGATGGAGCGGTCGGGACTGGTCAATCGCGACCGGATGGAGGGTGACCAGCGCGTCGTCACCATCAGCCGCACCGACGAGGGCAAGCGGATTACCTTCGCCCTGATCCCGGTGGCGCGTGCCTACGAGCAACGGGCGCTGGCGGGGTTCAGCGAGGACGAATCCGCACTGCTGCGCGACATGCTGCGGCGCATCTTCACCAACGTGCACGGGATGTGAGGCGTCAGTCGGTCCGCAGCACCAGCTGCATGGTCACGACGTCGAGCCAGCGGCCGAACTTGAAGCCGATCTCCTTCGCTGTCCCGACATGGCGGAAGCCCAGCGCGGCGTGCAGGCCGACGGAGGCCGAATTGCCGCTGTCGCCGATCACCGCCATCAGGTTGCGATAGCCGCCGGCCCGCGCCGCCTCGACCAGCGCCGCCAGCAGCGGCTTTGCCACGCCCGCGCCGCGCGCTGCCGGGTCGAGGTAGATCGAGTCCTCCAGCGTGAAGCGGTAGGCAGGCCTGGGCCGGTAGGGTCCGGCATAGGCGTAGCCCAGCAGGCGACCGTCGCGGAGCGCCACCAGATAGGGGTGGCCGGCGTCCCGCAGCACGCCGAAGCGCCGCAGCATCTCGGCACCGCCGGGCGGCTCCAGCTCGAAGGACGAGGTGCCGGTCGCCACCCAGTGGTCGTAGATGGCTGCAATGGCCGGTATGTCGGTCGCCTCGGCCGGGCGGATGACAAGGTCGCTCATGGCGCGAGGAGACAGCGACGACGGCCGATTCTCAAGTGGCGAGCACGCGGACCACGCCCACCACGCCAAGCGCCGAGATCAGCACGCCGACCGCGATCATCAGCACCCGCCGGGGCGCGATGCGGACCAGCCAGGCCGCCAGCGGTGCCGCCGGGAGGCCGCCGGCGACCAGCGCCACCGCGTACATCCCGAACTCCCCGATCGACATGTGGGCCAGGAACGCGGCGGTGATGGCGACCGTCACGGCGAATTCCGCCGCGTTCGAGGAGCCGATCATGCGCCGGGGCTCATGGCCCGACAGCATCAGCGTGCCCGAGACAATCGGTCCCCAGCCACCGCCGCCGACCGCATCGCAGAAGCCACCGGCCAGCGCGACGCCACCGGCATGGTCCAGCGATCCCGGCCGGCGCGCCGCCATCAGTGCCCGGCGCACGATGACCAGGCCCATGCACGCGAGGTAGAGCGAGACCGCCGCGGCGATGAGTTCCACCGGCGCCCGCGACAGCACGGTCGCCCCTGCCACGCCACCGACGGAACCGGCAATGGCGAGGCGCCGGACCAGCCGCCAGTCCACATTGCCGGCGATGGCATGCGACAGGCCCGAGACACCCGTTGTCGCCACTTCGGCCGCGTGGATGGTGGCGCTCGCGGCGGCCGGCGGCACGCCAAGCGCCAGCAGGATCGTGTTCGCGGTCAGCCCGTACGCCATGCCAAGCGCGCCGTCGACCAGTTGCGCCACGAAGCCCGCGGCGGCAATCCAGATCAGGATGGTATCGATGTCCAGGATGGTTCTCCGGCGACCCTGCGCCGGAAGGTTCTTCTAGGACAAACCGGCTCCGGAAAACAGCGGAATGATTTCCTTTCAGGACGTCGCGATGACGGCTTGGAAAGGGGCCGGTTCATCCCGACATATGCGCAGGCCAATCCCGGCCACCCCGGAACCCCCTTCCATGATCGAGACCGGATTGCTGCTTGCCGGCGGGCTGATCCTGCTGCTGGCCGGTGGCGAGATGTTCGTGCGCCACAGCGTGACGCTGGCGCTCGCGTTCCGCGTCAGCCCCCTTCTTGTCGGTCTGACCCTTGTCGGCTTCGGTACCTCGACGCCGGAACTGCTGACCTCGGCCAGCGCGGCCATCGCCGGCTCGCCCGGCATCGCGGTCGGCAATGTCGTCGGGTCCAACACGGCCAACATCCTGCTGATCCTGGGTCTGTCTGCGCTGGTCTGGCCGGTGGCGACACCCGCGCGCGGCTTCGCCCGCGACATCGCCGCGGTGATCGGCAGCGCCATCCTGCTGTCCGCGCTGCTGCTGGCCGGCTGGCTGACCTGGATCACGGGCCTCGGCATGCTGGGCCTGCTGGCGGCCTACCTCATGCTGGCCTACCGCCAGGAACGCGACTCGCCCGAAGCGGCGGGCGACCTGCCGGATGCCAGCGCCGCCACGACCGCCAGCCGCATACGGATCGGCCTCTATGCGCTGGCCGGCCTCGGGCTGGTCCTTGGCGGTGCATGGATGCTGGTCGAGGGCGCCATCGGCCTGGCCCGCGTGGCCGGCCTGTCGGAAGCCGTCATCGGCCTCACCATCGTCGCCGTGGGCACGTCGCTGCCCGAACTCGTCGTCTCGATGGTCGCCGCCTTCCGGCGCCAGAGCGAGGTGGCCATCGGCAACATCCTCGGCTCCAACATCTTCAACGTGCTGTGCATCATGGGCGCGACGACGCTGGTCTCGCCCGGCGGGCGGGTCGAACAGGGCGTCGCGGTCGAGGACCTTGCGGTCATGCTCGCGGCCAGCCTGGCGCTGCTGGCGACGGCACTGACCGGCCGCCGGATCAGCCGGGCGGAAGGCCTGGTGCTGCTCGCCGGCTATGTCGTCTACGTGGTCTGGCTCGGGACACGGGCGGCGGCCTGACCGCCGCCCGCGCGCACCGGCGGCTCAGTTGCCGCCGGTGACCTCGACCATCTGGCCGCTGACATAGTCCGACAGCGGCAGGCAGAGCATGACGACCGCGCCCGCGGCCTCCTTCGGGGTGCCCGGACGGCCCATCGGGATGATGCGCTTGATCGCCTCGATGTTCTGCACCGGCACGCCGACCGGCACCTGCCGGCCCTCCACCTCGATCAGCTTCTTCTCGTCGGTCGCCTCGGTCAGGCGGGTCTGGATGAAGCCGAAGGCCACCGCGTTCACGTTGACCTGGTAGCGGCCCCATTCCTTGGCCAGCGTCTTGGTCAGGCCGACGATGCCGGCCTTGCCGGCGGAATAGTTGGTCTGGCCGGCATTGCCGCGTGTGCCCGACACGGACGAGATGTTGACGACCTTGCGGACGTTCACGCCGCCCTTCTCGGCCTCCTGCTTCGACTTCACGCGGATGAACTCGGCGGCGGCGCGCAGGATCTGCCACGGCGCCTTCAGGTGCACGTCGATCATGGCGTCGAACTGCTCGTCCGACATCTTCTGGATCACCGCGTCCCAGGTGTAGCCGGCATTGTTCACGATGATGTGGAGGTTGCCGAAGGTCTCGATGGCGGTGCCGACGAAGCGCTCGGCGAAGCCCGGCGCGGTGACCGAACCGGCACAGGCCACGGCCTCGCCGCCCATCGCCCTGATCTCGGCCACGACCTCGTTGGCCGGTGCCTCGTCCAGGTCGTTCACGACGACCCTGGCGCCGAAGCCCGCGAGCTGCAGCGCCACCTCGCGGCCGATGCCGCGCCCCGATCCGGTGACGATCGCCACCTTGCCGTCAAGCATGCCCATGCTGGTTCTCTCCCCTTGTGTCCCGGTATCCGGTCAGCCGCCCGCCGCAATGGCGAGCGCATTGCGATAGCCGGAATAGACCGGCTGGTCGATGGCGACGGCGGCCACGGTGGTCGCCCTGAGATGTTCGGCCAGGCCCGGCCGGTCGAGCGGCATCGAACCGTCGCGGAGCGCGTGCACCAGCTTCCAGCGCAGATCGTGCAGGCTGCCCGTCGTACCCAGCACTGCCTCCAGTCCCGCCTGCTCCCGCGCCGCCAGCGGCGCCCCGTGCGCCAGTTCGCGCAGCACGATGTCGAGCGAGTTGGCGGCGACACGGGCCAGGAAGTTGATCCGCCCCTCGGTCGCGCCCATCACGTCGCCGCGCAGGAAATCGCGGACGCTGACCAGCAGTTCGTCGGTGCGCGGCATGTTGTCGTCGACCCGGCTGTCCAGCGGCAGGTCCCGCTCGACCACGCCCGGGATCAGCAGGTTGACGCAGTCCACCTGGCATTCGGAGCTGCGCCGGCCGATGCCCGGCCGCTCGACCGTGCGGTCAGGGCCATGGCGGTAGCGGTCGGCCATCTTCAGGCAGCCGATGGCCCACCAGAAGGAGCCGAAGACCTCCCAGAACTTCACGTCCGCGGGGTTCACCTTCCGCCCCGAGACCGCCTCGTAGCCGGCGAACAGGTCGGCATAGTCGCCGAAGCCGCCGACCGGTTTCTCGCTGACACCGAAGCGCCAGGAGTTGGTGCAGACCCAGCCGAGATCGCGCATCGGGTCGCCGATGCAGGCGACCTCCCAGTCCAGCACCGCGACAATGCCCTTGTCCGGCGTCATCATGATATTGCCGTTGCGGAAGTCGTTGTGGACCAGCGTGGTGCGGTGGTCGGTCGGCGCGTTCTCCAGCAGCCAGCGCGCGGTGAAGTCGATCATCGGCTGCGGCGTGTCGAAGGCGCGGTAGTCGTCCCACATGCGCTGCACATAGTCGCGCGGGGTCCAGCGGTCGAGCCGGTGCGCGATGTCGCTGTAGTCGAGGGCGTGGATGCGGGCCAGGATCTCGCCGCACTGGCGCGCCAGCTTCGGCCGGATGGCGGCGAAGCTGTCATGACGCGCGATCCGGGCCCCCAGCGCCTCGCCATCCAGCCAGGTCATGAAGAAGCCCAGGCCCAGGCCTTCCGACCCGTCGAGCACGGCCAGCACCTCCGGCTCCGGCACCCCGGCCGCGCGGGCGAGCTGCATCAGCCGGGCCTCGACATCCAGTCCCGGGCCGGAGCGAAGATCCTTCTTCGGCTCCCCGCCCGGCGCACGGCGGAAGGCGATCAGCCGCTCGCCGGCATCGGTTTCGGCGCGGACCCGCCAGGTTTCCTGGCTGGCGCCACCCGACAGGCGCTCGCAGGCGGTCACGGACTTCAGGCCGGGCACGCGCGCCGGCAGGTAGCGGTTGACCGCTTCGGTCAGGACTGGATCGAACATCTTCTGCCTTCAGACTGCCGCGGCCTGGCGCGCGGGTGTTTCGCCCGGGACCGTGGCGCCGGAAACGACCTTGCCGGCCTTGAGGACCGCGCGGTGGTTGCGCCGGTCGGCGGCCATGGCGATGTCGGCCACCGGGTTGCCGTTGACCAGCAGCAGGTCCGCCGCCATGCCGGCACGGATCGCGCCGCGCGCACCCGGCTCGACCAGTTCGGCTGCGTTGGACGTGCCGGCGACAAGTGCATCGAGCGGCTTCATGCCGGCCTCGACCATGAAGGCCAGTTCCTGGGCGTTCTCGCCGTGCAGGTTGAACGGCGTGCCGGCGTCGGTGCCCATGGCGACGCGGCCGCCGGCGGCGATGTAGTCCCTGAACGACTGCACGTGGCGTTCGTAGACGCGCTCGCACTTCTCCACCGCCCAGGACGGGATGCCCTTGTCGCGGTTGTTCAGGATGTTCTTCACGGCGGCGAGCGTCGGGACCAGGAACACGCCGCGCTCGATCATCTCGGCGATGCATTCCTCGTTCATGAAGATGCCGTGCTCGATGGAGTGGATGCCGGCGCGGACGGCATTCAGGATGCCCTCGTGGCCCTGCGCGTGGCTGGCGGTGCGCTTGTGGAAGCGGCGGGCCTCCGCGACACCGGCCGCCATCTCCTCGGCCGAATAGTGCGCGTCCTCGGGGTTGACGCCGGGGGTCATCACGCCGCCGGTCGCCATGATCTTGATGACGTCCACCCCCTTGTGGATGTTCGTCCGGACCGCCTTGACCACCGCGTCGACACCGTCGGCGACCAGGCCCCAGCGATTGCCGTGGCCACCGGTCATGCAGATCATGCGGCCCGAGGCGCGCATCACCGGGCCGGGGAAGCGCCCGGCGTTCAGCGCGTCACGCACGTCGAGGTCGATGTAGTCCTTGCCGCCGCAGTCCCTGACAGCAACCGTGCCGCCCTCCAGCGTGCGCCGGGCATGTTCCAGCGCCCGGAGCGCCAAGCCGGACGCCGTGAGCCGGTCGACGCCCTCGGCCGGGTTGGCCTCGGCGCCGTGGCAGATGTGGACATGGCAGTCGATCAGGCCCGGCATCAGGGTGCCGCCGGTCGTGTCGACCACCGTGCCGGCAAAGCCGTCGAAACGGGCCACGGGCGCCACCTCGGCGATCGCGCCATCGCGCACCAGGACGCCCAGGCCCCCGGCCGGTGCGGCGAGACCGTCGAACACCAGGCCGCCGCGGAACAGGATATCGGTCGCAGTCATCATGCTTCTCCCGGGTCAGTCATAGCCGGGCGCGCGGCGGGCAAACCCGTCATAGGCGTCCAGCATGCGCTCGCGCCAGGCATGCACCGGATCGTCGGGCGCGAGCAACGGAACATCCGATACCGCGCGGGCCCACATGAAGGGCGCCATGCAGCAATGATCGCCGTGGGCGGGTGAATCGCCGTCGACAAAGGATTGCTGCCGCAGCACCGTTCGCAGGGGCCCGAGATAGCCGCGCAGGCGCTCCACGTGCGGCGCCGGATCGGCCGAGATCTCCTCCAGCGTCCGGCCAAAGCGCTTCTCCCGGCTCTCCCGGAAATAGGCCTGGTCGACGGGGTCGAGATGATCGTGAATGGCCAGCAGCACGATGGGCGCGATGTGCGCCAGCATCGCTTCCGACCACGCCTTCACGAAGCGCGTGGCGGCGATACCGCCGGGAAACAGCGTCGGACGCTCGGGCCAGTGGGCCTCCAGGTACCCGGCGATCACCCAGGAATCGATCACCGGGCGGCCGTCATGCAGCAGCACCGGCACGGTCGTCGAACCGTGCGCGGCGATGGCGGCCTTCTCCGTGAAGCGCCAGGGCACGGACGTGAACGGCAGCCCCTTGTGGGCCAGTGCGAAACCGGCCCGCCAGCAATAGGGGCTGAAGGTCCGTGCGGCCTCGGTGCCGCACAACTCGTAGAGGTGCAGGGTCATCGGCAACGGCCCTCCCCGGCCGCGCTGGATTGCGTCAGCAGCCTAAGTCGGTTTCGCGTGCAACGACAAGATGGTCGGCGCGCATGCTTGACCATGGCCCGGCGCCAGGACCATCGAACCGGAACGCCTATGTCCGCGTCGCGGCTCCGCCGACGGTGCGGGTACTGCCGGTCTCACCGGCGCCGTCCCCGTCGCGCGACGGCTTCGACGAATGGCTCTGCGCCCAGCCAAGTCCGGCGATCATGGCGAACAGCAGGGCGACACCGGGACGGTGCAGCGGGTAGTCCACCGCGCCGTGCAGCAGTTCCAGCACGAACACGGTAAGGGCCACGGCGGCGAAATGCCGGTCCCGGCGGCGATCCGCCAGGCCAAGCACCAGCCGGCCGGCAACGAGCATCAGGAGCAGCCAGAACACCGGGGCGGCGAACCAGCCCATCTCGACGACATGCTCGACGAAGGTGTTGTGGGCGGCGTCCCAGTGGTAGTCGAGCATGCCGGGCGGCTTCCGCGCCGCGGCGGCGTCCGCGAACCCGCCGAGCCCGACCCCGCCCGGCCCGTAGAAGCCGGCCACATCCCAGACCGACCGGAGTTGCAGGGCGCGGTTGCCCAGCACCACCTGGACCACGGAACTCGTGTGGAATGCGGACCCGATGGCGATCAGGGCGACGGTCCCGGCTGTCGCCGCCGCGACAATCCCGGCGCCGGCCAGGGCGCGCCAGCGTTGCCCGGCCAGATAGGTCGCGCCGAAGGTGAGGAAGGCGACCACCGCCAGTCCCAGCCCGGCACGCGATTCAGAGAGGACGATGGCCAGCAGGTTGCAGCCGCCGCACATGGCCATGCAGATGCGCAGGACCACGGCCTTCCGGGTGTCCCGCTTGCCGGAGATCCTGGTGACGCCCGATATCGGCGCCGCGAACACCGCCAGTGCGCAGCAGAGTCCGATGGCGGCATAGCTGGCATAGGTGTTCGGGCTCTCGAACGTGCCGGTCGCGGCGATGCCGGCACGCTTCTCGATGCCGAATATCGTCAGGCTTCCGGCCCTGTACTCGTGGATCGCGAACACGGCCATCGCGGCGGTCGCCAGGGCCGCGGCGATCAGCAGGCCCTGGGCCAGTCGATGATCGGCGCCGACCCGGGTCGCGACCCAGAACACCATCATGTAGGCGACCATGCGCAGGACGAACTGTCGCGACACCTCCGGATGAACGGCCACCGATCCCGGTGCCAGGTCGGCGATCGCGTAGACCGGGTTCCACATGAACGCGGGAAGCCAGGAAACCGTCTGCAGCCAGAACCAGGCCACAAGCAGCAGGGCCAGCGGCACGACGGCGCCCAGCCCCGGCCCGCCGGCGTTCAGGAAGCGACGGTCGCGCAGGGCAATGCCCAGCGCCAGAACGGACAGTGCGGCGCACAGCAGGGTTATCGGCAGGGAGATCCACAGCCGGAACCCGCCAAGCGGAACAGCGGACCCGAGAACGATCGTCCCGAGCAGGACAGCCAGCAAGGCGGGCAGCCGGGCAGACCCGCGCACGCTCAGTTCTGCCTGCGCACCAGTTCGTCCCAGATCCAGAGTTCCAGACCTTCGGACGCACCGTCCTCGCGCACCACGTACCGGCTCCACGCCCCTGACTGTTCGAGCCGCTCCAGCTTCACGCCGGCTTCCAGCCGTGCGACCACCGGAAAATCGGTCCCCGGACCGGCGCGCCCGTTGATCCCGCCGCCGGTCACGGTCCAGTAGGTCACGGGCACGGCCGCAGGTTCGCTGCGCGCGGGTGCCGCGGCAGGCGCCGGCGACGCGGCCTGGACGGGCGCCGTCGACGTTTCCGGTGCCGCCTGGGACTCTCCGGGTGTGGCGGCGCCACCGACGACGGGCGCGGGGCGGTCGGTCACGACTTCCAGGCCATTCCGCACCAGCCGCGCAAGCCGCCAGCATTCGGCACGGCGCTCGGCGGTCGGGCAGGTCAGTTCGACGCTGCCGTAGATCGGGTCCCGGCCACCCGAGATGTCCACGCTGCCGCGGAAATCCCACTTCTTTGGCGCGAGTTCGATACCGATCGACAGGTCGGTGGCACGCAGGTCGGCATCGCGCTTCAGCACTTCCCGCGCCGCCCAGTCAGCCGCCGCGCGATCCATCTCGCTCTGGGTCGGCGGCTTGCTTCCCCAGTTCGCAACCAGTGCGATCACGCCGATCACAAACAGCGCGGCAACGGTGATCTGGACCACAAGTTCGATTCGTCGCATGGAATTTCCTGTCGCTGCCGTACAGTTCGCCCGGAGTGGTACGGTCGCGCGACACCGCCCGTCAAGCGCGGCAAGCAGCAGGTGCCGATCTGCCCGCGACAACCTCCGGGCAATTGGTCAGGCCCAGCCTTTCAGGCTGTACACCAGCAAGCCCAGGTGCTCCTTCAGTGCGAATGTCGTTCCAGCCAGGGCTGATGCGGACGGCAGGAAGTCCAGCAGGGTCAGCCGCCCCACCGAGGTAACGGAAACCTCGGCGGTGGCGGGAACCACGTCGATCCCGGCCCTGCGGAAGGTTGCCATCGCACGCGGCATGTGCGCGCCCGATGTCACCAGCAGCGCACGGGTAATGCCGTGACGGGCCATCAGCGCCGCCGCCCCGCTGGCGTTCTGCCGGGTATTCTGGCTTCGCCCTTCCAGCAGGATCACCTCCGGGCTGACGCCGAACTCGACCAGCAGGTCCCGGATCATTTCCGATTCCGACGGTGCGTCCGGCATCCAGGAGACATTGCCGCCAATGACGAGGATCCGGTCCGCGACACCGGCCTCGTGAAGCCGCTTGGCGAAGATGACCCGGTCGATCGCCGGTCCCAGGTCGGGCGTCACCCGGGGGGGATAGGCCGGGCTGATCATGCCGCCGAGCAGCAGGGCGGCCTGCTCGTGGCCGAAGGCTGCGACCGGACGCGGCGGGTAGCGCGCCTCCAGCCCGCCGATGAGCCAGACCGACGTGACCGGCAGCGAGCATCCCCACATGATCGCCAGCGCCAGTCCCGACAGGGCGAGGGACAGGCGTCGGAACCTGAACGCCCCGAAACCCAGCGCCAGGACGAGGCAAAGGACGACCAGGCTGGCCGGGTAGACGAGGGTCTGCAGAACCTTGGTCAGGAAGACGGACATCGATACCCCTCGCGGTGTTCGGGAGGGTCGTTGCGACCCGTGAAAGCAGTGGGGCGGGAACGATTCAACTCCGCCGATGCCAACGTCGTCACACGGCTTGCCGCATTGTCACAACGCGGCACTGCGCGATTGTGCTCAACGGCCGCGGTCACTATGGTGCCGCCGCATAAAGTGCCACCCAGCAATCTCTCAGAGTTCTCGCAATATGACCAATGCTTCCATGACGGGACAAGGTGTTCCGGGCCGCTTTACGTCGCTGCTCGGCGGACAGCTGATCGGCGGGAAGGAACTGCGGCGTATTTTCGGGATTTTCTGGCGTCGGAAATTCCTGGTCATGGGCATCGTCGCCGTCGCCATGATTGCCGGCATCCAGTACGCCAGCAGCCTTCCCCCGGTCTATTCGGCCACCGCGAAGCTGGTCCTGAACACCCGCCAGACACGCGTCGTCGACGTCGAGAATGTCGTGAGCGACCTTCGTGTCGGGTACGCGACTGTCAACAACGAGACCCAGATCATCCAGTCGACGCAGTTGCTCAGCCGCGTCGTCGAGAAATTGCGCCTAGATCGCGATCCCGACTTCAACTGGACCCTCCGCCCCCGCCCGGTCGAGGAGCCTGGTTTCCTGGCCCGCATCCTGCCCGGCGCCGTGGCGAAGTTGCTCGGCGTGGCACCGCAGATGGCTGCGCCCGCCGTCATCCCGTCAGGCGAGACCGTCGACCCGGACCTGATGGCCATGCTGGTGCAACGCCTGCGATCCGGAATGATTGTCGATGTCGTGTTTGGAACGGTGGCGATCGATGTCTCGTTCCGGTCGACCAGTGCCGCGAAGGCCGCCCTGATCGCGAACGCCATCGCCGACCAGTACATCGTCGACCAGATGGAATCCAAGTTCGAGGCCAGCCGCCGCGCGACGTCCTGGCTCAACGACAGGCTGGAAGACCTGCGCAAACAGGTCGAAGAGAAAGAAGCGGCCATAAACGAATTCCGGGTGCGCGAGGCATCGGTGACCGGACAGGGCGCCGAACTGACCGCGCAGCAGCTGACACAGATCAACTCCGAGCTCGTGACAGCGCGCGCGCGCCGGGCAGAGGCCGAAGCCCGCTTCAACCAGATTTCCGGCCAGGTCCAGTCCCGCGGCGCCGCCGCTGCCGCCGAGGTGCTGTCCTTCCCCGAAATCGTGACCAAGCGCGCCCAGATCGTCGAACTCCGGCGTGAGCAGGCTGACCTGCTGACACGCTATGCCGAGCGGCATCCCCGGATCCTGAAGATCAATGCGGAGATCGCGGAATCGCGTGAAGCGCTGGTCCAGGAAGTCGAGAAGGTCCTGCAGTCGCTCCGCACCGAGCTCGAGGTCGCCCAGGCGCGCGAGGACACCCTTGCCCGGCAGGTCCAGCAACTGGAGCGGCGCGCGAACACGCAGAGCCGAGCCTCGGTCGAACTGCGCCAGCTGGAGCGCGAGGCCGATGCCTCGCGCGCGGTTTACAACAGCTTCCTTTCCCGCTTCAAGGAAACCCGTGAGCAGGAGACCATCCAGGACGCCGATGCCCGCGTCATCTCGCCGGCGGAACCGCCGCGGCTGGCATCGGAGCCGAACAAGCGCCGGATCGTCATCACGTTCTCCGTGCTTGGCCTTGGCATCGGTGTCTTCCTGACCCTGCTGCTGGAAAGCATGAACAGCACCTTCCGCTCGTCCGAGCAGGTCGAGGGACAGCTCGGGCTGGTGACCTTCGGCACGGTGCCGCTCGCACGCAGCCTGCGGAAGCGACGGATGGACGTGCTGCGCTACGCCGTCGAGAAGCCGAACTCGGCACTTGCGGAAAGCTGCCGGACGCTGCGTGCGGCGCTGATGCTGTCGAACGTCGACCGGCCGCCGCGGGTGGTGCTGGTGACGTCCTCCGTGCCCGCCGAGGGCAAGAGCACCTCGGCCGCGCTGCTGGCGCATACCGTCGCCAACACCGGCAAGAAGGTGATCATCGTCGACTGCGACCTGCGTCGCCCCTCGCTGCACAAGACCCTGCAGATCACCAACGACAAGGCGCTGGTCGACGTGCTGACGGGCGAGATTTCGCTGCAGGACGCCATCCAGTACGCCGAGGACGCCGGGGTCTACGCCCTGGCGGCCAAGGAGACCGCCGCGAACGCCGTCGACCTGCTCTCGTCGCAGACCTTCTCGCGGGTTGTCGAGACGCTGAGCCAGGAATTCGACATGGTGGTGCTGGACACCGCGCCGGTACTGGCCGTGTCGGACGCGATGGTTCTCGGCCGGCGCGCCGACGCCGTCATCTACGTCGTGAAGTGGGATGACACACCACGCGAGGTGGTTGCCTCCGGCCTCGACAAGCTGCGCAACAGCGGCGTGAACGTGAACGGCATCATCCTGGCCCAGGTCAACCCGAAGCGGCAGGCGAGCTATGGCTACACCTATGGCGGTTCCGGCTACTATTACGGACGCTACAAGGGCTACTACAAGGAATAGGCGGTCACTGCTCCGTCGGTCACGGGCCGGTCCTCGCGACCGCACGGCCCTGTGACGTCCCGGGCGGCGGTCAGGGTCGAATTCCGGCCTGTTGCATCAGCAGTTCGCGTCTGCGGATCTCTTCGGGGAAGCCTTCCGTAGCGGCGATCCAGTGGGCGACGAGGTCCGGTCGCCGACGCATCAGCGCCCACCACTGTCCGCGGATCCACCACTGCGCCCAGCGGATCTGGTCATAGACCTGTGCCCGTTCGTCCGCACTCAACAGGTCCCAGACGTCGAGCGCGAACTCGATGCGATTGGCCGCCCGGTACGTCTCGTAGGGGGCGACCGCCAGCAGGACGCGGACATGGTGCACCAGGTCGCTCTTCCGCCCCGAACGCCAGGCCGCCTCGGCCCGGACGATCCACGCCCCCTGGTTGGTCGGTGCCAGGTGGACGCTGACCTCCGCTGCCGAATCGGCCGCGAGGTACCCCTTGATCCGCTCGAGGAAGTTCTTCTCCCGGACCGCATAGCGCATCCGGTCCTCGGCGATCTGCTGCCAGACCTCGCTGGTCTCCATCTCCCGCCAGGGTTCGCCCTTCAGCGGCAGCGGGCCACCCACATAGGGCAGGTTGGCAATCGTCGGGACCGCCGTCACGGCGAAGATCGCAAGCAGGGCCGCGGGGCCCGCGAGGTGCCTGTAACTGGCCAGCATCGTGTTCTCGTCCGTCCCCGGCGGTTCGCGCTCGACCCTGCACTAGCCGGAAGCGGACGGCGGTGCAATCCGCCAGGCGACCGGAGACCGGAACCCGTTTCGCAATCCACCGCGGATGCACTAGGTTCGCCGCCATGTCCTTCACCGATTCCGATGACGACTTCGATCCCGACGACCTGCCGCCGACCCTGATCGCGGTCGCACGGTTCGCGCGCTCCCTGCCTTCGATCCCGTGGTTTGCCGGTCTCGGCATGCCGCTGGACGCCGTGGCCTGGGATTCGGCACAGGCCTATCTCGACGCGCTGGGCTTTCCCGACGCCCGCATGGCCGAGGTCACGGACTGGGAGGAAGCGGCCGAGGCCGCGCGCAATCCCGAGTGGAACAGCGCCGGCTGGGAGGCCGAGGAGCAGCTGCGCGCCGCGCTGTCGGTCCGCGCGGTGGAGATCGCCGGCGACGAGGAGGCTGTGCTGATGGCGCTGACCCATGTCACCGGAACCGCCTCCGACGCCGTCCACCGCGCCGCCGGGACCGCCGCCAGCCGCTTTGGCGTGCACGACGAGGCGCTGGTGCGCCTGGCCGCCGGTGCCGCCGTGCAGTGCGCCTACCAGGCCGCCCTGGTGCTGGCCGCCGCCGACGACGAGGACCACGCCTTCGCCCACAAGTTCCGCCTGTTCGAGGCCGGCCGCTGGCCCCTCGGCATCACCGGCGCGACCCTGAACATCTTCTGAGACCGGAGCCGCCATGCCGACCGTCCGCATCGCCACCTGGAACATCAACTCCGTGCGCCTGCGCCTGCCGCTGGTCCGCCGCTTCGTCCAGGAGTACCGCCCCGACATCCTGTGCCTGCAGGAGATCAAGTGCGAGAACATCCGTTTCCCGGCCAAGGAGTTCCGGGAGATGGGCTTCCCCCACATCGAGGTGTTCGGCCAGAAGAACTGGCACGGTGTCGCCACCGTCTCGAAGCTGCCGCTGGACGGCGTCGAGAAGCTGCACTGGTGCGGCAAGACCGATACGCGCCACCTGCTGACCCGCTTCGCCGGCGGCGTCGAGCTGCACAACTTCTATGTCCCGGCCGGTGGTGACGAGCCCGATCCGGCGATCAACGAGAAGTTCGATCACAAGCTGCGCTTCCTGGACGACGTGACCGCGTGGTTCGCGGAACGGCGCAGCGCCGACGGCAAGGTGGTGATCGTCGGCGACCTGAACATCGCCCCGCACGAGAACGATGTCTGGTCGCACAAGCAGTTGCTGAAGGTGGTCAGCCACACTCCGGTCGAGGTGGAGCGGATGGACCGCTGGTACGCCGCGCAGGATTTCGTCGACGTGGTGCGGCGGTTCGTACCGGTGGAGGAGAAGCTCTACAGCTGGTGGAGCTACCGCGCCAAGGACTGGGAGGCAGCGGATCGCGGCCGGCGGCTGGATCATATCTGGGTCAGCCCCGCCCTTGCCGACGCACCGACAGGAATGGGCGTCGTCCGCGACGCGCGCGGCTGGCGCGACAAGCCTTCCGACCACGTGCCCCTTTGGGCCGACCTCGCGCTGCCGGACTGAGCCGGTGCGGATCGTCGCCGGTCGCATGCGGGGGCTGGTCCTGAAGGCCGGCGAGGGTCGCGACATCCGCCCGACCTCCGACCGGGCGCGTGAATCGCTGTTCAACCTGCTGGCACATGGCGCCGAGTGGCAGGACCAGCGCACGACCACCCCCGCCGGGATGGCGGTTCTCGATGTCTTCGCCGGTACCGGGGCACTGGGGCTGGAGGCCCTGTCGCGGGGTGCCACCGAGGTTGGCTTCATCGAGAACGATCCGGCGGCGCAGGCGGTGCTGCGCGCCAACCTGCTGCGCGCCCGCGCCGAGATCGAATGCCGGATCCATCGCACCGATGCACTGAAACCCGGTCGCGCGCCGCGCAGCCATGATCTGGTGCTGCTCGATCCGCCCTACCGCCAGGGCATGGGCGCCCCCGCCCTCGCCGCGCTGGCCCGCAATGGCTGGATCGCGCCGGGCGCCATCGTGGTCGTGGAGACCGACGCGGCCGAGGACTTCGCCTGGCCCGACGGCTTCGATGCGCGTGACGACCGGAAATATGGCCGGGCGCGGCTGCGTTTCGCCCGCTTCAGGCCCGGCGGCTGACGGCGGAGGCTGCCGGTATCGCCAGCGTGGCGATCACCGCCAGCACGAAGCAGCAGGTGATCACGACCTGGTAGCCACCGAGCTGCCAGATCCACGCGGCGACCAGCGGCGAGCAGGCGAAGGCCGAGAGATTGACCGTGCCGAGCATGCCGGAAATCGCGCCGAAATTGGCCCGGCCCAGCAACATCGCCGTCACCACCGGCCGGGTGATGGAATTGATGCCGACACCGGCGCCCTGCAGCACCACGAAGGCGACGATCAGCACCGGCTGCGTCACCGTGCCGAGCAGCGCGAGTGCGGCCACCGCCATGGAGGCGAACGCGGCCGCAGTGATCCAGATGATCGGCACATGGCGCTCGGCGGCGATCATGGCCAGGCGCCCGGCGACCTGCATCGGCCCGATCATCGAGGCCGCAAGCACAACCGTCTCCGGCTCCAGCCCGCGCTCGGCCAGCAACGGCATCAGGTGGGTGATGATCACGCCATGGTTCATCGCCACCGAGGCATAGGCGAGCGCGATCAACCAGAATACCGGTCCGCGCAGCACATCTGTCGCCTTCGCCGACCGGCCGGGCAACGGCGCGGCCGGCTGGTGCGGCATGGCGACGGCGACCCGCCCGGTGGCGATCCAGGTCAGCGGCACGGTGATCAGCAGGATCATCGCCGCGAAGACGATCAGGCTCATGCGCCAGCCCGCCCATTCGGCAATGGCGAATGCGGTCGGGAACGACAGCGTACCGGCGAAGCCCGCCACCAGCGAAACCAGCGTGATCGGCTTCTTGGCCTCCATGGCGAAATGGTGGGTCAGGAAGGCGAAGCAGGGCTCGTAGAGCGTTGTCGCCATGGCGCAGCCGATCAGCACCCAGACGACCATGAACTCCCACTGGGTGCTGACCATCGACAGCAGCACCAGCAGGGCGGCACCGACGACGGCACCGAAGGTCAGCACGGTGCGGCCATGCCCCCGGTCGATCAGCCGGCCGACAAAGGGTGCGGCGGCGGCAGAGGCGAACAGCGCGAAGGTCAGTGCCGCGGACAGCTCGGTCTTGGACCAGCCGAGATCGGCTTCCCATCGGGCCAGCAGGCCGGCGAAGCTGTAATAGAGCCCGGCCCAGACCACCGTCTGCGCTATGGCCAGCAGCAGGACTGCGCCGCGCCAGGGCAGGACCGGTGCCGGCGTTCCCGCCGCGCTCACGCTCCGGCGGTCTCGGCGGTGGCGGCCTTCGCCATGTCGCGCAGCTTCGCCTTCTGGATCTTGATGCCGTTGGCCGACAGCGTGGTCGGGAAGGCATCGACCGCGATTACGCGGGCCGGCACCTTGTAGCGCGCGAGGCCCGCCGTGCAGTGATCGATCACCGCCTGCTCGTCGAAGCCGCCGCCGGGCCGGGGGATGACGAAGGCGACAGCGCGGTTGCGCCCGCCGACCGTGGCACCGACCACCTGCACGTCGCCCACCGCCGGATGTTCCAGCACCCGTGCCTCGATTTCGGCCGGGGCCACCAGGAAACCGCCGAGCCGCAGCACGTCGCCCATGCGCGACAGGAAGACGAAGCCGCCCTCCTCCGTCAGTTCGGCGAGGTCGCCGGTGCGGACGAAGCCGTCGGCGGTGAAGGTCTCGGCCGTCGCCTCGGGGTTCTGGAAATACTCCATCATCAGCGACGGGCCGCGCGCCTCCAGCTCGCCCGCCTGCCCCGGCGCCAGCAGCTCGCCGCTTTCCGGGTCACGAACCCGCACGGCGGCGGTAGGCGAGGTCAGCAGGCCGCCGCCGCGCTTGCGGACATGGACCGGGGACGCCGGATCCCAGCGGGTATAGAGCGCCTGCACCTCCGACATGCCGTAGACACCGGTGAGCGTCACGCCGCGCGCGTCGGCCTGTTCCGCGATCTGGTCGAGGGCGGCGTTGAAGCTGCCGAACAGGCCGTAGCGGAAGTGCGGGAACGGCCGCTCGCCCGGCGCCGCCTGCAGGATCATGTTGTACATGTCGTCGGAACCGGCGGTGTGCGTGATGCGGTGCTCGATCATCAGCCGCACCGCCTCCTCCGTGTCATGGAAGGGCATCAGCACCGTGGTCCGGCCCGACGCCAGGCCGGCCATGATCTGCGACAGGCCGAAGACACCGCAGAGCGGCAGCGACTGCAGGATCATCGTGCCCTCGTCGCGCCAGCCGAAACGGTCGGCGACCTCGATGCCGTGGACGGCGATGGACGACTGCGGGTGCAGCACGAACTTCGGCGCCTTGGTGGTGCCCGACGTGGTGAAGATGGCGCAGCCCAGGCCGGCATCCGCATGGTCGTCGTTCATCGCCGGAGCAGCGGCCAGATCGTCATAGGCGACCGCCTTCGCCGTCGGTACCGGCGAGGGATGCCGCGTGCCGTCGTCGGAATAGAGGATCAGGTGCTCGACCCGCCCCAGCGCCGCCGGGTCGACCTCGGCCAGGATGTCGAGAAACGGAATGCCCTTGAAACCGGGCCAGAGCATCAGCGCCTTCGCGCCCGAGCGGCCGACGATGTCGGCCACCTCGATGGCGCGGAAGCGGGTGTTCACGGCCATCGCGATGGCGCCCAGCCGGGCGCAGGCGAAGAAGGTGGCGATATAGGCCGGCGCGTTGGGCATCCACAGCGCCACCCGGTCGCCGCGCCCGATGCCGAGGCCGCGCAGGCCCGCCGCGACACGGCGCGATTCGGCCTCGATCTCGGCATGGCTGACGGCGCGGCCGTTGTAGATCAGCGCCGGGCGCCCCTCGGCCCGCGCGGCGGCAATCGCCAGAAATTCGGTCAGGTTGGTCATGGTCCGGCTCGTGTCTGGCCGCCTGTCGGAAGGCGTTTCCCCTGCAGGCGGCCATCCTGTCACCGGGATTCGGCCGCCGCAATCAGAGCCGACGCAGGGCTGTCAGGCGCCGGCGGGCGCAGGCATGCGCGACCCGTCCCTCACGGAAGAACGATGGATGGCCCGATCACCTCGGGCCACGACAAATGCAGGCGACCCTACGCCCCGCCATACCCCCCGCCGCCGGGCGTCTCGATGATGATCGCGTCGCCGGGGTGCAGTTCGACCGCCGCACGGCCGGCGAGCGACGTCTGCTGGCCGCCGGCGCGCAGCAGCCAGTTGCGGCCAGTGGCGCCCGCCTCGCCGCCCGACAGGCCGAAGGGCGGCACCTCCCGGTGGCTGGACAGCAGCGAGGCCGTCATCGCCTCCAGGAAGCGGATCCGCCGCACGGCGCCGTCGCCGCCGCGATGCGCGCCCCTGCCGCCCGAACCGCGCCGGATATGAAAATCCTCCAGCAGCACGGGGAAGCGGAATTCCAGCACCTCCGGGTCGGTCAGGCGCGTGTTGGTCATGTGGGTGTGCACCGCGTCTGTGCCGTCGAAATCCGGGCCGGCGCCGGCGCCGCCGCAGATGGTCTCGTAGTACTGGTGGCGGTCATTGCCGAAGGTGAAGTTGTTCATCGTGCCCTGTGCCGCCGCCATCACGCCCAGCGCGCCGAACAGCGCGTCGGTGATGCACTGGCTGGTCTCGACATTGCCGGCGACCACGGCGGCTGGGTAGACCGGCGCCAGCATCGAGCCCTCCGGCACGATCACCTTCAGCGGCTTCATGCATCCGCCGTTGAGCGGGATGTCGGCATCGACCAGGCAGCGGAAGACGTAGAGCACCGCCGCATGCGCCACCGAGGTGGGCGCGTTGTAGTTGGTCGGGTGCTGGCCCGAGGTGCCGGTGAAGTCGATGGTGGCCGAGCGCGCGGCGCGGTCGATCGAGACCTTCACCCGGATGGTGTAGCCGTCGTCCATCGGGTAGGCGAATTCGCCGTCGCGCAGCACGTCGATGACGCGGCGCACCGATTCCTCGGCATTGTCCTGGACGTGACGCATGTAGGCCTTCACCACATCCAGGCCGAAGTCGTCGACCATGCGGCGCAGTTCCCGGGCGCCCTTCTCGCAGGCGGCGATCTGGGCCGACAGGTCGGCCAGGTTCTGCTTCGGGTTGCGTGCGGGGTAGCGGCCCGAGGTCAGGATCGCTGTCACCTCGGCCTCGCGGAAGCGGCCGCCGTCGACCAGCAGCACGTTGTCGAGCAGCACGCCCTCCTCCTCCACCGTCCGCGAGTCCGGCGGCATGGAGCCCGGCGTCTTGCCGCCGATGTCGGCGTGGTGGCCCCGGCTGGCGGTGTAGAACAGAACCTCGGTGTTTGCGTCGTCCCAGACCGGCGCGATGACGGTGACGTCGGGCAGATGCGTGCCGCCGTTGTAGGGCGCGTTCAGCATCCAGACGTCGCCGGGCTTCATCGTCGCCCGGTTCTCCCGGATCACGGTGCGGATCGACTGCGACATGGAGCCGAGATGCACCGGCATGTGCGGTGCATTGGCGATCAGCTCGCCATCCGCGTCGAACAGCGCGCAGGAAAAGTCCAGCCGTTCCTTGATGTTGACCGAATAGGCGGTGCGCTCCAGCACCACGCCCATCTGCTCGGCGATGTTCATGAACAGGTTGTTGAAGATCTCCAGCATCACCGGGTCAGCCTCGGTGCCGATGGCACGCGCCGCCGGCCTGGCCGCGACCCGGCGCAGCACGATGTGGCGCTTCGCGGTCATCTCCGCCCGCCAGCCCGGCTCGACGACCGTCGTCGCCGTCGCCTCCCGGATGATCGCCGGGCCGTCGACCGTGCTGCCCGGCTGCATCGCGTCGCGGTCGAAGATGCCGGCATCGCGCCAGCCGTTCTCCATCCATGTCCGGGTGCGGTCCAGCGGCTCCGGCACGCTGCCGTCGCCAGCCATTTCCGGGTCGTCGATCACGTCGCCCGGCGCCACCGCCTCCACGGTCGCGGCCTCGACGATGATGGTCTTCTCGGGACTGACGAAGCCGAATTGCTGGCGATGCGCATCCTCGAAGCGGCCCCTGACCTCCTCCAGCGTGCCGAAGGGGATCGCCAGCGCGGTGTCGGAGCCCTGGTAGCGGACCAGCGCGCCGAGCCGCAGATCGACGTCGGCGCGGACGATGTCCTGGGTTTCGAGCTCCCGCAGCGCCTCCTCTGACAGCGCGGCGTGCACCTCGGCCACCGCCGCCATGCCGTCGTCGTCCAGCGCCCGCTCCACCGCCTTCTCGCGCAGCGCGCGGGTGTCGGCCAGGCCCATGCCATAGGCCGACAGCACGCCGGCATGCGGATGCAGGAACACGGTGCCGATGCCCAGGCGGTCGGCCACCAGGCAGGCATGCTGCCCGCCCGCGCCACCGAAGCAGTTCAGCGCGTATTTCGAGACGTCGTAGCCGCGCTGGATCGAGATCTTCTTGATGGCGTTGGCCATGTTCTCGACCGCGATCTCCAGGAAGCCGGCGGCGACCTGCTCGGGGCTGCGGCGGTCGCCGGTCTCCTCGGCGATGCGGTCGGCCAGCGCGGCGAATTGCTGCCGGACCGTCTCCGCGTCCAGCGGTTCATTGCCCTCCGGCCCGAAGACGCGCGGGAAATGCTCAGGCACCAGCTTGCCCAGCATGACATTGCAGTCGGTGACGGCGAGCGGCCCGCCCTTGCGGTAGCAGGCCGGTCCCGGATCGGCGCCGGCACTGTCCGGCCCGACCTGGTAGCGCCCGGCGTCGAAATGCAGGATCGAGCCGCCGCCGGCGGCCACGGTGTGGATCAGCATCATCGGCGCGCGCATGCGCACGCCCGCCACCTCGGTCTCGAAGGCGCGCTCGTAGGTGCCGTCATAGTGCGAGACGTCGGTCGAGGTGCCGCCCATGTCGAATCCGATCAGCTTGTCGAAGCCGGCCATGGCGGCGGTGCGCACCATGCCGACCACGCCGCCGGCGGGGCCTGACAGGATGGCGTCGCGGCCCTGGAACAGCCGCGCGTCGGTCAGGCCACCGCTCGACTGCATGAACATCAGCCGCACGTCCCCCAGCTCGGACGCCACCTGGTCGACATAGCGGCGCAGGATCGGCGAGAGATAGGCGTCGACCACCGTGGTGTCGCCCCGGCTGACGATCTTCATCAGCGGGCTGGTCTGGTGGCCGGTCGAGACCTGGGTGAAACCGGTGGCGCGGGCGATGTCGGCGATGCGCTGCTCGTGCGCCGGCCAGCGCCAGCCGTGCATAAGGACGATGGCCACCGCGCGGATGCCGTCGTCATACGCCGCCTGCAACTCGGCCCGCGCGGCATCGAGGTCGAGCGCCTCCAGCTCGTTGCCGTCGACGTCGACCCGGCCCGGCACCTCGGCGACCCGCTCGTAGAGCATCTCGGGCAGCACGATCTCGAGGGCGAACAGCTTCGGGCGGTTCTGGTAGCCGATGCGCAGCACGTCGCGGAAGCCGCGATTGGTGACGAACAGGCACCTGTCACCCTTCCGCTCCAGCAGGGCGTTGGTGGCGACGGTGGTGCCCATCTTCACCGCCTCGATGCGCTCGGCCGGCACCGGCTCGCCGGGCTGCAGCCCCAGCAGTTCGCGTATGCCCTGCACGGCGGCGTCGCGATAGCGTTCCGGATGCTCGGACAGCAGCTTGGTGGTGACGACCGAACCGTCCGGGCGACGCCCGACGATGTCGGTGAAGGTGCCGCCACGGTCGATCCAGAACTGCCACTTGCCGGAGGTCATGGAATATCCCGTCTTGCCAGGTGAATGGGCGGCTCAGGCCGCGGCGCGTTCGGCCTCGACGATCCAGCCGCCGCCGAGAACGCGGTCGCCATCGTAGAGCACGCAGGCCTGCCCCGGCGAGACGCCGAATTCCGCTTCGGCGAACAGGACGCTGGCCATGCCGTCGGTGCCGGGAAAGACGCGCGCCGCAACAGCCGGCGCGGTGTTGCGGATCTTGGCCTCGACAGCCAGGCCATCGGCGGGGATCGCGGCGCCGTCCAGCCAGTTGAGGTCCTTCACCGTCACGCCGCGACAGGCGAGCGCCGACCGCGGGCCGACCACCACGCGGGCGCGGGCCGGATCGAGGCGCACGACAAAGCGCGGCTCGGTCTCGCCGCCGCCCGCCCCGCCCAGACCCAGGCCCTTGCGCTGGCCGATGGTGAAGCCGATGACGCCCTCGTGGCGACCCAGCACGTTGCCCTCCAGGTCGACGATCTCGCCCGGCACCCGCGCGTCGGGGCGCAGCTTCTCGATCACCCGGCGATAGTCGCCCTGGGGCACGAAGCAGATGTCCTGGCTGTCGGGCTTGGTCGCCACCGGCAGCGCGAAACGCTCCGCCAGCCGCCGCGTCTCCGCCTTCGGCAGGTCGCCCAGCGGAAAGCGCAGGAAGTCGAGCTGCTCGCGCGTGGTGGCGAACAGGAAATAGCTCTGGTCGCGGCTGTCGTCGGCGGCGCGGCGCAGTTCGGCGCCGTCCGCCCCGGCGGTGCGGCGGACATAGTGGCCGGTGGCCAGCGCGTCGGCGCCAAGGTCGCGCGCAGTCTGCAGCAGGTCGCGGAACTTGACCGTCTGGTTGCAGCGGATGCAGGGCACCGGGGTCTCGCCGCGCAGGTAGGCGTCGGCGAAATCGTCGACCACCGATTCCCGGAACCGGCTCTCGTAGTCCAGCACGTAGTGCGGGATGCCGATCATGTCGGCCACCCGGGCAGCATCGCGGATGTCCTGCCCGGCGCAGCAGGCGCCCTTGCGCGCCGTCGCCTCGCCATGGTCGTAGAGCTGCAGGGTGATGCCGACGACCTCGTAGCCCGCCTCCGCCAGCAGCGCCGCCGTGACCGACGAATCGACGCCGCCCGACATCGCGACGACGACGCGGGTCGCGGAACGGTCCTTCGGAATGCCGAGATCGGGGAACATGGCGGCGGATATAGTCCGTTCCGCCCGTCCGGGCAAAGCCCGCCTCAGTCGAGGCCGTCGAAGGCGGCCGGATAGACCAGTCTTTCGGCCGGCACGTCGTCACCCGGTCCGGCGATCAGGGTGTGGGAGACGGGATAGGGGCTGCTGAGGTTGCGCGCCCGCTCCAGGCTGAACCCGGCCCTGCCATAGAATTCCGGATCGCCCAGGACGACGACCGTCATCCGTTCGGGCTGGCCAAGACGTGCCGCATCCGCGATCGCCGTTACCAGGCGCATTCCGATCCGCTGTCCCTGGAAGTCCGGATGCACCGCCAGCGGCGCCAGGCAGGCCCAGTCCAGGGGCGCCACCATGCGCGACAGCGCGACATAGCCCGCCAGCCGGCCGTCGATCCATGTCGCGGTTTCCCGCCACATGGCACCGTCGGCACGCAACCGGCGCACCAGGTCGGCCTCGTCGGGCTGTCCGAACGCCAGCGTCACCAGCGCATGGATCGCGTCGTGATCGCCGGGATCGACCGGCCGATCGAACTGGTTCGCTTCCGTCATGGCGCATTCTCCCGTGCGCGAACCATGTCGGGCGGTGCGGGCCGGCGCAAGTCGTCGCGCTTGACGGAGGCCGGGCCGGCGGGTCAATTCGCCGCCAGCAGGAGGAGCCGCCATGCCCGCGAAGATGACCCCGGCCGAACTGATGGACTTCCTCGACCGGGAGTTCCCGCAGACCAGCGACATGGGCCTGCGCGTCGAACAGGCCGGCGACGGCACCGCCCGGGTGCGCCTGCCGGTTTCCGAGCGCAATCTCCGCCCCGGCGGCACGGTGTCCGGCCCGACGCTGTTCTGGCTGGCGGACCTGACCTTCTATGTCGCGGTGCTGGCCGAGATCGGGCCGGTGGCGCTGGCCGTCACCACCAACATGTCGATCAACTTCCTGCGCAAGCCGGGCCTCACCGACCTGATCGCCGAGTTCCGCATGCTGAAGCTGGGCAGGCGGCTGGCGGTCGGTGACATCGCGATCTATTCGGAAGGCAATGCCGAGCCGGTGGCCCACGTCACCGGTACCTATTCCATCCCGCCGGAGCGCTGATGCACCGCCTTCCCGACCGCGCCGCCGCGCTGGGCCTGCTGGCCGCGGCATTCCTGCTGCCCTGGCTCGCCTTCGTCGCCGACAAGGCGCTGGCCTGGGTGACCGGGATCGCGGCGCTGCTGGCCCTGCCGGTGCTGGTCCGGGAGCGCGCGCATGTCCGCTGGACCTTCGGCAATGGCTGGGCGCGGCTGGCGCTTGCTTCCCTGCTGGCTCTGCTGGCGCTGTTGCTGCTGAGCCCGTTCTGGGGTGCGGCAGAACATGCGGACGCCATGCAGAAGCTGGCCTGGCGTACAGCGCTCGCCTTCGTCGCCGGACTGCCGCTGGTGCTGGCGGCGGGCGCGGGCACGGTCGACCGTCGCCACCTGGTGCCCGCCCTGCTGGCCGGTCTCGCCGTCGCCGCCGCGATCACCGTCATCGACGCCGCGACCGGGCACCTGCTGCTGAAGATCCGCACGGTCTTCGGTGACCGGGTGCCGACGCCGGACGGCGTCATGGCCGCCGCGTACGAACAGTCGCCGGACCGCTATCTCCGGCGCTTCAACGATTTCTGGGTGGTCGCCGTGCTGTCGGCCGCGTTCGTGCTGTCCGGTCTGCGCCGCGCCTGGCTGTTCCCGGCGGGCCTCGCGGTCCTGCTGTTCGTGTCGCTGAAGACCATCAGCGAGACGGCGCAGCTTATCAGCCTCATCGGCATCGTGGCCTGGCTGCTCTGTCGCTTCACGGGTCGCGCGGGCGTGTTCGTCCTGTCGGCGCTGACGGTGGCCGTCATCCTGGCAACGCCTGTGCTGTTCCCCGCGCTGAACGGCCTGTTCCTGTCAGTGTTCGACGGCTCGAACCTGCTGGAATGGAAGATCCTCGAACGCTTCGAGATCTGGGCGGCGCTGTCGGAGACCGTCGCCGCGGCCCCCGTCCTGGGGCACGGAATCGAGTACCAGCGGCTTGCCGTCGCCTATCCGGGACCGGGTACCTATTTCCTGCCCGACAAGCTCTGGCATCCACATTCCCTGCCCGTCCAGCTCTGGCAGGATCTCGGCCTGCTCGGCGCGCTGGCCGGGTCGGCGCTGGCCGCCGGCTGCTTCGGCGCGACGCTTCGCATGGATCCCGGCGAACGTCCGGCGATGGCGGCGCTGGTCGCCATGTCGCTCGGCGCGCTGGCGGCGACGCATTCGATCTGGCTCGGCTGGTGGCTCTGCGTCTTCTTCCTGCTCGCGGCCTTCGCGGTCGCACGGGCGCGGACCACGGTGGAGCACGCCTGACATGCGTTTCATCCTGATCCCCGACGACCCGGAGATGGCGGCGGTGGCGACGGCGAGCGGCGCCGTCACGCGCCTGCTGGTCGACCTGGAACGCGCCGGCAAGGTGGAGCGGCAGGGCGCCGGGACGTGGATCAGCCCGCACACCGTCGACGACATTCCCGCCTACGGGGTCGCCTGCAACGGCGCCGAGCTGATCGTGCGCCTCGATCCCTGGGAGGACGCCACCGGCCCGGCCCAGGTTGAGGCGGTACTGGCCGCCGGTGCGGAGCGGCTGATGCTGCCGATGATCCGCGGCACCGCGGATGTCGCCGCACTGTCTGCCGCTGTTGCCGGCCGGGCGCCGCTGATGCCGCTGATCGAGACCCTGGCCTCGGCGGCGGCGCTGGCGGAGATCTGCGCCGTGCCCGGCGTCGACGAGATCTATGTCGGCCTGAACGACCTGCACCGCGACCGGGGCGACCGCTTCATGTTCCAGCCGCTGGCGGACGGCACGGTGGGCGACCTCGCGCGGATCGCGCTGGGTGCCGGCAAGGGCTTCGGCTTCGGCGGCGTGGCGCCCGTGGGCCAGGGCCGGCTGCCGGCGGAACTGGTACTGTCGGAGCATGTCCGCATCGGTTCCGGCACCGTGATCCTGTCACGCGACGTGAAGAAGCTCGCCGGCCATGACGGATCGGCCTGGGCGGGTGTCGGTGCCGCGCTGAACGCCTGTATCGAGAGCCTGCACCGTGCCGCTCCGGGAGCGCTGGAGGCCAACCGGGTACGGGTGGCGGAGATCGTGGCGGCCATCGTTGACGAAAAGGGCGGTGCCTGAACCATGTGCGGCATCTACGGCTATTTCGACCGCGACGCCCGCCCGATGGAGCCGGCGGCGCTTGCCGTCATGGACCGGCTGCTGGTGCATCGCGGCCCGGATGACACCGGCTGCGCCCGCTTCGCGCACGGCGCCATCGGCAATCGCCGGCTTTCCATCATCGACATTGCCGGCGGCCACCAGCCCATGTGGTCCGACGACGGCCGTGTGGCTGTGGTCCAGAACGGCGAGATCTTCAACTTCGTCGAACTGACCGCCGAACTGAAGGCGCAGGGCATCCACCTGAAGACCCATTCGGACACCGAGGTGCTGCTGGCACTGTACCTGCGCGACGGCGTGGACTTCGCCCGGCACCTCAACGGCATGTTCGCCATCGCGGTCTGGGACGCGCGCGGCGCCGAGCCGGTGCTGCACCTGGTCCGCGACCGCGTCGGCGTGAAGCCGCTCTACGTCCATGACGACGGCCGGCGGCTGGTCTTCGCCTCCGAGATCCGCCCGCTGTTCGCCGCTGGCGTGCCGGCCGTGGCCGACCCGGTGGCGCTGCATCACTTCCTGGCGCTGAACTACGTCCCGCCGCCGATGACCGCGTTCCGGGGCATTCGCCACGTGGCGCCGGGCGGGCGGCTCAGCATCTCGCCCTCGACCTGTACCGAGGCGCACTGGTGGCGCCTGTCCGATGTCCGCCAGCGGGAGATCGGGCTGGAGGATGCCTCGGCCGAACTGCTGGCGCTGATGGACGATGCCGTGCGCATCCGCCTGCGCGCGGACGTGCCCTTCGGCGCCTTCCTGTCAGGGGGTATCGACAGCTCGACCGTGGTCGGGCTGATGTCGCGGCACATGGACCGGCCGGTCGACACCTTCGCCATCGGCTTCGACGACCCGCGCTTCGACGAATCGGTTTTCGCGGCGGAGGCCGCGGCCCGCTTCGGCACCAACCACCATACCGAGATCGTCTCCGCCCGCATGCTGGACCGCTGGCCGATGGTCCTGAGCCACCTGGAACAGCCGCATGGCGATGTCAGCTTCATGCCGACACTCCGGGTCGCGGAACTGGCGGCGCGGCAGACGAAGATGGTCCTGACCGGCGATGGCGGCGACGAGCTCTTCGCCGGCTATGACAAGTACGCGGCGTTCTTCGCCGACAACGCGGAACCGGATCTCGGCAGCTACCTGCCGAAGGCGCTGAGCCTGTTCCCCGAGAATGCACTGCGGACCGACCTGTACGCCCCCGCCGCCGCCCGGGCCGTCGACGGTGTCTCGACCGCATCGCTGATCGACGGACACCTGGACGAAGCGGCGCATTTCGACGCCGTGACGCGGGCGCTCTACCTCGACACGGTGCTGCTGCTGCCCGGCAACAACCTGGTGAAGCCCGACCGCATGGGCATGGCGGTCTCGCTGGAGGCGCGGACGCCGTTCCTCGACTGGCGTGTCGTCGAGTTCGCCTTCGCGCTGCCGGGCGACCTGAAGCTCCGCAACGGCCGCACCAAGCACGTCCTGAAGCACGCCACCCGCGACCTGATCGGCGAGGGACTGGCCGAGCGGAAGAAACAGATGTTCACCGTGCCGATCGGCGAGTGGCTGCGCACCGACCTGGTCGCCCATGCCCGCGACCTGCTGCTGGGCGAGCGCTTCGCCGACCGTGGCCTGTTCCGCCCCGACACCGTGCGCAACCTGCTGGAAGGCCACATCCAGG
The DNA here is from genome assembly GCA_036154895.1 of Pseudomonadota bacterium. GTDB lineage: Bacteria > Pseudomonadota > Alphaproteobacteria > Minwuiales > Minwuiaceae > Minwuia. The sequence goes on from JAYZWD010000038.1 coordinate 90,196, forward strand.
GCAGCCGCAACAACACCCGCGAGGTCCGCGCGCTGATGGCGCTGGAGCACTGGCACCGCCTGTTCATCGACGGCGAGGCGCTGGCCTGAACGGCGCGGCGCGGTGGCGGTTTGACAGCACATCGCGCACGGTCTACCGAACGCCACGAGGGACAGTCCCGGAACGGATTCATGAGCTTCCAGTCAGGCAGGGTGCTGGTCACCGGCAGCGACGGCTTCATCGGCTCCCACGTGGTCGAGGAACTGGTGCGGCGCGGCGTGAAGGTGCGCGCCTTCGTCTTCTACAACTCCTTCAACTCCTGGGGCTGGCTGGACGAGGCCGCGCCCGGGGTGAAGGACGCCATCGAGGTGGTCTCCGGCGACATCCGCGATGCCGCCTGCGTGCGCGACGCCATGAAGGGCTGCACCCATGTGCTGCACCTGGCCTCGCTGATCGCCATCCCCTTCTCCTACGTGGCGCCGGAAGCCTTCATCGACACCAACATCAAGGGCACGCTGAACGTCCTCCTCGCGGCCCGTGACCTGGGCGTCGAACGCGTGGTGCAGACGTCCACCAGCGAGGTCTACGGCACCGCGCAGTTCGTGCCGATCACCGAGCTGCACCCGATGGTCGGCCAGTCGCCCTATTCCGCCAGCAAGATCGGCGCGGACCAGCTCGCCTATTCCTTCCATGCCGCGTTCGGCGTTCCGGTCGTCATCGTCCGCCCGTTCAATACCTACGGCCCCCGCCAGTCGGCCCGCGCAGTGATCCCGACCATCATCGGCCAGCTGCTGTCGGGCGAGCGCACCATCCGCCTCGGCGCGCTGCACCCGACCCGCGACTTCTCCTTCGTCACCGATACCGCACGGGGGCTGATCGCCGGCGCCACCGCCCCGGCTGAGCAGGTGCTGGGCGAGACCATCAACCTGGGCAGCGGCTTCGAGATCTCGGTGGGCGACACGGCCGCCCTGATCGCCAAGGTGATCGGCGTGGATGTCGAGATCGAGACCGACGAGGCCCGCTTCCGTCCCGCGGCAAGCGAGGTCGAACGGCTCTGGGCCGACAATGCGAAGGCACGCCAGCGGCTGGGATGGACCCCGGACCATGGCGGGCTGGACGGCCTGCGCCGGGGGCTGGAGCAGACGGTGGAGTGGTTCCGCGACCCGGCGAACCTGGGGCGCTACAAGACCGGACGCTACAACATATGAGCCTTGCCCTCGCCCGTGACAGCGCGACCGCCACGGCGATCATCGCCGCGATCCGGGCCGCGACGGGCGCGGGCGAGGGCGGACTGGTCCTGCACGAGCCACGCTTCCGGGGCAACGAGTGGACCTACCTGAAGGACTGCCTCGATTCGACCTTCGTCTCCTCGGTCGGGGCGTACGTTGATCGCTTCGAGCGCGACCTCGCCGCCGTGACCGGCGCCCGTCATGCCGTCGCCGTGGTCAACGGCACCGCGGCGCTGCATGTGGCACTGCTGCTGGCCGGGGTCGCACCCGGTGACGAAGTCATCGTCCCGACGCTCACCTTCATCGCCACGGCCAATGCCGTCAGCTATTGCGGCGCCGTCCCGCACTTCGCCGACAGCGCCATGGACACGCTGGGCCTCGACCCGGACAAGCTCGGCCGGCATCTCGACAGCATCGTCACCCGGCGCGACGGCCAGGCCGTGAACCGCGAAACCGGACGGCGGATCGCCGCCATCGTGCCGGTGCATGTCTTCGGGCATCCGGCGGACATGGCAGGGATCGAAGCCGTCGCCGCACGGTTCGGAATTTCGGTCGTCGAGGACGCGACCGAGGCGCTGGGCAGCCTGTCCGGCGGCCGGCCGGTCGGCGCCACGGCGCGGCTGGCGGTGCTGAGCTTCAACGGCAACAAGGTGATCACCACCGGCGGCGGCGGCGCGATCCTGACCGACGACCCCGATCTCGCGCGCCGGGCCAAACACATGACCACCACGGCCAAGGTCCCGCACCGCTGGGCCTACGAGCACGACATGGTGGGCTTCAACTACCGACTGCCCAACCTGAACGCCGCGCTGGGTTGCGCGCAACTGGAGCAGTTGCCCGGCTTCGTCGCCTCCAAGCGCGCGCTGGCGGCCCGCTACGCCGATGCCTTCGCCGGCGTGAACGGGGTCAGCCTGATCCGGGAGCCGGCCGGGACCGCAGGCAACTACTGGCTGAACGCCATCCTGCTGGACCCGGAGCTGGCCGGCGAGCGCGACGCCATCCTGGACGCGACCAACGCCGCCGGGCTGATGACCCGGCCGGTCTGGAACCTGATGCACGGCCTGGCCATCTACCGCGACTGTCCACGCATGGACCTGGGTGTCGCCGAGGACCTGGCGCGGCGGATCATCAACATCCCGTCCAGCGCCGGGCTGGTGCCGGCCGATGGCTGAGCGCGCGCGCCGCATCTGCGTCGTCTCCGGCAGCCGCGCCGACTACGGCCTGCTGCTCTGGCCGATGAAGGCCATTGCCCGCGCGCCCGACTTCGAGCTGCAGGTGGCCGTCACCGGCATGCACCTGGCGCCCGAATTCGGCATGACCGTCGATGCCTTCGCGCGCGACAACCTGCCGGTCCATGCCCGCGTCGAGAGCCTGCTGTCGGGCGACAGCGCGACCGCCATCGCCAAGTCCACCGGCCTTGGCGTGATCGGCTTCGCAGATGCCTTCGCCCGGCTGCAGCCCGACCTGGTGATGCTGCTGGGCGACCGCTTCGAGATCTTCGCCGCCGCGCAGGCGGCGCTGTTCCATCGCATTCCCGTGGCGCATGTCTGCGGCGGCGACGTGACCGAGGGCGCCTTCGACGAGACCATGCGCCATTCGATCACCAAGATCGCCGCCCTGCACTTCGTCTCCAACGCGGATTCCGCCGCGCGCGTGCGGCAGCTCGGCGAGGATCCGGCACGGATCTTCAACGTCGGCTCGACCGGCATCGATGCCATCCACAGGCTGGAGCGCGCCAGCCCGGCGGAGATCGAGGCGGCGCTGGGCCAGCCACTGCGCGCGCGGACCCTGCTTGTGACCTTCCATCCCGTGACACTGGATGCGCGCGGCTCGCTGGCGCAGCTCGAGGAGCTGCTGGCGGCGCTGGAAGCCGTCGGCCCGGACACCGGCATCGTCATTACCCACGCCAATGCCGACACCGAGGGGCGCGCGATCAACGCCCGGCTGGAGCGCTTCGCCGCCGACCGCCCGAACGTCGCCTGTGTTACCTCGCTGGGTCAGCGCACCTATCTGAGCCTGATGGCCATGGCCGACGCCGTGGTGGGCAACTCGTCCTCGGGTCTGTACGAGGCGCCGTCCTTCGGCGTACCCACCGTCGACATCGGCGACCGCCAGAAGGGCCGCATGCGCGCCCCGTCGGTCATCCATGTCGAACCGGAACGCGACGCCATCCGCGCGGCCATCGCCGCAGTATTGGCGCGCGGACGCGGCACGCCGGACAATCCCTATGGCGATGGCCATGCCAGCGCGCGGATCATCGACACGCTCCGCGGCATTCCCGATTTCGCGGGTCTGGTCTGCAAGCGTTTCGTGCCCCTGGGAGAGAGCGCATGAGCCGGCGCGTGACCGTCATCGCCGAGGCCGGGGTGAACCACAACGGTCGCCTGGACCTCGCCCTCGACCTGGTCGACGCGGCGGCTGCGGCCGGTGCCGACTACGTGAAGTTCCAGACCTTCGATGCGGCAAAGCTGGTCACCGCCGCCGCCCCCAAGGCCGACTACCAGGCCCGTCAGACCGGGGCCGGCGAGAGCCAGCGCGCCATGCTGGAACGGTTGCAGCTGTCGGAGGCCGATCACCGCGCCCTGATGGAGCGCTGCACCGCGCGCGGCATCCGCTTTCTCTCGACGCCGTTCGATGCCGGCAGCCTGGACCTGCTGGCCCGCACCTTCGCCCTGCCAGTCCTGAAGATCGGCTCCGGCGAACTGACCAACGGGCCGTTCCTGCTGGACCTGGCGCGCACCGGGCGTGACCTGATCCTGTCGACCGGCATGGGCACGCTGGCCGAGGTCGAGGCCGCGCTGGGCGTGCTGGCGTTTGGCTACCTGGCGCCCGACGATGCCCGGCCCGGTCCGACCGCCTTTGCCGCCACGCTGCACGACCCGGCCGCCTGGGCCACCCTGCGCGAGCGTGTGACCCTGCTCCACTGCGCCAGCGACTACCCGGCCGCGCCCGCTGCCGTGAACCTGAAGGCCATGGACACCATGGCCGACGCGTTCGGCATACCTGTCGGTTATTCCGACCACACGCTGGGCAGTGCCGTGACGCTGGCGGCGGTCGCCCGCGGTGCCGTCATGATCGAGAAGCACCTGACGCTCGACCGCACGATGGACGGCCCGGACCATGCCGCGTCGATGGAACCCGCCGCCTTCACGGCGATGGTCGCCGATATCCGTGCCATCGGGGCCGCCCTCGGCACCGGCATCAAGCAGCCGGCCCCGTCCGAACTCTCCACCCGCGCCGTCGCCCGCAAGAGCCTCGTCGCCGCGCGTCCGCTGAAGGCCGGAACCGTGATCGGCCCCGGCGACATCGCGGTCATGCGCCCCGGCACCGGCCGCAGCCCGATGGACTACTGGTCCACCATCGGCCGCGTGCTGGACCGCGACCTTGCCGAGGGGGAACCGCTGGAGCCATGAATGCGGCCCCGCCCGATATCGTTATCCTGGGCGCCGGCGGACATGCGCGGGTGGTGCTGGCGCTGCTGCGGGCGCTGGGACGCAAGGTCAGGGGCTGCATCGCTCCGGATCGCCCCGGTCCGGCCTGGCCCGCCGATGTCCCCTGGCTGGGCGACGACGCCATCCTCGACGCCCTCGACCCGGCGACGACCGAACTTGCCAACGGTATCGGCTCGACCGGCGATCCGTCGCGACGAATCGAGGCATTCAGGCTGGCCCGGGAGGCCGGCTTCCGCTTTCCGCCCCTGGTGCACCCGTCCGCCGTCGTCGATCCGACCGCGATGCTGGATGCCGGCAGCCAGGTGATGGCCGGCGCTGTCCTGCAATGCGGCGTGACGGTCGGAACCAATGTCATCGTCAACACCGGCGCAGTCGTCGACCATGACTGCCGGATAGGCGACGATGCGCACCTGGCGCCGGGGACGACACTGTCCGGCACCGTCCGGATCGGCGACCACGCCCACCTCGGCACCGGCGCCACGGTCATCCAGAATGTCCATGTCGGCGACGGGGCGCTGGTCGCGGCCGGCGCGGTGGTGGTAGAGGACGTGCCCGCCGGCGCACGGGTCGCAGGCGTTCCCGCACGGCGGATGGCGGACTGAGACCGGAAGGCTGATGAAGGACCAGATCGAGAGCATGCTGATCGGCCCCGGCGCCACGCTGATGGACGCCGCGCGCGCCATCGACGCGGGCGGGCGCCAGATCGCCATGGTGGTCGACGCCGACCGGCGCCTGCTGGCGACGGTCACCGACGGCGACATCCGGCGCGGGCTGCTGCGCGGCTTCGGCCTCGATGCGCCCGTCGAGAAGGTGATGAAGGCCAATCCGACCTTCGTCACGGCGCGGGAGGGGCGCGAGGCGGCGCTGCGGATGATGCGGCGCAACCATGTGCACCAGGTGCCGGTGGTCGACGATGCCGGCCGGGTGGTGGCGCTGGAATGGCTGGACGACGTGCTGGGTCTCGCCCGGCGCGAAACCTGGGTCGTGCTGATGGCCGGTGGCCTTGGGGTCAGGCTGCGTCCGCTGACCGAGGACCTGCCCAAGCCGATGCTGCCCGTCGGCGGCCGGCCGCTGCTGGAATCGATCATCCGCAACTTCTCCGCCCAGGGCTATCGCCGCTTCTTCGTCTCGGTGAACTATCGCCGGGACATCGTGCAGCAGCATTTCGGCGACGGCTCGGACCTGGACGTGCAGATCGAGTACCTGGTGGAGGACCGCCCGCTCGGCACCGCAGGGGCGCTGTCGCTGCTGCCCGCGCGCCCGCCGGGTCCGATGGTGGTGATGAACGGCGACCTGCTGACCGCGATGCAGTTCGATTCGCTGGTGCGATTCCACGAGGATCACGGCTCCGAGGCCACCCTCTGCGCCCGCGAGTACACCATGCAGGTGCCCTATGGCGTGGTGAACGTGGACGGACCGAACCTGACCGGCATCGTCGAGAAGCCGGTGCACAGCCACTTCGTCAATGCCGGCATCTACGCGTTGTCACCCTCCGCGCTGGACCTGATCCCGCGGGACAGCCCGATGGACATGCCGCAGCTGTTCAATGCCCTGCTGCAGCGGGGTCGCAAGGCCACCGTGTTCCCGGTGCGCGAGTACTGGATCGACATCGGCCGCATCGACGATCTGGAGCGCGCCCGCAGCGAGTTCGACGCGGTCTTCGGCAACGACTGAAGCCTAGAAGCTGCCGCGCCCCAGCACCTGGCGCAGCGTCCACACGACGATCTTCATGTCCAGCCACAGCGACTGCTCGCGGACGTAGCGCAGGTCCAGCGCCGTCCGTTCCGCCGGCGTCGCGGCATTGCGGGCCAGCGCCTGGGCAAGGCCGGTGATTCCGGGACGGACACGGTGCCGCTCCTCCCACTCCGCCGCCGTGTAACCCTCCCGCTGCGCCGGCACGTCGGGGCGCGGGCCGATCAGGCTCATGTCGCCCTTCAGCACGTTCAGCAGTTGGGGCAACTCGTCCAGGCTGGTGCGCCGGATGAAGCGGCCGACCGGCGTGATGCGCGGATCGCCCTCGGCCGTCGACCAGCCGCCGATGCGGTCGGCGTCGGCGACCATCGAGCGGAACTTCAGCATGCGGAAGGGCCGCGTGCCACGCCCGACCCGCACCTGGCGATAGAACGCCCCGCCCGGCGAGGTCAGCGCCACGGCCAGGCCCAGCGCGATCAGGACCGGCGCCAGCATGACCAGCACGACAAATGACGCCACGATATCGGTGAAGCGCTTCAACAGGACCGGATCACCTTCCGCGTTCGGATCAGGGGGATTCGACCCGGACAAACTCGCAGATCGGCGGACGGTGTCAAAGCCCGGGCGCGACCGGCATCATGTCAGCAAGTAAAGATTGCGAACACCTGACATCGCTCGCCGGAATCGAGGCCTGCCGCTCCGGAAGAAAAATCACGCGGAAATGTTCCCGTTGCGTTGTAACTTTTCGAAACACTGCACTTCGGATATAGCTTGCCTGATGGGCCCCGTGTCGGCGCGGCAGTGCCCTTATGGGGAGAGGCAATCTTGAGCGATGTCCTGAAGGGTAATTTCGATACCAGACACAGGGTTCTCGCCGAAAAGAAGGAAGAGACGCTGGAAGATCGCTTCGAAATGGAAGCCAAGAAGCGTCTCGGCGGTTCGATCGCCTTCGTGTCCAAGAAGAAGGTGATGTGGGACGCCCCGAAGGGCGACAAGTCCTGAGACGCCGATGACTGCCACCCGCGACGGCCGGCTGCTGCTCGGGTTGCAGCAGGAAATGGGCGCCATGACGGCTGCCCGAACCCTGCAGATGTGTCTCGCCAACGTGGCCGAGAACGAACCCTACATTGCGCGCGGGCGCACGCTCGCAGATCTGCGCGATCTCGGCCTCGGCCTGGGCGACAGTGCCGTGGTGATCGCGGCCGGCCCCAGCCTGCGCCGCCGGGACCCCGTGCCGATCCTGAAGGCGAAGGGCTTCCGCGGCGCCGTCATTGGCACGGAAAGCGCGTTGTCGCACTGCCTGCGCCAGGGTCTGGTCCCCACCGTCTGCGTTTCCGTGGACCCCCATCCGCTCCGCATCGTGCGCTGGTTCGGCGATCCGGATCTGGACGACCAGCGCCTGGCGAACGACGACTATTTCCGCCGCCAGGAACAGGACCCGGGCTTTGCCGACGAGAAGCGCAAGAATGACGAACTGCTGGCGCTGATGGCGGAGCACGGCACGTCGCTGCGAATCGCGCTGGGTACCACCTCGTCGCCCGACGTGGTGAGGCGCGTGCACGAGATCGGCATGCAGGTGTTCTGGTTCAACCCGATGCTGGACGACCCGGACCTGCCGGGCAGCCAGACGATGGAACTCTACCGCCGCAACGGCCTGCCCTGCATGAACTCCGGTGGCAATGTCGGCGGGGCCTGCTGGATGCTTGCGAGCGCCGTGCTGGGCAAGGCGCGGGTCGCGGTGACCGGCATGGACCTCGGCTACCATGCGGACACGCCGCTGCTGAACACCCAGTACTACTACGAGGCACTGGCGCTGGCCGGCGAGGACCGCGTGCACGAGATGTACATCGACATCCACAACCCGCACACCGGCGAGTGGTACTACACCGACCCCGCCTACTACTGGTATCGCTCGGCCATGCTCGAGATGGTTCGCGATTCCGACTGCGAGACGCACAATTGCAGCGGCGGTGGTACCCTGTTCGGCGACGATATCCGCTGGACCCCGCTCGAGACATTCATCGACGGCGCCTCGGCCTGAAGGCAGCCGCGACCCGGAGGGTCACGACCCATGGCAAAGATCCTGTTCATCAATCCGGTGGTCCGCGAAGAGGACGTGCCGCGCCACGTTCCCTATGGCATCGCGTTGCTGGCCGCCATTGCCATGCGCGCCGGCCACCTGGTCCAGGTCTATGACGAGAATGCCTGGCGCATGGGCGACGACACCACCCGCGCCGTCTGTCGAGCCGACGACTGGGACATCATCGGCTATGGCGGCATCACCACCACGTACAACTCGGTGAAGCGCATCGCCCGCATCGCGCGGGCGGAGGCGCCGAAGGCCGTGCAGGTCATGGGCGGCGGCATCATGACCTCGATCCCGCGCGAGATGATGACCTGGTTGCCGGAGGTCGATGTCGGCTGCATCGGCGAGGGCTTCATCACCTTCCCCGAGATCTGCGACATGGTCGACCGTGGCGGGCGCGAGTTCTGGGACATCCACGGCACGATCTCTCGCCGGCCCGGACGCGGGCTCTACCTCTCGCCGATGCGTCCGCTGGTGCAGGACCTGGACAACCTGCCCTTCCCGGCCTGGGAGCTGTTCCCGGTCGAGGAGATCTACTTCAAGAACAGCCAGGCGCTGTTCTCCGAGGAGGGGATGCTCGCGTCGCGCCGGCTGGACATCAACACCAGCTACGGCTGCTCGCTGATCTGCCGCTTCTGCTACCACCTCGGGATCGCCGGCGACATGCGCTACACCGAGGGGCCGGACGGGGAGCGCAACGTCGCCTTCGACCAGCCCGGCACCTACACGCGGACCATCCGCTACCACTCGCCCGACTACGTGGCCGAGCTGGTGAAGCATGCCCACGACACCTACAACATCAACTTCGTCGGGTTCCTGGACGAGAACCTGATGACCATGGACAAGTATTCCGGCCGGACGTGGATGAAGGCGATCTGCGACCGCTGGCACGACTACGGCTTCGCGCCGCGCAACAAGCGCGAGGACGGCACCTGGGACGGTATCCACTGGTCGGGCACCAGCCACGCCACGCTCTGCACCCCGGAGATCCTCAAGACCATGCGCTCGGCGGGTTGCTCGCACCTGGTCTACGGCTACGAAAGCTTCGCCCCGCACGTGCTGAAGACCATCGGCAAGGGCGCCAGCCGCGAAGCCAACATCCGCTCCTTCTTCTGGACCCTCGACGCCGGAATCCGGCCGATCCCGAACCAGATCATCGGCTTCCCCAACGAGGACTTCGACTCGATCCGCATGAACATGAAGGCCTGGGAGGAACTGGGCATCGTCGTGAAGCCGCACTTCGCGACGCCCTATCCCGGTTCGGAATGGTTCACCACCTACCGCGAGCGCATCTCGGGCCAGTATGACGGGGATCTCGAACGCTTCGTCATCGACCTCGGCGACGCCTCGTCGATCTCGGCGGTGATCAGCCACAACTTTAATGCCATCGAGTTGCTGGGCCTGCGCGAGGCGATGCTGCAGTTCGACTGGCGCCGCATCGACGAGTACGAGCGGATCTGGCGCCAGAACCACGCCATCGCCGACGGCGCACCCTCGACCCTGCTGACCGAGAACATGACCGGTGCCTTCCTGCGCGACGCGGCCAGGGTGAAGCTGGCCATCAAGGACTCGAGCCGGCTGGATGCGGTCGTCGGCCCGGCCGGCGTTTCGCACTGAGTCATGTACAGGGGAAAGCGTGTCCTTGGCGTGATCTGCGCGCGCGGTGGTTCGAAGGGACTGCCGCGCAAGAACGTGCTGGACCTGGGTGGCAGGCCGCTGATCGCCTGGTCGATCGTAGCGGCCGCGCGCTCGGAACTGCTGGATCGCACCGTGATCTCGACCGACGATCCGGAAATCGCGGCGGCCGCGCGCGCGGCCGGTGGCGACGTTCCGTTCCTCCGCCCGGGCGAACTGGCCTCCGACACGGCCAGGGTGACCGACGCGGTGATCCACGCCTACCGGGCGCTGGGCGAGGCCTATGACATCCTGGTGCTGCTGCAGGCGACCTCGCCCTTCCGGCGCGGGCGCGACATCGACGCCTGTATCCGGCAACTTGTCGACACGGATGCCGAGACCTGCGTCAGTTTCCGGCAGGAAGAGAAGCCGACGTCCTTCATCGTCGACATCGACGCGGACGGCTGGATGGTCCCGCGCGAGAAGGATGCCCTGCTGAAGCGCCGACAGGACATCGCAACCGCCTATGTTCCGAATGGCTCGGTCTATGCCGTCTGGTCCGACTTCCTGGTCCGCGAGGGAACGGTCTATTCGGACCGCACGAGCTGCGTGCTTATGCCGGCCGAGACCTCCTTCGACATCGACAGCGCGCTCGACCTGGAAATCGCCCGCGGCCTGCTGACCCGGCCCGGCTTTCCGCCGGAATGACCCGCCGTCCGGCCTAGAAGTCGAGGAAGCGGCGGATCATGGCCAGGCCCGAGGGTCCGCTCTTCTCGGGATGGAACTGCACGCCGGTCAGGTTGCCGCGCGCCACCGCGGCGGAAATCCGCGCCCCGGCATAGAGCGCATCCGCCAGCCTGTCGCCGGGCTCGGCCGGATCGGCCGCGAAGGAATGCACGAAATAGACGTCCGCATGGCCCACATGGCCCTCCAGCAGGGTGCCGGTGTCGCCGCGGGCGGTCGCTGGTGCGAGCAGGCGCGACCAGCCGATATGCGGCACCTTGCGCCGCGTGCCATCATCATCCTGGCGCGGGATCGCACGCACCCGGCCGGGCAGCAGACCCAGGCCTGCGTGCTCGCCGAACTCCTCGCTCGCCTCGAACAGCATCTGCATGCCGACGCAGATGCCCAGCACGGGCCGTCCGGCGGCGACGATCTCGCGGGCCACGTCGTCGAAGCCGTGGCTGCGCATGCCGTCGACACAGGACTGGAAGGCACCGACGCCGGGAATCAGCAGCCTGTCCGCCGACCGGGCGACGAACGCCGTCTCGGCCAGCACCGGCTCGCCGCCAGCGACCTCGATGGCGCGGGCCACGCTGCGCAGGTTGCCTACTCCATAATCGAGAATGGTGACGCGGCTCATGCTGCGGGTGCCTCGCGGACCGGGATGCCGGCTGCGCGCGCGGTCTCGCGCAGGTCATGCAGGCCATGGCGGCGATAGTGCAGCGCGTCGGCCACCGCCACGGCATCGGCATGCCCGTCGCGCACGGCCTCCACCAGGTGGGACGGTGCCCCCAGTCCGCCGCTGGCGATCACCGGGATCTCCACCGCATCGGTGACCTTGCCCAGCAGCGGGATATCGAAGCCCTTGCGCGTGCCCTCCTGGTCGACCGAGGTCAGCAGGATCTCGCCGGCGCCAAGCTGCTCGGCCTGGCGGACCCACTCGATGACATCCCGGCCGGAATGCTCGCGGCCGTTGTCGGTATAGGCTTCCCAGCCGCCATCGGCACGGCGCTTGGCCTCGACCGACAGCACCACGCACTGCGAGCCGAAGCGGCGCGACAGCTCCGTCAGCAGTTCCGGGCGTGCCAGCGCCGCCGTGTTGACCGCGACCTTGTCGGCGCCCGCGCGCAGCAGTGCCTCCGCGTCGGCGATGCTGCGGACGCCGCCACCAACCGTGATGGGCACGAAGATGTGCTCGGTGGCGCGGCGGACCACATCGGTCAGCGAGTTGCGACCGTACAGGCTGGCGACGATGTCCATGTAGACCAGTTCGTCGGCGCCCGCCTCGTAGTAGCGCGTGGCGTGTTCCTGCGGGTCGCCGATGACCCGCAGTCCTTCCAGCCGCACGCCCTTGATCAGGTTCGGCCCCTTGATGTCCAGGCGGGCGATCAGCCGGACGGGACGCTGGCTCACGCGGGGTCGTCCTTCAGTTCCCGGGCCTCTTCCCAGGCCTTGTGGCGCAATTCCCACTTGCCGTCGACCAGCTTCCAGAGGTGCGGCGAGCGGAACCGGTCGCAGACATTGTCGAAATAGGCGCGGTCGACGATCGGCTGCTCGAACTGCTTCGAGGCCACCGGGAACTCGCTCTCGGGTAGCGACAGGTACTGGAACAACTCGTCGATGAAGCGCTCGGGGAACTCGCCGTCATAGCGGCGGACCAGTGCCACGCCCTCGTCGAAGGTGATGTCGCCGGAACGGATTTCCTGGCTGGCGTCATACATGGTCCGGCCGATGCCGAACTTGATGAAGGTCGTGTAGTAGTGCAGGTCGTCGATCTTGTCGTCGATCGAGTTGTACTTCGAGTAGGTGCCCGCCGTGCGCTCCGGCGAGGCCTCGAAATTGCCGTGCTCCACGGCATAATAGTACGCGCCCTGCGGGTGCCAGCGCATGTAGTAACCGAGGTAGTGGACGTCGACCCCCACCGCCTTCATGCGCTCCGGGTCGGCCGGCATGTAGGGCTCCAGGTCGACACGGTCGAGGCCGAAATCGGTGACCAGGTCGCGCACCGAGGTACCGCCCAGGAAGATCTGGCTCTCGTCGCTGGCGGTGAAATAATCCCAGTCGCGGCGCGCGTTCTCGGCATCGGCGCGCGGGTTGCCGTACTCCGCCTCGCTCTCGCCGTAAAACACCAGCGGAATGTTGAACATCGCCGCCAGCTTCGGCGCGAGCTGCTTCTGGCCCAGCACGAAGGGCTGGAACGGGTGCAGCAGGTTCTCGACCGCCAGCCGGGTCAGCAGCCGGTGCACGCGGCCGTTCGGGGTCATCAGGTAGTTGTCGAAACCGGCGTGGATCCAGGACTGGTGATTACGCCAGCCCCAGGGCGTGTAGATGTGGGGCGCCCAGGTCACCGTCAGCGGGTGCATGCCGAACTCGTGCTTCAGCACATGGGCGGCATAGAAGCTGTCCTTGCCACCCGAACCGGGCACCAGCACGTCGTACTGCCCGTCGCTGCGGCGGTAGCGCGCCAGCACCGCTTCCAGTTCCCGACGACGCTCGGCCCAGTCGATCTGGTCCTTGCGCCGCGCCACGTGCCAGGCGTCCGAGACGCCGTTCTCGTCGAAATGGATGGTCGCCTTGCGCGATTCCTTGGTGTGCTTGAACTCGACGGCCGAGTTGGGGCGCTGGTTCGAGATCAGGCTGCGCGCGCAGAACTTCACCTCCGACGGCAGGCCGTAGAAGACTTCGGGATCGTTCAGGTCGGGGGCATAACGCGCGGGATCGATCGCGACGCGGGCGGGATATCTGGGCATGGCGCGGACGTTCCGAATCGGGGAGGCTCTTTCGCTGTCTGTGCGCGAGCGGCGCCGCACCATAGTCAAAGTAGCCGTCCGGGCAAGTGCCCAGCCTGTACAAGGAACCGTGGATGCAGCCGCGACTGCTCTTCGCCGCCTACGGTGGCGGCCATATCCGCATGCTGATGCCGGTGCTGGAGCATCTGCGGCGACGCGGCGACTGCGACCTGCATGTGCTGGCCCTGACGACTGCACGCCCGGTGGTGGAGGCCGCCGGCTTTCGCGCGCTCGGCTTCCGCGACATCGCCGGCCCCGGCGACGCGGCCGCGCTGGAGAAGGGCCGCGAACTGGCCATGGCGCTCGGCCAGGGACAGATCGTCGACATGGCGGAAAGTGCCGCCTATCTCGGCCTCTCGTGGCAGGAACTTGAGCGGGACCTGGGGCCGGAGCAGGCCCGGGCGCGCTACGCCGCCGTCGGCCGCGGCGCGTTCTTCCCGCTCGCGACCATGCACCGCCTGCTCGCGAAGCTCGACCCTGACCTCGTGGTTGCCACCAACTCCCCCAGGGCCGAGCGCGCGCTGGTCGAGGCGGCCGATGCCCGCAACATCCCCGCGCTCTGCCTGGGTGACCTGTTTCTCGACTTCGAGTGGGAGTGGGTGGCGAAACCGGGCTTTGGGCGCCGGGTCGGAGTGATGAGCGAATCCGTCCGCCAGCACCTGATCGACTGCGGCCGGCCGGCCGGCGAGATCGTCGTCACCGGCAACCCGGCCTTCGACCGGCTCGGCGATCCGGCCGTGCGGGAAGCGGGGCTGGCGCTGCGCACGGCGCTCGGCTGGACAGACAACCCGGTCGTCGCCTGGGGCATGCCGCACATCCCGCCCGGCGACACCCGCATCGCGCTGCCCGGACCGACCCTCGCCGCCCTGCGCGCGCTGTCGGCGGCCCGGCCGGACCTGCGTTTCATCGTCCGTCCGCACCCGAACAACACCGACCGGCTGGACGAGCTGCCGCCGGCCTTCCGCCTCAGCCCGCGCGAGGAAGACGTGCACGCGGTGATCCATGCCTGCGACCTGCTGGTCACCGAAATCTCGACCGTCGGACTGGAGGCCGTGCTGGCCGGCAAGCCCGTGATCACCATCAATTCCCGCGCGGTCATTCCCTATGCCGAGCTCGGCATTACCCGGGAAATCGATCATGCCGGCCAGCTTGCCGACGCCATCGTCGACGAACTGGCGCGTCCGACACCCGGGCGGCTGGACCGCCTCGGCGCGCCGCCGGTCGGGAAGGCGACGCCAAACGTCATCGCGCTGATCGACAGCCTGCTCGCCGACGGTCCGGTGCGCCACGGCGCGGCCGCACGGTAGTCACCGCGAGTGGACGCGGGCCCCGCCATTGCTGTAAGTCGGTCGTGACGATCCGCGCCAGGCTGCCGTGTTGCCCGGCCACCCGGGTCGAACGCCATACCTTCTGACCGGATTGCCGGCGCCGGCAGTCGGCATCCCGGAGCGCTGCCCCTCGATGGATCTCCCTTTCAGCGAAGCAACGAACCTCTGGATCCACCGTCGCTACCGCGAACTGTTGTGGCCCAATTTCCGGCTGCACGCGCTGTACCTGGCTGCGCGCGGACGCAAGGTCGACACGGCGAACGCCGACATCGCGGTGGAGGGGTTCGGCCGCTCGGGCAACACCTTCGCGGTGACGGCGCTCAGGATGACCCAGCCCGGACCGATCCGGATCATCAGCCATTTCCACTATCCCATCGCCGTGGGGCGCCCGGCCGACGCCGGCCTGCCGGTCTGCGTGGTGCTGCGCAATCCGCTCGACAGCATCGTGTCCTATTGCCAGTACAGCACCTGGGGTCCGCAGCGCTTCATCGACGACTTCATTGCCTGGCACACCTATGTCCTGCCCTGGCTGGACCGGGTCTGCGTCGTCGAGTTCGAGGACTTCACGGTCGATTTCAATCGCCTGATCCGCGCGGTGAACCGGGTCTACGGCCCCGTCCTGCAGGAGGTGGATGACCCGGCGGCGCTCAATCCGAAGGTCTTCGCCCGCATCGAGACCGAGCAGCCGGGCGGGACGGTCAATGAACTGATGGTGCACCGGCCATCGGACCTGCGCCGCAGCCGCAAGCCGGAGATCGTCGCCAGGATCAAGGCCAATCATGCCGATGGCATGGCCGCCGTCACCGCCCTGTACGACCGCTACCGCGCCCGTGCGCGCACGCTGCAGACCGCCTGAACCATGCCCTCCATCATCCGCTCGGGACTGGCCGTGGCACTCGCGGTGCTGCTCGGGCGCCTGCTTGGCTTCGGTCGGGAAGCCACCATCGCGGCCACCTTCGGCATCAGCCAGCAGGCCGACGTCGCGGTCTTCCTGATCGGGCTGCCGGACTTCCTGATCAACGTGCTGGGCGCCGGCGGCTTCACCGCGATCCTGGTCATTGCCTACCGGCAACGTCCGGGACAGGCGGCACGGCTGATGATGCAGGCCGGGCTGTCGGTGCTGGCCGGCATCACGCTGCTGGCGGTCCTGATGATCGCCTTCCGCGGCGTCCTGACCGACCTGCTGGCGCCGGGCTTCGTGCCCGAGGCGCGGCAACTCGCCATCGACCTGTTGCCGCCGGTGCTGCTGTCGGCGCCGGTCGCGGCCATGACCGGCGCGGCCATCGCCTTCCTTCAGGCGCGCGACCGCTTCTTCATCGCCGCCAGCGGCACCGCGATCATCAACATCACCCTGATCGCCGCGCTCGTGATCGCGCCGGACGGCGAGGCACTGGCGACGCTGGCCGGCGCCGTGCTGCTGGCGGCGATCCTGCGCTGGCTGCTGCTTGCACTCGCCATCGGGCGGGAGTCGTTCCGGGGGCTGTCGACACGGCCCTGGCTTGTCGACAGGGCACTGGTCGCCGCCTTCGGGCGCAGCGCGGTCTCGGAATCCGTCGTGTTCCTCTACCCCTTCGCCCTCAACGCCCTCACCACGCTCTACGGCATCGGTGCGCTGGCCGCGGTGTCCTATGCCACCAAGCTGGTGCAGCTGCCGCTGGGTGCGCTGATGATGACCATGACCACGATCCTGCTGCCCCGGATGGCCCAGGCCGCCCCGCGCGAGGGGGCCGGTGACGCGGTCCGCTTCGAGCGGCTGGTGCGGAGCGGCATGGTCTGGATGGCCATCATCGGCATCATCTCGATGGCGATCCTGGTCTTCGAGGGCACGACACTGGCGCGCCTGACCTTTGGCTGGGGGGCCATTCCGCCCGAAGGCCTCGAACGGATCGGGACCCATGTCGGCGTGCTGGCACTGATGCTGGTGCCGATGGGCCTCAACAACCTGATGCGGCGCACGCTCAATGCCCTGGGTGACACGCGCGTGGCGCTGCGTGCGGAACTCGCCGGCTTTGCCGTGTTCCTTGTGCTGGCGCTGCTGTCGGTGGTCCTGTCGGCGCCCCAGGACGTGCTGCTGGCCACGGTATCGGTCGGCCACCTGGCGGCCGGCCTGGTGCTCGCCGGTGCGCTGCGGCAGCGTGGCGTGCGCGTCGGCCGGATGCTGGCCGCGCCGGAGAGCCTGCGCACGCTCGTCCTGGTCGCCGTGGCGACGCTGACCCCCTTGCTGCTGCTCGCTCTCTTCGCGCCGTCACAGGCCGGGATCGAGGTGCGCGCGCTGGTCGTCGCGTTCGCCGGTGCCGCGGGGGTCCTCGCCGCGGTCCTCGGCACGGCCGATGGCCGGCAGGTGCTCACCCGCCTGCGCCGTCGCCGCTAACGCCGCAGCAGGCCGGGCAGGTCCGGATCGAGGCCGCGGTTGATCACGAGGTGGTCCAGCGCGCGCACGGGCACATAGGGCACGAAGCCGGCGGAACGGCCGCGCCGGTAGGCATCCGCGATCAGGTCGGGCTTGGTCGGGTATTCGATCAGCAGCACCGGCTTGCCGGCATTCACCGCCAGCCGCAGGTGCTTCATCATCCAGTCGATGGACTCCTGCTGGTTGGGCACGTCGTCACCTTCCCAGCCGTAGAAGACATCCTCCTTGCCCTGCGCGTCGATGGTGGCGAGGTAGTCCGGGTCAACCAGCAGGTCCTCGGCGTTCTGAGGCACCACCAGGAAGCCGGGACGCTTCGCCCGCGCATAGGCGGCGAGACGCTGCACGAATGCCTTCATCTCGGTGGCCGCGGTCGTCCGGCCCTTTTCCTGGAAGTACCAGTAGGCATCGACGATATCGAGATACACGCCGTCGAAGCCGGCGGCGATGATGCGGTCGAGATAGCCTTCCGGATGCCCGAGGATCAGGCGCTGCCATTCCGGCATCCAGTAGCGGACCTTGAAGTTGCCGGCCCAGGCCGGGTTCTCGTCCTCCAGCCAGGCCGGCGGCTTCTTCGCCCAGGCCTTCTGCCAGTAGAACCGGTAGTCCTCCGCCTCGCCGATCGACATGTAGGACAGCACGATGCGGCGACCGCCATCGCTGCGCCGCTGCATCAGCGCCACATCGGCCGGGGAATAGGCGCGCGCGCCGCTGCCATCCGCCGAATAGTCGACCACGACGAGGTCGAAGCCGCTGGCCGCGATCAGCGCCGGATCGGGATTGGCCAGCCAGTAGGTGAAGCTGCGGACCGCCGCGATGTCCGCCCGCGCCGCGCCGGCCGCCAGCATCATGGCCAGCAGCACCGAAAGCCCGGGTATCCGCACGCGATCGCCTCCTGTTGCATTGCCCAGTCCCGTGTCCCGACGCGTGGCACGCGCCCACGCGCATTATCCGATTGTTTACCGCGTTCCGGTAGATGTGGAAGCTGCAGTCACGAACGCCAACCCGCCCGGGAACCGAATATGAGCGAGACCTCCGGCCAGCGGCCGCAGAAGCGCGGCGGCGAACACCAGATCATCCACGTGCCGAACACCCTGCGCGCCAAGGTGGGCGCCGGAACCGGCATCGATCCTGGTCTGGTCAAGGCCGCCGAGAAGGTGGTCGAGGACATGGCCGTCGATTTCCGCGCATGGGCAACCGAGGACCTGCGCAGCCTGGCGAAGCTGGTGGCCGACACGCCGGACCATGCCGGCGACCTGCCGGGCCATTTCAACCGCATCTTCGATCTGGCCCATGACCTGAAGGGACAGGGCGGTACTTTCGGCTACAGCCTGTTGACCGCCATCGCCGACAACCTGTGCCGCTTCATCGAGCGACTGGCGCGCCCGGGCCGGGATCACGTTCCCGTCATCGAGGCCCATGTCGACGCGCTGCGCGCGATCCTGCACTATGACGTGAAGGGCCTGAATGACCCCACGGGTCGCGAAATCATGACCGGACTGCAGATTCTGGTCGAAAAGGCGCACGCCAGAGGGTGAGCCCGCCACGCGGAAGTATTGTCGCATCGGTCACGGATCGGGCCTGCGGGTTTTGACTGAGGTCATTGATCGGGCTTAGGCTTCCGGTCTGGATGGGACCGGCGGCGGACAGCGCCGTCCTTGGGCTATCGGGGGTAGGCGGCCATGGACTACGCCAAGGTTTTCGCCGACGCGGTTTCGGCGCTGCACCAGGAACGGCGCTACCGTGTCTTCACCGAACTGGAGCGGCGCGCCGGCGACTTTCCGCGTGCGGTCAACCACTCGCGCGACGGCAAGCCGGACGTGGTGGTCTGGTGCTCCAACGACTATCTCTGCATGGGCCAGCACCCGGTGGTCGTCGCCGCGATGAAGGACGCGGTCGACCGCATGGGCGCCGGTGCCGGTGGCACGCGCAACATTTCCGGCACCAATCATCCGCTTGTCGAGCTGGAGGGTGAACTCGCCAGCCTCCACCGCAAGGAGGCGGCGCTGGTGATGACCTCGGGCTTCGTGGCCAACGACGCCGCGATATCGACCATCGCCCAGATCCTGCCGGGCTGCATCATCTTCTCCGACGAACTGAACCACGCCTCCATGATCGCCGGTGTCCGGCATTCGGGCGCGGAGAAGCGGATCTTCCGCCACAACGACGTCGACCATCTGCACCGGCTGCTGAAGGAGGCCGATCCGGCCCGCCCGAAGCTGATGATCTTCGAGTCCGTCTATTCCATGGACGGCGACATCGCTCCGCTGTCGAAGTTCTGCGACCTGGCCGAGGAATTCGGCGCCATGACCTACCTGGACGAGGTCCACGCGGTCGGTATGTACGGCCCGCATGGCGGCGGTGTTGCCGAACGTGACGGCGTGATGGGGCGCATCGACGTCATCCAGGGCACGCTGGCCAAGGCCTTCGGCGTGATCGGCGGCTACATTGCGGCCTCGGCCAACATCGTCGATACCGTGCGGTCCTACGCGCCGGGCTTCATCTTCACGACCGCCCTGCCGCCGGGTATCGCGGCAGCCGCCACGGCCTCGATCCGCCACCTGAAGGTGAGCAATGTCGAGCGCGAGCAGCAGCAGGAGCGTGCCGCGGCCCTGAAGGCGCGACTGGCCGCCGTCGGCCTGCCGGTCATGCCGTCGGTCACGCACATCGTGCCGGTCCTGGTCGGCGATCCCGCCCTGGTCAAGCAGGCCAGCGACATGCTGCTGGACGACTACGGCATCTACATCCAGCCGATCAACTACCCCACCGTGCCGCGTGGCACGGAACGGCTGCGCATCACGCCCGGACCGAAGCATGACGACCGCCTGATGGACCATCTCGTCTCGTCGCTGCTGGCGGTGTGGGAGCGTCTGGGCCTGCCCCTGGAACGCGCGGCCGACGCGGCTGAATAGGACGGTTCGCCGCGACCTGCGCAACGGCGGACCCTGCCCCGCCGGCTCCGGCGTTCTCTCCCGTGGTGTCCGGCGCTAGGGTGCCTTCGTCGGTAGTGCCAACCGGGGAGGTTCCAGGCCATGGACGAGTCGCTGATCCCGATTCTTGTCGGGTGCGGGCAGATCACGCAGCGCGAACCCGATCCCGCGAAGGCAATGTCGCCGATGGAACTGACGGCGGCGGCGGCACGCCAGGCGGCCAAGGACACGGGCGCCGGCGCGAAGGCGCTCGAGGCACTCGACACCATCGTCCAGATCCGGACCTTCGCCGACACGAGCTGGCGGTTCGTCTGCCCGTTCGGCTCGCCCACCAACCCGCCGAAATCGCTGGCCAACCGCCTTGGTGCCAGCGCGGCGAAGCGGCTGATCTACACCTGGCCGGGCGGAAACATGCCGCAATGGTCGATCAACCGCATGTTCGAGATGATCACGCGCGGGGAGATCCAGGCGGCGCTGATCGCCGGCGGCGAGGCGCTCGCGACCCAGAAGGCGGCGGAGCGCGCCGGCCTGAAACTGGACTGGACCGAGGATGCCGGCGGCAAGCCGGAAATGTGGGGCGTCGAGACCCGCGGCTGGAACGACATGGAGGATCGCCACCGCATGGCCGGCGCGATCTTCGCCTACCCGCTGATCGAGAACGCCATCCGCGGCCACAAGGGCCACACGATCCCCGAGCACATGCAGAGCATGGGCGAGCTGTTCTCGCGCTTTGCCGCGGTGGCCGCCGCGAACCCGCTGGCCGACCGGCGCGACGGCTTCACCGCCGAACAGATCGCCACGGTCAGCGAGAAGAACCCCTATATCGGCTTCCCCTATACCAAGCTGATGAACGCCAACGCCTATATCGACCAGGCGGCGGCCGTGATCCTGATGTCGGTCGCCAAGGCGAAGCAGCTTGGAATCCCGCGCGAGAAGTGGGTCTACCTGCACGGCTGCGGCGATGCCTATGACCACTGGTACCTGACCGAGCGGATCAATCACTGGACCTCGCCGGCCATGCGCGCCGTGTCGCAGGAGTCCTTCAAGATGGCCGGCATGACGGTCGACGACATGGATTTCTTCGACCTCTACAGCTGCTTCCCGTCGGCGGTGCAGATCGCCTGCGCCGAGATGGGTATCGCCGAGGACGACGAACGCGGCCTGACGGTCACCGGCGGCCTGCCCTATTTCGGCGGACCCGGGAACAACTACGTCACCCACTCGATCGCCGAGATGATGAACAAGGTGCGCGCCCGCCCCGGCTCCTATGGCCTGGTCACCGCCAACGGCAACTACGTCACCAAGCAGTCGGGCGGCATCTACTCGACCGACCGGCCCGACCGGCCGTTCGCGCCCGTCGATCCGAAGATCTACCAGGCGCGGATCGACGCGGACAAGGGACCGGCGATTGCCGAGACGGCCGAGGGCGATGCCACCATCGAGACCTACGCGGTGCTGCATGACCGCAAGGGTCCGTCGTTCTCCATCGTCTTCGGGCGACTGGATGACGGCCGGCGTTTCATCGCCAACACCGCGGCCGATCCGGACCTGCTGGCGGAGATGGAAACCACGGACTACCTGGGCCGCGCGGGCAAGGTCAGCACCGCCGACGGACGGAACACCTTCGCCCCGAACTGAGCCTGGGACGGCGTCAGCGACGTCCGGGCGCCGGCATCATTCCGGCAGGCCCGGCGCCGTCTCTCCGCGCGCCTTCCGCGCCGCGTCGATCCGGGCGCGCGGGATGACCTTGGCCGTCGCGGTTGCCGTGGCGATCAGCTCGTCCTTGCCGTTGAACAGCTTGCCCTCCAGGAAGGCGATGGACGTGCCGAGGCGGACCACGCGCCCCTCGGCCACCATCGGTCCCGGCCAGCCGGAATTCAGGAAGCTCACCTTCAGTTCCAGTGTCGGCACGTAGATCGTGAAGTCGGCCGCGCTGACCACGGCCAGCGCCATCGCCTCGTCGATCATCGCGGTCAGGAAGCCGCCCTGCACCACGCCCATCGGGTTGCAGAATTCCGGCTTTGCCGTGTAGCCGATTCGCGCGGTGCCGGCCTCCGGGTCGAAGGCCAGCGGCACCAGCCCCAGCAACTGGCTGCAACCGGCGCGCGGTCGCGTGCTGATCAGGCGCATCGCGCGCTCGGCGCGGGTCTCGGTGGAGGCGTCGTTCATGGTCAGGCCCGCTTGTAGAGATGGTACCGGCCGACGGGCACGCCGTCAGGCAGGTCGATGGCGACGAGGGCCGCATCTTCGAAGGGCTGGTCGCTGGCGAGTAGCCCGCCCGGGCGCATGAGGGGGATGACAAGCGGCCCGAGCAGCCGTGCCAGTGCCAGGCTGGCCGACTTGTCGCCGGTACCGGTGTCGGCATGCACCAGCGCGACCTGGCCCGCGAACCGCGCGGCAACCGCCGGCAAGGTCATCCGGAAGTCGCCCAGGAACAGGTGACTGTCGGGCGGGATGCAGTCGGGGTGCGCGTTCACCTGCCGCTCGAAGACGTAGATGTCGCGGCCGGGGAGGTTCTGGCGCAGATGGTCATAGGTCCGGCCGTTGCCAAGCCCCAGTTCCAGCACCGGACCGGGCAGGCCGGCAATCGCGTCCGAGACCCGGTCCAGGCAGGCGCGCTGCGCCGTCAGCCGGGCAATGACCGAATCGAGACGACTCACTGCCTAGGCGCCTGTCTGCGCCTTCAGCTGGCTGAGCTCGTTCTTCGTCTGCTGCAGCGTCTGGGTCGTGCGATCCAGGCGCGCCGCAATCTCGCGCATGATCTCGATGGTCATCTGCGGGAACTCGGAGACCAGGCGGTAGAACAGGTCCTTGGTGATGCGCAGCGTGGTGAGCTGGCTGACCGCCTTGACCGTCGCGGTACGCGGCACGTCGCACAGGATGGCGATCTCGCCGAAGAAGCTGTTCTTGTGCAGCGAGGCCACCTTCAGCGGGCCATTGGGCAGGTTGACGATGACATCGGCGTCACCACCCACGATCACGTACATGGAATCGCCCGGCTCACCCTGTTCGCAGATGATCTGGCCCGGCTGGAAGATCAGCCGCTCGGACGTGAAGGCGAGCAGCTTCAGCTTCGATTGCTCGACCTTCTGGAACATCGGGATCTGCCGCAGCAGTTCGACTTCTTCGTTGAGGCTCACGATGCGGTCCTCCTCAGCCTGCTTCGGCGGCGATCAGTTCGGCGAGGGCCGTGCCCCCCCGGTTCAGGTCGGCGAACGTGCCCTTCTCGACGATCCGGCCACCCTTCATCACCAGCACGTAGTCGAAGCGCTCGGCCATCGCGGCGCGATGGACGCCCCAGACGAGGCCGCGATCCGCATACTCGTCCAGGACACCGTTGAGGATGCGCGTCTGGCTGGATGTGTCGAGAACAGCCGTGGCGTCGGAAAGCACCAGCATGTCCGGCCGTTTCAGCAGGGCGCGGGCAAGCGCCAGCTTCTGGCGCTGTGCCGCCGACAGCCGGGCGCCGGCATTGCCGACGTCGTAGTCCAGACCGACCTCGGAGACCGTGTCGATGATCCCGAGTTCCGTCATGACCTCCTTCATCAGCGTGTTGACACGCTCCTGGGCCTGGGCCTGACCGAAGGCGATCTTGCCGAACAGGATGTTGTCGAGCAGGTTCGCCGCCGGGTTGAATTCGTCGGCGTTGAAGAAGGCGATCGCGCTCTTCAGGTCGTCGGGCAGGTTCTCGGCAAAGGCCTTGCGCGCCTCCAGCAGCCGCGCCTGGGCCTGTTCCTCGATGATGCCCAGACGATGCCTGGCCGGGATCAGCTTGAACGGCAGCGACATCAGCATGTTCTGGTCGGCCGGCTTCATGGTGTCGAGCTGCTCGCGGCTGTACTGCGCCAGCAGGGCCTGCAGAACCGGCAGGTCATCGGCGGAGACGAAGCTGTACTGCTGGAACAACTCGTGGTCCGGCGGCAGGTCGGAGAACAGTTCGACCATCGTCGCCGCGGCCTGGTAGCCCATGGCCACCATGTCCCGCGTCAGCCCCACGCGGTCGAGCACCTCGCGGATATAGGGGTGCTCGGTCGGGCGGTCGACGTCGAAGGCATCGCCGTAGGGAATGCCGAACATCAGGTTCTCGATGACGCTCGCATTGGTGTTGTAGCTGTCGGGGTCGAAACGTTCGACCAGCACCGCCAGGCCGGGGTCTGCGTCCAGCTTCTCCTTCAGCGCCTTCCGGGCCTTCAGCACGCCCTCGACCACGTCGGGCCGCTTCTTCGGGTTGATGCTGCCGCGCAGGCCGAAGCTGTAGACGTCGTCATCAAGTCCGACCAGCTGCAGCACCCGGATCGCCTCGCGCCGCAGACCGGCCATGTCCTCGACGCCGGCATCGCCATAGTCGATCCAGTCCGCGGCAGGGTCGTAGTCGATGTTCCCCGACATCGCGGCGAACTCGATGTAGCGCTCACGTTCCTTTGCCGCCTCGCCCTCGTAGACCTTCTCCTTCCGCGGGCGATGACGCAGGCCGTAGTAGAGGTTGTCACCGAGCGACATGTTGAAGACGTAGGGCGACGGACCGACGAACGAAATGCGGCGGCCGGTGACCGCTTCCGGCTGCGTCAGCATGTTGGTGCCGCCGATCGAGATCGTGCCGCGCTCCGGCTCCAGGGCGCGGGCCAGCAGCATCGCCAGCTCCTCGCGCCCCGAACCGGCGCCGCCGACCAGTGCCACCCGGCGCGCCACCGGTCCGGTGATCGCCACATTGTCGACGATGGGCACCTGGGTGTCGTCGGCCAGCGACAGGCCGGCCACCGTCAGTTCACCCTGCAGCCGGACACGCTCCGCCGGCTCCACCAACTGCCGTTCCTCGGGGATGATGCCGGCCGGATCGAACTGCTCGACCACCTGCTCGTACTTGATGCGCGCGTCCTGCTGCTGCTGGTAGTAGGCCAGCAGTTCCTTCCACGGCGCGCCGAGATCCTTGTGCGCGGCGATGGCCGCGACCAGCGTGCCGATGTCCAACTGGCCCTCCAGCACCAGGTAGCCACCGATCGAGTAGAAGAAGAACGGGCCGAGCTGCTGGATGAAGTTGTTCACGAACTTGATGACGAACTTCCAGATGTAGATCTGGAGGCGGATCGTGAAGATCTCGTGCATGCGCTGGGCAAAGCGCGCCAGTTCGTAGTTCGAGGTGTCGTGGACGTGGATTTCCTGCGAGCCGGACACGGTCTCGCCGATCTTCTGCGACAGCAGGCGCACGCGCTTCACGCGCTCCTTGCCCAGCTTGTTCACACGCCGCTGCAGCTTCGGGATGATGTAGAACTGGATCGGGTACAGCGCGACGGCGGCGGCGGCCAGGAACGGGTCCGCGACCACCAGGAAGCCCAGGATCACCAGCATCGTGCCGCCCTGCATGGCGGGCAGCGCGAAGCTGTCGGCGACGAAGCCGCCGATCGGCTCCACCTCGCCGGTGATCATCGAGATGATCTCGCCCTGGCTCATCTTCCGGAAGGTCGGCTGCGGGAAGCGCAGGACCCGGTGATAGAGCTGGTAGCGCAGGCGCCGCAGCATCCGCTCGCCGACCACGCCGCGATAGACGTTGGAGACGTACTTCAGTCCCTGCAGGATCAGGATGATGAACAGGAAGATGAAGCAGTAGGTCAGCAGGTAGCTCAACTGGTCGAGATGCGGGCCGATGCCGTAGACCTGCTGCGGGAACTCGACCGCGACCTTCTTGCCATCGATCTTCGTCTGGCCCTGGATGGCCTCGTTGATGATGGTTTTCGGCAGCTCGTAGGAATAATAGCTGACCGGCATGTTGATCAGCGTCAGCAGCAGCAGCACGATCTGCTGCCGCCCGCTGTAGCGCAGGATGTACCTGAACAGGTTGCGTTCCATCACCTTCGCTTCATCCCCTCAATGTGCGACCGGCGAAGTGCGATTCCGCCTGGAACTTGATTGCGGAGACCTTAGATGAGTGCTGTGGGCGCGACAACGACGACATCGCGACCGGCAAAGGTCATTTGCCGGCAAGTGTGCCTTCTGCCATAGTCTGCTCAAAATTGGGGCGCATCGGGGGTTCCATGCCGGGACAGCGCGGCTCACGCGTTCTCATTTACAGCCACGACACCTTCGGGCTGGGACATCTCCGGCGGTGCCGCACTATCGCGCACTCGCTGGTCGAGCATCACAAGAACCTGTCCGTCCTGATCCTTTCCGGCTCGCCGATCATAGGCAGTTTCGACTTCCGTGCGCGCGTCGACTTCGTCCGCGTGCCGGGCGTCATCAAGCTGCGCAACGGCGAGTACACCTCGCTGAACCTGCATCTCGACATCGAGGACACGCTGGCGCTGCGCGCGTCCATCATCCAGCACACCGCGGCCAGCTTCGACCCGGACGTCTTCATCGTCGACAAGGAGCCGCTGGGACTCCGTGGCGAGGTGATCCCGACGCTGGAAATCCTGAAGGAGCGCGGGACCCGCCTGGTGCTCGGTCTGCGTGACGTGATGGACGAGCCGAAGCTGCTGGTGCCGGAATGGCAGCGCAAGAACGTGCTGCCGGCGCTGCGCGACTTCTACGACGACATCTGGGTCTATGGCCTGCCGCAGGTCTGCAACCCGCTGGAGGGCCTGGACTTGCCGCCCGAGGTGGAGCGCAAGATCGCCTATACCGGCTACCTGCCGCGCCGCCCCGGTACCGCTGCCTCCGTGTCGTTGCCGGAGATCACCAGCCGTCCCTTTCTGCTCGTCACCACCGGCGGCGGCGGCGATGGCGACACCCTGATCGACTGGGTGCTGCGCGCCTACGAGACCGATCCGCTGCTGCCCTATCCGGCGCTGCTGGTGCTGGGGCCGTTCATGTCGCCGGAACTGCAGGCCGGCTTCCATGAACGCGCAGCGAAGCTGGACCGGGTCGAGGTCATCACCTTCGACCCGCATTTCGAGAACCTGATGGCGGATGCCGCCGGCGTCGTCGCCATGGGTGGCTACAACACGTTCTGCGAGGTGCTGTCGCTCGACAAGCGCGCGATCATCGTGCCGCGCCGCGTGCCGCGGCTGGAACAGACCATCCGCGCCGAGCGTGCGGCCGCGCTGGGCCTGGCCCAGATGATGGCCGACGACGGGGTCCGCGACGCGAAGGCCATGGCCGCCGCGCTGCGCCGCATGCCCCGGCAGAAGAAGCCGTCGGAAGTCGTGGTGCCGGGCCTGCTGGAAGGCCTGACCAACGTCAACCGGCTGATCGGGCCGTGGCTGGAGCGGGCGACGCCGCCTGTCGCCGGCGTGGCCCGCCACACCGGCTGACCGGCGCGACCAAGCGACGCCCGGGACGTGCCGCCGATGGAATTCTTCCGCCTCGCGTTCTATCTGGAGTCCTGCAATGGCGATTGACGATTTCATCGAGCCGCAGGGCTTTGTCGAGGCTCCGGGCGACACTCCGCTCGGGTCCGAGATTGCTGCGGCCTACAACCGGCAGGGCTATGTCATCCTGCGCAACTGGCTCGCCCCGGAAGAGATCGCCGCGATCCGGCCGGACGTCGAGCGTCTGGTTGCGGAGAACCATCGCCGGCAGAAGGACATCCACAGCAAGTCGATGCCGGTCGGACGGCTGATGAAGTCGGAGAAGATCCGCGGCGCGTTGGAGGCGGTGAACGGTCCGTCGACCCTGCTGCAGAGCTTCGCCTTCACCAAGCTGCCGCACGAGGTCCGCACCAAGCACTGGCACCAGGACGGCGTCTACTGGGGCCTCAGCGATTCGCGCGTCTGCTGCATGTTCGTGCCGATGACCGAGACCACCGTCGACAATGGCTGCATCTGGTTCTTTCCCGGCACCCATCGCCTGGGTCGCATGCACCACTGGGTCGCGACCGACGAGTTCGGGCTGGAAAACCTGGAATGCGACATCTCCGCGTTCCGCGACCCCGTGCCGATGCTGCTGCAGCCGGGCGACGCGGTGATCGCCCACACCTACACGGTGCACGCCTCCTTCCATAACCGCACCGACGAGCCGCGTATCAGTCTTGGCTTCCACTTCCGCAATGTCGGAACCGAGCTGCGCTTGCCGAGCCCCTACCGGCGCGCGCAGGAACGCCGCCTTGGCCGTGACCCGGCCGCAGCCTGATACGGACTGATCCACCCATGGCCACTCTCGCCCTGAAGAAGCTGGCGTTCCGCTTCGGCTACGACTTCACCCTCCGGAAGCTGCCGCAATATGCGCAGCGGAACCGCCAGATGAAGGTGCCGCGGGACATGGAGCCCGCGTTCACCGACATCTTCGAGCAGGTGCGCGACCTGACGCTGACCTCGCCCGACTGTGTCTATGCCCTCTATGCAGCCACCCGCCACGTGGCCGAGCGTGGCCTGACCGGCGACTTCGTGGAATGCGGCGTCTGGCGCGGCGGCAGCGCCATGACCATCGCGCTGACGCTGAAGTCGCTCGGCATCACCGACCGGACCATCTGGCTCTACGACACCTTCACCGGCATGACCCGGCCCGAGGCGGTCGACGTGCGCCAGCGCGACGGCATGGAACAGCTCTCGCGTTGGGAAATGAACGACCGCGGCGACCACAATGACTGGTGCTACGCGCCGCTGGACGAGGTGCACTCGAACCTGGAACGCACCGGCTACCCGATGGAGAACCTCCGCTTCGTCAAGGGCGTGGTCGAGGAGACCATCCCCGCCGAATCGGCGAGCGACATCGCGCTGTTGCGCCTCGACACCGACTGGTACCGCTCGACCTATCACGAGCTGACCCATCTCTATCCGCGCCTGGCGGCCGGCGGCGTGCTGATCATCGACGACTACGGCGCCTACGAGGGCGCGCGCCAGGCCACAGACCAGTATTTCGACGAGCAGGGCGGCCGCCCGTTCTTCAACCGGATCGACACCTCGGCCCGCCTCGCCATCAAGCCCGGCTGAGCGCCGCCGATGGCCCGGCGCGTCGCGTTCGTCCTGAAGGGCTGGCCCCGCCTCTCCGAGACCTTCATCGCCCAGGAAATCCGCGCCCTCGAACGGCGTGGACTGCCGATCGACATCTGGTCGCTCCGCCACCCGACCGACCGGGCCACCCATCCCGTGCATGCCGAGGTGGTCGCCCCAGTCCGCTACCTGCCCGAGTATCTCCGCGACGAGCCTGAGCGGGTCCGCGATGCCTTCCGCCTGTGCCGGAACCTGCCCGCGTTCGACGACCTGATGGCACTCTGGACCCGCGACTTCGCCCGCGACCGCACGGCCAACCGCCTGCGTCGCCTGGGCCAGGCCTGCGTGCTGGCCGCCGAGCTGCCGGCCGGTACAGAGCATCTGCACGCCCATTTCCTGCACACGCCGGCCTCGGTCACCCGCTATGCGGCGCTGCTGCGTGGCCTGCCCTGGAGCGTCTCGGCGCATGCCAAGGACATCTGGACCACGCCGGAACAGGAGTTGTCGGAAAAGCTCGCGGACTGCCGCTGGGCCGTGACCTGCACCGCCACCAACGCGGCGTTCCTCGGGCAGCTCGCGCCGCCCGGCCGGGTAGAGCTGGTCTATCACGGCCTCGACCTGTCGCGGTTCCCGCCACCCCCGCCCCGCGTCCGCAACCGGGTGCCGGTGATTCTCTCCGTCGGGCGCGCCGTCGAAAAGAAGGGCTATCCCGTGCTGCTGGAGGCGCTGGCCCGGCTGCCCGGCGACTGGCGCTTTGTCCATGTCGGTGGCGGGCCGCTGCTGGCCGACCTGAAGGCGCAGGCGGAAACCCTCGGGATCGGCGACCGGATCGACTGGCGCGGCGCCCTGCCCCAGACGGACGTGCTGGCGGCGCTGCGGTCCGCCGACATCTTCGTGCTGTCGAGCCGGATTGCAGACGACGGCGACCGCGACGGCCTGCCCAACGTGCTGGTGGAGGCGCAGTCCCAGCGCGTGGCCGTGGTCGCCAGCGCGGTCTCCGCGATCCCGGAACTGGTGATCGACGGGGAGACCGGGCTGCTGGTGCCGCCCGACGACCCGGATGCCCTTGCGGCAGGGCTCGGTCGACTGATCGCGGACCCGGCGCTGGCGGAGGAACTGGCCGTCGCCGGTGAACGCCGCGTGCGGACCGACTTCGATCTCGAGACCTGCATTGACCGGCTGGCGGCACGATTCGGCCTGCCGGCCCACACGCTGACAGCGAAGGCGGCGTCATGAACCTGTTCTGCTTCGGTCCCGGCTTCTCCGCCCGCGCCCTGATCGCCCGGCTGGCCCCGGCCGCCTGGAACGTGCGCGTCACCTCGCGCAGGACCGGGGACGGCGACGGGCTGGCGACCGTGCCTTTCGACGGCAGCGCCCCCCTGCCCGACGGCGCGCTGGACGGTGTCACCCACGTCCTGTCCTCGGTGCCGCCCGACGATGACGGCGATCCCGTGGTCCGGGCCTGCGCGGCCCAGCTCCGGGCCTGCTCGACGCTGCAATGGGTCGGCTATCTCTCGACCACCGGCGTCTATGGCGACCGCCAGGGCGGCGTGGTCGACGAGAGCAGCGAGCTGCGCCCGGCCGGCCGCCGCGGCGAACGGCGGGTGACGGCCGAGCGGCAGTGGCTGGATCTGTTTCCCGACGCGCCGCCGGCGGTGCAGGTCTTCCGCCTTGCCGGCATCTACGGCCCCGGCCGCGGCCCATTCCGGGCACTGCGCGACGGCACCGCGCGGCGGATCGTCAAGCCGGGCCAGGTCTTCAGCCGCATCCATGTCGATGACATCGCCACGGTGCTGGCCGCGTCGATCGCACGGCCGGAGGCGGGTGGCATCTACAATGTCTGCGACGACAACCCGGCGCCGCCGCAGGACGTCGTGGCCCACGCCGCCATGCTGCTGGGGGTCGAGCCGCCACCGGAGATCCCGTTTGCCGAGGCCGAGCTCAGCCCGATGGCGCGCAGCTTCTACGGCGAGAGCAAGCGTGTCGCCAACGACCGCATCAAGCGGGTGCTGGGCGTGACATTGCGCTATCCGGGCTATGTCGAGGGACTGCCGGCCGTGCTCGCCGCCGAACGGGCGATGGGCCTGTCCGACTGATCGTCGCCGGCCTCGCCCCTCGTTTCAGGCCCCGGACAGCCCTGCGGGCTTCCGGGGATCGACAGGGGTCAATGACCGTTTCCCGGAACCGCGAAGCGGTGTCCGGGACCCGAGCATCACATGCGGTGGCCGTCTTCAGGCCCCGGATGGTCCTGGCGGACCTCCGGGGACCGACTCAGGCCGGCTTGCGCCAGCGATAGCCGAAGCCGGGATAGTTCTCGATGTCGTCGAACTGCGGATCGACGGTCTCGAACTTGCGCCGTATGCGCTTGATCATGCTGCGGACATTGGTGCGGTAGCCGTCCTCGCCGGAACCCGCATGGAAGCCCTCCCCGCGCACCAGGTCATAGAGCTCGCGGTAGCGGATGTTGCGGCCGGCATGCTCGGCCAGGTGCCGCACGATGGCGAATTCGGAGATCGTCAGGTCGACCTCGGCGTCCCGCCAGAGCGCCCGCGCCGCGTCGGTGTCGAGGTTGAGGGAGCCGATCCGGGTCACCGGGTCGCCGCCGGCCTCGCCGCCCGCACCGCGCTTGCCGCCGAGGATCAGTTCGATGCGTCGTTTCAGGATCGAGAAGCTGCGCGACTTCTCGATGAAGTCGACGGCCCCGCCGATCAGCGCGGCCTCCTCGTAGATCTGGTCCGACAGCACCGTCAGGAAGATCACCGGCACGGCACGCTCGTCGGCGCGCAGCTGCTTCAGTACCTCGATGCCGTTCATCTTCGGCATCTTCCAGTCGAGCAGGATCAGCTCCGGCGCACCGCCCGCCGACAATGCCTCCAGCACGTCGGTGCCGTCGGGAAACTCGCGGACCGTGTATCCCGCATCTTCCAGGTTCCGGCTCACCGATTCGCGGAACAGGTCGTCGTCGTCGACCAGGAAGATGCGTGCGTCCGCGGTCTCATCCATCGGTACGGCTCCTTGCTGCGTCGGTGCATCGCGGGTCCAGCTCCCGGTCCGCCGCCTCGGGCGTACGGGCGACGGCAAAGGACAGCGACTTCAGCCGGTCGCTCTGCACGTCGCGGAACAGGAACAGGTCCACCACGCAGCCATTCAGGCGGTAGCGCCAGACGGTCGCCGGCGGCTGGCGCAGCACGCTGTGCGGCTCCCCCATCCGCGCCGCGATGTCGGCATCGCCCAGCCCCACCAGCTCGGTGATCGGCCGGTCGGGCGAGCCGGGTACCGGCGTCGGTGGCGGCAGCGCGGCCATCCCGGACGGTCGTGGCGGCGGTACCGGTGGCACGCGCCCGGCTGTGCCGGGGGCCACGGCGGCCGCAGCAGTACCGGGCGCCGGTTCGCTGGCGACGGCACTGACGCCCCCGCCGCCGCCCGCCGGCGGCCCCTGCACTGCTACCTCGGCGCACCCCGCAAGCGCGAGCATGCCGGCAGACGACATGATGAGAGCCGTCGGCTTCATGCCACAGCCAGTCCCCGCTCCAGAACCCGGTTCCGGAGCGGAGCTTAGACCGGATCGCGCCGCGAAGGAACGCGGTCGCCGGTCACGCCGCCTGTGCGGGCTGCAGACCGGCCATCCGCTGCAGGCGCTCGCCGATGATGCGCTCGGCATCGGCGACGATCCGGCTGACCAGCTCGGCGCAGGTCGGGATGTCGTGGATCAGGCCGGTGATCATGCCGGCGCTCCAGATGCCGGCCTCCATCTCGCCCTTCTCGAACACCGAACGCCCCTTCACGCCGGCCACCAGGTGCGCGACGTCGTCGATCTTCATCGCGCCGGCCTTTTCCTTCTCGATCTGCGCCACCTGTTCGGCGATGCCGTTCCTGAAGATGCGGGCCGTGTTGCGCAGCGGGCGATAGACCAGCTGGGTCTGCCGTTCGTCGGCGGCGACCAGCGCCTCCTTGGCATTCTGGTGGATCGGCGCCTCGACGGTGGCGAGGAAGCGGGTGCCCATGTTGATGCCGTCCGCACCCAGCGCCAGCGCGGCGACCAGGCCGCGACCGTCACCGAAACCGCCGGAGCCCACGAACGGAATGGTCAGCTTCTCGGCCGCGGCCGGCAGCAGGATCAGGCCGGGGATGTCGTCCTCGCCCGGATGGCCAGCGCACTCGAAGCCGTCGACGCTGACCGCGTCGCAGCCGATCTGCTCCGCCTTCACGCTGTGCCGGACCGAGGTGCACTTGTGGATCACCTTCACGCCGTGATCCTTGAACGTCTGCATGTAGGGCTCGGGATTGCGGCCCGCGGTCTCGACGATCTTGATGCCGCTCGAAACGATGGCGTCGACATAGGCGTCGTACGGCACCGGCTTCAGCGTCGGCAGGATGGTCAGGTTCACACCGAACGGCTTCGACGTCATCGACTTCGTGCGCTCGATCTCCTTGACCAGGTCTTCCGGCGTCGGCTGCGTCAGGCCGGTCAGGAAGCCCAGCGCGCCGGCATTGGCGACGGCCGAGACCAGCTCGGCGCGGCCGACCCACTGCATGCCGCCCTGGATGATCGGGTGCTCGACACCGAACAGCTCGGTGATACGGGTTTTCATGGTTGCTCTCTCCCCAAGGAACCTGATGCACAGGACTTAGCCGAGCGCCCGGTGGCGGGCAATGCCGCCGTCACGCACCGGTCATGCAGGGGCCATCAGCGGGTCACAGGTCGCGCCCGATAGGGTCGAAGGCCGCGTTCGCGACAGCTTCTCAGGGCCGCTTCGCCTCGATGGCGTCCCAGATCAGGCCGGCCAGGTTCGAGCCGTCGAAGCGGTCGATTTCCTGGATGCCGGTCGGGCTGGTGACGTTGATCTCGGTCAGGTAGTCGCCGATCACGTCGATGCCGACGAAGATCATGCCGCGCGCCTTCAGCTCCGGGCCGATGCGGGCACAGATCTCCTGCTCGCGCGGGGTCAGCCGCGACTGCAGCGGCGTGCCGCCGACATGCATGTTGGAGCGCGCCTCGCCCTCGGCCGGGACGCGGTTGATGGCGCCCACCGGCGCGCCGTCGACCAGGATGATGCGCTTGTCGCCGTGGCGCACCGCCGGCAGGAACTGCTGCGCGATCACCGGCTCGCGGTACATCAGCGCGTAGGTCTCCATCAGCGAGGAGAGGTTGTCGTCGCCCGGCTTCAGGTGGAACACGCCAGCGCCGCCATTGCCGTAGAGCGGCTTGACGATGATGTCGCCATATTCCTTGTAGAAGGCCCGGATCATGCCGGGGTCCTTGGTGATCAGGGTGGCCGGCATCAGGTCGGTGAACTGGGTGACGAACACCTTCTCCGGCGCGTTGCGCACCTCGGCCGGGTCGTTGACCACCAGCGTCTTCGGGTGGACCCGCTCCAGCAGGTAGGTGGTGGTCAGGTAGGCCATGTCATAGGGCGGGTCCTGTCGCAGCAGCACCACGTCCATCTGCGACAGGTCGGTGATTGCGGCCTCGCCCAGCGTGTAGTGCGCACCCTTGACGCGGCGCACCTCGACCGGACGCAGCCGCGCCATCACGCGGCCGTCGCGCAGCGCCAGTTCGTGCGGCTCGTAGTAGAACAGCTCGTGCCCGCGGCGCGACGCCTCCAGCATGATGGCGAATGTCGAATCGGCATCGATGTTGATGGAGCCGATCGGGTCCATCTGCACGGCAATCCTGAGCGTCATCGGCTGGCATCCTCCCGCGGGCTGGCGACGGCGTGCGGATGATAGGGCGGCAGGCCCCGGGGTCAAAGTTCAGTTCAGCTGTCGACCATAGCGGGCCTGTGCCTCGACCAGCCAGTCCCGCATCGGACCAGGCGCAACGGCGCCGATGCCGAAGGCGATCAGTTCGCGCGCGCGGATCAGGTTTCCCTCGTGCGCGGCCAGTTCGGCGCGTTCCAGCCAGGGCGCCGCCTCGCCGGGGGCGAACAGGCTGGTCCGGCGCAGGATCTCGTCGGCGCGGGCCCGGTTGCCCGACTGCAGCGCGCGCAGCTTGATGTTGTTCAGCAGGCGCATCAGCACGTGGCGGGCGGGCACGGTGGCCATGTGCGCCGGTTGCAGCTGCACCTTCGGCCCGGCCATGCCGGCCAGCATCTCGCCGACCTGGCCAACGGTCAGCACCCGGCCGGCGAAGAACGGATCGATGATCGCGGTCTCCTCGCCGGTACCCAGGCGCAGCAGGAAATGGCCGGGAAAGTTCAGCCCGGCGATGGTCCAGCCCTGCGCCCGGGCGGCATGCATGTAAAGGATGCCGAGCGCGACGGGCAGGCCGCGACGACGCCGGATCACCTCGATCAGGTCGGCATTGCGGGTGTCGTCGTAGGTCTCGCTGTCGCCGCGATAGCCGAAGCGGCCGGCGATCCGCGCGGACAGCGCCGCGGCATCGGGCTGCACGCCGCCCAGCGGTTCCGCCAGCCTGTCCAGGTGGTCGCGGTGGCTTTCCAGGTCCTCCGACGGGTGGTCGGCCGCGGCCAGCGCGAGCGCCACCTGGGCCACGTCCAGGGCATCGTCGTCAACCGCCGCGGCCGCGCGAAGGATGCTTTCCCACTCGGTCGCCGACGCCATCCGGTCAGCTGCCCCGCGAGGGGTCGTCCTTCAGGCGGACATAGCTCTCGACCTTGGTGACCCCCTCGATATTCCGGGCATACTGGATGACGCGATCGAGTTCGGTCGCGTTCTGGGCAATGCCGGTGAGGTAGATCACGCCGCCGACGGTCTCGACGGAATAATTGATGGCATAGACCTTCTCGTCAGCGGTGATCGCCGCGCGCAGTTGATTGGAAATGCGCACGTCGCGCAGGTAGGAGCCGACGCCGCCTTCGGTCGTGACCTGGATCGCGTTGGCGACCTCCTTCACGCCCGCGACCTGCCAGGTCAGTTCCTCGGCCTTCAGCCGGTCCTCGTTCCGCTCGACCTTGCCGGTCAGCAGCACGCGGCCCTCGACCACCTCCAGGTTCACGTCCCGGTACAGCCTCAGGCTGTGATCCGCCATGCTGGCGCTGACCTTGGTGGCAATGGTGGTATCGTCGATGGCGGCGCCGATCGAGCGTTCCTGGGCCAGGCCGACACCGGTGGCGGCGCCCGCGCCGATCAGGGCGCCCGCGCAGCCGCCCAGGCCCACGGGGGCAACGAGAAGCGCAGCGAGGCCAAGGCCGCGCGCAAGGTTGCGGTTTTTCATGACAACTCTCCTGGATCGCGGTGACGCGAATCACGTCAGATGATACGTGATCTGGGTATCGGGCCGGGCGATTTTCAGGTCCGCCACATATTGGTCATATGCTGTGGCAGTCGCCATGGCCGGACGATCACCAGGTCGAAGCGCCAGCCGGTGACGTCGCCACCTGCCTTGCCCGACATCGACAGGTACTCGGCGGCCCGGACGATCCGGCGCTGCTGCTCAGTGGTCACCGCGCGGATCCCGGCGGCAGTGTCGGGCCGGCGCTTGACCTCGACGATGGCGACGATGCCGCGACGCCGGGCCACGATGTCGATCTCGCCGACCGGCGTGCGGACATTGCGCCCGACGATGCGATAGAGCTTGAGGCGCAACAGCAGCACGGCGGCGAGCTCCGCCCAGGATCCGGCACGCCGGGCCCGCTGGCGCCGGCGCCGTTCAGGCGTCGCCGTCATCGCCCTTCAGCGCCAGTGCACGCCGGTACACGTCCCGCCGCGGCAGGCCGGTCTCGGCGGCGACCGCGTCCACGGCCTCCCGCGTGCGCTCGCGGTCCAGCAATTCCGAAAGCCGCCGGTCGACGTCCGCCCAGTCGGTTTCCGCCTCGGCGACCGGCGGGCCGACCAGCACCACGATCTCCCCGCGCGGTGGCCCCGCATCGGCGTAGTGGGCGGCGATCTCGTCCAGCGGGCCGCGCCGTACCTCCTCGTAGAACTTGGTCAGTTCCCGTGCCACGGCGACCGTCCGCCGCCCCAGCACATCGCGCGCGTCGGCCAGCATCGCCGGCAGCCGGTTCGCCGATTCGTAGAAGATCAGCGTGGCCGGTATGCGCGCCAGTTCGCCAAGCTCGCGCCGCCGCTGGGTCGACCGGGTGGCCAGGAAGCCCGCGAACAGGAAGCGGTCGCTCGGCAGCCCCGCGACCGACAGCGCGGCGATGGCTGCGGACGGCCCGGGCACGGCGTGAACCGGAATGCCGGCCGACCGGGCCTCGTCAACCAGCCGGTAGCCGGGATCCGAGATCAGCGGCGTGCCTGCATCGCTGGTCAGGGCCACGGCGGCGCCGGCCGCCAGACGGGCCAGGATGCGCGGCCTTACCTTTGCCCCATTGACGTCGTTGTAACTCTCGACGGTCGCGGTCGCGCCGAAGCTGCCCAGCAGGCGCAGGGCAACCCGGGTGTCCTCGGCCAGCACGAGGTCGGCGTGCGAGAGGATGTGCCGGGCCCTTGGACTGAGGTCGTCAAGATTGCCGATGGGCGTCGCGACGACGTAGAGTCCGGCCGACAGCGTTCCGCCCGAAGCCGGCTGCGACCCAGGGGAGATGGTGTTTCGTGATGAACTTCCTGACATTCCGTCGCCGTTCCGGGGTCACGGTGCTGGCCGCGATCGCTGTCCTGATGGTGGCGGCCTGCGGGCCGGGCGAGCCGGAGCCTATCACGACACCGGCGCCCGTCGAGCGGCCGAAGGTCAGCGTCGCCCCGCCGGCGCCGATGCCCGAACCGGAGAGACCCGTGGTCCCGAGCGGGCTGGCCACCGGACTCGACCGCTTCGAGACCACCGGCGGTACCGATTTCCGCCTGCGCCGGGTGGTGCTGACCCGGCCCGACATGGCCGGTGCGTCGCCTGTCCGCGTTGCCGTGCTGACCCCGCAGGAGGGAACCGCCGCCCAGGTCGGACGCAACCTGCTGGCCGCCGCGCAGCTCGCCCTGTTCGACGCGCGCGAGCCCCGGCTGGTGCTGATGCCACGGGCTTCGGGCGACACGCCGGAAAGCGCGGCCGATGCCGCGCGCGCCGCCATCGCCGAGGGGGCCGAACTCATTGTCGGACCGCTGTTCGGTGCCCAGGTCCCGGCCGTCCGCGATATCGCCGCCGCGGCCGGGGTGCCCGTGCTGTCCTTTTCCAACGACATCTCGGTTGCCGGCAACGGCGTGTGGACCCTTGGCATCGATCCCCGCACCGAGATCGGCACCGTGATCGGCTTCGCGGCCGCCCGCGGGCACAGCCGGGTCGCCGCCTTCCTGCCCGATTCGACCTATGGCGACGTGGTGCGCGGCGCCCTGCTGGAGCGCGCCGAGGCCCTGGCCGTCGATGTTCCCCGCATCAGCCTGTACCCGGCCGGATCAGAGGCCAATGACGAGGCGCTGCTGCAGGCCGCCAGGCTGTTCGCGGACTATGACCTGCGCAAGGCCGCCCTGGAGAAGGAGCGCGCCCAGCTGGCCGCAAGGGACGACGCCATCTCGAAGGCCGCGCTGAAGCGCCTGGACACGCTCGACACGCTCGGCGATCCGCCGTTCGACGCGGTGCTGCTGGCCGAACCGGCGCCGCGCCTGCCGACCATCGCGCCGCTGCTGGCGTTCTACGACGTCGACCCGTCGGTGGTCCGGCTGCTGGGCATGGGGTCCTGGTACGCCACCGATCTCGGCAAGGAGCCGAACCTGATCGGCGCCTGGTTCCCCGGTCCCGACCCGGCCCTGTTCGAGGCCTTCGCCACCCGCTTCGCGCAGACCTTCGGCCACCGCCCCGGCCGCATCGCCACGCTGGGCTACGATGCCATCGCGCTGGTCGCCGCGCTGGTCCGCGATTCGGCCGGCACGCCCCGCCCGCTGACGCCGGCGGCGCTGGAGTCGCCGGACGGCTTCTCGGCCTACTACGGCACCTTCCGCCTGCTGGCCGACGGCCGCACGCAGCGGCTGCTGCCGGTGCTCGAGGTCACGCAGGAGGGACTGAGGGTCGTCGCCCCGGCGCCGGCGGGCTTCACGCCCCTGACCAATTGAGGCCGGGCAGGTCCCGCAGCGGGATGACGACGGAGTTCTGGCGCTTGTCAGTGGACTCGTCGACGCCGAGCTTCCGCTCGACCTCGCGCACCGTGACACCGATCAGCATGTCGACCGCGCTGCCGTCCGAGCTGAGCGGCAGGACGAGACGGGTGCCGAAGCTGATCCGGTCCAGCCGGACATAGACCTGGCCGCGCCCGAAGGCGAGCGACGGCCCGTCCATGATGCTGTTGTAGATTCCCCCGATCACTTCCAGCGCAAGTGGGTCATGGAAGATTTCCGGCAAGGTCATGCCGCGGACCGACGCGCCGAGCACCTGCTCGATCTGCGCCCCGGCCAGCCGGTAGCGGATATCCGCACCGGTACGCTCGCAGATGTAGGTGCAGGACAGCAGCGGCGCGATCGCCGCGGGATCGATCTGCGCGCGGAGCGGCACCCCGCCCCCACGCGCGCGGCTCAAGTCCAGCCAGTGGGCCATCAATGGCCCGGCGGCACCGCCGAGAATGACATCAAGCGAGATCGCGGCCGGCATTTCCACATCGGACTCCCTCCGCGACAGTGCTGCCAACATGTACCCCCGAACTACGCTACGGTCACGTCACGTGCGATGCCGGCAGCCGGAAAACGACGGCCACGCATGCCAACGCCCTCAGGCAAAGGGGAGCGGATAGAGCCGCGTGGCGTCGCCGGCCCACGGCGTCGAATCATCGAGACCCCGCTCGGCCTGGGGAACCGTGACGCCGATCAGCGTATCGGGATCGCCGGCGCCAGAGCGCAGCGGCAGGACCAGGCGGGTCCCCACGATCACCCGGTCCACGCAGCGATAGACCCGGCCAAAGCCGATGGCCATGCAATGCCGGTCCAGTACCGCCGCGAATGTCCGGCCGGTGCGGACCCGCGCCTGGGGATCCTTCACGAAGTCATCCAGGGTACGCCCGCGCAGGCTCTGGCCGAAGATGCCCTGCACGTGCTCGCCGGCCAGCCGGTAGCGCAGCGTCCCCTCGGCATCGCGTTCGCAGACATAGACATAGGGTAACAGGCTGAC
Source organism: Pseudomonadota bacterium (assembly GCA_036154895.1). GTDB lineage: Bacteria > Pseudomonadota > Alphaproteobacteria > Minwuiales > Minwuiaceae > Minwuia. The sequence continues at coordinate 130,276 of JAYZWD010000038.1, forward strand.
GATGGCCGACGGGTCGATCTCGGCGCGCAGGGGCACCTTCCCGTCGCGCGCTCTCGACGTCCAGTGTTCGACCAGCGGCAAGGCACGGCCGGCCAGGTCCGGACTGAACGTCGCCAGTCCGGCCGCTGAACCCTCAACATCCGGAATCGGCACGGAATAGACTGTCACGACCAATCACCCAATACGGAGATCAGCGTACAGGATAGCCAAAAGTGCTTACCAAATCCAAACCGGAACGACCGGTGCGGGCCGCCGGATTGCGGCGGTGCGACAATGCGGTCTAGAGCGCCTGCAGGATGTCCTCGAGCTGCGCCAGACGCTCCTCGGCGGCGTGGCGCTTCTCGTCGGTCTTGGCGTCCTCGATATCCTCGCGGGCGTCCCTGATTTCCTGCTCGATGTGGCCGCGTTCCAGCTCGCTCATCGGTATCGCGGTCTCGGCCAGGACCGTGAAGGTGTCCAGCGCGCACTCGGCGAAGCCACCGGCGACAAAATAACGCTCGCTCGGCTTGTCACCGTTGCCGACGAAGACCTCGACCGCGCCGGGGCGCAGGGTCGAGGCAATCGGCGCATGGCCCGGCAGGATGGCGAAATCGCCATCGGCACCGGGCACCACAACCATGTCGGCCTCGATCGAGGCCAGCAGCCGTGCGGGCGAGACCAGTTCGAATGTGATCCTGTCGGCCACGTCGTCGCTCCCGTTGGTTCAGTCGCCAGCCATCAGGCCGCGGCCGCCGCCAGCTTCTTGGCCTTCTCGATGGCTTCCTCGATGGTGCCGACCATGTAGAAGGCGGCCTCCGGCAGGTCGTCATACTTGCCGGAGAGGATCTCGGAGAAGCCCTTGATGGTGTCTTCGAGCTGCACGAACACGCCCGGCGAGCCGGTGAACACCTCGGCCACGTGGAACGGCTGCGACAGGAAGCGCTGCATCTTGCGGGCGCGGGCGACGGTCAGCTTGTCCTCTTCGGACAGCTCGTCCATGCCCAGGATCGCGATGATGTCCTGCAGGGCCTTGTAGCGCTGCAGCACCTGCTGGACGCGACGCGCGGTCTCGTAGTGCTGATCGCCGACGACGCGCGGGTCGAGGATGCGCGAGGTGGAGTCGAGCGGGTCCACCGCCGGGTAGATGCCCAGCTCGGCGATCTGGCGCGACAGCACGGTGGTCGCGTCGAGATGCGAGAACGAGGTCGCCGGCGCGGGGTCGGTCAGGTCGTCGGCGGGCACGTAGATGGCCTGCACCGAGGTGATCGAACCCTTGTTGGTCGAGGTGATGCGCTCCTGCAGCGCGCCCATGTCGGTGGCCAGGGTCGGCTGGTAGCCCACCGCCGACGGGATACGGCCGAGCAGCGCCGACACTTCCGAACCCGCCTGGGTGAAGCGGAAGATGTTGTCGACGAAGAACAGCACGTCCTGGCCTTCCTGGTCGCGGAAGTACTCGGCCAGCGTCAGGCCGGTCAGCGCGACGCGGGCACGCGCGCCCGGCGGCTCGTTCATCTGGCCGTAGACCAGCGCGGCCTTGGAGTTCCCGCCCTCGAGGTCGATAACGCCGGACTCGATCATCTCGTGATAGAGGTCGTTGCCCTCGCGGGTGCGCTCGCCGACACCGGCGAACACCGAATAGCCGCCATGGCCCTTCGCGACGTTGTTGATCAGTTCCATGATCAGAACGGTCTTGCCGACGCCGGCGCCGCCGAACAGGCCGATCTTGCCGCCCTTGGCGTACGGGGCCAGCAGGTCGACGACCTTGATGCCCGTGACCAGGACTTCCGCCTCGGTCGACTGGTCGGCGAAGGCCGGGGCCTCGGCGTGGATCGGGGCCAGCTGCTTGGTCTCGACCGGACCGCGCTCGTCGATCGGCTCGCCGACGACGTTGATGATGCGACCCAGCGTCTCCGGACCGACCGGCACCGCGATCGGCGTGCCCGTGTCGGTGACTTCCTGGTTGCGCACCATGCCGTCGGTGGAGTCCATCGCGATGGTGCGGACGGTGCCCTCACCCAGGTGCTGGGCGACTTCCAGCACCAGACGCTTGCCTTCAACCTCGGTATGCAGCGCGTTCAGGATCGCCGGCAGGTGGCCGTCGAACTGCACGTCGACGACCGCGCCGATAACCTGGGTTACCTTGCCGACAACATTGGTAGCCATGACTTTTCCGCTCCCTCAGCCCGTGGGACTGGTCTCGTCGACCGTCTCGTCCTAGACCGCCTCGGCACCCGAGATGATCTCGATCAATTCCTTGGTGATCGCCGCCTGGCGCTCGCGATTGTACTTGAGCGTCAGCCTGTCGATCATGTCGCCCGCATTGCGGGTCGCATTGTCCATCGCCGTCATGCGCGCGCCCTGTTCGGAAGCGGCATTCTCGAGCAGCGCCCGGAAGATCTGCACCGCGATGTTGCGCGGCAGCAGGTCCTGCAGGATCGACTCCTCGTCCGGCTCGTAGGTGTAGATGGCGCCGCCGGTTTCCGGCTCGCCGGCCTTGCTGTCGTCGACCTGGGCCGGGATCAGGCGCAGCACCTTCGGCTCCTGCGCCAGCACCGACTTGAACTCCGAGAAGACCAGGTGGCAGACATCGAACTCGTCGTTGTCGTACATCGCCAGCAGCTTCTGGGCGATCGGCTGCGCGTTGGCGAAGGCCACGGACTTCACGCCGGTCAGTTCGATCGTCTCCCTGATCAGGCCGCCATAGCCGCGACGCAGCGCGTCACGTCCCTTGCGCCCGACGCACAGGATCTGGATCTCCTTGCCCTGGCCGCGCAGCTCCTCGACCAGCAACCGGGTCCGCTTGACGAGATTGGTGTTGAAGGCACCGCACAGGCCGCGTTCGGCCGTGGCGAGCACGATCAGGTGGCGCTGGTCGGCACCCTTGCCGGCCAGCAGTGCCGGGGTGTCGTCGCCGCCCGACATGCCGGCGGCGAGGGTCGAGATGACCCGTTCCATCCGCTCGGCATAGGGACGGGAGGCGATCACCGCTTCCTGGGCCCGACGCAGCTTCGCAGCGGCGACCATGTTCATCGCCTTGGTGATCTTCTGCGTCGACTTGACCGAAGCGATCCGGTTTCGCAGGGCTTTCAGATTGGCCATCGGCTAGATGCTCCGCAGTCGATGTCCACCCGCTCAGGCGGCGAAGGTCTTCACGAAGCCGTCGAGGATCGACTTCAGCTTCGCGGTCGTGTCGTCCGTCAGCGCGCCCGTCTTGTCGATCTCGCCCAGAACGTCGGCATGCTTGGCATGCATCTCGTTCAGGAAGGCTCGCTCGAACGCCGTGACCTTGCTGGTCGGGATGGTGTCGAGGAAACCGTTCACACCGGCGAAGATCGAAACCACCTGCTCGGCCACCGTCATCGGCGAGAACTGCGCCTGCTTCAGCAGCTCGGTCAGACGCGCGCCACGGTTCAGCAACCGCTGGGTCGAGGCGTCAAGGTCGGAACCGAACTGCGCGAAGGCTGCCATCTCGCGGTACTGCGCCAGTTCCAGCTTGATCGAGCCCGCGACCTTCTTCATCGCCTTGGTCTGCGCCGCGGAACCCACGCGGGAGACCGAGAGGCCGACGTTGATGGCCGGACGGACGCCCTGGTAGAACAGGTCCGTCTCCAGGAAGATCTGGCCGTCGGTGATCGAGATGACGTTCGTCGGAATGAACGCGGACACGTCGCCGGCCTGCGTCTCGATGACCGGCAGCGCGGTCAGCGAACCGCCGCCCTGGCTGTCGTTCATCTTCGCCGCGCGCTCCAGCAGGCGGCTGTGCAGGTAGAAGACGTCACCCGGATAGGCCTCGCGGCCCGGCGGACGGCGCAGCAGCAGCGACATCTGGCGGTAGGACACGGCCTGCTTGGACAGGTCGTCATACACGATCACGGCATGCATGCCGTTGTCGCGGAAGAACTCGCCCATGGTGCAGCCGGTGTACGGCGCCAGGAACTGCAGCGGCGCCGGCTCGGAGGCGGTGGCGGCCACGACGATCGTGTATTCCAGCGCGCCGGCATCCTCGAGCGCCTTCACCACCTGGGCGACGGTCGAGCGCTTCTGGCCGATGGCGACGTAGATGCAGTAGAGCTTCTTCTTCTCGTCGTCGCCCGCGTTGACCGGCTTCTGGTTGATGAAGGTGTCGATGGCGACGGCGGTCTTGCCGGTCTGGCGGTCGCCGATGATCAGCTCGCGCTGGCCACGGCCGACGGGCACCAGGGCGTCCAGCGCCTTCAGGCCGGTCTGCATCGGCTCGTTCACCGACTGCCGCGGGATGATGTCGGGCGCCTTGACCTCGACGCGGCTGCGGGTCACGTCGACCAGCGGCCCCTTGCCGTCGATCGGGTTGCCCAGCGCGTCGACGACGCGGCCCAGCAGACCCTTGCCGACCGGCACGTCCACGATGGTGCCGAGGCGCTTGACGGTGTCGCCTTCCTTGATGTCGCGGTCGGTGCCGAAGATGACGACGCCGACATTGTCGGTTTCCAGGTTCAGGGCCATGCCCTTGATGCCACCCGGGAACTCGACCATCTCGCCGGCCTGGACCTTGTCCAGACCGTAGACGCGGGCGATACCGTCACCGACGGACAGCACCTGACCCACTTCGCTGACATCGGCCTCCGTGCCGAAATTCGCGATCTGTGCCTTCAGAATATCGGAGATTTCTGCGGCGCGGATGTCCATCACCCAACCCCTTTCATCGCCAGTCGGAGACCTTGAAGCTTGGTAGCCAGGCTGAAGTCGACCATGCGGGATCCCACACGGACGATCATTCCCCCGATCAGCCCCTCGTCAACCCGGGTTTCAATGTTCACGTCACGGCCCATGGCCGCCTTCAGGGCGGATGCGATCCGCGCCTGCTGGTCTTCGCTGAGCGGGGTGGCCGAGACCACTTCCGCCGCAATTTCGCCGCGCCAGTCCGCCAGCTTGCGGTGGTAGGCGCGGAAGATCCCCGGCAGCACGAACAGCCGGCGGTTTTGCGCGACGACACCGATGAAATTGCGGACAAGCGGTCCGATACCGGCGGCGTCGATCACCGCAAGCATCGCGCGACCCTGTTCGACGCGATCAAAGGCCGGGGACCGGACCAGGCGACGCAGGTCGTCGCTCTCGTCCAGCATGGCCTGGATGCGGATCAGGTCGTCACGGACCGAGTCCTGGCAATTCTGCTCGGTCGCCATCTCGAACAGCGCGGTCGCGTAACGTTCGGCGACCCCGGTGGACATTGAACTATCGGCAGCCAAACGCTGGTCCTCGAAGATGGGCGGGCGGAAAGCGCGGCGACATCCCCTCTAGATGCCGCGACCTCCCCGAACCCGAGGTTCTCAGACAAAAACCGTCGTGAAGGACCGCAAAACGCCCCTCCAGCGAACGGCCGGCTTCTAGCATGGAGTTTCGGAAGCCGGCAACGCAGGATGTTGCGTCATTGTGTCCCCGAACTAACGCACTGGCGACTCACAGAAAATTCTGGGGGTCGACGTCGACCGAAAGCCGCGCGGAGCCCCTGGGACGCACGCCGTCGAGCCATGCGGAGACAAAACCGCGCAGGGAACGGCCGCTGCGGCTGATGGCGAGGAAGCGCAGGCGGTGCCGCCCGCGCACCACGGCGATCGGCGCGGGGGCCGGGCCGAGCACCTCGAATTCCTCCGATGGCGGGATGCGGCGGGCCAGGTCGCGGGCGAAATCGCGGGCCTGGCCGGCATCGGTCGCCGAGACCACCAGCGCCACCAGCCGGCCATGGGGCGGCATGCCGGCCCGCCGTCGCGCGTCCAGTTCGGCCGCCACGAACCCCGCCGAATCGCCCGCAGCCAGCGCCTGCAGCACCGGCGCCTCCGGCAGGTGGGTCTGGATCAGCGCCGTGCCGCGCCGGCCCGCGCGCCCGGCCCGGCCCGAGACCTGGTGCAGCAACTGCCAGGTCCGCTCGGCCGCGCGCAGGTCCCCGCCCTCCAGTCCCAGGTCGGCATCGACCACCCCGACCGTGGTCAGGCCGGGAAAATGATGGCCCTTGGCCACGATCTGGGTGCCGATCAGCAGGTCGGTCTCCCCGGCCGCCATCGAATCGATGATTGCCTGCGCCGCGGCCGGCCCGCCGACCAGGTCGCTGGTCATCAGTGCGATGCGCGCGCCGGGGAACAGCACCGACGCCTCCTCCGCCAGCCGCTCGATGCCGGGGCCACAGGCCTTCATGCGTCCCTCGGCGCCGCAGGAGGGGCATTCGTTCGGGCGGGACCGCGTGAAGCCGCAATGGTGACAGACCAGCCGCCCGACATAGCGGTGCTCCACCAGCCAGGCGGTGCAGTGCGGGCATTGCAGGCGATAGCCGCAGGCATCGCAGAGCGTCAGCGGGGCATAGCCGCGACGGTTCAGGAACAGCAGCGCCTGCTCGCCGGCCGCCAGGCTGCCGCGCACCGCGGCCTCCAGCGGCGGGGAGATCCAGCGCCCCGGCTCCGGTCGCTCGACCCTGAGGTCGACCAGCCGCACCTCCGGCAGCTCGGCCGTGCCGTAACGGCGCGAGAGCGTGACATGGGCGTAGCGGCCCTCGGCGACGTTGTGCAGGCTCTCCAGCGACGGGGTGGCGGAGACGAGGATCGCCGGAAACTGTCCGAGCGAGGCGCGCAGCACCGCCATGTCGCGGGCGTGGTAGGGCAGGCCGTCCTCCTGCTTGTAGGAGCCGTCATGCTCCTCGTCGACGATGACCAGTCCCAGGTCGGGGAACGGCAGGAACAGCGCCGAGCGGGCGCCGACCACGATCCGCGCCTCGCCGGAGACGATGGCGCGCCAGTTGGTGCCGCGCTCCCGGTCGCCCAGGCCCGAATGCCAGGCCACCGGCGGCACGCCGAAGCGGTCGGTGAAGCGCCCCATGATCTGCCGCGTCAGCGCGATCTCCGGCAGCAGCACCAGCACCTGCCGGCCCTGCCGCACCGCCTCCGCCACCGCCTCGCAATAGACCGCGGTCTTGCCGGCGCCGGTGACGCCCTCCAGCAGGGTCGTCGCGAACCCCGCCCCCACCAGCGGCAGCAGCGTGTCCGCCGCCCGGCGCTGGTCCATATCCAGCCTGGCCGGCGCATGGTCCGGATCGGGCGGCAGCAGCGGCAGGTCGGCGGGACGCTCGATCCGCTCCAGCGCACCCTGCTCCACCAGGCCCCGCACCACGGCCTCGCCGACGCCGGCCAGTTCCGCGATCTCCTTCGCCGTCATCGGCGGCAGGCCGTCGAGCTGTTCCAGCACGCGGCGGCGCGCCGGGGTCATGCGCTGCGGCATGTCGCCGGTCGGCCGGTGCACCACCACCGGGCGCGGTGGCCGGGCATTGCCGTAGCGGCGGAGCACCATGGCCAGCACGTCGCCGGCCGGGCGCAGGTAATAGCTCGCCACCCAGTCGACGAAGCGGCGGGTCACCCGGTCGAGCGGCGGCAGGTCGGGATGGACGGCGGCGAGCGGCTTCAGGCGGGCGGTATCGACGTCACGCGCACCCTGATCGTCGTCGTCCCAGACCACCCCGGCCACCACCCTGGGACCGAGCGGAACGCTCACCACCGTGCCGGGCGCCGGTGGCGGCGCGTCATCGTCGACCAGGTAGTCGTAGGCGCCGGCCAGCGGCAGCGGCAGCAGCACCTTGACGCGCGGCGGCGCAGCCGGCATTGGCACGGTCGTGGCGGCGGGTAACGGCATGGCCTAGACTGTAGCCGAATCGCCCGACCGTCGCCGCAAGGGTCCGAAGGGAAGCGAGTCCGTCATGAAATTCTTTGTCGACAGCGCCGATATCGCGGCGATCCGCGAGCTCAACGAGACCGGGCTGGTGGACGGCGTCACCACCAATCCGTCGCTGGTGGCAAAGTCCGGCCGCGACTTCGTCGAGGTCATCGCCGAGATCGCCGGCGTGGTCGAGGGGCCGGTCTCGGCCGAGGTCACGGCCACCGACGCGGCGACCATGATCGCCGAGGGCCGCAAGCTGGCAGCCATCGCATCGAACATCGCGGTGAAGGTTCCGCTGACCATGGATGGCCTGAAGGCCTGCAAGACGCTCACGGGCGAAGGCACCATGGTCAATGTCACGCTCTGCTTCTCCGCCAACCAGGCCCTGCTCGCCGCCAAGGCCGGCGCCACCTTCATCTCGCCCTTCGTCGGCCGCCTCGACGACATCGGCGCCGACGGAATGGACCTGATAGCGGACATCCTGCAGATCTATTCCAACTACGCCTTCGAGACCGAGGTCCTGGTTGCCTCGATCCGTCACCCGCTGCACCTGTTCCAGGCCGCGAAGCTGGGCGCCGACGTGGCCACCCTGCCGCCGGACGTGCTGCGCGGCCTGGCCAGCCATCCGCTGACCGACAAGGGCCTCGCGGCATTCCTCGCCGACTGGGGCAAGACCGGTCAATCGATTCTGGGCCCCGAGACGAAGACGGCCTGAGGCGCCATGGCACGACAGGACGAGGACAAGGCGGACACCATCCCCGACGAGGCCACGGTCGCGGCCTATCTGGCCGAGAACCCGGACTTCCTCGTCCGACATCCGGAGCTGGTGCAACTGCTTGACGCACCCAGCCGGTTCGCGGCACAGGCCGACGGCGCCAATGTCGTCGACATGCAGACCTTCATGGTCGGGCGGCTGCAGGCGGATCTCGCCCGCGCCCGTCGCGACCAGGTGGAACTGATCCAGTCCGCGCGCTCCAACCTCACCAGCCAGGGCCAGATCCACGAGGCCGTGCTGGCCGCGCTGGACGCCCGCGACTTCGAGCACTTCATCCATATCGTCACCAGCGATTTCCCGCTGATGCTGGACGTCGACGCGGTCACCCTCTGCGTCGAGGACCGCGAGGGGCACGGCGCATCGGGCACGGCCGGCGTCTACGCCCTGGAACCGGAAACGGTGAACGCCCTGATCGGCGGGGAGCGGCGCATCCTGCTGCGCCCCGAGACCCGGGGCGACGAGCGCCTGTTCGGCCCCGCCGCCAGCCTGGTCCGCTCCGACGCGCTGGTCCGCCTCTCGCTTGGCCGCAACGCGCCGCACGCGCTGATGACACTGGGCAGCCGGGAGCGTGGCCGCTTCCATCCCGGCCAGGGCACGGAACTGCTCGGCTTCCTGGCCGGAACACTTGAACGCCAGCTGCGTCGCTGGCTCGACCTGCCGCCCGGCTGACACCCGACCGGGCGGCCGCAGCAGAGAACCGGGGAGGTTCACCATGACGGAACGCCGCATGATCGTGCCCGAGGGCCAGGAATGGGCCCCGAAGCACTACCAGTTCGCACCGGCCCTGAAGGCCAATGGCATGGTCTGGATCTCCGGCGTGGTCGCCAACCAGGCGGAGCCGGGCGACGAGGCCATGCAGGCCGCCATGACCACCGCCTTCGAGACCATCGGCAAGACACTGGCCGAGGCCGGCAGCGGCTGGGACAAGGTGGTCGACATCACCTCCTACCACACCGACCTGAAGAGCCAGATGAAGGCCTTCACGGCGGTGAAGGCGAAGTTCTGCACCGGCCCGGTCTACCCGGCCTGGACTGCCATCTCGATCACCGCACTGGCGGTTCCGACCGGCATCGTCGAGATCAAGGTGGTGGCGCTGGCGCCCGGCGACTGAGGCGGATGAAATGGGCCTGCCGGCGCTCGACATCGCCCGCCGCGACTGGCTCGACTGGCTGGAGCACGAGCGGCGCCTGGCGGCACGGACCGTCGAGGCCTATGCCCGCGACCTGGACGACTTCCTGGGCTTCCTGACCCGCCACAGGGGCCGGCCGCCGACGCTGGACAGCCTGAACGATCTTGGTCCGCCGGACTTCCGCGCCTGGCTGGCCCATCGGCGCCGGCGTGGCGTCGGTGCCGCCTCCAACGCGCGCGGCATTTCCGCTCTCAAGAGCTTCTTCCGCCGGCTCGACCGGGCCGGCACGCTGCACAATGCCGCCGCCATGGCCTTGCAGCCGCCCAAGACACCGCGCCGCCTGCCCCGCCCGCTCTCCCCCGAGCGCGCGCTGGCACTGGTCGATGCACCGCTGGAGACGCGGCGGGACTGGCAGGCGCTGCGCGATCACGCCGTGCTCTGCCTGCTGTACGGTGTCGGGCTGCGCATTTCGGAGGCGCTGGGCCTGACCGTCGACGACGTGCCGCTCGGCGATTCGCTGCGCATCACCGGCAAGGGCGGCAAGGTGCGGCTGGTGCCCGTGCTGCCGGCCGTGCGCGACGCGGTGGAGGCCTGTCGCGGCGCCTGTCCGTTCGACGAGACGCCGGGCCGTCCGCTGTTCCTCGGCGCGCGCGGCGGGCCGCTCCGGCCCGAGCTGGTGCAGGGTGCGATCCGCCGCCTGCGCGGCGCGCTGGGCCTGCCATCGACCGTGACGCCGCACGCGCTGCGCCACAGCTTCGCGACGCACCTGCTGGGCGGCGGTGGCGACCTGCGGGCCATCCAGGAACTGCTGGGCCATGCCTCGCTGTCGACCACGCAGGTCTATACCGAGGTCGACGCCGAGGCGCTGTACGCCACCTGGCGTGCCGCCCGGCCGAAACTTGTCCGCGGCTGAGCACGAACGCGTGCGCGGATGTTGATCCGTTGCCAGGGGCCCCAATCTTCCGCCTGACGGCAGCAGACAGGGAGTACCGGTCATGAATCGATTCGTCAGCCTCATGGGCCTCGCCGCCCTGGTCGTCGCGCCGCTCGCGGCCCTGGCCCATCACGGCTGGAACTGGACCAGCGGAATCAACCACGAGATCACCGGAGTCATCCGGGAAGTGGAACTCGGCAATCCCCATGGCGAGCTTCATGTCGACGTGGACGGCACCGAGTGGGTGGTCGAGGTCGGACAGCCCTGGCGCAACGAACGCGCCGGGCTGCCGCCGGAAGCCTTCGCCATCGGCCGCACCATGACCTTCCAGGGCGAGATCCCGGCCGATCCGGGGCGGAAGCTGATGAAGGTCGAGCGCATCATCGCCGACGGCAAGCTGCACGCGCTCTATCCCGAGCGCGACTGACCGCTTGGACGGATTGGCGGCAGCGCTGGACGGGACCGCCGTGGCGCAGGCCATGCGGCATTCGCGCTGGCTCTATGCCGGGGTGAACACCGCCCATGTGCTCGGAATCGCGCTGCTGGTCGGGTCGATCCTGCCACTGAACCTGCGCCTGCTCGGGCTGCACCGGACCCTCCGCATGATGGACCTGTCGCGGCTGCTGGTCCCGGTGGCGGCCACGGGCGTCGCGCTGGCGCTGTCCAGCGGGACACTGCTGTTCCTCGCCCGCCCCGGCGCCTATCTCGACGAGCCACTGTTCCTGGTGAAGATGGTCCTGGTGCTGGCCGGCCTGCTGCACGCGCTGGAATTGCGGTTCGTGCGCGGGCTGGACCAGGCCGGCCAGGCACGCCTCCGTGTTGGCGCCTGTGTCTCGGCAACGCTGTGGCTCGCGGCACTGGTCGCCGGACGGATGATCGCCTACGCGGGCGACTGACCGGCCCATTCGGTCCGGACGCCCGGGTCGTTCTCGACCGCGTGGAATTTCCGCCGGCAGGCATCGGCGCGGTCGGGATCGAGCCGGTACAGCGCCCAGACCGCCATGCCGCGCACCAGCGGCGACGGATCGGACAGCAGCCGCTCCACGGCGGGCGCCAGGTTCGTGTCGCCCGAATTCCCGGCCGCCACCAGCACGTTGCGGATGAAGCGGTCGCGGCCCAGCCGTTTCACCGGCGTGCCGGCGAAGCGCGTCCGGAACGCCGCGTCGTCCAGCGCCAGCAACGCGCCGAGCGGTGCGCGCGACAGGTCCTCGCGTTCGGCCAGCCGACCCGCCCGTACCGCCCGCGCGAAGCGGTTCCACGGGCACACCGCCAGGCAGTCGTCGCAGCCGAAGACCCGGTTGCCGATGGCCGTCCGGAACTCCGCCGGGATCTGGCCACGATGCTCGACGGTCAGGTAGGCGATGCAGCGCCGCGCATCGAGCTGGTAGGGCGCGGGAAACGCGGCGGTCGGGCAGATGTCGAGGCAGCGGCTGCAGGTTCCGCAGTGATCGGTCGCGGGCGTGTCAGGCGCCAGGTCGAGGGTGGTGTAGATCGCCCCCAGGAACGTCCAGGAGCCGTGGGTCCGGCTGACCAGGTTGGTGTGCTTGCCCTGCCAGCCGATGCCGGCCAGCGCCGCCAGCGGCTTCTCCATCACCGGCGCGGTATCGGTGAAGACCTTGATCTCGCCGCCGGCGCGATGCACCAGCCATTGCCCGAGCCGCTTCAGCGCGCCCTTCACCACGTCGTGGTAGTCGCGGCGCGCGGCATAGGCGGAGACAAGGCCCTGTCCGGTCTCGCGCAGGCCCTCCAGCGGATCGCGATCGGGTGCATAGGAGGCCTGCAGCATGATGACGCTGCGGACCTCCGGCCAGAGCGCCCGCGGATCGGCGCGCCAGTCGACGCGATCGGCGAGCCAGCCCATCTCGCCGTGCCGGCCGCTGTCGATGAAATGCCGCAGGCGGTCGCCGGCCGGCCGCATTGCCCTGGGGTCGGCGATACCCAGCGCCACGAAGCCCTCCTCGACCGCGCGCTGCTCCAGCGCCCGGCGCAGCCCGTCGGGTTCAGAAATCGAGGTCATCATAGTGGGCCGGTGGCGCGAAACCGCCGATCCGGTCCGACAGCAGCGGGCGGAAGGACGGCCGCGACTTGACCCGGGCATACCATTCGCGGGCATCGCGGTTGCGGTCCCAGGGCACCTCGCCCAGGTAGTCCGCGACGGATAAATGCGCCGCCGCCGCGAGATCGGCCATGGAAATGCGCGGGCCGGCAAGCCAGCGCCGCCGCTCCATCAGGAAGCCCACATAGTCGAGATGGACCTGCACGTTCCAGCGCGCGGCGCGGATGCTCGCGCCGTCGGGCTCGCCGCCGCGCAGCACGCGCTCGCGAATCAGGGGCTCGGTCACTTCCGGGGCGAACTTGGCCTCGAACCAGCCGACCAGCCGGCGCACCTCGGCGCGCTGTTCCGGGTCCATGCCGATCAGCTGCGGTTCGGGAAAGCATTCGTCCAGGTACTCGACGATGGCGCGGGTATCGGCCAGGGGCCGGGCCTCTTCGTCCATCAGCAGCACCGGCACCGTGCCGGCCGGATTGAGCGCCAGGAACGCGTCCCGCCGCTCCCAGTAGCGCTCGACCACGGTCGTGAAGTCGACCTGCTTTTCGGCGAGCACCAGGCGGACCAGTCGCGCGCCGGGCGACAGCCAGTGATGGTAAAGTGTCGGCGCCACGATCCGTCTTCCTCCGCGGGCGGTACCCGGACCACATGCGTGACCGGCACCAAGTCCTTTCGACAATGCGCGAATCGCTTGATAAGAGCATGGCGCGCGTTTTCAAGCCATGGTTGGACCATCCGTCATGACGCTGCTGCAACTCGTCGTCCTTGCCGTTGTGCAGGGCATCACCGAGTTCCTGCCGATCAGTTCCTCCGGTCACCTCTATCTGACCTCGCAGGTCCTTGGCTGGCCGGACCAGGGCATCCTGGTCGATGCCTCGGTGCATCTTGGCACCCTGCTGGCCGTGCTGATCTGGTGCTGGCGCGATGTCGGGCGGCTGTTCATGGGCCTGTTCGACGCGCTCCGCCTGCGCAAGACCACGAACTCCGCGCTGCTCGGCAACCTGGTGCTGGCGACGATCCCGCTGGTGATCGCCGGCGTGGTGCTGGTCGCCCTCGATGCCAAGGAACTGTTCCGCAGCCTGATCGTCGTGGCCTGGGCCACCATCGGTTTCGGCATCCTGCTCTGGCTGGCCGACGCCTTCGGCATGAAGCTGCGCAAGGTCGAGCACATGACCGCGACCAGCGCGCTGGTCATCGGCCTGTTCCAGGTGCTGGCGCTGATTCCCGGTACCAGCCGTTCGGGCATCACCATGACGGCGGCGCGGCTGATGGGTTTCGAGCGGGCGGAGGCGGCGCGTTTCTCGCTGCTGCTGTCGATCCCGGCGATCCTCGCCGCCGGCTCGGTTGCCATGAAGGACATCCTGGAACAGGGCAATGCCCAGTTCACCACCGAGGTCGGCCTGGCGGTGGCGCTGAGCTTCCTGACCGCCCTGCCGGCGATCTGGCTGATGATGGCGTGGCTGCGCCGCGCCAGCTTCGCGCCGTTCGTGATCTACCGCATCGCGCTGGGCGTGGCCCTGCTGGCGCTGGGCTACGGCTTCATCTGAGGCGGCTGCGGATCACCCGGGCCGGGTTGCCGGCGGCGACCGCGTAGTCCGGTATCGCGCCGCTGACCACCGCGTTGGCGGAGATCACCGCGCCATTGCCGATGCGCGAACCGGCCGAGACCAGCACGCCCGAGGCCAGCCAGACATCGGCGCCGATCAGCACCGGCTCGTGACGATAGCCCTGGCGCATGATCGGCTCCGGGCTGTCATAGCGATGCTCGGAGGCGATGATGGTGCAGTGGCCGGCGGTCGCGCTGTCGCGCCCGATGATGACATCGGCCCCGGCGTTGATGATCGAGGAGAACGCGACCTGCGCCCGGTCGCCCAGGCGGATCTCCGCGTCATTGGCCGCGACCAGCCGCGCGGTGGTGTCGATGGCACAGCCGTCGCCCAGGATGATGCGGCCATTCTCCCGCACCTTCAGGTCGACCCAGGGCATCAGGGTGACGCCCCGGCCCAGCACGATGTTGCGCGGATCGCCGTCGGGTCGCAGCAGCAGCGGGCCCAGCACCCTGAGACCTTCGCCATAGCGGATGCCGAGGCGGCGGAAGGTGAAGCGGTAGTACCAGGTCCAGAAGCCGGCACGCTTCGAAGACAGCGCCACCGGCGTGTCGGCGACCATCGGGATCGCCTCCCGCGTCAGCTCCGGCACGTTGGCGTCGGGCTCGTCACCGGCCTTCAGGCGTTCGAGGGTGGCGACGATGGCGCCGATGCTGTCCAGCGCGGACGGATCGCCGGCCACGCGCTCGGGGATACGCACGCCGAAGCGGACCTCCAGCGCCAGGATCAGGTTGACGATGGCGAAGCTGTCGATGCGGCCGGCGCGGATCAGCGAGGCATCGTCGTCGACGGCCCGGCCGCGCAGCACCTCGTCGATCACCAGGCGGCGCACCTGCTCGGCGGTCGACGGCGCGGCGGCGACCGTCGCGACCTCGACCTTCGGCGCCAGCAGGCCACGATAGAGTTCCAGGTTGGCGCCGCGCGCCAGCTTGCCGGAGGTGGACTTCTTCAGGGTGCGCGGCGCCAGGATGCGGACGTCATGGGCCACGACCTCCGACCGTGCCGCTATGGCAGCGGCGACCGCATCGGCCAGCGCCGGCCATTCGCCTTCCGCCGTCTCGCTCTCGGCCAGCACGACAAGCTGTTCGGTGCCGGCCCGCTCGTCGACCAGCCCCAGCGCCACGGCGCGTCCGGCGACCACCCCGTCGACAGCACAGGCAATCGCCTCGATGTCATGGGGATAGATGTTCTTGCCGCCGACAATGATCAGGTCGCGCTTGCGGCCCGTCACGAACAGGTGCCCATCGGCGAGATAGCCCAGGTCGCCGGTGCGGTAGCGCCCCTCGACCAGCACTTCGGCCGTCTTCGCCGGGTTGTTGTCATAGCCGTGGAACAGCGACGGCAAGGCAATCTCGATCTCGCCGACATGGCGCTCGGGCTGCGGACTGCCGTCCTCGCCCAGGATGCGGATGTCGGTCTCCGGCAGCGCGATGCCCGACGAGACCAGCCGCCGGCCCTCGGTGACGGGCCGGGCGACATGGGTCGCGGCCAGCGCCGCCGTGTCGATGCACTCGGTCCGGAGCGGCGCGCCGAAGCCGCCCGAGGTGACGGCGAAGGTCGCTTCCGCCATGGCATAGGACCCGGCAAGGGCCTCCGGACGGAAGCCATCGGCGGCGAAACGCGTGGTGAAGGCATCATGGCTGGCGGCCAGCAGCGGCTCGGAACAGTTCACCACGCCGCGCAGGCTGGACAGGTCATACTGCCCCGCCGGCACTGCATTGGCCATGAAGCTGTAGGCGAAGTTCGGCAGCCACGACAGGGTCGCCCGGTGCCGGGTCACCGCCTCGGCCCACATGGCGGGACGGCGGACCCAGTCGAAGGGCGACAGCGCCACCAGCCGCACGCGCCGGACCAGTGGCAGGAAGAGGCACGCGATCAGGCCCATGTCGTGATAGAGCGGCAGCCAGGAAACGATGCAGTCGTCCTCGCCCGCGCCGATCATGTCGGCATAGGCGTTCACCTGCCACAGCAGGGCGCGATGGGTGATGATCACGCCCTTCTTCAGGCCGGTGGTGCCCGAGGAGTACTGCAGGAAGGCCGGGCTGTCCGGATCGTGCGCATGGGGGTGGGCCTGGTGATCGCCCAGCCGCGGTGTCGCTTCCGGCACCAGCAGGGTCTCGAACCCGGGCAGGCCGTGCAGCAGCCTGCCGAGCTTTCCGGCCAGTTCCGGATAGACCACCAGCGCCCTTGCGCCGCTGCCGGCCAACAGGTCGTGGATGGTCTCGAAATAGGCGTCCTCGGAGAACTTCGGCGAGGGGTGGGCGAACATCGCCGGCACCATCCCGCCCAGCATCGCGCCGACATAGGCCGCGTAGAGGTCCGGGCCGTGGCGCAGCACCACGACCACACGGTCGCCGGCGACCAGTCCGTGCGCGCGGTAGCGATCGGCCCAGCCAGCCGCGCGGTCCAGCAGCCGCGCATAGCTGATACCGGTCTCCGACCCGTCGGAATTGACCAGCGTCAGGAACGGTCGTTCGCCCAGCCGCGCCGCGTTGGCGGCCAGCACCGACGGGATCGTGCCGTCAGTCCAGGGGGCGTTCATCGAGCCACTCCAGGACCGTCTGCCGTTCGGCCGCGCAATAGGCTTCGAAGCGGTCCATGCGGTCGCGGTCCACGACCATGACGTAGACCTGGCCGCGCGTGTTGCGGACGAGGGCGGTCTTGAAGCCCTCGTTGCTGAGGCGCCCGTTCACCGAAGGCGTCGCGTAGAAGCCGAAATCCTTGGCGGCGACGTCCATGCGCCGCCCGGCCTCCGTAACCAGCGTCACCTGCTCGTTCGGGGCGAGATGCAGGTCGCCGCAGTCCGAAATGTCGATGCCGGGCGCCGGCGTGAACACGCGCGGCGGCGATTTCCCGGCCAGCCTCACGCGGCCACTCCGAGGTCCAGCGAGCCCTGCGCCGGCACCGCCGGCCAGTTCCAGTCGGCAACGGGGAAGCCGGGGATCACCCAGCGGCCGTCGCGCACCTGCCAGATGCGGCGGTCGCGCCAGCGTTCCTCCAGCGCCGCGAAGACATCGAGGTCGAGGCCCATGAAGGCGCAGGCCGAACGGATGTCGGCATCGGGGCGCTGGTCGCCCAGCCGGCCGATGATCGCCAGCGCCTGCTCGCGGGTCATCCGGCCGTTGCGGATCTCCAGCGAGACGTTGTCGAACAGCCGGGTGAAGCCGAATTTCGGCCACTTGAACCAGTGGTGCACCGCGATGTGGTCGCAGTCGATGTCGGCATAGTCGTAGAGGCCGATCTTCGGCCCCTCGGCGCGGCGACGGAAGCCGTGCTGCCCCGCGACCCGCAGGCTCTCGGCCGGATCCCAGGGCTGGTAGTAGCCCAGGAAGATCGAGCGGACGCGTGCGGCCTCGAAGGCCTCCTCGGCCGGCGGGGCATAGGGCTCCAGGTCGCGCGGCGACAGCTCGTCGGAGACCCAGTCCAGCGCCTGCCGGCCCTGCAGGATGCCGTGACGGCGGAGCCAGGCATGGTTCAGCAGGTCGAGGTCGGAATTGCCGGCGTCGCCGCCATATTCCATGAACGGGCTCTCGCCCCAGACGATCAGCGGGATGCCGAGGCTGACGGCCATGCGCATCGGGATGGCGAAGATGGCGAGGTGCATGGGCACGGCGGTGGAGCCGGTCTCGACCAGGGTGCGCTTCATGAAGCGCGCCTCGACACCGGGGTCGATGGCGAAGTCGATGTGCTCGACGCCCAGGCGGACCAGCGCATCCAGGTTGGCCTGGCCCAGCGCGTTGCGACCGGGCGACTTCCAGGTCACGGCCAGCACCTTCAGCCCAAGTTCGCGGCAGCGGATGACCTGCCAGAAGCTGTCCTTGCCGCCGGAGACCGGGACGATGCAGTCCCACGGTGCCTTGCGGGCCTTCGCTTCCGCCACGATTCCGGCGAGCCGCGTGGCACGCGCCTTCCAGTCGATCTCGATCCGGTTGGCACGATGGCCGGCGCAGGCATTGCAGACGCCATCGGCGCCGATGACGATGCCGGGCCGGCTGTCGGGCAGCACGCAGGACTGGCAGAAGCGGACGGTTCGGGTGGCGGTCATCCCCACTGCTCCATGAACAGCTTGGCCGAGACGAAGGAGAACAGGAACTTCGAGAAGCTGTTGGGCAGGTCCGGTTCGGCCATCGCGGCCTCGATCATCTCGCGGCGCACGATCCGGAAGATCGGCCCGTCATCCAGGATGCGTTCCCGCGTCGCCGGGTGGTCCAGGTCGAACAGGCTGCGGAACGCGGCGTTGAAGCCCTTCTTGTGGCGGTCCAGGCGCACCTGGTCGTTCAGGATGCCCTCGGCGGCCCAGCGCAGCGGCGCCTTGGCGTGGCCGTCGCGGATCAGGTGCTCGGGCGGGATCGAGTAGCAGAAGTCGCAGAGCGCGCGGTCGAGATAGGGGCTGCGGTTCTCGATGGAACTGCGCATCGAGTTGAGGTCGTCCTCGCGCAGGATGATCGGCACAGCCTCGTGGCGCAGTTCGTTCAGCATGCGGTTGCGCAGCAGGTCGCCGGAATAGGCCCCCTCGGTGAAGTCCTCGGCGAATGGCTCCGTCAGGAAGTCCGAGAAGACATCGTTGTTGAGATAGATGTGGCCGCGGAAGTCCGGTCGGCCGGCATAGAGGTCGGGGTCCTGCAGGTGGGGATTGCGCACGATGGGCCGGATGTGGCGCAGCCACTCGGCCTTGCGCGCGGCGTGGTCGGGATGGCCGCGCATGGCGTCGAGGTGCAGGTTGAAGTGGTCGTAGTAGCCGGTGACCAGTTCGTCCGCTGCCGTGCCCGACACGGAGACCTTGAAGCCCTCGGCGTGCATCGCCTCCGACAGCAGGCTGTGGACGTAGTAGGACGCGGTGATCACCGGCTTGTCGTGATAGGCAACCAGGTCGGCGAAGCGGTCGAGGTCGCGCGACTGGCGCAGGCGGATCTCGTGGTGACGGCAGCCGAGATCGGCGACCGTCGCGGCGATGTTGCCGCTCTCGTCATAGCGCGGGTCGGGATCGATGATCGAGAAGGTGGCGACGTCGGCGTTGTGGCGTTTGGCGGCGAAGGAGGCGAGCGTCGCCGAGTCCACCCCGCCCGACAGGCAGAAGGCGATCGGCACGTCGGCGCGCAGGCGCAGCCGCAGGCTCTCCTCCAGGTGGCTGCGAACGCCGTCCACGGCCTCGCCGAAGCTCATCCGCGCCGCAGGACGATAGGCCGGGCGCCAGTATTCCTCGACGCTGACGTTGCGGTTGTCGCCGATCACCAGGTTGTGGCCCGGCGGCAGCTCGTTGACACCGGCATGGAAACCGTGCGGCGTCTTGTAGAGCGCCTTGTAGCCGTTCACGAGATAGCGGCGCACGGTCTCGTGGTTCACCTCCGGCCGGCGCCCGGTCAGCGCCGCCAGTGCCTTGACCTCGGAGGCGAAGTGCAGACCGTCCGGGCCGTTTGACCAGAGCAGCGGCTTCTCGCCGAAGGGGTCGCGCGACAGCACCAGCCGGCGGCGGCGGGCATCGTGGATCGCGAAGGCCCACATGCCCTCCATCCGGTCGACGCAGCGTTCGCCCCAGCGCCGCCACGCCTCCAGCAGCACCTCGGTATCGGAGGTGGTTGTGAAGGCAACACCGGTCGCGGCCAGTTCGCGACGCAGTTCGACGTAGTTGTAGATCTCGCCGTTGAAGATGACGGTCAGGCCATCGCGGCTGAACGGCTGGTTCGCCCGCTGGTCGAGATCGATGATGGCAAGGCGGGTGTGCAGCAGGGTGACGGTGTTCGCCCCGGCGTCGATCACGGCCCGGCCGCGCGCGTCCGGCCCGCGCCGCTTCAGCGCGTCGAGCGTCGCGGCGATGCGACCGGGGTCCGGCGCGACGGGTCCGAAATGTCCTGCGATCCCGCACATGGGCTGCGTGTCCTCAGGCCAGCATGTCCGCGGCGAAGCGCTCGCCGGTGTTGAGCGGGCGCTTGAGCGTCCGGCCGATCACCTCGGCCTCGCGGCCAGGCGCCATGCCGTCGCCCGGGCGGACCCAGACGATGTCGGCCTCGGTCACCGTGGTGCCGGCCTCCAGCGGCCGCTTCGCGGCGATGGAGCGACGGATCAGCGGGGCCATGTCGCGCTCGACGGCGGCCATGCCGACCATGCCGTCCCCCAGCAGCGGCTCCAGCACGCGGACGCGGCGGACCAGTTCCGCCATCTCGGCCGGGTCGGCGGAGAGCTGGTGGTCGCGGAAATCGCTGTGGTCATGGGCGATGGTGAAGTGCTTCTCGATGATGCGCGCCCCCAGCGCCACCGACGCCACGGCGGCATCGATGCCCATGGTGTGGTCGGAATAGCCGACAACACAGCTCGGCAGGGCATGGGCCATGGTTTGCACGCAACGGATGTTCGCCTCCTCCGGCGGGGTCGGATAGGAGGAGACGCAGTGCAGCACGCCCAGGCCCGGATGCACGCCGTCGCGCGCCCAGCGGCTGCGGATGCGGCCGACGGTGTGGTCGATCTCCTCCATGCCGGCGAGGCCGGTCGAGAAGATCACCGGCTTGCCCGTCGCGGCCACCCGGTCGATCAGCGGCCAGAAGGTGTTGTCGGAACTGGCGATCTTGAAGCAGTCGACATGGTCGTCGAGGAAGCCGGCACTCTCCAGGTCCAGCGGCGTGGAGATGAAGGCCAGCCCCGCCGCCTTCGCCGCCTCGCCCAGACGGGCGAACTGGTCGAAGGTCAGCTCGAAGCCCTTAAGGCGCTGGAAGCGCGCGGCATCGGTCGCCGCCACGAACAGCTCGGTGCGGAAGGTCTGGAACTTCACCGCGTCGACCCCAGCCTCGGCGGCCAGGTCGACCATGCGCAGGGCCAGGTCGAAATCGCCCTCGTGGTTGTTGCCCACCTCGGCGATGACGAAGACCTGGTCCTCGGGATTGCGGCCGGCGATCTGCATCGGGGTCACCCGTGATAGTGAAACACGTAACTGGCCTGCACGACCTCGAAGCGGTTGCGCAGGTAGGTGCGAAGCGCGCCCGGATTGGCGATCTGGGTGCCGACGCGCAGCACCTTGATGTCGGGCACAGTGGCTTCGGCGCAGGCGATCATGTCGTGGGCCAGGCCGTGCCCGCGGAAGTGCGCGTCGACCGCGATCAGGTCGATGACCAGGGTCTCGCCCTGCCGCAGCAGTTGCAGGAAGCCCGCGACCTCCCGCTCCACCTCGGCGACGATCATCAGGTCGCCGCGCCGGCCCTCGAAATAGTTTCCGGCCCAGGCTCGCTTGACGCGGTCCGCCACCGTGCCCGGTATCGCCGGGTCCAGATGAAAGCGGCTGGTCTGGAAGCTGGAGCCGGCGATAGCTTCCACCGCGCGGCGGTCGCGGTCCTCGGCCATGCGGCTGGTGCGGCTGTGCGCGCCGGGCCAGGCCGGTCGCTGAAGCTGCACGTTGGTATCGACCAGGCGGAAGCCCGCGGCCTCCAGCCGGGCGGCGCCCGCCGTATCGGCGACCGCCACCTTTGCGTCGACGAAACAGGGGCCCGGAACAGGCAGCGCGATGTCCGCCTCCGGGTCCTCCGGCAGCGCCAGATGCCATGCCGCCTTGCCAAGCTGCTGGCTGAGCCAGGCGTCAGGGCGGAGCATCTGTGCTGCCTGTTCGGTCATGCCCAGGCCCGGCGGCGCAGGTAGACGACCGGTCCGGCCTCCTCGGCGGTGGCGTTCAGTTCGTCCCAGTTGGACTTGTACCAGTTGATGTAGTCGACGAAGCCGCGGTCCAGCGGCCAGGACGGCGTGTAGCCGATCAGGTCCTTCGCCTTGTCGACGCACAGGGTGCCGCGCTCGGGCATCAGGGCGTCGCGCGGCTGGTGCTTCACCTCGACCTCCGGGAAGTGCTCCCGGATGATGCCGACCATCTCGTTGAGCGAGCGACCCTGGCCGTAGGTCAGGTTGAAGACCTCGTTGGCCGCCTTCTCCGACGACAGTGCCGCGATGACGCCGCCCACCAGGTCCTGGATATAGGTGAAGTCCAGCCGGTCGCTGCCGTCGCCGTTGATGGTCAGGGTGTTGCCGCGCAGCGCGTTCTCGATCAGCGCCTGGCCGACGCGGCGGCTGACGCAGCGCTCGCCGTACAGGGCGGACGGACGGATGATCGTGTAGGGCAGCTGGAAGACCTGGTTGTAGGCGATCACCATCTTCTCGCCGGCGAACTTCAGCGCGCCGTAGATACCCATCGGGTTGCAGGCCGTGGTCTCGTCGACGATGCCGTCGGCGAAGGTGCCGTAGACCATCGAGGAGGAGAAGAACACGAAGCGCTTCACGTTCAGCCGCGTCGAGCGGGCGACGTCGAGGGCGTTCTCCAGCGTGCGGAGCGAATGGTCGAACGTGGAATACGGGTCCTTGTTGGAGCGGTTGGCGTGTGCCACCGCGGCCAGGTGGACGATGTACTCCGGGTTGAGATCCTCCATCGTCTCCGACAGGCCGTGATAGTCACGGGCGTCGATCTCGATGAACGGGATCCGGGCATGGTGCAGCATGTTCATGCGCTGCTTGATGAAGTTCAGGTACAGCTCGCCATTGGGGTTCGTGTACCGCTCGCGCTCGATGGCGTAGTAGTTGTTGACGCCCAGGCTGTCGACGACGGCCACGTCGACGCCCAGGTTCTTCATCGTCAGCGCCATGTTGTGGCCGATGAAACCCGCGCCGCCGACGATGACGACCTTCTTGCCCTTCAGCGGATGTTCAGTTTGCGACATCGTGGATCGCCCTCTTCATCGCCTTGATGATGAAATCCATGTCCTCGGCGCCGATATGCGGTCCCACGGGGAGCGCGATGGAGCTGTCGCTGATGCGCCGGGCGACGGGGAAGCTCGCCGGGTCGAGCGCGTACTTGTCCCGGTAGTAGCGGAGCAACGGCACGGGCCCCGGATAGTAGACGCTGGTGCCGACGCCCTGCCGGTTCAGCGCCGCCTGCATTTCGGACCGCCGGCTGGCCAGCGAGCCCTTCAGGATCACTGACAGGCAGTAGTGGCTGGAGACGAACCGGTCGTGGCTGGAACGGAAGAGATCGAGCTCGTCGATCTCCCGCAGGCCAGCCTCCAGCCGCTCGTAATTCTCGGTCCGCGCGGCCAGGAAGCCGGGCACGCGCTTGAGCTGCTCGATGCCGATGGCCGCCTGCAGCTCGTTCATGCGGTAGTTGAAGCCGAGCTGGGTGACGTCGTAGATGCCCGGCTCCTTGCGCTCGGCCACCGTACGGTCGAGGCCGAAGGCCTTCTGGCGGCGGATGCGCTCGGCAACGTCCGGATTGCGGGTCAGCACCATGCCGCCCTCGGCCGTGGTCATGTGCTTGACCGGGTAGAAGGAAAAGCAGCCGACATCGCCCAGCAGGCCGGCATGGGTGCCGTCCAGCCAGGTGCCGACGGCCAGCGCCGCGTCCTCGACCACGAACAGGCCATGGCGGGCGGCGATGGCGTTCACGCGGACCATGTCCACGGGCATGCCCAGATAATGGACCACCGAGATGGCGCGGGTGCGCGGCGTGATCGCCGCCTCGACCGCGTCGAGGTCGATGTTGCCGGTTTCGGGCTCGGCATCGACGAAGACCGGCCGCGCGCCGGTATATTCCACGGCGTGCGCGGTTGCGGTGTGCGTCTGGGCCGGGACGATGACCTCGTCGCCGGCGCCCAGGCCGAGCTGGAAGTAGCAGAGGTGCAGGCCGGCGGTGCAGGAGGAGACGGTGATCGCCTCGCCGCCGCCGGTGAACGCGGAGAATGCCTGCTCGAAGGCGGTGGCGCGCGGGCCGTGGACGAGCTGCGGGCTCTCCAGCACCTCCATCACGGCGTTGCGCTCGGCCTCGCCGATGATCGGGCGACCGAAGTGGATCTGGCGGAATTCGCTGCTGTCAGAAGCGTTCGACGGCGACGGTGCGCCCGTCATGGGCGGCACGCTCGATGGCGAAGCAGACGGCGAGTGCATCGAAACAGTCATCGACGGTTACCTCCGGATCGCGGTCGTGCAGGACCGCGTCCACGAAGTCCGCCAGCAGGTCACCCTTGTCGACACCGGGATAAGCCTCCGTGATCACCTCCGGCCTTCTGCCGGGATCGCGATCACGGTAAACAAACGCACTTTCCAAACGGTTAACGAAGGTTGCCGCCGTTCCGTGCACTTCCAGGCGATGGAAATGCGGGTGAACCAGGCCACCATTGCAGCCGATGCTGGCCAGCATGCCGCTTTCAAAGCGCACGACGGCACGCACCAGGTCGAAGTTGCCGAAGCCGCTGCCGGCCGTCGCCATGCCGTTGCCCATCGCCGTCACCTCGACGGCACGGTCGCCGGTCAGCCACAGCACCAGGTCGATCATGTGCACCGCGCCGCCCAGCACCAGCGAATAGCCGGGCAGGTCACGACGCCAGCCAGCCAGCAGCTTGTGGATGCGGCCGTACTGGTAGTCGGCATCGATGTGGAAGACCGTGCCGAACGCACCTTCCATGATCTCGCGGCGCAGGCGAACGAAACGCGGCGAGCGGCGCAGGATCAGGTTCGACGAGATCTTCAGGTGCGGGTTGGCGCGCAGTTTCGCGCGGACCGCGCGCGCGTGTTCCTCGGTCAGCACCAACGGCTTCTCGACGAAGATGTGCTTGCCGTTGTCCAGCGCCCGCATGATCTGCCCGAAATGGTGCTGGTCCCATGACGCGATGGAGACGATGTCGATCTCCGGATCGTCCAGCACCGCCCCGGCATCGCTCTCCATCGGGATGTCGGGATGGCGTGTCGCGACGTCTGCGCGCTTGGCCGCGTCGAAATCGGCGATGCGGGCGACACGGCAGGCGGGATGGCTCCGGTAGCCACCGATATGGCGCTCCCCGACACCCAGGCCGACAATGCCGGCGCGCACGATGCGTTGCTGCTGCATGCTCTCGACCATGTCCGCCGGCCCGTCATCGCGGCCGGTGGCGACCGGACGCAGGTCCGGACCGGACCGGTCCATCAGCCGCGACCCTGACCCGAGCCGAGCTCGGGGGCAAGGTCGGTCCAGCGGAAGCGCCAGGCCGGCGCCTGCAGGCGGTGGGCGACCTCGCGGAAGCGACGGAAGTCCTCCTCGGTGTCGACCACCATGGAGACGTCGCCGGCCGGGGTCTCGGCCTCGATGTTGCGGATCCGGTAACGCTCGGGCCGGGCATAGAAGAACGGGGTCACGTGCTCCTGGTCCGATGGGTGGTCCATCCCGGCCAGCGCGGCGCGGAAGACCGCGGCATCGATCACCTCGACCGACTGCCCCTTGGGGAAGCTGCGCGGATAGACATTGGTGACGAGGTCGGCCCCGCCCTCGCGGTACAGCTCGACGGCGCGGTCGACCAGGCGGCGATCGATCAGCGGGCTGTCGCCAGAAACACGGACAAAGGCCTTCACCGGAAAGCGGTCGAGCACCACACCGAAGCGGGCCGCCACATTGTGCAGCGGACCCCGGACCACCGGCACGCCACGTGCGGCACAGTGGGCGGCGAGCTGGTCGTCGAGCGGATCGTCGGAGGTTGCCACGATCAGCGGCCTGGCCACCCGGCAATGCTCCAGCGCGTCCAGTGTGTAGTCGATCAGCCGCCGGCCGGCGACCGTGCGCATCACCTTGGCGGGACAGCGCTGCGAGCCGGTGCGGGCCTGGACGATGACGGGGACGAGGTCGTTCACTTGGGGTCGGTGTCCTCAGTCGAGGCCGAGACGACGGCCGACCGCGGCACGGGCGGCGGTGGCGGGATTCACCGGCCATTCCTCGGGCCGGTGGGCGCAGAAGATGTCGGCCAGCGGGAACCACGGCTCGCGGTTGACGCCGAAATGGAAACGGTCGGGCTTGTGCAGCAGGGTCACTGTCGGGATCGCCTCGGCGCCGGCGATGGCCACCGGCGAGGACGAGATCGAGATCACGAAGTCCAGCGCCGCCGTGTAGGCCGCGGCGTCGTCCAGGTTGTTGCGCCGGTCGATGTCGTTCCAGTTGTGGATCACCACGCCCCTGGCGTCGAACAGCTTCGCCCGGTCGTCGCGGGCGTCCTTGTACATGACGTCGATGAAGTGGGCGCCCTTCGCCTCCAGGTCGAAGAACGGCTCGAAGTCCATCAGCGACATGTAGCCCTTGGCGCGGATCGGGGTGACGAAGCCGCCCGACCAGCAGAGGCCGATCTTGGGCCCGTCGCCGATCTCGTCGAAGCGCTGCTTCCAGAACGCCACGCGCTCGGGGTCCGGGACCAGATAGCCGGGCGCGCGCTCGAAGCTTTCCAGCGTCGGGCGCAGCACGCGGAACAGCGAGCCCGAGGGAATGAACACGTCGGGCTGCGGAATGCCGGGTTCGGCCAGCCAGCCGTAATGGCGATGCAGCTTGGCATTGGAGCGGAAGGTGACGTGGCGGTGCACGGTTGCCGTCGGGAACGAGCGGGAGAACCAGGAAACCAGGCGGTGATCGCACTCGATGATCACGTGCCCGGCGCGGTCGATCACCTCCTGGAAGGCGCTCGAGAAGATGATGGCGTCGCCGATACCCTGCTCGTCGCAGATCAGGATGGTCTTGTCGCTGATGTCCTCGCCTTCCCAGCGCGGCAACTGGTGCACGAAGACGACCGAATCCTTGCGGCGGCGGTCGAGGCGCCACTCGTACTCGTCCCAGCCGCGCTTCAGGTCGCCCGTGCCCAGCAGGGCGGTGGCGGCGGAGAAGTGGGTGTCAGGATCGTCGGGGCGCAGGCGCACCGCACGCTCCAGGAACGGCAGCGCCTCGGTGAAGCGGCCCTCGGCGGAATAGGCGTGGCCGACATTCGACCAGGCGATGTCGTAGTCCGGCTTCAGCCGGATGGCCTCGTCATAGAACGGCCGGGCGGCGTCGGCGCCGCGCGCCTCCGCCACCGTCACCGCCAGCGACTGCCACAGCGCGTAGTCCTTCACATTGCGCTCGATGGCGACGCGCAGGATCTCGATGGCCTCGTCATATTCGCCGCGCGTGCGCTTGGCGGCGGCCAGCGCCATCGGGCCCCGGCTGTCATTCGGCGCCTTCTGCATCACCAGCGCGAAGACGTTCTCCGCGGCGGCCGTCATGCCCAGGTCCTGGGCCAGCAGGCCGATGCCGTAGAGCAGTTCCGGCTCCTCGCCCGACAGCTTCAGTGCCTTCTCCATCACGTGGATGGCGGCCTGGACCTGGCCGGCATGGCGCAGGTTGTTGCCCAGTACCAGCAGCGTGTCGGCATTGTGCGGATCGAGCGCATGCGCCTTCAGGAACTCGGACGCGGCGTCGGCGTACTTGCCCTGGTTGGCGAGTTTCGAACCCCGCTGCAGGTGCTGCACGGCACGCTTCAGGTCCATGCGCGTGGGCTTGCGGTCATCCTTCACGCGCCGCAGCACGTTCAGCACCTCGAAGGTCTGGCCGGACAGGATTTCCCTCCCGACATCGGGGGCAGTCGTGGCGGCGGCTTTCTTCGTGAGGGCAGCGTTGCGGGCCATGGCTCTCGATCGGTCTGGTGGGCGGACAGCCCGATAAGAACGGCATGTTCGTAAAATTGCGGTTAAGCCTGCCGGGCAGGCGCCATGGGACCAGGCCTGCCGACCCGCCGACATTAACGATACTTCAACCAGCCGGGCTGCATCCTGCCGGTCATGGGCCCGCCACGGGTCCGCGTGGACGCAGGAAAGGACGGTCGCAGGACGCGACCGGTGGTTTGCATGGCGCTGAAACTGACCCTAAAGCCCGGGGAAAAGTTCGTGATCAACGGTGCGGTGATTGCCAATGGCGATCGCCGGGCAACCCTTGTGCTGCACAACAAGGCGTCGATCCTGCGCGAACGCGACATCCTGAAGCCAGAGGAAGTGGATACGCCGGCGCGGCGCATCTACTTCGCGATCATGTCCATCTATCTCGATGAAAAGGTCCGGCCGCGGTTCTACGAAGAATTCGTTGCACGCATGTCGGAATTCATGGGGGCGATCAGCAATCCGGACGCACTCGCGACCTGCATCGCCGTTAGCCAGTGTGTGATGGACCGTCAGTACTACAAGGGTCTGACGCTCTGCCGCAAACTCCTCGACTTCGAAGCGGAGCTGCTCAACTATGAGCCTGCAAGCGTATAGCCGGGCCCAACGGGTCACCGAAACCCCGCGCGATACCGAATACCGGTTGTTCGCGGACATCACGCGCCAATTGATGGCCGTGAAGGAAAAGCCGCGCCATGACCCGGTGGTCATCGAGGCGATCTACCGCAACCGCCGGCTCTGGAGCACGCTGATGAGCGACTGCTCGCGGGAAGGCAACAAGCTGCCGGAGCGGACGCGCGCCTCGATCATCTCGCTGGCGATCTGGGTCGACCGCTATTCCAGCGAGATCATGCGCAAGGGTGAACCCCTGGACGCGCTGATCGATGTCAACCGCACCATCATGGAGGGCCTGGCGCAGCGGCCCGCCGCCTGACGCCGGACCGTCCCGTCCGTCAGACCAGCACGGCGAGCGTCACCACCACGCTCGCCGCCACCAGCAGCGCGCCCCAGGTCCACGGCCCGAGCGATCGTGCAGGGTCGTCAGTCATAGGACTTGCCCAACTGCCGCAACCGGCGGACCAGGCTGGAGGTATCCCAGCGTCCGCCGCCCATGGCCTGGACGTCGCCGTAGAACTGGTCGACCAGTGCCGTCAGCGGCAGGGTCACGCCCATCCGCTTCGCTTCCGCCAGGCAGATGCCGAGGTCCTTGCGCATCCAGTCGACCGCGAAGCCGAAGTCGAAGCTGTCATCGAGCATGGTCGCGTGCCGGTTCTCCATCTGCCAGGACTGCGCCGCGCCCTTCGAGATCGTCGCCACCACGGCCCGGCCGTCCAGCCCGGCGCTGTCCGCGAAGTGCAGGGCCTCCGACAGGCCCTGCAGCACACCGGCGATGCAGATCTGGTTCACCATCTTCGTCAGCTGCCCTGCGCCGACCGGGCCGAGACGCTGACAGGCCCGTGCATAGTGCATGATCGTCGGCTGCGCGGCATCGAAGGTCGCGGCATCCCCGCCGCACATCACGGTCAGCTGGCCGTTCTCTGCCCCGGCCTGACCGCCCGAGACCGGCGCGTCGATGAATCCGAAGCCTTTCTCCGCCGCGATCGCGCCCAGTTCGCGCGCCACGTCGGCCGAGGCCGTGGTGTGGTCGACCAGGATCGCGCCCGGCTTCATGCCTGCGAAGATGCCGTCGGCGCCAAGGACCACGGAACGCAGGTCGTCGTCATTGCCGACGCAGACCATGACGATATCGGCGCCGCTCGCGGCCTCGCGCGGTGTCGCTGCCGAGGTGCCGCCATGCTGCTTCACCCAGGCCTCGGCCTTCGCCGCGTTGCGGTTGTAGACCGTGGTCGCGCAGCCCCTGGCCTGCATGTGTCCGGCCATGGGATAGCCCATCACGCCGAGACCGATGAACGCCGCTCTGGTTGCCATTGGCCGCACCTCCCTTCGCTGCCGAAGCTGTCCGCTCCACTCATTACACGTCGCGTCCCCCGGCCGGAAGGTTCGGATCGTGGTTGACGAAGCTGCGAAAGGCGTGATGCTCCGCACCATGAACGGACACCGGAAGGCGACCGGAGAATCCGGATGAGATGGGTCTGGCGCGGATTGCTGACGCTGCTGCTGCTGGCAGCCGTGGCGGTGATTGCCCTTTTTGTCGTGGGGCGCATGTCGCTGCCGCTGACCGACGGAGAGGTTCGCCTGGCGGGCCTGACCGGCGAGGTACAGGTGATTCGCGATCGCTTCGCGGTGCCGCACATCTTCGCGGAGAACCGTCCGGACGCGATCTTCGCACTTGGCTATGCCCATGCCCAGGACCGTCTCTGGCAGATGGAACTGCAGCGGCGCATCGGGGCCGGGCGGCTGTCGGAATTCGGCGGCGAGAGCACCGTCGACACCGACATCTTCCTGCGCACCCTCGGTGTCTACCGTGCCGCCGAGGCGACGGTCGCGAACCTGGACCCGGAGACCCGTGGCCTGCTGGATGCCTATGCCGCCGGCGTGAACGCCTACCTCGCCAGCCACGAGGGCCTGCTGCCGCCGGAGTTCCTGGTGCTCGGCATCAAGCCCGAACCGTGGCGGCCGGCCGATACGCTGGTCTGGCTGAAGATGATGGCCTGGAACCTGTCGGGCAACTGGCGCACCGAGGCCCTGCGCGCGCGGTTGTCGACTGTCCTCTCGGCCCGGCAGATGCGCGATCTCTGGCCCGACTATCCCGCCGACGGCCCCGTGGCCCTGGGTGACGTTGCCAGGGCGATCCCGGCCGGGGAATGGACCCGGCTGGTGGCGGCGGACCCGATGCCGAAGCTGCCGGGCATGGGGTCCAACAACTGGGTGATCGCCGGCAGCCGCAGCGCCACCGGCAAGCCGCTGCTGGCCAACGATCCGCACCTGGGGCTGCAGTCGCCGTCGCTTTGGTACCTGGCGCAGATCGACGACGGCACGCACACCTCGATCGGCGCGACCCTGCCGGGCGTGCCCTTTGTCGTGCTGGGCCGCAACCGCAATGTCGCCTGGGGTTTCACCAACACCGAGACCGACGTGCAGGACCTCTATGTCGAGAAGGTCAACCCGGAGAACCCCGACGAGTACCTGACCCCCGCCGGCTGGGACCGCTTTTCCACGCGGGAGGAAGTCATCCGCATTAAGGGCCTGCCGCCGCGCATCATCACCGTGCGCGGCACACGCCACGGTCCGGTGATGTCGGATGCGACCGGCGGACTGGCGGCGCCGGCCGGCCACGTCATCGCATTGCGCTGGCATGTACTCGACGACGACGAGATGTCTGTCCGGGCCGGCCTGAACGTGCATCGTGTCCGCAACGGCTACGAGTTCCGCGAGGCCATGCGCGACTTCGACGGTGCACAGCAAAACATGGTCTATGCCGACGGTCAGGGGACCATCGGCATGATCTCCGCCGGGCGGGTCCCGATCCGCGGTGTCGGCGGCCACGACCAGGGCATGATGCCGCTGCCGGGCTGGGACGCGGCCTATGACCGTGTCGGCGAGGTGGCCTACGAGGATCTGCCGCAGACGGTCAATCCCGCCGCCGGCATGGTCGTCACGGCCAACAACCGCATCGTCGGCGACGACTATCCCTGGTTCCTGACCAACGAGTGGTCGGCGCCCTACCGGGCGCAGCGCATCACCGACCTGCTCGGTGCGCGGACGGTGCATTCGCTCGAGAGCTTCAAGTCGATCCAGGCCGACCAGGTCTCGCTGCTGGCCCGCCGCATCCTGCCCGCCATGCTGGCCATCGCGCCGGCCACGAAGCGCGCCAGCGCCGTGGTCGCGGACCTGAGGCTGTGGGACGGCACCATGAGCGCCGATGCCATCGAGCCGACATTGTTCAACGCCTGGTACCGCGAGTTCGTGCGGCAGGTGCTGATCGACGAGACCGGGGATGCCTTCGACGCGCTGTTCAGCCAGCGCCCGCTGTTCATCATCAACGTGCTGGAGAACGTGGACGGCGCCGCGCGCTGGTGCGACGACGTCGCCACGGCCGAGGTGGAGAGCTGCCGCGTCATCCTGGTTCGCGCGCTGGAACTGGCGCTGGCGGACCTGGAGACCCGCTATGGCGAGGATCGCTCGGCCTGGCGCTGGGGCGACGTGCACCGGGCCAAGTCGAACCACAATCCCTTCACCTACGTGCCGGTACTGAGGGACCTGTTCGACCTGTCGACGCCGGTCGGTGGCGACAGCTTCACGGTCAATGTCTCGCGCAACGCGATCGGTGACGAGACCGACCCGTTCGCGACGACGCATGCGGCCTCGCTCAGGGCGATCTACGACCTGGACGATCCCAATGGCTCGCTGTTCATGCACTCGACCGGTCAGTCAGGTCACGTGCTCTCGCCGCACTATGACGATTTCGTCGAGCGCTGGCGGCAGGTGAGCTACATCCCGCTGTCGATGCGGCGGAGCGATGTCGAGGCCGGGGCCATCGGCGTGCTGCGGCTGGTGCCGGCGCCGTGAGACACCGCCGACCGGGCGAACCGGTCGCTCAGGCCGCTGCCGCCGCGATGGCCTGACCGACCGCATCGATCGCCGCCTGCGCCGCGTCGCCATCCGGCCCGCCACCCTGGGCCATGTCCGGGCGGCCACCGCCCCCCTTGCCGCCGATGGCGCCGACACCGGCGCGCACCAGGTCGACCGCGCTCAGCCTGCCGGCCAGGTCCTCGGTCACGCCGACCACCAGTGCCGCCTTGCCATCCGTGACGCCGACCACGGCATATACGCCCGGGCCCTGGCCCTTCATCTCGTCGACCAGCGCCTTCAGGTCCCTGGCCGGCACGCCCTCGGCCACCTGGCCGACAAAGCGGATGCCCGCGATCTCCTGCGCGGCCGGACCGCCGGCGGCCGCACCGCCGCCCATGGCAACCTTGCGACGCAGTTCGGACAGCTCGCGCTCCAGCTTGCGGCGGTCCTCGACCAGCTGCCCGACCCGGCCCGGCACGTCGGCGGGCGTGGTCTTCAGGCTGGCCGCGACATCGCGCAGGGTCTGCTCCTGCCCGGCCAGCCAGTCCAGCGCCGCCTTGCCGGTCAGCGCCTCGATGCGGCGCACGCCTGCCGCGACCGCGCCCTCGCTGACGATGTGGAAGATGCCGATGTCGCCGGTGCGGCGGACATGGGTGCCACCGCAGAGCTCGGTCGACAGCTCCGGGGCGTCGTCCGGGCCCATGGAGACCACGCGGACCTCGTCGCCGTACTTCTCGCCGAACAGCGCCAGCGCGCCGGCCTTCACCGCCTCCTCCGGCGCCATCAGCCGGGTGGTGACGTCGCCATTGCCGCGCACCATGGCATTCACCGCCGCCTCGATATCGGAGAGTTCCTCCGGCGTCATCGGCTTGGGGTGGCTGATGTCGAAGCGCAGCCGGTCCGGCGCCACCAGCGAGCCCTTCTGGGCGACGTGATCGCCCAGCCGGTCGCGCAGCGCCTTGTGCAGCAGGTGCGTCGCCGAATGATTGGCGCGCAGGCGGGCGCGGCGGTCGTGGTCGATCTCCGCGTGCACCACCTCGCCGACCGCCAGGCTGCCGGCGTCGACGCGGCCGATATGGACATGCAGCGCGCCGAGCTTCTTCTGGGTGTCGTCGATGGTGACAGACAGGCCATCGGCGCCGGTCAGCCGGCCGGCATCGCCCGCCTGGCCACCGGACTCGCCGTAGAACGGGCTCTGGTTCAGCAGCACCATCACCGCGGTGCCCGCCGCGGCCCGATCGACCGGCTTGCCATCGACCAGGATGGCCTCCACCTTCGCCTCGGCGCCCTCGGCGGTGTAGCCCAGGAACTCGGTCGCCGGCACGTTCTCGCGCAGTTCGAACCAGACCGTGTCGGTCGCCTGCTCGCCCGAGCCGGCCCAGCTCCGCCGGGCCTCGGCCTTCTGGCGCGCCATGGCCTGGTCGAAACCGGCCTTGTCCACAGCGCGTCCCTGGCCGCGCAGGATGTCCTGTGTCAGGTCGAGCGGGAAGCCGTAGGTGTCGTACAGGCGGAAAGCGACCTCGCCCGGCAGGGCCTGGGTGCCGCCCAGCCGCTCCAGTTCCTCGTCCAGCAGCCGCAGGCCGCGATCGAGGGTCTGCTTGAAGCGCCCTTCCTCGAGCTTCAGCGTCTCGGTGATCAGGGCCTCGGCGCGGCGCAGTTCGCCGAAGGTCGGCCCCATCATGTCGACCAGTTCCGGAACCAGCCGGTACATGTGCGGATCGGTGCAGCCCAGCATGTGCGCATGCCGCATGGCGCGGCGCATGATCCGGCGCAGCACGTAGCCGCGACCCTCGTTGGTCGGCAGCACGCCGTCGGCGATCAGGAAGCAGCTGGCGCGCAGGTGGTCGGCGATGACCCGGTGATGCACCGCGCCCGGCCCGTCCGGCTCGGTCCGCGACAGCTCGGCCGACCTGACGATCAGGCGGCGCAGCAGGTCGGTGGCGTAGTTGTCGTGGGTGCCGTTCAGCGTGGCGGTGACGCGCTCCAGCCCCATGCCGGTGTCGATGGACGGGCGCGGCAGCGGCACGCGCCGGTCCGGCGTCACCTGCTCGTACTGCATGAAGACCAGGTTCCAGATCTCGATGAAGCGGTCACCGTCCTGGTCGGGGCTGCCCGGCGGACCACCGGGGATCTTCGGACCATGGTCGAAGAAGATCTCCGAGCACGGGCCGCAGGGACCGGTGTCGCCCATGGACCAGAAATTGTCCGAGGTCGGGATGCGGATGATGCGCTCGTCGGGCAGGCCGGCGATCTTGCGCCACAGGCCCGCGGCCTCCTCGTCCTCGGAATAGACCGTGACCAGCAGCCGGTCCTTTGCCAGCCCGAACTCCCGCGTCACCAGCGTCCAGGCCAGCTCGATCGCGGTGTCCTTTAAGTAGTCGCCGAACGAGAAGTTGCCCAGCATCTCGAAGAAGGTGTGATGCCGCGCGGTATAGCCGACATTGTCGAGATCATTGTGCTTGCCGCCGGCGCGGACGCACTTCTGGGAGGTCACCGCGCGGGTGTAGTCGCGCCGCTCCTGCCCCGTGAAGACGTTCTTGAACTGGACCATGCCGGCGTTGGTGAACATCAGCGTGGGGTCGTTGTGCGGCACCAGCGGCGACGACGACACATGGCGATGGCCGTTGTCGCCGAAGAACTGAACGAAGGTCGACCGGATCTCGTTTCCGCCGGGCACGATGCACCTCTTGCCGGATTGGCGCCGCCCCGCACGCGAAGCGTCGACTTAACCTGTTGTTCTGCTTGGAATTTTTCTGCAGCGGAACCGGCGTAATGTGGCGACGCCTCCGGTCCCTGTCAAGCCGGCCGGCCACGTCGCCGCGTCGGGCGGCCTTAACCCAATATTAGCCCCGTTCTCCTAGTTTCGGCCGCAATGCCCGGTTGCGGGCACGATTCCGAAACCCGTCCGGACCAGGGGATGGCGAAGATCGCCTTCAAGGACAGATTCAAGGCATGGTGGGAGGGATACGATCCCGCCAGCGTCCCGCAGCCGCGCAAGCGCCGCGTGACCGAGGATACGGTCGCGCAGAAGCGTTCCTGTCCGCATGGCCCCGAGGCCGAGACCCTGCACCTGCTGTTCGGCAACGGCTACCACCGGCCGGGCGGACCCGACCTGCTGTTCAGCATGCTGCAGCGCTGCGACCTGAAGGCCGGCCACAACACGCTGGTGCTGGGCTGCGGCACCGGTGGCATCTGCCGCGACCTGGTCGAGCGCTATCGCGTCAGCGTCACTGGCATGGAACCGAACCGCGCCCTGGCCGAGGTCGGCGCGGAGATGGCGCATGAATGGGACCTGGGCCAGCAGGCACGCATCGGCGCCGTCGACCTGGTGCATGTCGAACTCAGCGCGCAGCGCCACCACCTGGTGCTGGCGCCGCTGGAACTGCACCTGATCGAGGACCGCTACGCGATCTACCGCACCATCGAGAAGAGCCTGCGCAAGCGCGGCGTCTTCGCCTTCAGCCAGTACATCGCCGCCAACGACGCCGACGGCGTGGCACTCGCCAACAGCCTGGTCTCCCAGATCGAGCCGGAGATCCCGCCCCTGCTGCACGAGCGCGACGAGATGCGCAAGCTGGTCGACGCCGGCATGGAACCGTTCCTGGCCGAGGATTTCACGGACGCCGTGCTGAAGGCGACCATCGAGGTCTTCGCCGGCTGGCAGCGCGCGGTCGAGGCCATGTCCGACTATGCCGAGCAGCCGCGGATGCTGCAGGAACTGGTCCGCATCGTCGAGCACTGGCAGAAGCGGACAGATGCCATCAAGGCCGGCAAGCTGCGGGTCTGCCTGTTCTACGCCGCCAAGAACCAGAACGAACTGTTCTGATCACCATCCGGTGACGGACATCGGGCCGCCGCGACCTGCGTGGCGCCCCGGTGCCGGACCGTCAGGCAATCATTCGCCGCTGTCGGAGCCGTCGCTGTCGTCCTCGGGTCCGCCCGCCATCGCCTCGGCCAGCAGGCCGGCATTCTGGCGGATGCGCGCCTCGATGGCGTCGGCGATGTCGGCGTTCTCCGCCAGGAACTGCTTTGCGGCCTCGCGGCCCTGGCCGATGCGCTGCTCGCCGTAGGAGAACCAGGAACCGGCCTTGTCGACCACGCCGGCGCGGACGCCGTGGTCCAGCAGCTCGCCGGTCTTGGAAATGCCCGAGCCGTACATGATGTCGAACTCGACCACGCGGAACGGCGGCGCCACCTTGTTCTTCACCACCTTCACGCGGGTCTGGTTGCCCACCACCTCGTCGCGGTTCTTGATGGCACCGATGCGGCGGATATCCAGGCGCACCGAGGCATAGAACTTCAGCGCGTTGCCGCCCGAGGTCGTCTCCGGATTGCCGAACATCACGCCGATCTTCAGGCGGATCTGGTTGATGAAGATGACCATGCAGTTCGAACGCGAGATCGACGAGGTCAGCTTGCGCAATGCCTGGCTCATCAGCCGCGCCTGCAGGCCGACATGGGAATCGCCCATCTCGCCTTCCAGCTCCGCCTGCGGCACCAGGGCGGCGACCGAGTCGATCACCACCACGTCGATGGCGCCGGAGCGGACCAGCGTGTCGGCGATCTCCAGCGCCTGCTCGCCCGTGTCGGGCTGGGAGATGATCAGGTCGTCGATGTTGACGCCCAGCTTGCGGGCATAGCCCGGATCGAGCGCGTGCTCGGCGTCGATGAAGGCGCAGGTTCCGCCCTTCTTCTGCGCCTCGGCCACCACGTGCAGGGTCAGGGTCGTCTTGCCCGAGCTTTCCGGCCCGTAGATCTCGATCACGCGGCCACGCGGGAGGCCACCGATGCCCAGGGCGATGTCGAGGCCCAGCGAGCCGGTCGAGACCGACTCGATGTTCAGCGTCTCGCGCTGGCCGAGACGCATGACCGAGCCCTTGCCAAAGGCTCGCTCGATCTGGCTGAGCGCAGCATCGAGCGCCTTGGATTTGTCTGCCACCTGTCGCGCTTCCTTCTCAACCAGACGCAATGTCGACTGCGACATTCTCTCGCTCCGTTATTTCACAGGCCCCGAACGGGTGTAAACGCCAAGAAAGTACGCTTTTTGTTCCCGTCACCAAGCACAATCGTCAACCCGCTGGCGACAAACGGAAAAATCCACATGTTCGATCAATGTTCGCGCCCGGAAGTGTCACCGGCGACGGAAATGGCAGCCGGAACCCGTCCGAATCAGCGGCCGAGCTGTTCCTTCACCTTGGCGGCGAGGTCCTTGAGGCTGAACGGCTTGGGCAGGAAATCGACATCGATGAGGTCATCGCCCAGGCTGCGCCGGAACGCCTCCTCGGCATAGCCCGAGATGAACACCGCGCGCAGGTCCGGCCGGCTCTGCCGCGCCTTCCGGATCAGGGTCGGGCCGTCCATGTTCGGCATCACAACGTCGGAGACCATCAGGTCGATGTCCTTGTCGCCGGCCTCGACGATGGCCAGCGCCTGGTCGCCGCTTTCGGCCTCCAGCACCTGGTAGCCCTTGTTGCGCAGCGCCCGGGCCGCGAACATGCGGACCGCGTCCTCGTCCTCGACCAGCAGGATGGTGCCCTGCCCGGTCAGGTCGACGGCCACGCGGCGGCGCGCGCCTTCCGCCGCCTCGTTCGCGCCGGCCGTGCGCGGCAGCATGATGCGGAAGGTGGTGCCGACGCCCGGCTCGCTCTCCACCGTGACGTAACCGCCGGTCTGGCGGACGATGCCGTAGACCGTGGACAGGCCGAGGCCGGTGCCCTGCCCGACCTCCTTGGTGGTGAAGAACGGCTCGAAGATCTTGCTGATATGCTCTGGCGCGATGCCCGTGCCGGTATCGCCGACCGCGATCTCGACATAGTCGCCGACCGGCATGGTCTCGTCGCCCACGGCGCGCGGCTTGTCGACATGCACGTTGCGGGTCTCGATGGACACGGTGCCGCCGCTGGTCATGGCGTCGCGTGCGTTGACCACCAGGTTGGTCACCACCTGCTCCATCTGGCCCTGGTCGGCGCGGACCAGGCCCAGGTCGCGGTCATGGACGATGCGCAGGTTCAGGTGCTCGCCGATCAGGCGACGCAGCAGGTCGGAGAGGTCGGCCAGCACGTCGGTCAGGTTCAGCACCTTCGGACGCAGGGTCTGGCGCCGCGAGAAGGCCAGCAGCTGGCGCACCAGCGCCGCGGCGCGGTTGGCGTTCTGCTTGATGTGAACGATGTCGGCATAGGACGGGTCGCCCGGCGGATGGCGCATCAGCAACAGGTCGGCGAAACCGATCATCGCCGTCAGCAGGTTGTTGAAGTCGTGCGCGATGCCGCCGGCGAGCTGGCCGATGGCCTGCATCTTCTGGCTCTGGGCGAACTGCGCCTCCAGGCTGCGCTGCTCGGTGGCGTCGATCAGGTGCAGCGTGGTCAGCCGCTCGCCACGATCATCGTCGATCCAGCCCGTGAAGACCCTCGCGAAGCGGCCGTCGGGGCCGCTCAGGCGGACCTCCAGCGCCTCCCGGATCGTCTCGCCGGCCTGCATGCGCCGGGCCCGCGCCTCTGCGCGCGACCGGTCAGCCGTGTCGACCAGGTCCAGCCAGTCCTGCCCGATCTCCCGGCCATGCGTGCCGGCCATGGCGCCGACCACCTGGTTGGCGCGCACGACACATCCCTCGGCATCGGCCAGGATGACGCCGATCGGTGCGAAATTGATGAAGCGGTCGAACAGTTCCTCGGCATGGGCCAGCGCGCCGCGCAGTTCCTCCAGCTCATGCTGCACCTCCGGCGGCAGGGACGGCACGGTTGGCGCGACCATGTCGAGGTCGACGCGCGTCGCCTCCGGCAGCGCCGCGGCACGGGGCACCGGCACGGATTCCTCGTCCCGCGACCTGCGGGCCGCATCCCTGGGCCAGGCCAGCGCGGCGACCACGGCAAACAGCACCGCACCCGCCGCGGCCGCCCACGCCGTGACACCGGGCACGAGGCCCAGCGCCATGGCCGCGAACAGCACGCAGCCGAGCGCCGCCACCCCGCTCACCACCGGCAGGGTGCTCCGCGATCCGCCGGTCCGGGTCTCCGCCACTTCCCCGCTGTCGTTCACTGGGCCTTTCTCCGGCGACCGCCGCTGTATGTCTGCTCCAGCCGCATGACGTAGCTTATCACCTCGGCCACCGCCTTGTAGTGCTCGGTCGGAATCTCGTCCTCCAGGTCGACCACGGCGTGAAGCGCGCGGGCGAGCGGCGGGTTCACCACCACCGGCACGCCGTTCTGCTCGGCGACCTCGCGGATCTTCAGGGCCACGGCGTCGATGCCCTTGGCGACGCAGACCGGCGCCGCCATCGCCTCCATGTCGTACTTCAGGGCAACGGCGAAGTGGGTCGGGTTGGCGATCACCACGGCGGCCTTCGGCACCTCGGCGATCATGCGCCGGCGCGCCCGCTCCATGCGGATGGCGCGAATGCGCTGCTTGACGACCGGATCGCCCTCGGACTGCTTCATCTCGTCCTTGATGTCCTGCTTCGACATCATCAGGTCGCGGTTCATCTTCCACTTCTGGTAGGCGAAGTCGGCACCGGCGATGAAGGTCATCACCGCCAGCACGCCGCCCACCATCTGCAGCGATTCCCTGCGCACGAAGTCCAGCACGCCCAGCGGGTCGATCTGGACCAGCTGCGGCAGCGCGGCGACGTCGGGCCAGACCAGCGAGAAGGCGACGATGCCGACGATCAGCAGCTTGGCGATGCCCTTGGCGAACTCGACCAGCGAGTTGGCGGAAAACAGCCGCTTGGCGCCGGCCAGCGGCGAGATCTTCTTGAAGTCCGGCTTGATCTTCTCGGCGGTGAACTGGATGGGGTGCTGCACCATGGTACCGACC
Organism: Pseudomonadota bacterium; assembly: GCA_036154895.1. Classification (GTDB taxonomy): domain Bacteria; phylum Pseudomonadota; class Alphaproteobacteria; order Minwuiales; family Minwuiaceae; genus Minwuia. The sequence goes on from JAYZWD010000038.1 coordinate 170,140, forward strand.
ACCGCCAGCACCATCAGCAGACCCATGATCGGCCCGATCGCCAGCGCGATGTCCAGGGCGACGTCGGCCAGCAGGCCCTGCATGGATTCGCTTTCCAGCACGATCAGGTCGGGCGAGGCAAGGAACGCCGTCAGGTCCGTGTAGAGCATCCGGCCGGCATGGCCGACCAGGTAGACCAGCATCGCCGCCGTGCCGACCATCATGAACCAGTGGCCGACCTCGGTGCTCTTGGCAACCTGGCCCTTCTCCCTGGCCTGGCGGAGCCGCTGCTCTGTCGGTTGCTCTGTCTTCTGTGACTTGTCCTGATCGTCGGCCATGGCGCTACCCGACCAGGAACATCGCCGCGCGTTCCTCGAAATGATCGAGGAACCACACCGCCAGCGCGCCGAGGGTAACCGTCAGGAACACCAGCGCCAGCAGGATCTGCAACGGCATGACGATGAAGAAGACCTGCATCTGCGGCATCAGGCGGTTGACCAGGCCCATGCCGATGTAGAGCACCAGCGCATAGGCGATGAACGGCGCGGATATCTGTGTGCCGATCAGGAAGCTGGCGCCCACCCATTCGGTGGCGGTCCGGGCGAAGTCCGCCGCCGCCGGCAGCCTGGCGATCGGGAACAGCGTGTAGGAATCGACCACGGCCCGCAGCAGGACGTGGTGCAGGTCGGTGACGAAGATCAGCGTCAGCCCCATGATGGTCAGGAAGCTGCCGACCAGCGCGCCCTGCGTGCCCTGTGCCGGGTCGAAGAACTGCGCGAAGCCCAGGCTGGACTGGAAGGAAATCACCACGCCGGCGACGTGCAGGGCCGTGACCAGCAGGCGCAGCAGGCCGCCGATGAAGATGCCGATCAGGGTCTCGCCCGCGATCAGCGGCAGCAGCTGGACCGGCTGGGCCGGCATGTCGGGCACCCCCGCGCCGACCACCGGCATGATCACGGCGGCGATGGCCAGCGCCATCACCAGCCGGATCCGCTGCGAGACGAAGGTCTCGCCAAAGCCGGGCATGGCCATCAGCATGGCGCCGACACGGGCAAAGATGACCAGGAAGGTGAAGACCGTGGCCGGCAGGATGTCGGCGAGCAAGGGCATCGGCCTAGCCTCCGAGCTGCCCGGATTCCGCGATCCGCTGCGCGATCTGGACCATGTAGTCGGTCAGTTGCCCGATCATGTACGGGGCCAGCGCGACGAGGGCCAGGAAGATCGCCAGGATCTTCGGCACGAAGGCGAGCGTCATCTCCTGCATCTGCGTCAATGCCTGGAACAGGGAGACGATGAGGCCCACGCCCAGCGCGATCAGCATCACGGGCGCGGCAGTCTTCAGCAGCACCCAGATGGCGCCGCGGCCGATCTCGACCACTTCGACGGGAGTCATGGCGGACCCCCGTCAGATCGGCATGCGTATGATCTGCTGGTAGGCGTCGATGACGCGATCGCGTACCGCGACAACCGTCTGCAGGGCGATCTCGGCATTGTTGACCGCCTGGACGATGTCGGTGAGTTCGACCTGTCCCGTACCCGACTGCAGCGTCACCTTCTCGGAGCGCTCCATGGCCTGCACGGCCTGCTCGCCGGCCTGCTTGACCAGGTCGGCGAAGCTGCCGCCGCCGCCGCTGACGGGGGCAATCGCACCGTCGGCGTCATCGCCGCCGATGCCACCGCGGGACATGGCCTTGCCATAGGCCTGGGCCGCATTCTGCAGCGTCACGTCCATTCAGGCTTCTCCTTGGAACAACCGGCGCCGGCCGCTCAGCGCAGCAGGTCGACGGTGCGGGATATCATGTGCTTCGCATTCTCGATGGCGCTCAGGTTCGCCTCGTAGGAACGCTGCGCCTCCTTCATGTCGATCATCTCGATCAGGGCGTCGACATTGGGCAGCTTGACGTAGCCCTGCGCGTCCGCGCCGGGATTGCCCGGATCGTAGCGACTGATGAAAGGCGACTTGTCCACCGTGACATTGCCGACCTCGACCGTCTTCGCGCCCGACGCCTCGTCCAGCGTCTGCACGAAGGTCATGATCTTGCGCCGGTACGGGTCCGCGCCAGGGGTCATCGAGGACGAATTGGCGTTGGCAATGTTCTCGGCGAGGATCCGCATGCGCTCGCCCTGCACACGCAGGCCCGAGGCCGAGGTCACCATCGATTTGGTCAGTTCCATGGCGGGTCTCCCTGCCGGTATTCAGACGTCAGCCGCCCTACTGGCCGCCCCGTCCACCGATGGCCATCTTCAGCATGCCGATGTTCTTGCGGTAGAGCGACACGGCCATGTCGTAGGCCATGCGGGTGTCGCTCATCTTGATCACCTCTTCCTCGAGCGCGACCGAGTTGCCGCCCGGGGTGACGTCGAAGTCGCGTGCGGAGGAGCGGCGATAGCCGTCGTCGGCCTCGCTCTTCGGTGCCAGGTGGCCCGACGCCGTCTTCGCCACGCGCATCGAGGCATCCGGGCTGGTCACCAGTTCGCGGAAGGTCAGCGGCTTCAGGTCCCTGCCGATGAAGCCGGGCGTGTCCGCATTCGCGATGTTGTGCGACAGCACCTTCTGACGCGCTGTCAGCCAGTCCATCTGCCGCGTCAGGGCGGAAAAGACTGGCATGTCCTTCAGCAGCATCCGGGTTCGGCTCCAAAAAGCAGTCCGGCCGGATCGGGTCCGGCGATCTCCGACAGCCTGCCGGAAAATCCTTAACGAACGGTAAGTGTCGCCGTCCCCGGCCACGGCCCGGTGCGGTTGTCACGCCGTGTCGGCGCCGCTAGGGTCGACAGGTTGAACCCATCCGCGAGGATTGATCGGGTCGTCAGGTCTTTCCATCGCATGGTGCCATCAGGCGATGGTCGGCGACGGCGTCTGTGCGCGTGCCGTCATCGTTGCGTGTGTGCCGCCGTCCGGTCCCTTGACCAGTCGACCCGGCCAGAAGGGAGGCGAACATGACGCAGGTCGACGAACAGCCGCAGCCGCAGGACGCAGGCGAACCCATTCCGCCGCCGGAGGGCAAGACCGAACTCATCGAAACCGGCTACGAGATCGGACAGGACAATATCGCAGCCACACTGAAGGTTTCGTTCGACATCCACCACGTCGTGTTCGGTGTCTCGGCGATCGGCATCATGTCCTTCACCTTCCTGACCATGGCTTTCCAGAACGACATCGGGCCACTGTTCGTCCAGCTTCGTGATTTCCTGACCGGCTCCCTCGACTGGTTCTTCCTGGCCGCGGGCAATGTCTTCGTGCTGTTGTGCATCGGCCTGATCGTCTCGCCCTGGGGCCGCATCCGGCTGGGCGGACCGGATGCCACGCCCGATCATGGCTATCGCAGCTGGTTCGCGATGCTGTTCGCGGCCGGCATGGGCATCGGCCTGATGTTCTTCGGCGTGTCGGAGCCGATGACGCATTTCTCAACCGCGTTGCAGGGTCCCGCCATCGGCGCGGACGGGCTGCGCGAGGACTGGGCGCCGCTCGGCGGTGCCGCCGGCGACCCGGAGGCGGCGCGGCGCCTGGGCATGGCGGCGACCATCTTCCACTGGGGTCTGCATCCATGGGCGATCTATGCCGTGGTCGGGCTGGCGCTGGCGCTGTTCGCCTACAACAAGGGGCTGCCCCTGACCCTGCGCTCGGCCTTCTATCCCATTTTCGGCGAGCGCATCTGGGGTTGGCCAGGCCATGTGATCGACATCCTGGCGGTGTTCGCGACCGTGTTCGGGCTCGCCACCTCGCTGGGAATCGGTGCACGGCAGGCGGCGGCGGGAATGGATTTCCTGTTCGCGACCGGCACCTCGAACGCGGGACTGGTGCTGCTTGTCGTCGCGATCACCCTGGTCGCCATCCTTTCGATCCTGGCCGGACTCGACCGCGGCGTGAAACTTCTGTCCGAGATCAACCTGGGACTGGCGACGCTTCTGCTGCTGTTCATCATCGCGGTCGGACCGACACTGGCGATCCTGACCGGATTCTTCGACAATCTCGGTGCCTATCTGGTCCGGCTGCCGGCCCTGTCGATGCCGTTCGGGCGGGAAGATTCGAATTTCGCCTCCGGCTGGACCGCATTCTACTGGGCCTGGTGGATCAGCTGGTCCCCCTTTGTCGGCATGTTCATCGCGCGGGTCAGCCGTGGCCGCACGGTCCGCGAGTTCCTGATTGCCGTGCTGCTGGTGCCGATGCTGGTGTCGGTACTGTGGATGACCGCGCTGGGCGGCACCGCCATCGACCAGCTTGTCGGCAACGGCTTTCTCGGGACGCGCGACGCGGTGCTGGAACTGAAACTGTTCGTCATGTTGGGCGAACTGCCGCTTGCCGCCATCACCTCACTGATCGGCATCGTCCTGGTGATCGTCTTCTTCGTGACCTCGTCGGATTCCGGCTCGCTGGTGGTCGACACCATTGCCGCTGGCGGCAAGGTGAACGCGCCGGCGCCGCAACGGGTCTTCTGGGCCTCGTTCGAGGGGCTGGTGGCGATCGCGCTGTTGCTGGGCGGCGGACTGGCGGCACTGCAGGCCATGGCCGTCTCGACCGGACTGCCGTTCACTGTGGTGCTGCTCGGCGCCTGCTATGCGATCGTGCGCGGACTGCAGGGGGAACCGCGATGACCGCGGGCCGGCGCGGGCAGGCGTCGCGGCGATCCGGCCCGCCATTAGCCGATCCTTAACCCTGTCCGGCCAAGCTGGCGGCGAACCGGCGCGGCAGAACCCGCGCCGTCCACGCCCGAACGGCAGAAGGCCCCGCACGCTTGGACAGCATCGACTATCTCCGCTATCTCGCCGCCCTCGTCATGGTGCTCGGCCTTGTCGCCGGCGGCGCCTGGGCGGCCCGTCGCTTCGGCCTGGCGCCGCGCATGGGCATCGCCGGCGCCGGTCGCATCGGCGTGGTCGCGGTGCAGAGCCTGGACGCCCGCCGTCGCCTGGTGCTGGTGCGCCGCGACGACCGCGAGCACCTGCTGCTGGTCGGCCCGAATTCCGAACTGCTGATCGAGAGCGGCATCGTCCGCCCGACGACGGAGCCCCGGCCATGAGGCGCCTGCTGCCGGCCCTGGTCGCCGGTCTGGCGGTGCTTGCCCTGCCGGCGGTCGCGCAGGAAGTGAGCATCAACCTGGGCGAGGGCGGCAGCTTCACCGGCCGCGTGCTGCAGATCGTCGCCCTGATGACGGTGCTGAGCCTGGCGCCGTCCATCCTGGTCGTCGTCACCTCGTTCACGCGCATCGTCATCGTGCTGTCGCTGCTGCGCTCGGCGCTGGGCGTGCAGTCGACGCCGCCGAACGTGGTGGTGATCAGCCTGGCGCTGTTCCTCACCGCCTTCATCATGGCGCCGACCTTCGAGGCATCCTGGAACCAGGGCATCGAGCCGCTGATCAACGAGCAGATCGACGAGGGCGAGGCGTTCACCCGCGCCGCCGGGCCGATCCGTGCCTTCATGATGGCGCAGGTGCGCGAGAAGGATCTCGCCCTGTTCCTCGACATCGGCAACATCGACACCGACGGCCTCGATCCCGCGAACATGCCGCTTCAGGTGCTGATCCCGGCCTTCATGATCTCGGAGTTGAAACGCGCCTTCGAGATCGGCTTCCTGCTGTTCATCCCGTTCCTGGTGATCGACATGGTCGTCGCCAGCGTGCTGATGTCGATGGGCATGATGATGCTGCCGCCGATCATCATCTCGCTGCCGTTCAAGCTGATCTTCTTCGTCATCGTCGACGGCTGGAACCTGGTCGCCGAAAGCCTGGTCCGCAGCTTCGTGCAGGTCGGCGGCGGAAGCGGCTAGCGGCGCACGCAGGCGCAAGGATGGCCCGATCGAGTCGGGCCACCGGTTCACGCCCGCTTCCCGGAACCGCGTCAGCGGTATCCGGGACCAGGCATTCGTTTCGCTGAACCGCCTCGGGCCCCGGACAGCCCTGCGGGCTTCCGGGGATCGTCAGGAATATGCGCTGACGCGCCAGTCTCAGCGCATGGCGCGCTTCTTCTCCTCCTCCTCGTAAAGCTCCTTCTTCGAGAGCTTGCCGACGAGGGTCTTCGGCAGTTCGTCGCGAATATCCATGTCCGAGATCATCTCGTGCTTGCCGATCTTGTCGCGCAGGAACGCCTTCATCTCGTCCAGCGTGAAGCTGGCGGCACCCGGCTTCAGCTTGATGAACGCCTTCGGCGCCTGGCCGCGATAGTCGTCGGGAATGCCGATCACCGAGACCTCGGCCACCGAGGGATGCTGGTAAACCGCCTCCTCGATGTTGCGCGGATAGACGTTGAAGCCGCCGCACAGGATCATGTCCTTGGTGCGGTCGACGATGAACATGTAACCGTCGTCGTCCATGTAGCCGACGTCGCCGGTGCGGAAGAAACCGTCCTCGGTGAAGGCCTCCTTCGTCGCCTCCGGCTTCTGCCAGTAGCCCTTCATGACGTTGGCGCCACGGATGCAGATCTCGCCGCGCTCGCCCATCGGCAGGGTCTTCGACGGGTCGTCGACGTCGATGAACTTGATCTCGATGCCGGGCATCGGGATGCCGCAGGAGCCGGGCTTGGCCGCGCCGGTGGCGGGTGTCGAGACACCGGCCGGGCTGGTCTCGGTCATGCCCCAGCCCTCGTTCAGCTTGCAGCCGGTCAGCTTCTCGAAGCGCTGGGCGATCTCGACGGGCAGCGGCGCGCCGCCGGACGCGCAATAGCGCAGCGAGGACAGGTCCAGCTTGTCGACGCCCGGTGCGTTGACGATGGCGGTGAACATGGTCGGCACGCCCGGGAACATGGTCGGCTTCTTCGCCTCCAGGTCCTTCAGCACGGCTTCCAGCTCGAAGCGCGGGTGCAGGATGATGGTGGCGCCGAAGCGCATGGCCAGCAGCATGTTGATCTGCAGGGCATAAATGTGGAACAGCGGCAGCACCGCCAGGATGCGCTCCTTGCCCTCCAGCAGCACCGGGCTCTCGCCGGTATTGGCGGCGGCGTAGGAACTGGTGGCGGCTGTCAGGTTGCCATGGGTCAGCATGGCGCCCTTGGGCAGGCCGGTGGTGCCGCCGGTGTACTGCAGCACCGCCAGCGTATCGGCCGGATCGCCGATCTGCACCGGCGTGAACTTGCCGTCATTGTCCAGCAGGGTCTTGAAGCGGACATGCGCGTCGTCCTTCGGCACCTTCGCGATGTCCTTGGACTTCACCAGCGGGAACAGCAGGTTCTTCGGGAAGGGCAGCACGTCGGGCAGGCCGCCGACCACCAGCTTCTTCAGCCGGGTTTCCTTCAGCATGCGCTCGGCCTGCGGGAACAGCGCCTGCAGGTCCAGCGTGACCATGATGTCGGTCTGGCTGTCCTCGATCTTGTGCTCCAGCACCTTGATCGCGTCGAGCGGCGAATAGTTCACCACCGTGCCGCCGGCCTTCAGGATGCCGAAGAAGCTGATCACGTAGTGGGGCGTATTGGGCAGGAACAGGCCCACATGCACGCCGGGCTTAACGCCCAGCTTCTGGAAGCCTTTCGCCGCCTTCGCCACCAGCCGGTCAAGGTCGCGATAGGTCAGTTCCTTGCCCATGAAGTCGGTGGCGGCCTTGTCGGGCCAGCGCTTCACCGCGTCGTCCAGGATGCGCCAGACGGGGTAGGTCTCCAGCTTCGTGTCCCACGAGACACCCGGCGCATAAGACTTCAGCCAAGGATGAACAGTCACGCGCGACCTCCCATTTCGTTGCGCGGCCGGTTGATCCGGCACGGCGCGCCATTCTGGGGGGAACTGCGTCCCCCGCCTCACCTGCAACGATACATATGGGCCGCACCCGCCGTCCGCAACAAAGCGCAGGGCCGCCCGGATCGTTCCGGACGGCCCCGACAGTTCGCGACGATGGTGCGCGCGATCAGCCCTTCATGTTCGCGTTGGCGAAGTCCCAGTTGACCAGGTGGTCCCAGAACGCCTGCACGAAGTCGGGGCGGCGGTTCTGGTAGTCGATGTAATAGGCATGCTCCCACACGTCGACGGTCAGGATCGGCTTCTGGCCGGCGGTCAGCGGGGTGCCGGCATTGGACGTGTTGACGATCTTCAGCGCGCCGCCGTCGAGCACCAGCCAGGTCCAGCCGGAGCCGAAATTGCCGACCGCGGAGGCCTTGAAGGCCGCGGCCAGGTCGGCCGTCGAGCCGAAGGTCGCCTTGATGGCATCGGCGATGTCACCCCTGGCCTCGCCGCCACCGTTCGGCTTCATCGAGTTCCAGAAGAAGGTGTGGTTCCAGATCTGGGCGACCTGGTTGAACAGGCCCTGGTTGCCGGCCTTGTGCGCCTCGGCGATCGCTTCCTCCAGCGATGCCTTGTCCAGCGGCGTGCCGGCCACCAGCTCGTTCGCCTTCACCACATAGGCATTGTGGTGCTTCTTGTGATGGAAGCTGAAGGTGTTGGCCGAGTAGTGGGGCTCGAGCGCGTTGTCCGCATAGGGCAGCGGGGGAAGTTCGAATGCCATTGAAACTCTCCTTGACGGTTCCCGTGCGACGGCGCCGCGGCCGGCGCGCGCCATCGTCCTCCTCAACCTTGCACCATCTGGTGCGCCCGGCGCCTGAATAAAGGGGTGCCCCCGTCCGGAGGTCAAGCGGTGCAAGGCGCCGGAACGGCTGATTTCCGCGATCTCGCACCCGCGCCGGCAGCCCCTGCGGCCCCTGCATTTGTGCCGTCCGGCCCACATGCTACAAGCGCGGGACAGAACATGCACAGGGGAGGTGGCAGTCATGCGCATCGAGGGAAAAGTCTGCGTCATCACGGGCGGCGCGTCAGGGATCGGCAAGGCGCTGGCCGAGCGGTTCCACGCCGAGGGCGCGAAGGGGATCGTCGTCGCCGACCTGCAGAAGGAGCCGCTGGAGGCCGTCGCCGCCTCGGTCGGCGGGCTGGCGGTGGTCACCGACGTCTCGAAGGAATCCGACATCCAGGCGCTGGTCGCCGCGGCCGAGGCGAAGTACGGCGCCATCGATGTCTTCGTCTCCAATGCCGGCATCGCGCGCATGGGCGACGAGCACAGCCCCGACGCGATGTGGGCGGACAACTGGAACATCCACGTCATGGCCCATGTCTACGCCGCCCGCGCGGTGGCGGAGAAGATGGCGGTGCGTGGCGGCGGCTACCTGGTCAACACCGCGTCGGCCGCCGGCCTGCTGACCCATGTCAACTCGGCGACCTATTCGGTCACCAAGCATGCGGCCGTGGCCTTCGCCGAGTGGCTGTCGATCAACTACGGCGATCGCGGCGTGAGGGTCTCCTGCCTCTGCCCGCAGGCGGTGCGCACCGCCATGACCACCGGCCGCGATGTCACCGTCGCCTCGGTCGACGGCATGATCGAGGCGTCCGAGCTGGCCGACTGCGTGGTCCGCACCATGGACAAGGAAGAGTTCCTGATCCTGCCGCACGAGCAGGTGCGCGAGTACATGCGCCGCAAGGCGACGGACGTGGACCGCTGGATCGGCGGCATGCGGCGCTTCCGCAACAAGCGCGGCGGCGCCAGCGCCTGAACTACCGCGCCTGGCTGCCCGCCTGCCGGAGCGCCCGCCAGCGCCCCGGCGTGAGGCCGGTCAGCGCCACGAACTGCCGCGTCATGTGGCTCTGGTCGGCGAAGCCGGAACAGATGGCGGCGCTGGCCAGGTCCGTGCCGCCGGCGATCAGGGCGCGCGCCCGCATCAGCCGGCGCACGGCCAGGAAGCGGTGCGGGCTGAGGCCGTAGCGGCGGCGGAACTGGCGATACAGCCGCCAGCGGTCGAGGCCTGATTCGGCCTCCAGCACCTCCACCGGCACCTCGCCGCCGCCTGCCGCCACCAGCAGGTCGCGCACGCGTCCGAGCGCCGCGAGGTCGAGCGTCATCTCCGGCATCGGCCGCGCGTCGGAGGCGGCGGCCAGCGCATCCGCCACCTGCTGCACCAGCGCCGTCGCCGCCATCCCGTCCATCACGGGGTCGTAGTCGCGCAGCGCTGAAACAATGGCGGCGGCCAGCGGCGAGCCGGCCAGCACCGGCTCGGCCACGAAGGGCAGCGCCCGCGTGCCCAGCGCGTCCGCCACCAGGTCGGGCGAGAGATAGAGGCTGCGGTGGGCGAAACCGTCCCTGGTCCCCGGCCGGCCGTCATGGCGCTCGTCCGGGTGCAGCACGAAGGCATTGCCGGCCAGCGAACGCTGAATCGCGCCCCGGTAGTCGAAGGTCTGCACGCCGGAAAGCGTCAGGCCGACGGTGTAGGTGTCATGGCGGTGCGGCGCGTAGCCCCGGCGCTCCAGCCGGATCGCCACGTGCTCCAGGCCCGACCGGGCCCGTCCGCCCGCTGCAGGATCATTCAAGACCACGCCGTCCCGCCCTCCATATTGTCGGCCATCGTGCCACGGAGATCGTCTCATGGAGATAGGGCGATGGGCGAGAACCTGCTGATCCTGATCGCGGCGGCGCTGCCGCTGATGGGCAGTCCCGGGCCGGCTGTGCTGTCGACGGCCGCCGTCGCCAGCGCCTTCGGCATCCGCGCCTGCCTGCCCTGGCTCGCCGGCATCGTCCTTGGCACGGCGACGGTCCTCGGCATCGTCGCCTCCGGCGTCGCCGGCATGGTGCTGGCGGTACCGGTACTGCTGCCCGTGGTCAGCGTGATCGCGGCGCTCTGGATCCTCTGGCTGGCCTGGAAGATCGCGACCGCCCCGCCGCTCGGCAGGCGCGGGCCGGACGTCAGGGCGCCGTCCTTCGCCGGGGCCTACCTGCTGGCCATCGCCAACCCGAAGGCCTATGCCGCCATCGGCGCCGTCTATGCCAACGTCATCGTCGTCGCCGGCGATCCCTTCGGCGATGCCGTGGCCAAGGTCGCGACGCTCTCCGCCGTGATCGTCGTGGTGAACAGTGCCTGGATGCTGTTCGGCGCGGCCTTCGCCCGGGTGCTGTCCAGCCCCCGCCTCGGCCGCGCCGTCAACATCGTCTTCGCGCTGCTGCTGGTCGCCTCGGTGGTCGTGGCGCTGCTGCTCTGACCGTCAGCCAACCACAGAAAGACCGAAAGCCAGAATGACCAGCAGCGTCCGGAACCGGTGCCACGCCTGCCAGCGCGCCAGTTCGGCCGGCAGCTCCGCCTCCGTCAGGCGCCCGCTGGCAAAGGCCGCATTCGCCGCACGGAAGTAGACCGGGAAGGTTGCCAGCGCCGCAACAGCCAGCAGTGCCACGATGACAGCCACCGGGTCGTCGTGGCCGATGATCCCGTTCAGGATGGCCAGGCCCGCCGCCGCAAGGGTGAGCGGGGCGAAATAGCGGAAAAGACTCGGCCCCATCGTGCCGTGCAGACGCAGGAATTCCGACGGCGGCATCCGGCGCCAGTACGGCACCAGGATGAACGCCTCGGTCAGCAGGCTGCCGCAATAGATCCCGAGTGCCAGCGTGGTTGCGTGGTGGATCACTGAATGCTGTCCTGTCGGACGTCTTTCAGCCCAGCACCAGCTCCGCCATCGTCTCCAGTTCGGCCGGCGATTTCGGGCTCACCAGCAACGTTGTGACCGGACTGTCCTGCCAGGCCGCCAACAACTGCCGGATGCGATCCTTCGGCCCGACCAGCGCCACCTCGTCGACCAGCTCGTCCGGCACCGCCGCCACCGCCTCGGCCCTGCGTCCGGCGAGGTAGTGGTCCTGGATCGTCTTCGCCGCGTCGGCGAAGCCGAGCCGCACGATCAGCTCGTTGTGGAAGTTGCGGTCCTTCGCGCCCATGCCGCCGATATAGAGCGCCAGGTTCTGTTTCACCTTCGTCCAGCCACCCTCGATGTCGTCGGTGATCAGCATCTTCATCGGATAGGCGATCTCGAAGCCCGGCTTCATGTTCGCCAGCGGCTCCGCATAGACCTCTTGCCGCCACGGCGAATAGTAGAGCGGGTACCAGCCGTCGCAGAGCTCGGTCGCCATGGTGACGTTCTTCGGCCCCTCGGCGCCAAGGAAGATCGGTACATCGGCGCGCAGCGGATGGGTGATCGACTTCAGCGGCTTGCCGAGGCCCCACGATCCCTTCGCGTCCACCGGGTAGGGCACCGGATAGTGCGGCCCGTCATTCTGCACCGGCCCCTCGCGGCCCAGCACCTGGCGGACGATGGAGATGTACTCGCGGGTGCGCGCCAGCGGCATGGCGAAGGGCTGGCCGTACCAGCCCTCGACCACCTGTGGCCCGGACACGCCCAGCCCCAGGATGAAGCGCCCCTTGCTGAGGTGATCCAGGGTCAGCGCGTGCATGGCCATCGAAGCCGGCGTGCGCGCGGAGATCTGGGCGATGGCGGTACCCAGTTTCAGCGTCTTCGTATGCGCACCGACCCAGGCCAGGGGCGTCAGCGCGTCGGAACCATAGGCCTCGGCGGTGAAATAGCCCCAGTAGCCCAGTGCCTCGGCGCGTTGCGCCAGGGCGACGATATCGTCCGGCGGGCTGGCGCCCCAGTATCCGGCCATCAGTCCGAGTTTCAGTGCCATCGTCTCAGCCCGCCTGCTTCGCCAGTTCGGCGAAGACCACGCCCAGCGCGTCCATCGCCGACGGATAGGGCCGCGCCGCCGACATGTCGGTGATGCGGCCCCAGTTCTCCCTGAGGTCCTCCGGCGTCACCGAACGCTCGAAGCCGAAGTGCATGCCCGCACCCTCGACGACCTGGACCTTGCCGAAATAGCCCGCGCCGCACTCGATGATCGTGCCAGTCTCCTCGTTCTCCTCGGCGACGAACCAGCCGACCGCCGGCGTGATCAGTTCCGGCTTCAGCGCGCCGAACAGCGCCTCCGGGACGATGCCCTCGGTCATGCGCGTGCCGGCGACCGGCGCCACCGTGTGCACGGTGATGTTGTTCTTGCGGCCTTCCTGCTTCAGCGCGTTCATCAGGCCGACCAGCCCCAGCTTTGCCGCGCCGTAGTTCACCTGGCCGAAATTGCCGTACAGGCCAGCGGCCGAGGTGGTCATGACGATGCGGCCGTAGTTCGCGGCCTGCATGTGCGGCCAGGCGGCGTGGGTGCACCAGACCGAGCCCATCAGGTGCACGTCGATCACCGCCTGGAAGTCGGCCGGCGAGACCTTGGCAAAGGACTTGTCGCGCAGGATGCCCGCGTTGTTCACCAGGATGTCGATGCGGCCCCAGGTGTCCAGCGCTGTCCTGACGATGGCGACACCGCTCTCGGCCGTGCCGACGCCATCATAGTTGGCCACCGCCTCGCCACCGGCGGCGCGGATCTCGTCGACCACGGCGTCGGCAGCGCGGGCCGAGCCGCCACTGCCGTCGACCGAGCCACCCAGGTCGTTGACCACGACCTTCGCGCCCCGGCTGGCCAGGAACATGGCATGGCTGCGGCCCAGGCCCGCGCCAGCGCCGGTGACCACGGCCACGCGGCCGTCATAGCGAATCTCGCCCATACGGAACTCCTCCCCCGAGGCAAAAAGGATCGAACGGTCAGTCGCGCCGCGCGCGCTCCAGGATGGTGACCGAACAGGCCGCCTCCTCGAAGCCGATCACGCCGCCGCCGTTCTCGGCCAGCGCGAAGCGCGCATCGGGAACCTGCCGCGAGCCGGCCTCCCCGCGCAACTGCGTCGTGAGCTCGTAGATCATCGACAGGCCCGTCGCGCCGACCGGATGCCCCTTCGAGACCAGGCCGCCCGAGGTGTTCACCGGCACCCTGCCGCCCGGTCCGGTCTCGCCCGCCTCGACGAAGGCGCCCCCCTGACCCGGCTCGCAGAAGCCCATCATCTCGACCTGCAGGATCTCGCAGAACGAGGTGGCGTCATGCACCTCGGCCACCTGGATGTCGCCCGGCGAGAAGTCGGCCATGCGATAGGCCTTCTGTGCCGCCGTCATCGACAGCGACGGTTCGTCCAGCTTCTTGTACTTGCCGCCCGACAGCGCATTGGCACGAAGCTTCACCGCGCGGTCCTGCACGGCGCGCGGCAGGCCCTTCAGGTAGTCCTCGGAGCAGATGATGGCGGCGGCGGCACCGTCGCCGATCGGCGCGCACATCGAGCGGGTCAGCGGAAAGCTCACCGGCCGGTCCTGCATCACCTGGTCGACGGACATCTCGAACTGGTACTGCGCCTTCGGATTCTGCGCGCCGTAATTGTGGTTCTTGGCCGCGCCGGCCGCGATCTGGCGCTGGGTGGTGCCGTGGCGTTTCATGTGGTGGCAGGCCTGCATGGCGTAGGTGTCCATGAACAGCGTGCGGTCCGGCCCGGTCTCGAACGGCTTGCCGGCCTCCTCGCCCGCCGCGCGGTAGTACTCCTGCCATTCCTGCGGGTCAAAATTGTCGATGCCGGAGAAGAAGATGCGCTGGATCTTCTCGGGCTCGCCAGGGATCCAGATCTTCTCGACGCCCATGGCCAGGCTGACCTCGGTCTGGCCCGACAGGATGTCCTTCCAGGCGCCGTGCAGCGCCATGGAGGCGGTGGCGCAGGCACCCTCGACGTTGACCATCGGCACGCGGGCGGGAAACAGTCCCTCGTTGACCAGCGGCGTGAAGCAGACCTGGCCGCGGATCGAGCCCTGGTCGTTGAACATCCACATGCCGCAATTGCCGAACCAGGCGAACTCGATGTCGTCGCCGTTTTCCATCCCCGCGTCGGCCAGCACGCCCGTGTAGGCGTCGCGTGTCAGGTCCTTGAAGGACTTGTCGGCCCACTTCTGGAAACGCGTTGAATAGGAACCGATGATATAAGCGTCGCGCATCCGTCTCTCCCCTGCCCGGTGCCACCGGCGTTCAAATCTTTGGCGTGCGGAAGATTCCTTGCCCTCGCCCAATTGTCGCCGCCTTCCGACAGGACTATGCATAGCGTCAATCGAGCCACGACAACAGCCAACTCCAGCGGGGGCCCGTACATGTTCAATCGCAGAAGCAGCCAGTCCGGCGGCGAGACCCCGACCGAGCCGCAGGCGCCGGCCCCGGCCGCCAACCCGCAGGCGGCGCCGCGCACCAACGCGCCGCTGCCGACCGAGGACCTGATTGCCCGCCGCCCGCGCCCCGATATTCCGCGCCCGCGCCACGAGCCCAAGCCGAAGGCCCAGGACGGCGACGAGTCGCGGCTGTTCGTCGGCAACGGCATCACGCTGAAGGGCGAGGTCGGCAACTGCGCCGAACTGATTGTCGAGGGCACGGTCGATGCCCGCGTCGAGGCCCGGCATTTCAAGGTCAGCCCCGGCGGCCGCTTCAGCGGCGAGTGCCATGTCGAGACCGCCGATATCGCCGGCGAATTCGAGGGCCAGCTGCACTGCCGCAACCGCCTGGTGGTGCGTGGCACCGGCCGCCTGAAGGGCGTGCTGCGCTATGGCGAGGTGGAGATCGAGGCCGGCGGGCGTATCGCCGGCGAGATCCAGGTCTTCGGCGAGGACGAGCCGGCGGCGGAACCGGCCAGCCAGCCGTCGCTCAAGGCCGCCAACGCCGAATAGCCGGCTCCTCGGAAACAAGGCCAGGCGTCAGGTCCCGGATACCGCCCCGCGGTTCCGGGACCCGCCAGAAAAGGAGCATCGTTCCCCGGAAGCCCGAAGGGCTGTCCGGGGCCTGTTGCGGGCAGGCGGCCTCAGGCCGCCTTGCCGATGCCTTCCTTCTTGACCCAGGCGGCGGTGGCGTCCAGCGCCTTGCCGAAGCGGTCGAACATCTCGTCGATCTCGCTCTCCGAGATGATCAGCGGCGGGCAGAACGCCATGGAATCGCCCAGCGGACGGCAGATCAGCCCGGCCTCCTGCGCGAAGTCGGAGCACTTGGCACCGACCGACGGCTTCGGCGCGAAGGGTGCCTTGGTCGCCTTGTCGGCCACCAGCTCCACCGCACCGACCAGGCCGACGCCACGCACCTCGCCGACAAGCGGATGGTCGGCAAACTGGCGCAGCCGCTGCTGGAAGCGCGGCATCACGGCCTGCACGTGACCGATGATGTTGCGTTCCTCCATCAGTTCCATCGTGCGCAGCGCCACCGCGGCACAGACCGGGTGCGCCGAATAGGTGAAGCCGTGCGCGAAGGTGCCGATCTTCTTCGACTGCTCGACCATGGCCTCGTAGATGTCGTCATTGATCATGATCGCGGAGATCGGCAGGTAGGCCGACGACAGCGCCTTGGCGCAGGACAGCGTGTCCGGCTGGATGTCGAAGGTCTGGCAGCCCCACATGTTGCCGGTACGCCCGAAGCCGCAGATCACCTCGTCGGCGATCATCATCACGTCGTACTTCGACAGCACCGCCTGGATCTTCCGGAAATAGCCCTGCGGCGGGACGATCACGCCGCCCGCGCCCATCACCGGCTCGGCGATGAAGGCCGCGACCGTGTCCGGGCCCTCGGCGATGATGCGATCCTCGAGTTCCTTCGCCAGCCGCGTCGTGAACTCGTCCTCGGTCTCGCCCGGCTCGGCCCCGCGATAGTAGTAGGGCGCAGAGACGTGCTTGATCTGCGGCAGCGGCAGGTCGAAGTCGAGATGGTTCGCCGGCAGGCCGGTCAGCGAGGCCGAGGCGATGGTGACGCCGTGATAGCCCTTGATCCGGGAGATGATCTTCTTCTTCTGCGGCTTTCCGATGGCATTGTTGTAGTACCACTGCAGCTTGACCTGCGTGTCGTTTGCCTCGGAGCCTGAATTGCCGAAGAAGACTTTCGAGAACTGGACCGGCGCGATCTGCTTCAGCTTCTCGGCCAGTTCGATCGAGGGCATCGACGACTTGTGCGCGAACTGGTGATAGAAGGGCAGCTTGCGCATCTGCTCGATTGCCGCCTCGACCAGTTCCTGCTCGCCAAAGCCGAACGAGGCGCACCAGAGGCCGGCCAGCCCCTCGATGTACTCCTTGCCGTCCTCGTCGTAGATCATCACGCCCTTGCCGCGGTCGACGATCATCGGCCCCTTGGAGCGGTGCAGGTCGAGATTGGTGTAGGGGTGCAGGACGTGAGCGATGTCACGACTGGCCAGGGAATTGCCGAGATCGTTCATCGTTGTTCTCCGGAAATCATGTGATCTGGGTAACGTCAGAGTAAGGTCTGTTCACCTGGTTCTGTCAAACCGGATCGGCGACGGAGCGGACGGAGGGGACGCGATGACACTCACAGCGACGGACGCGCAGGCCCGCATGCGCGACAGGGCGACGGGCGGTTCCCGGCCCGGCGGCGGCGACAGCCCGTTCCGCGGCCTGTTCCTGCCGGTCATCCTGATGATCAACCTGGCCACCATCGCCATCGTCGCCATCACGTGGCTCGCCGCCGAGCGGCTCGACACCGATACCGAGCGGCGCGACGTGGCGCTGGCCCGGACCGCGCTGAAGGTGGAGGCCGACCGCCTGCGCTTCATCGCGCGTGACTACACCTGGTGGGACACTGCCATCGAGAACCTGGTCGACACGGTCGACACCGACTGGGCCGACAACAACATCGGCAGCTACCTGACGGACTCGGCGCGGGTCGCGCTGTCGGCGGTGCTCACCGTCGACGGCGGCACCGCGATCATGTTCGTCGATGGCCAGCCGCGCGAGGGGCCGGTGACGGACCTGCTCGGCACCGACACGGCCAGGGACCTGTTCGACCGCGCCAACGCAATGCCGATGGAAGCGCCCGAAGGCGTCGCCGCCTTCGCCAGGGTCGACGGCAGGGTCTACACGCTCGCGGCCAGCGCCTTCACGCCGGAATATCCGGAAGGCGAGGACCTGATCCGGCACACGCGGCCCGTTCTGATCGTCGGTTCGCAGCTCGACGAGGTCTTCCTCGACGATGCCTCCGAATCCTACCTGCTGGAGCGCCTGTCGATCGTCGACGCGGCGCCCGGCGAGGCGGGCGCCTTCGCACCGATCACCGACCGCAATGGCTGGGCCGTCGCCTATCTCACCTGGTCGCCGCGCCTGGTCGGGCAAACGCTGGTCAACGACCTGCTGATACCGATCGTCATCGGCCTCGGTGCCATGCTCGCCCTCGGGGCGCTGTATTTCCGGCGGCTGAGACGCGCCACCGTGGCAACGGACGCGATGAGCATCGCACTGGAGCGGGAACGCGAGCTTCGCGAGCTCAAATCCCGCTTCATCTCGACCGTCAGCCATGAGCTGCGCACCCCGCTGGCCACCATCCAGGCCGCGGTCGACCTGCTGGTGCATTTCGGCGACCGGCTCTCCGACGAGGAAAAGCGCAAGGAGCTGGCGGCGATCTCCGGCCGCGTGCGCGCCATCGACGGCATGCTCGCGGAATCGCTGGCGCTGGAACGCCAGGAGGTCGACACCGTGACCTTCGAGGACTTCGATCCAACTGCCGAGATCCGGGCAAGCTGGGCCAACCGCCTGCCGACAAAGGGACGCCAACTGGACCTGCGCGACACGCGGGAGCGCCCGGGCACGGTGCGCCTGGACCGGCGCCTGTTTACCCAGGCCGTCGT
This sequence comes from Pseudomonadota bacterium, assembly GCA_036154895.1. Classification (GTDB taxonomy): domain Bacteria; phylum Pseudomonadota; class Alphaproteobacteria; order Minwuiales; family Minwuiaceae; genus Minwuia. The sequence continues at coordinate 188,401 of JAYZWD010000038.1, forward strand.
CAACCTGCTGTCGAACGCACTGAAGTACAGCAGGCCGGACACCCCGGTGCGCGTCGTCGTCGCCGACAGCGGCCCGGGAATCGCGATCTCCGTGATCGACGAGGGTATCGGCATCCCGGCCGCCGATCTCTCGCGCGTTCGCGAGCCGTTCCACCGCGGCGCGAATGCGGTCGACATCGGTGGTGTCGGCTTCGGCCTGTCTATCGTGGAGCGGGCGGCATCCCGGCTCGGCGGACGTCTTGACATCCAGAGCGTCGAGGGGCAGGGAACGACGGCGACCGTTTCATTCGCCCTTTCGCAGGAGGTCGGACTCGCCGCATGAAGACACCGAGCCGCACCGTTGTCGTGATCGAGGACGACGCCGACATCCGCGAGCGCGTGGTCAAGGGCCTGACGCTTTCGGGCTACCAGGTGTTCGCCGCGGAGAACGGTGCTGTCGGTGTCGGCCTGGCCCGGGCCAAGACGGCGGACGTGATCATCTGCGACATGCTGATGCCCGAACTGAACGGCTTCGGGACGCTGGCGGTGCTGCACGACCACCCGGACACCACGAACATTCCCGTCATCGTGCTGTCGGCGCTGGGCGAGACGTCCACCCGCGAATTCGCCTTCGAGATGGGTGTACGCAAGTACCTGACCAAGCCGTTTGCCCTGACCGACCTGGTCGAGGCCATCGAGGCACAGTTCGAGGTCGCATCTTGAGCAACGGCCCCGGTTCCGGCCGGGCCGCGCTGGTCGCCGACGACAATCCGGCGGCACGCGCCCAGATCACCGGCATGCTGGAGGACCTGGGCTTCGAGGTCACCGCCGTGGTGGACGGCACCGAGGCACTGTCGGCGCTGAACGCCCTTTCATTCGACCTGGCCGTGATCGACTTCCGCATGCCGGGCACCAGCGGCGCCGACGTGATCGCACAGCTCGGCACCGAACGCCCGCCGGTGATCGGCGTCTCGTCGACAGGCTCGACGCGGGCGGAATGGGGCGACGCGGTGCTGGCCGGCTGGCTGGTCAAGCCGGTTGACGCCGCGAGCCTGGCGCAACTCGTCGACAGCGCGCTCAGCCGCATCGACACCACCGTGCCAGCCATCGACCTGGCGCACCTGAACGTCTTCACCGACGGCAACGCCGCGCTGGAGAAGGAACTGGCCGAGCTGTTCCGGGTTTCGGCCGCCCGCTATCTCGGCCAGATGCGCGACGCGGCCGATGACAAGGCCTGGAAGGATGCCGCGCACAGCCTGAAGGGTTCGGCACGCGGCCTTGGCGCGGCGGAGGTTGCCCGCGTCGCCGCCTTTGCCGAGACCCTGCTGGGCCGTGCGGCGCACGAGCGGCGCCAGACCGTGCTGGCCGAATTGCAGGACGCCTGCGAGCGCGTGCACGTCTTCTTCGAACGGCACCTCGCCGGCCGCACCTGAGCGGTACGGCCGGACAGGTGTCCCGGGTTCAGCCCTTCGCGCGGTTCTGGCGGTTGGCGATCAGGTCGTCGACCACCGCCGGCTCGGCGAGCGTCGAGGTGTCGCCCAGGTTGCCGAACTCGTCCTCGGCGATCTTGCGCAGGATGCGGCGCATGATCTTGCCCGAACGCGTCTTGGGCAGGCCGGGCGCGAACTGCAGCAGGTCGGGCGCGGCGAAGGCGCCGATCTCGTGGCGTACCCACAGCACCAGCTCGCGCTTCAGCTCGTCCGACGGTGTCTCGCCGGCGTTCAGCGTGACATAGGCATAGACGCCCTGCCCCTTCACGTCGTGCGGATAGCCGACGACGGCGGCCTCGGCGACCTTGGCATGGGCGACCAGCGCGCTCTCGATCTCGGCGGTGCCGAGACGATGGCCGGAGACATTGATCACGTCGTCGACGCGACCGGTGATCCAGTAGTAGCCGTCCTCGTCGCGACGCGCGCCGTCACCGGTGAAATAGCGCCCCGGATAGGTCGAGAAATAGGTCTGGATGAAGCGTTCGTGGTCGCCGTAGACCGTGCGCATCTGGCCCGGCCAGCTGTCGGTGATGCAGAGATTGCCGCTGACGGCCCCCTCCAGCAGCTCGCCCTTGTCGTCGACCAGGATCGGCTTGATGCCGAAGAAGGGGCGGGTGGCCGATCCCGGCTTCAGCGCCGTGGCGCCGGGCAGTGGCGTGATCAGGATGCCGCCGGTCTCCGTCTGCCACCAGGTATCGACGATCGGGCAGCGGCCGTCGCCGACGACGCTGTGATACCAGGTCCAGGCCTCCGGGTTGATCGGCTCGCCGACCGAACCAAGCAGGCGCAGGCTCTTGCGGCTGGTCGCCTTCACCGGCCCCTCGCCCGCCGCCATTAGCGCGCGGATCGCGGTCGGCGCGGTGTAGAAGATGTTGACCTTGTGCTTGTCACAGACCTTCCAGAAGCGGCTGGTGTCGGGATAGTTCGGCACGCCCTCGAACATCAGCGTGGTGGCGCCGTTGGCCAGCGGCCCGTAGAGGATGTAGCTGTGGCCCGTCACCCAGCCGACGTCGGCGGTGCACCAGTAGATCTCGCCGTCCTTGTAGTCGAAGACGTATTCGTGGGTCATCGCGGCATAGACGGCATAGCCGCCGGAGGTGTGCAGCACGCCCTTCGGCTTTCCGGTCGAACCGGAGGTGTAGAGAATGAACAGCGGATCCTCGGCGTTCATCTCCTCGGCCGGGCAGTCGTCGGACTGCGCGCCGACCAGGTCTTCGTACCAGGTGTCGCGGCCCTCGACCCAGCCGACCTTGCCCCCGGTGCGCTTCACCACCACGACGTGCTTCACGGTCAGGCCGTGGTCGGCGATGGCGGCGTCGGTATTGGCCTTCAGCGGGATGCGGCGGCCGCCGCGCACGCCCTCGTCGGCGGTGATGACGACATGGGAGGCGCAGTCCTCGATGCGGCCGGCCAGAGCCTCGGGCGAGAAGCCGCCGAACACCACCGAGTGCACCGCGCCGATGCGCGCGCAGGCCAGCATGGCCACCGCGGCCTCCGGGATCATCGGCATGTAGATCGTGATCCGGTCGCCCTTCTGCACGCCGAGCGACTTCAGCCCGTTGGCCAGGCGGCAGACGCTGGCGTGGAGCTGGCGATAGGTGATGTGGGCATCCTGGTCCGGCTCGTCGCCCTCCCAGATGATCGCGGTCTGGTCGCCGCGTGTGGCGAGATGGCGGTCCAGGCAGTTGGCGGCGACGTTCAGGGTTCCGTCGTAGTACCAGCGGATGTGCAGGTCGGCCGCGTCATAGGAGACGTCGCGCACCCTGGTGTAGGGACGGATCCAGTCGATCCGCCTGCCCTGCTCGGCCCAGAAGCCCTCCGGATCGGCCACCGAGCGCTCGTACATCTCGAGATAGCGGGCGTTGTCGACACGGGCGCGGGCGGCCCATTCATCGCTGACCGGATAGATGTCCGTCATCTGTGGCGTCTCCCTGGATCTGGCCGTTGCTGCCGGGGGCGACAGGTCTTGGTGCCTGCGCGCGCGACCGGGCTGACTGGATGGGGCATCCTGTCCGAATTGATCGCCGTTTCGCAAGGCGGTGCGGCCTCAGGCCGCCCAGAAACGCCGCGTAAACAGCACCAGCACGGTGAACAGTTCCAGCCGGCCGATCAGCATGCCGGCCGCCAGCAGCCACTTGGCGCTGTCGGGCAGCGGCTTGAAGGTGCCGGAGGGACCGATGGTCTCGCCCAGCCCCGGCCCGACATTGGCCAGCGCCGTGGCCGCGCCGGACAGCGAGGTGGTGGCGTCCAGCCCCGTCAGGGTCAGCAGGAAGGCCAGCACACCGAACGACAGCGCGAACAGCACGAAAAATCCCATCACGGCATCGGTCACGTGCGTCTCCAGCGGGCGGCCGGAATAGCGCGGCACGGAGACGGCGTTGGGCCGGACAAGCTGCTGCAACTGCACGCGGAGCGTCTCGAACAGCACCCGGAAGCGGAAGATCTTGATGCCGCAGGAGGTCGAGCCGGCACAGCCGCCGATCATGGTGATGAAGAAGAACAGCACCGTCGCCGAGCCTTCCCAGCCGCCATAGTCGGCGGCGGCATAGCCGGTACCGGTCATGATCGAGGTGACGTTGAACAGCGACAGCCGCAGCGCCTCGACCGGTTCATGGCGGCCGCTCACCTCGGTCAGCAGGAAGACCAGTCCGACCAGCCCGCCCAGGGTAATGAAGAACCAGCGGACCTGGGTGTCCCTCCACAACAGCAGCGGCCGGCCGCGCACCGCCTGCAGGTACAGCACGAACGGCAGCGAGCCCAGGATCATGAAGCCGGTGACGGTCCATTCGACCTGCGGGTTCGCAAAGTGGCCGACCGAGCCGTCGCGGGTGGAAAAGCCACCGGTCGCGACGGTGGTCATGGCGTGGGCGACCGCGTCGAACATGCCCAGGCCCGCCAGCCAGAGCGCCAGCACGCAGGCCAGCGACAGCAGCAGGTAGATCACGGTGGTCGCCGCCGCGATCTGCGCCGCGCGCGGCAGGGCCTTGTCGGTCTTTTCCGAGCTTTCGGTACGGAAGAGCTGCATGCCGCCGACGCGCAGCATCGGCAGGACGGCAATGGCGGTGACGATGATGCCGACGCCGCCCAGCCATTGCAGGATCGCGCGCCAGAGCAGGATGCCGGGCGGCGCCGTGTCCAGGCCGGTGATCACCGTGGCCCCGGTCGTGGTCAGACCCGACATCGCCTCGAAGAACGCGTCGGTATAGGACAGGCCCAGACCCGACAGCACGAAGGGCAGCGCGGCGAAGGCCGGCAGGACCAGCCAGACGCTGGTGGTCAGGATGAAGGTCTGGCGGAGCGTCAGGCCCGGCCGCTCCCGCCAGGTCGCGGTCAGCAGGGTACCCCCGGCGAAGCAGCACAGCGCGGCGCCGAGCAGGAAGACCCGGTAGTCCGGGTTGTCGACCGCGAGATCGACCGCGGCGGGCACGAGCATGGCGAGCCCCAGCATCACCACCAGCACGCCGTTGATCATGTAGATCCCGCGTGGATCGCCCATCGGTCAGTTCAGGGCGCGGTCGCGTCGGGGCAGGTCGAGGGAGAAGGCGGGGATCGCCACCCGGAAACGCCCGCCGCCCTCGGCCGCCATCTCGTAGTGGCCGACCATGATGCCGCTTGGCGTCGTCAGCGGGCAGCCGCTGGTATAGCTGAAGCTCTGCCCCGGCTTCAGCACCGGCTGCTCGCCCACCACACCCGGTCCCCGCACCTCCTCGACATGGCCCATGCCGTCGGTGATGTGCCAGTAGCGGTTCAGCAGCTGAACGGTGTCGTTGCCGCCATTCTCGATGGTGACCTCGTAGGCCCAGACGTAGCGGTTGTTCTCCGGCTCCGAATGACGCGCCAGGTAGGTCGGCTTGACCCGCACGATGATGGCGCCGGTCTGCGCCACATAGCGGCCGTCATCGTCGAATGTGGGTGTGGCTGGCATGGCTTCCGCGTCGGTCCCGGCCGAGGTCGTTCCGGAGGGCGGAGTATCGGAGCGGTCCGCCGGCTTGTCCAGTCGCGCTCAGGCCGCGCTGCAGGAACCGCCGCCCAGCACGCAGAAGCGGGCGCAGTGCGGATGGTTCAGCGCCACCTCGGCGCGCGCGCTCTCCAGGTCCGGCCCCATGTCCAGCGCGGTCTCGTAGGGCAGCAGGGTGCAGGGCGCGACGCTGGCCGCAGCCTCGCCCTTGCGGTGCACCACCATGCGCGAGGAGGCGCACATCATGGCGTCGGGGGAGACCTTCAGGATGCCCCAGCAGGCCGTGGTGATCTCCGGCACGTCTTCCTCGGCGTCCATCTCCGGGAACAGCACCAGCCGCTCGTGGTCCCCGGTGTCGAGGTGCAGCCCCTCCGCCGCCGACAGCCGCGCGAAGCCCGCGCGCAACTGCTCCTCGGTCTCCGCCCACATGGTCCGGCCGGCCAGCGACAGGTGAAAGCCGTTCGCCGCCAGCCAGCGCAGGCCCGGCAGCATGCGCCGCCACGCGCCCTTGCCGCGTTCCAGGTCGTGCAGCGCCTCGGCATGGTGGTCGACCGAGACGCGCAGGCGCAGCCGCTCGCCGAAGCGTTCGCGCAGCGCCAGCAGTGCATCGGCGCATTTCATCATCGGCCGCATGGCATTGGTCAGCACCAGCACGCGGTAGCCGCGCCCCAGCGCCGAGCCGAGCATGGCGATGATGTCGGGGTTCATGAACGGCTCGCCGCCGGTGAAGCCGATCTCGTCGGCGGCGAAGCCGCGGTCCAGTTCGTCCAGGAAACGGTCGACCTCGGCCAGGGTCAGGTACTGCAGCCGGTCGTTGGTCGGGCTCGATTCGATGTAGCAGTTGGTGCAGGTGAGATTGCAGAGCGTGCCGGTGTTGAACCACAGCGTCTTCAAGCCCGTCAGCGCCACCGAGGCGCGGTCGCTGCCGTCGGCCGTCACCCGCGGGTCGCGGAACTTGCGCGGGTCGAGACGCGGCCGTCCGGGCCGCACTGCCGTGTCGCTCAATGCCTGCTCCTGCTGCCGCGTGAGGGAAATCCAAACTGTCACAGAAGGTTGCGTCGCCCCGCCCGGCTGTCAACGGAGGCGACGGTCAAGGCTTGGTGATGCGGGGGATTGCAGGTGCCGCCCGCCGGCTTGCCAAGAGGCGCGGTTCGGCTAGATTGGGCCGCGCGCACCGGTGGCCCGAGGCCCTGCCCGGACCGGTGCCGCCAGGCGGGTATGATGTAATGGTAGCCTGTCAGCTTCCCAAGCTGAACGCGCGGGTTCGATTCCCGCTACCCGCTCCAGCCTCAAATCTGCGTCTGGCATTTGCGCACCGACGGGTGCAGCAGGCCACCTCCCTTGATTTCCGTCGCCCTCGGCCTCAGATTGCCTCGAATATCTCATTTGAGATACAGGAGGTCCATGTGGGCACCCCAAGCTCCATGCTGCATGTCCGGCTGGATAATGAACTGAAGGCGAAGGCGACCGAGGCACTGGCCGCGATGGGGCTGTCGACATCGGATGCTGTCCGGCTGCTGTTCCATCGGATCGTCGCGGACCAGGCGTTTCCGCTGGAACTCAAGGTTCCGAACGCCGAAACACAGGCGGCGATCGCCGAGGCCCGCGACCTGATCGCGACCAGTCGCGCGCGGACGGACGATCCCGAAGCCATGTTTGCCGACCTCGATGGCCAGCAGGGATAAGGCCGCATCCCTTCCTAGAACATTCGATGTCACCGGGGCCTTCCGCAAGGACTGGGAGCGGCTGTCGCGTTCCGGGCGGCATGACATGCGCCGGCTGAAAGAAGCAATGCTCCTGCTGATCGCCAGTGACGGGCAGCCTGGGCCGGAATGGCGGGATCACGCCTTGAAAGGCGAATGGACCGGAACGCGCGAATGTCACGTCGGCGGTGACTTCCTGCTGATCTGCCAGATCGACGACACAGCCGGTGCGAGCGGAACCGTTGTTTTCGTCCGGGCCGGCACCCACAGCGAACTGTTCCGTTGACAACCGGACAGAAGACCGCCGCCGGAAGCGGTCTTCTTGTTCCAACCCGGCGACGACGCTAGATTGATCCAGACATGTCCGGGTCGATGCTCGTCCGAGAAACATGATGGCGAATATAGCGATACAGGTGCTGACGACGGTCGATGCCCCGTACGGGACGGGCGTTTCCGCACATCAACTCGCCAGGATGATCGCCGACCCGGACAGTGCAAGCCAGTGTGCCGGACCAGTGTTCTCGTTCTTCTCTGAAATTCCGCTCTCGACGCAGATGCAGTTCATCGCGAGCATGGGTGTCGACGTGGCTATGGCGCGGCAGGTCGCGGGCGAGCTTTCTCGGCTGTCGGGATACGCCCTGCCGCTGGCGGCTTGAGTGTCGTCGCAAGGGCGCGCCGGCGACTGGCCTGCACTCTTTGAAACCGCCATTCGGATACTCGCGCACGCGGAGGCCCTGACGGGCGTCCCACCCGCGTGGAGCTTTGGTGGCGGTACGGCGTTAATGCTGCAGATCGATCATCGCGAAAGTCACGATATCGACCTGTTTCTGGCTGACCCGCAATTGTTGCCATACCTCAACCCCGGAACCCAGGGCGGCAATCTGGAGCGGCTTCCAGATAGCTACAGCGTCGAAGGGAACAGTGTCCTGAAGTTGTCATTTTCGGGACTCGGGGAAATCGATTTCATCTGTTGCGCCGACATCACCGATCAGCCGACCCGGACGCAGGATATACGCGGACACAACACCGCACTGGAAACGCCGGCCGAAATCATCGCCAAGAAGGTCTTCTATCGCGGCTGGAGTTTCACGCCTCGTGACATGTTTGACCTTGCCGCCGTCGCAGATCGCCATGGCGACAGGTATGTCGTTGACGCTCTGGCGCAGGCCGGCCGGGGGGCATGCGCGAAGGCGCTGGGAGTCGTCGAAAGGGCTGTTCCCGGCTTTGTGCAATCGGTGAACGACCAGTTGCTCGTTCGCGATGCCGCTCGCCACCTGGTCCAGACCGCACAGGATACAAGTCGCAGACTGTTGGCACAGACCTTGGCCAGTCTGCCCCCGACATCCGGCGGCTGAGTAGACACGCACCAGCAGCGCCCTGCGCCCCTACTCATCCGCCGGCGCAAACGCCTCGACCAGGCCGTCGATGCCCTTCAGTTCGAACGAACCCAGGCTCTCGAACGGGCCGGCCAACGCGTTGAAGTCCGCCGAGACCACCAGCGGCCGGCCGAGGCGGGAGGCGAGGCCCTCCAGCCGCGCGGCGCGGTTCACCGCCGGCCCGATCACCGTGAAGTCCAGCCGCCCCGGCGCGCCGATATTGCCGTAGAGCACCTCGCCGACATGCAGGGCCATGCCGTAGCGCAGTTCCGGCTTGCCCTCGGCCGCGCGGCGTTCGTTCAGCGCGGCGATGTTCGCGCGCGCCTTGCAGGCCGCCGTCCAGGCCTTGGCGCAGGCCTCCGTCGCCGTGTCGTCGCCGACGGGAAAGATCGCCAGCGCGGCATCGCCGATGAACTTCAGGATCTCGCCCGAATACTCGTCGATGGCGGTGCCGACGGCGCCGAACCAGTCGTTCAGCACGTGGATGATGCGGTCGCGCGGCAGGGTCTCCGACAGCGCCGTGAAGCCGCGCAGGTCGCAGAAGAAGATGGCGGCGGGGATGCGCCGCACGGTGCCCCGGCGGATGGCGCCGGCCAGCACGCGCTCGCCGGTGCCGTGGCCGAGATAGACGTCCAGCAGGCTGCGCGAGAGGTGCATGCTGGCATGCAGGTCGACCAGCAGGCCCAGCGCCGGCAGGAAGGCGCGGACCCGGGCGATGTCGTCGTCCGAGAAGCCGCCCGGCGCCTTGCTGGACAGGGTGAAGGGCGACTGCTTGCCGCCATGCAGCGGCAGGGCCAGCGCCAGGTAGTCGGTATAGCCCTCGGCCTGCATGTCCTCGAGGAAGCGGTACTCGATGTTGGCGTCCTCGCCCTCCAGCCGGCAGCGCACCATGTCGCCGCCCTCGTAGATGATGCGGACGGGGCTGACGAGATAGACCGCCGAGTTCTGGGTCTCGAAGTCGATCAGGCGGGTGGTGACCTCGTCGCGGTCGGCCTGCCAGAGATAGGTCAGGGCGCGGACCTCGGGGTGCAGGGTCTGGAACCCGTAGTTCAGGCGATGCACCGGCAGGCCGGCATCGATCAGCCGCCGCCCCAGCGCGCCCAGCAGCGCACCGAGATCGGGGAGGGTCCTGGCCTCCCCCAGCAGCCAGTCGACGATGTCGGCGCGGGTTCCGCTCATGGCTTCCACCACCAGGTTGTCAGCACCGGCCCGTAGGTCGGCACGGTTTCCGGCCGGCCCAGCCCGGCACGGACGGCCAGGCGCTCGGTCGGCTGCCAGTAAAGCGGCACGACGTAGTGGCCCGCGCGCAGCACACGGTCCAGCGCCCGCGCGGCGGCCCTGAGGTCATCGCGGGTCCGGGCGGCGGTCAGCGCACCGACCAGCGCGTCGACGGCCGGGCTCTTGACGCCGGCATAGTTGCGGCTGGCCGGCTGGTCGGCCGCGGCGGCACCGAAATAGTACCACTGCTCGCTGCCAGGGCTGAGCGACTGGTACCAGTGGTTCACGATCATGTCGTAGTCGAAGTCCTGGCGGCGCCGTTCGTACTGCGCCGGATCGACCAGCCGGGTGGTGGCGGTGATGCCCAGCCGCTCCAGCCCGCGCGCGAATTCCAGCGCCACCTTCTCGTCGGTCGGATCGTAGAGCAGGATCTCGAACGCCATGGCGCGGCCCGTGGCGTCGCGCAGCTTGCGGTCCTGCCCCACCGTCCAGCCCGCCGCCTGCAACGCCCGCTGCGCCTGGCGGAGATTGCTGCGGAAGGCATTGCGGTCGGGGCTGTCGGGCACCGGCACCGGCACGCCGAACGCCTCCGCCGGTAGGCTGTCGCGATATGGCTCCAGCAGCGCCAGTTCCGCCGGCGCCGGTTCACCGCTGGCCGCAAGGTCGCTGTTCTGGAACCAGCTCTCGTTGCGGGCATAGGCGCCGTGGAACAAAGTCCGGTTGATCCAGTCGAAATCGAGCGCGTTGGCCAGCGCGGCCCGCACCGCGCGGTCGGCGAAGATGGCGCGGCGGGTGTTGAACACCAGCCCGCGCATGCCGACCGGCCGCTTCAGGGGGAGTTCCAGCCGCTGCATCCGCCCGTCTTGCATGGCCGGGAAGTCGTAGGACTCCGCCCAGCGACCCGGGTCCTCCTCGAAGCGGACATCGTAGAGGCCGCCTTTCAGCGCCTCGAACTTCGCGGTCTGGTCGCGGAAATACTCGTAGGTGATGCGGTCGAAGTTATTGTCGCCGCGGTTAACCGCCAGGTCACGGCCCCAGTAGTCCGGCCGGCGGACATAGCTGACGCTCTGGCCCGGCCGCACCTCGGCGACGGCATAGGGGCCGGAGCCGGGAAACGGTGTCAGGCCGGTCGCCTCGAAATCGCGGTCGGCGAACCAGTGCCGGGGCAGCACCGGCATCAGCGCCATCAGCAGGGGCAGCTCGCGGTTGTCGCCGGAAAAGCGGAAGGTGACGGACCGGCCCTCGACCTCGGCGCTGTCGACCTGGCGGTAATACAGGCGGTGGTTCGGGCGACCCCGGTCGCGCAGCGTTTCCCAGCTCCAGCGCACGACGTCGGCCGTCACCGGTTCACCGTCAGCGAAGCGCGCCTCCGGCCGCAGGGTGAAGCGGATCCAGTGCCGTTCCGGGTCTACCTCGATGCTTTCGGCCAGCAGGCCATAGAGCGAGAACGGCTCGTCCTGGGAGCGCTTGGCCAGCGGCTCGAAGACATGGCGCCAGCCGTCGGCGGCCTGGCCCTTCAGGATGAACGGGTTGAGGCTGTCAAAGCTGCCCTGCTCGGCCGCCAGTACCAGCGTGCCGCCCTTCGGTGCATAGGGGTTCACATAGTCGAAATGATCAAAGTCCGCCGCGTAGGCCGGCGCGCCATGCATGGCGATGGCATGAACGGGTTCGGCGACGGCCGGCAGCCCGGCCAGCGCCAGGATCAGCGATCCGGCGAGTCCCACTCGTCGAAGGTATCGAGCGGCCGCCCCAGCATCTGGTCGATGCGCACGCGGAGCTGTTCCAGGTCGGCCCGGCTCAGCCGCCGCGAGACCACCACGTCCTCGTTGATCTGCACCGCGATGCGGAACCCGCCTTCCCGGGTCTCCGAGACAAGGACCGGCAATTCGAACATGTGACGCCTCCAAGCCCGTGACCGGCCCGGCGTTCCCGTTCCCGTGCATCGCGTCCGCTCTCGCCCGGTCCAACCCGATTCGGCAGACAGGTTAGCCGACAGCGGCGCGCTCGTCCGCCGCCAATCCGGGCGCGCGGGCAAGCACAATTCCCGGCAAATGCCATGTGCCGGGCGGACTACCGCGCCGCAGCCGGCAGCGATAGCCTAGCCCCACGCAAGCAATCCTGGAGTTGTCATGAAGCAGTCGGACCTCGACGACCTGATCGATCCGCCGGTGCCGGAAGGATTCGAGATCATCACCGGCAAGGGGCAGTTCACGACACTTGTCGGTCCGACCTACAGCCGCCGCGACCCGGATGGCGGCGCGACCTTCGGCGTGCGCATCGCCGACAAGCACCTGAACCGGCGCGGCGTGGTGCATGGCGGCATGCTGATGACCTTCATGGACCACCTGCTGGGCCACACTGTGCACATGGATGTCGGCCGCCAGGCGACCGCGACGGTGCAGCTCGACAACCAGTTCCTGGGCGCCGTCCGCGCCGGCAACTGGCTGACCGGCAAGGGCGAGATCGTCCGCCGCACCCGCAGCCTGGTATTCGTTTCCGGGCGGTTGTGGGTCGACGACCAGGCGGTCTTGCTCTCGTCGGGCGTGTGGAAGATTCTCGGGGCCTAGAGACGACAAGGCCCGACCGGCGAAGAAACTCCGGAAACGGGAAATCCTGGGGAGGATGGCGATGAAACTGGGACTGATGATCGGCTATTCCGACGGCACCATGAACCTGCCCGTGGCGCGGGTGCAGCGGGCCGAGGCGCTGGGCTATGATTCGGTCTGGACGGCGGAGGCCTATGGTTCCGACGCGGTGACGCCGCTGGCCTATCTCGCCGCCGTTACCTCGCGCATCAAGCTCGGCACCGCCATCATGCAGGTCGCCGCGCGCACCCCGGCCAACGCGGCCATGTCGGCGGCAACGGTCGACGCCATGGCCGGCGGCGGGCGCTTCATCGCCGGCCTGGGCGTTTCCGGCCCGCAGATCGTGGAGGGCTGGTACGGCCGCCCCTGGGGCAGCCCCTATTACTGGCTCAAGGACTACGTGGAGATCATGCAGAAGATCTTCCGCCGCGAGGCGCCGGTGACCCATGACGGCAAGCAGATCCAGCTGCCGTTCACCGGCGAGGGCGCGCTCGGCATCGGCAAGCCGCTGAAGTCCATCCTGCACATGAACCCCGACATCCCGATCTATCTCGGCGCCGGCAACGAGCAGACGGTGCGCCTCTGCGCCGACATCTGCGACGGCTGGCTGCCGCTGGGCCTGACGCCCGGCACCATGGACGAGTACGCGCCGTGGGTCGAACAGGGCTTCGAGCGCGCCCGGGCGCGCGGCGTCGACAAGGGCTGGCACAATTTCGAGGTCGCCGCGATGGTGCATGTCGAGGTCGACGACGACGTGCAGGCCGCGCTCGACCGGCTGAAGCCCGAGGTGGCGCTCTACGTCGGCGGCATGGGCCACAAGAACAAGAACTACCACAAGGAAATGATGGTCCGGCGCGGCTTCGGCGACGCGGCGGAGCGGATCCAGGAACTGTTCCTTGCCGGTCGCAAGGCCGAGGCGACGGCGGCGGTGCCCGACGAGTGGGTCGACGCCAAGTCGCTGGTCGGCCGCCCGAAGCGCATCCGCGAGCGCTACCGCGCCTGGGAGGACTCGGGGGCGACCAGTTGCGTCGTCCGCACCACCCAGGACGCGGCGGTCGACCTGCTGGCCGAATGCGCGCGGCTCAACCCGCCGAAGGTGGCGTAGGTACCAGGCGGCTTCAGGCCCCCCGGGGTCAGGCCCGGGGACACCGTTGAAGACGAAAGACGGCGTGGCCGGGCCGTCCGGCAGCGGATCGCCTCTTCGGACCCCGGACAGCCCTTCGGGCTTCCGGGGATCGGAAAGATCTTCAATGCCACAGCAATCACGAGTCCCGGAACCGCATCGCGGTATCCGGGACCTGATGGCGTGCCACAGCATGCACGACCGCAATGGGTGGCCCGATCAAGTCGGGCCACGACAATCCACTGGCACCATGACGTGTGTCTTGGCCCGGCGCCGACCGGGCCATCCACCGCACGCCCAGCATCAGACCCCGGACAGCCCCTGCGGGCTTCCGGGGATCGAGATTGGCAAGGCCGGCGTTTCCCGGAACCGCGAAGCGGTATCCGGGACCCGAACCCTGGCTCCGGCCGGACCTCAGACTGCTTCGGTGAGGCCGGCCAGGATCTCGCGGTACTTCTCCTGCGCTTCCGCCCGCTTCCGCGGCAGGTGGTAGGCGGGGAACAGCGCGTTGGTCGGCTGGTATTCCCGCAGGATCTGCCTGGCGGTCGTGACCTTGTGCACCTCGGTCGGGCCGTCGGCGAGGCCCATGTGGAAGCTCTCGAGGACCTGGTGGGCGAAGGGCATCTCGTTCGACAGGCCGATGGAGCCGTGGAGCTGCAGGGCGCGGCTGGCCACGTCGTGCAGCACCTTGGGCATCGCCGCCTTCACCGCCGAGATGTCCTTGCGGACCTTCAGGTAGTCCTTGTAGTGGTCGATACGCCAGGCCGTGCGCAGCACCAGCAGGCGGAACTGCTCCAGCTCGATCCAGCTGTCGGCGATCTTCTCCTGCGTCATCTGCTTGTCGGCGAGGCGCTCGCCCTGGGTCTCGCGCGACAGCGCCCGTTCGCACATCATGTCGAACAGCTTGCGCGCCTTGCCGACCGTGCGCATGGCGTGGTGGATGCGGCCGCCGCCAAGGCGGGTCTGCGCGACGACGAAGCCCTGGCCGGGCTTGCCCAGCATGTGGTCCAGCGGCACGCGGACATCGTGGAAGCGCAGGTAGCCGTGGCTCCCGCCGTCTTTCTCGCCGTGGAAGCCGACGCTGCGCACGATCTCCAGGCCAGGCGTGTCGCGCGGCACGATGATCTGCGACATGCGCTGGTAGGGCGGCGCGTCGGGATCGGTGACCACCATGGTGATCAGGAAGTCGGCATAGCGGGCGTTGGAGGCGAACCACTTCTCGCCGTTGATCACCCAGGAATCGCCGTCGCGCTTCGCCAGCGTGCGGAAGACCTTCGGGTCGGCGCCGCCCTGCGGCTCGGTCATCGCGTAGCAGGAGACGATCTCGTTCGCCAGCAGCGGCTCGAGGTACTTCTTCTTCTGCTCGGGCGTGCCGTAGTGCGCCAGGATCTCGCCATTGCCGGTGTCGGGCGCCTGGCAGCCGAAGACCACCGAGGCGTAGTAGGTGCGGCCCAGGATCTCGTTCAGCAGCGCCAGCTTCATCTGGCCATAGCCCTGTCCGCCCAGCTCCGGGCCCAGGTGACAGGCCCACAGGCCACGCTTCTTCACCTCCGCCTGCAGCGGGCGGATCAGCGCAATGTTCTTCGGGTTCTTCACGTCGTACGGGCTGGTGAGCACGTGCTCCAGCGGCTCGATTTCCTGGCGGACGAACTCGTCCACCCAGTCCAGCAGGTCCTGGAACTCGGGCTCGGTCTCGAAATCCCATGCCATGGCCGTCTCTCCCCTTCCGGCATTTCTCGGTCGGCCATCATCGGCCGGACGGGTGAAGGGGACAACCGCGCGCAGTGCAAGCTCAGTTGCGCGCGATGAAACTCCGGTAGCTGACCAGTCCGGCCACATCCTCGGCGTGCCAGGCGGCGCGGGCGATGGCGCGGGCCAGGCAGTCGGCCGCCGCCGCGCCGATACGGGCGAGGTCGACCGGCCCGTTGATCCGCCGCTTCGCCGTCGACAGCGCGAAGATGGTGTCGCCGTCGAACGGCGTGTGCACAGGCCGGATCGCGCGGGCGAAGCCGTCATGCGCCATCATGGCGACGCGGCGCGCCTGTCCCTTGTCCAGCGCGGCATCGGTCGCGACCACGGCGATGGTGGTCGCCGCCGCCGGCACCGCGCCGCGCACGGGACCCATGGCATCAAGCGGCACCGGGCCGGGTGGCGGGTTGCCGCCGAACTCCCCGTCGCGCTCCAGTGCCCAGGCATAGAAGGTGCGGTTGTCGCCCATCACCACCGAGCCGACGGGATTGGCCGCGACCAGCGCGCCGACCGTCGTGCCGTCGTCCAGCACCAGCGAGGCCGAGCCGAGGCCGCCCTTCAGTCCGCCGGCGCGCGCCCCCATCCCGGCGCCGGCATTGCCGAGCCGGAAGTCGGTTGCCAGCGCGTCGACCGCGCGGATGCCGAGGTCGCGCCAGGGCGGGTTCATGCCCCAGTCATGTGCGCCGCCGCTGGCGAGATCGAACAGGATCGCCGCCGGCACGATGGGCACGCGCATGCCGCCCACCTCGAAGCCGCGCCCCAGCGCCGCCAGCCGCACCATGGCGCCGTCGGCGGCGGCCAGGCCGAAGGCGGAGCCGCCCGACAGCACCACGGCGTCGATGCGGTCGACCAGGTTGGCCGGGTCCATCACCTCGATCTCCCGCGTGCCCGGGCCACCGCCGCGCACGTCGGCGGCCGCCACGCACGGCGCATCCGGGACGATGACCGTGGTGCCGGTCAGCGCGCGCCGGTCCTCGGCATTGCCGACCTTCAGGCCGGCGACGTCGGTGATCAGGTTGGTGGGTCCGGTGCGAGGCATCGGCTTTCCTTTTGCGTAGACGGCGACAGGTCGCACACTGGCATCGAAACCGGAATCCGGCTGCGCCCGAGACTGGCACCGGACCCGGCGACGGGGCAACGGCGAACGGAGGCAAGGCGATGCGCATCTGGCTGGCGATGATCGGGCTGCTGGCGCTGGCGCTGGCCGCGCCCCTCCGTGCCGATCCGAATCCGCCCGGGATTGCCGCCGCCCACCCGCTGGCCGCCGAGGCCGGCATGTCGGTCCTGCGCCAGGGCGGTTCGGCGGTCGACGCCGCCATCGCCGTGCAGGCGGTCCTCACCCTGGTCGAACCGCAGTCGTCGGGGATCGGCGGCGGCGCGTTCATGCTGTTCCGCGATGCCGCGTCGGGCCGGATCGAGGCCTGGGACGGGCGGGAGACGGCACCGGCCGCGGCCACGGGCTCGCTGTTCCTGGACGACGACGGCAAGCCGCTGGGCTTCTTCGAGGCCGTTGTCGGCGGACGCGCGGTGGGTGTGCCGGGCGTGCTGCGGATGCTGGCCGATGCCCATGCCGCCCATGGTCGCCTGCCCTGGGCGGAGTTGTTCACATCGGCGATCCACCTGGCGGAGACCGGCTTCAGGGTCTCGCAGCGCCTGCATTTCCTGCTCGAACGCGACCGCCACCTCGCCAGCCAGCCGGCGGCTGCGGCCTATTTCTACGATGCCGACGGCGCCGCCTGGCCGGTCGGCCACCGGCTGCGCAACCCGGCGCTGGCGGCGACGCTGCGGCAGATCGCGGCGGATGGTGCGGACGCGTTGCATTCCGGCCCGCTCGCCGAAGCCATCGTCGCGGCCGTGCGCACGCATTCCAGTCCGGGCCTGCTGACGCTGGAAGATCTGGCCGGCTACCGGGCGAAGCTGCGCCAGCCGGTCTGCATCGACTACCGGCAATGGTCGGTCTGCGGCATGCCCCCGCCGACATCGGGCGGCGTCACGGTCGGACAGATCCTGGGCCTGCTGCGCGGCTTCGATCCGGCAGACCTGGCGCCAGGCACCACGAAGGGTGTGCACCTGGTCTCGGAAGCCGCACGGCTCGCCTATGCAGATCGCGGCGCCTGGCTCGCCGACAGCGACTTCGTCGCCGTGCCGGTCGAGGGCCTGCTGGACGACGCCTACCTGGCGCGCCGCGCCGCCGCCATCGATCCGGACCGGGCGATGGGAGTGGCGGAAGCCGGCGATCCGCTGCGCCACGGCGCCATCCCGCCGACGGGCCGGGACCTGAACCAGCCGTCGACCACGCATTTCTCCATCGTCGATGCCGCCGGCAACGTGGTCTCCATGACCGCGTCGGTGGAGAACGCCTTCGGCTCGCGCCTGCTGGTCGGCGGCTTCCTGCTGAACAACCAGCTCACCGACTTCTCCTTCGAACCGACCGAAGCCGATGGCACCGCCGTCGCCAACCGCGTCGAGGCCGGCAAACGACCGCGCAGTTCCATGTCACCGACCATCGTGCTCAACCGCGACGGCAGCTTCCGTCTCGCTATCGGCTCGCCGGGCGGCAGCCGCATCATCGGCTATGTCGCGAAGACCCTGGTCGCGGTGCTGGACGACGGCCTGCCGGTACAGGAGGCGGTGGGCCTGCCGCACCATGTCAACCGCAACGGGCCGCTGGAACTGGAGGACGGCAGTCCGCTGACGGCCCTGGCACCCGCGTTGCGCAAGCTCGGGCACGAGGTCCGCACCACAACACTCAACAGCGGGCTGCACGGCATAGAGTTCGTCGACGGCCAGTGGCGCGGGGGAGCCGATCCCCGGCGCGAGGGCGTGGTGCTGTTCGCGACCGACTGACGCCCGCGCCCGCCGCACATGGACAAGCACGATTCCCGTCGCCATGTTCCCGACTTGCTGCGGCGACCATGATCATCGCGCGTCGCCGTGCGAAGGGAACCGGACATGCTGAGACGGCTCTACGACTGGGTTCTGGACCTTGCGGCCCATCGTCATGCCAGCCGGGCGCTCGCCTTCGTCAGCTTCATCGAAAGCAGCATCTTCCCGATCCCGCCGGACGTCATGCTGATCCCGATGATCCTGGCCGATCGCGCCCGCGCGTTTCGCCTGGCGCTGCTGGCGACCGTGTTCTCGGTGCTGGGTGGCCTGGCCGGATATGCCATCGGCTATTTCCTGTTCGAGCAGGTCGCCCAGCCACTGATCGATCTCTACAACTACGGCGAGGCGTTCGGGAAGTTCCGCGACGGCTACAACGAATACGGCGCCTGGACGGTGTTCGTGTTCGGCGTGACGCCCTTCCCCTACAAGGTCGTCACCATCGCCAGTGGCCTGACACAGCTTGACCTGCTGGTGTTCATCGTCGCCAGTGTGGTCTCGCGCGGCCTGCGCTTCTTCATCGTCGCCGGCCTGCTGTGGCGTTTCGGCGAACCGATCCGGGTCTTCATCGAGAAGTATCTCGGCCTGTTGACCCTGCTTTTCGTCGTGCTGCTGGTCGGCGGCTTCGTCGCGGTGCGCCATTTTCTCTGATTGCCCGGGCCGGCTGCCCCCACCATCCTGTCGCCCATGAGCGCCCTCGCCGATACCGCACGTGACCGTCCCGGCCTCGCCATCCTGGCGCCGCCCGTGCTGGCGCTGGGCGCCGCGCTGGTGGCGCAGTACGTCTTCGGCCTGGCACCCTGCGAGCTCTGCATCTGGCAGCGCTGGCCCTATGTCGCCGCCATCGCCATCGGGCTGCTGGCCCTGGTTTTCCCGCGTTTCGCGACACCGCTGCTGGTGCTGGCGGCGCTGGCCTTCGCCACCACCGCCGGCATCGGGGTCTTCCATGCCGGTGTCGAGGAGGGACTCTGGAAGGGCCTGGAATCCTGCAGCGATGCCGGCACCCCGGATTCGCTGGAGGCACTGAAGGCACAGATCATGGGCGCGCAGCCGGCCCGCTGCGACCAGGTGGCGTTCTGGTTCCTCGGCCTGTCGATGGCCGGCTGGAACGTCGTCTTCGGCGGGCTCGCCACGCTGGCCATGCTGGCCCTCGCCGTCGCCCGGCCCAGGGGGCGCGCATGAGCGAGCATCGCGGCCTGCCCGGCGACATCAGCAAGCAGGAGCGGCTGGAGCGCATCCTGCGCGTCGACCAGGCCGGCGAGTTCGGCGCCAGTCGCATCTATGCCGGCCAGCTGGCCGTGCTGGGCCGCTCCCCCTCGGCCCCCGTGATCCGCCACATGGCGGAGCAGGAGGATCGCCACCTCGAGACCTTCGACCGGCTGCTGAACGAGCGCCGCGTGCGCCCGACCCTGCTGTCGCCGCTCTGGCATGTCGCCGGCTTCGCGCTGGGTGCCGGCACCGCGCTGCTGGGCGAGAAGGCGGCGATGGCCTGCACCGAGGCGGTCGAGGAGGTCATCGACGAACACTACGCCCGACAGGCCGGGGACCTGGCCCTCGACGGCGACGAGGAACCGCTGCGCGAGACCATCGAGACCTTCCGCGCGGAGGAGATCGAGCATCGCGACATCGCCCGCCAGAACGACGCGTCCGGGGCGCCCGGCTACGAGGTGCTGACCGCCGCCGTGAAGGCCGGCTCGCGGCTCGCCATCTGGCTGTCGACACGGCTTTGACCGCGACGGCCAAGGCGGCGTCCGGGCGCCCGCTCAGGATCGCCTTCTTTGCCCCGCTGAAGCCGCCGGACCATCCGCATCCGTCAGGCGACCGCCGCGTCGCGCGCCTGCTGATCGCGGCGCTGCAGGCCGCCGGGCACCGGGTCGAGCTGGCGAGCCGGCTCCGGACCCGGGAAGCGAACGGCGAGCCGGCGGCGCAGTCGCGCATCGTCGCGGCCGCGACAGCGGAAACGGACCGGCTGGTGGCGGAATGGCGCACCGATCCACCGAACCTCTGGTTCACCTACCATCTCTACTACAAGGCACCAGACCTGCTGGGGCCGGCGGTCTCGCGGGCATTGGGCATCCCCTATGTCGCCGCCGAGGCCAGTCACGCCGCCAAACGGCTGACAGGCCCGCACGCGGACTTCGCGCAGGCGACGCTGGAGGCGATTCGCGGCGCCGACCGGATCTTCCATGTCACATCCGTCGACCGGCAGGCGCTGGCCGGCGTGGTGGCGCCGGAGCGTCTGAACGGCCTGCCGCCATTTACCGCCTACCGCCCGCGACCGCCACGACGCCCCCGTGGCGGACCGGTCCGGCTGCTGGTGGTCGCGATGATGCGGCCCGGCGACAAGCTCGCCTCCTACCGCCAGCTCGGCGTTGCCCTGCGGCGACTGAAGGGCCGCGACTGGCACCTGACCCTGATCGGCGACGGACCGGCGGCACGGCAGGTGATGGCCGAACTGGGCCCGGTCCGCAGCCAGGTCACGCGCTGTGGGCGCGGCGCCACCGCCACGCTGCCGGCGCTCTATCACGACCATGACCTGATGGTCTGGCCGGCGGTGAACGAGGCCTATGGCATGGCCCTGCTGGAGGCACAGGCCTTCGGCCAGCCGGTGCTGGCCGGTGCGCATGGCGGCGTGCCGGACATCGTCGACGACGGACGCTCCGGCCTGCTGGTGGCGAAGGATGACGTGGCGGCCTTCGCCCGGGCGCTCGGGCGGTTGCTGCACGATGCCCCGCTGCGACGTCGTCTCGCCGACGGGGCCTGGCGCCACGTGCTGCGCCGGCACAGCTTCGCCGCGACGGTCGCGGTGCTGGACAGGGAGGTGCGGGCGCTGTGCGGGTCGTGATGCTGCGCCATGGCCGCACGGACTGGAACATCCGGCGCAGGGTCCAGGGCCGGACCGACATCCCGCTGTCACCGGAGGGGCGGGCGGACCTGGCGGGTCACAGGCTGCCGCAGGATCTGGCGGAGGGCCGCTGGTTCACCAGCCCGCTGGTTCGCGCGCGAGAGACGGCCGTGCTGCTCGGCGCCGCTGCCCCGATAGCGGACGGGCGATTGACGGAGATGAACTTCGGCGCCTGGGAGGGCCGGACGCATGCCGACATCTCCGCCGAGGACCCGGCTGCGATGGCGCTGCACGAGGCCATGGGCCTGGACATGCGACCGCCCGGCGGCGAAACCCCGCGGGAGGTGCAGCGGCGGCTGATCGCCTTCCTGACGGCGCATGACGGCCCTGATCCGCTTGTCATCGTCAGCCACAAGGGGGTGATGCGTGCCGCGCTGGCACTGGCGAGCGACTGGACCATGACCGCCGATCCGCCGTGGAAGATCGACTGGCGGGCGGCGCAGGTGTTCGACTGGCAGGCCGGGCACTTGACCATCGGGCGGCTGAACGTCTCACTCCTCGGGCCATGAGCCCGCGTGTCCTGATCCATGTCCAGCACCTGCTCGGTGTCGGCCACCTGCAGCGGGCCGCCATCCTGGCCGATTCTCTGGATGCGGCCGGGGCCTCCGTGACGCTGGTCTCGGGCGGCTTTCCGGCGCCGCAGATCCTGACCCGGCCCGGCGTGCGCCTGGAGCAGTTGCCGCCGGCGCGCGCGGCCGATGCCAGTTTCACCACCCTGCTGGACGGCGACGGCAACCCGCTTTCGGATGCGTGGAAGGCCGAGCGGCAGGCGCGACTGCTGGCGCTGCACGACGCGATCCGACCGGACGCCCTGGTGACGGAGCTGTTCCCGCTCGGACGGCGCCAGTTCCGGGGCGAACTGCTGACCCTGCTGCAGCATGCCCGTCCGACGGTCCGGCTGGTCGCATGCTCCGTCCGCGACATCGTCAACCGCCGCCCGAAGCGGGAGGCCGAGGCGCTGGACTGGCTCGACCGGTTCTACGACCTGCTGCTGGTCCATGCCGACCCCGCGCTGGTCCGGATCGAGGACAGCGTGCCCGGCATCGGCCGGTTCCGGGGCGATGTGGTCCACACCGGCTATATCTCCCGCCCCGGGCGGAACCGCGCCGCGCCCGCCCCCTCCGGCGAAGTGCTGGTGGCCGCCGGTGGCGGGGCCGCGGGCGAGAAACTGTTCGCCGCCGCGGCCGCCGCGCGCCCGCTGTCTGCCGCACGCGTGCGGACCTGGCGTTTCCGCCACGGCCGCGAAACCGATCCGGCGCGCGTCGGGTCCTGGCGGAACGCGGCCGGTGACGGCGCGATCCTCGAGCCGGTGGCGCCGGATTTCATCGACCGGATGGCCGCCGCCGCCGTCGTCGTCTGCCAGCTCGGCTACAATACGGCGACCGAGTTGCTGGCGACCGGAACTCGCGCCGTCATCGTGCCGTTCGCCGGCGGCAGCGAGACCGAGCAGGAGCGACGCGCGGCGCATTTCGCACGCCTGGGCTACACGGTCATCGCCGAGCGCGACCTCGATCCGGTCGGCCTGGCACATGCGGTGGACGCCGCCCTCGCCGCTCCGCCGCCGCCCGTCAGCCGTGTCGACCTGGACGGCGCGCGGATCGCGACAGAGGCAATACTCGGGAGGCTTGCACGGACATGAACCTGACCTTCCGCTATCCGAAAAAGGCAATTTTCCTCGACGGGTTACGAGCCGTGACAGGCCTCACTGTGTTCGGTGGTGCGTTATTGTTTGTGTCACTTTCTTCTGTCATGGTTTGGCCGCTTGGGGGGCTCGTGCTTCTTTTCGGGGCATTCGCGGTCAGGACGTGCCTCCGGCATCAGACCCGGTATGTGGTTGACGATATTGGCATCCACACCACGGGACCGATCCGCCGGAGCATCCGCTGGGATGCCGTGCAAAGTGTGCGAATACGGTTCTTTTCGACCTGGCGGGATCGCTCGTCAGGCTGGATGCAGCTGGCCATAACGGGGGGCAGCGCGGCGACAAAGGTCGATTCGACGCTGGACGGTTTCGGCGATCTCGTCCGGATCGTTCTTGGCGAGGCCCGGTCCCGGGGACTGGCGATCGACGACACCACCCGGCACAACTGCCGGGCGCTCGGGCTGACCCTCCCGCCAGAGGTGGGAGACTGAAACGAATGGGTTCGAACGTCCTGCGCGTTCGCGATCTCAAGGTCGAGTTCCACGTCTCCGAAGGCGTGGTGAAGGCCGTCGATGGCGTTTCCTTCCGGGTACCCGAAGGCAAGACCGTGGCGCTGGTCGGCGAGTCCGGCTCCGGCAAGACCGTGATTTCCCAGGCCATCATGGGCATCCTGCCGCGCGCGGCGAAGGTGACCCAGGGCGAGATCCTGCTCTTCGACACCGAGAAGAAGGGCAGCTTCGTCGACATCACCAAGCTGAAGCGCGATGGCTCGGACATGCGCGCCATTCGCGGCGACCGCATCTCCATCGTGTTCCAGGAACCGATGACCAGCCTGTCGCCGCTGCACACCGTCGGCGACCAGGTCTCCGAGCCGCTGATCGTGCACGGCCGCGCCGGGGTGAAGCAGGCGCGCGCGATCGCCGAGGAGATGCTGGGGCTGGTCGGTTTTCCCGACCCCGCGCACGCCATGCGGATGTATCCGTTCGAGCTGTCCGGCGGCCTGCGCCAGCGGGCCGTCATCGCCATGGCCCTGGTCTGCCGGCCGGGCCTGCTGATCGCCGACGAGCCGACCACGGCACTGGACGTCACCATCCAGGCCCAGATCCTCAAGCTGATGAACGATCTGCAGAAGGAACTGGGGATGGCCATCCTGATGATCACGCACGATCTGGGCGTGGTCGCGAACATGGCCGACGAGATCGTGGTGATGTACCACGGCCGGGTGATGGAGCGGGGCACGCTGACCGACCTGTTCCAGGCGCCGCAGCATCCCTACCTGCAGGCGCTGCTGCGTGCCGTGCCGCGCTTCGACATGGCGCCGGGCGAGCGGCTGGTGCCGATCCGCGAGATCAAGACCGAACCGACGGGGGCGCTGCGCAACCCGGCCGCCATCTGGCCGGCCGACGCGCCGGACGCCGACAAGCCGCTGCTGGAGGTCCGCAGCCTGTTCAAGTCCTACGCGACCCGCAAGGGTGGCCTGGGCGGCTCGAGCGGCCGGGTGCTGGCTGTCGATGACGTCAGCTTCCACATCGACCGCGGCGAGTGCCTGGGCCTCGTCGGCGAGAGCGGCTGCGGCAAGACCACGACATCCAAGGTGCTGATGCGCGCCCTGGCGCCCGACAGCGGCGAGGTGCTGTTCAACGACAGCGGCCGCCAGATCGATGTGCTGGGCCTGAAGGGCAAGGCGCTGTTCGAGTATCGCCGCAAGGTCCAGTTCATGTTCCAGGACCCGTTCAGCTCGCTGAACCCGCGCATGACGGTGCTCGACATCATCTCGGAGCCCTTCATCATCCACAAGGTCTGCGACCCCGAGGAGCGGATCGAGCGGGTCAAGGAGCTGATGTCGCTGGTCGGCCTGGACGTCCGGTTCCTGCGCCGCTATCCGCACAGCTTCTCCGGTGGCCAGCGCCAGCGCATCGGCATCGCCCGCGCGCTCGCCCTGCGTCCCGAACTGATCATCTGCGACGAGCCGGTCTCCGCGCTGGATGTTTCCATCCAGGCCCAGGTGCTGAACCTGCTGAAGGACCTGAAGCAGGAGTTCGGGCTGACCTACCTGTTCATCTCCCACAACCTCGCCGTGGTCGACTACATGGCCGACCGCATCGCGGTGATGTGCCGCGGCCGTCTGGTCGAGACCGCGCCGCGCGCGGAGCTGTTCCAGAACCCGGTCCACCCCTACACCCGCGCCCTGCTGGACGCGGTGCCGAAGCCGGACCCGGACGACCGCCTGGACCTGACCGCGCTGATGGAAGGCAAGGCGTCGATCCCCGAGGCCTGGCCGCGGCCGTTCACCGTCGATGGCACCACCCGCCTCGGCCTGGTCGATCTCGGCAACGGTCATTACGTGCGCGCGGCGCTGGACGCCGACATCCGGGAGCTCGCGGCATGAGGCTGCTTGCGGTACTCGCCACGGCGCTGCTGCTCGCCGCCGCCGCACCCGTCGCGCAGGCGGCGGACATGATCGAGACGCCGATGCTGGCGGCGCAGGTCGCCGACGGCAAGCTGCCGCCGGTCGCCGAGCGCATTCCCGAGGAGCCGCTGGTGGTCGATTTCAGCCGGCCGGGCCGCGCCCCTGGCCTGCATGGCGGCGACCTGAACATGCTGATCCCGCGCGACCGCTATCTCCGCCACATGGTGGTCTATGGCTATGCGCGCATCGTCGGCTACGACGAGAACTACAACATCGTCCCCGACATCGCCCGCGACTACACCGTCGAGGAAGGCCGCATCTTCACCTTCCACCTGCGCCACGGGCACCGCTGGTCGGACGGCAAGCCGCTGACGTCGGAGGATTTCCGTTACTGGTGGGAGGACATCGTCCTCAACGAGGAACTGAATCCCGGCGGCATCCCGGCCTATCTGAAGGTCGACGGCGCACCGCCGGTGGTCGAGTTCCCCGACAAGTACACCGTGCGCTACACGTGGCCGAAGCCGAACCCGTACTTCCTGCCGCGGATCGCCAGTGCCTCGCCGCTGTTCATCTATCGCCCCGCCCACTTCCTGAAGAAGTTCCACGTCCGGTACGCCGATCCCGACAAGCTGGCCAAGGCGGTCGAGGAGAGCAAGCGGCCGAACTGGGCCTCGCTGCACAATCGCCAGGACCGGCAGTACCGGTTCGACAACAGGAAGATGCCGACCCTGCATCCCTGGCGGATCGTCGAGGCCGACGGCTCGTCAGGCCGCTTCGTTGCCGAGCGCAATCCCTTCTTCCACCGCATCGACGTGAACGGTCGCCAGCTGCCCTACATGGACCGCCTGATCATGACGGTGGCGTCGCCGGCGCTGATCGGGGCGCAGGCGACCTCGGGGCAGACCGACCTGCAGGCGCTGGGCATCTCGCTCAACGACTGGACCTTCCTGAAGACCAACGAGGCGCGCGGCAACTACGTCGTGCACGGCTGGGCGCAGGCCATGGGCTCGACCATGGCGCTGTTCCCGAACCTGAACCAGACCGACCCGGTGCTGCGCGACCTGTTCCGCGATGTCCGCTTCCGTCGGGCGCTGTCGCTCGCCATCGACCGCGAACTGATCAGCGAGGTGATCTTCTTCGGCGACGCGCGCGGCGCCAACAACACGCTGCTGCCGCTCAGCCCGATGTACAGCGAGGAACGCGCGACCCGCTGGGCCAGCTATGACCGCAGGCAGGCCCGCGAACTGCTCGAAGAGATCGGTTTGAAGAAGGCCGGTCCCGAAGGCATCCGCCGCCTGCCCGACGGCCGGCCGCTGGAGCTGATCGTCGAGACCTCCGGCGAGGATCCGCAGCAGGTCGATATCCTGGAACTGATCGCCGAGACCTGGCGCGAGGTCGGCGTCAAGCTGTTCATCAAGCCGTCCCAGCGCGACACCTTCCGCAACCGCGTCTATTCCGGCCAGGCGCATATCGCGGTCTGGACCGGCATCCAGGCCGGCCTCGCCACCCCGGACATGAGCCCCGAGGAACTCGCCCCCTCGACGCAGGAGGGGCTGCAGTGGCCGCAATGGGGTCTCCACTACGAGTCGAGCGGACAACTCGGCACCGCGCCGGACATGGAAATTCCGGCGCACCTGGTCGAGCTGCTGAAGCAGTGGAACCTGACGACCGACATCGCGGAGAAGCGGCGTATCTGGCTGGAGATGCTGGAGATTCACGCCGACCAGGTCTTCTCGATCGGCGTGGTGACGTCCGTGCCCCAGCCGGTGGTGGTGCGCCAGGGCATGCGCAACGTGCCCGACGACGGCATCTATCACTGGGATCCGGGCGCCTATTTCGGTCTCTATCACCCGGACAGCTTCTGGTACGAACCCGAAGACCTGCGCCACCGCTCCTGAACGCCGAGGGTCGCACCGCAAGATGTTCACCTACATCATCCATCGCCTGCTGATCATGATCCCGACGCTGCTCGCGATCTCCCTGATCACGTTCATCATCATCAAGCTGCCGGAGGGCGACTACCTCTCGAACCTGGTGCTGGAACTGCAGGCCCAGGGCGAACAGGCGGCACTGGAGAAGGTCGTGTTCCTGCGCGCCCAGTACGGCCTCGACCAGCCGGAGGTCATCCAGTACGCGATGTGGATGGGCTTCTGGCCGGGGCCCAACGGCTTCGACGGCCTGCTGCAGGGCAACTGGGGCTGGGCCTTCGAACAGGACATGCCGGTGGCCCAGGTCGTCGGCGACCGCGTGCTGCTGAGCTGCCTGCTGAACTTCACCACCATCCTGTTCATCTACGTGGTCTCGTTCCCGATCGGCGTCTACTCGGCGACGCGGCAGTATTCCTGGGGTGACTACGGCTTCACCCTGTTCGGGTACCTGGGCCTCGCCACCCCGAACTTCCTGCTGGCGCTGATCCTGATGTACTTCGCCAATCTCTGGTTCGGCGTCTCCATCGGCGGCCTGATGGACCCCGAATATCTCAGCCAGGACTGGTCGATGGAGAAGGTCGGCTCGGTGCTGGCGCACCTGGTGGCACCCGTGATCGTCATCGGCACGTCCGGCACCGCCGGCATGATCCGCCGCCTGCGCGCCAACCTGCTGGATGAACTGCAGCGCCAGTACGTCACCACCGCCCGCGCCAAGGGCGTGCCGCCCGGCAAGCTGCTGATCAAGTACCCCGTCCGCATGGCGCTGAACCCGTTCATCGCCGATATCGGCAACCTGCTGCCGTCCGTGGTTTCCGGCTCGGCCATCGTCGCCGTCGTCATGCAGTTGCCGACGCTGGGGCCGATCCTGCTGCAGGCGCTGCAGAGCCAGGACCAGTACCTGGCCGGCTCGATCCTGATGTTCCTGGCACTGCTGACCGTGGTCGGCATGCTGATTTCGGACCTGTTGCTGGCCGCGCTCGACCCGCGCATCCGGCTCGGCGGCGGAGTGGCGAAATGAGCATGACCGACAACACCGAGGACCGGCTGGAGCACTGGGTCGACGACCGCCCCTTCGATCCGCAGTCGCGCGAGACGCTGACGCCGGAGCAGGAACGGTTCTACCTCGCCTCGCAATGGCAGCTGATGTGGTGGAAGTTCCGCCGCCACAGGCTGGCGGTGATCTCCGGCCTGATCCTGGTCCTGTTCTACCTGTCGGCGCTGGTCTCCGAGCCGCTCTCGCCCTACAACCAGCACACGCGCGACTCCGGGCACATCTTCGCGCCGCCGCAGACCGTCCGCCTGTTCCACGAGGGCGAGTTCATCGGCCCCTTCGTCTACCGCTACCAGCTGACGAAGGACCGGGACATGCGCCAGCGCATCTATACCGAGGACCGGACCCAGCCGGATCGCCTGCGCTTCTTCTGTCTTGGCGACGAATATGACTGGTTCGGTGTCATTCCGGGACGTTTCCACGTCGTCTGTCCCGCGGAGGGAGGCACCTTCTACCTGCTGGGCACCGACCGGCTGGGCCGCGACATCCTGAGCCGCGTCATCCACGGTGCCCGCATCTCTCTGACCGTCGGCCTGTTCGGCATCACGCTGTCCTTCATCCTGGCACTGATCCTGGGCGGCCTGTCGGGCTATTACGGTGGCTGGATCGACAACATCATCCAGCGCGTGATCGAGATGATCCGCTCCTTCCCGGAACTGCCGCTGTGGATGGCGCTGTCGGCCGCGCTGCCCGCCAACTGGTCACCATTGCTCATCTATTTCGGCATCACGCTGATCCTGGCGCTGTTCGACTGGCCATCCCTGGCGCGTGCCGTACGCTCCAAGCTGCTGTCGCTCCGCGAGGAGGACTTCACCGTCGCCGCGCAGCTGATGGGCGCCTCGCCGCAACGCATCATCGGCC
Organism: Pseudomonadota bacterium; assembly: GCA_036154895.1. Classification (GTDB taxonomy): domain Bacteria; phylum Pseudomonadota; class Alphaproteobacteria; order Minwuiales; family Minwuiaceae; genus Minwuia. The sequence goes on from JAYZWD010000038.1 coordinate 217,262, forward strand.
GTCACCTGCTGCCAAGCTTCATGAGCCACCTGATCGCCTCGGCCTCGCTGTCGATCCCGGCGATGATCCTGGGCGAGACCGCGCTGTCCTTCCTGGGCATCGGCCTGCGCCCGCCCATCACCTCCTGGGGCGTGCTGCTGAACGAGGCACAGAACTTGAATGCCGTCGTCCTGACACCGTGGTTGCTCTGGCCGATGATACCGGTCGTGATCGTGGTGCTGGCATTCAACTTCCTGGGCGACGGATTGCGTGACGCGGCTGACCCGTACAAGTAGCTCCCGTAGAACGGCCACCGCATCATGTGCGGCATAGCCGGCTGGATCGTCGAGGCCGCGCGCTCGCCCGGACCGGCCGGCTTGAAGGCCATGACGGACGCCATCGCCCGACGGGGACCGGACGGCGACGGGCAGATGCTGGCCCCCCTTCCCGATGGCCGTTTCGAGGCAGGCCTCGGCCACCGGCGCCTCGCCATCATCGACCTCGCGACCGGCGACCAGCCGATGCACTACACCGCGCCCGACGGGCGGCGGCTGTCGCTGGTCTACAATGGCGAGGTCTACAACTACCGCGACCTGCGCGAGGACCTGCGCGGCCTCGGCTACCGTTTCCAGACCACCTCCGATTCCGAGGTGGTGCTGGCCGCCCACGCCGCCTGGGGGCCGCGCGCGGTCGAGCGCTTCCGGGGCATGTTCGCCCACATCGTCTACGAGCATCATTCTGGCCGCGTCACCGTCGCCCGCGACCGCTTCGGCAAGAAGCCGGTCTTCCTCGCGCAGCGGCCGGAGGGGATCTACATCGCCTCCGAGATCAAGGCACTGCTGGCCGTGCCGGGCATGCAGGCCCGCCTGAACGCCGCGGCCCTGCCCGCCTACCTGAACTACCGCTACGTTCCAGGGCCCGCGACCTTCTTCGAAGGCATCGAGAAACTGCCGCCCGCGACCGTCGCGGTCTGGCAGGACGGCGCGCTGTCGGTCGCGCGCTACTGGTCACCACCCGACGGCACGCCGCAGCGGGTCGAGCCGGTCGCCGATCCCGTCGGCCACTTCATGGAACTGCTCCGGGAATCGGTCGCGCTGCGCATGATCTCCGACGTGCCCTTCGGCGCCTTCCTGTCGGGCGGCATCGATTCCTCGGCCGTGGTGGCGCTGATGGCGGCGCAGTCGAGCGTGCCGGTCCGCACCTTCTCGGTCGGCTTCGCCGAAGGCAACTACAGCGAGTTGCGCTTCGCGAAGGAGATCGCGGACCGCTTCGAGACCGAACACCACGAACTGGAAATCTCCGCCGACACGGTGATGGAGCGTCTGCCCGACCTGATCGGCTTCCGCGATGCGCCGGTGGCCGAACCGTCCGACATCCCGATCCACCTGCTGGCGCTGGAGGCGCGGCGGACGGTGAAGATGGTGCTGACCGGCGAGGGGTCGGACGAACTGCTGGCCGGCTATCCGAAGCACCGGGCGGAGCGGCAGGCCGCGCGCTACCACCGGCTGGTCCCGGCCGCGCTGCACGAACGGCTGTTGCGCCCCCTTGTGGCCGCCCTGCCCTATTCCTTCCGTCGCGTGAAGACACTGTTCGACAGCCTGTCGGAGCGGGCCATCGAGGACCGCTTCCCGCGCTGGTTCGGCGTGCTGGGGCCGGCGGCGACTGCCAGGCTGCTGGCCCGCCATCAGGACGTCGCGGCACCGGACCATGGGCCGTTCGAGGCCGATCCGGCGGTGGGCGCGCTGCGCCGGCTGCAGTATTTCGACCAGACCTCGTGGCTGCCCGACAACCTGCTGGAACGCGGCGACCGCATGACCATGGCGGCCTCCATCGAGGCACGCATGCCGTTCCTGGATCACGTGCTGGCGGACTTCGTCTCCAGCCAGGCCGACACCTGCCGCATCCGGGAGGGACAGGACAAGTGGCTGCTGCGCGAGGGCATGCGCCGCATGCTGCCGCCCGAGATCCTGAACCGGCCCAAGGTCGGCTTCCGCGTGCCGGTGAACGAGTGGTTCCGCACCTCGATGCGCGACTGGGTGGCCGACCACCTGACCGGCGCCGGCTCCCGCAGCCGGGACTTTTACGCGCCGGCCGAACTGGCCCGGATACTGGACGACCACAACCGGGGCCGCCAGAATCACGAAAAGCTGATATGGACCCTGATCAGCCTCGAACTCTTCCTGCGCCGCTACGGGCTCTCGGCGTGACCTCCAGCAGCCGGACCAGCCGATGAACGAGACGGACATCGCCGATTTCTGGCAGACGCATCCGTGCGGCGACCACCAGGTCGGCGGCCTGAAGGACGACTATCTCGACTTCTTCGACCGCTACGACGCGTTCCGCTACACCAAGGAACGCCATATCCTGGGCTGCCTCGACGCCATCGACTGGAAGGGGCGCGAGGTGCTGGAGATCGGCCTGGGACAGGGCGCCGATTCCGAGCAGATCGTCCGTCGCGGTGGAATCTGGTCGGGCCTGGACCTGACGCAGGAGGCGGTGGACCGCACCTCGACCCGCATGGCGCTGCGCGGCCTGCCCTTCGGCGCGGTGAAGCGCGGCTCGATCCTGCAGGCGCCCTATGACGACAATTCCTTCGACATCGTCTTCAGCCACGGCGTGCTGCACCACGTCCCCGACATCGCGACCGCCCAGCACGAGGTGCACCGCATGCTGCGCCCCGACGGCGAACTGATCGTCATGCTGTACGCGAAATGGTCGCTGAACTATCTCGTCGCCATCGCCGTGCTGCGGCGGCTGGGTCTGGCCGCGATGATGGCGGCCGGCGTCAAGGGCGGCGGCATCTACGCCGAGCACGTGCGGCAGGCCAGGGAAATGGGGCTCGGACGCTACCTGGCGATGGAGAACTTCATCCACCGCAACACCGACGGTCCGGGCAACCCGTACTCGAAGGTCTACGACGCGGCCACGGTGGCGAAGGACTTCTCGTCCTTCCGGCTGGTCCGCACCTACAAGCGCTTCATGTACGCCCCGCCATTGCCCGTCACCAACTGGCCGGGCGGATCGCTGCTGGGCTGGCATCTCTGGGCCCACCTGAAGCCGAAGTGAGGACACGGGGGCGAATCGTGCTGGACCGCCCCCGTTGCCCCGCCGACAATCCGCATCATGGCAGCCGCTTCACGTAGCTCCGCGAGACGGCATGCGCCGCGCCTGATGGCCGGCGTGCTGGCGCTGTTCGGCCTGTTCACCACACCGCTGGCCGCCCAGGACCGCTATGCCGACAGCATCGACCTGGCGCTGGTGCTGGCGGTCGACACCTCGACCAGTGTCGACCACGGCGAGTTCCGCCTGCAGATGATCGGCATCGCCAACGCCTTCCGCGATTCATCGGTGCGCTACGCCATCCGCGCGGGCGCGCCGCTGGGGCTGGCGGTGACCCTGATGCAGTGGTCCGGTGCGGGCGACCAGGTGCAGGCGATCCCGTGGACGATCCTTCGCAGCGACGCCGACATCGATGCCTTCGCCGAGCAGGTCTCGGCGGTACCTCGGCTGGTCAGGGGCGGACGCACGGCGCTGGGCGAGGCCGTGGCGGCCAGTCTCGACCTGCTGGCGCAGGTGCCGCTGCCGGCGCGGCGCCGGGTGATCGACGTTTCCGGCGACGGGGGCAGCAATGACGGCCGCCTGCCACGGGAGGCCCGCGAACTGGCGAAGGAAGCCGGTGTCACCGTCAACGGGATTGCCATACTCAACGAGGAGCCGCGGCTCGACCAGTACTTCGCCTCCGACCTGATCACCGGGGTCGGCGCCTTCCAGGTGACGGCGACGGACTATGTCGACTTCGCCCGCGCCATCCGCATGAAACTGGTCCGCGAGATCATGGGCACGCCGATTGCCTGGCTCGGGGACATGGGGGAGGAACCCGCCCGATGAGCACCCGACGCGACGGGATGGGGGCGCCGCTGCGGCGCCTCGAGGATCTGCGCCTGGTCCGCGGCGAGGGCTGCTACTCGGCTGACATCGCCGTGCCCGGCATGCTGCACGGCATCTTCGTCCGCGCCGAGGTGGCACACGGACGGATCGAAGGCATCGACGTGTCGGGTGCACTGGCGGTGCCCGGTGTGGTCGCGGTGCTGACCGGCGCGGACGCCGAGGCCGACGGCCTGGGCACGATCCGCACCGTGGTGCCGCTGACCAGCCGCGACGGCAGCCCGCAGCGGGAGGCGCCGCGCCCCGTCCTGCCGACAGACAAGGTCCACCATGTCGGCCAGCCGCTGGCGCTGGTGATCGCCGAGACGCTGGCGGCGGCCCGCGACGGTGCCGAGGCGGTGCTGGTGGAGATCGAGGAACTGCCGGCGGTGACAGACGCGGTGGCGGCGCTGCAGGACGGTGCCGCGCTGCTGCACGAGACGGCGCCCGGCAACCTGGCCTTCGACTGGGCGGCCGGCGACCCGGAGGCGGCAGCGGCCGTGGTCGCGGCGGCGCCGCGCCGGGTCAGCGTCCGCATCGCGCAGAACCGCATGGTCGGCGCGGCCGTCGAGGGTCGCGTGGCCCTCGCGGAGTACGACGCCGCGAGGGACCGGGTGGTGCTGACCACCGCCGGCCAGGGCGTGCACATGATCCACGAGGGGCTGACCCGCGACGCGCTGCGCTGGCCACCGGAACGCCTGCGCGTGGTGACCCCTGATGTCGGTGGCGGCTTCGGGCCGAAGTTCTTCGTCTACCCGGAGCAGGCCGCTGTCGCCTGGGCGGCGTGGCGACTGAAGCGGCCGCTGCGCTGGGTCGCCAGTCGCGGCGAGAGCTTCCTGTCCGAGACCCACGCCCGCGCCCAGGTCACCGAGGCGACGCTCGGCTTCGACGACGCCGGCCGCTTCCTCGGCCTGAACGTCGACGTGGTGGCCGACATGGGCGCCTTCCTCTCGACCTTCGGGCCCGGCGTGCCGACCGACGGCATGGCCAAGTCGGCCTCCATCCTCTACCGCCTGCCATCCGCCGCCGTCAGGGTGCGCGGTGCCTATACCTCGACCATGGCGGTGGACGCCTATCGGGGCGCCGGCAAGCCGCCCATGGTGGTGGCGCTGGAGCGGCTGATCGACCGCGCGGCGGCCGAACTCGGGCTGTCGCCCGTCGAACTGCGCCGCCGCAACCTGGTCCCGCCCGAGGAGATGCCCTACACCACCGCGCTGGGCAAGGTGTACGACGGCGGCGACTATCCTGCGGCGCTCGACCGTGCACTGGCGCTGGCCGACGAACCCGGATTCGCGGCACGCCAGGCCGCAAGTGCCACGAACGGCCTGCTGCGCGGCTTCGGCATCGCCGGCAACATCCACCCGACCGGCGGCTTCACCACCGAGACCAGTTCGCTCAGCGTCGACGGCGCACGCGTCGTCGCCTGGACCGGCACCCAGTCGTCGGGGCAGGGCCACCAGACCGTCTATGCCCAGATCGTCGCCGAGCGCCTGGGCGTGCCGGTCGAGCGGATCGAGGTCCGCCAGGGCGATACCGACCACCTGAAGCGGGGTGGCGGCACCGGCGGTTCGTCGTCCACCGCGATCTCCGGCGCGACGCTCACCCGCGGCGCGGACGCCGTGATCAGGGTCGGCCGGGAGCGTGCGGCGGAGCGGCTGGAAGCGGCGGTCGACGACATCGAATATGCCGACGGCACCTTCACAGTTGCCGGCACCGACCGCCGGATCGGCCTGTTCGACCTGGGTGCCGAGCGGCCCGTCGCGGCCAGCGCCGACTTCGCCGACAGCGTCGCCGCCTTCCCCTACGGCGTGGTGGTGGCCGAGGTGGAGATCGACCCGGCGACCGGCCATGTCCGGCTCGACCGGCTGTCCTCGGTCGACGATGCCGGCCGGATCGTCAACCCGCTGCTGCTGGACGGCCAGTCGCAGGGCGCCCTGGCCCAGGGCGCCGGCCAGGCGCTGCTGGAACAGGTGATCTATGACCCGGAGAGCGGCCAGTTGCTCACCGGTTCGTTCATGGACTACGGCATGCCACGGGCCGATGACCTGCCGCCCATCGCCGTCGCCCATATCGAGACCGTCGCCAGCACCAACATCATCGGCGTGCGTGGCGTGGGAGAGCTCGGCGCCAACGGCGCCCCGGCCGCCATCGCCAACGCGGTCCAGGACGCGTTGAAGGAACACACCACCGACGAGATCCCGATGCCCTACACGCCCGACCGCATCTGGCGGGCGATCCGGCAGTCCTGCCGATGACACGCCCTGTCGCGGGACTCCGGCTGGCGTCGATGCTGGCATTCGGGAGCCTGATCCCCACCATTGCAGTGCCGCTGCTGCTGCCGGAGCAGTTCAAGGACGCCCCTACGACAGCCATCGTGATGACTCTGTTTGCAGCGGCCGCCGGCATTGCGTTCCTAATGGAACTGGCCGGCGGGCAGATCGGACGTGCACGGGCGCTGGTCGAACTTGTGATCAGTGCTGTCCTGCTGATCGTCTATTTCGCCGCGATCTACCGCGCCTGTGGACTGAATCTGCCCCAGGGAGAATCCGCGACCAGCTTCTGGACAGGACTTTTTTCTCTCTGGTGACGTGGACCACGCTGGGTTACGGCGACATCACACCGCCGGTCGGCATCCGGCTGGTCGCGGCGACCGAAGCGGTCCTGGGCTATGTGTTCTTCGGACTGACGGTAGGCCTTGTCAGTGGCATGATCTCGCCCACCGCCGACAGACCAGGCAGGCGGCGCTAGCTTCCGAGGAGCAACACCACAATTCCGACCAAAGGGGCGCACGCCATGACGACAGCGGCCACGCGAAACCCGGTTGCGGTCGGGTTAGCCTCGACATAGAGATCGCGGATTTCCTGCTTCAGCCAGGTCATGGTCATCTTTTCCAGATCGATGCGTCCGATCATCCGGGCGCCGATGCCTTCAGGCCGAAACAATAGCATCGAAACACTCGTTTCGCCCAGCCGGCATGGACACATATGGTTCCTGGCCTGTGAAGTTTCCACACGCACGGGAGGGCACCGATGATCGACGCCACGCCGCTGCTCCGGACCTACAGCCGCTGGCGCGGACGGCAGCTCGCCCGCCTCGACCCGGCGGCGGTGCAGGAACGCGAACTGCTGAAACTGGTACGGCGGGCAGCCAGGACCCGCTTCGGCCGCGACCATGGCTTCGACGCCATCCGCAGTGTTGCCGACTTCCAGGCCCGCGTGCCGGTGCGCAGCCACGAGGCGCTCTGGACCAGGTACTGGCAACCGTCTTTCCCGATCCTGGACAACGTGACCTGGCCGGGCCGCGTGCCCTATTTCGCTGTCACGTCCGGCACCACTTCGGGCAAGACCAAGTACATCCCGGTCACGCCGGAAATGATCGCGTCCAACAAGCGTGCCGCCGTCGACGTGATGGTGCACCACCTGCTGAACCACCCGGCCGCGCGGCCGCTCTCGGGCAAGACCTTCATGCTGGGCGGCTCAACCGACCTGGTGGAGGAGGCGCCGGGCGTGCTGAGCGGCGATCTCTCCGGCATCGCCATGCACGCCCAGTCGGCCTGGATGCGCCCGTTCGGCTTCCCGCCCACCGACATCGCGCTGATCGCCGACTGGGAGAAGAAACTCGACATCCTGGCCCGCCGCGCGCTCGACGAGCCGATCACGGTACTGACCGGCACGCCGAGCTGGATGCTGATCCTGTTCGACCGCATGGAGGCGCTGTCCGGTGACCGCCCGCCGCTGCCGCGACTGGAACTGGTGGTGCACGGCGGCGTGTCGTGGGACCTCTACCGCGCCCGCTTCCGCCCGCATCTCGAACGCAGCGGCGCGCTGACACGGGAGGTCTACCCGGCCTCGGAGGGTTTCATTGCCAGCGCCGACCGCGGCGATGCCGAGGGGTTGCGGCTCTACCTCGACACCGGGCTGTTCCTCGAGTTCGTGCCGCTGGAGGACCTCGGCAGCGACCAGCCGACCCGGCACTGGGCGGGCACGATCGAGACCGGCGTCGACTACGCCGTGGTCATCAGTTCCTGCGCCGGCATCTTCGCCTGCATGCTGGGCGACACCGTCCGCTTCGTCGACCGCGACCCGCCGCGCCTGCTGATCACGGGCCGCACGTCCTACATGCTGTCGGCCTTTGGCGAACACCTGATCGGCGACGAGATCGACCACGGCATCGAGGCGGCTGCCGCCGCGACCGGACGGGTCGTGACCGAGTACACGGTGGGCCCGGTGCTGCCCGATGCGGCCGGGCACCTGGGCCACCACCGCTTCATCGTCGAGGTGGAGGGCGACGTGCCGGACGCGGAGACCTCGGCCCGCTTTGCCGACGCACTCGACCGGGCGCTGTCGGAGCGCAATGACGACTACCGCGCCCATCGCACCGACGGCACCGGCATGGGCCCGCCGGACCTGCGCTTTGTCCCGCCCGGCGCCTTCCGCGACTGGATGCGGCTGAAGGGCAAGCTGGGCGGCCAGCACAAGGTGCCCCGCGTGATGAACGACCCGGAACGCTTCGCCGCCATGTGCCGCGAGTTCGGCATGGACCCCGACTGAGCAGGTGTATTCCGGCCGGCCACCGCGCATGCTACGGGCAATGAAGATCCGACAGGGAGGAGACAGCAATGCGTATCCAGGGCAAGACCTGCATCGTCACCGGCGGTGCCGGCGGCATCGGCAAGGCGGTGGCGAAGCGCTTCATCGCCGAAGGCGCGAAGGGCGTGGTGATCGCCGATCTGCATGACGGTCCGCTGCAGGCCGTCGCGGCCGAGATCGGCGCCATCGGCGTGCAGACCGACGTCGCCAGCGAGGCCTCGATCCGGAACCTCGTCGCCGTGACCGAGGAGAAGGTCGGCCCGGTCGATGTCTTCTTCTCCAATGCCGGTATCGCCCGGCTGGGCGATGAGCACGTGCCGGATGCCGAATGGACGCTGAACTGGAACGTCCACGTCATGGCCCATGTCTATGCCGCGCGCGCCGTGGTGCCGAAGATGGTCGCCCGGGGTGGCGGCTACCTGGTCAACACCGCATCCGCCGCCGGCCTGCTGGCCCAGGTCGATTCCGCCACCTACTCGGTAACCAAGCACGCCGCGGTGGCTTTCGCCGAATGGCTCTCGATCAACTATGGCGGCGACGGGGTCCGCGTCTCCTGCCTCTGCCCCCAGGCCGTGCGCACGCCGATGATCGGCACCGGCGAAGGCGTCGCCAGCGTCGACGGCATCGTGGAGCCCGAGGAACTGGCCGACTGCCTGGTCCGCACCATGGATGCCGAGACCTTCCTGGTGCTGCCGCACCCGCAGGTGAAGGACTACATGCAGCGCAAGGCCGGCGACGTGGATCGCTGGCTGGGCGGCATGCGGCGCCTGCTGGCCAAGTACCGTTCCGCCCGGGGCTGATCGCCACTTACTCCGGACTGCCTGACCCACCGGCACGTCGGGGCGTTCGCGCAGCGCCAGATGTTCTCACTTTGTGCTTTGTGATACGGTATTTTTACATATAATACCGCTGACAACGTGGCACGACGGAGGGCGGCATGGCACTCGACGACCTGGTGGCGGAACACGCGCGGCTGCTGGCGCAGCGCACGCGCATCCTGGAGGCGATGGCACCGGCCGTGCGCGCCTCCGACCTGGACGAGGCAACGCGGGAGGATCTGCAGACCGGCGTGTCGCAGGCGCTGGACGACGCCTTCTTCAGCCTGGTCGACCCGATCGAGACCGACATCCGGGAGGCCGAGCGGCATGCCGCCTTCCGCGCCGTGCGCGCCGACCTGATCGACATCCGGAGGCGGCAGCGATGAGCGCCGTCGAGATGCCCGAACCCCTGGTCCTCGAACTGTCGGCGCAGGTGCTGGACGGCGACGACCGCACCATCACGGTGATCGTCAGCGGCGACGACATTACCCTGGAACCGTCGACCGGCGCGCGGATCTGGATCAGCCGCGCCGCCTGGCACGGCATCGGCGACCTGCTCGACCGCTTCGACCGCGCCATGGCCGCGATCTCGGCACCGGCGGAGGAATCGCGATGCAACACCTGAGCCCCCGACGCACGCCCCTGCCCATGCCGCAGCCGTTCAGCGAGCGGCTGTTCTCCATGCACGAGGTGCTGGTGATGACCGGCCTGCACCGCGCCACGCTCTGGCGCCTGCGCCGGTCGGGTCGTTTCCCCGTCGCGATCCCGCTGCCCGGGCGGCGCGTCGCCTGGCGCGGTGCCGACCTGCTGGACTGGCTGGGCGATCCGGAGGGTTGGGGCGAGAACCGCGACTGACCGTCGCTTCAGATCTCGCGATCCTTCAGCTGCTTGGCGATCTCGTCGGCGCGCTTGCGGACCTCGGCCATGTGCGGATTGATCAGCAATGCCTCGCGGAAGGCATGCAGGGCCGCCTCAGGCTGCTCGATCTTGTCATAGATCGCACCCAGGCCCGCAAGCGCGCCGAAATGCCGGGGCTCCAGTTCGAGCACCTGGTTGATATCGGCAATAGACCCGGAATAATTACCGCGCATGAAGCGCAGCGTGGCGCGTCGGTTCCAGCCCTCGGCGAAGTCCGGGGCGAGGTCGATGATGGCGTCGTACTGTTCCTCGGCCTGTTCGTTCAGGCCCATGTTGGTGGCCTGTCCGGCATCGGCCATCAGCAGGTCGACGGTGTCGGAGCCGGACTGGAACCAGATCTCCCAGATCTGGCCCTGCACCTTCTGCGCCTCCGGTCCGGAGGCTGCCTGCAGGTCGGCGAACAGGGTATCGAGGCGCCTGTCATCCTGGCGGGCAAGCGCCGGCATCGCCCCGAGCAGGGCGACCGAGACCACCAGTGCCAGCGCAGACCTGAACATGCCCTTGGACATGGGGCCATGATGCGCCAGCGGCAAGCCCCTGTCACGGGCCTCAGCGGGTCGTGATCGCGCCCAGCGCCTCCGGTCGCGGCCCGCCGGTGGCCCAGTCCAGCAGTTCCACCGTGTGCACCACGGGCACGCCGGCATCGCCGGCAAGCTGGGTCATGCAGCCGATGTTTCCGGCGGAGATGACGTCCGGCGCGGTGCGGGCGATGTTCGCCAGCTTGCGCGCCTTCAGCCGGCCGGCGATCTCCGGCTGCATCAGGTTGTAGGTGCCGGCCGAGCCGCAGCAGAGATGCGGCTCCGCCGGTTCCGAGACCTGGAAGCCGGCGGCGCGCAGCAGCGCCTTGGGCGGCTCGATCACCCGCTGCCCGTGCCGGAGCGAACAGGCGGAATGGTAGGTGACGCGGAGCGGTTCGGGCGCCACCGCCCCCTCCAGCCCCAGGTCCACCAGGAACTCGCTGATGTCCTGCGTCAGGCTGCTGACCACGCCCGCGCGGACCGCCCATTCGGGGTCGGTGCGCAGCATGTGGCCATAGTCCTTCACCGTGGTGCCGCAGCCCGACGCGTTGATCAGGATGGCGTCCAGGCCGGCGCCGTCGACTTCCCGGCTCCAGGCCCCGACATTGGCGCGGGCGGCATCGAGGGCCGCATGCTCGCGGCCCATGTGATGCACCAGCGCGCCGCAGCAACCTGCCCCCTTCGCGATCACCACCTCGCAGCCGAGCCGGGTCAGCAGGCGCACGGTGGCGGCGTTGATCGAGGGTGCCAGTACCTGCTGCGCGCATCCGGTCATCAGTGCCACGCGGCGGCGGCGCGTGCCCTCTGCCGGGATCACCTGCGGACGGTCGACGGCGGCGGGTGATGGCAGCGACTTCGGCGCCAGCTTCAGCATCGCCCCCATCCGGCCGCCGAACATCCCGCCCAGCAGCCGGCTGAACGGTCGCGCCACCATGGCCCCCAGCAGCGCCAGCCGGAAGCGCCCCGGATAGGGCAACACGGCGGCCAGCACCGTGCGCAGCAGCCGGTCGCCTGCGGGGCGGGTGTGATGCTCCTCGATATGCGCCCGGGCATGGTCGACCAGGTGCATGTAATGCACGCCCGACGGACAGGTGGTCATGCACGAGAGGCAGGAGAGGCAGCGGTCGACATGGTGGACCACGTCCGGGGCCGGCGCGCCGCCGGTCTCCAGCATGTCGCGGATCATGTAGATGCGCCCGCGCGGGCTGTCGCGCTCGTCGCCGAGCATGACATAGGTCGGGCAGGTCGCCGTGCAGAAGCCGCAATGCACGCAGGCGCGCAGGATCTCGTTGGACCGGGCGATGGCCGGATCGGCGAGCTGTGCCAGGGTGAAATGCGTCTGCATCGCGCTCAGACCCCGTCGTACATGCGGCCGGGGTTCAGCACGCCCTTCGGGTCGAACCCCTCCTTGATCCGCCGCGTCAGTGCCGCCACCGGACCGGGCTGCGGCTGGAACACCTCGATGCGGGACCTGAGCCCGTCCGGACCGCGCAGCAGGGTGGCGTGCCCGCCTGGACCCAGCGCCGCCCGGATCGCCGCTGCGCCGCCATCGGCCAGCTTCGCGTCCACCGCGAGCCAGACGGTGCCGCCGGCCGCGTCGAGATAGCCGTCGGCGCCGAGGTCGCGACAAAGCCGGTCCAGCAAGGATCCCCCAAGGCCCGGTGTCACCGACAGCCGCCAGACCGGCCGGTCGCGCCCGAGCAGGGGCGCCACGTCCCGCACCTCGGCCCAGAAGCTGTCACTTCGGCCGGTATGCAGTTCCTCCTGCCCGCTGCCCTGCCCCGCCAGCATCCGGCGCAGCGCCTCGGTGCGGTAGGCGACGGAGGGACCGGGCCCCTCGACGCGGATCGCGGTGACACTGGTCCCGGCATCGCGGACAAAGTCGACCGTGCTCTCCGCCGCGATCGCTGCCGGCAGGTAGGACAGCCCCGACACCTCGTGCGGGGAACCGGCGGCGGCGGCCAGCGCCTGCACGGACTGGTCCGCCGTCAGGCCAAGGGCCAGCACCGTGCGCAGCTTTTCCGGTGCCGGCAGCACCTTGAAGGTCACCTCGGTCAGCGCCGTCAGCGTACCGAAGCTGCCCGCCATCAGCTTGCAGAGATCGTAGCCGGTGACGTTCTTCATCACCCGGCCGCCCCCCTTGAAGATCTCGGCCCGGCCGGAGACGCCGCGAAAGCCCAGCAGGTGATCGCGCGCCGCGCCGGCCTTGAAGCGGCGCGGGCCGGCGAGGTTGCAGGCGAAGATGCCGCCGATGCTGCCGTCCTGGTCGGGGCGGCCAAAGAAGCGGCCCAGGCGCGGCGGCTCGAAGGCGAGTTGCTGGCCGCGCTGCTTCAGGGTCGCCTCGACCTCGGCCAGCGGCGTCGCGGCACCGGCCACCATCACCAGTTCCTCGGGTTCGTAGAGGCTGACGCCGGTGAAGCCGGACAGGTCAATGGTGCCCTTGGCGTGGACCGGGCGACCGAAGCCGCGACGGCTGCCCAGCCCCCGTACTTCCAAGGGTTCGTTCGCGGCGATGGCATAGGCCACCACCTCGCGCAGATGCTCCTCCGAGAGCGGTCGGACGTCGCCCGGCATCAGAAGCGCGGCAGGTCCGGGAAGGGCATCTGGCCCCGGTGGACGTGGACCCGCCCGAGTTCGGCGCAGCGGTGCAGGGTCGGGAACACCTTGCCGGGATTGAGCAGGCCGTCCGGGTCGAAGGCGCATTTCAGGCGCTGCTGCTGCTTCAGGTCGATCTCGGTGAACATCGTCCCCATCAGGTCGCGCTTCTCCACGCCGACACCGTGCTCGCCGGTCAGTACCCCGCCGACCTCGACGCAGAGCGTCAGGATCTCGGCCCCGAACGCCTCGGCCCGTTCCAGTTCGTCCTCGCTGTTGGCATCGTAGAGGATCAGCGGGTGCAAATTGCCGTCGCCGGCGTGGAAGACGTTGGCGACCCGCAGGCCATAGCGCGTCGACATCTCCGCCATGCGCTCCAGCACCTCCGGCAGGCGGTTGCGGGGAATGGTGCCGTCCATGCAGTAATAGTCGGGCGAGAGCCGGCCGATGGCCGGGAAAGCCGCCTTGCGTCCCGCCCAGAAGGCCAGGCGCTCGGCCTCCGACGTCGACGCGCGGACAGAGACAGCCCCCGACTCACGGCAGATGCCACTCACCACGTCGACCAGGTACTCGACCTCTGCCTCCGGCCCGTCAAGCTCGACGATCAGCAGGGATTCGACGTCCATCGGATAGCCCGGATGGCAGAAGGCCTCGGCCGCGTGGATGGCGGGCCGGTCCATCATCTCGATCCCGGCGGGAATGATGCCGGCGGCGATGATGCGCCCGACACACGCGCCACCCGCGACAACCGAGGAAAAGCCCACCAGCAGGGCGCGCGCCACCTCGGGCTTGCGCAGGATGCGCACCGTGACCTCGGTGACGACGCCGAGCAGACCCTCGGACCCGGTCAGCACACCCATCAGGTCATAACCCTCGGCGTCCAGGTGCTTGCCGCCCAGGCGGATCACCTCGCCGTCGATCAGCACGACCTCCAGGCCCAGGATGTTGTTGGTGGTCAGGCCGTATTTCAGGCAGTGCACGCCGCCGGAATTCTCCGCGACATTGCCGCCGATGGAGCAGGCGATCTGGCTGGAGGGATCGGGCGCGTAGTAGAAGCCGTCAGTCTCGACGGCCTGGGTGATGGCCAGGTTGGTGACGCCGGGCTGCACGGTCACCGCGCGGTTCGGATAGTCGATCTCCAGGACGCGGTTGAACTTGCCCAGCCCCAGCAGCACGCCGTCGGCCAGCGGCAGCGCCCCGCCCGACAGCGAAGTGCCGGAACCACGCGGCACGACCTTGACGCCGGCGTCCTTGCAGAGTTTCAGGATGCGGCTGACCTCGGCCGTGGTCTCGGGCAGCACCGCGATCATCGGCGGCTGGCGATAGGCCGTCAGGCCGTCGCATTCGAAGGCGCGCAGGCCCGCCTCGTCAACCACCACGCTGCTTGCGGGAAGGAATTCACGGAACGCGGCCACCAGTTCGCTGCGCTTTCCCAGCGCCGCCTTGTCCGGTTCCGGCATCCGCATGCCCGCTCTCCCCGCCCCCAGAGTTCGTGACGGGTCCGTTATAGCAGGCCGTGACCGCCCAGACAGTCACGCAATCCGGCGGGATCGCGAAAGGTATGCACGTGGTAGCCGCGACGGGCGGCGACCTCGGTATTCCGCGCGCTGTCGTCGACGAACAGCGTCCGCGCCGGGTCGAGGCCGAATTCGCGCTCGGTCAGTTCGAAGATCGCAGGGTCGGGCTTGGCGACGCGGACACGGCCGGAAACCGTGATGCCGCCGAAGCGGGCGAGGAACGGCAGGTTCTCTTCCGCCCAGGGGAAGGTTTCGGCCGACCAGTTGGTCAGCGCGAACAGCGGCACGTCGCGGGCGTGGAGGGACTCCAGCAGGTCGACGGTGCCGGCGATGGGGCCGCCGATGGTCTCGGGCCAGCGGCTCCAGAAGGCCTCGATCTCGCGGGCGTACCAGGGGAACCTCGCCGCCAGCTCGGCCACATTTTCCTGGAACGGCTTGCCGAGGTCGTGCTTCACGTTCCACGCGCCCGTCACCACGTGCGTGAGGAAATACTCCGTCTCGCGCGGACGGCCGGCGAAGACCTTGGTGTAGAGGTGACGCGGACTCCAGTCGACCAGCACATTGCCGAGGTCGAACAGGACCGTGTCGGGACGCGCGGCAGGCTCGCTCATCCGAAGCGGCGCCGGGACGCGATCAGCCCTGGCGGGCCTTCATCCGCGGGTTCTTCTTGTTGATGATGTAGACGCGGCCCTTGCGGCGGATCAGGCGATTGTTGCGATCGCGCGAGCGCAGCGACTTCAGCGAGTTGACGATCTTCATGACGACGCTCCCGGGCCGTCCGGTGACGACCGTGGTTATCTGGATGAGCCGCGGTTTCTATGCGGTCGCCGCGAGCCTGTCAACGCCCCGGCGGACGGTTCAGGCGCGGCGGACCACCACGGGAAAGCTGGTCATGCCGCGCGAGACATAGGAATCCGACCAGGTCTGCACCGGTTTCACCGGCTCGAAGTCGCGGAAGCGCTCCAGCAGCACCGGGAAGGCCACCTCGGCCTCCAGCTTGGCCAGCGGCGCCCCGATGCAGAAGTGGATGCCGAAGCCGAAGGTCACGTGCCGCTCGGCATTGGCCCGGCGCAGGTCCAGCCGTTCCCCGTCCTCGAACACGTCCTCGTCGCGGTTGGCGGCGCAGTTCCAGAGCCAGATACGCTGGCCGGCGCGAATGGTCTTGCCATGCAGCTCGATGTCCTCGGCGGCCAGGCGCGGGCTGGTCAGGCTGGGACCGTCGAAGCGCAGCAGTTCCTCGACCGCACGGGAGACGAAGGGAAAGTCGCCGCGGCTCGCCCGGAAATCGGCCATCTGGTCGGGATGCTGGATCAGCGCGTGCAGGCCGTTCGCCATGAGCTGCGTCGTGGTCTCGTGACCGGCGAACAGCAGCAGCACGCAGGATGCGACCAGTTCGTCGGCGGTCAGGCGATCACCCTCGTCGGTCGCGGCGATCAGGCCGTCGGTCACCAGGGTGCCCGGCTCGGCGCGGCGGCGGTCCAAGAAGCCGGTGAAATAGTCGTTCATCTCCGCCAGCGCGTCGGCCGCGACCCGGTACTTGTCGGGATTGGTCTTGGAGGTCAGGACGAACTGCGCCAGCGCATCCGACCAGCGCTTCAGGTGGTCGACATCCGCCAGCGGGACGCCCAGCAGCAGGGCGATGACGGTGGCCGGCAGCGGGTAGGCGAAGGACTTGTGGAAATCGACCTCCTGCCCGTCCTCCCAGTCGCGCACCAGCAGTTCGACGATCTTGCGCACCTCGCCGCGAAGCTGCTCGACCCGGCGGGTGGTGAAGGCCTTGTTCATCAGGCCGCGCAGGTGGGTGTGGCGGGGCGGGTCGTTGAACACCGCCCAGTGGCGGATGTGCTCGCCCAGGAAGGCGATCTGCTCCCCGTCCGGGCCATCCTGCTGGGCACGCACGAACGGCATGATGCGGTCCGCCGACATGCGCCGGTCGCGGAAGCCGCTGCGGACATCGTCATAGCGCGTCAGGAACCACGCCCGGCTGACCGGGCTCCAGTGCACCGGATCCTCCCGGCGCAGGCGCGCCAGGCCCGGATACGGATCGACAATACTCTCGGGTGCGTTCGGATCGAACGCGATCACCTCGCCCATGCCCGTTCTCCCCTTTCCGGACATTGATGAATTGCCGACAGTATCGACCGACAGACGCACCGGCGTCCATGGGGCGGAATGGCGGGGAGAATGGCAGATGGCGATGGACCGCCCGCTGATCGGGCTCGGCGCGATCGTCTTTCGCGGCGACGACGTGCTGATGATCCGGCGCGCCAAGCCGCCGCGCCAGGGCCAGTGGGCCATTCCCGGTGGCCGCCAGGAACGCGGCGAGACCATCCACGAGGGCGCGGTGCGCGAGGTGCTGGAGGAGACGGCGGTGACCTGCCGGATCGGCGGGCTGGTGGACGTGGTCGACAGTATCGGCCGCGACGACGACGGTGCCATCCTGTGGCACTACACGCTGGTCGACCTCTGGGCGGAGTGGGTGGCCGGCGAGGCGCAGGGTGGCAGCGACGCGCTGGAGGCCGCCTGGTTCGCGCCGGGGGACTTCGACGGCATCGAGCTCTGGCCGGAGACCCGCCGCGTCATCGACCTGGCGCGACAGCTCAGGGCCGCCGCCCGGCCCTGACGACTGTACCCCTGCGGACTCGTTCGCACTGCAATCGACGCGGGTTCACGCGCTCGTGTGACCCGTATCACTTGGTGGGCCACCCGACATCACCATGTACCCGGAAGACGAGGTTTTCACGGAAAGACGCACTCCTCACCCCGTCCCCTGCAGGCGCCGCCGGCTTCCCTCCCCGGCGGCGTCTTCCGTTCCGGGACAGGACCATGCTAGGGCGCCGCATTGACCTTTCCGCAACAGCATCGCATGTAGTGTCGCTCGGAAGCCGCGTGCCCGCTCCGTGGGCACCGGTCGCCTGTAGACGAGGTTGAAGTGACACCTTTACCGCTGGCGAAGTTCCGGATCGGCGACATCGTCCGTCACCGTTTCTTCCCGTTCCGGGGGGTGATCTTCGACGTCGATCCGCAGTTCGCGAATACCGATGAATGGTGGGAGTCGATCCCCGAGGACGTGCGTCCGCGGAAGGACCAGCCGTTCTATCACCTGCTGGCGGAGAACGACGAGACCACCTATGTCGCCTATGTCTCGGAGCAGAACCTGCTGTGGGACGAATCCGGCGACCCGGTCGCGCATCCGCAGGTGACGCAGTTCTTCACCCGCATGGAAAACGGCCGCTACGTGCCGCTGTCGCGCCGCGCCAACTGAGGCCGGCCCCTGCCCCGGACTTCAGTGCCGCGCGAAGCGTGCCCGGTCGACCAGCCGGCTGCTGGCAAGACAGGTCGCGACCAGCGTCCAGTCATCGCCGCTGACCGCGTAGACGTCGGAGGCGCCGACCGCGCTGGACTTCGTGTGGCTGACGACCCGGCCGAGTGCCACCAGGCGTTCGCCGCGTGCCGGCGCGATGTTCTGCAGGGTGAAGCCGGCCGTCAGCGCCGCCAGGTCCTCGCCGACCGCGGCCGAGGTCGACGAGATCGCGGCATAGTCGGCCAGCACGCCGACTATGGCACCCTGCACGTTGCGCCCGTCGAAGGTCAGTTCCGGGCGGATCGGCATCTCGATGGCCGAGCGGCCCGGCGCGAAGCCGATGCAGCGGAGGCCCAGCCACCGTGTCGACGGCATGGCGTTGATCCCGGCGGCGATGTCGGGGCGGAACTCCGCCGAATAATCGTCAAGCCGCATGACCCCGTGCCTCCGTCGTCCGGGGCTTCATGATGCGGAACGTGGCGTTGGCCCGCGCGATGGTGCGGCCATCGGCATTGACGAAGCACTGGGCGACGTCCAGCGAGCCACCGTGCTTCACGAACACCGTCTCGAACTCCAGCCATTCGCCGACCTGGCCGCTGGCGAGGTAGTCGACGGCCAGGTTCACCGTGACCGCCCGCGTGCCCGTCTCCCGCCCGATACCGCAGGACAGCCCCATGGCGTTGTCGGCCAGCGAGGCAACCAGCCCGCCATGCACGAAACCCCTCGAATTGCAGTGCTGCGCATCGATCCTGAGGCCGATGATCACGGCCCGGTCCGTGGTGCGCGAAAAGATCGGCTCCCACGGGTCGGTCATCCCGCTCTTGCGGTAGTGCGGCGCGAAGCCGTCCGGTACGGGCTGCATGGCTGGACCTCCCTGTGCTCGGGCTCAGGGGATGCTCGGCAAAAATATTAGACAAGTCTACATAATTTGACGCAACGTGCGTTGTGGACGACGCAACGGCGGGGGCGATGCGCATGGGACGGCGCGGACAGCACGAGATGAGCCTGCTGGTGGAGGCGGCGCGGCTGTTCCGCCGCAAGGGCTACGCCGCCACCGGCACGAACGAGATCCTGGCCGCGGCCGGCGCGCCCCGCGGGTCGTTCTATCACTACTTTCCCGACGGCAAGGAGGAACTGGGCGCGAAGGCCATCGAGGCGGCCGCGAAACGCGTCACCCTGACCATCCGCGACCTCGCGACGTCGGCCGTCGATGCCGAGGATTTCGCGCGCCGCTACATCGAGAGCCGGATCGGTTTCATGGCTCGTGCCGGCTTCGCCGAGGGCTGCCCGATCACCACCACGCTGCTGGAAACCGTGCCGGGATCGGCGCGCATCACGGTCGCGGGGCGCACCGCGCTGTCCTTCTGGACCGCGGAGATCGCCCGCATGCTGGAGCGGTTCGGCTGGACAGCGGACGCCGCAGGGCGGACAGCCCGGTTCATCCTGATGGCAAGTGGCGGCGCACAGGTCCATGCCCGCGTCGAGGGTCACGCCGGTCCATTGCACGATTGCGCCGACGAACTGTGCCGGCTGCTACGTTCCGGCCCGCCGGCTAATGAGAGGCATTGAACCGTGGCGGCGCGAGACCGCATAGTGGGCGACGGCTGACCATGATGTCAGCGCCGATGGATACGGAGAGGCGCCCTGCGACAGCCAGCGGGCCAGGATCCGGCACGAACCTCGGCGGCGCCCGGCTTCATCCGGGACCCGGCGCTGGCGTTCGTCTCCGATCTTCCCCATGACCTGCTTGCACTCTGGCGCGCGCTCCGCGTCGAC
Organism: Pseudomonadota bacterium; assembly: GCA_036154895.1. Taxonomy (GTDB): domain Bacteria; phylum Pseudomonadota; class Alphaproteobacteria; order Minwuiales; family Minwuiaceae; genus Minwuia. The sequence continues at coordinate 237,200 of JAYZWD010000038.1, forward strand.
GATCACCTGCCGAAGCGGGCGGATTTCGACCCCGTGGCCCTGCGCCGCCATCTCGGCTGGCTCTGCGTGGTCGAGGTGGTCGAGGACGGCGCCGATTTCCGCTACCGGCTGATCGGCAGCAACATCGTCGAGAAGGTCGGCCGCGACATGTCGGGGCACATGGTGAGCGAGGTCCTGCCGCGGTCGGCCGTCGACATCTACCGCGAGATGTTGCGTGACCGGCAGCCGGTCCGGACCCATGGCCGTGTCACCTGGCGCGGCAAGGGATTCCTGTTCCACGAGACCCTGCTGCTGCCGCTGGCCGACGACGGCGTGACCGTCGACCGCTTCCTGGTCGAAATGGTCTTCCCCGACATGCCGGTGGCGAAGGACTGACACGCGCCACCCGGCCCCTTGCCTCCCGCCCCGCCGTGCTATGTCAGCGCAAGAGGGAATCGAACGCGGGAGGGGAAGAGCGATGGATCCGATGGTGCTGCTGGCCGGGCATGTCTCGCGCGGCCGGGAAGGTCTGCTGAAGCAGTGGCTGACGACCGGCTGGCGGATCGAGAGCTGCGACCCGGCGCGCGACATGGCCGCCTTCGAGCGGCTCGCACCGGAAGCCACCGCCATCGTCGGCGGTCCGCTCCGCCGCCCCTGGCCCGCGCTGCCGAAGCTGAAACTCTACCAGATCCCCTATACCGGCCACGACTTCATCGCGCCGGACCACCTGCCCGTGACCGCCGTGCTCTGCAACACCTACGAGCACGAGACCGCCATCGCCGAGTACATCCTGCTGGCAATGCTGGAGTGGCAGATCCGCCTGGCGCGCATCGATGCCGACTTCCGCGTCAACGGCTGGTCCAGCCGCTCGCCCGCCGAGGGTCCGGTGCACGGCGAGGTGCTGGGCAAGACCGTCGGCATCGTCGGCTATGGTCATATCGGTCACGAGGTGGCCGTGCGCGCCAAGGCTTTCGGCATGACCGTCACCGGTGTCGGCCGGCGCGAGCGCGCGGCGGCGCCGGCACCGCTGGACCGCTACGAGACCGTCGGCGCCGGCCTCGACCGGCTGATGGCGGAGAGCGACTACGTGCTGGTCTGCTGTCCGCTGAGCGAGGAGACCCGGGGCCTGATCGACGCCCGCCGGCTGGCGCTGATGAAGCCCTCCGCGGTGCTGATCAACGTCGCCCGCGGCCTGGTGGTCGAGGAAGAGGCGCTCTACCGCGCCCTGGTCGACAAGCGCATCGGCGGCGCGGTGATCGACGTCTGGTACAACTACCCGACCGTCGAGGACCGCAACCCGTCGCCGATGAACTTCCCCTTCCGCGACCTGGAGAACACCATCCTCAGCCCGCACAATTCCGGCTGGACCCAGGAACAGATCGACCGCCGCTGGCGCTTCGTCTGCGCCAACCTGGACCGGCTGGCGCGCGGCGAAGCGCTGCAGAACATCGTCTATCGTGGAACCGCGCCGGCCTGATACATCGGCCGGGCGGGATCAGCCGAGCGCGCCGTAGACCTGCGGGAAGTCGTGGATGTCCAGGTTCCGCATGCCCTCCGGCGTGACGAAACCGACCTCGACCTCGTCGCCGGAGAAGCGGTAGTCGATCATGCCGACCTGCTTGGTGCCGATGACCGGCTGGAAGCTGTCGGGCAGCACGAAGGCGCTGGAGGGGCACCAGACGTGGCTGGCGCCGGCCACCTCGATGCGCCGCGACTGGTGGACATGGCCGCAGGACAGCAGCTTCACCCGCGCCGTCGCCATCAGCGACAGCAGGCGCTGGCGGGAAGTCGTGGGCAGGTAGCGGCCCGGCGCCTCGTTGATCTCGTCGGCGCGCTCCTTCACCGGCGGCTTGTGCAGGAAGATCGCCACCGGCCGGTCGCCGGCCCCGTCCAGCGCCGCCTCGATGGACGCCCACTGCGCGGCCTCGTCATCGCGCCCGGTGTTGAACAGCAAGGAGTTGATGCCGACCAGGCGCCAGTTGCCGACATCGCGGCACCAGTGGTCGGCGCCGAACAGTCCGCGATAGTGGCCGAGGCGCGCGTCGGTCACGTCCTGCTTCGGTTTCGCGTCGCCATCGGGCGGGTTGTCGCCGATGTCGTGGTTGCCAGGGATCGCCAGCAGCTCGGCCGCGATCTCCGCATGGCAGTCGCGGGCGTAGACAAGATCGTCGGGACGTCCGGGACCGTCGATGGCGATGTCGCCGGAGTTCAGCACCAGGTCGGGCTTCTCCCGCCGGACATGCGCGGCGACGCACATGAAATTGTCGGTGAAGTACGGGTGCACGCGGCTCAGATGCGTGTCCGAGACCTGGAACATGCGAAAGTCGGTCATGGCGCCCTTCCCCCGGGATCGACTGGACGGCGCGACCCAAGCAGCGATCCGTGACAGGACGATGACGGCCCGCCGCCGAACCTCAGACCTCGACGAAGTCCGCGCAGTAGGGATTCATCATCCGCTGGACGCCGAAGGTCGATGTCTGGCCGTGGCCGGGCACGAAGGTCACGTCATTGCCGAGCGGCCAGAGCTTCTCGCGGATCGAGGTGATGAGCTGCTCGTGATTTCCACGTGGGAAGTCGGTGCGCCCGACCGAGCCGTGGAACAGCACGTCGCCGACAATGGCGATCTTGCTGGGCGCATGGAAGAAGATCACGTGGCCCGGCGTGTGACCGGGGCAGTGGCGCACGTCCAGGGTCAGGGAGCCGACGGTGACGGTGTCGCCATCCTCCAGCCAGCGGTCCGGCGTGAACGACTTCGCACCCTCGAAGCCGTAGCGGCTGCCCTGTTCGTCCAGCCGGTCGATCCAGAAGGTCTCCTCCTTCTGCGGCCCCTCGATCGGCAGACCCAGTTCGGCCGCGATGTCGGCGACGGCGCCGGCATGGTCGAGATGACCGTGGGTGACCAGGATCTTCTCCAGGGTCACGCCGTGCTCCTCGGCGGTCGCCAGCAGGCGGTCGGCCTCGCCGCCCGGGTCGGTCAGCGCGCCCTTCATCGTCGACGGGTCCCAGATCACGCAGGCGTTCTGGCGGAACGGCGTCACGGGCACGATGGCCACCTTCATCTGCGTCATGGCGGGCAAGTCCTCCGGCAAGGCTGCTGGTACGTGGCCCCAGACCTAGCGTGAAACAACCTCTCCGGCCAGTGCCGGGGACGCGGGGGCCAGCGGCGTGACAGTGGGGCGTCCGTCGCGGCCGGTGCCGATTTCCGCCTCCACGTCATAGATCGTGCGGAGTCGATCAGGCGTCAGCACCTCGACCGGGGGACCGTCGGCACAGATGCGTCCGGCGGCCAGGCACAGCACCCGCTCGGCGAAGCGGGCGGCGAGGTTGAGGTCGTGCAGCGTGACCAGCAGGACGAGCTGTTCCCGCGCGGCCAGGTCCACCAGCCGGCCCAGCGCCGCGAGCTGGTGATGCAGGTCGAGGGCCGCCGTCGGCTCGTCCAGCAGCAGGACACGCGGGCGTCGCTGCAGGGTCTGGGCGAGAAACACCAGCTGTCTCTGCCCGCCGCTCAGCGAATCCAGTGGCCGGTCGGCGACGGCACCGAGGCCCAGCTCGTCCAGCAGGCGGGCGGCGGCGGCGATGTCGTCCGCCGGCAGGCGCAGGCCGAGTCGCCCGACCTTGCCCAGCAGCACCACCTCCAGCGCGCTCAGCGCCGAACGCGCGCCGGTGTCCTGCGGCATGTAGGCGATGTTCTCCGTCCGGGTCCGGCGGTCCATGTCGCCGTGGCGACCGAGCCGTACCGCCCCCGATGCCTCCTGCAGGCCCGCGACCGCGCGCATCAGTGTGCTCTTGCCGGCGGCGTTGGGCCCGATCAGTGCCGTCAGTACACCCGGCTCCAGCCGGAGCGAATCGACCTGCAGCGCCAACCGCCGGCCATAGCGGACCCGAAGGTCGCGAACATGCAGAGTCACCAGAAACGGCTCCTCGATTTCAGGATCAGTCCGAACAGGAACGGCACGCCGACGATGGCGGTGACGATGCCGATGGGTACCACGGCACCCGGCGCGATCAGCTTCGACAGGATCGAGGCGGCGACCAGCAGCCCGGCGCCCGACAGGGCCGACATGGGCAGCAGCAGGCGATGGTCCTCGCCGGTGGCCCAGCGGGCGATGTGCGGCGCCACCAGCCCGACGAAGCCGATGGTGCCGACAAAGGCCACCGCCGCCGTGGTCAGCAGCGAGACCGAGAGAAAGACCTTGACCCGCAACCGCGCCGGATCGACGCCGAGACTGGCCAGCCGGTCGTCGCCCAGCCGCATCGCCGTCAGCTTCCACAGGTCGCCCAGCAGCGGCAGAACCGCGACAACACAAAGCGACGCCGCGATCCATATGCCTGTCCAGCTCGCCTTCAGCATGCTGCCGAACAGCCAGAACACGATCTGCTGCAGCACCTCGGGCGCGGCCAGGTACTGGCTGAGCGACTGCAGCGACTGGAACAGGAACAGGATGGCGATGCCGGCCAGCACCATGACCTCCGGCGTCACCCCGCGCAGTCGCGCCAGCGCCGCGACCGACAGGCTCGCCCCGGCCGCCGCGACAAAGGCCGCCAGCGGCACCGTCAGTTGTGGCAGCACGGGCAGGCTGAAGCCGGTAAGGATGGTGACCGAGGCGCCGAAGCCCGCCGCCGCCGACAGTCCCAGCGTGTAGGGGCTGGCCAGCGGATTGCCGAGGATGGTCTGCATCAGCGCACCGGCGAGACCGAGCGCCATGCCGACGACCACGGCCATCAGGCTCATGGGCAGCCGGATCGACCAGACGATGGCGTGCAGCGCCGGGTCGGCGGCATTGCCGCCGCCAAACAGGGTCGCCAGCACGTCGGCCGGGTGCAGGAAGGCCGGGCCGACCAGCAGGTCGCCGAGCAGCAGCACCGCCAGCGCGATACCGCCGCCCGCGACCCGGCCGGCCAGCCGGCGCTGCCGCAGCCCGTAAGCCTGGGCCGCGGCGCCGCTCATGGCGCGATACGCACCATGAAGGCGCCGTCGGCCACGATGGGCAGCCAACGGTCGTAATAGCGCCGCTGCGTCTCCACCGGATCGATGTCGGCAAAGGCCTCCGGCCACAGCACCTTGGCGATGTACTGCAGGAAGGCATGGTCATAGAGCGTGCGCGCCCCGCCGTGATACAGCGCGTGGACCTCACCCGTCTTCACGGCGTCCAGGCTGGACCAGCCGGCCCGCTCCAGATAGGGCCGCATCCGCGCCCTGGTCTCGTCCGGATCGACGCCGAAGCCCATCAGCACGGCGCTGTCGCGATTGGTCCACCACGAGCCGGCGAGGAAGACCACCTGCGGGTTGGCGGCGATGACATATTCGGGGCTGAGCGGCTTCGCCCCGGTGATGTGGCCATTGGCGATGTTGATGCCGCCGGCGGTGTCGATCACCCCGCCCCACATGGTGCCGCTGTAGGAGTTGCTGTACTCCCCGGCGCCCTTGTTGCCGATCTCGATATAGACCCGCTTCTCCGGTTTGCCCGCGGCGGCGACGCGCCGTTCCACCTCGGCGACGGCCGCGGCATAGGTGTCGGCCAGTTCGCGCGCCCGCGTCTCGGTGCCCATCACCTGGCCGATCGCCAGCGTGCTGGCGACGTGGCGCTCGACCTTCTGGGCGTTGTAGTCGGCGACGATGACCTTCGTGCCGGCGGCCTCCAGCCGGGCGATGGATTCGCCCATGGCGCTGTACTGCCAGGCCGCGATGATGGCGACGTCGGGCCGTGCCGCCACCGCGGCCTCGATGTTGAAGGTGCCGGCATCGACCTCGCCGACGTCGACCAGCGTTTCCAGGCGCGGGATGGCGCGGACATAGGTCTTCCACTGCGAATTGCGCCAGCCCTCCCAGGCCTCGCGGCTGATGGCGACCACGCGGTCGAAGGCGCCGGGGCCGGCGATGGCGAGGAAATCCTCGAAGTAGAAGCCGAGCAGGACGCGCTGCGCCGGGGCAGGCACGTCGACGGTGCGGCCGAGGACGTCTGTGACCTCCAGCGCGGACAGGGATGCGGGCGCGCCGGCACAGGCCAGCGCGATGGTGGCGGCCGCGATGCGGCGCCGGACAAGGGCGAACATGGGGAAACTCCGCTCATGAATCTCGTATGGGACCGCGCCGCGCTGGCCCTCGGGGGCCGCATGGACGGTCAGGTGCCGGATTCAGGCGAAGGCGGGCGGACCGCGCGGATGGGCCGCGCGCGGTGTCTCGGTCGGGCGCTGCGGCGTGTCGGCCGGCCGCAGCCGCTCCAGCACGATCCCGGCGACCGGCAGGGGAATACCGGCCGGATCGGTGGCGATGGCAGTGGCCTGGCAGACCAGCGTGCAGAGATCGCAGCGGGGCTGGGTCTTCTGCGGCTGGCCGTCATCGGACTGGATGACCTTCAGGCCCTGCGGGGTACAGATGACCAGCGTGCCGAAGGGCCAGGCATCGCTGGGGGTCTGCGGCATCGCCATGGCGGCGGGCAGCAGGCTGCGCACGACCATCGCCAGCGCGATGATCGTGTACCATGCCACCGGTCGCCGCCTGTCGACCCGCACCTGCTCCCCCGGCCCTGCGAATAGCTTGCAATCCTGCCGGCGGCGCGCGGTACCCGTCCGGCTGGCACAGTGTCGCAGCGCGACCGGCCGCGCTTCACCTGCCGGCGCTGCCACGCCAGTTTCGCCGCGCACAGCGCGGGGGAGAGCAGCATGGCCGTCACCAACCAGATCAAGGGCGCACCGATCCTGAGCGAGCACATGCCGGTCCGCGTGGTGGAGCGCGGCGACGGCTTCTATGTGCTGGAGACCGAATTCACCGCCTATCACCTGAACGCCGCCGGCGTGGTGCATGGCGGGGTCATCGCGGCGTTCCTGGACTGCGGCCTGGCCGGCGGCGGCGCCTCCGGTGTCGACCGCGGCGAGCGCAAGTACGGCGTCACCGTCTCCATGACCGTGAACTTCGTCGCCGAGGCCCGCACCGGCCTGCACCGGCTGGAGGCCCGCGTGATCGGCGGCGGCGCGCGCACCAAGTTCGTCGATGCGCGCATCATGGATCCGGCCGGCCAGGGTCCCGTCGCGACCGCCACCGCCACGGTCAAGGTGATCGACATGCCCGGCATCGACCGCGCCTCGGGCGGGGCCTGAGGGTAGATCCTTCTCGCCCCGGACCTGATCCGGTGTCCATTCCGCCAGCGTCGGGCATGGGCTCCGGATCACGTCCGGAGCGAGAGTCCGCTGTGTCAGGTCCCGGATACCGCTGACGCGGTTCCGGGAAGCGTTGTTCTGAGCATTGAAGCCGCGTGCCCCGGAAGCCCGCAGGGCTGTCCGGGGTCTGATGGCGCTTGAAAGCATGGATGGCCCGGTCGCGCCGGGCTATGATGATTATTTGCTGCAATCAAAGGTTTGTCGTGGCCCGACTTGATCGGGCCACCCAGCTATGGGTGGTGCCCTTTGACTCGCCCCGGACCTGACCCTGGGGCCTGAAGGCGTGCGCAGAGCCATGGGCTCCGGCCTTCGCCGGAGCGAGCGCATTCCATCAGGTCCCGGATACCGCTGACGCGGTTCCGGGACTCGTTGACGTTGGCGTTCCCCGGAAGCCCGTCAGGGCTGTCCGGGGCCTGATGGCAGGACCCGACGAACCTACAGCACCCGGAAATCGGTGCGCGCGGCGAAGCGCCGCCGCTCGGTGGCCGAGGCCGGAACGATCTCGGCGAAGGTGAGCGCCAGCGCGTCGGCCGCGTCGGGCGAGGCCAGGCCGCGCCGCTTCATGTCCTCCTTGCGCTCCAGCAGGATCCGGCCCCGGTTGTCAAAGCCGTATTCCGGCCCCACAAGGTCGATCACCAGCGCCGGGTCCTCCGGCAGGTGCCCCTCCTTCAGCCATTGCCGCATGCGGTCCCACATCTCGGCGCGACGGTTGGCGTAGTCGCGCGGCTTGCGCGCCGCCTCGCCGCCGTTGACGTCGTGCACGCGCAGGCCGAGCTGGCGCAGCCGGTCGACCACGCCGCCGCCGACCCCGGCGCCATCGACGAACACCGCGTCGGGCTCGGTCGCGCGGATCCGTGCCGCCACGTGCCCGGCCAGCGCCATCAGGTCCAGGCCGCGAAAGCGCTCGATCTCGCCCTCGATCAGGCCGGCGCGGCGGACCAGGATCACCGACTGGTCGTCACCGAAGCGCGCGACGTCGACGCCCATCACGCGCGGTGCGTTGCGTTCGGGTTCGACCATGCGCCCCCGCGCCCCCTCGACCAGGCCAGGGCTGATGAACTGGCGCGAGCCGGTGCGCGGGAACTCGCCCTTCACCCGGACGCGGACGAAGTCGCTGTCCTCGCCATAGTCGGCGATCCAGCGCTCGATCTGGCGATGGCTGGTGAGGCGGGAGACGCGCGAGTCGACCTGGCGGGTCAGCCAGCGATGCCGGCGCCGCCCGAAGCATTCGCGGAAGCGGCCCGTGGTCTGGGTCGGATTGCCGAACACGGCCCAGATGATCTCGGTGTCGCGGTCGGTGAGCGAGCCTTCGGACACTTCCCAAACCGGATCGGGGATGGCCGAGGCCTCGTCGAAAACGAGCAGCACGCGGCGGCCCTGGTTGTGCAGCCCCGCAAATGCCTCGGTCTGGTTCAGCGACCAGGGCACCATGTCGATGCGCCAGCCGCGCGCCCGGCCCTGGTCGGCGGCCTGCAGCGCGCCGGCGGTCAGGCGAAAGAGCCTGCGCGTGCGGCTCATGCGGTGCCACTTGGCAAGTTCCGCCCAGGTCTTGGTCTTGAGCTGCGATTCGGTGTTGGCGGTGACGACGCCACGCGTGTCGGCTGCGGTGGCCAGCGCCCATATCACCAGCCAGGCCACCAGCGCGGACTTGCCGACGCCATGGCCGCTGGCGACGGCCACCAGCACGGGCTCGCGGTCGCCACCGTCGAGGCGCCGGCTGCGGCGCCCGATGGCCTCCAGGATCTCCGACTGCCAGCGCTCGGGTCCGCTCGCGCGATGCAGGGGGGTGCCGGCGACACCCCAGGGAAAGGCCCAGCGCACGAAGCCCAGCGGGTCGTGGCGAAAGACATGCAGGCGCTTCTCCAGCGCGGTCTCGTCGGTCGTGTCGGGGTCGACGGGGATTTCGGTCTCGGTCATGGATCACCTGGTCTCGGGAACGGAACCCGAGACTAGGTGCGAATGGGCAAGACCGTTCCCGCCCGGCTGGCGGGCTGGCCGTCGCCTGTCAGCTGATGATCTTCCACTGCCCGTCCGGCTGGCGGCAGGCGGTGCCATAGGCCTTCTGTTCCTCGCCGCCGACGACCACGGTCTGCTGGTACTCGCGGCAGTACTGGCCGTCATTGCGCTGGTAGGTCTTCGTCGGCGTGAAGGTTCCCTCGTGCCCGGAATCCGGGTTCTTCCAGGTGGTGGTTGTGCCGGTCTGCGCGGTCTCCAGCGAACGGCTGGCGGTCTGGTGCGCCAGTTCGCGGTCGCGCTGGTCCAGCGACGCGCCGACGGCACCGCCGAACAGGCCACCGATCAGGGTACCGGCCACCACGGCGGCGGTCTTGCCACCCAGCGCCGCCGCCAGCAGGCCGCCGGCCGCCGCACCGCCGGCCGCGCCGACCGTGGTCTTGTTGGCCTGGCTGCCGTCCGAATTGGTGCAGGCGCCGGTCACGAGCGAGGTGCCGATCAGCAGGACGGCCGCAAGACGCGCGGGCCGGCTTCGCATGATGGTCACAGCAGTCATTGGTCTACTCCAGTTTTCCCCGGTCGCGCCATCCGTGCCCCCGGATCCGCGCCCGACAGCGCCATAATTGGCCCCGATTTGCGGCAATCCAACGGCGACACACTGTCCAGTGTGTGGCTGTCACGGTTTGGTCACCACGGGTCCGGGGCGCGCTTTCCGCCGGGGCGCGGCCGATTGCACCTTGCGTGTCGGGGTCGATTTGTCGAGGAATTGCCCCACAAACAGAACCGGACGGGGGGACACGCACATGGGTGCCTATGCCGAGGTCTATGGCAGCTGGCAGACGGATCCTGAGGGCTTCTGGCGCAAGGCGGCGGAAGGGATCGACTGGTTCACGCCGTTCGACACCGTGCTCGACACCACGACCTCGCCGTCGCCGCGCTGGTTCACCGGCGGCGAGATGAACACCTGCTACAACTGCCTCGACCGTCATGTCGCCGGCGGCCGCGCGGATCAGCTTGCCCTGGTCTACGACAGCCCGATGACGGGCACGGTCGAGCGCTACACCTATTCCGAGCTGACCGGCCGGGTGGCCCGCTTCGCCGGCGCCCTCGTGCGCCGTGGCGTCGCCAAGGGCGACCGCGTCGTCATCTACCTGCCCATGATCCCCGAGGCCGCCATCGCCATGCTGGCCTGCGCCCGCATCGGCGCCATTCACTCGGTCGTCTTCGGAGGCTTCGCCCCGCACGAGCTGGCGACCCGCATCGACGATGCCCAGCCGAAGCTGATCATCACCTCGAGCTGCGGGCTGGAGCCGGGCCGGGTGATCGAGTACCTGCCGCTGGTCCACGCGGCCATCGACCAGGCGAAGCACAAGCCGGACGGTGTGATCGTCAAGCTGCGTGACGCGGTGCCCCAGGTGAACCTGCGCGACGGCGACGCGATCTGGGACGCGTCGCTGGAGGCGGGAGAGCCGGCACCCTGCACGGCGGTGAAGTCGACAGACCCGCTCTACGTTCTCTACACCTCCGGCACGACCGGCCAGCCCAAGGGCATCGTGCGCGACAACGGCGGACACGCCGTGGCGCTGAAATGGTCGATGAAGAACCTCTACGACGCCAATCCCGGCGAGACATTCTGGGCCGCGTCCGACGTCGGCTGGGTCGTCGGCCATTCCTACATCGTTTACGCGCCGCTGCTGCACGGGGCCACGACCATCCTGTTCGAGGGCAAGCCGGTCGGCACCCCCGACCCCGGCACCTACTGGCGCGTCATCCAGGACCACGACGTGCGCGTGATGTTCACTGCGCCGACCGCCTTCCGCGCCATCAAGCAGCAGGACCCGCAGGGCACGTTCCTGTCGAAGTACGACATCTCGAACTTCCGCATCCTGTTCCTGGCCGGCGAGCGGGCCGATCCGGACACCATCCAGTGGGCCGAGAACCTGCTGCACCGGCCGGTGATCGATCACTGGTGGCAGACGGAGACCGGCTGGCCGATGGCGATCAACCCGATGGGCATCGAACCGGTACCGGTGAAGTACGGCAGCCCGTCGATGCCGGTCCCGGGCTATGACATCCGCGTCCTCGACGAGGCCGGGCACGAGGTGCCGCGCGGGTCGATGGGCGCGATCACGGTGAAGCTGCCATTGCCGCCCGGCGCCCTGCCGACGCTCTGGAACGCGGAGGACCGCTTCAAGCAGGCCTATCTCACGGCCTTCCCCGGCTACTACAACACCGGCGACGCGGGCTATGTCGACGCGGACGGCTATGTCTACATCATGGGCCGCACCGACGACGTCATCAACGTGGCCGGCCACCGGCTCTCGACCGGCGCGATGGAGGAGGTGCTGGCGCAGCACGCGGACGTCGCCGAGTGCGCGGTGTTCGGCGTGGCCGACCAGCTCAAGGGTCAGCTGCCGCTGGGCGTGATCGTGCTGAAGGCCGGCGTCAGCCGGCCGGCGGCGGACATCGAGCGCGAGTGCATGCAGATGGTGCGCGAGCAGATCGGCGCGGTGGCGGCGTTCAAGCTCTGCACCGTGATCAAGCGCCTGCCCAAGACACGCTCGGGCAAGGTGCTGCGCGGGACCATGCAGAAGATCGCCGACAGCGAGCCGCACAAGGTACCGGCGACCATCGACGATCCGGCGATCCTGGACGAGATCCGGGCGTCGCTGGAACGGCTCGGCTTCGCGAAGGGGTAGGCCGGGAGTTCACGGATCAGTCCGTCATCAGGCCCCTGTCTGAGGGAAATGTGGTTCCATCGGGCTGGCGGGCGGCATCCCGACAGGCCCCCGGGCCTTGTGAACCCGCTTGTCCGGCGTGGGA
>JAYZWD010000039.1:0-26508 GCA_036154895.1 Pseudomonadota bacterium
AGGATGACGATCAGACAGGCGGGCGGCTCCCACGCCGGACAAGCGGGTTCACAAGGCCCGGGGGCCTGTCGGGATGCCGCCCGCCAGCCCGATGGAACCACATTTCCCTCAGACAGGGGCCTGATGGCGAGCAGCTCCCGTCTTCTCCCTCCCCCGCAAGGGGGCGGGCTTTCCGGGTTGGGCCACCCGTTGCCCCGGGCCTGACCGGGATCAGGCGTCCTTCAGCAGGCGGATCTCGCGCTGCGGGAACGGTATCTCGATGCCGTGCGCCTTGAGGGTGGTCCAGATCATCAGCAGCAGGTCGGCGCCGACCCGGTTCTCGCCGTCGTCGATGCCCTCCATCCAGAACTCGACCAGGATGTCGATTCCCGAGTCGGCAAAGCCCTTGATCTCCGCGTCCGGGCGTTCGGCGAGCGGGATCTCCGGACCGCTCAGCACCTTCGGGTGGCTGGCGACCACGTCGCGGATGACCGGCAGCATCGCCTCGATGTCGGTGGCATAGGCCACCTGGAAGTCGAGGGAATAGCGCTGCTTCTGGTTGTTGTGCGTCCAGTTGGTGAAGGCGGTGGTGATGAACCGCTCGTTCGGCACCATGATGTCCTTGCCGTCGAACGTCTCCAGTGTCGCCGAGCGCATGTTGAGCTCGCGCAGGCGTCCGGCCCGGCCATCCTCCAGCTCGATGTAGTCGCCGATGGTGATGGAGCGGTCGAGCAGGATGATGATGCCGGAGATGAAGTTCGCCGCGATCTGCTGCAGGCCGAAGCCCAGGCCGACACCGATGGCGCCGCCGAACACCACCAGCGTGGTGACGTCGATGCCCATGACCTGCAGCAGCAGCATGCCGATGACCACGAACAGGCCGATCTGGAACAGCTTGGCGACGATCTCGCGCGAGGCGACGTCGAGGGCGGCCTGGTTGCGGATCACGCGCTGGCCGGTGCGGTTCGAGATGCGGCCGAGCCAGAACAGGACGCCGCCGAAGATCAGCGTGCGGGTCACTGCGTAGGCTGTGATGTGGATGTTGCCGATCTCGACCGAGACGTCGTCCAGCATCTGCGTGACGGCATCGAGCCAGCCGAAGACGTAGAGCAGCGCGATCGGCAGGCCGACCCAGGTCAGCAGGTAGTTGGCGGTCCGGCTGTTCACGAAGTGGGTGACGATGCGATAGACCAGCACGACGAAGGCCACGCCCTGGCCGATGCGGATCAGCCAGTTCTCGCCGACGATGCTGTCGCTGACCTGTGTCGCGAGTCCCAGCACGATGGCGTGCAGGGCGGGCTGGACCAGCTCCCGGGCGCGATGGATGGTCTGCTTCATGTCCAGCAGCGCGCCCGATGACGGCGGCTCCCGGAACAGCTTCACGCGCCGGACGATGGTCATGGCCAGCAGGGTGGCGACCACCAGCGCGACCGCGATGACGGCAAGCTGGGTGTAGAGCGCCGTGCTGGTCACGCTGGCTTCGACATGCATCCAGATGCGTTCGGCCAGGTCATCGACGGGTTCGTCCATCGTCCAGCGATCTCCGTTGCTGCGCTGCGGGAGTGTCCGACAAGACAACGGGTTGGTCGAGTCCCTGCGTATCGCCCGCGATCCGATGCAGGTCTGGCGTGTGCAAGATTGACCGGTCTCGCCGCACGGGCGACCATGGTCCGTCGCGGAGGGGGACAGGACCATGCGCCGACTTGCCCTGCTGCTGTTTGTCTGCCTGGCCCTGCCGGGCTGCGATCCCGGCCAGCAGGCGCTGGTCGACGCGTTGCAGCCGCCGGCGATCAGCGCCGCACCGGTTCCGGTCGGCAGCGGGGTGCCTGGCACCGTCGTCCTTTCGGCCACCATCACGCCGCCCGGCGGCGCACTGGAGATCGTGCGCGTCGAGGTGCGGGTGAACCGCGACCGCCCGCCCGGGCGCTTCTCGCTGCAGGGCGCGCCGGTCTTCACCGTGACGCCGCCGCCGCAGGCCGGCCCTGTCAACGTGCTGCTGCCGCCGGACTTCGCCATCGTCCGCGGGCAGTTGCTCAGCGCGCAATGGGTGGTCGACTACAGGCTGCGCGACGGCACCGACATCGCCACCGTCACATCGGATGTGGTCGGCACCCGGCTCGGCTGCACCGACCAGGACGTCACCGACTTCCTGAACGCGCTGCAGATCGCCGCCCGGGCGCAGCAGGCCATCCCCCAGACCCTGGTCGGCACCGGTGATATCGCGACCCTGGCCGCCCGCGGCTTCGTGCCCTCGCACGGCTTCGCCAGCTTCATCGGCATGGGCGTGGCCTTCGCCCACACGGACGCCCTGCGCCCGCAGGTCCTGATCGATATGGCCGCGGCCGTCGGCCTGCCGCAGTTCACGCTCCGCCCGCACCTGCTGCTCTACGCGCCGTCACCCTTCGCCACGGCGGCCCAGGTCAGCGAGCCGCTGGTGCCCGATTTTCCCTACAGCCTGATCGGCATCGCCTTCGCCGCGCCCTACAACCCCGACGGCCCACCGGAGTTCGGCTGCATGCCGCACGAGGCCTGGTTCGTCCACGATGCCGGCTGGCACCGCCTGGACGGTGGCTTCACGGCGGAATCCATCAACGAGACCGCGCCCGGCGACGCCAACCCGGCGATCCCGACGCCACCGCTGTTCCCGCCCGGCGATCCGCGCTTCGGCGGCATCTGGCACCCCAGGCTCTGGGACGTGCATCTCTGGCTGCAGGACGACGCCCCGCCGATCATCCACGTCTGCAATCCCGGACCCGGTTCGCCCCCGGTGCCGGACTTCTTCCCCCGAATCGGCAACGCTGTCTGTGTCGGCGTGGTGCCGGCACCGTCGACGGGGCTGAATTTCCCGTCCGGCGCGTTCTTCGTACGGGGTCTGCCGCGTTGAAGCCATTCCGATCCGGGCCTGGACCCGCCGCGCTGCTGGCCGGCGCCCTGCTGCTTGGTGCCTGCGATCCCGGCACCATGGCGCTGTTCGGCGGCGCACAGCCGCCGACGGTGGTGGCCGCGCTGCCGCCGGTGACCCTTGCGGCCGACAGCCCGCCAACCCTGACCGCGACGCTCGGCCAGCCGGCCGAGGGTACCGAGATCGTCCGCGCGGCCGTGCGGATCAACCGTGACCGCGACGTCTCCCGCTTCGACGGAACCGGCAAGCCCGACGCGGAGACGACCGGGGTTCCCCAGGGTGGCACGGTGTCCGTCACACTGCCCGAGGACCTGAAGCTGGCGCCGGCGCAGCTGGTCAGCCTGCAATGGCGGATCGACTATCGCCGCAAGGGCGGGGGCGAGATGGAGACCGTGCTGTCGGATCCGGTCGGCGCCCGCATCGGCTGCACCGGGGAGCAGGTCGAGGCGTTTCTCGCCGGGGTGCAGAAGGCGGCGATGGCGGCCACGACCGTTCCGCAGACGCTGACCGCGTTCGATGACTTTTCCGCGCTGGCCGGGCGGGGTTACGTCCCGCGCCGCGGTTTCACCAGCGTGCAGGGGCAGGGGCTGGTCCTTTCACGCACCGACCTGGAGAAGCCCCCGGCACCGGCCGAAGCCGCCGAGGGTACCGGCGAGACCAGGGCCGGGGTGCCGCCGGCCTTCCTGTTCTACCTGCCGCCCTCGACCCTGCCGCTGGCGACGGTGACGGACGGTTTCCCGGATTTCCCCTATCGCCTGGCCGGTATCGGCTTCGCCGTGCCCTACCAGCCCGACGGGCCGCCGGCGCTGGGCTGCATGCCGCGCGAGGCCTGGACGGTCAGCGAGGCCGGCTGGTACACCGCCGGTGGCGGCTTCGTCGCAACGGGGCCCGTCGAGGCGCAGCCGGGTGATGTCGCGGCGGTCCCGAAATCGACGCCACCCCGGACGGGCACGGTGTTCCACAACCGCCTCTGGGTGGTGCATGTCTTCTTCCGGTCCGACGGCGCGCCGGTGCTGGCGACCTGCAATCCGGGACCGGAGGGACGGCGCCTCGCCGACCATTTCCCGGCACCGGGACTTGCCGCCTGCAACGGGGCGGCCGCGATTCCGCCGTTCGGCGCGCGGCTCTCGGCGGGTGATTACCTGCTCCGGACATTGCCGCCCTGAGCGGGCTTTCGGGTTTCCCACGGCACAGTCGCCGTGTCATCATCGCGAAACATTGGCGAGGAGAGGTGCACGATGGGCGAGGTGGTCAGTCTCGATGAGTACAACGCCGAGGCCCGGCGAAGCGGGACACCTTCGCCGGGCCACGGAATGGACGTCTTCTTCGACCGTCGAGAACTGTCCCAGTTGCTGAACCTGTACGGCACGATGGTCGCGCGCGGCGAATGGCGCGACTACGCCATCGGCCATGACCGCGAATGCTGCACCTTCGCGGTGTTCGAGCGCACGTCCGAGGCTCCGCTGTTCCGCATCTCCAAGCGCCCGAAGCTGGCCAGGAAGCAGGGTGCCTTCCAGGTGCAGTCGCGCGACGGCCGTATCGCCCGCCGTGGCCACACGCTGGAGGCCGTGCTGCGCGTCTTCGAGCGCAAGCTGTGGCAGGTGGTCGAGAACTAGGACCCGGGAAATTCCGCCTCAGACACTGTCCGGCGGCGTGTGCGGCTTGCCCTTCGGCCCCAGGCGCACGCCGGGCCGGAGGTTGACGTAGGCATTGCGGTCCGGCCGGTCGACGAAGGCGCCCGGCGCCTCCACCACCAGGATCTCCTCCGCGATGTCGGTGAAGTCGCCGCGGAAGTGCACCGACGATTTCAGCCCCAGGATCGGCACCTTGTCCGGCTCGATGCCGATATGGCGGAACATCTCCTTGTCCGCCGCCTGCATGCGGTTCTCGCAGACCACGACCCGCACGCCGCCGGTCTCCAGGACCGCCGTCAGGCCAAGCTCCGCGTTCGTGCCGCCATAGAACGGGCCGGTGCAGAGGAAGCGCCCGTCCGACAGTGCCTCGACCCGGAAGTTCGCCCGGTAGGGCGGGTCGCCGGCGGTGAAGAACCGTCCGCCGATTTCCATGTCCAGGGTGGCGCCGACACCGGCTGCATGGGCCGCCCGTGCCGCCGCCGGATCGGTCAGGTGGCCGATCACCGCGCCCCGCGCGCCGCCCTCCACCAGCGCCTTCAGCAGGCCGGTGGTGTCGGAGGTGCCGCCCGCGCCGGAATTGTCCTGCACGTCGGCCAGAACGATGGTCCGGCTGGCGGCGTTGTGCATGCCGCGCGCCTTCGAGACCGCCGCCGCCGGGTCCAGCATCGGCACGGCGAACTCGGCCTCCCGCTCCAGGATCCATGCCTCCAGCGCGTCGGCTGCCGCGTCCGCGGCCTCCTGGTTGTCGGCATAGGCGACGATGGCCGGTCCGCACTCCAGGATGTCGGCGGGGTGGAAGCCGGGCGTGTAGCTGACCGTGCTGACCGCGCCGTCCTGCAGCCGCGCCACCAGCTCGTAGAGTGACTTCGACGGCTCCACCATCGTGCACTGGCCGGTGAGCGGCGGCAGGAAATCCAGCTTGCGGAAGGCCTTGGCCTGCACCGGTCGGACGCCGGTCAGCATCATGTGCAGGTGGTCGGCCGACCGGGCGCCGGTCTCCGCCATGTCGATGTGCGGGTAGGTGCGATAGGCCACCAGCGCGTCCGACAGGTTGACCATGGCCTGGGTGATGTTCACGTGCAGGTCCAGGCTGACGACCACCGGCACGTCGAGGCCGATGCGCCCGCGCAGCCGGCCCAGCAGTTCCCCCTCGCCGTCCTGGACGTGCTGGGCGACCATGGCGCCATGCAGGTCGAGATAGACCGCGTCGGCGCCGGCATCCACCTCCCGCCCGATGCCGTCCACCATCTCCGTGACGATGCGCTCGTAGGCGTCCTCGGTGACATAGCCGGCCGGCACCGCGGCGCACCAGAGCACCGGTGCCAGCTTGTGACCCAGTTCCCGTGCGCGACGGATGAAACCGCCGGTGCCGATGTTGATCGGCGGGAAGACCTCCAGCATGTCGGTGCCGCGCGTCAGGCCCGGCCAGCCCTCGGCGCGCTCGAAATGCTCGTAGGTCGTCAGCACCGGCGCGAAGGTGTTGGTCTCGTGCATGAAGCCGGCAAGGGCGATGGTGGGCATTGGCGGCCTGGCTCCGATCGATGGTCATGTCATCTGCGGACAATATGACCGACTGGCTCGACTCGCCAATTTGTTCTCGGCTATGCCGACAGCGAAGTCCGGGATGCCGCGCAGGGCGATGGTTCCGGACGATCCTGCCCGCGCGGGCCGGAGCGGGTCAGCGATCGGAGAATTGACCATGAAGAGGATGCTGAAGCGACTGCTGGCGATGACGCCCTATCGCATCGTCCGCTATCGCGGCGCGAACCGCTTCAACGAGATCGGGAAGTCCCTGCGCGACCTGAGGACGAAAGGGTTCGCGCCAACCCTCGTCGTTGACGGCGGCGCGCATGTCGGCGATTTCGCGCGCATGGCTGGAGCCATCTTTCCGGCTGCGCGGATCGTGATGTTCGAGCCACAGGCCGGATGCCGGGCCGCGCTCGACGAACTGGCGCGCGCGCCGCGCATCGAGTTCCGTGCGGCCGCCCTGTCCGACCCGGAGGCGGCGGAGAGGGGGAGCGTGACGTTCGCGGCGTCCGATCGGCCGACGACCGGCGCGCGCGTGATCAGGGACGACGCCGACGACGAGGTCCAGGACCTGGTCGAGGTGCCGGCAACCACGCTGGATCGCGAGTTCGCCGGCGTGACCTCCCGGGAGGAGCGTGTGCTGCTGAAACTCGACCTACAGGGGCACGAGATCGCGGCGCTGAGCGGCGCGGCGACATTCCTGCGCGACGTCGAGGTGGTCCTCAGCGAGGCATCCTTCTACATGCCGACGGCGGATTCGCGCATCGCCGACCTCGTCGCGTTCATGCGGACGCACGGCTTCGTGCTTTATGACGTGGCGTCGATCACCGGGCGGGCCCGCGACAACCGGGCGCGCGACGCCGACCTGGTGTTCGTCCGCGCGGACAGCCCGCTGGCACTGGACGACAGCTGGGGTTGACCGCGACGGCGAGTTCCGGTCGGTCAGCGGCGGAAGGGCTGCTGCAGGGCGCGCTCGACCATTTCCAGCCGGTCCTGGCCGTAGAAGGGGTCGCCGTCGACGACGTAGGTCGGCGAGCCGAAGACGGAACGGTCGATGGCTTCCTGCGTGTAGCGCGCGTAGTCGGCCAGCGTCTCCGGCGCCCGTGCGGCCTCCAGCAGCGGTTCCGGATCCAGGCCCGCACCGCGCGCCAGCCGTGCCAGGGTCGCCGCATCGGCCAGGTCGGCGTCGTTGACCCAGTGCGCACCGAGCAGGCTGTGGGCCAGCACGTCGATGTTCAGGCCGGCACGCATGGCGGCGATCAGCAGGCAGTTGGGCAGGGTGATGTCATTGGCGTGGTGCGTCGGGATGCGACCCAGCCAGGCCACGTCGCGCCATTCGCACCACCGGTCGATCTCGCGGTGGAAAAAGTAGGCGCCGTGCGCCTTCGAGCGCTTGCCGAAGGGCTGGGCACCGGCCTCCGCCACCACGCGGCGCAGGTCGACCGGGCGATGCACGATGGTGCGACCGGCTGCTGCCGCGATCTCCATGAACCGGCGCGAGCCGATCCAGGCGAAGGCCGAATGCGCCGCGTAGAAATACTCGATGACCGCCATGGGTCCCTCCCTGTCCGCGCGGCCGCGCCTGTCCCCGCCGCGTGCCGCGTGTCCCAGTCTAGCGCGTGCGTTGCCAGGCTATGGAATAGAGATCGAAGCGACGGTCGCGCAGGTGGCGGTCGGTGCCGTCGGTGCGCACCCAGGACAGGTTGAGCAGGTCCAGGTCCGCCAGCACCACCGTCTCGATGTTCTCCGAGGCCTCGTTGGCGATGCCGTCCCGCCCGAAGCGGTAGTCGCAGGGCGTCAGGATACAGGACCCGGCATATTGCAGGTCCATGTTCTCGATCTCCGGCAGGTTGCCGACATTGCCCGCCATGACGACGTAGCACTGGTTCTCGATGGCGCGGGCATGGGCGCAGTAGCGCATGCGCTGGTAGATGTCGCGCGACTCGGCGGAGAAGGGCACGAACAGGATGCGCGCGCCCTCGTCGACCAGCTTGCGCGCCAGTTCCGGAAACTCCACGTCATAGCCGGTCAGGATGCCGACCGGGCCGCAGTCGGTCTCGATGGTGCCGGCGTTCCTGCCGCCGACAATGTTCCACCAGTACTTCTCGTCGCGGCTGGGGTGGATCTTCTCCTGCGCGATCACCGATCCGTCGCGGGCGAAGAAATAGGCCACGTTCTCGATGTCGCCGGCCTCGTTGTGGGTCGGATGGCTGCCGCCGACGATGTTGACGTTGTAGGCGATGGCCAGCTCGCTCATTGCCTCGACGAAGCGCTGGGCGTGCTCGGCCAGGCGCTCGATCGCCGCCATGGGCCGGAGCGGGCGATCCTCCATCGACAGCAGCGCCGCCGTGAACCGCTCCGGGAAGACCACGAAGTCGGCCTGCCGGTCGGTGGCGACGTCGACGAAATAGGCGACGTTGCGCATGAACTCGTCGAAGGAGCTGACATTGCGCTGCTGGAACTGCACGGCGGCGACGCGCACGGCCTCCGGATCGCGGCCCGACGCCGGTTCGTGCTGCATCGACGGGTCGGCATAGGGGTTGCGCCAGACCATGTGCGCGGCGTGGTTCTCGGAATCCGCGTCGCCCGGCAGGTAGTCGCGCAGGATGCCGATCGGCTCGAAGCCGTTGCGGCGCTGGAACTGGATCACCGGGTCACGCAGCTTGCGCGCCACCACGGCATCCAGGTAGGCCTCGGGCGTCGGGAAATTGCGCTTGCGCCGGGCAAAACCGGGAATGCGGCCACCGAAGACGATGCCCTTCAGGTTCAGCGATTCCGCCAGCCGCTTGCGCGCGTCGTACAGGCGTTGCCCGATTCGCAGCCCGCGCAGGCCCGGATCGACGCACACCTCCATGCCGTAGAGCCAGTTGCCCTTCGGGTCGTGGCGCGCGGCGTAGCCGTTGCCGGTGATCTCCGGCCAGGTGTGCTTCGACATGGCCGTCGCCTCGTCAATGACGAAGGTCGCGGCATAGCCGACGACATTGCCCTCGTACTCGACGATGAACTGGCCGTCGGGGAAGGAGGCGATCTGGCCGCGGATCACGCTGGGGCCGTAGGACAGGTGCGGCGGGTAGACCCGGGCGATCAGGCGGGCAATGGCATCGGCATCGCGTGGCCTCGCGGTTCGCACCGAAAGCTTCGCGGGTGCCCGTTCCACTGTCATGCGCCGACTCCGTCGAATTGCTGCATCCGCGTTCATCGTCGACGGTCGCCAGCGCGCGGTCAATGACAGCCTGTGGACAGCGGGGTTTGCGGAGCAAGATACTGGAGCGAACCGAAATCACTTCCGGTGATGGCAATGGACAGCGACGACCTGCGGGTGTTCGAGGCGGTGGCGCGCCATGGCGCGATGAACCGCGCGGCGCAGGAGATGCACATGGTGCAGTCCAACGTGACCGCACGCATCCGCACGCTGGAGGCCGATCTCGGCGCGACGCTGTTCCACCGCCACAGTCGCGGCGTGGCCCTGACCGCCGCCGGCGAGCGGCTTCTGCCATTTGCCGAGCGCAGCGTGCGCCTGCTGAAGGAAGCGCGGGCGGCGGTCACCGGCGATGGCGCGCCGGCCGGCCCGCTGGTCGTCGGCACGCTGGAGACGACGGCCGCCATCCGGCTGTCGCGCCCCATCGGCGCGTTCCTGCGCCACCACCCGGAGGTCGATCTCGTGCTGCGGACCGGGACGACCGCGGACATGATCGACGCCGTGCTGACGCGGCAGGTCGACGGTGCGCTGGTCTGTGGCCCGGTGGCCCATCCGGACCTGCGGACCACGCCGATGTTCGCCGAGCGCCTGGTGCTGGTGACGCGGCCTGGGCTCTATGCCGGCCTCGACCTGGCCGGCCTGGCCGACCAGCCGGTCGTGGTGCTCCGTGCCGGCTGTTCCTATCGCCTGCGGCTGGAGGAGATCCTTGCGCGGCGCGGGCTGGCGCCGGTCCGGCGGCTGGAGTTCGGCACCATCGAGGCGCTGGTCGGCTGCGTCGCCGCCGGCCTGGGTGTCACCCTGCTGCCCGAGGCATTGCTGGAGGCGGCGGTGCGGGAGGGGCGGGTGGCCGTTCATGTCCTGCCGGCGGCGGAAGCCCTGGTCGAGACCCTGTTCGTCCGCCGTGCCGACCAGGCCGTGACACCGACGCTGGCGGCCTTCCTGGACTGCATCGCGTTGCCGGAGCTGGTGCGGGCGGCGGAATAGATATCACTTGAAGTGATTTCAGGCTTCAGAAGCTTTCGGTTGTCCTGAAATGCTGAAGGCGTATCTCGTGGTCCGGGAATGACGGACCCAGGCAACGGGAGAGGCACGATGACGATCCGGACCGGTCTGATGGCGCGGCTGGGACTGACCGTCCCGGTCATCCAGGCGCCGCTCGGCGGCGGTGGCGATACCCCGGCGATGACGGCCGCGGTGGCGGAGGCCGGTGGCCTCGGTTGCATCGGCGCGGCCTACATGACGCCCGAGGCCATCGGGCAGGCAGCGGACGCCGTGCGCAGCCGCACCAACCGCGGCTTCGGCATCAACATCTTCGCGCCGCAGCGGCCGGCACCGGTGACGGATGCGGGCCGGGCCATCGACAGCCTGGCGGCGCTGGCCGCCGACCTGGGGCTGGAACCACCGGCCGTGCCGGTGCCGGTCGACGATCCGTTCGGGCGATTGTTTCCGGCGGCACTGGAGAGCGGCGCCAGGGTCTTCAGCTTCACCTTCGGCACCATACCGGCAGGGGCCACGGCGGCGCTGAAGGCGCGCGGCATCATGGTGATCGGTACCGCAACCACGGTGCGGGAGGCCGTTGCGCTGAAGGCGAGCGGCGTCGACGCCATCATCGCCCAGGGCGGCGAGGCGGGCGGGCATCGCGGCAGCTTCGATGCCGACGGTCCGGGCGCGATGGTTGGCACCGTGGCGCTGGTGCCGCAGGTGATCGACGCCACCGGCCTGCCGGTGATCGCGTCGGGCGGCATCATGGACGGGCGCGGCATTGCCGCGGCGCTGGCGCTGGGGGCCGATGCGGTGCAGATGGGCACGGCCTTCCTGACCACCGCCGAATCGGGTGTCGCGGATTGCCATCGCCAGGCGATCCTGGACGCGGCCGACGACGATACACGGGTGACGCGGGCCTTTTCGGGCCGGCCGGCGCGCGGCATCGCCAACCGCTTCATGGACGGCACGGACGCCGCCGGACCGGATGCCATCCTGCCGTTCCCGCTGCAGAACGCGCTGACCCGCCCGATGCGGACAGCGGCGGCGAAGGCGGGCCGGGCAGAGTACCTCTCGCTCTGGGCCGGGCAGGGGACGCGGCTGGCGCGGCGGTCCACCACCGCCGAACTGATGGCGCGGCTGGAGCGGGAGACTGCGGCGGCGCTGGCCCGGCTGCGCTGATCGGTGCCGGGGGCGGTCGCACCGGTTGCTGCCGGGCGGCCGGTCGTCGAGAATGCGCGCGAACCTGGGCGGGGAGTGCGCACGCATGGACGACGAACTGGTCTGGCTGTCGGCCGGGACCCTGGCGCGGGGCTATGAGCGCGGAGACTTCTCCCCTGTCGAGGTCGCGGCCGCCACCTTCCGGCGCATCCACGCCATCGATGGCAAGCTGAACGCCTTCCGCGTGCTGGACGAGGATCGCGCCATGGAGGCCGCCCGGGCCTCAGAACAGCGCTGGCTGAAGGGGGCACCGCTGTCGGCCATCGACGGTGTCACCGCCACCATCAAGGACCTGTTCGCGGTGGCCGGTCACGCCACGCGGCGCGGCTCCCGCACCTCCGCCGATGTGGTCGATGTCGACGACGCGCCGGCCACGGCACGGCTGCGCGCGGCGGGCGCCATCATCCTGGGCAAGACGACGACGCCGGAGTTCGGCTGGAAAGGTGTCACCGACAGCCCGCTGACCGGCACCACGCGCAATCCCTGGAACCTGGCGAAGACGCCGGGCGGCTCCTCGGGTGGCGCATCGGCCGCCGCCGCCGCCGGGATGGGCGTGCTCAACCTTGGCACCGACGGTGGCGGCTCGATCCGCATCCCTGCCGCCTTCGCCGGCATCTTCGGCCACAAGCCCTCTTTCGGCCGCGTGCCCTATTACCCGCCGAGCCCGATGGGGACGCTGGCCCATGCCGGCCCGCTGACCCGCACCGTCGCCGACGCGCTGCTGATGCTGAACGCGCTGATGGGCGAGGACACGCAGGACTGGTCCACCCTGCCGTCGACGCCGATCCATGCCGCCAGCCTGAACGGTGGCATCAAGGGCCTGCGCGTGGCCTGGAGCCCGGCCATGGGCCATGCGCGGGTCGATCCGGAGGTCGCGGCCCGGGCCGGGGAGGCGGTGGCGGTGCTGCGCGAGCTTGGCGCCGAGGTGGAGCAGGCGGACCCGCCGGGCGGCGACCCGGTCGAGATCTTCGACACGCTCTGGATCTCGGGTGCTTTCGGGGCGCTGCGCAACCTGCCGGCCGGACAGCGGGCCGAACTGGATCCGGGCCTGGCTGGCGTGCTGGAGCGCGCGGCACGGATCGACCTCGGCCAGTACATGGATGCCCAGCGCGCGCGCTTTGTCTATGCCAGCAATATCAAGCAGTTCATGACCCGGTTTGACATCCTGGTGACGCCCGCGCTGGCGGTTCCGGCCTTCGATGTCGACCGGCTGGTCCCCGAGGGCTGGACCATCGAAAGCCCCAATGCCTGGGTGGCATGGACGCCCTTCAGCTATCCCTTCAACCTGACGCAGCAGCCGGCCTGCTCCGTGCCGTGCGGCTTCACCGCCGAGGGATTGCCGGTCGGCCTGCAGATCGTCGGACGGATGTTCGACGATGCCACCGTGCTGCGTGCCGCCCATGCGTTCCAGCAGGCCATGCCGCTGTTCGACCGCCATCCGGACATCGCCTGATGCCTGCGTCCCGACAGCCCGAACCGCTGCTCTCGGTCCGCGAGATGTATGCCTCCGACGCCCATGCGGTCGCGAATGGCGTGCCGGGCGAGATCCTGATGGAAGCGGCGGGCAGGGGGGCGGCGGATGCCATCCAGCGCCGCTGGAGCCCGCGTCCCGTGGTCGTGCTGTGCGGGCCGGGCAACAATGGCGGCGACGGCTTCGTGGTCGCCCGCCACCTGCAACAGGCCGGCTGGCCGGTGCGCCTCGCGCTGCTGGGCGATGCCGACCGCATCAACGGCGATGCCGCGCTGATGGCGGATCGCTGGACCGGCCCGGTGGAGCCGCTGGCCGCCGATTGCCTCGGCGACGCGGAGATCGTGGTCGACGCGCTGTTCGGTGCCGGGCTGGCCCGGCCGCTCGGCGGCGTGGCGGCGGAACTGGCCGGGGCCTGCGGCGACCGCGTCGTCGTGGCCATCGACGTTCCGAGCGGCGTGCAGGGCGACAGCGGCACGGTCGAGGGGGCAGCCTTCCGCGCCGATCTCACGGTGACGTTTCACCTGAAGAAGACTGGCCATCTTCTTGTTCCCGGACGAGAATTGTGCGGCGAGATCGAGGTCGTCGACATCGGTGTCCCGCCGACGGTGGCCGGCGCCGTGCCGGTGCAGTGCTGGCGCAACGACCCGACGCTGTGGCAGGCGGCCTGGCCCCGACCCGGGATGGACGCCCACAAGTACACCCGTGGCCATGCGCTGGTGAACGGTGGCGGCCTGACGGCATCGGGCGCGGCACGCATGTCGGCGCTGGCCGCGCTCCGGGCCGGGGCGGGGCTGGTGACCTGCGTCGTGCCGCCATCGGCCGCGATCGTCTACGCCAGCCACCTGACCGCGGTGATGCTGCAGACGGCGGAAGACCTGGACGCCTGGCGGGCGCAGCTGGCCGATCCGCGGCGCAACGCGGTGCTGGTCGGGCCCGGCAACGGCATCAACCAGCGGACGCGGGACTTCACGCTGGCGGCGCTGGACGCGGGCAAGGCCACGGTGCTGGATGCCGACGCCATCACCGTCTTCGCCGACGAACCGAAGGCGCTGTTCAGCCGCATCGCCGCGCCCTGCATCATGACCCCGCATGCCGGCGAGTTCCGCCGCCTGTTCAAGGCCGGGACGGACAAGCTCGCCGCCACGCGCGATGCCGCGCGCAAGAGCGGTGCCGTGGTGATCCACAAGGGACCCGACACGGTGATCGCGGCGCCGGACGGGCGCGCGGCGATCAACGACAACGCACCCGCCTGGCTGGCGACGGCGGGTTCCGGCGACGTGCTGGCCGGATTCTGCCTCGGCCTGCTGGCCGCGGGCATGCCGGCCTTCGAGGCCGCGGCGGCCGCGGTCTGGCTGCATGGCGCAACGGGTCGCATTGGCGGGCCGGGCCTGATCGCCGAGGATTTGCCGGGTTTGCTGCCGGCGGTCCTGCGCGATCTCGCGGCCGGCCAGGCGTAGCGGAAGGCATGGCAATGAGCGGTCAGTCAGGCACCTTCTGGAACCGGACCCTGACGCGGCTCCGGGACTGGCGCGGCGAGGACATCTCGGTCGTCCGCCCGCTCTCGGTCGCGCCGTCGCTGGCCGACTCCGACATCGCCACCATTCGTCGCCAGATCGATGCCTGCCTGGACGGGCACGGCGGCGCCGTCACCACGCGCCTGCGCGCGGCCGAACTGGGCCGGGCCTACCTGGCGCTGAACGATGATGGCAAGGAGCGCTTCTTCCGCATCCTGGCGCAGCACTACGACACCGATCCGGAGGCCATCGGCGCGGCCATCGAGTCCTACACGTCGGCGGGCGATGACGCCGCGCGGTTTCCGGCGCGGGAGGCCTTGCGCCGTGCGCTGGTGGCGCCCCGTGTCGAACTGCTGACCCAGTTCAACAGCCTGGATCGCGGCGTGAAGTTCCTGGTCGACATGCGTGCCGACCTGCTGCGGCTGCTGCGCAAGGCCCCGGACCTCGCCGGTGTCGAGGAGGACCTGCAGAACCTGCTGCGGGGCTGGTTCGATGTCGGCTTCCTTGAGATGGCGCAGATCACCTTCAACGCGCCGGCCGCGCTGCTGGAAAAGCTCATCGCCTACGAGGCGGTGCATGCCATCAGGTCGTGGGACGACCTGAAGAACCGCCTCGACTCCGACCGCATGTGCTTTTCGTTCGTCCACCCGAACATGCCCGACGAGCCGCTGATCTTCGTCGAGGTGGCACTGGTGAAGGGCATCGCCGGCAATGTCGCGGTGCTGCTGGACGAGGCGACGCCGTCGATGGAGCCGGAGGAAGCGGACACCGCGATCTTCTACTCGATCTCCAACTGCCAGAAGGGCCTGGCCGGCGTGGCGTTCGGTGATTTCCTGATCAAGCGCGTGGTGAGCCGGCTCTCGCGCCGCCTGCCCAACGTGAAGACCTTCGCCACCCTGTCGCCGATCCCGGGCTTCCGGCGCTGGCTGGAGGGTGAACTGGCCGGCGAGGCCGACGTGCTGGGCGAGTCGGAGGGCCGGATGATCCGTGCCATGTCGCGCCAGAAGACTGTCAATGCCGGCCTGAAGGCCCTGCTGGACGATCCGCGCTGGGCGGACGAGCCGGAGATCGAGACGGGCCTGCGCGAGCACATGGAGCGGCTGGCCGCCCGTTACCTGGTCAATGCCAAGGACGGCCGTGGCCGTCCCGTCGATCCCGTCGCCCGCTTCCACCTCAACAACGGGGCCCGGGTCGAGCGGCTGAACTGGCTCGGCGACCGCTCGCCGGCCGGGATGCGGCAGTCCTACGGGATGATGGTGAACTACCTCTACAAGCTCGACGACATCGAGAAGAACCACGAGAGCTATCGCGGCGAGGGCAGGGTGGTGGCCTCCTCGCGCGTGGCGAAGCTGGCCCGTTCGTCCTGAGCGCCGCCCGCTCTACCTGAACGTGGCCTGTTCTACTTGGGCGAGGATTGTAACGGAACTTTTACGCATTCGGTCCGATCATGCTGCACTTGCACCATGCATGTTGCGTTGCTACAACAAGCAATAAAAAAGAGTGACTCAGGGCTGAGGGGTTCCCATGTTCTTCGCGCGCAAGACGTCCGATGCCGTCCCCGAGACCGGTGCCCGCTATGTCAGGCAGGCGGCCGGACGTTCGGTCGAGCTCGCCGAGATCCTCGATGTCAGCCAGGACGGCATGGGCAT
Source organism: Pseudomonadota bacterium (assembly GCA_036154895.1). Lineage (GTDB taxonomy): Bacteria > Pseudomonadota > Alphaproteobacteria > Minwuiales > Minwuiaceae > Minwuia. The sequence goes on from JAYZWD010000039.1 coordinate 16,078, forward strand.
TCCCCATGTCACCTTCCGTTCCAGCATGATCCGCACCGATCGTCACGAGTGCGCCGGGCGACGCACCCTCGCGCTGTCCTGCTTCCGGGAGCGTTTCCGCCTGCTGGAATCCCGCCCCTGACCGATTCGGCCGGACGCGCCGGCCGGCATCCGACCAAGCTTGACGCCCCCCGCGGGGGCGAGTAAGGCTCCGCCGCGAAAAGCGAGGCGGTTCGGGACCGATGCGGTCACTTCCGGCACGCGCCCCGGGTCCTGTCGGCGGTCCTTTGGCCGGCCAGGCGGGGCGGCGCCAATTTCCGAACACCGGAACGGCTTCGTGGCGTCCCCGTGGGGCGTAGCGTGGCGACGATGGCTCCGGCGGGCGTGGCGGAATTGGTAGACGCGCCAGATTTAGGTTCTGGTGGCGAAAGCTTTGGGGGTTCGAGTCCCTCCGCCCGCACCATCTGGCCGTGACCCCGTGACGGGGCGCGGTCGCGACAGAACACTGGGGCTGTGGCACCGGGGGCGGTGACGCGGCCGAACATCCGGCACGCCGGGACGAGACGGAGAGGACAGACGTCGATGCAGATCGAACAGGTTTCGGCGGACGGGCTGAAGCGCGAATTCAAGATCGTTGTGCCGGCCGATACGGTCGAGGCGCGCGTGACGAAAAAGCTGGGCGAGATCGGTCGCCAGGTGCAGATGAAGGGCTTCCGCCCCGGCAAGGCACCGGCGAAGCTGATCCGCCAGCTCTACGGCAAGTCCGTGCTGGGCGAGGTCCTGGAAGAGACGCTGAACGAGTCGAGCAAGCAGGCGCTGGATGACAACGACCTGCGTCCGGCGATGCAGCCGACCATCGAGGTCACCGGCTTCGACGAGGGCCAGGCGCTGGAATACACCATGTCCGTCGAGATCATGCCGGACTTCCAGATCACCGACCTGGGCAGCCTGAAGATCGAGAAGCTGAAGGCGGAGGTCGAGGACGACAAGGTCGAGGACGCGCTGCGCCGCCTGGCCGAGGACCAGAAGGTCTACACGGCGATCGAGGAGGCCCGCCCGGCCCAGTCCGGCGACCAGCTCGTGATCGATTTCGTCGGCAAGGTCGACGACGTCGCCTTCGAGGGTGGCAAGGGCGAGGACGTGCAGCTTGTGCTGGGCTCCGGCCAGTTCATCCCCGGCTTCGAGGACCAGCTGGTCGGTGCGAATACCGGTGACGCGGTCGAGGTGAAGGTGACCTTCCCGGCCGAGTACGGCGCGGCCCATCTTGCCGGCAAGGACGCCGTCTTCGACGTGACGGTGAAGGAGATCCGCGCCGCCGCCGACGCCACCATCGACGACGAGCTGGCGACCCGCCTCGGCCTCGAGAACCTTGAGGCGCTGAAGGGCATCATGCGCGAGCGCATCGGCGAGGAGTACGCCCAGGCCACTCGCATGCGCCTGAAGCGCGAGGTGCTGGACAAGCTGGCCGAGACCCATGACTTCGAGGTGCCGCAGGGCATGGTGAAGCAGGAGTACGAGGCGATCGTGCGTCAGGCCCGCGCCGAGGCCGGCGAGGATGTGGACGACGGTCACGACCACGACCACGACCATGATCACCACGATCACGATCACGATCACGATCATCACGACCACGATCATGACCATGCCCACCACGACCATGCGCACGAGGCCAAGCCGGTCGACGAGGGCATGGACGAGGCGCAGAAGGAAGAGCTGCGCGCGCTGGCCATCCGCCGCGTCCGCCTGGGCCTGCTGCTGGCCGAGATCGGCCGCCAGAACAACCTGGAGGTCGGCGCCGAGGAAGTGAACCGCGAGATCATGCGCCGGGCCCGGAACTTCCCCGGCCAGGAACGCATGGTGATGGAGTACTTCCAGAAGAACCAGGACGCGCTGATGCAAATCCGCGCGCCGCTGTTCGAGGACAAGGTCATCGATTTCATCTGCGAGCTGGCCGAGGTCACCGAGCGGGCGGTTTCGCTGGAGGAACTGACCGCCGATCCGGATGCAGCCGGGGGCGAGGGGGCCGCGGCCTGACAATCGTCGGGCCTGACCTTTCCCGACCGCATCTGTCACGCCATATTGAGGGTGTCCGATTCAGGCCGTCCGGCCGACCTGTCCGCCGTGCCTGGCGGGCACCCCCCGATGATTGAGGAGCTGTGATGAAGGATCCCCGCGACGTCTACATGAACACGCTCGTGCCCATGGTGGTGGAGCAGACGAACCGCGGCGAGCGGGCCTACGATATCTATTCCCGCCTCCTGAAGGAGCGGATCATCTTCATCGTCGGCCCGATCCACGACGGCGTCTCGTCACTGGTCACCGCGCAGCTGCTGTTCCTCGAGGCCGAGAACCCGACCAAGGAGATCTCGATCTACATCAACTCGCCGGGCGGCATCGTCACCTCCGGCCTCGCGATGTACGACACCATGCAGTACATCCGGCCGAAGGTCGCGACGCTCTGCATCGGCCAGGCGGCCTCCATGGGCTCGCTGCTGCTGACCGCCGGCGAGAAGGGCATGCGCTTCAGCCTGCCGAACTCGCGGATCATGATTCACCAGCCCTCGGGCGGCTTCCAGGGCCAGGCCACCGACATCGAGATCCATGCCCGCGAGATTCTCGCCCTGCGCCAGCGCCTGAATGAGATGTATGTCCATCACACGGGCCAGGAGATGAAGGTCATCGAGGACGCCATGGAGCGCGACAACTTCATGACGGCCGACCGCGCCAGGGAGTTCGGGCTGATCGACGAGGTCGTTGCCCATCGCGAGGTCGCCGGCGAGGATGCCAAGGGCTGATCCGCCGCACCCGTCTTGTCGAGCGTGACGGCAGCCTTAGCTGTTCCTTGACGGAATCCATGTCAGACTTCCCGGCGGAGTCGCGGCTGTCCCGCGGCTTCGCCCCACGGTCACACTTGCGTGCACCGGGGCTGTACGGGGGTCGGGGCGGTGTCTAGAATGCCCCGGCGAATGAAGAAAGCGGAGCGGCAATGACCAAGCTGAGCGGCGGTGACTCGAAGAACACGCTGTATTGCTCCTTCTGCGGCAAGAGCCAGCACGAGGTGCGAAAGCTGATCGCGGGACCGACGGTGTTCATCTGCGACGAATGCGTCGAGCTGTGCATGGACATCATCCGCGAGGAGAACAAGGGCGCACTGGTCAAGACCCGCGACGGCATCCCGACGCCGGCGGAGATCTGCAAGGTGCTGGACGACTACGTGATCGGCCAGGACCATGCGAAGCGCGTTCTCTCGGTTGCAGTGCACAATCACTACAAGCGGCTCAACCACGCGGCCAAGAACGGCGACGTCGAACTGGCCAAGTCCAATATCCTGCTGGTCGGTCCGACCGGTTGCGGCAAGACCCTGCTGGCGCAGACGCTGGCCCGCATCCTGGACGTGCCGTTCACCATGGCCGATGCCACGACCCTGACCGAGGCCGGCTATGTCGGCGAGGACGTGGAGAACATCATCCTGAAGCTGCTGCAGTCGGCCGACTACAATGTCGAGCGGGCGCAGCGCGGCATCGTCTACATCGACGAGGTCGACAAGATCAGCCGCAAGTCCGACAACCCGTCGATCACCCGCGACGTGTCCGGCGAGGGCGTGCAGCAGGCCCTGCTGAAGATCATGGAAGGCACGGTTGCCAGCGTGCCGCCGCAGGGCGGGCGCAAGCACCCGCAGCAGGAATTCCTGCAGGTGGACACGACCAACATCCTGTTCATCTGCGGCGGTGCCTTCTCGGGCCTCGACAAGATCATCTCGACGCGTGGCCGGGGGACCTCGATCGGCTTCGGCGCCGACGTGCGCAGCCCCGATGACCGCCGCACCGGCGAGATCCTGGCCGAGGTGGAGCCCGAGGACCTGCTGAAATTCGGCCTGATCCCGGAGTTCGTCGGCCGCCTGCCCGTGCTGGCGACGCTGAACGACCTGGACGAGCCGGCGCTGGTCGAGATCCTGACCAAGCCCAAGAACGCCCTGGTCAAGCAGTACCAGCGGCTGTTCGAGATGGAGAACGTCGGCCTGGTCTTCAACGACGACGCCCTGGCGGCGGTCGCCCGCAAGGCGATTGCCCGCAAGACCGGCGCGCGCGGCCTGCGCTCGATCATGGAGGCGATCCTGCTCGACTCCATGTACGACCTGCCGAGCATGGACGGGGTGGAGCAGGTCGTCGTCAACCGCGAGGTTGTCGAGGGCCGCGCCAAGCCGCTGAAGCTCTACGCCGACCGCGCCAGCGAGCTCGACAGCTCCGCCTGACCGGGCCGCACGTTCCGGCCAGGCCCCCTGTTGCCCGCCCGCTTGAAGGGATGCGGCAAGCGCATAGATGAGAAGACACGCCGTCGCAATTTTTCGACGGCGCCGCGTTTAGGAGGCTCTGTTGTCTGACGCCGATACCATCAGCACGTTTCCGGTCCTGCCGCTGCGCGACATCGTCGTGTTCCCGAACATGATCGTCCCCCTGTTCGTCGGGCGGGACAAGTCTGTGCGCGCCCTCGAGGCCGTGATGCGCGGCAACAAGGAAATCCTGCTGGTGGCCCAGAAGGACGCCACGGTGGATGATCCGGGCGAGCGCGACATCTACCGCTTCGGTTCGATCTCCACGGTGCTGCAGCTGCTGAAGCTGCCCGACGGCACGGTCAAGGTGCTGGTGGAGGGCCGTCGCCGCGCCCGCGTCACCGGCTTCCGCGAGAATGCCGAGTATTTCGAGGCCGAGGCCGAGACGCTGGAGGAGACGCCGGGCGACGAGCGCGCGGTGACCGCCCTGGTGCGGTCGGTGGTCGAGCAGTTCGAGCAGTATGTGAAGATCTCGCGCAAGGTGCCGAACGAGGTGCTGGCCACCGTCCAGCAGATCGAGGACGCCGGCAAGCTGGCCGACACCGTGGCGCAGCACCTGCAGCTGAAGCTCGCCGACAAGCAGGAACTGCTGGAGGTCCTCTCGGTCGAGGGCCGTCTGGAGAAGATCTACGGGCTGATGGACTCCGAGCTGGGCGTGATCCAGGTCGAGAAGAAGATCCGCGGCCGGGTCAAGCGCCAGATGGAGAAGACCCAGCGCGAGTACTACCTGAACGAGCAGATGAAGGCGATCCAGCGGGAGCTGGGCGAGAACAACGAGGGCCGCGACGAGACCGCCGAGCTGGAGGAGCGGATCCAGAAGACCCGGCTGTCGAAGGAGGCGCGCGAGAAGGCCGAGGCGGAGCTGAAGAAGCTGCGCTCGATGAGCCCGATGTCGGCCGAGGCCACCGTTGTCCGCAATTACCTCGACACCCTGCTGACCATACCGTGGTCGAAGCGCAGCCGCGTCCGCAAGGACGTCAACGCGGCCGAGAAGGTGCTGAACGACGACCATTACGGCCTGGAGAAGGTCAAGGAGCGGATCCTGGAGTACCTGGCCGTGCAGCAGCGCGCGCAGAAGCTCAAGGGCCCGATCCTCTGCCTCGTCGGCCCGCCCGGCGTCGGCAAGACCTCGCTCGGCAAGTCGATCGCCAAGGCCACGGGCCGCAACTTCGTGCGTCTGTCGCTGGGCGGCGTGCGCGACGAGGCGGAGATCCGCGGCCATCGCCGGACCTATATCGGCTCGATGCCCGGCAAGATCATCCAGTCGATGAAGAAGGCGAAGTCGTCGAACCCGCTGTTCCTGCTCGACGAGGTGGACAAGCTGGGCGCCGACTTCCGCGGCGATCCGTCCGCGGCGCTGCTGGAGGTGCTGGACCCCGAGCAGAACCACGCCTTCAACGACCACTACCTCGAGGTCGACTACGACCTGTCGGACGTGATGTTCGTCTGCACGGCCAACACGCTGCGCATGCCGCAGCCGCTGCTGGACCGGATGGAGATCATCCGCCTCTCGGGCTACACCGAGGACGAGAAGATCGAGATCGCGAAGCGCCACCTGATCCCCAAGCTGGTCAAGGACCATGGCCTGAAGAAGGGCGAGTGGGAGCTGTCGGAGAACGCCATCCGCGACCTGGTGCGCTACTTCACGCGCGAGGCCGGCGTGCGCAGCCTGGAACGCGAGATCGCCAACCTGGCGCGGAAGTCGGTGAAGGAGATCGTCACCGGCAAGACCGACAAGGTGCGGATCACCAGCCGCAATCTCGACAAGTACGCCGGTATCCGCCGCTTCCGCTATGGCGAGATGGAGGAGAAGGACCACATCGGCGTCACCACCGGACTGGCCTGGACCGAGGTGGGCGGCGAACTGCTGTCCATCGAGGCGGTGATGCTGCCCGGCAAGGGTCGCATGACCATCACCGGCAAGCTGGGTGACGTGATGCAGGAGTCGGTGCAGGCGGCGAAGTCCTACGTGCGGGCGCGCTCGCTGGCCTTCGGCGTCATTCCGCCGGTGTTTGACAAGAAGGACATCCACATCCACGTGCCCGAGGGTGCCACGCCCAAGGACGGCCCGTCGGCCGGTGTCGCCATGGTGACGTCCATCGTCTCCGTGCTGACGCAGGTGCCGGTGCGGCGCGATATCGCCATGACCGGCGAGATCACGCTGCGCGGCCGGGTGCTGCCGATCGGCGGCCTGAAGGAGAAGCTGCTGGCGGCCCATCGCGCCGGCATCAAGACGGTGCTGATCCCGCACGACAACGAGAAGGACCTGGCCGACATTCCGGCCAACGTGAAGAAGGACATCGAGATCGTCCCGGTCTCGACCATCGACGAGGTCCTGCCGCGTGCGCTGACCCAGCCGCTGACCCCGGTGGAGTGGGACGAGGAGGCCTGGGAGGCCGAACAGCTCGCCCGCCGCCATGGTGTCGACGAACGCGGTGTCGTGACGCACTGATCACTAGGCGTCCGGAAAGGCGGGGAAACTCCGGGTTTCCCCGCCTTTTCCTTTTGACCGGCTTCCGGGGCCTGCCTAGACTTCGGCCGGAATCGGGGCATAACCGGACCATCAGAGCAAACAGAGAAGGGGAAGCTGGTGAACAAGAACGAACTGGTGGCGGCGGTTGCGACCGCGGCCGAACTGTCCAAGGGTGACGCCGGCAAGGCCGTCGATGCCGTTTTCGCGGCGATCGAGCAGGCGCTGACCAAGGGCGACGAAGTGCGCCTGGTCGGCTTCGGCACCTTCTCCGTCGCCGAGCGTGCGGCATCCAAGGGCCGCAACCCGCAGACCGGCCAGGAAATCGACATCCCGGCCTCGAAGCAGCCGAAGTTCAAGGCCGGCAAGCAGCTGAAGGACGCCGTCAACTAAGGCGTCGAATGGCTATCGAATCTGACGGACGCCGGCCGGTTCCGCTGAATCGGCCGGCGTTCGCCGTTCTGGCGCAACGGGTCAGGAACGGCAGGCGCGACGCTTCGGGCGTCGCCGCGGGCGGTTAGCTCAGTTGGTAGAGCATCTCGTTTACACCGAGAGGGTCGGCAGTTCGAGCCTGTCACCGCCCACCATCCAACCCGCTGATCGGGCTGGATTTTCCGACCAAGCCGACATTTTGTTGCGTTTGACCTCCGCAACCGGGGCACCCATGGGGCACCTTGGTGATGGATATCGGGTTGCTGTCAGGCGCGTCCACCGGTTCGACACACGAGCGGGAGGCGGCAAGAAGCAAGCTTGGCTTCCTCGGCCAGCACGATATTGCATCCGGGTCCATCCACATCCCGTCTGCCGTGTGCGCTCGCGCCTCGACGAACGACGAAAGGCATGTCGGACAAAGGCCGGGCGCTGTGCAGCCCTTGCGTCAGCGATGACCGTTGCCTGGCAGGTACCGGAAGTGCATTCTCGCCCGTGAAAAGGCGCCTCGCTGCGATGGACGGCCTTTCGGGGCCGGGGTCACGGGAATAGTCCGGTACGGCTTGAGCACCATCGGCGAGGCGCCACCTTCCCACACGACACCCGGAAGGGCTCGACGCCATCCCTCGCGGACGAGCGCTATTTCGCAGCACCGTCCACATCCGACATTGAAGAACCCGCCTCCGGGGCAGGTCGAAGATTTATCTGCAGTTCGAGAAGGTCTTCGTCCGGGACGACATCCCGCGCGCTGTCGAGCAGGGCCAGCAGATCGTCCTGGCGGGGCTGCCCGAAGGCGAGGCGATACACCGCCACAGATCGCTTCAGCCACGACAGCCGGGTCTGCTCGCGACTGAAAGGGAGGGACAGGATGTGCCGTTCCACCTTCGCGGGCCCGTCAAACACCCAGAAGGGTTCCAGGTCGCCCTGGCGTGTCGTGCGCCGATACGGCTAGCCGGTCCCGGAGAAAGCTTGCCTCCTCCGGCGTCAGGCGAAAGTTCGTCGCCTCGAGCAGGTCCCGGGGTGCCTCCGGCAGGTTCGGCGACCAGGTCCCCGCCGCGTCTCCGACGGCCAGTACCTCGGTCCGGCTGCCGGCCAGGGTCCTGATCCCCTGGGTCAGCAATCCTGCCCCGTAGACGTCGCTCGGGAGCCGCTTCAGGTTCTCGCGGGCCTAGATGCCGATGACGAGTGTCACGACGACCGGCTGAAATCATGCCGCACATCCCTAGGCGGCTCCACAACCGAAACGTCAAGGCAAGGGAGAAGCTGCGGACTGACAGACGGCCGCCGAACCTGTCAGGCTCGGTCGCAGGCCCGTGTCGCGCGACAGTAAGCGGAGACCCGGACGGAGTTGGCGGAGGTGGTGGAGTTCGAGGCCCTACGTCAGGAGCTTGGCGCCGCGGCACCGCACTACCTGCACGCCAGGAACTCCACCGATGCGGGTGTGGGCAAGGCGCCCGCTGCTGTCAAGCCGGACCACGGCGCCGGGGTGCCTGGATGCAGTCGGACTCTGTCCTCGTGTTTCCCCGCCCGTGTGGGGAGACGAAACCGAACTCCGGCCTTGCGATTGCGTGCTCGGCCAATCCCCACCCGTGCGGGGCGGACGCGATGACGGTGTGTTCGGTCGTCGCCCGGGGGCCTCTATCCCCGCCTGCGCGGGGGAGCCGACAGCGGCTGCTGGAAGGCGTTCAGGCGGTGGTCGTGGGACAGGTCCGCGCCGGTGACTGCCCGGAACGAGGCGCGGCCCGGCAGGACCACCGCGAGCATCAGGGCCACGACCAGCGCACCGGACCAGAAGCCGTACACGCCGCCCACGGCCCAGGTCGCTACTGCCGCGACCGCGATCCAGAGCAGGGCGATGAACAGACCGAACATCACCATTTGTTCGATATAGGGTGTCGAACCTCAATGTTGCAGTGGTGATCTTGCCCATCTGGCTCATCCGGCCGCTGCGCCAGACGGTCGACAGCGTGACCGGCATGGGCGGCGCCGGTGCCAGGGCACGGAAGCGGCTCGTTGCCCCGGGGCGATCGCCGTCGTCGGACCTAGAAGTAGATGTCCGGATCGGCGGTCAGCGTGTCCTGGAGCGGCCCGCGCGCCTCGGTCTCGGTCAGCGGCGTGCCGCGCCGGACAGCCCGGTCGAGCAGCTGCTCGATCTCCGCTCCACTGAGACCACGCCAGATCAGCAGGCGCGTGTCGACACCGTCGTCCGGGAATGCGGCGCAATACCATCCGACCGGAGTGTCCGCGGCGGTCAATCGAAGCGGGCGACGAGTTTCAGTTGTCATTGCCGGAAGCCCTGTTGGCGACGATCTGCCGGAACAGCCCGACACTCCGGGCTGATGCTCTTTCCAGAATAGCAATGAACAGGCAGCAGTTTCGCCCCCTCCAGCGAGAAGGCCTATCCCCGCCTGCGCGGGGGAGCCGTGGTCAAGATCACCGGCGACGGGGCGGCGGCGCCACGAAGATGGACGTCGAGCTTCAATGAGGCCGGGGCGCGAACGCCTCGGAAGGCGACCGGCTGGGTGCCGTCCTGCGCCTGCCCTGAGCAGCTTCAATGAGGCCGAGGCGCGTACGCCTCGGAAGGCAGTGGCGCGGCCAGTACAAGGGACCCCTCAATGGCGCTTCAATGAGGCCGAGGCGCGAACGCCTCGGAAGGCTGGGTCTGCGCGCGTTCCTTGGCCGTCTGGGCCTGGGCTTCAATGAGGCCGAGGCGCGAACGCCTCGGAAGGACGACATCGTAGGAGCCGCATCAAGGCGTACGGATGGCTTCAATGAGGCCGAGGCGCGAACGCCTCGGAAGGGCGGCGGCTCGCCCGAGAGCGGCGCCACAGGGTCGAAGCTTCATTGAGGCCGAGGCGCGAACGCCTCGGAAGGCGGTCGGACCTTTCCGGGCAGTGCAAGCGAATACGCCGCTTCAATGAGGCCGAGGCGCGAACGCCTCGGAAGGTGGGCAGCATCGGCAGGGACACGCTGGACGCCATGGGCGCTTCAATGAGGCCGAGGCGCGAACGCTTCGGAAGGTTAACCGACAGCCGTATCCGGGACGACTTCACACCCGGCTTCAATGAGGCCGAGGCGCGAACGCCTCGGAAGGCCAGCAAGCTGACCGGCGGCCTGGGCGACCTTCTGGCGCTTCAATGAGGCCGAGGCGCGAACGCCTCGGAAGGGTCCATAATACCATCTGCTAAGTTTGAATCTTCCAACGCTTCAATGAGGCCGAGGC
>JAYZWD010000040.1:0-10774 GCA_036154895.1 Pseudomonadota bacterium
CAATGGCCTGCTTCGCCGCGCCCTACGGGCGCCGCTACGCAGCCCATTGCTTCAACCACGCAGATGCGCAAAAAAACCGTCCGGCTCTAATCCAAGTTGGTGGAAAGCTAGGGGAGCAGGTCACCGCGTCGCAGGCCGAGGCTCTGGCGACGCCATATATCCTATGTATTTCAATTGATTATACCATCTGGAGTGGATGATGCTCCGGGCCATCCGGCCGGCCGGCAGCATGCTCGAGCCCGTCGACATACCAACAGGGACCTGTCGCCAGCGATCCGTCGCGTCAGGCGGACGACGCGGAGTGACGGGCGGCGCCCCTTCGGCCTGCTCCGCGCAGGATCCGATTCTTGTCATGCTTGACTGACAGGCGCATCGGCAACCAGGGAGAGAGTTTCTTTTGGAAGGCCATCAACCGTCAGATCGAGGGCATGAGATCGAACTCGAATATCATCAGGCATGCAGACGATGCGGGCCGCCGGGACCACGACAGACAAGATTTGCCGTAGTCCCGGGCGTTGCCGCTCCGGCGACCTCTAGTGCCGTCGCTCCTGAGCCGTACTGGAATACTGGCGCGCGGCAAGCCATTCCAGGACGACCCGCTCGTCGTACAGAACGCGCCCCGGAGAGGGTTTGACATAGGGGGGGCCGTCTCCCATGCATCGCATGCGCGCCAGGGAGTTCGGGGTGAGGCGGAGAAGAACAGCCGCCTCCTTGGTATCGAGGAATTTCAATCCATGTCCTCGTGCTGCGCGAGGACACTATGTCCAAGCAGATAGTCTATATCCACGGCGGAGCAGGAATGACCGAGAATCTGCAAGGATGCCTATATTTTCAACTGAAGCATTCTAAATATTAATTTTAATTCAATTACTGGTAGCAATCTTGCGGAGATGCCGAGCGAGTTCCCCGGCGATCCCCGAGGCAGCCTGGGCGACCGGATCAGGGGCCAGATGCGCATAGCGTTGCGTCGTTGAAACCTGGGAATGCCCGAGCAGATGTCCGACCGCCTGCAAAGACAGTCCCATCCCGGCACCGACGGAGGCGAAGGTGTGCCGCAGGTCGTGCACGCGGACGCCTTCTAGCCCCGCATGTTCGCAGATTGCCGCCCAGGAACGCTTGATGTCCTGCAGGTGCGTCCCGGGCAGGCGCCCAGGCAGGACAAAATCCGTCACGGCACCACCGACGCCCGTCAATGTTGCCAGCACGTCATCCACTGCGTCGGTGAGCGGCAGATAGTTCGCTCGCCCTTCCTTCGGCTGACGGATGTGTATTTGCCGCCTCTGCCGATCAATGTCCGACCACCGCAACGACAACACCTCGGTACGCCGCGCACCGGTGAGCAACAGGAGCTGGACCGCGGCGGCGGCATGGACGGAGATCCTGCCCGCCTCGCGGAGCTCCCGGAGCGCCGCGCCGACCCGGGCTACCTCTGACTCGTCCAGGAACCGTTGCCGCGCGTGCTCCTGGTACTTCTCGATCCCGGCACAGGGGTTGCTGTTCCTGTCGCGGTACCCGCGCTTCTCCGACCAGCCGAAGAACGAACTCAGCAGCGCCAGCACCCTGTTGGCCTGGTAGGGCGTCTCGCGAAGTCGATGATGAATCTCGATGACTGCGCCGGTGTGCACCTGACGAACATCAGCCTCTCCGATTGCCGGCGCGATGTGATTGCGCCAGTTCTCTTCGTAGCCCCGCGCCGTGGTTGGTCGACGCTTGGGACGGACATGCTCGTCGAGAAAGCGTTTGAAGGCCTCGGCGACAGTGACACTCGCAGCCGCTTCCGGCGGCGCCTTGGCAGGATCGTTACCTCTGGCGATTTCGACCGCAAGTTCGCGCGCCCTCCGACGTGCCGTCTCCGGCGTCCAGGGTGACCCATGAAGGCCGATGGACACTCGGCGCTGCCTACCTGCGAATTCATACCTCATCAGGTATCTGCGCGAACCGGCAGGTGTGACCTTGACGCCGAAGCCCTTGATCTCGGTGTCCCAGAGATAGTTGTCCTTGCCCGGGGTGACCGGCACTCGCATGACACTCGCTGCTGTTATCTTGCCAACGGCCAAGCCGACCTCCTTCAGTAACGCCTCAGTAACGGATGCATTGCCATCACGGGCGATCCGGCGCAATGACCTTCCATATCATCTGTCTGATAAATAGTGATTTTGGATGGTGTTGGATGGCCTCGAATGACGGCAGATGGCGCTGGTCAACTGATTCGTAATCAGCAGGTCGGAGGTTCAAATCCTCTCTGCGGCACCATTTCTCCGCTACTCGCCAGCCTAGTCCGCCTGCTTCCACGGCCCCAGCCCGACATCACGCAGTTCCTGGAACGCCGCGTCGGGGAAGGTCGTCGGCATGTCGCCGACCAGCGTCCGGCCGCCGAGGCGCAGCGCGGTCCGGCGCAGTTCCCGCCGGTCCTGCTGCGTGAGGCCCATGGCGGCGGCGGGAAAGGCATGCAGCACGATCAGCGGGCGAAACGGAAAGCGTCGCGTATGCCGGCGCAGCAGGGCGTCGATGGCCTCGGACGCGCGGCGGCTGTCCACCGGCACGCCGTTGGGATCGAAGGCCACGCGCTCCGCCGCTGTCCAGTCCACGCTCTCCCGTGCCACGATCCGCACCGGGTCGCCGCGATAGACCGTCAGCCGAGCGCCATCATTGCCGATCCTGACATGGGCCAGGTCGCGGCGAACACGCGGCAGGCCGCTCGCCAGGCGCGGCAGTCCACCGGCCAGCAGCAGCAGCCCGCCCAGGACCAGGGCTATGAGCAGGGGTGTGGGCATCGGCCCTCCTTGCCGTCGCTTCCCATCATGTGGGACGCTTGGCACGAAGCGCGAGCGACCGCCATCACGGATGGACAATGACAGCCTGGCGCAACTTCGGGGGGAGCACCATGACGGCGAAGAACAGGGCCATGATCGTCACCGCGCAACCGGAGGCGACGGAGGCCGGATGGGAGGTTCTCCGGCGCGGCGGCAACGCGGTGGATGCCGCGATGGCGGCGGCGCTGGTGGCCGGCGTGGTCGACCCGCAGATGTGCGGCATCGCCGGCTTCGGCGCCTGCCACATCTACATGCCGAAGCGCGGCGTGCACACGCTGATCGACTTCCACGGCAAGACACCGCTCGGGGCCACGCCGGAGATGTGGGCCGACATCATCGAGGGCGAGACCCGCGACGGCTTCGGCTTCATCCTGAAGGGCAACGTGAACGACATCGGCTACCAGGCAGTGACCACGCCCGGCAGCCTGAAGGCCTATCACGAGGCGGTCACCGAGTTCGGCACCATGGACTGGCGGGACGTCTGCATGCCCGCGGTGGCCCAGGCGGAGGAAGGCTTCGTCGTCCGTCCGCATGTCCAGTTCTGGTGGCATTCGGGCAGCAATTTCGGCCGCGCCGACGTGGGCGACCGGCTGCGCTTCTCGAAGACCGGGCGGGAGGCCTATTTCCGCGCCGACGGCACCATCAAGCGCGTCGGCGACCGGGTCCTGAATCCGGATCTCGCCCGCACCCTGGCCCGCATCGCAGACGAGGGCCCGGACGTCTTCTATCGCGGCGAGATCGCCGAGCGCATCGCGGCCGACTTCGCGGCGCATGGCGGCCTGCTGACCTACGAGGATCTCGCGACCTACCGCACCACGCGGACCGAGCCGATCCGCTTCGACTATCGCGGCTGGCAGATGGCGACCAACCAGCCACCCGGCGGCGGCATCATGGTGGCCGAGATGATGAACATCCTGGAGAACTTCGACCTCGCCGGGATCGGGCACAACAGCACCGAATATGTCCGCGTGGTGGCCGAAGCGATGAAGGTCGCGACCGCCGACAAGGACGCCCATGTGGGCGACCCGGCCTTCTATGACGTGCCGGTCGAGCGCCTGACCTCCAAGGCGCACGCGAAGGCCGCCGCCCAGCGGATCAAGGCGGGCGAGAAACACCACGTGCCGCGCCTGGGCATGCCGGAATCGAAGCAGACCACCCATGTCGCCGTGATCGACGCCGAGGGCAACGCGGTCTCCATGACCCATTCGCTTGGCATGCCGTCGGGCGTGATCACAGACGGGCTGGGCTTCATGTACAACGGCTGCATGGCCGTGTTCGACCCGCGCCCCGGCCGTGCCGGCTCCATCGCGCCGGGCAAGGCCCGCTTCTCCTCGCTCTGCCCGACGCTGGCGTTCCGCGACGGCCGCCTGCGCCTGGCCATCGGCGCGCCGGGCGGCACGCAGATCGCCATGGGTGTCACGCAGGCGATCCTGAACGTGCTCGACCACGGCATGACCATGACGGAGGCCGTCTCGGCGCCGCGCTTCTCGGCCACGTCGGACCTGATCGACGTGACCAACCGCATCCCGCGCCATGTGCAGCGGGAGCTGGAGGCGCAGGGCTACCAGGTGGTGCGCAATCCGCTGACCTTCGACATCGCCGCCGTGCATGGCATCCGCGTCACCCCGAACGGCGACCTCGACGGCGGCGCCGACCCGGGCCATGACGGCGTGGCGATGGGGCTGTAAGGCCCCTACTCCGTCCCGAAGCTCCAGGACCCGCCATCCAGGCAGGCCCGGCCATGGGCGGTCCTCGCGCCGTGCGGACCGGAGACCACCTGCTCGAAGCGGCGGCAGCCGCCGGCCTCCGACAGCACGGTCAGCGCGCCGCGCGCGCTGTCATCCTGGAACCGGACGGTGTCGCCGACGGCGACGCGGACCAGATGCTGCAGCGCCGCCTGGTAGCTGAACACGGTCGGGCGGATCGGCACGGGCAGCAGGCCGGCCGGATCGGGCGCGGCGACACTTGCACCGGCAAAATCGAGCTGCCGCGTGCGCGCGGCGTTGAACCGCTGCATCTGCGCCTTGTGACGCAAGGCCGGCACGCGGCGGGCATCCTCGCGGCCGATGGAAATACCGGCCCGCGGCAGCGGCCCCGGCGTCGCCGGGGCCACATAGGGCGAGAGCGGCGCCCAGGTGTCGGACGCGACGGCCGGCAGCGCGAGCAGTGCGGCCATCAAGAGGATCAGGGTACGCATGCCCGGAAGGTGGTCCCGCAGGTCGCCGGGATCAAATCACGTCTGCCGCGCGGTTGACCGCCGCTACAGGCCGAGTTCGTCCAGTTTCGCGCGGAAGGCCAGCATGTCCGCCCATGCCTCCCGCTTCAGGCTGGGCTGGCGCAGCAGGTAGGCCGGGTGGAACAGCGGCAGCACCGGCACCGTGCCGTGGGCGGCCTGGTACTCCCGCCAGCGCCCGCGCTCCCGCGTGATCCGCGCCTCGAAGCCGAACAGCGCCGACAGCGCCGAACCGCCGGCCAGCAGCATGGCCTTGGGCGCCACCAGGTCGATGTGGCGGCGGAGGAACGGCAGCATGGCGTCGACCTCGGCCGGGGTCGGCTTGCGGTTGCCGGGCGGGCGCCAGAGGATGGTGTTGGTGATGTAGACGCTGGTCCGGTCCAGGCCGATGGCCCCCAGCATCCGGTCCAGCAGCTTGCCGGATTCACCGACGAACGGCTTGCCGAGGCGATCCTCGTCGCGGCCTGGCGCCTCGCCCACCACCATCACCTTCGCCTCCGGATTGCCGTCGGCGAAGACCAGCTGCGTCGCGGTCTCCCGGATCGACAGGCCCTCGAACCCCTCCAGCGCCTGGCGCAGTTCCGCCAGGCTGGTGCAGCGCGCGGCAAGCGGTGCGGCCGCCGCCGCGGCCTCCCGCTCCGAGCCGGCCTCGGCTGGCATCGCCGGGGTGGCGGCGACCGGCCCTGCGGCAACCGGCCGGACCGGCTCGGGCGCCGGCGGCGGCGCCAGGCGGTTGACGGGCGTGTCGCCGATGATCACGTCCAGACCAGCGTCCGCCAGAAAGGCGAGCGCAGCCAGATCGGCCTCGAAACGGGTTGCCGGGTCAGTCATGCGCGGACTATAGCCCGCCCCTGCCACGGCTTGAAATCGCGGTTCGAGCGTTTAGAAGTGGTGCA
This sequence comes from Pseudomonadota bacterium, assembly GCA_036154895.1. GTDB lineage: Bacteria > Pseudomonadota > Alphaproteobacteria > Minwuiales > Minwuiaceae > Minwuia. The sequence continues at coordinate 5,943 of JAYZWD010000040.1, forward strand.
AGGGATTTGCTGAGGCGCGGGCAAGCGCCGGGGACAAGGGGAAACCGGATGGAACGCGAATATATGGAGTATGACGTCGTCATCGTCGGCGGCGGGCCCTCGGGTCTGGCGGCGGCGATCCGGCTGAAACAGCTCTGCGCGGACTCCGGCGAGGACTTCTCGGTCTGCGTGCTGGAGAAGGGTTCGGAGATCGGCGCACACATCCTGTCGGGCGCCGTGATGGACCCGAAGGCGATGACCGAGCTGTTCCCGAACTGGAAGGAACTGGGCGCGCCGCTGAACGTGCCGGTGACGGCCGAGAAGTTCTGGCTGCTGACCCAGCCGAACCACATCAGCGTGCCGGTGCCGCTGCTGCCGCCGCCGATGCAGAACCACGGCAACTACATCGTCAGCCTGGGCAATGTCTGCCGCTGGCTGGGCGAGCAGGCCGAGGCGCTGGGCGTCGAGATCTTCCCGGGTTTCGCCGCCGCCGAGGTGCTCTACCACGAGGACGGCTCGATCAAGGGTGTCGCCACCGGTGACATGGGCGTCGCCCGCGATGGCGGGCAGAAGGACAGCTACACGCCGGGCATGGAACTGCATGCCAAGTACACCTTCTTCGCCGAGGGGTGCCGCGGCTCGCTGTCCAAGCAGGTCATCGACCGTTTCAACCTGCGCGAATCCTGCGAGATGCAGACCTATGGCATCGGCCTGAAGGAACTGTGGGAGATCGACCCGGCGATGCACCAGGAGGGCCTGGTGATCCATACCGCCGGCTGGCCGATGGACCGCGCCACCTATGGCGGCTCGTTCATGTACCACCTGGACAACAACCAGGTGGCCGTCGGCTATGTCGTGGGCCTGGACTACTCCAACCCCTACCTCTCGCCGTTCGAGGAGTTCCAGCGCTTCAAGACCCACCCCGACATCCGTCCCTATTTCGAGGGCGGCAAGCGCATCGCCTATGGCGCGCGCGCGCTGAACGAGGGCGGGCTGCAGTGCGTGCCGGACCTGGCCTTCCCCGGCGGCGCGCTGGTCGGTTGCGCGGCCGGATTCATGAACGTGCCCAAGATCAAGGGCAGCCACAACGCCATGAAGACCGGCATGCTGGCGGCCGAGGCGGCGTTCGACGCGCTGAAGGCGGCCGGTGGCGAGGCACCGGAGAAGGTGCTGGGCGCCTATCCGGCGGCCTACGAGAACAGCTGGGTGCACAAGGAACTGTACAAGGCGCGCAATGTCCGGCCGGCCTTTGCCAAGTGGGGCCTGCTCGGCGGCACGCTCTATACCGGCATCGAGCAGAAGCTGTTCGGCGGCAATGTGCCGTGGACCTTCAAGCATGGTCACAAGGACCACGAGTCGCTGAAGAAGAAGTCCGAGTGCAAGCCGATCGCCTATCCGAAGCCGGACGGCAAGGTGAGCTTCGACCGTCTCTCCTCGGTGTTCCTGTCGAACACCAACCACGAGGAGGACCAGCCGATCCACCTGACGCTGAAGGACGCGTCGGTGCCGATCGCGCACAACCTGGAACTCTACGACGCGCCGGAGCAGCGCTACTGCCCGGCCGGCGTCTACGAGATCGTCCGCGAGGACGACGGCTCCAACCCGCGCCTGCAGATCAACGCGCAGAACTGCGTGCACTGCAAGACGTGCGACATCAAGGATCCGAGCCAGAACATCAACTGGGTAACGCCGGAGGGCGGCGGCGGCCCGAACTACCCGAACATGTGAGGGCCATCCCCTCACCCGGCCACGAAAAAGGCCCCGGAGCGTCGCCGCTCCGGGGCCTTGTTCATTCAGGCGACCGCTTCGGTCAGGCCTTGACGGTCGGGATGGTGAAGTCCGCGCCGATCTTGTTGCCACCGGGCCAGCGGCTGGTGACGGTCTTGATCTTGGTATAGAAGCGCACGCCCTCGGGGCCGTGCTGGTTGGTGTCGCCGAAGGCCGAGTTCTTCCAGCCACCGAAGGTGTGGAAGGCCAGCGGCACCGGGATCGGCACGTTCACGCCGACCATGCCGACCTGCACCTGGCGGGCGAACTCGCGCGCCGCGTCACCATTGTGGGTGAAGATCGAGACGCCGTTGCCGAACTCGTGCTCGGTCGGCAGGGCCACCGCTTCCTCGAAGGTCTTGGCCCGGACCACCGACAGCACCGGCCCGAAGATCTCTTCCTTGTAGATGCGCATGTCCTTCGTCACGTTGTCGAACAGGCAACCACCCATGAAGTAGCCGTTCTCGTAGCCCTGCATCCTGAAGCCGCGGCCGTCGACGACCAGCTTCGCGCCTTCCTTGATGCCGAGGTCAACATAGGACAGCACCTTGTCGCGATGCTCGGCGGTCACCAGCGGGCCGAAATGCGCGTCCGGATCGGTCGACGGGCCGACCTTCAGCGTCTCGACCTTCGGCTTCAGCGCCTCCAGCAGGCGATCGGCGGCGTCCTGGCCGACCGGCACCGCGACCGAGATCGCCATGCAGCGTTCACCGGCCGAGCCATAGGCCGAACCGATCAGCGCGTCCGAGGCCTGGTCCATGTCGGCGTCCGGCATGACGATCATGTGGTTCTTGGCGCCGCCCATGGCCTGGCAGCGCTTCCCGTTCGCGGCGGCACGGGCATAGATGTACTTCGCGATCGGGGTCGAGCCGACGAAGCTGATCGCGTGGATGCGCGGCTCGTCCAGGATGGCGTCGACCGATTCCTTGTCGCCGTTGACCACGTTCAGCACGCCGGCCGGGGCACCGGCCTCCAGCATCAGCTCCGCCAGGCGCATCGGCACGCTCGGGTCCTTCTCCGAGGGCTTCAGGATGAAGGTGTTGCCGCAGGCGATGGCGATGGAGAACATCCACATCGGCACCATGGCCGGGAAGTTGAACGGCGTGATGCCGGCAACCACGCCCAGCGGCTGGCGCATGGAGTAGAGGTCGATGCCGGTGGCGACGGCGTCGGAATACTCGCCCTTCAACAGGTGCGGGATGCCGCAGGCGAACTCGACGACCTCCAGCCCGCGCTGCACCGAGCCGCGCGCATCGGGAACAGTCTTGCCATGCTCGGACGACAGCAGTTCCGCCAGTTCCTGCATGTTCTTCTCGATCAGTTCCTTGTAGCGGAACATGACGCGGGCCCGATGGATCGGCGAGGTGCGCGACCAGGCCGGGAACGCCTCCGCGGCGTTGTCGACGGCGGCCTGCAGCTCGGCGGTGGTCGCCAGCGCGACCTCCTTGGTCTGCTCGCCAAGCGTGGGGTTGTAGATCGGATGGAACCGACCCGACGTGCCGGCGACATGCTTGCCGCCGATGAAATGACCGATCCGCTGCATAGGACCCTCCCCGGTACCGTTGGCGCGCGGCCCGACAGGTCCGGCCGCGATTGGCGCGCAATCTAGGACGGCGGGCCGGTCGCAGGCAAGGCGCAGGACCCCATGTCGAGTTGACCTCGGGCTTGCAGGCAGGTTACGCCTGCGCCCGCCACGTTGTGGTGCACGGAAGCCCGGGCGCCGCGTGGTCCGGAGACCGCATGCTTGACCGACTGACACGACTGCCGAGGCAGCTGCGTGCGATAGCCCGCCACCCGATGAACCGGGGCCATGGCGCGGCTGCCATCGGGCGCTGGCTCGGATGGCAGGTGGGATCGCGGCTGGTCCCCGGCCCGGTGCTCATCCCCTTCGTCGATGACACCCGGCTGATCGCGACACCCGGCCAGACCGGCGTCACCGGCAACATCTTCACGGGCCTGGCCGAGTGGCGGGACATGGGGTTTGCCCTGCATCTCCTCCGCCCCGACGACCTTTTCGTCGATGCCGGCGCGAATGCCGGCTCCTGGACCGTGCTCGCGAGCGGTGCCGTGGGCAGCCGCACCGTCGCCATCGAGCCGGTTCCGGACACGGCCGACCGGCTGGAACGGAACATTCGCGTCAATGACCTGGCGCTGCGCGTCGAGGTCTTCCGGGGCGGACTGAGCGACGCCGGGGGCGAGCTCCGTTTCACAACCGACTTCGACACCGTGAACCGCATCGCGCGCGACGGGGAAGCCGGCGTGGCCCTGCCGGTGCGGCGCCTGGACGACCTGCTCGCCGGCCGCGTCCCCGCGCTGGTGAAGATCGATGTCGAGGGGCACGAGGCGCGCGTGCTGGCCGGTGCACCGGACCTGCTGGGGGCGCCGGGCCTGCTGGCCGTGATCGTCGAGACCGCACCGGAAACAGCCGACGGACCGTTGCCGCCGGTCTGGAAGACGCTGGAAGGCGCAGGCTTCACGGCCGTCGAATACGACCCGATCGAACGCCGGCTGGCCGAGGGCGCCCGGGTGCCGCCCGGACTGGTCAACATGATCTTCGTCCGCGACCGCGATGCCGTCACGGCCCGCCTGCGCGGCGCACGGGCCTATCGCACCGTGGCGCGCACGCTGTAACCCCGCCCTGGCCGGGGCGCGGCGGGTGCCCATGCTGGCCGGACACCGGTCGCGGAGACCCCGACATCCGATCCTGCCGCCGCGTCAGCCAGTCCGGACGGGTGCGGTCCAGGCATCGAACGGCCAGGGCCAGCCGATCCGCCGGTAGACCGTGCGCCAGTTGTCGATCTGGGGCATGGCGGGCTGCAATTCCTTCACACCGATCAGGATCCATGCCGCGAAGCGCGCCCGGACCCGCTCGATCCCGCCCAGGCATGCAACGACGCGGGCGACGATGTCCGGTTCACCCGCGAACACCGAGTTGTTGCTGTCCTCGTAACCGAACACACCCCAGCGCCCGCCGCGGTCGAAGAGAATGGTGGTGGCGAGGGTCAGCAACCGGTCCTTCTCATCCACCGCGTCCCGCAGGCCCCTGACCGCGTGCGCCAGCGGCGGCAGTCCGAAGATGACATCCG
>JAYZWD010000041.1:0-75685 GCA_036154895.1 Pseudomonadota bacterium
TCAGGATGACGATCAGACAGGCGGGCGGCTCCCACGCCGGACAAGCGGGTTCACAAGGCCCGGGGGCCTGTCGGGATGCCGCCCGCCAGCCCGATGGAACCACATTTCCCTCAGACAGGGGCCTGAACATCTGTGACCGAGGGAGCGGCCGCTCAGGCCAGCCGGCCCCACAGGTCGTAGTGGTCGGCCTCGGTCACCTCGACCCGGACCATGTCGCCGGGCTCCAGTTCGGTCTCGCCGTTGATGAAGACGCAACCGTCGATGTCCGGGGCGTCCGACTTGGCGCGGCCGATGGCGCCGTCCTCGTCGACCTCGTCGACCAGCACGTCGATCTCCCAGCCGATCTTCTCGGCCATCCGCTTCTCGCTGATCGTGGCCTGGGCCTGCATGAAGCGGTGCCAGCGCTCTTCCTTCACCTCGTCCGGCACGGCACCGGGCAGGGCATTGGCGGCCGCGCCGTCCACCGGCTCGAACTTGAAGCAGCCGACGCGGTCGAGCTGCGCTTCCCCGAGCCAGTCCAGCAGGTACTGGAAATCCTCCTCCGTCTCGCCGGGGAAGCCGACGATGAAGGTCGAGCGGATGGTGAGGTCGGGCACCTGGCGGCGCCAGTCGGCGATGCGGCCGAGCGTCTTCTCCTGCGCCGCGGGCCGGCGCATCGCCTTCAGCACCGTCGGGCTGGCGTGCTGGAAGGGAATGTCGATGTAGGGGAGGATCTTCTCCTCCGCCATCAGCGGGATCAGCGCGTCGACATGCGGGTAGGGGTAGACGTAGTGCAGCCGCACCCAGACGCCGAGCCGGCCCAGGGCCTCCGCCAGGTCCTGGATGTGCGCGCGGACCTGTTCGCCGTGCCACGGCGTCGACGCGTGCTTCAGGTCGACGCCATAGGCCGAGGTGTCCTGGGAGATCACCAGCAGTTCCTGCACGCCGGCCTCGACCAGCCGCTCGGCCTCGTAGAGCACCTTGGCGGCGGGGCGGCTGGCCAGCTTGCCGCGCATCGACGGGATAATGCAGAAGCTGCAGGAATGGTTGCAACCTTCTGAAATCTTTAAGTAAGCGTAGTGGCGTGGCGTGAGCTTCAGCCCCGCCTCGGGTACCAGGTTCAGGAACGGTGCGTGAGCCGGCGGCACATGCGCATGCACGGCCTCGACCACCGCCTCGTACTGGTGCGGGCCGGTGACCGCCAGAACGTCCGGATGCACGCCGGTGATCTGCTTCGCGTCGGCGCCCATGCAGCCGGTGACGATGACGCGCCCGTTCTCCTTCAGCGCCTCGCCGATGGCCTCCAGCGATTCCGCCTTGGCCGAGTCGAGGAAACCGCAGGTGTTGACGATGACGGCGTCCGCGCCGGCATAGTCGGGCGACAGCTCGTACCCTTCGGCGCGGAGCTGGGTGATGATGCGTTCGGAATCGACCAGGGCCTTGGGGCAGCCCAGGCTGACAATGCCGATCTTCGGTGCAGTGGTTGTGCTCATGGCCGCGCCTTCTACGCGAGCCGTGGCGGCATGCAAGGGGCTACAGCGCCGCGCCGCTCTGCCGGTCGAAGAGGGAGACCGCCTCGGCGGGGATGGCGACAGGCAGGCGGTCGCCGGGCCGGACCTGCAGGGCGCGGGGCAGGCGGGCCAGCAGGCTGGCACCACCGGCCCTCAGGTGCGCCACTTGGTCGGCCCCCAGCACCTCGACGACATCGACCGTCATCGAGATGCCGCTGCCCGCGTCGACAGAGACGTTCTCCGGCCGGATACCGACGGTGAGCGGACGGCCCGGTGCCTGTGGCACGGCGAGCGGCAGGGCAATGCCGGGCGCGATCCCGGCCCGGTGGCCGTCCGCCGAAACCGTGGCGTCCAGCAGGCTCATGGGCGGGGTGCCGATGAAGCCGGCGACGAAGGTGGTGGCGGGCCGCTCGTAGACCTCGGCCGGGGTGCCGATCTGCTCGACCTTGCCCTGGTTCATGACGACGATGCGGTGGCCGAGCGTCATGGCCTCGACCTGGTCATGGGTGACGTAGAGCGAGGTTGTGCCGAGGGCTGCCTGCAGCTTGTGGATCTCCAGGCGCATCTGCACCCGCAGCCGGGCGTCGAGGTTCGAGAGCGGCTCGTCGAACAGGAAGGCGCGCGGGTCGCGGACGATGGCACGGCCCATGGCGACGCGCTGGCGCTGGCCGCCCGAGAGCTCGCGCGGCTTGCGGTCGAGATAGGGCAGCAGTTCCAGCGTCCCGGCCGCCTTGCGCACGCGCGCCTCGATCTCGGCCTTGGGCATGCGCCGGATCGAGAGCCCGTAGGCCATGTTGCGGAACACGCTCATGTGCGGATAGAGCGCGTAGTTCTGGAACACCATGGCGATGTCGCGCTGGGCCGGCTCGAGGTGGTTCACCACCGTACCGTCGATGGCGATCTCGCCGCCGCTGATCTCCTCCAGCCCCGCCACCATGCGCAGCAGGGTGGACTTGCCGCAGCCGGACGGACCCAGGATGACGATGAACTCGCCATTCGCCACCTCCAGGTCGATGCCGTGGATGACCTGCGTCGCACCATAGGCCTTCTGCACGTTGCGGAAGCTGATCGAGCCCATGCCGGCCTGCCTTATTTCTCGGTTTCGACCAGGCCCTTCACGAACTGGCGCTGCATGATCACGACGACCACGACGGGTGGCAGCAGCGCCAGCATCGCGGTGGCCATGACCAGGTGCCAGTTCGGCAGGGCGTCGGCGGTGTTGACCATGCGCTGCAGGCCCATGACGACGGTGTAGAAGCTCTCGTCGGTGGTGATCAGCAGCGGCCAGAGGTACTGGTTCCAGCCATAGATGAAGAGGATCACGAACAGCGCCGCGATGTTGGTGCGCGAGAGCGGCAGCAGCACGTCGATGAAGAAGCGCACCGGCCCGGCGCCGTCGATGCGCGCGGCCTCGCAGAGCTCGTCGGGCACGGTCATGAAGAACTGGCGGAACAGGAAGGTCGCGGTGGCCGAGGCGATCAGCGGGATCGAGAGGCCGGTGAAGGAGTTCAGCATGCCGAGGTCGGCGACCACCTTGTAGGTCGGCAGGATGCGCACCTCGACCGGCAGCATCAGGGTGATGAAGATCAGCCAGAAGCAGGCCATGCGGAAGGGGAAGCGGAACCAGACGATGGCATAGGCCGCGATCAGCGAGATGGCGATCTTGCCGAGAGTGATGGCCAGCGCCATGACCAGGCTGTTCAGCAGCATCATGCCGACCGGCACGCCACCGGCGTCGGGCAGGCCACCCACCAGGACCTGCCAGTAGTTCTCGACCATCCGGTCGCCCGGCCAGATCGGCACCCGTCCGGTCACCATGGCGTCCAGCGGGTGGGTGGAGGCGACGAAGGCGATCCAGATCGGCAGGATGGTGATCGCGGCGCCGGCGATCAGCACGACATGGCTCAGCAGTTTCAGCAGCGGGCGGTTTTCCACCATCAGTACTGCACCCGCCGCTCGATGAAGCGGAACTGCACCACGGTCAGCACGATGACGATGGCCATCAGCACAACCGACTGCGCGGCCGAACCGCCGAGGTCCAGGCCGATGAAGCCGTCGGCAAAGACCTTGTAGACCAGGATGTTGGTGGCACCCGCCGGCCCGCCCTCGGTGGTGGCGTGGATGGTGCCGAAGGTCTCGAAGAAGGCGTAGACCACGTTGACCACCAGCAGGAAGAAGGTGGTGGGCGAGAGCAGGGGCAGGATGATGGTGGCGAAGCGGCGGACCGGGCCGGCACCGTCGATCGCCGCGGCCTCGATCAGGCTTCGCGGGATCGCCTGCAGGCCGGCCAGGAAGAACAGGAAATTGTAGCTCACCTGCCGCCAGGCGCTGGCGACGATGACCATGATCATGGCGTCGGTGCCGCTGATCTGGTGGTTCCAGTCATAGCCGAGGCCGCGCAGGATCCAGGCGTTCACGCCGATGGCCGGGTTGAACAGGAAGTACCAGAGCACGCCGGCAACCGCCGGGGCCACGGCATAGGGCCAGACCAGCAGCGCCTTGTAGGCGCTGGCGCCACGCAGCACGCGGTCGGCGTTGACCGCCAGCAGCAGCGCCGCCGCCATCGACAGCACCGTGACCGCAACGCTGAACAGCAGGGTGATGTGGAACGAGGCGAGGTAGTAGGGATCGGAGAACAGGTCGACGAAGTTCGCCAGGCCGACGAAGTCGCGCTTCAGGCCCCAGGCGTCCTCGCGCAGCAGGCTCTGGTACAGCGCCTGGCTGGCGGGCCAGATGAAGAAGACGAGGGTGATGCCGAGCTGCGGCGCCAGCAGCAGCCAGGGCAGCCACGGATTGCGGAAGTACGTGCGTTTCATCGACGGTCGGTCGGGGCAGCGGTCAGGGCGGACGGACGACCGCCCCCGGCAAGCGGCACCGGCGGCGGCGTCAGCGATCCGTCAGGTCCGGCTCAGTTGGTCTGCTGGAACTTGCGCAACAGCTCGTCGCCACGGGACTTGGCGGCGTCCATGGCCTGTTTCGCGGTCTTCTGACCGGCCCACAGCGCCTCAAGCTCCTCGTTGATGATGTCGCGGATCTGCACGAAGTTGCCGAAGCGCAGGCCGGCCGAGTTGGCGGTCGGGGCGTTCAGGCTGAGCTGCCTGATCGCGATGTCGGTGCCGGGGTTGGCGTCGTAGTAGCCCTGGGTCTTCGACAGCTCGTAAGCGGCGGTGGTGATCGGAACATAGCCGGTGGCCTGGTGCCAGTCGGCCTGGATCTCCGGCGAGGACAGGAACGAGAAGAACTTCGCCACGCCCTTGTATGCCTCGGGCTTGCCGCCCTGCAGCACCCACAGCGTCGCGCCACCGATGATGGAGTTCTGCGGCGCCTTCACCACGTCCGACATGAACGGCAGCATGGTCTGGCCGAAGTTGAACCTGGCGTTGGCCTTGATGCCGGCATAGGACGCCGACGAGTTCATGTACATCGCGCATTCGCCGGTGTTGAACAGCGGGGCACCGTCTGAACGGCGGCCACCATACTTGAAGGCGCCGTCCTTCTGGCTGTCGGCGATGCGCTGCAGCAGGCCGATGATCTTGTCGTTGTTGAAGGTGAACTCGGTGTCGGTGCCACCGAAGCCGTTCGCCTTCGTGCCGATCGGCAGGTTGTGCCAGGCCGACATGTTCTCGATCAGCACCCAGCTCTGCCAGCCCACGGCAAAGCCGCAGGTGCCGCCCGAGGCCTTCACCTTCGCCGAGGCGTCGAAGACCTCGTCCCAGGTGGTCGGGACCTTCGCGCCGGCCTTGTCCAGCATGTCCTTGTTGTACCAGAGGACCGGGGTGGAGGAGTTGAACGGCATGGACAGCAGCTTGCCGTCGGTCGAGGTGTAGTAGGAGGCGACGGCCGGGACATAGGCCGACTGGTCGAACGGCTCCTGCGTGTCGGCCATCAGCTGGTGGACCGGGTAGACGGCGCCCTTGGCGGCCATCATGGAGGCGGTGCCGACCTCGAACACCTGCACGATGTGCGGCTGTTCCCTGGCGCGGAACGCGGCGATGGCCGCGGTCATGGTCTCGGTGTAGTTGCCCTTGTAGACGGCGTTGACGACGTAGTCGCCCTGCGCGGCGTTGAACTTGCCCGCGATCTCCGCGACCTTCTCGCCCAGCTTGCCGCCCATGGCGTGCCAGAACTGGACCTCGGTCGAGGCGAAGGCGACGCTGGTCGACAGCATCGCGACGGTGGCGGCGGCGAGGCCGATACGCATCTTCATGGGAACCCCCTGGTTTCCGGGTGAGACGTCTCCGGAGGGGGTAGTCCCGTGCCATTGCCGCCGGATGACGGATCGGCGACAGATCTGTTACGACAGGCGCAGCGCCCGCTATTCCCCGGCGGCAAGCACCGGACCGGGCGTCGCTTCTTCCCTTTCCGCCTGCTGCCGGCGCCACATCGCGGCATAGAGCCCGTCGCGTGTGACAAGTGCGTGATGGCGCCCGCGCTCGGCGATGCGGCCATCCTTCAGCACGATGATCTCGTCGGCATCGACCACCGTGGACAGCCTGTGGGCGATGATCAGGGTGGTGCGGCCGGTGGAGACCGCCTGCAGTGCCCGCTGGATTTCGCGCTCCGTCGCAGTGTCGAGCGCCGAGGTCGCCTCGTCGAAGATCATGATGCCGGGGTTCTTCAGGATCATGCGCGCGATGGCGACACGCTGCTTCTCGCCGCCCGACAGCTTCAGGCCGCGTTCGCCGACCCGGCTCTTCAGGCCGTCGGGCAGGGCGTCCACCAACGGGCGGAGCTGGGCGCGGTCGATGGCGGCGGCCACGGCCGCATCGCTGGCCTCCAGGTCGCCATAGCGGATGTTGTGTTCCAGGCTGTCGTTGAACAGCACCACGTCCTGCGGCACCACGCCGATGGTCCGGCGCAGCGAATGCTGCGTCACCGTACGTATGTCCTGGCCGTCGATGCGGATGGCGCCGGAGCCGACATCGAAGAAGCGGAACAGCAACCGGGTCAGGGTGGACTTGCCGCCGCCCGATTCGCCCACCACGGCCAGCGTCCGTCCGGCCGGCACGCGAAAGCTCACACCCTTCAGGACAGGGCGCCGCGGGTCATAGCCGAAGTGCACCTCGTCCAGTTCCAGTTCACCGCCGCGGAAGTCCAGCGGCCGGGCGTCGGGTGCGTCCTCGACCTCCAGGTCCTGGTCCAGCAGGGCGTACATCTTTTCCATGTCCGCCAGGCTCTGCTTCACCTCGCGATAGACCATGCCCAGCAGGTTGAGCGGCAGGTAGAGCTGGATCAGGAAGGCGTTCACCAGCACGAAGTCGCCGATGGTCATGGTGCCGTTCGAGACCCCGACGGCGGCCAGGATCATGACGATGACCAGCCCCAGCGCGACGATGACTCCCTGCCCGGTGTTGAGCGCGGCGAGGCTGACCTGGCTCTTCACCGCGGCCGTCTCGTAACGCGCCAGGCGCCGGTCATAGCGGTCGACCTCGTAGGCCTCGTTGGCGAAATAGCGCACGGTTTCGAAGTTCAGCAGGCTGTCGATCGAGGACGCGTTGGCCTGCTCGTCGCGGCGGTTCATCTCGCGCCGGATGCCGATCCGCCATTCGGTGACCACGAACGTGAAGACGACATAGCCGACCACGGTCGCCAGCGTCGCCAGTGCGAACCAGACGCTGTACTGGATCACCAGGATGACGCAGAAGATCAGGGCCTGCGCCACCGTGGGCACGACGTTGAACAGCGCCATCCGCAGCAGGAAGTCGATGGCCTTGGCACCACGGTCGATGACCTGGTGCAGCGCGCCGGTCCGCCGTTCGGTGTGGAAGCGATAGGACAACGCGTGCAGGCGCTGGAACACGCTGCGCGCCACCAGCCGTGCCGCGCGCTGGCCGACGGCCGAGAAGACACCGTCGCGGGCCTGCGCCAGGCCCTGCTGCAGGATCCTGGCGAGACCGTAGGCAATGACGAACCCTACGGCGACCCCGATGGCCTGGGAGGTGCCGGGATCCAGCGCGTCGACGGCGTATTTCAGCAGGAATGGCACGCCGGCCCCGGCCGCGATCGAGCCGGCGAGACAGGCCGCCGCCAGCAGGATGCGCAGCTTCGGCCCGCGCTCGCCCTTCGGCAGCAGGTAGGGCAGCAGGCGCCGCAGCACCCGCCATTCCGGCGGGCCGGTCACTTCGCTGGTGGTGGAATTGCGCAATCTGCTTCCGATCGGACGGGTGGGCCTCAACGCCCCTTATATTGCGGGGGACGCTTCTCGAGGAAAGAGCGGACGCCCTCGAGGTAGTCCTCGGACGTCTGCGAGAGCGCGTACTGGTCGAGGTCCATGTAGCTGGTGGCGAGGTTCAGCGCCTTCGCCGCCATGTCCACGTCGCGCTTGCACATGCGCACCTGGACCGGCGGCAGTTCGGCAATGCGTGCGGCCAGTTCGAGGGCCTTGTCCAGCGCCTTGCCCTTCGGCGTCACCTCGTCGGCCAGGCCCCATTCCAGCGCGCGTTTCGCGCCGATCTTCTCGGCCATCACCACGATGCGCTTGGCGCGCGCCGGGCCGACCAGGTTCACGAAGCGCGGCACCGAGTTCCAGCTCATGTTCATGCCGCGCTCGATCTCCGAGACGTACATGGTCGAACCCTCGGCCATCACGCGCAGGTCCAGCGAGACCGCCAGCGCGCCGCCGCCGCCGACGCACCAGCCCTCGATGGCGCAGATGGTCATCTGGTCCAGTTCTTCCCAGGCCCGGCAGAGGCGCGGGCCGGTCCGCAGCAGCACGCGGCGCTCCCCCAGCGGTGCCGTGCGCATGGCTTCGGCGCCCGGATCCTTCAGGTCGAAGCCCATGGAGAAATTGTCGTCGCGCCCGGTCAGGATCACCACGGAGATGTCGAGGTCGTCCTCGAAGCTGCGCGCGACGGCCGTCAGTTCCCGCATCGCCGCATTGGACATGGCATTGGCCGGGCTGCCCCGGTCGAAGCGCACGATGGCGATACGCCCGCGCCGTTCGATGGTCGTGAACTGGAGATCCATGCTTCCCTCCCCGGAAACGCCGTCATAGCCTTCGCGCCACGAGACATACCATCAGGAGGGCCCGTCATGTCTGCCTATGTCATCGCGCGCGTCGACGTCACCGATCCGGCCAAGTACGAGAAGTACAAGGCACTCGCCCCCGCAGCGATCGCGGCCCATGGCGGCGAGTACCTGGCCCGCGGCGGCAAGGTCGTGACGCTGGAGGGACCCGAGGAGACGCTGCGCGTGGTCATCCTGCGTTTCCCCAGCCTGGAAAAGGCCCAGGCGTTCTACGATTCGCCCGAGTACCAGGCGGCGAAGTTCGAACGCGAGGGCGCGGCGGTCGGCAATTTCATCGCGGTCGAGGGACTCTGAGGCCCCTCAGCCCTTGATGACGTGCTCCTTGCAGATCACGAAATCCAGGTTGGGGCTGTCGATGAAGTTCGGTTCATCGGCGACGGTGCGCTGGTACTCGGGCGAGTTCGGCGAGTTGCGCATGTCGTCCATCGAGTTGAACCAGACCATGGCGAAGCCGTCGCAATGGGGCTGGCGCCCGTTGGCGTAGGCGCTGGGTCGCGGGTGGTTCTGGATGTAGCGCCGGACAGCGGGGATCGAGGCGCCGAGCGGGCCGTGGACCACGCGCCAGTGGTGGCGATAGTCCTCGATGCTCATGCCCTTCTTCCGGGGCACGATCTCGATGATCTTGAAGCCGTCGGCGGCAACCGGCTCGTCCTTCATCACGTGTTCCTCGACCAGCAGCAGCTGCAGGCTGGAACGGTCGATGAAGCGTTCCTCGTCGGCGACCAGCTCGTCCCAGACCGGCGTGTTCATGTTGGCGCGCATCGTGTCGGTATCCGGCCACCAGGTCTCCGCGAAGCCGTCGACGGGCAGTTGCCGCTTGGCATAGCCGTTCCTCAGCGGGTGGTCCTGCACGTAGCGCAGCAGGCCGTTCAGTTTCAGCACCGCCTTCGGATGCTCGTTCAGCCAGTAGTCCTGGAACGCGTCGACGGACAGGTCCGGTCGTTTGCGGAACGTCAGCACGGATTTGATCATGGTGGTGTCCTCCCGCCGCCAGTCTGTCACGTGGTACCGGCACGGTCGATCCGGGCTTCGCTCGCGCAGGGCAGGGTTTCGGCCTAGGATCGCCTCCCCAAGGGACAAGGAGAGGCCACCATGCAGATCGAGAGCGTCCAGGCGCGGACGGTAAACGTGCCCCTGACGCGGCCGCTGGTGACCGGGGGTGGCAGTGTCGGCGTCGCGCCGCTGGTGCTGATCGACGTGCAGTCCGACAACGTGCTGGTCGGGCGCAGCTACGTGTTCGCGGTCTCGCCGCTGCTGGCACCGGCGGTGGCCAGCCTGGTCGAGCAGGTCGGCAGCATCCTGGTCGGCTGCGACCTGCGCCCCCGCGCGATCTACCAGACCATGACCCGTCGCCTGCGCCTGGCCGGGCTGGATGGCCTGGCCGGCTGGGCCGTCGCCGGCATCGACATGGCGGTCTGGGACCTGCACGCGAAGGCGATGGAGGAGCCGCTCTACCGCGTGCTCGGTGGTGCCGCCGGTCCGATTCCCGCCTACAACTCCAACGGGCTGGGGCTGATCGGCGCCGACGCGGCTGCGGTCGAGGCGCTGGAACTGGCGCAGGGATTCGGCGGGGTGAAGGTCCGGCTGGGCTACGAGACGGTCGAGGAGGACGTCGCGGTGCTGGAGGCCGTGCGCGAGGCGGTGCCGGAAGATGTCGCGGTCATGTGCGACTACAACCAGTGCCTCAGCCGCGCGGGGGCGAAGGAGCGAATTGCCGCCATCGACGAGATGGGCCTGGCGTGGATCGAGGAACCGCTCAGCGCCGATGACATCGACGGCTATGCCGACTTGCGTGGCTGGACCACCACGCCGGTGCAGCTCGGCGAGAATGCCCGCAATGCCCGCGACATTCTGCGGTTGATCGAACGCGAAGCCTGCGATCTTCTGATGCCGGACGTCGCCAAGATCGGCGGCGTCACCCCCTGGCTCAGGGCCGCCGAGATCTGCGCGGCGGCCGAAGTGCCGATTTCCACGCACCTCTTTCCGGAGGTCAGCGTTCACCTGATGGCGGTGAGCCCGACGGCGCACTGGCTGGAGTTTGTCGACTGGGCCGCGCCGGTCCTCAAGGACCCGCTCGTTGCGGCCGATGGCTATGTCATGCCGCCGGACCGGCCCGGCAGCGGCATCGAATGGAACGAGGATGCGGTGGCCCGCTACCGCACGCTGTAGAGGGACGGGATGAGCGAGCCTTATGACGTGATCGTGGTCGGCGCCGGCAATGCGGCGCTGTGTGCGGCGCTGGCGGCACAGGAGGGCGGGGCGCGCCGCGTGGCGGTGCTGGAGCGTGCGCCGGAGGCGGAGGCGGGCGGCAACAGCCGCTTCACCGCCGGCGCCATGCGCTTTGCCTATGACGGTCTGGAGGACCTGCAGGCAGTCATGCCGGACCTGACGCCGGACGAGATCGCGACCACGGACTTCGGCACCTACACCGAGGACCAGTTCTTCGACGACATGTTCCGCGTCACCCAGTACCGCACCGATCCGGACCTCTGTGAGCTGCTGGTGCGCCGTTCGAAGGACACGATGGTCTGGATGCGCCGGAACGGTGTGCGCTTCGTGCCGATCTACGGCCGCCAGGCCTTCAAGATCGACGGTCGCTTCAAGTTCTGGGGCGGCCTGACGGTGGAGGCCTGGGGCGGCGGCGAGGGACTGGTGGACTCGCTCACCACCGCCGCGCGCAAGCGCCAGGTCGAGGTGCACTACGGCGCCCGCGCCACCGAACTGATGTTCGACGGCCAGGCCATCACCGGCGTCCGCGTGCGCCGCGACGGCGGCAAGCCCGAGGACATGCCGGCGCGCGCGGTGATCCTGGCCGCCGGTGGCTTCCAGGCCAATCCGGAATGGCGCACGCGCTATCTCGGCCCCGGCTGGGAACTGGCCAAGGTACGCGGCAGCCGCTTCAACACCGGCGACGGCATCCGCATGGCGCTCGACATCGGCGCGGCGCCCTGTGGCAACTGGTCGGGCTGCCACGCGGTCGGCTGGGAGCGGAACGCGCCCGAGTTCGGCGACCTGGAGGTCGGCGACCAGTTCCAGAAGCATTCCTATCCGTTCGGCGTGCTGGTCAATGCCAACGGCCGGCGCTTCGTCGACGAGGGCGCGGATTTCCGCAACTACACCTACGCCAAGTACGGCCGCGAGATCCTGGCCCAGCCTGGCCAGTTCGCCTGGCAGGTCTTCGATTCCAAGGTGCTGCACCTGCTGCGCGGCGAGTACCACATCAAGCAGGTGACCAAGGTCCGCGCCGATACGCTGGAGGGGCTGGCGGCGCAGCTGGAGGGCGTGAACCCCGAGGGTTTCCTGGCCGAGGTCGCGGCCTACAACGCCGCCGTCCGCACCGACATCGCCTTCAACCCCAATGTCAAGGACGGGCGCCGGACCGAGGGGCTGGCGGTGCCGAAATCGAACTGGGCCAACACCCTGGATACGGCGCCGTTCGAGGCCTATGCGGTGACCTGCGGCATCACCTTCACCTTCGGTGGACTCAGGGTAAACACCGGCGCGCAGGTGCTGGACACCGACCTGCGGCCGATCCCGGGTCTGTTTGCCGCCGGCGAGCTGGTGGGCGGGCTGTTCTTCCACAACTATCCGGGCGGCACGGGCCTGATGGCCGGCGCCGTGTTCGGTCGCATTGCCGGCACCAGCGCGGCGAAGGCGCTGGCTGCCTGAAGGGGCCTGCGGTCGGCGCTGGCGGCGTCCTGTCCCATCGCCGCTTTCTACACGCATCGCCCGGTCAATTCCGATAGGCTCTGGCCATGCGCGCCATGCTGCTGGACCGACCGCGAACGCCGCTCCGCCTGGCGGAGGTCCCGGACCCGGAACCGGGGTCCGGCCAGATCCGCGTGCGCATCAGCGCCTGCGGTGTCTGCCGGACCGACCTGCACGTGGTCGACGGCGACCTGACCGAGCCGAAGCTGCCAATCATCCCGGGCCACGAGATCGTCGGCCATGTCGACCGGCTCGGTGCGGGCGTAACCTCCCACAGCATCGGCGCGCGTGTCGGCGTGCCCTGGCTCGGCCATTCCTGCGGCCATTGCGGCTTCTGCCGGAGCGAGCGCGAGAACCTCTGCGATCACCCGGGCTTCACCGGCTACCAGATCGACGGCGGCTACGCGGAATATTGCGTCGCCGACGCGGACTACTGCTTTCCCGTGGCCGAAGGCCTGTCGGATGTCGAGGTGGCGCCGTTCCTCTGCGCCGGGCTGATCGGCTATCGCTCCTGGCGCATGGCCGGCGCGGCGCGGCGGCTCGGAATCTACGGCTTCGGCGGTGCGGCGCACATCCTGGCGCAGCTGGCGGTGAAGCAGGGGCAGGAGGTCTTTGCCTTCAGCCGGCCGGGCGACCGCATGGCGCAGGACTTCGCGCGGTCGCTGGGGGCTGGATGGGCCAGTGGCTCCGACGAGATGCCGCCGGAGGCGCTCGACGCGGCGATCATATTCGCCCCGGTCGGTGCGCTGGTGCCGGCGGCGCTGAAGGCCGTGGCCAAGGGGGGACGCGTGGTCTGCGGCGGCATCCACATGTCGGACATCCCCGCCTTTCCCTATGCCGACCTGTGGGGCGAGCGGCAGATCCTGTCGGTCGCGAACCTGACCCGGCGCGATGCCGTGGAATTCCTGGACCTGGCGCCGCGCATGGGCCTACGGACCGAGACCACGGTCTATCCGCTGGCCGACGCCAACCGGGCGCTGGACGACCTGCGCGCCGGCAGGCTGACCGGTGCCGCCGTGCTGGTGCCCTAACGCAGCCAGACGTTCAGCAGCTCGGTCGCCTCTGCCATGTCCTCGGTCGCGCCGGCGAAGGAAAAACGGACAAAGCGGTGGCCGCGGTGCGGGTCGAAGTCGACACCGGGCGTCGCGGCAATGCCGGTCTCGGCCAGCATGCGCTTGCAGAAGGCGGTGGCGTCGTTGGTGAAGCGCCCGACATCGGCGTAGATGTAGAAGGCTCCGTCGGCGCGCGAAAGCTGGTCCAGCCCGGCCCGGGGCAGGCCCGTCATCAGCACCTCGCGGTTGCGGCGATAGCGGGCGACGTTGGTCTCGATCTCGTCGATGCAGTCGAAAGCGGCCAGTGCGCCGACCTGTGACAGCGTCGGCGGCGAGATGAAATGGTTCTGCGCCAGGCACTCGACCGACCGCGCCAGGTCCGGCGGCACCACCATCCAGCCGATGCGCCAGCCGGTCATCGAGAAATATTTCGAGAAGCTGTTGATGACGATGATGTTGTCGCTGATCGCCGCCGCCGTGACCGCGCGGCCGTCATAGGTGATGCCGTGATAGATCTCGTCGACGATCACCCGGATGTCGCGGTCGCCGCACCAGCCGATCAGCGCGCGGAGCTGTTCCGGGTCCAGCATGGTTCCGGTCGGATTGGCGGGCGAGGCCACCAGCAGCGCGTCCAGCGGTCCCTCGACCGCGGCCAGGTGCTCCGGCGTCGGCTGGTAATTGGTCTCGGGCCCGACGGGAATGCCGACAACCTCGACACCCAGCGAGGCCAGGATATTGCGATAGGCCGGGTAGCCGGGTTCGGCCAGCGCGATGCGATCGCCGTGTTCCAGCGCCGACAGGAACGAGAGCGAGAATGCCGCCGACGATCCGGTGGTGACCACGATGCGGTCGGCGGGCACGCGAACGCCGTAGTAGTCGCGGTAGTGCCGGGCGATGCGGGCGCGAAGCTCCGGCGTGCCGCGCGAATCCGTGTAGCCCAGCTTGTCGGCGACCAGGGCATCCATCGCGGCCTTGCGCACGGCATAGGGCGCCGGCGTGGAGGGCTGGCCGACCTCCAGGTGCAGGACGCGCTTGCCCTGGGCCTCGCGCTCTGCCGCCGCCTTCATCACTTCCATGACATAGAATGGCGCGACATTGCCGCGACTGGCCACTTTCATGCCAATATCCTCTTCAATAACCTGTGCGCGGACACAACCGAAGCCGGCCTCGCCAGCCGGCGCGCACGATCTTCCCTCGACCGGCTCAGGAGTGCCGACCGTTGCGATCCCCCCTCCACGCAATGACGACGGCGCTGGTTGCCCTGTCGCTTCTTCTGGCGTGGCCACTGCATCTGGCCGCGCAGGAGCGACCGCTCGCGCTCATTCGGGATGCCGAAATAGAACATATCCTCGCGCGCTACGCCAACCCGGTGTTCCGCGCCGCCGGACTGGACCTGGGCGCCACGCGGGTCTTCATCGTCAATGACGACACGCTGAATGCCTTCGTCGCGGGCGGCCAGCGGGTGTTCGTCTTCACCGGGCTGATCCTTGCGACGGAGTCGCCGCGGCAGCTTGTCGGCGTCCTGGCGCACGAGACCGGCCACATCCGCGGCGGGCATCTGACACGCACCCACAACGCCATGTCGGATGCCCAGACCATCTCGATCATCGCCGCGCTGCTTGGCGGGCTTGCCGCCGCCGCCTCCGGCAACGGCCAGGCCGCCGGGGCGCTGATCATGGGTGGGCAGTCCGCCGGCACTCAGATGTTCCTGAGTTACTCCCGCACCCAGGAATCGCTCGCCGACCAGGCCGGCGCGGACCTGATGGAAAAGGCCGGCTGGTCGCCACGCGGGCTGTCGGAATTCCTGGGCATTCTCGACCAGCAGGAACTGATGCTCGGCGCACGCGGCAATCCGTACTTCCGCTCGCATCCGCTGAGCTACGAGCGTATCGATGCGCTGGAGCAGCGGGTGGCCGAGTCGCCGCTGGCCGACAAGCCCGATCCGCCTGACCTTGTCGAGGCGCACAAGCTGATGCAGGCCAAGCTGTTCGGCTTCGTCCGCGACCCGCAGCAGACCTTTCGCAAGTACCCGGAGAGCGATCTGTCGGCGCCGGCGCGCTATGCCCGTTCGGTCGCCTGGATGCGGCTGGCACGCACCGACAAGGCGCTGCAGCAGATTCGCTCGCTGGTCGCGGAATTCCCGACCAACCCCTATTTCCACGAACTGGAAGGGCAGATCCTGCTCGAGGGTGGCAAGGTCAGCGAAGCCCAGCCGCCGCTGCGCGAGGCCTATCGCATCGAACCTGATCCCATGATCGCCGTGACGCTGGCGCAGGCCCTGGTCGCGGAGGGCAGGCCGGAGGCGGACAAGGAGGCCGAGGACCTGCTGGGCGCCATCATCCAGGCCGAACCCGACAATGCGGGCGCCTGGGGACAACTCGCCATCGTCTACGGACGGCAGGGCGAGATCGGCAAGTCGATGCTGGCCAATGGCGAGAACTACTTCAATCGGGGCCAGTTCGAATTCGCCAGCGAACAGGTCGAACGCGCGCTCAGGACGCTGAAGACCGGCACACCCGAGTACTACCGCGCGCTCGACATCCAGAACGCCATCCGCGAGTTTCGCCGCCGCGCCAACTGACCCGGTTCACGCGGCCGGTCTTGCACGCCGTCCTCACGCCCATGTTGCTTGCCGTCGCCTGGCATGGCCGCCATGTTGGACGCGACCAGATGGAGATGCCGATGTTCCGTGCCGTCCTGCTAGCCGTTCTCGTTTCCCTGTCCGCGGTTGCGGTCGCGCGTGCCGACGAGGCGCCGGTCACTGATCGTGCCGGGATCGAGACCATCGTCCGCGAGTACCTGCTGAAGCATCCGGAAGTCATCGTCGAGGCCCTGCAGGCGATGCAGGCGCGCGAGGAGCAGGCGCGTCTGGACCAGCAGAAGTCGATGATCGCGGCCCATGCCGGCCGGCTCGACGACGGCTCGAACACCTTCGTGCTCGGCAACCCGGCCGGCGATGTCACCATCGTCGAGTTCTTCGACTACCGCTGCGGCTATTGCAAGCGGGTGCTGCCGGGCCTGATCGACACCGTGCAGCGCGACGGCAAGGTCCGCCTGGTCATGAAGGAATTCCCGATCCTGGGCGAGGACTCGGTGATTGCCGCCAAGGCCGCCATCGCGGCCGCGGGTCAGGGCCGCTACGCGGACATGCACCTGGCGCTGATGGCCGAACGGGGCGGATACACCGAGGAGAAGGTGCTGGCCATCGGCAAGGACCTGGGCCTGGACGTCGAGCGTATGCGGGGGGACATGGCCAGCCCCGCCACCCAGGCGGTGATCGAGGCCAATTACGGCATCGCGCAGGCACTTCAGATCAACGGCACGCCGGCCTTCATCATCGGCAATGACCTGGCGCCCGGCGCCATCCCCCCGGCGCGGATCCAGGAGATGATTGCCGCCGCCCGCGCGGCGAAAGGCTGAGGCCAGGCGGGTTCAGGCGGCGGCGCGGACCGCGCTGACGTCGAAGGTGGCGGTGCAGACCGCCTCCCGCGCGGCGGCATCGTGGAAGATGCCGAGGATCGATGTGCCGCGCGCCGCGGCCTCACGGATCAGGTCCAGCACGACCTCGCGATTGGCCGCGTCAAGCGAGGCTGTCGGCTCGTCCAGCAGCAGCACCGGGTGTCCGGCAACGAAGCCGCGCGCGATGTTCACGCGCTGCTGCTCGCCGCCCGAGAATGTCAGCGGGGAGAGCGACCAGAGCCGTTCGGGAATGTTGAGCCGGCGCAGCAGCATGCCGGCACGCTCCCGCGCCTCGTCCTGCGGCGTGCCGATGGCCTGCAATGGCTCGGCAACCACATCCAGCGTCGGCACCCGCGGGATCACGCGCAGGAACTGGCTGACATAGCCCAGCGTGCGGCGGCGGATCTCCAGCACCACCCGGGGCTCGGCCCCTGCGATGTCGACCATCGCGCCGTCATGGCAGACCAGGATCGAACCGTGCTGGCAGCGGTAGTTGCCATAGGCGAGGCGCAGAACGGTGGACTTGCCGGTCCCGGACGGACCGGTCAGCGCCATGCACTGCCCGCGCATAAGGTCGAAGGTGACGCCCGAGAGCACCGGGATGACGGTCCCGCCCTGCTGGTGCAGGACGAAGCTCTTGCCCACGTCGCGAAAGCTCAGCATGGCAGTCATGGGTGCAGCACCGAGGAAACGAGCAACTGGGTATAGGGATGCTGGGGATCGTCCAGCACCTGGTCGGTCAGGCCGGTTTCCACCACCTCGCCGCGTCGCATGACCATCAGGCGGTGCGCCAGCAGGCGGGCGACGGCGAGATCGTGGGTGACGACGATGGCCGACAGGCCGAGGCGCGCCACCAGCCCGCGCAGCAGGTCCAGCAGGCGCGCCTGCACCGAGACATCGAGGCCACCGGTCGGTTCGTCCAGGAAGACCAGGCGGGGGCCGGAGACGAGGTTCCGCGCAATCTGCAGCCGTTGCTGCATGCCGCCCGAGAAGGTGACCGGCAGGTCGTCGATGCGACCGGTGTCGATCTCGACCTTGTCCAGCCAGTCCAGCGCGCTGTCGCGGATCCTGCCGTAGTGGCGGGCCCCGACGGCCATCAGTCGCTCGCCGACATTGGCGCCGGCCGAGACCGCCATCCGCAGACCCTCGCGCGGGTTCTGGTGCACGAAGCCCCAGTCGGTGCGCATCAGCATGCGCTGCTCGGCCTCGCCGAGGTGCAGCACGTCGACCGTGCCCCGGTGGCGGGTCTGGTAGATCACCTCGCCGGCGTCGGGTCGCAACCGGCCGGAGACGCAGTGCAGCAGGGTGGTCTTGCCCGACCCCGACTCGCCGACGATGCCCAGCACCTCGCCGGGCCAGAGCCGGAATGAGATGCCGGCGCAGGCGACCGTGCTGCCATAGGCCTTGGAGACGTTGCGGACGTCCAGCAACGGGCCGCTCATGCCGCGCTTTCCTTCTGGTCCGCAGCCACCCGGCCGCTGCAATAGTCGGTATCGGAGCAGACGAACATGCGCCCGCCCGCGTCGTCGGTGACGATCTCGTCCAGGAAACTGTCGGTGGCGCCGCAGATGGCGCAGGCGTCGTCCCAGTGCTGCACCTCGAAGGGGTGGTCCTCGAAGTCGAGGCACTTCACCGCGGTCCATGGCGGGATGGCGTAGATGCGCTTCTCGCGGCCGGCGCCGAACAGCTGCAGGAACGGCGCGTTGTCCATCTTCGGATTGTCGAACTTCGGGATGGGGGAGGAGGCCATGACATAGCGGTCGTTCACCAGCACGGGATAGTCGTAGGTGGTGGCAATCCGGCCGTGGTGCGAGATGTCCTCGTAGAGCTTCACGTGCATGGAACCGTAGTCCGACAGCGCGTGCATGCGCCGTGTCTCCGCCTCGCGTGGCTCCAGCCAGCGCAGCGGCTCCGGGATCGGGACCTGGTAGACGAGGATCTGGCCCTCGACCATCGGCGTCTCGGGGATGCGGTGCCGGGTCTGCACGATGGTCGCCTCGGTCGTGTTCGCCGTGGTGGCGACGCCAGCGGTGCGGGCGAAGAACTTGCGGATCGAGACGGCGTTGGTGGTGTCGTCGGCGCCCTGGTCGATCACCTTCAGCGTGTCGTCGGGACCGATGATCGCCGCCGTCACCTGCACGCCGCCGGTGCCCCAGCCATAGGGCATGGGCATCTCGCGGCTGGCGAACGGCACCTGGTAGCCCGGGATCGCCACGGCCTTCAGGATGGCGCGGCGGATCATCCGCTTCGTCTGTTCATCCAGGTAGGCGAAGTTGTACTGCGGGTCGCGCGTCGTCGCGGTCATCGCTCTACTCCGCCGCTTCTGCGGTCTGGCGCGCCATGGCTGTGCGCATCGCGCGAACCAGCTCCAGCTCGCTCTGGAAGTCGACATAGTGCGGCAGCTTCAGGTGCTCGACGAAGCCGGTGGCCTGCACGTTGTCGGAATGCGACAGCACGAATTCCTGCTGCTGTGCCGGGCTGTCGGCACTCTCGCCCAGGTCCGCGGCGCGCAGCGCGCGGTCGACCAGCGCCATCGACATGGCCTTGCGCTCCGACTGGCCGAAGACCATGCCGTAGCCCTGGGTGAACTGCGGCGGCGTGGTGCGGGAGCCCTTGAACTGGTTGATCATCTGGCACTCGGTCAGCGTGATCTCGCCGATCTCGATGGCAAAGCCCAGTTCCTCCGGCGCGAACTCCACCGCGATCTCGCCCATGCGGATCTCGCCGGCGAAGGGGTGGTTCTTGCCGTAGCCGCGCTGGGTGGAATAGCCGAGCGCCAGCAGCCAGCCCTCGTCGCCACGCGCCAGCGTCTGCAGGCGCTGGTCACGGTCGGCCGGAAAGTTGGTCGGCTCGCGAGTGATGTCGCCGACCGGACCGTCCGGATCAGGGTCGCGCTCCTGCTCGATCAGGCCCTGGGCGTCCAGCAGGCCCAGCACGCGCGGCATGTCCTGCGGCAACGGTTCGTCGGCGACCGGCGCCACCGGTGGTTCGCCGTTCGCGGCCAGCGTGAAGTCCAGCAGGCGGTGGGTGTAGTCGAAGGTCGGGCCCAGCACCTGGCCGCCGGGCAGGTCCTTGAAGGTCGAGGAGATGCGCCGCCGGGCATTGATCCTGGTGTTGTCCAGTGGCTCGGAATAGCCGAAGCGGGGCAGGGTCGTGCGGTAGGCGCGGACCAGGAAGATCGCCTCGATCAGGTCGCCGCGGGCCTGCTTGATCGCCAGCGCGGCGAGATCGCGGTCATGGACCGAGCCCTCGGCCATCACCCGGTCGACGGCCAGCGACAGCTGCTCGCGGATCTGGTCGATGCCGAGCTCGGCCACCGACGGGTCGCCACGGCGGGCCTCCGCCAGCAGGGCGTGGGCATTGTCGATGGCCTGCTCGCCACCCTTGGCTGCGACATACATGGTCAGGCCTCCTCGATCATCGTGGTGCGCGGCAGGCCGGCGATCCGGTCGCCGGATACGAGCAGCAGGTCGACGCCCAGCGGGAACAGGGCGTGGTTGGCCTGCCACTGCGCCACGAACCCCTGGGGCAGGCCCTCGACGGACAGGGTCGCCGAGCCGGGAATGCCAGGGCCGGTGAGCCGCAATCCGCCTTCGCACGAAAGGTCCGCCACCTGCAGCACCAGCGTGGTGGAGCGGTCGGGGTAGTCGTCGGTGCCGATGGCGAGTGCCGACAGCGCGGGCATGGCGGCAGCGCCGGTCGCCAGCGCGAAGGCGGCACCGGCCGGCTTGTCGGTGAACACGCAGCCGGCATGAAAGCGCAGCCAGTCGGTGACGGCCGGTATGCGTGCGGCCGGGTCGAGCCAGAGCGGCGTGTCGAAGTCGGCGAGCGTCAGCAGCACGGCCGCGGCCGCCGGTGCAAGTGGTGACGGTGCCGGCGGCAATTCGGGGAAGGCCAGGATGCGACCCGGTCGCGCCAGGGCGTCCAGCACCGTGCGAAAGGCCGACTGGGCGCCCATGACCGGATCGGTGAAACCGGGCAGGGCAATGGCGGCGACATGACCGGGCATCAGTCCTCTCCGCGGACCAGGGTGAAGAAGTCGACGCGGGTCGCCGCGGCCTTGCGCGCCGCAAGTTCGCGTGCGGCCTCCCGCCGTCGCGCCAGGGGCTCGACGATCGCGGGGACCAGGTCCGGCGTGCGCTGCAGGATGGCGTCCAGCACCGCCGCCTGCTCGGCGTGGTCGCGGTCCCGGCCGGCGACCCATGCGTGACCGACGGTGCCGTCGTCCAGCCGGATGCTGCAGCGGGTGACGGTCATCTCGCCGACGTTGAAACGCTGGCCGGTACCGCCGGCGCGGCCGCGCACCATGACCAGGCCGGTCTCCGGTCCGCGCAGGCGACTCCAGTCCGTTCCCGCTCGGTGGCACGACAGCACGGTCGCGACATCAGTGGCCGAAGCCTGCGCCAGCACCGACATCCAGCGCTGTCGCTGCGGGTCGGACGCCTGTGGCGCCGGGGAGATTTCAGGCATTTCGACCGTGTCTCCGGGATCCGTATTTGTCTAGACGTTTAGTCATTTGTATAGTCCCGGAGACGGTGCTAATCAAGCACCGATCCATGACGAACCGATGACGGGGCGAACGGGTGGAGCGGGTATCGGGAACGGCGCTCTGGCGACAGATCGAGACTGCGCTGGAGAAGGACATCGCGGACCGGGTCTGGGCACCGGGGGAGAAGCTGCCGACCGAGGCGGACTTTGCCCAGCGCTTCGGCGTGAACCGGCACACCGTGCGCCGCGCGCTGTCGGAACTGCAGGAGCGGGGGCTGATCCGGATCGAGCAGGGCCGCGGCATGTTCGTTCAGGAAAGCGTGGTCGACTATCCGCTGACGCGCCGGACACGCTTCACAGAGACCATCAGCGCGCAGAGCCGGGTGCCCGGTCACAAGCTTCACAAGGCGTATCTCATGCCGGCCGACCGGGAGGTGGCGGACGCGCTGGGGATCATCCGGGGGCGGGAGGTGCTGTGCCTGGAGACCATCGGGCTGGTCGACGAACGCCCGCTGATCTTCGGTCGCCATCATTTCCCCTGCCCGCGCTTTCGCGGTCTCGAGGACATGTTCGTCAAGACCGGGTCGATCACCACCAGCCTGAAACGGTTCGGCGTCGCCGACTATTTCCGGCGTCGCACCGCGATCATGGCGGTGCTGCCGACACCGGAGGAGGCGGTGATCCTGCAGCAGCCGCGCATGCGGCCTGTCCTGCGCTACGAGGCGCTGAACACCGACGAGACCGGTGAACCGGTCGAATTCACCGTCGGCCTGTTTGCCGGCGACCGAGCCCAGCTCCTGGTGGAGGACTGGGGCTGACGCTGTACGGATCGACATTCCGCGACGCATTGGAAACACTGCAAACGGGCGCGTGAGGTCCGGCGCCCGCGTTGCGTGATGGAGTCCGCGGTTGGAACACGGCGTCCATATTCCCTACCTGGTCGAGATCCTCTCGTTTCTCGTGGCCGCCGTCGCCATCATCCCGGTGGCGCGCCGGATGGGGCTGAGCCCGGTCATCGGCTATCTGGCCGCCGGCGTGCTGGTCGGGCCGTTCGGCTTCGGGCTCATCGATCCGTCCGGCGGACTGGGATCGCTGGCCGAGCTCGGCGTGGTGTTCCTGATGTTCACCATCGGCCTGGAACTCAGCCTGGAGCGGCTCTGGGGCATGCGCCGCCTGGTCTTCGGTCTCGGCTCGGCGCAGATCCTGTCGACCGGCATCGTCGTCGGCCTGGTGGCGCTGGCCTGGGGAAACAGCGTCGAGGCGTCGATCCTGCTGGGTGCCTGCTTCGCGCTGTCATCGACGGCCGTGGTGATCCAGCTGCTGGAGGAACGGGGCGAACTGGCCAGTGCCTTCGGCCGGCGCGTCGTCTCCGTGCTGCTGATGCAGGACATCGCCGTGATCCCGATCCTGTTCCTGGTCGGCCTGTTCGGTCCGGCGCCAGAGGACGGTTCGGTGCTGCTGGGCCTGGCCATCGCGCTGGGCAAGGCGGTGCTGGCGGTCGCGCTGATCGTCATCGCCGGTCGCCTGCTGCTGCGGCCGCTGTTCCGCATCGTCGCCTCCAGCCATGACGCGGAACTGTTCACCGCGCTGATCCTGCTGACCATCCTGCTGACCGGTGTCGGCGTCACCTTTGCCGGCGTGCCGATGGCGCTGGGTGCCTTCCTGGCCGGCGCCCTGATTGCCGAGACCGAGTTCCGACACCAGGTCCAGGCCGACCTGATGCCGTTCAAGGGCCTGCTGCTCGGCCTGTTCTTCATGACGGTCGCCATGGGCATCGATCCGACGGCAGTCATCGACCGGGCCGAATGGCTGGTGCTGGGCGCCCTGGGGCTGGCGACCATCAAGGCATCGGTCGCCTTTCCGCTCTACCGCGCCTTCGGGCTCGGGTTCGGCAGCGCCGCCCGCGCCGGCCTGCTGATCGGCCAGTCGGGCGAGTTCGTCTTCGTCGTTGTCGGCGCGGCGATGTCCTTCGGCCTGATCGCCGCCGATGTCGGCACCTTCATGATCCTGACCGCTGTCCTGTCCATGCTGATGACGCCGGGACTGGACGCGCTCGGCCGGTTCATCGCCGCCCGCGACCGGCGCACGCCGAAGGGCGCGGTCGGAGCCTCGGACAACGACCTGGGCGAGATCGCCGACCACGTCATCATCTGTGGCTATGGCAGGGTCGGGCGGACCGTGGCGCGCATGCTGGACCGGGCCCAGGCCCCCTATGTCGCCGTCGACATGGACGCGGGCGGTGTGGTCGAGCATCGTCGCGGTGGCGCTCCGGTCGTCTTCGGTGACTGCCGTCGCGCGGAGGTGTTGCGGGCGCTGGGGATCGACAGGGCGTCGGCCGTGGTCGTCACCCTGGACCAGCCGGAAGCGGCCGATGCCACCATCGCATCGGTGCGTCGCGACTGGCCGCTGAAGCCGGTCTATGCCCGTGCCCGCGATGCCGCGCATGCCCGCGAGGCACTGGCGATGGGGGCCACGGAGGCGATCCCGGAGAACCTGGAAAGCAGCCTGCAACTGGCCAGCCGGGTGCTGCAGGGGCTCGGCGTGCCGCTGGAGGCGGCGAACCAGACCATCGAACTGATCCGGCAGCTCGAATATGACAGCCTGCCGGATCCTGCGCGCAAGAAGGACACGCAGACATGACGGCGACGTTCAACCTGGATCCGCGCCTGGCCGGCGACAGCACGCCGGTCGGCGACTGGCCGCTCTCCGCCGTGCGCCTCTATCACGACAGCCGCTGGCCCTGGCTGCTGCTGGTGCCGCGTCGGGCGGGCGCGGTCGAGCTGTTCGACCTGCAGGCCGCGGACCGGGCGCAGCTGGTCGAGGAAGCCGCCGCCGCCGCCCGTGTCGTCGCCGGCCTGGGGCCATGTGACAAGACCAACGTGGCGACCCTGGGCAACATGGTGCCGCAGATGCACGTCCACGTCATTGCGCGGCAGAAGGGTGATCCGGCATGGCCGGGACCCGTATGGGGGGTGGGGACCGCGGTTCCCTATGGTGGTGCGGAACGGGACGCGCTGGTGTCTCGATTGCGTGTATTGCTGGGCCGGGAGTTCTCATTTCTCGGTCCGGATTGAGACTCAGGAGGCCGCATGATCGATTTCGCGACGCTGAAGCCGGGCTGGCGACCGAACCAGTTCCTCATGGCACCGGAGGGCCTCTGCCAGGCTGCGTCGCCCCATGCGACCAGTCCGGACTTCGCCGTTCCCCCCACCGAGCTGATGCAGGCCTTCCACACCCTGGCGCTCGCCGAACCCCGGGTCACGGTAAGGGATGACAAGCGCACCGACCTCGCCGCGACATATGTCCAAAGGTCGAAGTTCTTCCGCTTTCCGGACATTGTCGACGTCCGGGTTTTCCCGCGCGGCGAGGCCGGCTCGACGCTGGCGATCTACAGTCGCGCGGTCTACGGAATCCGCGATTTCGGCGTAAATGAACGTCGTGTGCGCGACTGGGTCGGCAAGCTGGCCGACGCCTTGCCGGACTGACTCCCCCCGGGATTCCGTGACCGCCGTCACGGAAATTCATCTCCGGTCAATCATGGCGAGAACTGGCCCCTGCCTTGCGTTCGTGGTGCGCAGGGTGACGTTCACGTCAAGGGGTCGAGAGATGTCCGAGGAAGTGCTGGCGCAGTTGAAGGCATACTGGTCGGCGAAGCGCGTCGGCACTGCGCTGCCGACACGCCGCGATATCGATCCGGCCGAGATCACGCGGCTGCTGGCACATGTGGCGCTGATCGACGGACCGGATGGCGAGGGCGGTTTCCGGTTCCGGCTGGCCGGGACCGGCGTGGTGCGTCATCTCGGCTTCGATCCGACCGGTCGCAAGGTTGGCGACATGGGCCAGAGCGAGATCGTCGCGCTGGTCAGCGACTTCCTGACCGGCGTGGCCAAGGCACGCGAGGCCTGCAGCGCCGAGATCCCGAATTTCGGCAAGAGTCCGTCATTCGGTTCCATCCGCGTTGTCGGCCTGCCGCTGGTCGACTGCAATGACCGCGTCCACATGGTGCTGTGCGGTCTGAACTTCGTCGGCGCCGGGCAGTCCGGTGCCGCTGTCCGCCGCCAGGTCTGAAACCACCGCCAGCGCGCGCCGCAACGCCACCGAAAGATCCTGACCGAGCAGCTCTTCCAGCCTGGCCTCGTGGGCGCGGGCGAGCGGCACGATGTCCGTGTAGACCTTGAGGCCTGCCGGCGAGAGGCTGAGGCGGCTGCGCCTTCGGTCTCCCCGGTCGTCGGTGCGGGTGAGACGGCCATTGGCCTGCAGGCGCGCCACGGCACGGCTGACTCGGACCTTGTCCATCGCTGTTCGCTCGGCCACCTCGACCGAGGACAGGCCGGGGAAGCGGCCCAGCGTCGCCATCACCCGCCATTCGGGCACCGTCAGGTCGAAACGCTCGGCATAGACGCGCGCCAGCGCCCGGCTGACGCGGTTGGCCGCGACTGACAACTGGTAGGGCAGGAATTCAGGCAGGTCGAGCGCCGGCGGCGCGTCATCGTCATGGTCGTTCATCTTGTCACTAGTTTCATTTGAAACTATTATCTCCGTCAAGGCTGGCGGCAGCGGGGAAATTGTCCCGGGGTCGAGACCGGCGCACCGGACGGGAGGACGGCATGGCTCGCAACTGGATCGCGTTTCCGCGCATGGAGGGCGAGGTGTCCCGCCAGGCCCATGCCGACCTGCCAGAGGGTACCTATGAACGCGAGTTCGGCAAGGAAGGCTTTTTCGGACCTGCCACGCATTTCTACCACCGCAATCCGCCGACCGGCTGGATCGACTGGGAAGGGCCGCTGAAGCCGCGCGCCTTCGACACCGCGAAACTGAACGGTGGCCATCGCGGCCCGTGGGACGCGGACCTTGTCCTGCACAATGCCGCCGTGAAGGTGCGGGTCTGGCGCCAGGCCGCGGCGATGACCGCGCTGGCCCGCAATGGCGACGGCGACGACCTGGTCTTCATCCACCAGGGTGCGGGCGACCTCTACTGCGATTTCGGGCACCTGGCGTTCCGCGAGGGCGACTACATCATGCTGCCGCGCGCGACCAACTGGCGGATCGAACCGTCGGAGCCGGTGGTGGCGCTGCTGATCGAGGCGACCAACGATTCCTACCTGCTGCCCGAGAAGGGGCTGGTCGGCGCGCATGCCATTTTCGACCCGGCGGTGCTCGAGACGCCCCGGCTGGACGAGGCATTCCGCGCCCAGCAGGGCGAGCAGGAATGGCGCGTCGAGATCAAGGCGCGCGGCGGCATCTCGACGGTCACCTATCCGTTCAACCCGCTGGATGCCGTCGGCTGGAAGGGCGACCTGGCGCCAGTCAAGGTGAACTGGCGCGACATCCGCCCGCTGATGAGCGCCCGCTACCACGTGCCGCCCAGTGCCCACACCACGTTCCTGGCCGGCCGTTTCGTGGTCTGCACCTTCACCCCGCGGCCGGTGGAATCCGATCCGGGCGCGCTGAAGGTGCCGTTCTTCCACAACAACAACGACTATGACGAGGTGCTGTTCTATCACGCCGGCGACTTCTTCAGCCGCGACAACATCTCGGCCGGCATGCTGACCCTGCACCCCTGCGGCTTCCCGCACGGCCCGCAGCCCGGCGCACTGAAGAACGCCTTCACGCCGAAGAAGCCGGCGACCGACGAGGTGGCGGTGATGATAGACACCCGCGATCCGCTGGAGGTGGCGCCTGCCGGCGAGGCCGTGGAGAACCCGGACTACGTCACCAGCTGGGGCATGGCCAACCGCCGCGCCCGCGCGGCGGCGGAGTAGGGCGCGACGACCGGGCAGGGGACCGGACGGGTGCCGCCTCTTATGTCCGGATGTGCTGCAGGAAACGCTGACATGGCCGGTCGGAGGCCGTCGCAATGTTCGAACTGACCGGAACCCTGCCCGTGCTGTTCGGGTTCTCTGTGATATTCGGCGGCGCACTGGCCATTCATTCGGCCGGTAGGCTGCTGCTCCGCTGGGCCGGGAAATGGCGCCCGGTTTTCCCTGTACCCAACACGGAGTCCCGCAGCGGAAGCGCGTTTCCTATGCGCGTCGTGATGGACGTCCGGTCTTTGCTGATCGGCCTTGGGCGCGTTGCCGTCCTGCTCGTTGTCCTTGCAAACATCATCGTCTGGGCGGTCGCCATCGGCGTCGCGGCACTGTCGGCAACGAGCTTCGTGCGGGCGATGCTCGTTCCCCTTTGAGCCTGCGCGACATTTCGGCTGCCAGGGACTTACAATCGTCACGCGAAACCGGGGAGGAGACCGCATGAAGCTCGCCAGCCTGAAGCATGGCCGCGACGGCCGGCTGGTCGTGGTCAGCCGCGACCTGACACGCGCCGCACCCGTCACCGACATCGCGCCGACGCTGCAGGCGGCAATGGACACCTGGGACCATGCCCGGCCGCTGCTGGACGCGGTTTATCACGCGCTGAACGTCGGCGGCGCCCGCGATGCCTTCGATTTCGCGCCGGCAATGGCCGCGGCGCCCTTGCCGCGCGCCTACCAGTGGGCCGACGGCTCGGCCTATGTGAACCACGTGCAGCTTGTCCGTCGCGCACGGGGCGCCGAGATGCCCGAGACCTTCTGGACCGACCCGCTGATGTACCAGGGCGGCTCCGACAGCTTCCTCGGGCCCTGCGACGACATCCCGATGACGACCGAGGACTGGGGCATCGACTTCGAGGCGGAGATCGCCGTCATCACCGGCGACGTGCCGATGGGGATCCAGGAGGCGGATGCGGCGGCGCACATCCGCCTGGTCACGCTGGTCAACGACGTCTCGCTGCGCAATGTCATCCCGGGCGAGGTGGCCAAGGGCCTGGGCCTGTTCCAGGGCAAGCCGTCCTCGGCCTTCGCGCCGGTCGCGGTGACGCCGGACGAGCTGGGCGACGCCTGGCGGGAGGGCAAGGTGCACCTGCCGCTGCTGTCGACCCTGAACGGCACGCTGTTCGGGCGGCCCGATGCCGGCGTCGACATGACCTTCAGCTTCCCCCGCCTGATTCAGCACGCGGCGATGACCCGCCCGCTCGGCGCCGGCTCGGTGGTGGGCTCCGGCACCATCTCCAACCGCGACGCCGATGGCGGACCTGGGCGACCGGTGCCGGATGGTGGCCTCGGCTATTCCTGCATCGCCGAGATCCGCACCGTGGAGACCCTGCTGAAGGGCCGTGCCGAAACGCCGTTCATGCGCTTTGGCGACACGATCCGGATCGAGATGCTGGACGCGGCCGGCCAATCTGTCTTCGGCGCCATCGACCAGCGCGTGGTGCGCTATGACGGACCCTGACAGCCCGGCCGCATGATCGTCTCCGCCAGCTACCGCACCGATATTCCGGCGTTTCACGCCGCCTGGTTCCGCGCCCGGCTGGCCGATGGCGAGGCGCGGGTGCGCAGTCCCTATGGCGGCCGCGACAGCGTGGTCTCGCTCAGGCCCGGCGATGTCGACGGTTTCGTCTTCTGGACCCGCAATGCGGCGCCGTTCCGCGAGGCGCTGCGGGAAGCCGGCGCCATCGCGCCCTTCATGCTGAGCTATACCGTCACCGGCTATCCCGGGACGCTGGAGCGCGGCGTGCCGCCGGTGGACCATGCCGTTGCCGAGATCGCCCGCACGGTCGCCACATACGGGCCGGAGACGGTGGTCTGGCGCTATGACCCGGTGGTCTGGTCGGACCTGACGCCGCCCGACTATCACCGCGCGCAGGTTCACCGCATCGCCGACCGGCTGGCGGGGCTGGTGGACGAGGTGGTGTTCTCGGCGGTCAACCTCTACGCCAAGAGCCGGCGCAACCTCGCCCGTCACGCGCCGGAGCTGGATGTGCATGAACCGGACGAAGCAGCGAAACGCGAGCTGCTGGCCGGACTGGGCGAGATTGTCCTGGAACGCGGGATGCGACCCAGGCTCTGCTCCCAGCCCGACCTGCTGTCCGGACCGCTGGAGCCGGCGCGCTGCGTCGATGCCGAACGGCTGGCGCGGATCGGCGGCGCGCCGTTCCGGGCACGCCAGAAGGGCAACCGGCCCGGCTGTGCCTGCGCCGCCTCACGCGATATCGGCGCCTATGACAGCTGCGCCCATGGCTGCCTCTACTGCTATGCCGTGAGCGATCACACGAAAGTCCGGTACTGAAGCACCTCGAGCCACAGGCACTGCACTTGCCCCGGAGCTGATCCGGGGTCCGTTCCGCCAGCCGTCGAGCCATGGGCTCCGGCGTTCGCCGGAGCGAGTGACCTGCATCAGATCCCGGATACCGCTGCGCGGTTCCGGGTAACGGGAACGGCCGAACGTTCCCCGGAAGCCCGCAGGGCTGTCCGGGGTCTGATGGAACGCAAGGTCTGGATCGCCCGGTCTTCAGATGGCCTCCGGGTCAGGCCCGGAACGAAAACGGGCGTTCAGCCCATGCGGTCGGCGATGCGGGCCAGGGCCTCCTCGCGGCCCAGCGCCACCAGCACGTCGAAGATGCCCGGCGACATGTTGGAGCCGGTGAGTGCCGCGCGCAGCGGCTGCGCCACCTTGCCGAGCTTCAGGTCGGCCGCCTCGGCATGGGCCTTCACCGCCTCCTCGGTCGCCGCGACGGTCCAGTCGGGCAGGGCGGAGAGCACGCCATGCACGCCGGCCAGGATCGACGGCGCGTCGCCGGTGAGCAGCTTGGCCGCCTTGTCATTCGGCTCCAGCGGACGGTTGGCGATCAGGAATGCAGCATTGTCAGCGAGTTCAATGATAGTCTTCGCGCGTTCCTTGAGGCCAGGCATCAGGGTGCGAATGCGTGCGCAGGCCGTCGTGTCGCCGGCGCAGCCCAGCCGGTCGGCCACCAGGGCGGTCAGGCGGTCGTCGTCGGCCTCGCGCAGGTAATGGCCGTTCACATGCTCGAGTTTGGCGAAGTCGAAGCGGGAGGCGGAGCGGCCGACGGCGGGCAGGTCGAACCAGGCGATCGCCTGTTCGGTCGAGATGATCTCCTCGTCGCCATGGGCCCAGCCCAGCCGCAGCAGGTAGTTGCGCATGGCCTCCGGCAGGTAGCCCATGTCGCGATAGGCCTCGACGCCCAGCGCGCCGTGGCGCTTGGACAGCTTGGCGCCGTCGGGACCGTGGATCAGCGGGATGTGCGCGAACTCCGGCACGTCCCAGCCATTGGCCTGGTAGATCAGGCTCTGGCGTGCCGCGTTGACCAGGTGGTCGTCACCCCGGATGACGTGCGTCACGTCCATGTCGTGGTCGTCGACCACCACGGAGAGCATGTAGGTCGGCGTCCCGTCGGCGCGCAGCAGGACCAGATCATCAAGCTGGTCGTTCTGGAACACCACGCGACCCTGCACGTGGTCCTCGATTACCGTCTCGCCGTCCTGCGGCGCCTTCAGGCGGATGACGGGGGCGACGCCGGCCGGCGCCTCCGACGGGTCGCGGTCGCGCCAGCGACCGTCATAGCGGATCGGCAGGCTGTTGGCCCGCTGGTGCTCCCGCATCGCCTCCAGCTCTTCCGGGCTCGCCCAGCAGCGATAGGCATGGCCGCTTTCGAGCATGGCATGGGCCACTTCGGCATGGCGGGCGGCGCGGGCGAACTGGAACACCGGCTCGGCATCCGGCGTCAGCCCGAGCCAGTCCAGTCCCTCGAAGATCGCGGCGATGGCGGCCTCGGTCGAGCGCTGGCGGTCGGTGTCCTCGATCCGCAGCAGGAACGTGCCGCCGTGGTGGCGGGCAAAGAGCCAGTTGAACAGCGCGGTGCGCGCGCCGCCGATGTGCAGGAAGCCGGTGGGCGAGGGGGCAAAGCGGGTGACGACGCCGGCCTTGGTCATGGGCGGCTTCTCCTGTGGATAAGTCGGGCTAGACTGCGGTCAGGGAGGCGGTCATGTATCACATCGCCCGCGCGGTGACGAGACGGCTGGCCGGCGGCATTGTCGCGCTTGGCGGAGCCCTGGCGAACCCGGTCAACGCGCTGTCCGCGCTGGTCGAGGCGGAGCGCGCACGCCTGTTCCTCTGGGCGCCCGTGGTGCTCGGTGCCGGTATTGCCGCCTATTTCGGACTGGATTTCGAGCCGGCGCCGCTGCCGGTGGCCGCCGCGCTGGCGGTCGGCCTGTTCGCGGCCGTCTGGCTGCGCGACACCGCGCTGCGTCTTCCCGCGGCCGCGCTGGCGCTCGTGCTGGCCGGGCTGGGCCTGGCGGTCCTGCGCACCGCGCTGGTCGCGGCGCCCGTGCTGCCGGCGGAGGTCGGGCCGGCCATGGTCGCGGGCACCGTCGAGGTCCGCGAACGGCTGGAGGACGGCGAGCGGTTGACCGTCCGCCCCGACAGCATCGGTGCCTTGAACGCCGGCGATATTCCCCGCCGTGTCCGCATCTCGATCCGCACCCATGGCGACAGCGCCTCGGTCGGCGACCGGGTCTCGGTGCTGGCCGTGCTGACACCGCCGTCCGCGCCGGTGGAGCCGGGCGCCTTCGACTTCCAGCGCCATGCCTTCTACCGGGGTATCGGCGGTTACGGTTACGCGGTCGGGCCGGTGCGCGTCGAGGTTCCTGGTGACGGCATCGGCCTCGGCGCGTTGCGCGAGCAGCTCACGCGCAGCATCCGCGCCAGCCTTGACGGTCGCAGCGGCCCTATCGCCGCGGCGCTGCTGACCGGAGACCGGTCCGGAATCGCCGAGGACGACGTGCAGGCGCTGCGCGATTCCGGCCTGGCGCACCTGCTGGCGATTTCCGGCCTGCACATGGGCCTGGTCGCCGGCTTCCTGTTCTTCGCGGTCCGCTTCGGCCTCGCGCTCTGGCCGCGCGTGGCACTGCGCCATCCCATCCGCAAGTGGGCGGCATGCGCGGCGCTGGGAGGCGGCCTGTTCTACCTGCTGCTGACCGGTGGATCCGTGCCGACGGTGCGGGCCTTCATCATGATCGCACTGGTGATGCTGGCGATCCTGACCGACCGGCAGGCTATCTCGCTGCGCACCGTTGCCATCGCCGCGCTGGCGGTTCTGGCCATGACCCCGGAAGCAGTCGCCGAGCCGGGCTTCCAGATGTCGTTTGCGGCGGTGGTGGCGCTGGTCGCGAGCTACGAGCGGTTCGGCGACCGGTTGCGCCCGACCGGCGGCCGGCGGGACTGGTCGCGCCGGGTCGGCGGATATGTCGCCGGGGTCGCGCTCACGACCCTGATCGCCGGGATCGCCACAGCGCCCTACGCCATTTTCCACTTCAACCGCGTGGCCGATTACGGCCTGCCGGCCAATCTCGCGGCGATCCCGCTGGTGGCGTTCGTGGTGATGCCGGCCGGAACCCTGGCCATGGTGCTGGTGCCGCTCGGCCTGCACGACCTGCCGCTCTGGCTGATGGGTCAGGGGATCGACCTGGTGCTGGACGTGGCACATGGCGTGGCCGGCCTGCCCGGGGCGGTGCGGCTGGTTCCCGCCATGCCGGTCTGGGGCCTGCTGGCGACGACGCTGGGCGGCCTGGTGCTGTGCCTGACCCAGGGGCGCCGGTCGGTGGCAGGGTTGCTCGTCATTGCCGCGGGCATGGCCTCACCCTGGCTGGCGGAGCGCCCGGTCGTGCGTATCGACGGGGAGGGTGGTCTGCTGGCCGTGCGGGCGGCCGACGGTGGCCTGATGCTCTCGTCGACCCGGCGGGAGAAGTTCATCGCCGGGCAATGGCTGGCACGCGACGGCCTGGACGCGCCGGAGCCGTGGCCCGGCCGGGGTGCCAGCGGGGACGGCCGGCTGCGCTGCGACGGGCTGGGTTGCATCCTGCGCGCCGACGGCTGGATGGTGGCCCTCAGCCTCGACCCGCGCGCGGTGACCGAGGACTGCCAGCGGGCCGACGCGGTGATCGCCACGGTTCCGGTACCGGGGCGCTGTCCCTCGGCACGGATCGTGGTGGATCGTTTCGACCTCTGGCGGGACGGGCCGCACGCGCTCTGGCTGGCGCGCGACGGCCCGGTCATCCGTTCGGTCGATGCAGTGCGCGGGACGCGACCCTGGGTGCGCGAGCCCGTACCGCGTTCCGGTCAGTACTGGCGGAACAGCGCCACCAGCCGGCCCTGAATGCGCACCTGGTCGGGGCGGTAGATGCGGGTCTCGTAGGCCGGGTTCTCGGCTTCCAGCGCCACGGCATTGCCACGCCGGCGCAGGCGCTTCAGCGTGACTTCCTCGCCCTCGATCAGCGCCACGACGATGGAGCCATTCTCCGCGGTGTCGCCACGCTCGATGATCACGGTGTCGCCATCCAGGATGCCGGCGTTCACCATGGAGTCGCCGGCGACCTCCAGCGCGTAGTGTTCCCCGCGTCCCAGCAGGGCGGCGGGAACGTCGACATGGGTGGAGTGGTCACGCAGCGCCTCGATCGGGGTACCGGCGGCGATCCGGCCATAGAGCGGCAGGGCAACGGTATCGGCGCTGGGCGGCGCCGGCGGCGCGGCGCGGTTCGGCAGGTCGGGATTGGACAGCACGCGCGGATGGAAGGCACCGTGGCTGAGCTGCGGTTCGGCGGCGGCGCGCCGGCCCTCCGGCGTCGCGGCATCGGGCAGCTTCACGACCTCCAGCGCGCGGGCACGGTGCGGCAGACGGCGGATGAAGCCCCGTTCCTCCAGCGCGGTGATCAGGCGATGGATGCCGGACTTGGACTTCAGGTTCAGCGCGTCCTTCATCTCGTCGAACGACGGCGACACACCGTTGGCCTTCAGGTGCTCGTGCACGAACAGCAGCAGCTCGTGTTGCTTCCGGGTCAGCATGTCTTGGTTTGTCCTTTTGCCATCCGCCGAATCAAGTCTGTATCTGTTCTATTAAGGTTCCGGAATTTCGTCAATGTTCCCGTTTCAAGCCACGGGTTGTCCACAGGTCGCGGGATCAGAGACCGAGATCGAGCGGGATGTAGCGGACGACGGTTCCGGCCGGGATGGCGGGCGCGTGGGGCGCCCGGACGATCAGCGCGCCGGCGCGCGACAGGGCGGAGAGCATCGAGGAGTCCTGCCGCGCGAACGGCGTGACGATGGCGCCCCCGTCCGCGTCGAAGTCCAGCCCGGCCCGGACATAGTCCTCGCGGGTGTCGTTGGCGCGCATGTCGGCGCCGAGGCGCGCCTCGGCCAGGCGCGGCGCGGTGGCGCCGGCCCCGGCCATGTGGCGGATGGCGGGTGCCAGGAACAGCAGGCCGCAGACCAGCGCGGAGACCGGGTTGCCGGGCAGGCCGAGCAGGGGCTGGTCGCCGGTGCGCCCGAACATCAGCGGCTTGCCGGGGCGCATCGCGATCTTCCAGAAATCCAGTGCCAGGCCCTGTTCGGCCAATGTGCCGCGCACCAGGTCGTGCTCGCCGACCGAGGCACCGCCGAGCGTCACCAGCAGGTCGCAACCCGCCGCCTGCGCCGCCGCATCCCTGAGCGAATCCGGCCGGTCCAGCGCGATGCCGAGGTCGACCGGTTCGCCACCGGCCTGGCGGACCAGGGCGGCGATCGACAGCGCGTTGGAGGAGACGATCTGGTCGGGGCCGATTGGCTCGCCCGGCCGCACCAGCTCGTCGCCGGTCGACAGCAGCGCGATGCGGGGGCGGCGGCTGACCGTCAGCCAGGGCACGTTGCAGGCGGCGGCCAGGCCGATGTCGCGCGGTGCCAGCACGCGGCCGGCACGAAGCACCGCATCGCCCTCGGTGAAGTCGATGCCGGCCCGCCGGATATGGGCACCCGCTGCCACGGCGATGGTCGCGGTGACCCGCGTCCCGTCGACGCTCGCATCTTCCTGGATCAGCACCGCGTCTGCGCCCGCGGGCAGGGGCGCGCCGGTGAAGATGCGGGCCGTCTGCATCGGCCCGACGGTTCCGGCAAACCCGTGTCCGGCGGCACTCTCGCCGACCTGCTGCAGCACGGCGCCGGGGGACGTACAGTCGACCGAGCGCACGGCATAGCCGTCCATGGCTGAAAGATCGGCGGGCGGCTGGGTACGGCGGGCGATGACATCGGCGGCGAGCACGCGACCGGCCGCCCGTTCCAGCGAGACGACTTCGGACGGGACGCGCGGCAGGCCGTCGAGGATCTTCCGGCGTGCCTCGGCGACCGGGATCACGGCGCCTCGAAACGGCCGGACTTGCCGCCCTCCTTGGCCAGCAGGCGGACATGCTCGATGACCATGCCGCGCTCGACCGCCTTCAGCATGTCATAGACCGTCAGCGCCGCGACCGAGGCGGCGGTCAGCGCCTCCATCTCCACGCCGGTCTTGCCGGTGACGCGGCAGGTGGCGCGGATCACCACGGCGGGCGGATCGCTCTCGGTCGAAAGGTCGAGATCGACGCCGGTCAGCGCCAGCGGATGGCAGAGCGGGATCAGGTCGGGCGTCCGCTTGGCGCCCATGATGCCGGCCAGCCGGGCGACGCCCAGCACGTCGCCCTTCTTCGCCTTGCCCTCGGTGATCAGCGCGAGCGTCTCCGCCGACATGGTCACGCGGGCCTCGGCCGTCGCGCTGCGCTTCGTGACCTCCTTGTCGCCCACCTCGACCATGCGGGCGGCGCCGGTCTCGTCAAAATGGGTGAGCCCGGACATCAGGAGGCCGCCCGGAGGTTCTCGGCCACCAGCAGGGCCCGGGTCGCCGCCGCCACGTCGTCCTGGCGCATCAGGCTCTCGCCGATCAGGAAGCTGCGGCAGCCGGCGGCCGCCATCCGCTCCAGGTCCGCGCGTGTGGCGAGGCCGCTCTCGCTCACCGCGACACAGTCCGCCGGCAGCATGCCCGCACAATCAATCGTCGTCTGAAGATCGACCGACAACGTCTTGAGATTTCTGTTGTTTATGCC
Source organism: Pseudomonadota bacterium (assembly GCA_036154895.1). Classification (GTDB taxonomy): domain Bacteria; phylum Pseudomonadota; class Alphaproteobacteria; order Minwuiales; family Minwuiaceae; genus Minwuia. The sequence continues at coordinate 35,940 of JAYZWD010000041.1, forward strand.
CATCAGGCGGGTTGTCAGGCAGGTGCGCGCGCGTTCCAGTTCGGTGGTGTCATGCACCTCGACCAGCACGTCCATGCCGAGGTCGTGGGCGAGCGATTCCAGTTCCTGCGCCTGGGCATCCGACAGCGCCGCCATGATCAGCAGGATGCAGTCCGCGCCCAGTGCGCGGGCCTCGGCCACCTGGTAGGGGCGCAGCATGAAATCCTTGCGCAGCACCGGCAGGTCGACGGCCGTCCGGGCGGCGACCAGGTAGGCGTCGGCACCCTGGAAATACGGCTCGTCGGTCAGCACCGACAGGCACGATGCGCCGCCGGCCTCGTAGGCACGGGCCAGCGACGGCGGATCGAAGTCGGCGCGGATCAGGCCCTTGGACGGCGAGGCCTTCTTGATCTCGCAGATCAGGCCGAAGCGGCCGGCATCCTGGTGGCGCTCCAGCGCGGCGATGAAGCCGCGCGGGGCATCCTGGGCCTTCGCTGCCGCCTCGACGGCCGCGTAGGGGCGGGCGGCCTCGCAGCGGGCGACGTGCTCCAGCTTGTCGGCGCAGATCCGTTCCAGCACGTCCGCCATGCTCAGGCCGCCTTCAGGTTGGTGATCGTGACCAGCTGCTCCAGACGCGCCAGCGCGGCCCCGCTGTCGATGGCCTCGGCCGCCATGCCGGCACCGGTCTTCAGGTCCGGCGCCCGGTCGGCGACGATCAGTCCGGCTGCCGCGTTGAGCATCACGATGTCGCGGAAGGCACCCTTCTGACCCTCCAGCATCGCGCGCAGGGCCGCCGCGTTCTCGGCCGGCTCGCCACCCTTCAGTGCGGACGGATCGGCGAGCGGCAGGCCGGCATCGGCCGGCGTGACCTCGAAGGCGCGGACGGTGCCGTTGGCCAGTTCGGCGACATGGGTCGGCCCGGTCGTCGTCAGCTCGTCCATGCCGTCGGAGCCGTGCACGATCCAGACCTTCTCGGCACCGAGCTGGCGCTGCACCTCGGCCAGCGGTTCGACCCACTGGCGGGCGAACACGCCCATCAGCTGTCGCTTCGCGCCGGCGGGATTCGACAGCGGGCCCAGCAGGTTGAAGATCGTGCGGGTGCCAAGCTCGACGCGCGTCGGCCCGACATGGCGCATGGCGCCGTGGTGTCGGGGCGCCATCAGGAAGCCGATATTGGCCTCGTTCAGCGCGCGTTCGACCAGGGCGAAGTCGCAGTCGATGTTGACGCCCAGCGCGGCCAGCACGTCGGCCGCACCGGTCTTCGAGGAGAGCGCGCGATTGCCATGCTTGGCCACGGGAATGCCATGGGCAGCGAGCACGAAACTGACGGCGGTCGAGACGTTCCAGGTGCCCTTGGCGTCGCCGCCGGTGCCGCAGGTGTCGATGGCGCCGGCCGGGGCCTGCACCATGGACGCACGCGACCGCATGGCCAGGGCGCCGCCGGTGATCTCGTCGACGGTCTCCCCGCGCACGCGCAGGCCGATCAGGAACCCGCCCATCTGGGACGGTGTGGCATTGCCCGACATCATGATGTCGAAGGCCGTCCGCGCGTCCCCGACCGACAGGCGTTCGCCCGCGGCGACCCGGCCGACCAGGGCGCGGAAGTTCTCCATGTCGTTGGTCATCAGGCGGCCTGCTTCAGGCCGGCGACGCCCAGGAAGGTCTGCAGCATGCGATGGCCGTATTCGGAGGCGATGCTCTCCGGATGGAACTGGACGCCGAACACCGGCCGTGTGCGGTGACGCAGTGCCATGATGGTGCCGTCGTCGGTCCAGGCCGTCGGCATCAGCGCGTCGGGGAAACCGGCCGTGTCGACGATCAGCGAATGGTAGCGGGTGGCGGTGAAGTGCTCCGGCACGCCCTCGAACATCGGGTCGCCGTTGTGGCGGATCACCGAGGTCTTGCCGTGCATGAGCTGCGCGGCGCGAAGGACCGTCCCGCCATAGGCTTCGCCGATGGTCTGGTGACCCAGGCAGACACCGAAGATCGGCAGGCTGGCCGGCGCCTTGCGTACCACGTCCAGGCATATCCCGGAGTCTTCCGGGCGGCCGGGGCCGGGGGACAGCACGATCCCCTCGCAGCCCGAAGCGAGTGCCTCGTCGGCGCTCAGATGGTCGTTGCGGCGCACCACCACCTCGGCACCCAGCTCGCCGATATAGTGGACGAGGTTCCAGGTGAAGCTGTCGTAGTTGTCGATCAGCAGGATCATGATGACGACGGCTCCACGGCAGGCTGCGGGTCGGGGCGGGCAGGCGGGGCGGCAGGAAAACAGCGCCGGGGACCGCCGTCAAGCCGATCCGCTGATTGCCCCTTGACCTTCCAGCTACTGGAAGAACCATATCCGTGCCATGATGAACCCGGAAGGAGTTCCGGCCATGGCCGACAGTCTTCAGACCCATGGCGCCGAACGGCGCATGTACCAGGTCGCAGGCATGAACTGCGCGGGCTGTGCCCGTCGCCTGGAACGGACGCTTGCAGCCGTCGAAGGCGTTGATGGCGTGCGTGTGAACTTCGCCGGCGAGTGCGCCGTGATCGATGGCGCCGCCAATGACGACACCCTGCTGGATGTGGCCGTCAAGGCCGGCTTCACGCTGACCGCGCAGTCCGATGAGCTGCCCTCGGGACCGAAGGCCGAAGGACGCTTCCATGCATGGGAGTGGATCACCGGCCTGGTTCTCTCGGTGCCGCTGGTGGTCGAGATGGCCGGTCACAGCATCGGCAGCCATGTGGGCATTCCGGCCAGCGTTCAGTTCCTGCTGGCCACCGGCGTGCTGGCGGTGATCGGGCGGCATTTCCTGCTGGGCGCCTGGCACACCGCGCGGGCCGGTGCGACCAACATGGACACCCTGGTCGCGATGGGCATGACCGCGGCCTTCGTCTGGTCGACGATCATGTGGCTCGGCGACATTCCGGGCATGCTGCATTTCGAGGCCGTGGCGCTGGTGCTGACCCTCGTGCACTTCGGCAAGTGGCTGGAGCAGAGGGCCAAGGCCGGGGCCGGTGACGCCGTCGGGCAGTTGCTGCGCCTGAAGCCCGACACGGCGAAGGTGGTATCCGACCATGGCCTGCGCGAGGTTCCGGTCCGGCTGCTGGTCGCGGGCGAGGTCGTCCGGGTCGGCGCGGGCGAGCGCGTGCCGGTCGACGGAACGGTGGTCTTCGGCCACAGCGAACTGGACCTGGCGCACCTGACGGGTGAGCCTGTCCCCGTGGCCGTTTCGCCAGGCTCGACCGTGGCTGCCGGTGGTCTGAACCTCAACGGCACCCTCGACATCGAGGCAACCTCGACGGGGCGGGACGGCGCCGTCGACCGCATCGCGCGAATGGTCTCCGAGTCCCAGAACGCCCGCGCCGGCCTGGAACGCTATTCCGACAAGGTGGCGTCGGTGCTGGTGCCGGTGGTGCTCGCGATTGCGCTCGCGACCCTGCTCGGCTGGGGCCTGCTGGCGGGCGACTGGCAGGGCGGAATCGCCGCCGCTGTCGCCGTGCTGGTGATCGCCTGTCCCTGTGCCCTGGGGCTTGCCGCGCCGGTCGCGATCATGGCTGGCGTGGGCGCCGCCGCGCGCCGGGGCATCCTGATCCGCGATCTCGGTGCGGTCGAGCGCTCCTCCGGTATCCGTCACGTCGTGCTCGACAAGACCGGCACCCTGACCGAGGGACGGCCGGAACTGGTGGACGTGGTCACCCTGTCGGGGGACCGTGAGGCGGCCCTGCGCCTCGCGGCGTCTGCCGTGGCCGCCGAGTCGCATCCGCTCAGCCGTGCCATCCGTGTGGCGGCACCGGCAGGGCTGGAGAAGGCCGCGTCGGTCGTGGCGGTGCCCGGCAAGGGCGTGCGGGCAACAGTCGGTGCGCATGCGGTGCTGGTCGGTGCGCCGGCCTTCCTGTCGGCGGAAGGCGTCGACATGGCGCCCATCGGCGATCCTTTCGCCGGTCGCCCGGTTAGCCAGGTCGCGCTCGCGGTGGATGGCCAGGTCGCCGCCCTCTTTGCCCTGGCCGACCGTGCCCGGGCCGAGGCCGGTGCCGCCATCGCCGCGCTCCGGGCCGAGGGACTGGAGCCGGTGATCGCCTCCGGCGACAATCCCGCGGCCGTGGCTGCCGTGGCCGGTGATCTCGGGATTGCCAATCATCATGGCGGCATGACACCGGCCGAAAAGCGGGACCTGGTCGCGCGCCTTCATGCGGATGGTGGCGTCGCCATGGTCGGCGATGGCATCAACGATGCGCCTGCGCTGGCCGAGGCTGACCTCGCCATCGCCGTGGCCGGCGCGACCGACATCGCCGGTGTCAGCGCCTCGATGGTGCTGATGCGCCCCGACCCGCGTGCAATCCCCGAGTCGATCCATGTCGCACGCATGATCGCCGGCGGCATCCGCCAGAACCTGTTCTGGGCCTTTGCATACAATGCCGTGGCGCTGCCGCTCGCCGCACTGGGCATCGTCGCCCCGGCCATCGCGGGTGCGGCCATGGCGGGATCGTCGGTCACCGTGGTGCTCAACGCGCTCAGGATCGGCGCGAAGGTACGGAGGATGCCATCATGAAGATCGGGCAGGTGGCAGAACGCTCGGGCGTTCCGGCGAAGACCATCCGCTACTACGAGGACCAGGGCCTGTTGCCGGCGGCCGATCGCGCCGGCAATGGCTACAGGGTGTACGGCAAGGACGACGTTCACCGGCTGCAGTTCATCGCCCGCGCCCGGTCGCTCGGCTTCTCGGTCAAGGACGTGTCGCTGCTGCTCGACCTCTATGCCGACAGGGACCGCGCCAGCGGGGATGTGAAGCAACTGGCGCGCGAGCACGTCACGGCTATCGACGCGAAGATCGTGGAATTGCAGGCCATGCGCTCGACGTTGACGCGGCTGATGGAGCGCTGCCACGGTGACGACAGGCCCGACTGCCCGATTCTGGAAGACCTTGCCCAAGCCCCGGTCCAAAGCCCGTCCTAGTCACCGTTCGTCGGGAAAGACCACCCCGCGCACCGGTCGCGTGGCGCTTGCCGCGGCGCTGGGCGCGGGCATCCTCCTCGCCGCCGTCGCCTTCTGGCCGGGGCCTCCTCCGGAGCCAAGGGCAGTGGACGCGGTCCTGCCGGAGCGGGAGGTCGTCCACGCACCGGTGCCCGTCGTGATCGCGGTGGCGCCGCTGCCGGTCCCGGCGCCGGCCCCGCTGACGCCACCGGCCGGACCGCGGCTCGCCATCGTGCTGGACGACATGGCGCTCGACCGCGCCGCCTTCGCCCGGGCCAACCGCCTGCCGCCGGAGATCAGCTTCGCCCTGCTGCCCTATGCGCACGGCCTGCAGGACCAGGCCGATGCAGCCCGCGCCCGGGGCCGTGAACTGCTGGTGCATGTTCCGATGGAACCCCAGGGCAATGCCGATCCCGGTCCGGACGCGCTGCTGGTCGGCCTGCCGCGCGGTGAACTCGACCGCCGGCTCGACGCGGCGCTGGCGTCCTTCAGCGGCCATGTCGGCATCAACAACCACATGGGCAGCCGCTTCACGGCCGATCCGGCGGCGATGCAGTGGTTGATGGGACGTCTCCGCGAACGCGCCGGCGAACTGTTCCTCGATTCCCGGACCACGGCGGACAGCAGGGGATATGAAGCGGCGCTGGCCGCCGGCGTGCCGGCCCTGCAGCGGCAGGTGTTCCTCGATCCGGACGGCACGGGGGCGGCGGCCGGCGACTATCTCGCGAAGGCGGTGAAGATCGCGCTGGCCGAGGGACAGGCCATCGCCATCGGCCATCCGCACGACCTGACCCTGTCTGTACTGGAACGGTTCGTCGCCGCGTCCGACCGGCCGGTGCGGCTGGTCCGCCTTTCCGACCTGCTTCCCGCGCGGCTCAGCGCGGAGCGTTGACCCCGTCGCGGGCGGCGAAGCGCACCGCTTCTTCCGCCGCGCGCATCAGCGCCTTCGCCTTGTTGACGGTCTCCTGGTATTCGGCGTCCGGATCGCTGTCGGCCACCACGCCGCCGCCGGCCTGGACGTACATGACGCCGTCCTTGACCACAGCCGTGCGCAGCACGATGGCCGTGTCCATGGCGCCACTGGCCGAGAAATAGCCGATGCCGCCGGCATAGAGATGGCGCTTGTCCTTCTCGAGTTCCTCGATGATCTCCATCGCGCGCACCTTCGGCGCGCCGCTGACGGTGCCGGCCGGAAAGCCGCCGATCAGCGCATCCAGCGCGTCGCAGCGTTCGGCATCCAGCTCGCCCTCGACATTGGAGACGATGTGCATGACCTGGCTGTAGCGTTCGATCACGAACTTCTCGGTCACCTTGACGGTACCGATCTTCGCCACGCGCCCGACATCGTTGCGCCCGAGATCGAGCAGCATCAGGTGCTCGGCCAGTTCCTTGGGATCGGCCAGCAGTTCCTCGGCCAGCGCGGCATCCTCGTCCGGCGTCTTGCCGCGCGGACGCGTGCCGGCCAGCGGCCGCAGCGTGACCTTGCCGTCGCGCACGCGCACCAGTATCTCCGGGCTGGAGCCGACGACCGAGAACCCGCCGAAATCGAGGAAGTACATGAACGGCGACGGGTTGGTCCGCCGCAGCGCCCGGTACAGCGAGAAGGGTGGCAGGGTGAACGGCACCTCGAAGCGCTGGGACGGCACCACCTGGAAGATGTCGCCGGCGCGGATGTACTCCTTCGCCCGCTCGACGATGGCGTGATACTCGGCGCGGCTGGTGTTCGAGGTCGGCTCGGGCAGGGGGCCGATGTCGGCGCCTGAGACGCCGGTGTGCGGCAGCGTGCGCTCGAAGTCGGCGACGGCGTCGGCCAGCCGCTCGCAGGCGCGGTTGTAGGCCTGGCGCGCATTCACGCCCGGCTGCGGCCAGACCGGCGTGACGATGGTGACCACGTCGCGGATGGAATCGAAGATCGCCATCACGGTGGGACGGACAAACAGCGAGTCGGGCACGCCGAGCGCGTCGCGGTTGGTGCTCGGCAGCCGCTCCATCAGCTTGACCATGTCATAGGCCATGTAGCCGAACAGCCCCGCCGACATCGGCGGCAGCTGCGGCGGCAGCTCGATGTGCATCTCCGCCACCAGCTTGCGGAAGCTTTCCAGCGTCGGTTCCGGGCAGGGCTCGAAGCCGTCCGGATCGAAGCGGGCGGAGCGGTTGATCTCGGCGGTGTTGCCCTGCGCGCGCCAGATCAGGTCGGGCTTCAGTCCGATGAAGGTGTAGCGGCCGCGGATCGCGCCGCCCTCGACGGATTCCAGCAGGAAGCTGTTCGGCCGCCCGCCCGAGAGCTTCAGGAAGGCCGAGACCGGCGTCTCCAGGTCGGCGACGATCTCGGTCCAGACCACCTGGCCCCGGTTGTCGTCATAGACCGCGCGGAAGGCGTCGACGGCAGGGGTGTAACTCATGGCCGGTTCCGGTTGCTGGAGTCAGTTCGAATTGAGAAGGCCGGGATCGATGGCTTCGATCATGGCCCGACGGTTCACGCGCGCGTCGAAGCGCTCGTGCAGGGACTGGCGGTAGCGGTCGAGTATGTCGTCGGCGATGCCGGCCGCGATGGCTTCGGAAATGCCGCTCACCTGTTCCGGGCGCCCGTCGCTGGTCGGCGCACCGACCCCGGTGACGACCGCGATGACCTGCTCGGGCAGGCCGATCCGGGCGCCGCCGGCCGCGTCCCCGGTCGTACCTGCGAAGATGGCGTCACGCAGTTCGGACGGCAGTTCCGGGCCACCGCCGAGGCGGGTCATGCCCTCGGCCGTCTTGACCTCGTGGCCGGTTTCGGTCGCGATGGTGTCCAGGCTCTCGCCGGCCCTGATACGCGCGACCAGCGCGTCCCGGGCGGTCGCGGCGGCTTCGGCCCGCTTCGCCTCCTGCCAGTCCAGCAGCACGGCCTCGCGCACCTCGTCGAGCGGGCGCAACGCCGGCGGCGTGATCCCGGTGACCTCGACGATGTAGCTGCCGCCATCGGGCGCCTCCTCGAGGCGCAGCTCGTCGCCGGGCGCACGCGTGAAGATGCTGCTGATCGCGCCTGAGGGCAGGTCGCCCTTGACGGCGGTGCCATCGGCGAGATCGCCCTGGCGGTCGATGCCGGAGGCGGTGCGCAGCGGCAGGCCGAGCGTCCTGGCGACATCGGGCAAGGTGGCGCCTGTCGCCAGTTCATCCTCGACGTCCTGACTCAACTCGATGGTGCGGTCGACGGCCTTGTCGAGGCGGATCGCCTCGGCCAGTTCGTCACGGACCTCGTCCAGCGGCCGGGTCGACGACTCGGTCGCGCCATAGACCTGGACCAGGTGCCAGCCGAAGCCGGTCTGGACCGGGCCGACGACGCTTCCGGCCGTGGCCTTCATGACCTCGGGGCCAAGCGGTTCAGGCAGGTCGCCATCCCTGACGGCGCCAAGATCCGCCGGCCCGGAGCCGAGCGCGGCGGTCACCGCGGCGGTGAAATCGGTATCCGCGCCGATGCCGGCCAGCACGGCCTGTGCCGCGTCCTCGCTGTCGAAGATCGCCTGGCGGATCGAACGGGTGGCCGGCACCGAGAATTCCCCGATGCGGTTCTCGTAGGCCTGCGCGATCTCGGCATCGCTGACACCCATGTCGGCCGCGATGACCGCGGGGGTCAGCACCATGACATTGGCCGTGCGCCGTTCCTGGCTGGAAAAGCGTTCCGGATGATCCTTGTGCCAGGCTTCAAGATCGCCGGCCGTCGGCTCTGGCGCCGGTGCAAGCGACTCATTGGCGAGCGTGATGTAGGCGATGTCGCGGGTCTCGGTCTGGTAGTCGACCACGGCCTCGGCCAACGCGTCCGGGCCGGCGGCGATTCCGGCGGTGATGCTGGATTCGAGCTGGTTGCGCACCAGGTCGCCGCGCAGCGCCTCGACGAAAGCCGCTTCGGACGGATAGCCGAGCACCCGCAGTGCCTGCTCGAAGCGGAACTGGTCGAACTGCCCGATCTCGTTGACGAAGTTCCGGTTGGAATGCACCGCGGTCCTTACGGCCGCATCGGGCGCGGCAAGGCCGGCCTCGGCCGCGGCCTGGTCCAGGCTGGCGCGGTCGACCAGCGCACTCAGCACCTGGTCATAGATGCCGATCTCCAGCGCCTGCCGCGGCTCCAGGGTCAGGCCCTGCTGGCGCTGCATGAGCTGCAGCCGGCGCGAGGCCTCCCGCGAGAAGGTGCGGCCATCGACCTCGACATCGCCCACCGTCGCGACCGTGCTGTCCGTCGGGCCGGTCAGGTAGTCGCCGATTCCCCAGGCGGCAAAGCTGAGGATCAACAGGCCGAAAAGGATATAGACCGCGATCTTCTTGAACAGGTTCTGGCTGCCTCTGGCGCTCATCGTGTCGGTCCGGGCCGTTGAAAGGTGCGCGACATTACCGACCGGGACCCTTACCCGCAACCGGCCGGTCTTGAGCTTGGCGGGCGCGCTCCGGACAATGACGGAATCGAGAATCACTGGGGAGAGGGCATCGTGCAGCTGATCGCCGGCAACTGGAAAATGAACGGCCTGGTCGGGGATGCGACACGCGAGGCCGCGGCCCTGGCAGCCGGAATCGCCGTCGCCGGTCATGTCGAGCTGCTGATCTGCCCGCCGGCGACACTGCTCGCCCCGCTGGCGGCCGCGCTGAAGTCGGCGGGCATCGCCGGCAAGGTGGGGGTCGGCGGACAGGACTGCCACGCAAGTGCCAGCGGCGCGCATACCGGCGATATCTCCGCGGCAATGCTGGCCGATCTCGGCTGCGGGCACGTCATCGTCGGTCACTCCGAACGGCGGGCCGACCACGGCGAGAACGACGCCACGGTCAAGGCCAAGGCGGAGGCGGCGCTGGGGGCAGGCCTGGTGGCCATCGTCTGCGTCGGCGAGACCGAGGCCGAATACCGCGCGGGCAGGACGCTTGAGGTGCTGGAGCGACAGGTGCGTGGTTCGTTGCCCGACGCCGCCACATCCGCGAACACGGTGATCGCCTACGAGCCGGTCTGGGCCATCGGGACCGGGCTGACACCGACATCGGCCGACATTGCCGCCGCGCATGGCCGCATCCGTGCGGTGGCTGGCCTGGCGGGTGTGCGCATTCTCTATGGAGGCTCGGTCAAGCCGGGCAATGCGCGGGAGATTCTGGCCATCGACGGCGTTGACGGGGCGCTTGTCGGCGGCGCTAGTCTGAAGGCTGCCGATTTTCTTGGCATCGCCGCCGCTGCGCCCAACTGACGCCGGCTGACCGGCACGGGGTTCCGTTCCGGCCGGGTCTGGTGTATGAGCCGGCGCAATACGTGCCGCAACCCGTTGCCGGACCCCATGATCCAGATCGTTCTCGTCATCCACGTCATCATCGCCGTCACGCTGATCGGCGTTGTCCTGCTGCAGAAGTCGGAGGGCGGCGCCCTCGGTATCGGCGGCGGTGGCGGCGTCATGTCCGGCCGCGGTGCAGCGAACCTGCTGACGCGGTCGACCGCGATCCTCGCGACGCTGTTCTTCGTCTCCTCGATCACCCTCGCGATTCTGGCCGGCAACCGTGGCGGACCCGAATCGATCATCACGCAGCCGATCGAACAGCCCGCCAGGCCGGCCGGGCCGTCGGTTCCGACGTCCGATTAACCCCCAGGATTCCTTGGCGCGGGGCCGGGTATCCGACTCCGCGCTTTTTCGCATGCGCGCTTTCGGCTAGAAGGAAGGTCCATGACGCGGTTCATCTTCATCACCGGCGGCGTGGTTTCCTCTCTTGGCAAGGGACTGGCCTCGGCGTCGCTGGCGGCGCTGCTGCAATCACGCGGCTATCGCGTGCGCATGCGGAAGCTCGACCCCTACATCAATGTCGACCCGGGCACGATGAGTCCGTACCAGCACGGCGAGGTCTATGTCACCGAGGACGGGGCCGAAACCGACCTCGACCTGGGTCACTACGAGCGCTTCACCGGCGTCAACGCCAGCCGGGCCGACAACGTCACCACCGGCCGCATCTACAAGTCCGTGATCGAGCGGGAGCGGCGTGGCGACTATCTCGGCGCGACGGTGCAGGTCATTCCGCACATAACCGACGCCATCAAGGAATTCGTGCTGGCCGGAACCGACGGGCTGGATTTCGTCCTGGTGGAGATCGGCGGCACGGTCGGCGACATCGAGAGCCTGCCGTTCCTGGAAGCGATCCGCCAGCTCGGACAGGACCTTGGCCGCGACCGGGCGATGTTCATGCACCTCACCCTGGTGCCCTACATCAAGGCGGCGGGCGAACTGAAGACCAAGCCGACGCAGCATTCGGTGAAGGAACTGCGATCCATCGGCATCCAGCCCGACGTGCTGGTCTGCCGCTGCGAACGGGAAATCCCAGAGGGCGAGCGCCGCAAGATCGCGCTGTTCTGCAATGTCCGGCCGGAGGCGGTGATCCAGGCCCCCGACATCGACGTGATCTACGCCGCGCCGATCATGTTCCACGCCGAGGGGCTGGACGTGGAGGTGATGCGCCATTTCCGCCTCGACGCCAGCGACGAGCCGGACCTGGGGGGCTGGGCCCATATCGTCGACCGCATCCGTGCGCCGGAAGGCGCGGTGAAGATCGGCATCGTCGGCAAGTATGTCGGCCTGCCCGACGCCTACAAGTCGCTGGCCGAGGCGCTGCGCCACGGCGGCATCGCCAACAATGTCCGCGTCGACCTGGACTGGGTCGATTCGGAGATCTTCGAGACCGATGCCGATGCCCTGCACCGGCTGGAGGACGTCCACGCCATCCTGGTGCCGGGCGGCTTCGGCGAGCGCGGCGCCGAGGGCAAGATCCGCGCGGCCGGCTTCGCCCGCACCCGGCAGCTGCCCTATCTCGGCATCTGCTTCGGCATGCAGATGGCGGTGGTCGAGGCGGCACGGAACCTCGCCGGTCTCAACGACGCCAACTCGACCGAGTTCGGTCCCTGCAACGATCCCGTGGTCGGTCTGATGACCGAATGGGAGCGCGAGGGCACGACCGAGCAGCGGACGCACAATTCCGATCTCGGCGGCACGCTTCGCCTCGGCGCCTATCCGGCGGAGCTGAAGGCTGACAGCAAGGTCGCGCAGGCCTATGGCCGCACCCGGATCAGCGAACGGCACCGCCACCGCTACGAGGTCAACATCAACTATCGCCAGCGCCTCGAGGATGTCGGCGTGGTCTTCTCGGGGCTGTCGCCCGATGGCCGCCTGCCGGAGATCATCGAGCTGGCCGACCATCCGTGGTTCATCGGCGTGCAGTTCCATCCCGAACTGAAGTCGCGTCCGTTCGAACCGCACCCGCTGTTCGCCTCCTTCGTCGAGGCGGCGGTGAAGCAGTCGCGCCTGGTCTGACCCGGGCCACCGGGCGGACTGACGCGCGCGGCGCCGCGTGGTACAACCAGCGGACGGCGCCTGGAAAGAGAGCCCCGATCATGCCCGATACCGTGAACACGCCCGCCGCCGGCCGGATGACCGTCGGCGACATCAGCATCGGCAATGACCTGCCGCTGGTGCTGATCGCCGGCCCCTGCCAGCTCGAGAGCCGCCAGCACGCCCTGGAGATGTCGCATGCGATCGCGGAGATCGCCGGGCGCCTCGGCATCCGCGCGATCTACAAGACCAGCTATGACAAGGCCAACCGCACCAGCCTGTCGGGTCGCCGCGGCATGGGCCTCGCGGCCTCGCTGGACATATTCGCCGAGGTTCGCGAGACCACGGGAATGCCGGTGCTGACCGATGTGCACACCGAGGAACAGTGCGCCGTCGCGGCCGAAGCCGTGGACGTGCTGCAGATCCCGGCTTTCCTCTGCCGCCAGACCGACCTGCTGCTGGCCGCCGGTCGCACCGGCCGCGCGATCAACGTCAAGAAGGGGCAGTTCCTGGCGCCCTGGGACATGAGGAACGTGGTCGACAAGATCCGCTCGACCGGCAACGGGAATGTCTCGGTCTGCGAGCGTGGCGCCAGCTTCGGCTACAACACGCTGGTCACGGATTTCCGTTCGCTGCCGATCATGGCCGAGCAGACCAACTGCCCGGTGGTCTTCGACGCCACGCACTCGGTGCAACAGCCGGGCGGGCAGGGCAACAGCTCGGGTGGTGACCGCCGCTTCGTGCCGCCGCTGGCCCGTGCCGCGGTCGCCGTCGGCTGCGCCGCCGTGTTCATGGAGACCCACCAGGACCCCGACAACGCGCCGTCCGACGGCCCGAACATGGTTCGCCTGCAGGACCTGGAGGCGCTGGTCCGCGACCTGATGGCCCATGACCGGCTGACCAAGGGACTCTAGCCGCAGACTTCCAGCCGCCGGCCTTGCGCGAATTTGGCGCAAGGTGCCCTCAGCCTTTGAGATTCGGGTGCGGCTGGTCTACCTCTCACCACGCCGCCACGGGGCGGGCCTTCATCGAACGGACAGGGGCAGGAAGCATGACCGCCATTATCGACATCGTGGGCCGCGAGATCCTCGACAGCCGTGGCAATCCGACGGTCGAGGTCGACGTCATCCTGGAGAGCGGCGCCATGGGCCGCGCCGGCGTGCCGTCGGGTGCGTCGACCGGCACCTACGAGGCAGTCGAGAAGCGCGACAATGACGACCGCTTCGGCGGCAAGGGCGTGCTGCAGGCCGTCGACGCGGTGAACGGCGAGATCTTCCAGGCGCTGCAGGGTATGGACGCCGCCGACCAGCTTGCCATCGACCGCATGCTGATCGAGCTGGACGGCACGCCGAACAAGGCGCGCCTGGGTGCCAACGCCATCCTGGGCGTCAGCCTGGCCTGCGCCAAGGCGGCCGCCGATGCCTTCGACCAGCCGCTGTTCCGCTATGTCGGGGGGGTCTCGGCCCGCACCCTGCCGGTGCCGATGATGAACATCGTCAACGGCGGCGCCCATGCCGACAACCCGATCGACATCCAGGAATTCATGATCATGCCGGTCGGCGCGCCGAACTTCTCGGAGGGCCTGCGCTGCGGCGCCGAGATCTTCCAGGCACTGAAGAAGCGCCTCAAGGAAGCCGGGCACAGCACCAATGTCGGCGACGAGGGCGGCTTCGCGCCGAACCTGCGCAGCGCCGACGAGGCGCTGGAGTTCATCATGGGCGCCATCGCCAAGGCCGGCTACCTACCGGGTGAAGACGTCTTCATCGCCCTGGACGCGGCGTCGAGCGAGTTCTTCAAGGGGGGCCGCTACGAGCTGGCGGGCGAGGGCAAGTCGCTCGACCAGGAGGGCATGGTCGCCTACTACAAGGATCTCTGCGCCCGCTACCCGATCATCTCGATCGAGGACGGCTGCGCCGAGGACGACTGGGCGGGCTGGGCCATGCTGACCGAGGCGCTGGGCGAGAAGGTCCAGCTGGTGGGCGACGACCTGTTCGTGACCAACCCGGCGCGGCTGGCCGACGGCATCGCCCGTGGGGTGGCCAACTCGATCCTGGTCAAGGTCAACCAGATCGGCACGCTGTCGGAGACGCTGGAAGCGGTCGAGATGGCGCACCGCGCCGCCTATACCGCGGTCATGTCGCACCGTTCGGGCGAGACCGAGGACGCGACCATCGCCGACCTGGCGGTCGCGACCAATTGCGGGCAGATCAAGACCGGCTCGCTGGCGCGCTCCGACCGGACGGCCAAGTACAACCAGCTGCTGCGCATCGAGGACCTGCTGGGTCCGGACGCGCTCTATGCCGGCCGCTCGATCCTGCGGGACTGAGACGGGTGCCGGACCCGTCGCCACGGCAGCGAACCGTGGCGACGGTCGATGGCCGGGGGATCAGCCGCCGGAGATGGTGACGCCACCGTCGACGGCGATGGTCTGGCCGGTCAGGAAGCTGCCTTCGCTGGCCGCCATGTAGACCGCCAGCCCGGCGATCTCCTCGGGCTGGCCGATACGGTTCAGCGGCGCCTGCGCCTCCGACCGCGAGCGGAACTCCGGATCCTCCCACAGCGCCCGCGCGAAGTCGGTCTGGATCAGGCCCGGCGCGATGGCGTTCGCGCGGATGTTGCTCTTGCCGTATTCCATGGCGATGTTGCGGACCATCTGCATGTCCGCGGCCTTGGAGATGGCATAGGCGCCCAGCACGCGCGAACCGCGCAGGCCGCCGATGGACGAGACGATGATGATCACGCCGTCCTTGCGCTCGATCATCTCCGGCAGCACCAGGTTGATGGCCCAGTGATTGGACTTGATGTTCACGTCCATGATCTTGTCGAAGGCCGAGTCCGGGATGTCCAGCGACGAGCCGTAGAACGGGTTCACAGCCGCATTGCAGACCAGGATGTCGACCTTGCCGAAGGCCGAGCGGGTCTCGGCCACCAGCATCTCCAGCTGTTCCTTGTAGGAGATGTTGCAGGGGATGCCGATGGCCTTGCCGCCATGCGCGGCGAAGTTCTCGTTGACGTGCTTCGTGACTTCGGCCACCGCGTCCGCCTTGCGGCTGGACACGACGACGTTGGCGCCCTGCTGGGCGAAGGCCTCGGCGATGGCCTTGCCGATGCCCTTGGTCGAGCCGGTGACAATGGCGGTCTTGCCGCGCAGATCGAACATCATGGTCGTTATCGCTCCCCTTCGGACGACTTCTGGTATCGTGAGTATCTAGCGCGGCAGGACGCGTTCGGCCTGCAGGCGCGTCAGCCAGCCGAGGAACGCTTCCTCGGAATCCACGCAATCGCCGAACCCGGCCTGGCGGATGCGGATGGTCGACAGCAGCACGTCGTTCGGACGGCTGCCATATCCCAGCGAATAGTCGATGAACTGCCACGACGGCACCAGGTCGGACAGCTTGTAGGGCTTCAGGCGGTGGCGCTCGACGATGCGCGCCCAGACCGCCTCCTTGTCGGCCATGGACCGGACCAGGCTGTGCGGATGCGGCACGTCGACGGGCATGGCGAAGTGTCCGGCGATGCGCGGCCAGAAGTGGCTCCAGACGAAGGCGTCGCCGTTGGTGATGTTGAACACCCGGTCTTCCGCCATCGGCGAGTCCTGCGCCCAGTCGATGGCGCGGGCCAGCAGGGCGGAATCGGTCAGCTCGATCACCCGGGTCTCGCCGCCCGGAAAGCGCAGCGGAATCCCCAGTTCGCGGCAGATCGCGGCATAGGCGCCGACACCGGCGACGATGTTCATCGGGCTGCCCAGGGCGTAACCGCAGACCAGCTGCGGGCGGAACACGGTCCAGCCCCAGGGCGCGCCAAAGGACTTCGCGTTCAGCCAGTCCTGCTGGTCGTAGTAGAAGTTCGGCGTCATGTAGCGCGGGTCGTCCTCCCGCGCCGGCAGGCGGAACGGTCCCATGTGGATGCCATAGGCCTTGGTGCCCTGCATCAGGGTGATGTGCTTCAGCTTCGGCGCCCGGGCTTCCAGCACCTCGACCAGGTTCACCAGCATGGCCAGGTTGGTGACCACGTGGTCTGGCTCGGTCCAGCCCTTGCCGATGTTCACCTTTTCCCAGACCGCGGCGTAGACCAGGTCCGTGACGTCGCCGAGGTCGGTCAGCTTCGCCTCGACGGCCGCGCGGTCGCGCAGGTCGACATTGATGAACCGGGCCCTGGTCTCGAAATCGGGTGTACGGCGCGACAGGCCGATGATCGTCCGGTCGTTCGCCTCCGCCTGTTCCAGGACGGCGCGTCCGACCATGCCGAGTGCGCCAGCGATCAGGATTGTGCCTTGTTCTTCACTCATGCGCGGAGCCTAATGAGCTATGCGCGGCTTGGGAATGCCCGGCAGCGCCGTTTGCGGGTGACGGAGGGCCGCCATGCTGGAACTGCGACCCAACTGCGAATGCTGCGACCGCGACCTCGCGCCGGATTCGCCCGAGGCGACGATCTGCACTTTCGAATGCACCTTCTGTCGCGACTGCGCGGAGACGCGCCTGGGGGGTATCTGCCCCAATTGCGGCGGCGACCTGGTGCGGCGCCCGGTCCGGCCGGCGGCTATGCTGGAGAAATACCCGGCCTCGACCCGACGCGTGAACAAGGCGCACAAGGCCTGCGCGGCGTGACCTGACTCACTTCGCTCCGGACCTGATCCGGGGCCCATTGCGACTTGCCCGCCGAAATGGGCTCCGGGGCGAGCCCGGAGCAACATCCGTCCTCAATGCCGGAAGTGGCGCATCCCGGTGAAGGCCATGGCCAGGCCCGCCGCGTCAGCCGCGTCGATCACTTCCTGGTCGCGGACCGAGCCGCCGGGCTGGATCACCGCTGTCGCGCCGGCTTCCGCCGTCACCAGCAGGCCGTCGGCGAAGGGGAAGAAGGCGTCGGAGGCGACGACCGAACCCCTGGTCCAGCTGTCGGCATCGCCCGCCGCGATGCGGCCTTCCTCGGCCTTGCGGGCGGCGATGCGAGCCGAGTCGACGCGGCTCATTTGGCCGGCGCCGACACCGACGGTGCGGCCGCCCTTCACATAGACAATGGCGTTCGATTTCACGTGCTTGGCGACGCGGAAGGCGAAGATCATGTCGGCCAGTTCCTGCGGTGACGGCTGGCGCTTCGTCACGATCTTCAGGTCCGGCAGCAGGATGCGGCCATTGTCGCGCGACTGGGCCAGCACGCCGCCGGCCAGCGCCTTGTAGACCAGGCCGGGTGCCGCCGGATCGGGCAGGCCGTCGGCGATCAGCAGGCGCAGGTTCTTCTTCTTCGCGACGATGACGATGGCTTCCTCGGAGGCCGCCGGGGCGATGATCACCTCGGTGAAGATCTCGGTCATCTTTGCCGCCGCCGCCGCGTCGAGCGGCATGTTCAGCGCGATGATGCCGCCGAAGGCGCTGACCGGATCGCAGGCCAGCGCGCGCTCGTAGGCCTCGAGGATCGAGCCCCCGGTGGCGACGCCGCAGGGGTTGGCGTGCTTGATGATGGCCACGGCCGCGGTCTCGGCCGGATCGAACTCCGCCACCAGCTCATAGGCCGCGTCGGTGTCGTTGAGGTTGTTGTAGCTCAGCTCCTTGCCCTGTACCTGGCGCGCGCTGGCGATGCCGGGGCGCTTGTCGCCGGTCGGGTAGAAGGCCGCGATCTGGTGCGGGTTCTCGCCATAGCGCAGCGTCTGCGCCGGGCCGGCGGACACGGCGAAGCGGCCGGGCATGGTCTTGTCCTGGCCGGCGAACCAGGCGGTGATCGCCGCGTCATAGGCGCCGGTACGGGCGAAGGCCTTCGCTGCCAGATGTTCGCGGAAGGCGAGCGTCAGGCCGCCGTGATTGCGCCATTCCTCGATCAGCGCCGGATAGTCGGCCGGATCGGTGACGACGGCGACGAAGCGGTGGTTCTTGGCCGCCGAGCGGATCATCGCCGGGCCGCCGATGTCGATGTTCTCGATGGCCGTGGCCCGGTCGGCACCGGCCGCCACCGTCTGCTCGAACGGGTAGAGGTTGATCACCACCAGGTCGATCGGGTCGATGGCGTGGGTGGTCATGGCCTCGACATGGCTGGCCGCGTCGCGCAGGCCCAGGATGCCGCCATGGATCTTCGGGTGCAGGGTCTTCACCCGGCCGTCCATCATCTCCGGCGAGCCGGTGTGGTCGCTCACCTCGGTCACGGCGCAGCCCAGTTCGGCCAGCGCCCGCGCGGTGCCGCCGGTCGAGAGGATCTGCACGTCCTTCTGCTTCAGGAACTGCCCGAGCACATCCAGCCCGGTCTTGTCCGAAACGGAAATGAGCGCGCGCAGCGGCGCGATGGTCTGTCCGGTCATTCGCCTGTTTCCTCCTGCTCCGCCCGCGACGGTCCCGCGCCGTCGATCCGGGAGAAGCCCCATCTGACGACGATCGTGTCGCCGTCGGTCAGTTGTCCGTCGAGCACCAGCTGGGCCGTCCGTCGCGGCGCACCGTTGCCGAGATAGACGCTTTCCTCAAGCGCGAGGTGGGCCCCTGCGACACGAAAACGCCAGCCGCGACCCGACTTCAGCCGCAGCAGCGCGCCGTCGCCGCCCTGGGCCAGCACGGCCTGAACGTCGGGGTGCAGGTGAAAGCGGATGGCGAAGGGCAGGGGGCCACCATTGCGCCGGCGTTCGAGCCGTTCCAGCCGGTCCTCGCCGCGCAGCTCGCGCCCGGCGGCGTCAAGGTGCAGACGGCGGCGATGCACGACGCCGAAGCCTTCCTGGTAGCCCGTGTGCATCAGGTCGACGACCGTCTCGCCCCCCGATTCGGAACGGATGGCATCGGCCTCCAGCCGTCGGCTGCGCCGCTTGCCGGCCTCGGGTACACCGACCGCGTTGGTGTCGGCCAGGCAGAGCGTCGAATGGGCAGCGGTCGAGGCCAGGGCGCGGCTCCACTGCGGCGTCGCCGGCCGGGCGGAGCCGCCGTTGACGACGATGCGCTCGCGCTGGTGGCTCATCTCGAAGCTGAGCAGGCCTGCATGCCCGACGCCCGGCTGCGGCACAGGACCGCCGAAATCGGCGATGACCACGGTGCGGCCGCCCTGCATGCGCTCGAAGCCGGATTTCGGGGCCGAGAGGTTCGGCTTGCCGCGCGCCGCCGCCTGTTTCAGCGTTGCCTCGATCAGGTCCGCCCGGCCCTCGGTGGCACCATTGAACAGGCCCAGGCCGCCATCGTCGTGGCGCAGCATGCGAAGCGTCGGCGCCATGCGGTCGATGGCGTTGACCAGCCCCTCCGGCGGTGGCTCGCCGATCTCCATCATCGTGCGCTTCAGCATCAGCAGGTCGCGCAGGACCAGGTGCAGCGTCTCCGGATCACGGGAGACATGGCCGCCGTCGGGCAGCACCTGTCGGGTCAGCGCGTCGCCCAGCAGGCGCAACCCGCGCTCGGTCCAGGCCTTGCTGTCGGGCAGGCAGATGCCCAGCAGCGCGAGCGCCGTGGCGGCCTGCAGGGCAGGTGCACCCGGCGGCACGCTCTCGACCGTGCGCGACAGGTGGCGCGCCTGGCGGGCGAGGGAGCGCAGCACGTCCGAGCGATAGGTCAGCTCGGCATTGCGGGCGAGCAGCTCCATGTTCAGGCACCAGTTCACCAGCCTGCGTGCCAGGATGTCGGTGCGCCAGACGAACGGGTCGAACAGCGTGTGCCGGTCCAGCCAGTCGGCGACCAGTGTCCGCGCCGCCCGTGTCGCCGCGTTGCTGTCCGAGGCCGTGAAATGACGGAGCCACTCGAAGCCGTGCAGCGCCACGCGCCAGGTCTCCGGTGCGTCGGCCAGCGCAAACGGCATGGCGCGGCCGGCATCCACATCCTGGCCACCCAGCCGCCAGCGTCCGCGGAACATCTCGTCCGCCTCGGCCGCATCGCCGGGCCAGGGGTCGGCCGGTTGCAGGGTGAGGGCGTGCGGGAAGCGGCCGCGCAGCGTGAACTGGTAGAGGCTGGTGCCGTAGATCGCGTCCTTCAGCCCGGCCATCGGAAGGACCTCTCCTTCCCGGCTCAGTCCGCCGCTTCGGCGGCGGCGGAGCCGCGGAGCGCGGCGATGTTGCTGGCGTAATGCGCCGCGCCGCCCTTGAAGGCGGCGGTTCCGGCGACCAGCGCGGTGGCGCCCGCAGCGATCACCTGCCCGGCATTGGCTGCATTGACGCCGCCGTCGACCTCCAGCTCGACGTCGACGCCGGCACGGTCGATCAGGCCACGGATCGCGGCGATCTTTTCCAGCTGGCTCTCGATGAAGGACTGGCCGCCGAAGCCGGGATTCACGCTCATCACCAGCACGAGGTCGATGTCGCCGATGATCGGCTCCAGGATCTGCCAGGGCGTCCCCGGATTGAGCGACACACCGGCTTTCGCACCCAGCGAGCGGATCAGCTGCAGGGTGCGGTGAACGTGCGGCCCGGCCTCCGGATGCACGGTCACGATGTCCGCGCCTGCGTCGATGAAGGCCGGAATGTAGACGTCGACCGGACTGATCATCAGGTGGACATCGAACGGCTTGGTCGTGTGCGGCCGGAGCGCCTTGATGACCGGCGGGCCGATGGTGATGTTCGGGACGAAATGGCCGTCCATCACGTCGACATGGATCCAGTCGGCGCCGGCGGCGTCGATCAGCCGGATTTCCTCGCCGAGACGGGCGAAATCGGCCGACAGGATCGAGGGTGAAATCAGCGGTGCGCGCATGCGGCGTTCCCTAGCAGTTTGTCTGCGGACCGGCAATGCGACCGCCCGGCCAGCCAGCGATTCAGGCCGCCTTTCGCCGGAATCGCGCGGCAAAGAACCCGTCCATGCCACCCTGATCGGCCAGCATCGACGGTAGAGTACGAAGATCGCCGGCAGCGGTGACCGAATCGTGGCCAAGGCCGGTCTCTTCGGGGCGGATTGGAACACGCTCGAACGCACGGTGCCGGTCCAGGAAAGCCCCGGCCTGCAACTCGCCCTCCTCCGGTTCCAGCGAGCAGGTGCAATAGACCAGCATGCCGCCGGGGGAGACATGACGGACCGCGGCATCCAGCAGTTCGGCCTGTTCGATGGCCAGGGCATCCACGTCGGCCTGCGTCTTCTGCCAGGCGATGTCGGGATGGCGGCGGATGGTTCCGGTCGCGCTGCACGGCGCATCCAGCAGGACACAGTCGAACTCGCCATCGGTCTCGAAGGTCCGGAGATCGGATGTAACGATTTCAGAATGATAGCCGAGACGATTGAGGTTCGACTTCAGGATGTTCAGGCGCTTGCCGGAGCGGTCGAGCGCCGTCGTGCGGGCGCCTGCCGCCAGGGCCTGGGCGGTCTTGCCGCCCGGCGCCGCGCAGGCGTCGAGCAGTTTCCGCCCCGTCAGGTCGCCGAACAGTCGGACAGGCAGGGTCGCCGCCGCGTCCTGGACCCACCACGCGCCCTCGGCGAAACCCGCCAGGGCGTCGACAGGCCCGAACTCGGCCAGGCGGACGCTGCCGGTCGGCAGCACCACGCCGCCCAGCCGTTCGGCCCAGCCTTCCGGGTCGGATTTCACGCTGATATCGAGCGGAACCGCCGTGTCGCGGCCGTGGATCGCCCCGATGGCAGCCTGCAGCTCGGCGCCATAGGTATCGGCCCAGCGCCCGGCCAGCCAGTCGGGCGTATCGCGCCGGGCGATGTCGGGTCGGGCGATCATCCGCGCACCATTCCGGCCGATCTTGCGCAGGATGGCGTTGACGACGCCGCGAAACCGGGAATCCGCCGGCATCAGGTCGACCTGCTCGTTGACCACGGCATGCACCGGGTTGCCGACGAACAGCATCTGTGCCGCGCCGGTCAGCAGCGCCAGGTGGGCAATGCGACCGGAACGGGGCAATGGCCGGTCCAGCAGCTTCTCGATCATGTGCTCGATGGAGCCGCGATGGCGCAGTGACGCCAGCACGATGGCGTGGGCGAAGCGTCGCTCGCGCGGCTCCAGCCCGGCAAGCTGGCGGTCCAGCGCATCATCCAGCGGCACCCCGCGATCCAGCACGCTGGCCAGGATGTCGACGGCGGTCCTGCGGGCGGAGGGGACGGGCCCGGATCGGGGGCCGCCGCTCACCCCCTGGTCTTCCGGGAATCGGTCACGGGTACGGCACCGCCCGGCCGCGGCCCGGCCGCGGGCGCCGTCGGCCCGCGCGATACAGGCGCGGCCCCGCCACGCGGTGCCATCGCGCGCAGGCGCTGCACGCGGTTGGCGGTCGACGGGTGGGTGGAAAACAGGTTGTCCATGGAACGGGCGTGCAGCGGGTTGACGATGAACAGGTGTGCGGTCGCCGGGTTCTGTTCGGCCCGGCCGTAGTCGATCCGCCGCGCGCCCGCGTCAAGCTTTTCCAGCGCCGAGGCGAGCCACAACGGGTTGCCGCAGATCGCCGCGCCGCCGGCATCGGCCTCGTATTCGCGCGACCGGCTGATGGCCATCTGCACCATCATCGCGGCCAATGGCGCCAGCAGGGCGACGACCAGCGCACCGATGCCGCCGAGCGGGCTGCGCTCGTCGGAGCGGCCGAACATCCCGGCGAACATCGCGAAATTGGCCAGCATGCCGATGGCGCCGGCGATGGTGGCGGTGATCGTCATGGTCAGCGTGTCGCGATGCTGCACATGGGCCAGTTCATGCGCCATCACGCCGGCGACCTCGTTGCGGTCCAGCATGCGCAGCAGGCCGGTGGTGGCCGCGACCGCCGCGCGCTCGGGGCTGCGGCCGGTGGCGAAGGCGTTCGGCTGCTCGCTGTCGATCAGGTAGACCTTGGGCATCGGCAGGCCGGCGCGGTCGGCAAGGCTCCGCACCAGGCTGACGAACTCCGGCGCGCTGCGTGCGTCGACCTCGCGTGCGCCGTACATGCGCAGCACGATCTTGTCCGCGTTCCAGTAGGAGAACAGGTTCATGCCGAGCGCGATGACAAAGGCGATCATGGCGCCCCCGGTGCCGCCGACCAGCCAGCCGGCAGTCAGGAACAGCGCCGTCATGGCGGCGAGCAGCAGGGCAGTCCGTGCATAGTTCATGGGTGGATGCGGTCCATACCGTTGCAAGCGCTGGAACGGCTGTTATCTAAGACCGGGCGAGGGGGCTTCAAGCGCGTCGCCACCCGCGCGTCACCGCCGACCCGACGAAGGAGGCCGGAATGACCGACCCGAAGACCCGACCCGAGACTGCCGGTTTCGAGGAAACCGACGAAGGCAAGCTGCGGCGCAAGCAGGCGGCGCACAAGCTGGAACAGGCGCCCGGAGAGATCGACGGTCGAGACGGCCCGGAGCCGACCCGCTACGGCGACTGGGAGCGCAAGGGCATCATCAGCGACTTCTGAGGCATCCGATGCGCGCCTTGTTCAGAATGACAGCGGCCCTGGCCCTGTCGCTGATGTCCGTACCCGCCATGGCGCTGACCGCCAGCGAGAGTGCCGTGGTCGATCGCGCCGAAGACTGGTTCAACAGTGTCAGCACGCTGTCGGCCGACTTCGTCCAGACCGGGCAGACCGGCGAGCGCACAAGTGGCCACATGCTGCTGAAGCGCCCGGGACTGATCCGCTTCGACTATGCCCCGCCGGCGCAGGTGCTGCTGATCTCCAACGGGACCTTTGTCACCTTTGTCGACTACGAGGTCGGGCAGGAGACCAGCTGGCCGCTGTTCGATACGCCGCTGAGCTACCTGGTGCGCGAATCGGTCGACCTGGAGCGCGACGCGCTGGTCGACGAGGTCGAGACGGCGGACAACCAGACCAGTTTCCGCCTGCGCGCACCGGACAATCCGGAGCAGGGCTCGATCACGCTCTATTTCCGCGATGCCCCGTTCCGTCTCGATGGCTGGTCGGTGACTGACGCCCAGGGACAGCGGACCACGGTTGCCCTGTTCGACACGGTCACCAACGAGACGCTGCCGGCGGGTTCCTTCCTGTACGACAAGCCGGTCGAGAGCTGGAAGGGCAACCGATGAAACCGCTGGTCGGCATTGCCACCAACATCAGGGAAATCGAGGGGATCACGCTGCCCTTCCACGGGGCCGGCAATACCTATGTCATGGCGGTCATCGGCTTTTCCGATGCCCAGCCGGTGCTGGTTCCGGCGGCCGGCGCGCACCAGGATCACGATGCCCTGCTGGACCGGCTGGACGGCGTGGTGCTGACGGGGGGCGCGGCCAACGTGCAGCCGCATCTCTACGGTCACGCGGAAGCCCCCGACAGCGGCACCCGCGACCCGGGCCGCGATCACACCGCCATCGCCCTGGTGCACGGCGCGCTGGATCGCGGCATGCCGCTGCTCGGCATCTGCCGCGGCATCCAGGAGATCAATGTCGCCCTGGGGGGCACGCTGCACCAGCACCTCAAGGATGTGCCGGGCCGCATGGACCATCGCCGCCCGCGGGACAAGCCGTTCCCCGAGCAGGTGAAACCCAGGCACCCGATCACCGTGCGCCCCGGCGGCCTGCTGTCGCGCCTCGTTGACGGCAGACCCGAAGTCGAGGTCAATAGCCTGCATGGCCAGGGCATCGACGCGCTGGCCGACCGCCTGCAGGTGGAGGCGACCGCGCCGGACGGTACAATCGAGGCCGTGACGGTGCGGGACGCGACAGGGTTCGTGCTGGGCGTGCAATGGCACGCCGAGGTCGATCCGGCGACCTGGCCCCTGCATGCCGCGATATTCCGCGAGTTTGGCGCAGCCTGCCGGGACTACGCCGCCAAGAGGTGAAATATGCAAGAGGCCGCCGAATGGCTGCGGTCGCGCCGCATCGAGGAAGTCGAATGCGTCGTCCCTGACATCACGGGCATGCCGCGCGGCAAGGTGCTGCCGGTCGCCAAGTTCCTGAAAGCATTGAAGGACGACTCATTGCGCCTGCCGGAGGGCGTGTTCCTCTACCCGGTGTCGGGGGACTGGCTGGAAAGCCGGATGCTGGACCCGCGCGAGCCGGACTGCGTCCTGATCCCCGACCTCAGCACGCTCAGGGTCGTGCCCTGGTACAACGAGCCGACAGCGCAGGTGATCTGCGACGCGGTCGACCGGGACGGAGAACCCATCGTCTACGCGCCGCGCGACGTGCTGCGCCGGGTGCTGCGCCACTATGCCGACCAGGGCTGGAAGACCGTCGTGGCGCCGGAACTGGAGTTCTACTTCGTCGCCCGCAACACCGATTCCGACTACCCCCTGCAGCCGCCGGTCGGACGCTCGGGCCGGACCGAGGCCGGTCGCCAGCCCTACAGCATCGACGCGGTGAACGAGTTCGATCCGATCTTCGACGACATCTACGACTACTGCGAGCAGCAGGGCATCGAGATCGACACCATCATCCACGAGGAAGGGCTGGCGCAGGTCGAGGTCAACATCGACCATGACGACCCGATCCTGGTGGCCGACCAGGCCTTCCTGTTCAAGCGCACGGTGCGCGAGGCGGCGCTGAAACACGGCCTTTACGCAACCTTCATGGCCAAGCCGCATGCCAACGAGCCCGGCAGCGCGCTGCACCTGCACCAGTCGGTGCATGACGCCGAGACCGGGCGGAACCTGTTTGCCAATGACGACGGCAGCGACAGCGAACTGCTGTTGCATCACATCGCCGGCATGCAGAAGTTCCTGCCGGCCGTCATGCCGCTGGTGGCGCCGAACGTGAATTCCTATCGCCGGATCACGCCGGAGATGGGCTCGCCGATCAACACCCACTGGGGCCATGACAATCGTACCACCGGCTTCCGCGTGCCGCGCTCGGGCCGCGAGAGCCGGCGGGTCGAGAACCGCGTGCCCGGTGCCGATGCCAATGCCTACCTGGCCATCGCCGGCTCGCTGGCCTGCGGCTATCTCGGCATGGTCGAGAAGCTGATGCCGACCGAACCGCTGACCGGCAATGCCTACGAGCGGAAGTTTGCCCTGCCGCGGTTCCTGTCGGACGCGCTGCAGCGCTTGCGGAATGCGCACCTGCTGAAGGAAATCCTGCACGAGGATTTCGTCACGGCGCTGATCGACGTGAAGGAGACCGAGATGGAGGCGTTCCACCAGGTCATCAGCCCGTGGGAGCGCGAGCACCTGCTGCTGCACGTCTGAACGGCCGGGCGCCGCTCAGGTAAAGGCGGAGCCCACTTCCTCGGGCCGGACGCGCTCGTTCATCGCCAGGTCGAAGACCTTGTGGAACACGGGCACGTCCTGCGCGCCGGAAACCGCGTACTGGCGGTCGATGATGAAACAGGGCACGCCGTTGATGCCCATGGAGCGGGCCAGGGCATCTTCCTTGCGCACCAGGTCGAGATCGGAGTCGTTGGCCAGCAGATCGGCCACGAGGTCGGCGTCCATGCCGGCCTCCCGCGCGATGCGGGTCAGCACGGCGTGGTCGCCGATGTCCTCGCCCTTGGTGAAATAGGCCGCGAACAGGCTTTCCACCACCGCGTCCTGCACACCGGCGGTTCCGGCCCAGCGGATCAGCCGGTGCGAGTCCAGGGTCGACGGGGTGCGCCGGATGGCATCGAAGCGGAACTCGATGCCGAGCTGCGCCCCGGCAGACCGGATATGCTCGTAGATCCGGTTCGCGCGCTCGGTCCCGCCGAACTTGCTGGCGAGGTAGGTCGCGCGGTCCATGCCCGACCGTGGCATCTCCGGATTGAGCTGGAACGGCCGCCAGCCAAGCCGCAGGCCCTGTACGTCCGGACGTGTCGCCAGCGCGGCCTCAAGCTTGCGCTTGCCGATATAGCACCACGGACAGACCGTATCGGAAACGATGTCGATCAGCATTCCCGCAGGGTAGGCCAAGCCGCGCGCGGGGGCCAGACCCGAGCGACAACGCCGTTGCGAAATGTGGCTGTCCCTGTTGCACGGTCGACGCGGGCCCCTGGTCTTGCTAGACGCCTGTGCGTGCGGTTCCGGCTGGATGGGGAGTGGGCAAAGTGGCTGCAGAACGTGTTCTCGACGGCAAGGTGGCGTTCGTCACCGGTGCCAGTTCCGGGCTTGGGGCCCATTTCGCGCGGCGGCTCGGCGCGGCCGGTGCAAAGGTGGCGATCGCGGCGCGCCGCGCCGGTCGTCTGGCGACGCTGGCCGACGAGATCTCCGGGGCCGGCGGCACCGCCTTCGCGGTCGAGCTGGACGTGACCGATGTGGCGTCGATCGAACCGGCCTATGACCGGATCGAGGCGGCGCTCGGCACGGTCGACATCCTGGTCAACAATTCCGGGGTGACGGCGCCGAACGCGCTGCACCGGATCAGCGAGGCCGACTACGACTTCGTGCTCGATACCAACCTGAAGGGCGCGTTCTTCGTGGCGCAGGCCATGGCGAAGCGCCTGATCGCGGCCCGGCGCGGCGGTCGCATCATCAACATCTCGTCGACCCTGGCGCATCGCGTGATCGGGCAACTCTCGATCTACAGCATGTCCAAGATCGCGATGGACCAGATGACGAAGGCGATGGCGCTGGAATGGGGCCGCTACGACATCAACACCAATGCGATCTGCCCGGGCTATATCGAGACGGAGATGAACACCGACTACTGGCAGACCGAGGCCGGACAGGCGTTCCTTGACCGCTTTCCACGTCGCCGGGTCGGTCAGCCGGACGATCTGGATGGCGCGCTGATGCTGCTCGCCGGGCCGGAAGGGCGGTTCATGAACGGCTCCATCGTCAGCGTGGACGACGGATTCGCGATCGGGTTCCGCTGAAGGCCGACAGGAAGGGGAGCGGCAGGTCAGGCGCGGACGATGCTGAGGCCGCCCTGTCCGCCGCGATTGCAGATCTGCTGCAATGTCTCGACCAGCGGGGTGCGCTGGATCGGCTTTGTCAGGTAACCGTCGACGCCGGCGGCCATCGACTGCAGCCGCATGCCGGGAATGTCGTGCGCGGTCCAGGCCACCACCGGCGTGCGGGCCGCGGTGCCACCCATGCGCCGCAGGCGACGGGTCGCCTCCAGGCCATCCATGTCGGGCATGGCGATGTCCATCAGGACGACATCGAATTCCTGGGCTGCAAGCAGGTCGAGCGCTTCCTGACCGCTGCCCGCCTCGGTCACGCCGTTGCCCTCCCGCTCAAGGAAGACGCGGGCGATCTTGCGGTTGGCTGCGCTGTCATCGACGACGAGAACACGCATCCCCGTCAAACTCCCAACTTCTGCATCGCACACTTCTGCCGGTGTTCCGGTACCGGTTTCCACAAGCCGCATCCCAATTCGCGAACCAGATGCGGAATGAAACACCGATGGGCCGGGCAACCGGTCGTTGACCCCTGTTCAGCAAATGCGGTGCCAACCCGGATGCGCCAACGCGGGAAATTCTCAGATCACGAGGATTGAAAATTCGCAATGCGCGACTCGCGTGCATATATGTCGTTCAGGTTTCATTAGGGGCAGACGGTCTAGACTGACCGCAATTAGAACAATGTCCGGGACGGGAACGACCCTGCCGATGGTGAACGACGCGCAAAGCCTTGCGTCAATGGTGCCGGTGCTGCTGGAGGCGCTGGATCGCCTGCCGGATGGCTTCGCGCTGTACGACAGGAATTTCCGGCCAATTCTGGCCAATGCCAAGACCATGGAGCGATTTGCGACGGCATTCGAGACGCTGGAGGCCGGCGGTACCTTCCTGGATGCCAACATCGCCGGCGTGCGCCGGCTCTGTCCGCACTACAGCGAGGAGAAGGTCCGGGAGGTGGCGCTTGCGATCTGCGAGACGCTCCAGACCGGAAAGCCGATTGCGCTGAAGACCGAGAACGGTCGCATCGTCCAGACCACCTACGGCAAGATGAGCGAGGGACGCTACGTCGCGACCTCGGTCGACATCACCGACCTGCGCGACCGGGAGCGCGAACTGGTCGAGGCACGCCGGGCCGCGGAATCGGCGAACGATGCCAAGTCGGCCTTCCTCGCCAATATCAGTCACGAGATCCGGACGCCGCTGAACGGCATCCTCGGCATGGCGCGGATGCTCTGCCAGTCCGACCTGCCCGAGCGGGAGAAATCGCAGGCGCAGGCGATCCTCGATTCCGGCCAGATGCTGCTCGACCTGCTGAACGACGTGCTCGACCTCTCGAAGATCGATGCGGGCCGCATGGATATCGCACCAGCGGAGGGCGATCTCGCCGAGATCATGCGCCAGGTCCGCAAGCTCTGGCAGCCGGCCGCCGAGGAGAAGGGGCTGAAGCTGTCCATGCTGGTCGATGCCGACCTGCCCGAGCGCCTGGTGTTCGATGCGGTCCGCGTTCGCCAGTGTGTCGGCAACCTGGTCTCGAATGCCGTCAAGTTCACTGAACGCGGGCGGATCCAGATTGCGGTCGAGCCGGTGCCGGGACCGGATGGTGCGCCGATGGTCCGCATCGAAGTCCGCGATGACGGCATCGGCATCGACGAGACGACGCTGCAGCGACTGTTCCAGCCATTCAGCCAGGCCGACAGTTCCACCGCGCGTCGCTATGGTGGCACCGGACTGGGGCTTTCGATCACGCGCAGTCTTGCCCGCATGATGGGCGGCGACGCAACGGCGACCAGCAAGCCCGGATGCGGCTCGGTCTTTGCCCTGACATTCCGCGTCGACCTGCCCGAGGGCGCGACCCCGACATGCCGGTCGGGCAGTTCCGCCGAGGCGCCCGCAAGCCGGCCGCGCGGCAGCATCGACGGCATGCGCGTGCTGCTGGTGGATGACCACGCGATCAACCGCAAGGTCGCGAGCCTGTACCTGGAGCCGCATCGCTGCATGGTGGTGGAGGCCGGCAACGGACGGGAAGCGCTGCAGCGCCTGGGCGACCAGGACTTCGACGTGGTGCTGCTCGACGTGCACATGCCAACCATGGATGGTCCGGAGACCATCGCCCGCATTCGCGCCAGCGATGCGCCCTGGCGTGACGTTCCCGTCATCGCCCTCACGGCGGATGCACTGAGCGGCGATCGCGAACGCTATCTCGCCATGGGCATGAACGGCTATGTCTCGAAGCCGATCGTCGAGCGCGAACTGGTCGGCGAAATGGCCCGGGTTTCCGGTCGCGCGGCCGGCCAGGCCCACACCACGCTCAGTCCTTCGGGGGAGTCGTCCCGAACAGGGGCAGGTAGCGACCGTAGCCTTCGCGCTCCAGTTCACTGACCGGGATGAAGCGCATCGACGCCGAGTTGATGCAGTAGCGCAGGCCGGTCGGCGGCGGACCGTCATTGAAGACATGCCCGAGATGCGAGTCACCGTGCCGTGAGCGCACCTCGATGCGGATCATGCCATGGCTGGTGTCGGTCCGTTCGACGACGTTCTCCGGCTCCAGCACGGTAAAGAAGCTCGGCCAGCCGCACATCGAGCTGAACTTCTGCGTCGACGCGAACAACGGCTCGCCGCTGACAACATCGACATAGATGCCGGCTTCCGCATGGTCCCAGAATGCGTTGCGGAACGGGGGTTCCGTGTGATCCTCCTGCGTGACGGCGTACTGCATCGGCGTCAGCTTGCGCAGCGCCGCTTCGGTCTTCTGCCAGGTCGGGTCGCCCATCGCTCCGTTCCTCGTCCGGTTCAGTTTCCCATCGCGAAGATAGGCAGTCGTCGTCCCGCGTCCACCGGGGGGGTCAACTGCCCGCCGCGGCGGGACGCGACAACGTGATGGCCTCGCCCTCGTGCGCCTGCACCCGTCCGACGAGATCGTCGTCGACCGGAACCGTGGTGTGCGTCGCCTGGTGGGTGTTGACCCAGATGTTCTCGCCGGTGGCGCGGGGATCGCTCTCGCCCTTGCCGAAGATGGCCAGGTCGAAGACCAGCGAGGAGCGCCCGATCCGCGGCACCCGGACCGCCACCTCGACCTCTTCGTCAAAGCGGATCGGCGCCTTGTACTCCACGGTCGACTTGACGAGGTGGTAGTCGTTGCCGGTCTCCCGCACCGCGGCCTGGTAGTCGTAGCCAAGGTGGCGGAGGTACTCGGTGATCGCCGTGTCGAACCATGTCAGGTAGTGGGCATTGAACACGATGCCCTGGCCGTCGATCTCGGCGTACCGGACACGGAAGGGATGGGCAAAGCGGTAGTCGCCGCGCGTCGTCATGCGGGTAGGGCTCCTCGGTCGGTGCGTGGAAGTCAGCCGGGGTCCGGCATCTCGAAGGGCGCGTCCGCGATGAAACGGCGCAGGACGTTCCCCGTGATGCGGGCAACCGGATTGTCGTAGTCATTGTGGGCAAGGCTCGATACCCAGGCGATGGAGCCGGTCGAGAACACTGCGCCGCCCCCGTCGCACTCGAAGAAGGTCAGGTCCGCGCGCACCTTCGGGTCCTCGAAATACGGCACGGTGGACAGCAGCTCTTCCTTGGTGCGGAGCATGTCGGGGCCGTGGCCGGTCGACGACGCCAGCACCAGCGCGTGGCGTGGCGATCCCAGGCGCACGTCGTGGCGGTCGATCTCCTCGCCGGCGGCGCCACCGCCGACGCTGCCGAAGTCGCCGATGATCTCCTCGGGCACGCCCTTCATGATGAAGGCCGCACGCGGATTGTCGGCGCCGGGCTTGCGCACGTAGTGGCTGCTCTCGGCGAATCCCTGCGCGGCGAAGCCGACGCCGACCAGGCGGTTCGGCGCCCGTCCGATCCGGCGCCACAGCCCGCCATACTCGCCGGTGAAGGCGTGATGATACTCGCCGGGTTCCGCCATCCAGGCGCGGGTGCCGTCCTCGGCCCGCCGCACCTCCAGCACGCCCGGCAGGTCGTCGCGGAAGGCGACACGCCAGTAGAAGCCGTTGCCGCCCAGGTACATCAGCCGTCCGCCCTCGCCGAGCCACTGTTCCAGCGCGTCCAGCATCGCGGTCGAGTGGTACTCGGGATGGCTGCCGGTCATCACGCAACGGTAGGGCGCCAGCAGCGCCGCGCCCTCGCGGTGCAGGTCCTCGTCGGTGACGATGTCGCAGTCCTGGCCGAGATGCGCCAGCCAGGCCAGGATGTTGCAATCCGCCGGCAGGCCCCAGGGCCGGTTGTCGCCCGGCTTCATGTTGGTCACCGGTCGCAGGCGGGAACTCACGTGCACGCCGGAGAAGTCGGTGTGGGTGTCGTAGGTCGAATTGCCGAATTCCGGGTGCGCCACCAGGAAGGCATCGTTGATGCAGGTCGGCAGGGCATCGCCGAAGATCGGGTTGGCCTTTTTCAGCCGCAGGCGCTGGTTGGCATAGGCGAGGTAGGACGCGGTCGGCAGCAGCAGCGCCACGGGCGCGGTCGCCGTCCCGGCCGGCGGGCGGACCACGAACGGGATGCGGTCGACGCTGTCGCCATGGACGAGCTTCACCGCGTAGAGCCCGCTCGGCAACTCGTCCGGGATGGTGAAGCTGAAATCCGGCTCCCAGCCGGCATCGATCAGGTCGTCATCGTGGAAATGCACGGCGCTGTAGTGTTCCGGGCATTGTCGCCAGTCGTAGGAGGTTCCGTCCCAGGCATGTCCGGTCATCGCCCGGGCGGGCAGGTTCACCAGCAGGCCGTGCATGGCGTCCGGACCGTTGTCGGTGAAGACATCGCCGCCCGGTTCGTGTCCCAGGTCCCACTGGGCGATCACCGTGTCGTCGGGGCCGAGGATGCAGGGCGAATCGATCTTGCCGTTGAAATGGTCGGTCACGCCGTCCTCTCCCATCCGGGCGGCGATCAGTGCCGGCGCTTCGGCGGTGACCGGCAGCGTGTCGGGCAGGCGTTCGGCGGCTGATACGGGCGAGGAGCCGATTCGCTGCCCGGGCCCCTGCGGGGTCGGGATCTGCGAGAGATAGGCCATGCCCGACGCCGGATCGACGGCGCCGCTGACCAGCACCCATTCCCGTGCCCGCAGCGGGATGCCGGTCGAAACCAGCATGTCGCCGAACGCCAGGGACAGCGCCCCGGTCGCGTCCAGCATCAGGACCGGGCCGTCAGGTCCGCCGAACGACAGGATGGCCTGTTCGCGGCCGCCCGGAAGGGTCGGCCAGATCCAGGCCGCGATGGTGAAGGCGCTCAGCCCCTCCAGCGCCGGCGCGTCGGCGACGATACCGTAGGAGCCGGGATGAACCGGCTGCGTCCGTCCCGGCCACGTACCGGCGAAGGGGGACCCGACAACCTCCTCGATCACGCCGACGCCGGGCTCGGTGTTCTGCGCGTGGTCGTCGCCGCCACGGATTCGTACCAGTTCCGCCCTGTAGTCGCCTGGCGCGTAGGTCGAGATCATGAAGCGGAGGGTCTGGCCGGGCATGGCGGAGAACGGGTCACAATAGCCGGTAATCGTCTTCGCCTGCACGCCATGCCTCCCGTTTCGTCGCCGTCTCTTCGCGGCAGTCGCCATGCTTTCACGCCCGGCTGCGCAACGCAAATCGCCGTCGCGGCGGGAACGCGCTATCCTGTTTCACGAAAAATCGGGGGGAAATTCATGTGTGCAGACCAGGTTCCCTGGATGTCCGTCGCCGAACTGGGTGCGGCCTACAGGTCCGGAGAGCGGTCCCCGGTCGAGGTTGTGCGGATCATGCTGGAGCGGATCGCGCGCCATGACCCGGTTCTGCGCGCCTACGATGTGCTGACGCCTGACCGCGCGATGGCGGCGGCGGAGCGCGCACAGGCCGATTTCGCCGCCGGCCGCGACCACGGGCCGATGCAGGGCATACCGGTCGGCATCAAGGCGCTCTGCGACATGGCGGGGGTGCGCAGTTCGGCCGGAACCATGGTGATGCGGGAGCGGGTACCGGGGCACGATTCGACGGTTGTCGCCCGGCTGGAGCAGGCCGGTGCCGTTCCGCTGGGACTGCTGACCATGACCGAGGGCGCCAGTGCCGTGAATCACCCGGCGACGCCGCAGCCACGCAATCCGTGGGACGCGGAGGCCTGGACCGGGGCATCGTCCAGCGGCTCGGGCGTGGCACTCGCCGCCGGTCTGGCCCATGCCGCAATCGGCTCCGACACCGCGGGTTCCATCCGGTCACCCTCGCATTTCTGCGGCGTCACCGGGCTGAAGCCGACCTGGGGCCGGGTTTCCTGCGCCGGCGTGTTCCCGCTCTCCGCGACCCTTGATCATGTCGGCCCGATGACCCGGGATGTCGACGGCGTGGCCGCGATGCTGGCGGCGATGGCGGGGGCGGATCCGGCCGATCCGGCGGCGTCGCGCGAACCGGTTCCGGAGCCCGCGATCGCAAGGCAGATCGGCGGGCTGCGGATCGGGGTCGACGAATTCTGGATCACCGAGGGCGTGGACGGCGAACTGGCTGCCGCCGTGCTGGCCGCGGCGGCGGAACTGGAGCGGGCAGGGGCCTTGCTGGTGCCTGTGCGGGCACCGGACCGCGCCGATGCGCTGCGGGCCGGGGCAACGATCCTGCACGCCGACGTCGCGCTGGCGCACCGCGAACTCTATCCCGCCAATCGTCCGCTCTACGGTCCGCACCTGGCCGGCATCATCGAGATCGGCAATCGCCTCTCGGCGGTCGACCTGGCCGAAGCGCACGGTCTGCGGCGCGTCTGGATCGGGCAGATGGCCGAACTGTTCGAGCGTGTGGACGCACTGGTGCTGCCGCCGACCATGGCACCGGCGCCGCCGGCCCGGCTGGTGCAGAACCTGTCGCCGGACTTCTTCGACCAGGCCCCGCGCTTCCGCTTCACCCTGCCGTTCACCGTTTCCGGCCAGCCCTGCCTGACCCTGCCCATCGGACAGGCGTCGTCGGGGCTGCCGCTCGGCATGCAGCTTGTCGGGCGCCCGTTCGAGGAACACGTACTGTTCCGCCTGGGCGCCGCCTGGCAATCGCGCACCGACTGGCACAGGCGCCATCCGGATGAGCGGGAGTGGCGTGCGGCCTGACCCGGTTGCCGGGCCGGCCGCGCCCATCCACACTGCCGCCGTGGTAAATCGGGGGAGGACACCATGACGGACAGCACCATCCAGCGCTTCGCCATCGGCGAACTGGCCGTGACCAAGGTCGTCGACCTGGTCGAGCGGATGAGCCCGAAAGTGCTCTATGTCGACCGCGCGCGGGAGGATTTCGACCCGCATCTCGACTGGCTGCAGCCGCATTTCGTGACCGACGACAAGCTGATGCTGCTCAGCATGCACAGCATGATCATCCGCACCCGCCACCACACCGTGCTGGTCGATACCTGTGTCGGCAACCACAAGTCGGGCTCGGGCTTTCCGCAATGGAACGACCGCGCCGGCCAGTACCTCGTCGACCTGCAGCGCGCGGGCCTGCGGCCGGAGGACATCGACTTCGTCTTCTGCACCCACATGCACGTCGACCATACAGGCTGGAACACCATGCTGGCCGACGGGCGCTGGGTGCCGACCTTCCCGAAGGCGACCTACCTGTTCAACCGGCGCGAATATGACGCCTGGACGGCCAGCACCGATCCGCATGACCGCATCGTGCTGCAGCAGAACATCGAGCCGATCATCGCGGCGGGGCAGGTGCGCTGGGTCGACAATGACTGGGGAATCGACGACCAGGTCAGCCTGCTCCCGACGCCGGGCCACACGCCGGGCCATTGCAGTGTCGAGCTGAACTCGGCCGGCAGCCGCGCCGTGATCACCGGCGACATGATGATCCACCCGGTGCAGATCGCGGAGCCGACCTGGCGGCAGAAGGCCGACTTCGACAAGGAGCAGGCGATCCGCACCCGCAGCGGCTTCATCGAGCGCGCGCTGGCCGAGGACATCCTGGTCCTCGGCACGCACTTCCACACGCCGACCGCCGTTCGCGTCGTCGATACCCCGGCGGGGCGACGGATCAGGATTTGAGAAAATGCGAATCAGGTCAGATGATTGTGGGAATCACCTGACCTGATTGTTCAGGTGAGATCAGCCTTCGAACCCGACATAGCTGACGAAACTCTCGTTCGGTTCCCGGTGCGCCTTCACGCCATTGGCGGCAAACTCGCCATCGGGCCAGCCCATGGCGATGCAGGTCATGATCACCTCGTTCTCGGGGATCTTCGCCACCTCGCGCACGATGTCGGAGCGCATGATGCCCTGGCCGTTGATGACGGTGCCGAGGCCGCGTGACCACGCCGCCAGCACGATGCCGTAGGACAGCGCGCCGAGATCGAAATGCGCGACCGTGCAGTCGGCGAGTTCGCGGTCGAAGGTCAGCACCACCGAGACCGGCGCGTCGAACTGGCGGAAGCCACGCATCACCCAGTCCTGCCGACGCTCCTTGTCATCGCGTTCGATGCCCATGACGGCAAAGAGCTGCTTGGCGATCTCGACCTGGCGGAAGCGGTGCTTGCCCTCGTAGCCGTGGTTCAGCGTGATCTCGCGGTGCACGCCCTTGCCGGCCAGCATCTCCTCGGTGTTGCGGCGCCGGACCTCGTCCAGCGGCGCGCCGGTCAGCACGTGGACATGCCAGGGCTGGGTGTTCATCGACGACGGCGCGCCCTTGGCGACCTCCAGGATCTCGTCGATCAGTTCCCGCGGCACCGGCTGCTTCCTGTAGCCGCGCACGCTCCGCCGGCTCATGACCAGATCGTCGAATTCCATTCCGCATTCCTCCCCGAAGGCGAATATCCCGTATGCCGCACTTATCCGGCGCCGGCGCGGCGCTGTCCAGATGGTTGGGGGGCGATGGCTGTCCGGCATGGTTCGATACCGAAGGGCACGACATCTTCGCCATAGTCTTCCCGTGCCATGCCCGGATCCGGTCACGGGTCCGGTGAGAACGCGGGACGCGTATCGCCAGCGTTCTTTGACGGTGACTGGCGGACAGGGTGGGATTCGAACCCACGAAGGTTTGACCCTTGGCGGTTTTCAAGACCGCTGCCTTCAACCACTCGGCCACCTGTCCGGGCACTGGTCGGATGCCGGATTGCTCTACCAGAGCGCCGGCGGGGCTGGCAATCGGTTCAGGCCGCGATCTCCGCCACCCGCGCGGCCAGCCAGAGGCAGGATGTGAGCCCCGGCGATTCGATGCCCAGCAGGTGGACCAGGCCGGGCCGCCCGTGGTCCGCCGGGCCCAGGATGGTGAAGTCGGCATTCGGCGCGCCGGGGCCGGCGAGCTTGGGGCGCACGCCGGCATAGTCGGGCAGCAGCGCGCCGTCCTTCAGGTCCGGCCAGTAGCGGCGCACGGCGGCATAGAACTTCTCCGACCGCTGCGGGTCGACGGTGTAGTCGATCGAGGCGGCGTCGCGCGTGTCGAGCCATTCGACGTCCGGACCGAAGCGGGCCTGGCCGGCGAGGTCGAGGGTGACATGCACGCCGAGGCCGCCCGGTTCGGGGACCGGATAGACCAGGTGGCGGAACGGCACGCGGCCCTGGTGGGCGTAGTAGTTGCCCTTGGCATAGTGCCAGTCGGTCGGCGCGGTGGGGGCGGCGAGCGGCGCGGCGAACAGGCCGGCGGCATTCACCAGCGTGCGGCAGGCCAGCACGGTCCCGTCCGCCGTCGTCACGTCCGGTCCGCTCTCCGTCGCGACGATTCGCGTGACCTCCGTGCCGAAGGCGATCATGGCGCCCCGGTCCTCGGCCTCGCCCTGCAGCGCCAGCATCAGGCCGTGGCTGTCGATGATGCCGGTGGACGGCGAGAACAGCCCGCCGACGGTGGACAGCGCCGGTTCCATCTCCGCGATGCCGGCGCGATCGAGCTCGACCAGGTCGTGCACGCCATTGGCCGCGGCCCGGGCGCGGATGGCCTGCAGTTCCCCGAGCTGCGCCGGCTCGGAAGCGACGATCAGCTTGCCGATGCGGGCGTGGCCGACGCCGTGCGCGCGGCAGAAGTCATAGAGCATCGCCTTGCCCGCGACGCAGGCGCGCGCCTTCACGCTGCCGGCCGGGTAGTAGATGCCGGCGTGGATCACCTCCGAATTGCGCGAACTGGTGCCCGAACCGATCAGCATGGCCCGCTCCAGCACGATGACCTCGCGGCCGGACAGCGCCAGCGCGCGCGCCACGGCCAGGCCGACGACGCCGGCCCCGATTACCACGGCATCGGCGCGTTCGCTCATGCCTGTTCGTCCTTCCGTCCGTCGTCCGGCTGGTCCGCCGGTTCCGGAACCAGCTGTGCCGTCATGGCCGTGCCGCGCACCGGCATGGCAACGAAGTCGACGGTCTCGCCGCCGGGCGGGGCGGGGCGCTGCAGCATGCGCCATATGGTCATCAGCCCGATGGCGACGTGAAGGATGACCAGGGTCGTGAAATAGCCGCCCGGTCCGGTGGCATCCATCAGCTGCGCGGCGATGTTCGGGCCGGCGATGGCACCGATGCCGTTGAGGAAGATCAGCCGTCCCGAGGCCGCGATACGTTGCCGGGGCTCGACCATGTCGTTCACGTGCGTGTTGAACAGCGAGTAGAGCGGCACGCTGAGGCCGCCGGCGATGGCGCCGACCGCGATCAGCACCGGGATCGTGGCGCCGGTTCCGGGCAGGATCGCGGCCAGCAGCGCGATCCCGGCGGTGACGAAGGTGACCACGGCGATGACCGAACGGCGGTCGAAGCGGTCGGAGAGCCGGCCGACAGGCCATTGCAGCAGCATGCCGATGCCGAAGACCAGGGCGACGAAGGCGGAAATCTCCGGAATCGAGAAGCCGGCCTGGCGGGCATAGACGGCGGAAAAGCCGAACACGGCGCCGTTCGACATGCCGGTCAGGGCCATGCCGACGGTGCCGAGCGGGGAGAGCCGGTAGAGCGCCAGGATCGACATGGCTTCGGGCGCGCTGAAGTCCGGCGTGCGGGAGGCGGAGAGGCACACCGGCATGACGGCGAGCGAGACCAGCACGGCGATCAGCATGAAGGGGCCGGCGCTGGCCGGGTCGCCCAGCATCAGCAGGACCTGGCTGAGGCTCAGCGCGCCGAGCTGGATCACCATGTAGGTGCCCAGCACCTTGCCGCGGCTGCGGTTGTCGCTCATGTCGTTGAGCCAGCTCTCGACCACGATATACAGGCCGGCATAGGAGAAGCCGGTGAGCAGGCGCATCAGGCCCCAGAGCCAGGGCTCGGGGAACGCGGCATGGGCCAGCACCGTGGCCGAGGCCAGCGAGGCGAGCGCGGCGAAGACCCGGATGTGACCGACGCGCCCGACGAAACGCGGGACGATGGCCGAACCGGCCAGGAAGCCGGCGAAATAGCCCGACATGACGACGCCCAGCACGCCGGTGTCGAAGCCCTCGATGACACCGCGCACGCCGAGCAGGGAACCCTGCAGGCCGGCGCCCAGCATCATCAGCGCCACGCCGAGAAACAGGGCGGAAAAGGGAAGTAGCATGGTCAAGGTTGTCCGTGTCCGGGTCGGTCCGCGACCCTAGTCGGAAACGCCGGCTGGCGAAACCGCGGGACAAGCCGGCGGCGCCACGGGGCTCCCCCTTGGCGCCGCTGCGTCAACTGCCTGAAACGACGGAAAAATATCGTGCGCTGCAAAAAGTCTGTTGACTTGGAAGGCGGCGGCGGGCATTTCTCCGCCCGTCGAGCGGCACTGCCGAACACGGCGGTGCTTGCGAAGCGGGTCCACTCCGCTTACGATAAGAATTCCCGACGGTGCGATTCGAACCGGGGCATTGCTCCCCGGTCGGGACGTTGTCGTCTCCGGTCCCTGCGGACCGGCTGCTGTTTGACATGGTAATATGGAATGAGAAGGGGATGTGCGGCTGGCGGTGCCGTGTGTCTGGCCGGATGGAAGTCCGGACAATGAAGACGCATGATGTCTGTTGGTAACACATCCCGGATCAAGGG
>JAYZWD010000042.1:0-77368 GCA_036154895.1 Pseudomonadota bacterium
CGCGCCGCCGCTCTTCGCAAGCACCATCGTGATCGCCGCCGTCAGCGTCGTCTTCCCGTGGTCAACGTGTCCGATCGTTCCCACGTTGCAGTGCGGCTTCGTCCGCGCAAACTTTTCCTTGGCCATCGTCCAGCAGTCCTACGTTGTCGTTTCCCGCGGCAACGCCGCCTTGTTCAAGTCAACCGTTCCGGCCTGGAGCGGGTGATGGGAATCGAACCCACACCACCAGCTTGGAAGGCTGGGGCTCTACCATTGAGCTACACCCGCTTCATTCCGGCGCCACATTCTGTCTGCCTGCCGGACCGACATGACATCGCGGATGGTGGAGGGGGTTGGATTCGAACCAACGTAGGCATAGCCAACGGGTTTACAGCCCGTCCCCTTTAGCCACTCGGGCACCCCTCCGTTACCGCGCATGTCGGATGGTCGAACAAGCGGCGCCGCACTATCCGGAAACGCTCTCCCGTGTCAACAGGCTTGGCCCCGGCACGCCGGTCCGCGTCAAAGACACCGACGCGGCTGCCGCCCCGCGATTCCCGTTGCCGGGCGACGAAGGCACCAATATAAGCCCCGCCATGACCGAGGGCAATGACAACAGGGGCGGCGGCCCGCGTGGCCGCGCCGGTGGTGGTGCCGGACGCGGCGGATCTCGCGGCGACCGGCCCGGTGGCGGATTCCGTGGCGCACGTCCCGGCGGCGATCGGCCGCGCGAGGGCGGCTTCCGTGGCCCGCGGCGTGAAAATGGCGACCGTCCGCAGCGCGAGGGTGGCTTCCGTGGTCCGCGCCGCGAGGATGGCGACCGGCCCCAGCGCGCGCCCCGCGAGAACCGTGGCGACGACGGCGCACCGCGTCCGGAGCGTCCCTTCCGCGAGGACAAGCGCGGCCGCAATCATTTCCGCGAGGGCGCCCAACGGCCCCCGAAGCGCGAGGAGCGTGATGGCCCGGCCCGGCGCCTGCCGACGGTCGAGGTACGCGGCGGCGGTCGCCAGGGCGGCCAGCAGCAGGAGGCCACGCACTGGATCTACGGCCGGCACGCGGTTCTTGCCGCGCTCGCCAATCCGCGCCGGCAGGTCCAGCGACTGATCGCGACGCCGCAGTTCATCGAGGAAACGCCGCTCGGCCAGCACAACCTGCTGGAAACGATGAGCCGCACCGACATGGACGCGGTGCTGGCACGCTACGACCGCGAGGGTGCCAGCCACGGCGGCATTGCGGCCTATGCCTCGACCCTGAACCCGCCGTCGACCGAAGCCCTGCTGAAGGGTGAGGGGCCGGCGATCGTCGTGGTGCTCGACCAGGTCAGCGATCCGCACAATACGGGCGCCATCCTGCGCACCGCCGCCGCGTTCGGGGCGCGGGCCGTCATCGCGCCCGAACGCAATGCGGCGCCGGTGACCGGGTCGCTCGCCAAGGCAGCCTCCGGCGCGCTCGAGACGGTGCCCTACCTGCGCCCGACCAATCTCGCGCGCACGCTGGCGATGCTCAAGGAATGGGGCTACTGGCGGATCGGGCTGGACGGTGCGGCAACGCACAATATCGCCGAAGCCCGGAAGTTCGATCGCATTGCCCTGGTACTCGGGTCCGAAGGCAAGGGCCTGCGCCGGCTGACGGCCGAGAACTGCGACATGCTGGTCTCGATCCCGATCTCCGAGGCGGTCGAGAGCCTGAACGTCTCGAACGCCACCGCCATCGCGCTCTATGCCCTGAAGTCCTGAGCCGGCGGTACGCCGCCGGTGATGACAGCGCCGTCCGATTCCGCTAAGGGACCGGCGACGTGCCGGCGTGGCTCAATTTGGTAGAGCAACCGCCTTGTAAGCGGTAGGTTGGGGGTTCAAGTCCCTCCGCCGGCACCATTCGTCCCGCGCCCGGGACCTGCCCTGCATGACACACGACACACGTGTGCGAATTCAGCCCCCCCTGCACACGAACGGGTTGTATACTCCGCGGTCCA
The DNA here is from genome assembly GCA_036154895.1 of Pseudomonadota bacterium. Taxonomy (GTDB): domain Bacteria; phylum Pseudomonadota; class Alphaproteobacteria; order Minwuiales; family Minwuiaceae; genus Minwuia. The sequence continues at coordinate 1,952 of JAYZWD010000042.1, forward strand.
TGGGCCGGGCGGAATCACGGATGTCGGAGGCCAGCCACAGGTTTCCTCGCGCGGCGACGGTCGTTGCCGCTGCATGCATGCTGTTGCTGATCGGGTCATCGGGTCCTGCCATCGCCCAGTCGCTCCGCTCGGTCGAAACCCTGATCCAGGCTCCCGAAGTCACCGACTGGCTGGTACCGACCGACCCGCGGGAGGTTCGGCCCTACCCCTTCAACGGCGCAAGGCCGGCGCAGAACCCGCCGTCGTTCCGCTGGCGCCTGGTCGATCCGGATGACGTCTACGAGGTGGTGATCCGTCAGCCGGACGGCTCCGAGATCCGCCGCACGACCCGCTCCAATTTCCTGAACCTCGACATGCCGCTGCCGGTCGGCACCTATGCCTGGCAGGTCCGGCGCTGGCCGAGTTTCGCCGGTGCCGAGCAGTGGTCGAAGGAACGCGGCTTCGAGCTGCTGCCCGATGCGCGCGGCGCCCCGCCGGCATCGCCCAGGCTGGCCTTCGAGCGCGCGGCAAACGCCCCCCGTCCCCGGCTGCTGCCCCGCGAGCCGTTCCGTTCGCTGCTGCTGGCCGACGCCTATGTCGGCTGGAAGCGCAGGTTCTTTGACATCCTGGAGGCGCGGCAGCGCAGTGCGCCGCCCCTGCCCGATACCGAGACCCGCCTGTCAGGCGGCAACCTCCGCAACCTCGACCGCGAGGATCTCGTCATGTTCCGCCGGGCGGTCCGCGGCAATGTCCGGCGCGTCATGCGCGTGCTCTACGACGCGATGGTCGTGCGGATCGTGACGCGCGGCTGGTCGGGCGACGCGCAGGCGCTGACGCAATCCCTCGATGCCGTGCGCTGGCTGGTGGCGCTCGACCCGCGTGGCGAGACCTCCAACGAGGCCGAGGACCTGCTGAACCTGCGTATCGCCAAGGCCCTTGCCGTCGCCCTCGACACGCTGCACGACGACATGGACCCGCGCCTGCGCCTCGACGTCATCCGGACCATCGAGGACCGGACGCAGCAGGCCTTTGATGCCTATGTGCTGCACAACATCCGCGCCCTGGCCGCCTATCCCTACAATTCGCACGGCTACCGCCATGCGGTGTCGATTCTGGCGATCTCGACCCTGCTGGCCGGCGATTCGCCACGCGCCGTGGCCTGGTTCCGCACGCTCTACCCGCTGTTCCTCGGACTCGGGAACCCCTGGGGCGGCGACGATGGCGGCTACGCCAACGGCGTGAACTACGGCGTCTGGGAATTGCTGAGCAACGCGCAGCAGTGGGACACCATCCGCGGCACGACCGACGTTGACTATTTCGACACGGCCTGGGCACGGGGTCAGGGCCTGTTCCTGTCCTACGTCGTGCCGCCGGGCGCGCCCAACAGCGGCTTCGGCGACGGCGGCGAGGAGTACCGACCGCTGGTCTGGGCCGAAACGGCGCGGCTGCTGTTCGAGCGGACGCGCCTGCCCGTAGCCGGGCGGCTCTTCGCCCGCTGGCAGCAGTTCATCCGCGATTCGGACTTCAGCGAAGCGGACATGGACGAGGAAGTGACCGGCTGGACCATCCTGCTGGGCTCCAGCCTGCCGCCGGCGCCCCTCAGCACCATTGCCTCCGAGTCCACGCACCTGCCCGATTCGGCGATCTTCCCGTCGATCGGCTGGTCGGTGATGCACAGCGACATCGACAGTCCGGACCGCTACTCGATCCTGTTCAAGTCCAGTCCCTATGGTTCCTTCAGCCATAGCCACGCCGACCAGAACAGCTTCATCATCAACGGCCTGCGCGAGGCCATCGCCATCGATTCGGGCTACTACGACACCCACAAGTCGCGCCACCACCTGGCCTGGACGACACGGACCGAGGCACACAACGCGATCACCTTCGACGGCGGCAAGGGCCAGCCCTGGGACGACCTGGAGGCGCAGGGCCGGCTGACGCTGTTCGCGCGCTGCCCCGACTTCGATGCGGTCGCCGGCGACGCCACCGCCGCCTACAGGGGCCAGCTCGGCGATGCACGGCGCACGCTGCTCTACCTCCGGCCGGGGCAGGTCCTGATACATGACCGCCTCGCCTCCGACACGCCGCGCCGCTTCGAGTGGAACATCCACGCGCTGCGACGCATGCAGATGGATGCGACCGGCACCCTGCGGCTGGCCATGAACCGCGGCAGCGTCTGCATCCGCCGTCTTGCCGGACCGGACGCCGACTTCACCCAGACCGATGCCTTCCCGGTCGATCCCGATCCACGCCTGCAGCCGGACTGGACGCCGCAATGGCATGGCCGCTTCACCATGATGTCACCCGTGAACGCGACCTCGTGGCTCTACCTGGTCTCGCTGGATTGCACAGCGGCCGACGTGCGTGACGTCCGGACCCTCGCCAGCGGCGATATGGCGCTGGTGCTTGATGGCCACGACATCCGCATCGGGCCAACCACCGCCCTGGCGGTCCCGCGCGACACGCTCTTCGATCCGCAGGCCTGTTCGGTACCGCCTTCGGGGCTGGAGTTCCAGAAGGTCGAGGTCGCAACCGCGCCGCCACCGGCCGAGGAACGGCTCCGGACCGAGCGCGCCATCGGCCGCCTGCGTTCGACACCGGCCTACGTGATCGAGGCCCCGCGATGAGGTGGCTTGCCGCAGCATGTGCCCTGCTGGTCCTGCAGGCGTTCCCGGTCCCGGCTGCTCCGGCGGACCGGGAGCGGCTGGCGATCGCCACGGCCAGCCTGACCGGCGTCTACTACGGCGCCGGCAACGCGATCTGCCGCCTGATGGACCTGGCGCCGGCAAGGACACGGCTGCCCTGCCGGATCGAGGAGACCGCGGGTTCGGGTGACAATCTCGGCCGGCTGGTCAACAGCAGTCTCAACCTGGGCATTGCCCAGTCGGACGTGGTGCTGAACACACCGACGGCCGCGGCAGCCGGCGTGCGGGTGATCGGCGGCCTCTACCCGGAGGTCTTCCATGTCGTGGTGCGTGACTGGCTCCGCGAGGAAGACAACCGCGAACCGTCCGGCATCGTCTTCAACATCGGCATTCCCGGATCGGGCCAGCGCGCAACGACCGAGGATTTCTTCCGCGTCGTCGGCTTCGACACGCGGCGCTTCAAGGCGGTGCTGGAACTGGATCCGGCGGAACAGGCCGACGCCTTCTGCCGAAGACGCATCGACGCCTTCACCTATGTCGCGGGCATCCCGAACACGGCCGTGGCCATGGCCATCGAGCGCTGCGGCGGCCGCCTGCGGGACTTTCGCCGCCAGACCATCGGCCAGTATGTCCGCTCCAATCCCGCGACACGCTTCTACCGCGTCCGGCCCAACGCCTATCCGTCGCTCGACGAGACCTACACGACCTTTGCCAGCACCGCCCTGCTGCTCGCGGCACCGTCGCTTTCCGACCGGGCTGTCGAGACCCTGGTCTTGTCTCTGATCGAGCACGCCGGACGCTTCCGGCTGATGCATCCGGCCTTTTCGGAGTTCTCGCCGCAGACCCTGGTCACCGGGGTGGATCCGGAGATGCTGCACCCGGTCGCGCGACACATCTATACCCAACGCAGCCTGCTGCGCGGTACCGGCGCCAAGTAGCTGTGCCAGCACGCCACCGGGCCCGCCGCGGGAGATCGCGACGGGCCGGCGGTCGGCACGTCCGGGCGTGCCCGGTCAGGCGGCCTTGGCGGCGGCGTCCTTCATGACGCTCGCGACCAGCACGTAGGTCTCGGTCCACGCCGCCTTCAGGTCCGGCGTCCAGGCATCGCCCAGGCCCTTTTCCAGGGTATAGAGCAGCGCCTGGGCAACCACGTCGTAGTGCTCCGGCTTGACGCCATAGGCCACGTGGCGGCGCCCCAGGTCCTGGACCACCGGGACGATGGTCTCGACCTGGTGCAGGTTGGTCACTGCGACGCCGAGCGTCTGCATCAGCTTCTTCTTCTGGTTGGTCATCTCGGCCGGGAACAGGTTGCGGACCTGCGGCGCGATCTCGAACAGCCGGGCATAGAAGATGTCGGCCGCCGTGTCGGCGATCGGGGCCACCTTCTTGAAGCTGTCCTGAACCATCTTGATCTGGTCGGGGGTCATGTCGTCCTCCATGTCGTTGCCGCCGCCAGTCCCCCGGGCGGCAGCATGAATCTCGCCGGTTCAGTCCTCGAGCGGAATGCGGATCACGACGCCACCCATGACGTCATCAAGCTTGAAGTCGGTGCGCGGGCTGTCCTTGTGGTCGTTGTGGCACGAGACACAGGCGCCGGCGACGGCGTTGTCCGCGTAGACGGCGGTGAAGTACCTGGTACCGCCCAGCGTTTCCTCGCCGTAGTAGTTCTCGCCCTTGTTGTCGGCGACGAACTGCAGGCCGGTCTTCTCGACCTCGGTGCGCGGTGCGTTCTGCTTGTTGATCGGCCAGAGCGACAACAGCGAATAGGAGAACAGGTCGGTCTTGTCGGCGACCATCTCCGCGCCGAAGCGGAACATCTGCGCCGGCAGCGGCGCAGCCTTGTCGTCCTCGAAGAATTCGGAAGCCTTGATCAGCTTGTGCTCGTTGACCAGGCGGCCGACGATCATGCGGGTATAGACGGTCCGGTCGGACTCCATCACCGCATGCAGCATGTCGGCCACGTCCTTCGGCGCGATGCCGTCCGCGACCGCCGGAGCTGCCGCCGAGATCACACTGGCAACGACCAGCGCCTTGATTGTCCTGCGAGTCATTCTTAGGTTCCCTTCTGTTGCAGCCCTTTGCAATGGAGCGCGGGGAGGACCGGGCTGATTGGCGTCATTCGGTCTTCCTCGCGCGCCTCATGGCCCAGTCGATGCTCTCGATGTGCGTCGACGGGCGCCCGCTGAAATTGCTTTCAACGAGTGACGGGTCGGCCAGGGCGTCGATGGCGAATGCGAGGCCGTGGCACGACATGCAGACCGGCCGGATCATCTTCTCGTTCGGCCGGAGATAGGCGTTCTGGTTATGGACGGTGAGCCAGCGACCGCCGCGCTGCTCGACCTTCGGCATGTGGCAGTCGGCGCAGCTGACGCCGGCGCCGGGCGGCAGGTCGCCGGCCACCTCCTGCTGCCACAGGCGATAGTGCGGCGACGTGAAATAGGCCCTGGTGTGCGTGTCATCGTGGCAGCCGGCGCAGGCCTCCACCGCCGCGACCTTCAGGTCGACCTCGTGCGGCCGGTGACAGGCATTGCAGGTGCCGACTGTCATGTGCGCGCGGGCATCCGCCTTCATCGGGATCCGCGCGTCCGCCACCGGCATGGGTTCCAGCGGCCGGTCCTCCGCCGACGGAATCACCGCCGTCACCAGCCGGGCCAGGGTATCACCCGCGTCCACCGACCGGGGCTTCGGCAGTTGCGGATGCAGGCGCATGCCGTGCTTGCCCTCCCGGAACGTCGATGCCTCGCCCTTGTGGCAGCCGGCGCATACCGCGAGGTCCGGCTGTTCGATCCAGTTCGCGGCGATCCCGGCGAGGTCGCCCGCCTTCACCTGCTCCGGCGCATGGCACCCGGCGCAATTGACCCCACCGGCGGCATGCGCCGAGCCGGCCCAGGCATCGATGGCGTCCTGTGTCAGGGCGGCGGCGGGTGCCACGGCGTCTGCCGCGGCCAGGCCGTCCTTCGGCAGGGTGTCCGCGCGGCTGTCGACCACGTAGCTGGCCACCGCATGCCCGGCGAAGTCCGGCCCGTCCGCGTGCTTGACCAGGAAGTCCTCGTAGAGCGCCGTGTTGTCATGGAAGTTGTGGCAGCCGGCGCTGGCGCAGGTCTCGTAGCCGAGGCCGGCATGGCTCGGCCGCTCCTCGGCGATCTTCTGGTGGCAGGCCGAGCAGAAGTCCGTCGGCAGCGTCACCGCCATCGGCCGCGTGATCTCGTCCACGTGCTCGGCGTGGCACGATGCGCAGAACAGCGCATCAAGCAGTTCCCGGCGCTCGGCATTGCGCGGGTCGCGGAACTTCTTCACCGGGTGCGAGTCGTTGGAGACCTTCAGCTCGTCCTGGTGGCACTCCAGGCAAGCCTTGTTCATGTTCCTGCTGGCCTTCTCCGCATCCTCCATCAGGTCGGAGGTATGGCAGGCGCCACAGGCCAGCTCGATCTGGTGATGCGCCCCGGTGGTCTTGCCGATCAGCAGCATGTCGCGCTTGCCGCCGACATACATCGCCGAGGCGACGGCCGCGCCGACGGCCAGGCTGACCAGCAGCCAGACGATCCACAGGACGGCGTTGCGGGGAAGCGACACGTGCGGGCCCTCAATAGGTGTAGACGGCGAGGACGTGGAGCACGATCAGCACCGGCAGCGGCCAGAGCGCCAGGATGTGCACCCAGAGCGGCAGGGTCCTGGGCGACTTCGGCCCGGTGACCAGGTCTCGCCCGCGCAACTCGTGCTCGCCGCCGGTGATCAGGCCGGCCACGGCACCGAAGGCCAGTGTCACCAGGAAACACAGCATCAGTACCAGGTTGAGATTGGCGCCGAGCCGGAAGCCGGTGTGCCAGACCAGCGCGAGCGCCGCCAGGCCACCGATGCCGAGATGGACCAGGCGCCAGCCCTGGTAATTGCCGAGCCACCGCGCGATCCCGATGCGCTTGCGCAGGCCCAGCAGCGCGGCCGCGGCCGTCAGGCCGAGCAGGCTGAAGCCGGACCACTGCTTCCAGATCGAGTTGAACCAGAGGTCGAAGAACAGCTCGTGCGGGCGGAAGCTGTCGGCCAGCGGGATGCGCGGCAGGAAGGCGATCGCCAGCATGACCAGGGCCGCGGCACCGGACAGTCCGACCAGCCACTTCCACCAGCGTGCCGGCTCGGGCGGGGCGGTGCCGCCGATCAGCTCCTGCACCAGCGGCGCGCAGGTGCCGCAGACCGTATTGGCGCCGGTCTGCGATCGCACGGCCTCGATAGAGCAGGCGCCAGCCGCCACGGCATCGCAGATCGCGCCCTTGGTGGCGCCGGTGCAGTTGCAGACGATGGCCTGCTTCGGCCAGGCGACCACGCTGTCCGGTTCCTCGGCCCAGAGCCGGCCGGTGCGCGGATAGGCGGCCACGCGCCAGAAGCCGACCGGTTGCCGGCGCATCACCGCCTGCTGCAGACGTGTCGCCTCGGGCCAGGGGCCGACACCGAGTGCCGCGACCAGTCGTCCGCGTTCCAGAAAGATCCGGCGGAACTGGCTGCCATCCTGGCTCTGCCAGGACACGCTGGTCACGCCCGGCTGCTGCGCGGCGGACTCGAAGTCGCCGATGGAGAAGACGTCCGCGCCCAGCACCTTCAGCCGCGTCGCCGGGGTCGACCCGCGATAGGGTGCCTGCTCGTCGTCGATGGCGGCGACGGCCGCCTGGGCCTGCTCGAAGCCGGGACCGACCAGGCCGTGCACGATGCCGTTGTGCTCGGCGCATTCGCCGACCGCCAGGATCGCCGGATCCGAGGTGCACATCCGGTCGTCGACGACGATGCCGCGCCCGACCTTCAGGCCGACCGCCTGGGCAAGCTGGATGTTGGCGCGGACGCCGGTGCAGACGATGACGGTGTCGGCCGCGACGGTCTCGCCGGACCCGAGCGTGACGCCCGTGACACGGTCGTTGCCGTCGATGGACTTCACCGGGGTGCCAGTGATGACGCGGACACCCAGTTCCTCGATCCGGGCTTTCAGCACCGCACCGGCTGCGGCATCAAGCTGGCGCGGCATCAGCCGGTGCTCGTGCTCCAGCACCGTGACCTTCGCGCCGCGCCGCCGCATGCCGCGCGCCGCCTCGAGACCCAGCAGGCCGCCGCCGATGACGACCACCGACCGCGCGGACAGCGAGCGGGCCAGCAGCGCCTCGGCGTCGTCGAAGTCGCGGAACACGAACACGCCCGACAGGCCGGTACCCGGAATGCCCGGCACGAAAGCCCGCGAGCCAAGCGCCAGCACCAGCCGCTCGTAGGGCAGTTGCCGTCCCGTCGACAGGTGGACGATCCGCTGCTCGCGGTCGATGTCGACCACCGAAACGCCGTCATAGCGGTCGAACTGTCCGGGGCCGTCGAAGGTCTCGGACAGGTAGACCTGGCCGATCTGGGCCTCGCCGGCCAGCAGGGGCGTCAGCTTCACACGGTTGTAGGGCCGCCAGCGTTCGGCGTTGACCAGCACGACATGATGGCCGCGGCGAACCAGTTCCTGCGCGGCACGAACCCCGACCGGTCCGCCGCCGGCGACCACGACCCGGCGCGCGGGTTCCGGAACGCCGGGGCCTGCCGCCACCGGCTCCTCCACAGCAATACTGACGCTGCTGTAACCCACGCGCCGTTACTCCGTTCCGCTACCGACCGGCCAGGTAAGACCGGCAAAACGCAAAAAGCCGCCATCCGACGGGCCCTGTGGAAATACGGGTCCGTCAGAAGGCGGCTTCGCCATGGCGCCCGCCGATGGGCGCCGTTGCCAGCGAATTTGCAAACGTCGGGCCAGTACCGGGAAAGCGGAAGTTCCCCGGGACAGCAGCCATTTGCCGGATGGTGAAAATCAGGGCGTTCGGGATTTTGCCGGAATTTTCGGCACCTTCCTGCCCAAAAAGGCAGTCGAGACCCGCCGGAAGCTCATGCGCGACCGTGTTAATGACTGCTATCATTTCCGGACGAAAGCAGGGAGGAAGCGCATGTCCAGGGCCAGTGCAGCCGACGACGACGGGAAGGTCTTCACCATCGAACCGAGCGGCGGCGGCGTCGGCGCCTTTGTCAGCGGGATCGACCTGAAGCGGGAAGTCTCCGACAACATCGCCGGCGTCCTGACCAGCGCCCTGGGCGAGCATGGCGTGCTGTTCTTCCGCGACCAGGATCTCTCGCCGGAAGACCACATCGCGTTCGCGGAGCATTTCGGCGCCATCAACATCAACCGCTTCTTCCGCGCCAAGGACGGCCATCCCCAGATCGCGGAGGTCCGCAAGGAACCGGAACAGACCACCAATATCGGCGGCGGCTGGCACACGGACCATTCCTATGACCAGATCCCGGCGCTGGGCTCGATCCTGGTCGCCCGCGAGGTTCCGCCCAGCGGCGGCGACACGCTGTTCGCCAGCATGTATCGCGCCTACGAGACCCTGTCCGACGGGCTGAAGAAGACCCTCGACGGACTGAACGCCGTGCATTCCAGCCGGCACGCCTTCGGCGCCGCCTCGCTCTACGCGCGCGGCAAGGACACTGACGGCCGGATCGGCAATCCGGACGCCGCCCAGCAGGATGCCGTCCATCCCGTGGTGATCCGGCACCCGATCAGCGGCCGCAAGGCGCTGTACGTCAATCCGGGCTTCACCCTGCATTTCGAAGGCTGGACCCAGGCCGAAAGCGCGCCGCTGCTGCAGATGCTGTACGCCCACGCCGCGCGCCCCGAGCACAGCTACCGCTTCCAGTGGACCAATGGCTCCATCGCCTTCTGGGACAACCGGGCGACCTGGCACTACGCGGTCAACGACTATCACGGCGCCCGCCGGCTGATGCACCGGATCACGGTCGAAGGCTGCGCGCTGACAGCGTGACCGGCATCGCCACGTCGGCAGCCCTGTGCGGGATGGCGGACCGCCCTGCGGCGGCACCCGCTATCGCGCCGGCGGTGATTGAAGCTACAAGCATCGGTACCCCCGCCGCCGAGGTCCCCCGTGTCTGACCGCATGCCACTCTCGCCCACCGTCCGCGGTGCCTTCTTCATGGTGCTGGCGACTTTCGGCTTCAGTGTCATGCACGCCATGATCCAGTACCTGGGCAAGCAGGGGCTGCACGGCTTCGAGATCGCCTTCTTCCGAAACCTCTTCGGCCTGTTCGCGCTGACGCCGATCTTCATCCGCCACGGCCTGGAGCCGTTCCGCACCAGCCGGCTGAAGCTGCACGGCCTGCGTGGGCTGGTGAACTCCGTCGCCATGCTGCTGTTCTTCTACGGCGTCACCACCGGCATCCCGCTCGGCATGGTGCAGGCGCTGTCCTTCACCGCCCCGCTGTTCACCTGCCTTCTTGCGGCGGTGTTCCTGGGCGAGCGCATGCGCATGCACCGCTGGAGCGCGCTGCTGATCGGCTTCGCCGGCGCCATGGTGATCCTGCGGCCAGGCGCGCAGCCGGTCGAATTCGGCGCCATCTGCCTGATCGTCTCGTCCCTGCTCTGGGGTGTCGCGATGATCATCATCAAGCGTCTCACCGCGACCGACTCGGCCGTCACCGTTGCGCTGTACATGATGCTGCTGATGGGACCGATCACCGGCATCGCCGCGTCGTTCGTGTGGACCTGGCCGACGCCGGACCAGTGGCCGTGGCTGGTCGCCATCGGCATCATCGGAACCGCATCGCAGGTCTCGTTCACCCATTCCTTCCGGCTGGCCGACGCCACCGCCGTATTGCCCTTCGACTTCGGCAAGCTGATCTGGTCCGCGATCATCGGCTTCCTGGTGTTCTCCCAGGTGCTCGACATCTGGGTCTGGATCGGCGGCGCCATGGTCTTCTCCGGCGGCCTGTACATCGCCTGGCGCGAACGCAAGGTGACGGGAAAGGTGACGAAGCCGGAGGTGGCCAAGCCGGTCTGAGCCACCGCCGGCCTTGCGGTCGGGTACGGTCCTGCCAGACTGGCAACCGGGACCAGGAACCGGGGAGCGAGGACCATGGCCGACCTGCTGGCGCTCAGCGCACGCTATATCGACGAGGGCATCTACGAGGGTCCCGGCTCGATCAACCGGATCAACCGCCAGCTCTCGGAGATCGCCGACGGCGTCGCGGTGATCGAGGCCTTCAGCCATGTCGTCACCTTCCGCACCGACGACGGACTGGTGCTGTTCGACACCAGCCTGGAGGCGCACGCCCGCCCGATCATCGAGGAACTGCGGCGCTGGACGAAGGCACCCGTCGACACCATTGCCTACACGCATGGCCACATCGACCATGTCGGCGGCACCCGCGCCTTCATCGACGCAGCCGCCGATGCCGGCCACCGCCGCCCGCGCGTCATCGGACACGCCAATGTCGCGCCGCGCTTCAACCGCTACCAGCTCACCAACGGCTACAACAAGATCATCAACCACCGCCAGTTCGTCGCCTCCCGCCGGCCCGGCGGCCGCGGCCTGCTGGACGTGGACGACAAGCCGTTCGGCCCGGCCGACTGGATCGAGCCGGACACGGTGTTCGACAGTCACCTGAACGTCCGCATCGGCGACGACCTGATCGAGATGCGTCACGACAAGGGCGAGACCGACGACCACCTCTGGGCCTGGCTGCCCGGCCGCAAGGCCATCTGCGCCGGCGACTTCCTGATCTGGATGTTTCCCAATGCCGGCAACCCGCAGAAGGTGCAGCGCTATCCGCTGGAATGGGCCTATGCGCTGCGCCAGATGGCGGCGCTGAAGCCGGAACTGATGCTGCCTGCCCACGGCCTGCCCATCGCCGGCCAGAAGCGCATCGCCACCGTCCTCGACGATATCGCCATGGCGCTGGAGGGACTGGTCGGCGAAACGCTGGGCCTGATGAACGAGGGCGCGCGGCTGAACGACATCATCCACGCCGTCCGTGTACCGCAGCACCTGCTGGACAAGCCCTATCTCCGTCCGATGTACGACGAGCCGGAGTTCGTCGTGCGCAACATCTGGCGCCTCTACGGCGGCTGGCACGACGGCAACCCGGCCAACCTGAAGCCGGCGCGCGACATGGCGCTGGCCGAGGAGATCTCGAAACTGGCGGGCGGCGCACCGGCGCTGGCCTACCGTGCCCGCGAACTGGCCGAAGCCGGCGACCATCGCCTGGCCTGTCACCTGGCCGAGTTCGCGGCGCTGGCGGCACCGGACTCGAAGGCCGTGCACGATGCCCGCGCCTTCGTCTACACCGCGCGCCGCAATTCCGAACTGTCGCTGATGGCCAAGGGCATCTATGGCGCGGCGGCCCTGGAATCGCAGGAAAAGGCCGGACAGACCGATGCCGCCGACTGAATCGCCCTTGACGGACGCCGATGATATCCATAAATCTAGATTCATGGATAACGAGAGCGCAGCCGCGGCCTTCAGTGCCATGGGTCATCCGAGCCGGATCGCCATCCTCCGCTACCTGGTGGAGTGTGGCGGCCACGGTGCGGACGCCACGACCCTGGCCGCCGAGCTGGGCATCGCCTGGACGACGCTGAACCACCATCTCGATCACCTGAAACGGGCGGGCGTGGTGGTGGCGCGACGCGACGGGCGGCGCATGGTGCACCGGGCCGACATCCAGGCCGTCAGCGCGCTCTCGTCGTTCCTGATGGAGAACTGCTGCACCCGCGCCCCGAAGGAGATGGCCGATGAAGCGCCTGCATGTGCATATCGCCGTGACTGACCTGGAACGCTCGACCGCGTTCTATTCCACCCTGTTCGCCGCCGAGCCGGCGGTGGTGAAGGACGACTACGTGAAGTGGATGCTGGACGATCCGGCGGTCAACTTCGCGATCTCCAGCCGGGCCGGGCGTGACGGCCTCGACCACCTGGGCTTCCAGGTCGACACCGACGCCGAGGTCGAGGAGATCGAGGCGCGCCTGCTGGCCGCCGAGATGGGCGCCGCGCCGCAGCGCAACGCCGCCTGCTGCTACGCCACCGGCAACAAGAGCTGGTCGCGCGACCCGGCCGGTGTAGCGTGGGAGACCTTCCACACCATGGACCAGATCGCCATCTTCGGTTCCGACCACGCGCCGGTCGACGACATGAAGCCGGCGGGGGCCGAGGCGGCGTCCGCCTGCTGCGCACCGAAGGTCGAGGCCAGGTCGGCCTGCTGCGGCTGATCCAGATTGGCGGACAACGGTCCGGGCGTGACGTCCGGGCTGTTGTCCGCCGCTATCGCGCCAGCATCACGAGTTGCGAGTAGGGAAACCAGGACAGGTCATTGCGGACATGCGACTCGACGGTGTCGAACACCGGTTCGAGCAACGCGCGGTACGCCGGCTCGGTCCTAACGAACTTTCCGCGGTCATGGTCCAGCATGGTCCGGCGCAGCCATGACTGCCGTTCCAGATACACGCCGTCGAGCGTGAACAGCGTCCCGCCGGGCCTCAGCGCCCGCCGGATCGATGCGAGGGTCCCTTTCAGACTTGCATCGTCGATATGATGCAAGACGCCGTTCATCATCACGATATCCGCCGGCCCGAAGGCGTCGGCGGCCGCGTCGTCGAAAAAGCGGCAGTGGAACCCGCCCAGATGGCCGAAGCGTTTCCGCGCGAAGGCAATGTAGCGCTCGTCGACGTCGAAGCCGTCATAGACGACATTGTCCGGCAGGTACTTGCGGATGAAGCCGGGACCGCATCCGATATCGATGATCCGCGCCCCCGGACCGATTTCGAGATAGTCGCCGATTGCCTTGAGGCGGGCGCCGAAGAATCCTCCCGCCTCCTGGAAGGCCTGGTAGATCGAGGGCGATGCGAGAATGTCGCTCGGGTTCATTGATGGCCCGCCTTGCTGTTGTCCTTTCCGTGGCCCGCCCGTCCGAGAAACACCCAGAAATTCAGGAAGGCGAACGCGACGACCGGGGTCGCGACGGTGGATATTCCGACCGCCAGGGGCACGTCGAGATGCAGGATCGAGACACATCCCTGCAGGATCAGGGCGTTTCCGGCCAGGCTGCACAGGTGCACCAGGACAAAGCGCGGCGCCTCGATGCGGTGCCGGCCGCTCGACCGGAAGGCAAAAAGCCTCTGACCGAAATAGTTCACCGGCAGAACAGCGCCATAGGCCAGCGCCGACGCCAGCCAGGGGACAACCCCCGCCGCGGATATCAGCAGATAGGCCACGGCAGCATAGAGAATGCCCGTCGTGCCGCCGATCAGGCCGAATCGAAGGAAGCGAAGGGCGATGTGGTCACCGCGACGGCCATGCGCCGGCACCCCGGTGCGGTCATGGTCGAATCCGCGGCCGGACCGGCCGGAAACGACCTGCTGGTCGAGTATCGTACCGGGACCTGGCACGGGGCTACCAGATCTTCCACGGCGCTTCGCCGCGCCGCCACATGCCGTCCAGCATGTCGCGTTCGCGCATGGTGTCCATGGGCTGCCAGAAGCCCTCGTGATGGAACGCCTGCAATTCGCCGTCACGGGCAAGTCCCTGCAGCGGCGCCCGCTCCCAGATCGTCGCGTCGTCAGCGATCCGGTCGATCACGCCCGGCGACAGAACGAAAAACCCGCCGTTGATCAGGGTACCGTCGCCGCTGGGCTTCTCGGTGAAGTCCGACACCCGGTCGCCATCCACCTCCAGCACGCCGAAGCGCCCTGCCGGCGCGACGGCGGTCACCGTGGCGGCGCGGCCATGGGAACGGTGGAAATCGATGCTGGCCGAAATGTCGACGTCCGAAACGCCGTCGCCATATGTCATGCAGAATGCATCCTCGCCTTCCACCCAGGGTCGGATCCGCTTGAGCCGCCCGCCGGTCTGGGTGTCCAGCCCGGTCTCCACCAGGGTCACCTTCCAGGGTTCCGCGCCGGCCTGTTCGTAGACCAGGCTGCCGTCACGGTAGTCGAAGGTCACCGCCTGCGCCGAGTGCAGGGCGAAGTTGGCAAAGTACTCCTTGATCACGTAACCGCGGTAGCCCAGGCAGATGACGAACTCGTCAACCCCGTGGGCGGCGTAGATCTTCATGATGTGCCACAGGATCGGGCGATCCCCGATCGTCACCATCGGCTTCGGCGCCGGATTGCGTTCCTCGGCGATCCGCGTCCCGCGGCCGCCGGCCAGGATGACCGCCTTCATGTGGCCTTTTCTCCGACACTGCGTTCCGTACGACCGAGCGGGGTTTCCGCCGGGAACGCCTCGGAACGGTCAATATTGAGCGACATCTCTATGATGCTCAGCGGCCGAACCCGGACCTGATCGTAGATCCGGCCGATGTACTCGCCGAGAATTCCGAGCAGCATGGCATTCAGACCCATCGACATGAGCAGCAGGATGCTGAGGGTGGCGAAGCCGGCCGGCCAGTCGTGGCCGGCGACCAGACGCCCGATGACAAAGACGGCGGCCAGGAGTCCGGCGCCGATGAAGACCAGCACGCCAAGCAGGCTGGCGATCCGCAGCGGAATGATCGAGTTGCTGACCAGCCCGTCGGTCGCGAGATCGAGCAGCTTGAAGAACGGGAACTTGCTCTTTCCGTGCAGGCGGCGCGTCGTCCTGTCGTACGCAACGCCAGCCTGGCGTGCCGCAAGTTCGGAAATCAGCCCGCGCGTGTAAGGCCGGGCGTCGTTGACCGATCGCAGTCGCTCCAGCACCGAGCGGTCAATCAGCCGGAAGTCACCGGCATCTTCCAGGACCGCACCCTGCGAGATGTTCCGCGCGATCCGGTAGAACATGCGGCGCATCAACTGCATGAGTCTCGGTTCCTGGCGCTTCCGCCGGATCCCGACCACGACGTCGTGACCCTGCTCCCACAGTTTCAGGAAATCGATCATGAGTTCCGGCGGGTCCTCGAGGTCGCAGTCGAGCTGGATCGCGACATCTCCGGAACAAAGCCGGTAGCTGGTCAGGATCGAGCGCTGCACCCCGAAATTCCGCGCCAGCCGGATCACGCGGACGTCGGGATCACGCGCGGCCAGTTCGGTCAGCTTGGCCAACGTCCCGTCGTTACTGTGATTGTCGGAGAAGAAGAGCTCGAGCCGGTACCGGTCGGAATGCTGCGCAAACAACTCCTTCACGGCGCTGTACGCCAGCTCGACGTTCTCTTCCTCGTTGTAGACCGGTATCACGACCGAAACGAGCGGCCGACGATCCGGTGCGGCTTCGGTCATGGGCGGTCAGTCCTCGCGCACACCGAACGTCGGCAGCGGCATCACGAATTTCGACCGCAACCCGCGCTCGCGTAGCTGCTCCGAGATCGGCCTGGCGTAATGCCATGCCAGCAGCAGGACGAAATCAGGCTGCTCCTCGATCAGGATGGAGTTCTCCACGATCGGGATGTGCCGCCCGGGCAGGTACATGCCGAGCTTCAGCGACGTCGGCTGCTCAGCCAGGTAGGGCAGCAGTTCCGGTGTCATGCCGCAGAAGTTCAGCAGGGTCGAGCACCGGCCGGGACAGGAGTTGCCCACCAGCCGACGCCCCTCCCGCTTCGTGCGGTAGGCGAATTCCATCAGGTCATCGCGGGTCCGGAACGCGTTCTCGCGGAACCGCGTGTAGATATCTGCCTCGCCCAGGCCTGATGCAGCCTCCAGGTCGAGCAGGTCGCGCACCGACGGAGCGATCGGCCGGGTGCCCTTGCGACAGACATAGGCGCGAATATTGCCGCCATAACGATCCGCCCGCTGGACCTCGAAGACATCCAGACCGTACTGCTCGAACAGGCAGACGAGCGACTTCAGCGAATAGGTCCGGATGTGCTCATGATAGACGGTGTCGTACTGGGCGCCGTGCAGCACATCCAGCAGGTAATGGCTCTCGGTAATGAAGACACCGTCGGTGTCCAGCAACCGGACGATGCCGCGCATCACCTCGCCCAGCGGCGCCATGTGCGCGAACACGTTGGTCGCGGTCATGACCTTGGCAGGGCCGTAGTCGCGGACGATCTCGCTGGCCAGCGCCTCGGTGAAGAAGCTCTGGATGGTCTCGACGCCGTTCTCGGCCCGCGCAATGCGGGCGATGTTGGTCGGCTCCACCCCCAGCGCCTGCATGCCTCGGCGCTTGAAGCCGGTCAGCAGGGTGCCATCGTTTGAGCCGATGTCGATGCACAGGCTGCCTTCGGGCAGGCCGACGCGCGCGATGACGCCGTCGGCGAACGCCTCCTGGTAGACCCGCAGTTCCCTGGTGATGCCGCTGCGATACGGGTATTCCGGCGCGTACACCACCGACCCGTCGACGACATAGTCGAGCTGGGTCAGCGTGCATGCGGGGCAGCGGAACAGCCGCAACGGATACGAGGTCTCCGGCTGGTCAAGCTGCGCCGCGGTCAGAAGCGAATCGCAGAGCGGCTGGTGACCGACGTCGATCACCAGTTCCAGGTCCGCGCAGCCACAGACCTGGCAGCGATCAAGTCGGCCGGGGGCGATGTCGTGATCGATCATCGGGTCGTGAATCCTCACTGGATCGGGAAATCAGCTTTTCCAAGCCTTCGAGCCCAGGTCAACTGCCGGAAGACCGCACCGGGCGCCGGTCACCGCAGTTTCGGGTCAGCTGTTACCTCTTTCGCGATGAAATGCCGCCACCAGATCGGCGAACAACTCCCGGTCAGTCGCGTCCAAACGCCCTTCGCCTTCCGGCCAGGCCGCGCGCGCGATGGCTTCGTGGTCCATGTCACCGGCCAAGTCAATGGCCGCACGCACGATTTCAGCCATTGCGAAGTCGTGGCCGGCGCGGTCTGACGGCGTGGCGGCGGCATGTCGCCCGGCCGCAATGGCCCGCCTCTGTCCGGCGCGGATCGACGGGAGTGCATCGAGCGTCAGGTCGATTGCCTCGACGGCACGCGCGACGCCGGCAAGGTCGTGGACGTCGTCCCCGGCATGGCCATCGAGAAAGGCCCGCAGTTGCCGCGCCAGGGGGCTTCCAAATCCGCTGGCGATGTCGATGTCGCGCCCGTTCACATGTGCGACGCCGGGCTCAACGGAGAAATCGATGCCACCGTCCAGACCGGGACCGGAAACCTGCAACCTGCGCTTCCGCGCCAGCGCGACGCGAGCCATCCTGGCCGACACGCGCGCGCCGGCCGTACCATGCAGGCCAGCGACGTCGATATCCAGCGTCACAACCCGCCCGCCACCCGCCACATCGACCGACGCCACCCGCGCGGCGCCGTCCGGCACCAGCATCCGGAACAACGACCAGACATGGGGCAGGACGTCCTGGACGACGTTCAGGGCCCGGTCGTGGCCCTTCCGCTCACCATGACGCGTCTCGACCGCCGGGTCGGCCCAGTCGATATCGATCCGCGTCGGCGTTCCGGCGGCGAGACAGGCAGCCGAAAAGGCCCGCAGGTTTGGCGCGAACAGGAAAACCAGTCCGGTCCGGCAGGTTCCGTCCCGCGCCGCGGCGACGACGCTGTCGCAGTCCTGGCGGGTCAGCGCGAACGGCTTTTCCACCAGCACCGCCTTGCCCGCATGGAGGCAATCCAGCGCGGTGCGGGCATGATCGCGCGCACGACGCGCCACGATGACGTGGCTGATCGACGGGTCGGCGAGGAGATCGGCATAGCCGGCGATCCGGATCGCCCGGCCCCGGGCCGCACGATGCTTCGTCCACGCGCAAGGATTGCCCGGAGAGCACACCGTCAGCGGCAGGTCGGGCGACAACACGCCTTCCAGCACGCCGGCCAATACACGCGCCCAGCGCCCGCCACCGATCACCGCCACGCCGGTCGCCGGCACGGAACTCAACTGTCCCCGAGCATGGCTTCGTAGGCCGCGATCTGGCTCAGGGTGACCGCGGCCATGTCGTCGCGACCGCCCAGTGCCAGCCGGTACCATTCGGCCGTGGCCGCCAGCGCCGCGTCGAGGTCCATCGCGGGGCGCCATCCCAGTTCGGCCCGTGCCTTGCTGCTGTCCAGCGACAGCAGGCGGGCCTCGGGCTTCCCGTCGCCGGCGACATGCCGGATCTCCGGCAGGGTCCAGTGGCTGCCGATCCGGTCCAGCAGGTGCGCCACGGTGCAGACCTCGTCGGGCGCCGGGCCGAAGTTCCACGCGCCCTCGCCCGGAATCGCACCCGCGACAGCCCGTTCGGCCAGCAGCAGATAGCCATGACAGAGCCCGAGCACGTGCTGCCACGGGCGCACGGCGTCGGGATTGCGGATCGGCAGCGGCTCCGATGTGGCAACGGCCCGGACGAGGTCCGGCACCAGCCGGTCGGCCGACCAGTCGCCCCCGCCGATGACATTGCCGCCCCGCGCTGTAAGCACCGGCACACCGCGCGGGGCGAAATAGCTGCGCCGGTACGACAGCGCGACCAGTTCGGCGGCCGCCTTGGAGGCGCTGTAGGGGTCCTTGCCACCCAGCGCGTCGGTTTCACGATAGGGCCAGACCCACTCGTGGTTCTCGTAGACCTTGTCGGTGGTGACGCAGATGACGGCGCGCAGATCCTCCAGCCCGCGGCAGGCCTGCAGCAGGTTGGCGGTTCCCATCACATTGGTGTCAAAGGTCCCCAGCGGGTCGTCATGGCTGCGCCGGACCAGCGCCTGGGCGGCCAGATGGAACACGATCTCGGGGTTGGCGGCGCGGACTGCCGCCGCCAGCGCGTCGGCGTCGCGGATATCAAGACGGATATCGGTCAGCGTGCCGGCAATCCCGGCCAGGTCGAACAGCGATGGTCGGGTCTCCGGGGCCAGGGCGATGCCGGTGACCTTCGCGCCAAGGCGGTGCAGCCAGAGCGCCAGCCAGCCGCCCTTGAAGCCCGTATGACCTGTCAGCAGGACCCGTCGATCGCGATATACTGATCGAACTCGCACGCGTTGTTCCATCATCCGGTTCCCACCGCCTTCGTCACCTCACTTCGCGTCGAAAGATCTCGATGTCCAGACGACCACCGGGCTCGAGGGCGGTCCAGCCGACTGACCTGTAGTTTGCCCAGTTCGCGGCGAAGGCCGGATCCTCGAGGTAGAAGTCGGTCAGCGAGAATGGCTCGGGGAAATCTTCCAGCCAGGTCATCGGAACCCGCCTGTCCACCAGTACAAGATCCGGCACGGGACCGGACAACGAAGCGAGGACAAACGAACGCAAGTCGTCTTCGGCACGCCGGACGGCAGGGTCCGGCGCTGGCCCGCCATCCGCAGCGGCCCTACGGCCTTCGACAATTGCCTTGAAGTGAAAGAAGTCGTTGATCCGGCCGGTCCATTGCACTTCCGAATAGGCAAAATAGGGCGAGTACAGGACCAGCGATGTCGTCAGCGCGTAGACACTCGTTCCAGGTTCAAGCTGCTGAAAGGTCCATGTCACCGGACTGGCGAGACGCGCTTGCCTGACATTCTCGGCGACCGCATCGGGCTTCAGGACTATAGCGGCCGGTATCGTCGTGGCGAGCAGAACGCCTGTCGCCGCAGCTAGCGCTGCAGTCGTCCCCGGCTTCCCGTGCAGCAGGCGTGTGGATATCCGGTCAACGGCCCAGCCGGCCGCCAGTCCTGCCGAAACGAATACGGCAATGTCGTAGGGAAGCCGATGATAGTGCAGTCCAAGCTGCAGGATCAACAGTCCGGCGAACAGGAAGATGACGGCCAGCCAGGCGAGCATTATGTCGAGACGCACACCTTCAGTACCCGGCGCGCGCACCAGATGCCCGAGCGCGAGAAAGGTGAAAACAGACAGCCAGGAAACAATGTGGCCATTTGACAACAGCCGTCCTGAAACATTCGATCGCGAAATATAGAGTTCCCCATAGACAACCGAGAGATCGGGGACAAGCCGGAGATAGTAGTGGGAATCAACGGCGAAATGGATCATCAGGCCCGTGGCAAGCAGCCCGCCGACGAGCCAGATTTCCCGGCTCACCGCCAGGAGGCGACCCCGCAACAGGAGCAGATGGACCAGCCCGATTCCGCCCGCCACGATGATGAAATGCGGCTTCTGGAAGGCGGCAAGCGCGGCAAGCACGGCAATGCCGATCGAAAGCAGACGGGACGGCCTGAAGCCGAAGGCATGGCGAAGCCACAGGACAACGAGCAACGGCGCGACGGCTGCGACAAACAGATGTTCGCGCTGCCCGAAATGCCAACGCGGGAGCACGATCAGTGCAAACGGAATGACAAATGCCGCAGCCACAAGGACAAAGTGCCGCCCAGCGGGAATGTTCCGAAACAGCGCAAAAGTCACCGCTGAACAAAACAGTACGAACAGATACAGAATGATCTGGAGGATATCTGCCGGATATAGTCCACCAGGGCCATCGACAAGCCGGGCCACTAGCGGAAAGACAAGGTTCGTCGGAATATTGATATCGTAGATCGGCCCGCCAGCTGGTCGGAGCAGAACATCGGCGAAGGCGAGAAAGTACCCGACGTCAGCATTCAGTCCGATACGCCAGGCGGCCCACGAACCACTGAGCGCTGTCACCAAGAATGCTACAAGGGCGGCATAGCGGACAGCGAGTCTGTCCCGAATCTCGACAGAACCTGATGTCACGCCGGTCGCTTCCGTCTGTTACCCGAATAACCGATCCGGACATCGCCGTTCGACGCGCCCGGATACCAGTCAACGCCCGAATTGGCTAGTGTCGAGGCTCGGCATCAGAACTGCGTGCCGGGCTGGTAGTATCGCCCGGCCCAGATGCCCATCGTCGGCTCGTCCTTCAGCGGCAGGCGCCACGACTTCACCTTCGCGTCCGCCAGCACCACGCGAAATAGCCCCCGTGGCTGGTCGATGGTGTTCTGGACATATTCCTCCGCCGCCCGGTCGGAGATGTAGCGCCGGGCGATATCGCGGTAGAGGTCGCGCCAGGCGTCGTCCTCGCCCAGGTCGTGCACCATCTCGGCCCGCCCCTCCACCAGCACCTTGCGATAGGGCAGGTTCTGGTCGTCAATGCAGAGCGCGACGCGGGGATCGCGGCGCAGGCAGCCGAACCACTCGGACTTCTCGCGCGGCGTGAACCAGATGGCGCCGTCGCGGTGAATGAACCAGAGCGGCGTCACCAGCGGGCTGCCGTCGGCGCGCACCACCGCGATCTTCATCACGATCCCGCGGTCGGCGAGAAACCCGTTGAACTCGTCGTCGGTCAGCTTCGGCATGAATTTCCCCGTCGGGTTCGCTGACGGTGTCGGCCCGCCGACTGTCCGCAGCGTTGCTATCCGTCCCGGCCGCTCGACAGGCAAGCCGGCCAGCAAAGCTAGACGGGGTGCCGACCCGACGCAACACTGCTGAACGCGGAGCAGGTGGGTGTCAGCCGGCATCTTTTCCCCGCCTTGACTTTGCTGTTCGTTCTGCACATGGATGAATTCAAGCCACGTTGACTAGGCCTGACCGCGCAGTCCTGCCGGCAGCTGTCGCGGCGACTTCGTCGGATCCGCCCCCGCACTGTCTGGGCCGGTTCATGCAGGGCCACAATCTTGAATGATGCATCGGCACAGTGCTGTATACCTCTGGTGTTCTGCTTTGACCGCAACTACCTGCCATTTGCCTCGGTGGCAACGGTTTCGGCTTGCCAGAACACGAAGCATCCCTTGAGGATATACTGGATCTTTCCGGAAAATCTGGTCGACGAAGCAAGCGAAAGCAGGCGCCGAATTTCGCACGTCGCGACAGACATTCGATTCATCCCGAATGACATGAGTCAATTGGCTGACTGGAACATTAGAGGACACATCAATACTGCAGCATATTTCCGAATTCTCATTCCGGATCTCGTTCCCGAGAAAAAGGTCATTTATCTTGACTGCGATATTCTCGTATTGCAGGATTTGAACGAACTCTTCAAAATTCCGACTGGACCGAGCGGAATTTCTGGCGTCGCCCATCCGGAAGGCACGAGTCTGACCCGAATTCCTTTGTCAAAAAATGACAGCTACATCAATTCAGGAGTTCTACTGCTCGATATTGAATACTTACGCAAAGACTCTTTTGTTACCCGAACAAAGGAAATTTATTTCAAGTATCATCAATACGCAACTTGGGTTGATCAATGTATCATAAACAAATCTTGTGAACTTCGAAAAGGAATACTTGATCCAAAGTGGAATTTCCTTGTTTTGCCCCAGTCAGAAAATACAAACCAACTATCGCTTCTGATTCGGAAGCAGGAAATTGCTATAGTTCACTTTGCTGGTAGCATAAAGCCCTGGCACGCTTGGTGTCATCCCAGTATTCGGGAGTTCTGGTGGGCGTATGCGCAAAATTCCGGTCTAGATCGCTCGCATCTTCAGCCGATCGAGACCTTCAAGCAGGCGAGGTCACTTCTACTTGCATTGCAGAAGACGGGTCCCCTGCGAGAGATACTGACGACACATTTGCGGACATTTGTTCGCTTTCCACGTTCTTACCTTACGCAACTGCCGCGGTTCGCCAAGCAGCTACTGACCGGCTGAAAGCCTCGTGATCGCGACGCATTCAATCTGACCGTTGGGGACAGCCTCGTCGGCCGACTCAGCCGCCGAACCCGGTCACCGCCCGGTCCAGGCGTTCCGGCAGGCGGCCGGGAACCAGGTCCGCGAAACGGTCGGCCAGGCTGCGGTAGTACCAGCGCGTGCCCACGGCGCCTCCGGTGAAGCGGGGCCAGAGCATGTCGCCCAGCTCGCGCCAGTCGTGCAGGATTGCCTCGGCGTTGTGGGTCTTGTCGGCCAGCGAGACCAGCAGCGAGCGCGCGGGCTTCATTGCCAGGCCATCAATGTACGCTTCCTTGCGGGTGCGCCAGTCCGGCTTCGGCTCTTCCCAGGAATCGGTGCAGTGGTCGACGATCTCCGCCACCCCGTCGCCGAAGCGGTCGCGGATGACGGCCAGGGTCGCGGCGCCACCCTGGTCCTCGGCGGCGTCGTGCAGCAGCGCCGCGATGGCCTGGTCCTCGTCGCCGCCATGTTCCAGCACCAGCGCCGAGACGGTCATCAGGTGGCTGACATAGGGAATGGCTGTGCCCTTGCGCTGCTGCGCGTGATGCAGGTCGTGGGCATAGCGAAGGGCCTCGCCGAAGCGGTTCGTCAGCATTGCCGTCGCTGTCCTATTTCACATAGGTCCCGGCATAGCGCCTGATCCCGTCCAGCGGGTCCTTGCCCAGCATCGCCAGCACCGTGACCACGCGGTCGATGCCGTGATCCTCCAGCACCTTCAGGCTGTCGGGCCCGGCCGCCGGGTTCCAGAAGGTGGTCAGCTCGATCTCCGACGGATCCCGACCCTCGGCCCGGCAGGCCGCCGCCAGCCGCTCGAGTGCCGTCGCCAGCCCGCTGCCGGCCTCGTTGTCCACCGACCAGTCGCCGGTCGGCGGGATGAACCAGCCGTCGCCGTACTTCGCCACCCGCTCGTAGATGCGGCTGGTGCCGCCGCCCATGATGATCGGCACGCCCGGCCGCTGCACCGGAACGGGGTAGGACTTGAAGTTGGTCCAGTCGATGAAGTCGCTGTGGTGTTCCACTACCGCGCCCGACCAGACCTTGCGCAGCGCGACCATATAGTCGTCGAAGCGGGCGCCGCGCCGCTCGAACGGTGTGCCCATGGCGCGGAACTCCTCGCGCAGCCAGCCGATGCCGGCGCCCAGCATGAAGCGGCCGTTCGACATGAAATCCAGGCTGGCGCACTGCTTGGCAAGGGTCATCGGGTTGGTCTGGGCCACGATGTTGACGCCGGTGCCGAGGCGGATGGTCTTCGTGTGCATGGCGACCGCGGTCAGCGCGATCAGCGGATCGACGAAGTTGGTCTCCGGCCCGGCCGCCATCCGCCCGCTCGGGTGGTAGGGGTATTTCGAATCGTAGGTCAGCGGCACGATGATGTGCTCGAAGGTCCAGACCGATTCGAGACCCGCATTCTCGGCGGTCTGCGCGAGGGTGATGACCTCGTCCGCGCTGCCGACGTTCACGTTGACCGGAATGATGCCGAACTTCATCGCCTGTCCTCCCCTGGAACGCGCGGCCCGAAGACTGGCAGCCGGATCGCCCCAAGGCAATCGCCGGGTGGTTGGCGCGCGGTCGGACACCGGATATTAACGCGCCGGCACGATGTAGAATGCGCGCACGCCTGACACCGCCCACGGCGAATGATCCACTGCTCCACGGGAAGCGCACGACCTTGACGACACTCGACGACTGCGTGGCCCTGGTCTCGGACGCCCCGAACTGCCTGGCCTTTCTCCGCGCCTGGCAGGGCTGGCGCCGCGACGGCGGGGTTCCGACGACGGCCGACGTCCGGCCCGAGGATCTGGGCCGGGCCATGTCGGCGCTGGCGGTCTATGACATCACCGACGAGAACCGCCTGACCTTCCGCCTCGCCGGTGACGTGCAGGACCTGATGGCCTTCCGGCCGCTGAAGGGACAGGTCCTGTCGGACCTGCTGGACCCGCCGGAGCACGCGGCGACGATCGCGCGCGCACGGGCACTCCGCCGCCTGCCCTGCGGCGTGATGACCCTGACGACCACGACCGCGAAGAGCGGGCGACAGGCCACGCTGCGCAGCCTGTTCCTGCCCGTGGCCGATGCCCGGACCGGTGCGGTCACCCGCGCATTCTCCGCGGTCGATCCCGGGGCGCGGCCCGGGCGCGGGCTGCCCGACCCGACCGTCAGGATCGCGGTCGCCGAGCGGGTCGACTTCATCGACCTCGGCTTCGGCGTTCCGGCAGCCTAGTCCTTCGAACCCTCGACCAGGCCCATCAGGCGCGTCGCGGGATACCAGGTCTCCTGGTAGGTCCAGCCGGCGCGCGCCAGCAGGCCGGCATATTCCTCCGGCGTGCGCTCGCGACCGGTGCCCCAGCACATCATGTGGATGTCGAACAGCTTGGCGAAGTGCGGTGTGTCCGGACCGGTGACCAGGTGCTCGACGATGAACAGCCGCGCGCCCGGCTTCGCCGCGCGGCGGGCGTTCTGCAGGATCTGCACGCACTCGTCGTCGTCCCAGTCGTGCAGGATCAGCTTCATGAAGTAGAGGTCCGCCGACGGCACGCCCTTGAACATGTCGCCACCAACATAGTTCACCCGACCGCCGAGGTTCAGCCGGTCGGCCCACAGGCCGGTGCCGTCGCCAACCACGTTGGGCAGGTCGATCACGGTACCCGTCAGGCCCGGCTTCGAGGCGACGAGATGGCAGAGCAGGTGACCATGCCCGCCGGCGATGTCGCACAGATGCGCCGTGTCGGGCATGCCGCGCACGCCCATGGCCTCCAGCACCAGCGCGGTCTGCACGTTGGAATAGCTGGTCATGGCCTCGTTGAAGGTGACGCCATAGCCGGCCGGATCGGCCGCCGTGTGATCGAAGGCCATGTGGCCGAACTCGCGCACGAAGGCATTCTGCCTGCCTTCCTTCACCATGTCGCAGAGATGGGTCCAGAGCGCGTAGTGCTCCTGGCCTTCCTCCAGCAGGGTGACGGCCCTGAGCGACTGCGGATGGGTCGAGCCGAGCGTTGCGCCGGCCTCCGTGACCGAGAAGCGGCGGCGGTCGTCCTCGACCAGCAGGCCGATGCAGGCCAGTGCGCGCATCAGGCGGTAGGTCAGGGCGGGATCGGTCCCGATTTCGGACGCGACATCGTCGGAGGATTTCGGCGCGCTGCCGGTCACCTCGAACACGCCGAGTTTCACACCGGCATGCAGGGTCTGGCTGCGCCAGCGCCCGAAAATCAGGTCCATCACGTGATCTTGCGCCGACATGCCACTTGCCCCCTCGTGCTGACGCGTTGACGGGAGGCCTGCCCCGGACCCCCACGGCAAAAAAGGTAGTGGAAAATCCGCGGCTGGAATACGCCTGCGTGTGCTCCGGCGGTCAGGTGGTCGCCACCGCCGCTGGCACCTGCAACGCCGGGTCGGTCGACGACAGGGCCAGCAACGTCCGGGCATCGGCGTCGTGCGGCGGATAGATCACCTCCCGGTTGATCCGGCGCTTCAACGCCTTGGCCTCGGCCCCATGCATCGCCACCGTCCGGTCCCAGCCCTGGGTGAACACGGCGCCGGCCCGCCCGAGGTCGAGGCAGGTGACATAGCGCGGCTGGCGATAGGCCATCAGCGGCAGCCCCAGCAGGTCGCGGGCGGCGTTCTCGCCGGCGAAGCGGCCGGTCTGCAGCGCGTGCTGGCATGACTGCAGGGCCACGTACCCGTCGCCGGTATCGACCGCCGCCGCATCCCCGGCGGCGAACACCGCAGAACTCGCGGGGGCCCGCAGGTCCGAGCCGACCTCCAGCCGGCCCAGCCGGTCACGCGGACCACCGACGCCGCGCGTGAAAGGCGCAGCACGCAGGCCGGTGCACAGCACCACCGCGTCCGCCTCGATCCGGCCACGGGCAGTATCGACATGCACCGCCGACATGGCCGTCACCGTCTCGCCCAGCCGCAGGTCGACACGTCCCTTCGCCAGCGCCGCCTCGATCACCGGGCGCGGCCCCTCGCCCAGTTCGGGCCCCACCACGTCAGCGCGGTCGACCAGGCTGATCCGCAGTGCCTCGCCATCACCACCATGGACCGCGAGCCGGTCCCGCAGTTCCAGTGCCAGCTCGATCCCGGTGAAGCCCGCACCGACCACCACCACATGACCCGGCTCCACCTGCAGCGCGAGGTCCTCCAGCCGCCGGTCGAAGGCCATCGCCTCGGCCCGGGTGTCGATGGACCAGGCCTGTTCCGCGCCGGGCAGCGGCGGGCGGGACATCACGCTTCCGGTTGCCAGCACCAGCCGGTCGAATGGCAGGGTGCGGCCATCCGCCAGGTTCAGGGTCGTGTCGTCGACCGACAGCGCCTCGCCCTCGACGAAGCCGATGCCGGCCTTGCCCAGCGGCGCGCGCAGGTCGATGGCCAGGCTGGCCGGATCGGCCTCGTAGAACCTTGGCCGCATGCCGAGATCCGGCGTGCGGGAGACCAGCCGGACGTCGACGGCATCCCCGCCCACGCGCCGTGCCGCCAGGGCCGCCCAGAAGCCGGCAAAGCCACCGCCCAGCACCACTACGGTTCCGTTCATCCGTCTGCTCCGTCACATCCGTTGCGAATGCCCCCGTGACGTGCCGGCGGAGCGGAATGTGACAGGCTGGCCCGCGCGTGGTCGACCTGACCGCGAACGACGGGGCGGGCCGGGCGGTCATCCGGCCCGGGCCGGCGCGCCCGGATCAGACGTCCAGCGCCACCAGTTCCGTGGTGAACTGCTTCCAGCGTGCGATGTAGTGGTCCGCACCGAAACGCAGTTTCGCAATTTCCCTCTCCGTCAGCGGCCGCACCGCCCTAGCGGGCGAACCGACGATCAGGAACCCGTCGGGAAACTCCTTGCCCTCGGTCACCAGCGCGTTGGCACCGACCAGGCAGTTGGCACCGATGCGCGCGCCGTTCAGCACCGTGGCGCCCAGGCCGATCAGGCTGTTGTCGCCGATGGTGCAGCCATGCAGGATCGCGTTGTGGCCGATGGTGCAGCAGGTGCCGATGAGCATCGGAAAGCCGGGATCAACGTGCATGGTCACCTTTTCCTGCACGTTGGTGCCCTCGCCCAGCACGATCGGCTCGTTGTCGGCGCGGATGGTGGCGCCGTGCCAGATGCCGACATCGCGTCCGATGGTGACCTGGCCGATGACGACGGCGTCACTGGCGACCCAGTAGGTGCCTGCGGGCGGCAGTTCGGGGGAAAGGGAACCAAGGCGGTAGATGGTCATCGAAAAGTCCCGTGAAACGCTGAGCCGGCCGGCACCCTAACAGACCGGCCACGATTGGCTGTAGACTGGCTGACGCACCACACGGCCCCGAAAATGACGGGAGAAGCACTGCCATGGCGGACCTGTTCGAGAACCCGATGGGACTGGACGGCTTCGAGTTCGTGGAATTCGCGGCGCCCAAGCCGAACGTGATCGAGCCGGTGCTCGACATGCTGGGCTTTGTCCGTGTCGCCGTGCACCGGTCCAAGAACGTCGATCTCTGGCGCCAGGGCGGCATCAACTTCATCGTCAATCGCGAGCCACGCAGCCTCGCGGCCTATTTCGCAGAGGAACATGGCCCGTCGCCCTGCGGCCTGGCCTTCCGGGTCCGGGATGCGCACCTGGCCTATTCACGCGCGCTGGAACTCGGTGCCCAGCCGGTCGAGGTGCCGACCGGGCCAATGGAACTGCGCCTGCCGGCCATCCGCGGCATCGGCGGCGCGCCGCTCTACCTGATCGACCGCTACGAGGACGGTTCCTCGATCTACGACATCGACTTCCGCTTTCTCGACGGCGTGGAGCGGCACCCGGCCGGCTGCGGCTTCCACACCATCGACCACATGACCCACAACGTCTATCGCGGGCGCATGGCCTACTGGGCGCGGTTCTACGAGCGGCTCTTCAACTTCCGGGAGATCCGCTATTTCGACATCAAGGGCGAGTACACCGGCCTGACATCGAAGGCGATGACGGCGCCGGACGGGCGCATCCGCATCCCGCTGAACGAGGAAGCCTCGAACGCCACCGGACAGATCGAGGAGTTCCTGATGGCCTTCAACGGCGAGGGCATCCAGCACATCGCACTCGCCTGCGACGACCTGCCGGCCTGCTGGGACCGCCTGAAGGCCCGCGGCCTGCCCTTCATGTCTCCGCCGCCGGCGACCTACTACGAGATGCTGGAGGAGCGGCTGCCCGGCCATGGCGAGCCGGTCGGCGAACTGCAGGCCCGCGGCATCCTGCTGGACGGATCGACCGCCGGCGGCGATCCGCGCCTGCTGCTGCAGATCTTCTCGGAGACGCTGCTGGGGCCGGTGTTCTTCGAGTTCATCCAGCGCAAGCGCGACGACGGCTTCGGCGAGGGCAACTTCAAGGCGCTGTTCGAATCGATGGAGCGTGACCAGATCCGTCGCGGCGTGCTGGACGCTCAGTAGCGGCGCTTCGGCTTCGACTTCCAGGTGCCGAGCCAGCGGGTCCAGCGTCCGCGCGCCCGGTTCACCGCCGCGTCGGAGCGTGCCGTCGTCTCCGAGACGAACTCCTCGATATCCTCCTGCACCGGGTCGACATAGCGTCGCCGCAGCCGCATCACGGTGCGCCCGATCAGGATGAACAGCGTCCCCAGCAACAGCAGGAAGATGGTGTTGAACCAGGGGAAGATGAACTCGTCCGGCCCCTCGGCGCGACGGATGTCGACCACGTTCGGGAACATGGTGAACAGCTCGATGCGCCAGCCATAATGGGTGACGACCGCCCAGATCGGCTGGGCCTCGGTGGAGATCAGCGCCTGGGCCCTGGCGTTGAGCGAGCCGCTCTCGAACTTGAAGTACGGCGGGTAGGACCAGTTGGTGTCCTCGTTGCGGTAGACATAGGCGTCGCCGTCGGGTGTCGCCGCGTTGACGAAGCGGACGTCGCGGTTGTCGCCGCGACCGGTAGTGGCGTCGGGCTCGGCCCAGAACCAGGAGCGCTCGCCGACATCCATGCGCTTCACGTCGGTGCCGACGATGCGGACGATGTCGTGCTGGGGCAGCGAATATTCGAGCACCAGGCCGAAGACCAGCACCACCAGGCCGGCCAGGCCCCAGATCAGCTTGCGCATCGCATCATCTCCCGCACCGTCACCTGCCCTTGCCGACCCTGTCCCACGGACCGGGGCGCCGGGCCCAGACCGTTACCTCGTCGGTACCGAACAGGCGGTCACGCAGGTCCTGCTTGGCCGGCAGGTAATCGCGTTCCAGCACCATCACCACGTAGTCGCGCATGGCATCGCGCCAGCCGCCATAGGCCTTGTAGAAGACCGGCTTGTTGCACATGAACAGCTGCCGGGCGTCCAGCGGTGCCAGCTCCGCCAGCAGCATGTTGACCAGGTCCTTCAGCGGCCCGGGCCGGGCCCTGAGACAGTAGAAATAGTCCGGCGCGGCCGGCACCAGCGGCTTCTGCCGCACCTCCTGCTCCAGGCAGCGCACGCGGTCGGACAGCAGGCCGAACAGCGGCGGCAGGGCGTCGGCATCGCGATAGGCGAGCGAGCGCAGGTCGGTCGGTCCGGTATAGCTCCAGCCCGCCATTGTCCGGGCGAAATGGTCGACCAGCACGAAATCCATGCGCTGTTTCAGCAGGGCCCGCTCGTCGAGGCCGGCCGCCTCGAAGACCGTCTCGACCAGCCCGTTCTCCTCCAGGAATGCCGCCACGGCCCTGTGGTCCGACAGGGCGATGACACGCCGGTCCTTCGCCTCCGCGCCCCTGGGCCGCTCGCCGGAATGGATCAGGCTGGTGCCCCGGCTGTCGCGGAAGACGTAAAGCCCGCCGAAATGCGTGGTGTGGAAGTCGCTGACCCGGTAAGGGCCGGTCGAAAGGTCGAGCGGGGTCTGCCGAAAGTCGCCCACGAGCCCGGCGAGATCGATCATCTCCAGCACCAGCTCGTCGTCGTACCAGGCATCCTCCGCCGTGGTGAACCGGTCGATCAGCGCGCGCAGCTTCTGCTGCGCGGCGACATGGCCGCCGACCGTCTCGGCCTCGACGGTGATCGACCGCAGGTCAAGCACCTCGTCGACCGAGGTCACGCGATAGACCGAGTTCAGCAGTTCGCCGATGACGGGATCGCGGGAGGTCAGCGCGAACAGCGTCGCCTCGTTGTCGGCGAAGAACTGCCGCAGCACCGGCTGCGACGAGGTGAAATGCGGATGGAGCAGCGGCGCCTGCGCCTGGTCGAGGGTCAGCAGGATGAACTGCCGGTTGCAGCCGGCTGGGTTCAGGTAGGACTCGTCGCCCAGTTCCTCGCCGATCTCAGGCGCAAAACCCGACATGTCGATGTGGAAGCTGTCCAGCGCCGTCCGCCGGCCGGTCAGCTTTTCCAGCGCGCGGTTGTAGCGGCCGACCATGGTCGGTGTCGCCACCTCGACCAGCCCGCCGTACATCAGACCGCTGCGCAACAGCCGCATCATGGCTCAGCGGCCCCCTGCCTCGGCGAGATAGCGTGCCCTGGCCGCGGCCGACCGGTGCATCTCGCGCACCTGGGCATCGATCGCCGCCGCGTCCGACTTGTCGGCATAGCGGAACTCGCTGTCGGTGTAGCGGTTGATCTCCTGCAGCACCATTTCGGCGGTGATCGGCTTTGCCAGCTCGGCGATCATCGCCTTCTTGGTCTCGTAGTCCTTCGCCAGGAACAGCGCCGGGTCCTCCATCCATTCGTCCGGCAGTTCGAAATCCATGGCACGGACCTTCACCGCGTCGGTGATGTTCTTGATGGCACGGCCAGTGAAGCGCTCGTCGGCCTGCTGGATCGCCTTCAGGTACGTGCCCAGGCGTTCCACTGTGTCGAGGCTGCCGACCTCCCGGCTGACCTGCTCGAACACCTTCACCAGCCCCGCCTCCTGCGGGCGGCCATGCGCCTCGTAGGAGGCCGCGACGGCCTTCTGGATCTGCTGCGCCGCGTAGAGGTCGTGGTCGCCCAGCGGGATCTGGTGCCGCTTGCCCAGCAGCAGGTGCAGGATGTCGATGTAGTCGGCCCGGGTCTGCGGCCCGTCGACCAGGAAGCGTGCGCCGGCGCGCTGGCGCAGTGCGTCGTCGACATTCTCCGGGTAGTTCGAGAACATGCCGAAGGTGCAGTTGCCACGCACGACCGTGTTGGCGCCGGCGAAGCTTTCCATCAGCACCGCCGTGATCTCCTGCTGGCCGGCGGAGGACTGGCGGTCGCCGCGCTTGCCCGCGATCTGGTCGATGTCGTCGATGGTGCCGAAACCGATCACGTGCGGGTCCAGCACCGTGCGGATGAAGGCCTTGGCGTTCTGGCCGGACTTGCCCTGGTAGCTGTCGATGCTCTCCGTCGACAGGTTGGCATAGCGGAACGGATAGCCGGCATTCCGGCAGTAGTCGTTCAGCAGGCCGGCCATCATCTGGATCAGGGTGGTCTTGCCGGTGCCGGGCTTGCCGTCGCCCATGAAGGTGAAGATGAAACCGCCCAGTTCGGCGAAGGGATTGAGCTGGCGGCTGAAGTCATAGGCCATCAGCATCTTCGCCAGCTTCATCGACTGGTACTTGGCGATGTGGTTTCCGACCACTTCCCCGGGCGTCTTGAAGGCCATGGTCAGCGTGGTCGAACGGGCATGGGTCGCCGGACGGAAGCCGTCGATCTGGAAGTCGTCGGCCTCGACGCGATAGCTGGCGGCGAGGAACGGCGCCAGCGCCGACGAGGCTGAGGCGCGTTGCGACACCTCCGCCATCAGCTTCTCGGCCCAGGCGTTCACGACCGCCACCACCTGCGCCGGGTCCGTCGCGCGTTTCGCGATGATCTGGTCCAGTTCCCAGAGCGCACCATGCATGGCGAGCTGCGGGTTCTCGGTCAGGATCTCTTCCAGCGTGCCGACCTCGGTGTCGCCCGCCCCGGCCTCGCCGGCGTGCGCCGCCAGCAGGAACGCCGTCATGTTGGCCAGCACGTGCAGGGTGATGAACGAGGCGCCGGCCAGCAGCTCGGCGAACTCGCCCCGGCGCGCCGCGTCCAGCCGGCCCTCCAGGTTGTCGCGCTTCAGCGCCGCCAGCGCCGTGCGATCGGCATAGAGGTCCGAGACGGCAGCGGCGGTCGCGATGGCGCGGCGCAGCGCCTGCATCACCGTCGCCTGCAACGGACTTGTCAGTTCGTCGCCGTCGTCCGTGGTCTCGATCCGGTCGATCAGCGATATGCCTTCGGCACGGGTGGTGCGGCGCGCGGCAAGCCCGGGCGTGGTCGAGCGGAAGCGGCGACCGGTGACGGTGACACCCGGCGAACGCTCCGCCGCCGGCGCCGCGGCCGACGCCGCGACGGACTTGCCGATCCGGGGGGCATGGTCGAAGCCGGCGAGCAGGCCGGTTGCCGCGGCATAGTGCTTGCGGATGTCGGCCTCGGGAATCTCGATCAGGTCGCTGGTGGTGCTCATCGGTCGGTTCCCCGGCTACATGTGGGCCAGCACGCGGCCGCCGGAACCGACGACGTACTTGCGGACACTGCGCAGGCCCGGCGGGTCGCGGTCGGCCAGCACCTGGTAGGGCGCCTGCGGCATGATCAGGGCACGTTCGACGCGGGTGGCGCCGGCCTCCTGGCCTTCGGGCGAGAAGGTGTCGAGGTCGAAGATCTCCCGCTGCACCGAACTGAAGACGCCAGACGGCTTGCGTTCGACCCGCCGCGAGACAAGCGACTCCACGGTCCAGCAGAGCGTCCAGTCCAGTCCCGGGTCGCCGGCCGCCTCGGCCAGCACCTCGCGCAGCGGCCCGTCCTGCTCGGTAAAGAAATCGGAATACATCGGCCCGACATGGATGCGGGTCAGCAGCTTCGGATGCAGGTCCTCGAAGTCGGAATCGAACCCGGTGCCGATGGTGACCAGCTTCAGCCCGTTCATCGACTGCGCGAGAAGGTGCCCCTGCACCGCCGGCCAGCGGGTGTCATCGCGGATCAGCGGCACCGACCCGCTGTCGTCCATCTCCAGGAAATAGAGGACGGGGTAGTTCTCCCGGCTGTCATAGACCGCCCAGTGCACCAGGCAGCGCCGCATGCCCTTGACCACCGACGGCAGCGCCACGACCTGCGGGTGGTTCTGCGCCAGGAACAGCGGCCCCTGCGCCAGCAGGCCGTAGTAAAGGCGCTGCGACAGCGCGAACTGCAGCCGCCGGGGCGGCGTCCGGGTGCGCAGGATGTGGTCCACCATCTCCTGCTTCAGCTTGTCCGCCGCCGGCAGGGTGTCGAGATGCCTGGACGCCTCGGCCTTGTCATTGGCCATCTGCAGCAGCTCGCGATAGACGGGAAAGCCGCTGTCGCGCCGGTCGATCTCCAGTTCGTGCGGCAGCGCCCCGGAAACGTGCCTGGCCACCAGGTGCTTGAACGACAGCGCCCGGAACGTGCCCGAGAGGTCCGCCAGCCGGGCCTCGATCACATCCAGATAGGGCTTCGCATCCTGCGTGCCGCTCAACGGCGAGACCGCGTGCACATCGCGCAGGTGACCGATGATCCGGTCGAACTTGGCGAAGTACCGTCGCGTCGCCATCGCGTCCGGCAGGGGCGCATGGTCCTCGCGAAGGGACAAGCGGTCCTCCGTCAGTTGCCGGACCCGTAGAGATTCTTGTCGTGCTTCTCGACGATGGCGGCGAAGCGGCGGGCAAAGCGCTCGTCGGACTTCGCCTTCTCTTCCAGGACCTTGCGGGCGAACACCATGTGGTCCTCGTGATTCTCCATCATCTCGGCCATGCGCTGGTTGGTGGCCGAGCCGATGGCGGCCATGGCGACCTGGGCCTGCTTGTCGGTGGCCACGCCGATCTCGTTGATCCGGTGCGCCACGTCCTGCTGCTGGGCGGTCTTCAGCGACTTGGTGAGGGCATCGTAAAGCACCACGCGCTGCTTGGTGTCGGTCTGCAGCTTGTTGATCAGCACCATCTGGGTCGCGGCCTGGTTCTGCAGGCTGTCGATCCAGGTCTTGCCCTTCTCGATGTAACGCTCCAGCGTCTGCGACAGCGCCAGCTTGACCTGTTCGGACTGCACCAGCGCGTTGTACTTCGCGTTGATCTCGGCCAGTTCGGTCTCCAGCCGGGTCCGCGCGGCGGCGTCCTGCTCCACCGCGATGCGGTTCTCCAGCTCGATGATCTTCGGGTCCATCGCCAGGATCTCGGCGCGGATGCTCTCCAGTTCGCCGACCACCGTCTCCCGGTCGACCAGCGTACCCGACAGGTTGCGCTCGACGCGGCCCTTGTGGTCGTTGAGGCTGTCGAGCTGGTCCTGCAGCAGGCGAATGATGGTGTCGGACTTGGCGATCAGGTCCTGCAGCTTCTCGTCGATCGATGCCGTGCGCATCCGCTCGGCGCGCATCGACTCGGCCTTCGCCGACGAGAAGAAGCTGACGAAGCTTTCCCAGCCCGTCTTGTCGCGCATCTCGTCGAAGTCTTTCGAGAAGCCGGCCGTCACATCGTCCAGACCCATGATCAGGTCGGCGATGTTGGCGTCCATCGTCGCGGCATGGGCATGCACGTCATCCAGCGTGGCATTCTGGATGTCGATCGAGATGTCCCCGCCGGCCTTCATCTTGCTCTCCATGGCCTCGATGCCGGCCGTCACCCGGTCGTACCTCGACCGCGCCTCGTCCACCTGGGCCGCCGCCTGGCGGATCGCGCTGTCAAAGTCAGCCATGGGCGTGTCCTCCGTATTCCCTGCCGAGGGTCAATATCGAAAGACGATCTGGGGATTGTCGAGGCCGAATCACAGGTCGACGGGCAGGAAATCGAACTTTGCCCCGCTCGCGGCCCGGATGTGTCACCGCACTGTAATGCGCGCGTCGATCGGCGGCTCATGCCGGACGGTTGCACGGGCGATTGACCGTCCGGCATTGCAGCGGATATGCACGGTCGCCGCAGACACGCGCCCGCGAAAGGACGTCCCCCGCATGAACGGCACCACCGGCGCACCACCGGCCGAGGACCGGACCCTGTGCGGATGGCGGGTGCGCAGCGAGATCGCCCTGCCCGAGGCGCTGCCCTGGCGGGGACCGGCGGACCATCCTGTCGACGTGAATGTGGCGCTGGGACCGGTACCCGGGTCCCTGCCCGACGCCGTCAGCACCGAGCGACAGGCGAGCGTCGATCCGGCGGGCCGCTACCTGCTGACGATCCGCAATGCGGGACGCTATCTCGTCACCGGCGGCAACCGGATCGTCGTCGACCGGACCTGTCCGCCGGACTGGCCCGACGCCCGGCTGTTCATCGAGACCAACTGCCTCGCCGCGCTGGGACTGCAGCGCGGATACCTGCCGCTCCACGCGGCCGTCGTCCAGGTGCACGGCCGTGTCATCGCCATCATGGGCGTGGCCGGCCAGGGCAAGTCGACGCTGGCGGCGACCCTGGCCCTGCGCGGCCACCGGTTCCTCGCCGAGGATGTCGGCATGCTGCAACTTCCGGCGAAGCATGGCCGGGCACGTCCCGTCGTGATCCCGAGCCTGCCGAACGTCCGCCTGCTCGAATCGGCGCTGGTCGCACTGGGTATCGAACCGGAAAGCCTGCAGCGCAGCCGCCGCAGGATGCGGAAGTATCACCTGGTCCGGCCCGACCTGTTCCACGAACAGCCGGCAACGCTCGACGCGATGGTGTTCCTGGCCAATACCAGCGACGACGGGGCGGTCGGTGTGGCTGCCGTCAACCAGATCGAACGGGTCGCCGACGTGATCCGGATGATCCTACGGCCGAAACTGGCGCTGCAGCTGGGCTTCGAGCACCCGTCCATCGCCATGGCCATGCACATGCTGGGCGAGCGGCGGGTCTTCCGCCTGAGTGTCAGGCGAGACCTGTCGCGCCTGCACGACAACGCCGCGCTCATCGAGCAACTGGCGCTGTCCCTGCCCGGTTGAGACCGGTTCAGGCGTTGCCGCCCTCGACCCAGCGGATGAAGCGGGCGACATGCAGGGCGTTGGGGATCGCACGGCCATAGGCAGGTTCGCGATTGAACGCGGCCGGCGGCGCGTCGTCGGCTGGCCAGTCGTCTAGCAACCGCCTGATACGGGGCATATCGAGCAGTTCGGAGGCCAGCGGCGACTTCGCCGCGTCCTCCGCCGCCTCGATGAAATGGCCGCGGTTGGCGCGCAGCATCGCGAAACGGTCGCCACCCTGGCGATAGCGCGGCTGGCCGGAAAAGGCCTCGGGTGGCAAGGTACCGGCGAGCACGCGTTCGGCCAGCCAGCGGGTGCGCCCGTTGCGCAGATACTGGTCGAGCGGGATCGCCATGCAGAACTCGTAGAGTTCGGTCGACCAGAGCGGCGAACGCTGGTCGATACCATGCCGCCGCCGCTGGCCGGCACGCTGGTCGGCGGCGGCCCAGCGCATCGCGCGGAACCCGACATCCAGGTAGGCCCGCATCTCCTGCGGGAACTGGTTGAAGCAGGACATGCCGAACCCGGTGAATCGCCGCTCGATCCCCTCCCGCTCCATCACCGCCGGCGACAGCAGCGAATGCCAGGACAGCGGCGGCCAGATGCGAACCCCGCGTGCGCGATGCCAGGCGGCCCGCACCGGATCAGGCAGGCTCGGGCGGATCATGTGGCGCCAGCCGCCGACCAGCGGACCACGCCAGCCCGGCGTGGTATCGGCGTTGATCGCCAGCAGTTCACGGATGGCGGTCAGGACATGGCCGCCGCGCAGCAGGCCCGGCAGGGCATGGATGCCGCTCATCGAGAAGTTCATGTTGCCGCCGGCGCCGTTCAGCACCGCCTGCGCGCCCTCGGCCCTGACCGCGCGATACAGCCCGTCGTAAAGCTGGTGGTTGTCGAGATTGCGGTGCGGGATGCCGGTCGTCACGAACAGGTCGGCGGGATTGTCCCACACGACGCTGTTCAGCGGCGGTTTCCGCAGCACACGATGCTCGACATTCGGCCAGCGCGCCGCGTGCCGGGCGGCGGCCGGGCTCTCGTCGATCTCGGCCCGGCCCAGGGACTTCGCACCGACCTCCGGTGCCAGGGTCCAGCCGATGATCCGCCGGTCGGGAAACTGCTGGCTGGCCCGGCCGACGACGACACCGGAGTCAAAGCCCGAACTCAGCGTCGCGCAGATCGGCCCCGAGTCCGGGATCTCGTCGGCGATGGCGCGGTCGATCATCTCGCGCGCCGCCTCGACGTAATCGTCGTCGCGGGCCAGCCGGATGCGCCGGGTCGGATCGGGTTGCCAGTAGCGGCGCGGACGAACGGTGCCGTCGGCATCGATCCGGACGACCGTCGCCCAGGGCACGCGCCGGATCGCGCGATACGGCGTCTCCTCCTCGATACCCGGGAACTCGGTCAGGAAGGCGCCGAGATACCGGACGTCCAGGTCTCGCGGGATCGCCGCCCGCGTCAGCAGGTCCGGGATGGACGAGCCGACCATGATACGGCCTTCGGCGACGGCCAGATAGGCCGAGCGCCGGCAGCAATGGTCGACCGCGACGTGGACGGTCCGCGCATCACGGTCGAAGACCGCGAAGGCGAAGGCACCCTGCAGATGCCGGACGGTATCCTCGCCCCAGCGTTCCCAGGCATGGAGGACCAGCGCCGAGTCGGCCATGCGCGTGGCTTCGTTGGCCGCGATGCCCAGCCGCTCGGCCAGTTCGCGGCGGCGATGCAGACGGAAGTCGCCGGCCATGACGATCCGGTTGCCGCGTCCGGATAGCGGCTGACGGTCATAGATGTCGGTCGCCTCAAGCCGCCAGAGTCCGTGGCAGGCAAAGACGTCGTCGGTGGAAATGGTCCTGAACGGGCGGGACAGGTCGGACCGGCCACTGTCCGGCGGCAGCCTTCGGTCACGGTCGTCGAGCGACCGGCCGTGCAAGGCAGAGGTCAGAAGAAACACGTCGCCCCCGTCATCCGGGCTCGCACGATCTCAAGCCTCTACGAACCGCTCGAACGGAATCCGCAACCTGCCACAGACCTGCCCGCCGCTGCGTGCGGACAAATGCGGCCTGGCGCCGACCGGCAGGACGTCAGACCGCCGATCCGACGTTGGTGCCGTCGTTGGGACCGATCGTCCCGCCCATGGTGTCGAGTTCGATGCAAAGTTCCTTCAGCGTCGGCTTCGACCAGACCCGGCCAGTGCGCTCGTCGTTCGGGATGGGGGTCGTCTCGTGCCGTTCGGTCATGCCGGGTACTCCGTGTCGAGGTTTGCCGCGATTATTGCCCGGAAGGCCATCGATGACCACCCGGTCGCGCGATGTTCCGGAGCGGGGTGTGACCGGGATCAGATCCAGCGCACCGCAATCGACCGCCGGTCGTCAGGTCGGCAAGGCGTTGTTCGTTCCATCACCCGTGCCCGGGCTGCCCGATTGTGTGTCCAGGGCCACATCAATGTGCCTGAGTGTCGGCCGGTACCACTTCGCCCGTTCGGAGGTATCTGTCGATTTCGCATTGATCTCGGGCAACTCATCCATTGACCCAGCCTCCGTCGTCATGATCCATTCGACACATGAATACACCACTCGGACAGCGTTGTTCCATATCCAAATCCAGCCTGGCAACATCAAGCGAGTGATGTCGTCACGGCAGTTGGCGAACTATGCGGGCCATGAGCTTGCAGCCTTGATTGTCGCATCGCTTGACCCGGACCGGTCCCGGACCCCTGCGCCGATCCTGACGG
Source organism: Pseudomonadota bacterium (assembly GCA_036154895.1). Classification (GTDB taxonomy): domain Bacteria; phylum Pseudomonadota; class Alphaproteobacteria; order Minwuiales; family Minwuiaceae; genus Minwuia. The sequence continues at coordinate 41,400 of JAYZWD010000042.1, forward strand.
ACGCTTCCGGCGTGTCGGCGGCCGGCAGGCTGCCCCGGCAGGAGGTCAGCCAGCCAAACCGGCGCTCGTGGCGTCGTTCGGGCCGGGCGATCCGGCATGGGTCTCGAACTGGATGGAAAGTTCCTTCAGCGACGGCTTCGACCAGGCACGGCCAACGCTCTCACCTTCCGGGCGGTCGGCAGTCTTGTCCAGTTTGGTCGTGGCGGTTGCTCCGTATCAGGATCTGGCGCGATTATCGCCCGCACGTCCGGGGAAAACCAGCCGACCGCGCGATGCTGCGGCGCGGGTGTGAACCGGATCAGATCCGGTGCAACCCTGACGACCTCCGGTCGTCAGGCCGGCGAGGTCTGGCTGTCCACGCCGTCGCCCGGGCCCGGCGTGCCAAGCCACGTTCCCCGGTCGACCGAGAGTTCGGCGATCACACGGCGTTTCCGGACTGGCCGATCGACGCCGGCGGACGTTTCCGAAGTATCTCGGTGAAGATTGCGGACATGGCAGTTCCCCGTGCTGTCAGCAGGGCTGGCCGGGGCCATGGCAGGCCGGTCCGACCGGGCCGGTCATCCCGGCGTTATCGCCGTCCCTCCATCAGCCGTTCCGACACCGCCCTCCCACGTATCCAGCGAAATCGACAGTTCGCAAACAAGCGGCACGTGCCACACGGCCCGCCCGGCGGTGCTGTCGCCGTCGGTCGCCTTCGCCGCTGCCGCGCCAGCGACGGCGTTCAGATCGGTGGTCATCGCCACACCTCCAGAACCGAACCGGGATGCATCCTGCCGGTCGCCGTAGTGACCGGCCATCCCGCGGCCTTGCGCAACCGGACGATTGTCACTGTCCGCATCCGGATAGCGGACGGCTTCATGCGTTCCGCCCGCCAGCGGCAAGGTCGTGCAGGGCTTCAGTCGCCCACCAGGGTCGTGTCGTCACGCGCGCCGGCAATGCAGCAAGACCGGGCACCCCGGGCGGTCATTCCAGGATTGTCACGGACCGGTGACCTGGGTTCCCCCGTCGGCGGTTCCGGCACTGCCGGATCCGGTCTCCAGCCTGATGACCATTTCCCTGATCGACGGCGAACGCCAGATCGTCTTGCGCCCGTCGTTGCAGGGATCACTGACAGGTTCCCGCAGTTCCGGCATTCGGCAATACTCCTGGACGCAATGATCCGCAGGGTTCAGGCGATCGTCGCACAAGTGGATATTGTGACATGCGATCATCCCGGCGTGACCAGCAACCCGCCGTCGCGGTACGCTCGCCGCTCAGCCGGGGCTGCCAATCAAACGTCGCCAGTCAGGTTCACCGAAAAGTCGGCTGGTCCGGGCGTGGCGGACCCGGTCTCGAACGTGATCGACACGTCCCGGATCTGGGGGCAAACCCATGCTGCCCTGACGGTCGCAGACGGGTCGGCAGGAACCACGCCACCAGCACGGTTCTTGTCGGAATCGGGCATTTCGATATATACTGGACGGGTCCGACCACAAGCGGTCCGATCAGCCTGATCCCAGATTCCCGCAAGACCTGGGCAGGGTCAACCAAATTGTCTCGCCTGTCCGCCGGTGGCCGGATATCACTGTCCGTGCAGCTTCGGACGTTGCCCGGCGATCCGGTTCTTGCGTTCCGGCAGGCGAACCGGCTGGACCTTGTCGCTGTTCCGTCCGCGCCGTATCGTCCGCCACACATGGCACCCGAATCCAGCACGCCCCGGCCCCCCGCACTGCCCGATCCGCGATTGCTGGCGATCCTGCAGACGCAGCCGGGCTACAACGCCATTCGCGCCCTGCTGGCACTCACGCATCCCGACCGGGCCGCCAGACAGCCGGCCATCGATGCGATCGGCGAGATCGACTGGACACGGATACCGGGTCTGGCGCGCCGCCACCGGGTGGTCGTGCAGCTTGCCGCCGGGTTGCGGCGGATGCGTCTCGCCGGACTGCCGGCGGATACCCGCGAGACCCTGAAGGCGGCAGCCGACCAGCGCGTGCGCCGAAGCCTGGCGACGCTGGATCGACTGCGGGCGATGCTCACCGACCTCCAGACTGCAGGCATTCCGGTCGCGACCTTCAAGGGCATCGGCCTGTCCCTGTCCCTCTACGACGATCCGTGCCGCCGCGACCCCGGCGACATCGACCTGATCGTTCCGGCGGAGCGGATTCACGACGCCTGTGCCGTACTGGCCCGTCATGGCGTCAACGCACGCACGCTTGACCGCCCGCTGCTGGACAACCCGCGACAGCGCCGCCGTCTGCTGCGGGTCGGATCGGCGCTGACCATGGAAAGCGACAGGGGGACCGGGGTCGACCTGCACTGGCGCTGGAGCCGGAACCCGCACCTGCCGCGGCTGGACCCGGCACGGGTCTGGTCAGTGGCCGGCGTCAGCCTGGGCCAGGAGTCCATTCCCGTCCCCGACCCGGTCGAGCACCTGGTCTACCTGGCCGTGCACGGCCTGCACCACGGCTGGTCGCACCTGAAATGGGTCACGGACCTGCGGCAGGTCCTGCACGATCCGGCATGGATCGGCGGCGACTGGCAGGCACTGATGGACCGCGCCCGGGCACTCGGTGCGGCGCGCGCGGTGGCCGCCTCGCTCCAGCTCGCGGCCTGGGTCGACGGTACGCCCCTTCCCGCACCGGTCGCCGCCTGCCTGGCGGGCGACCGCCGGACGGCGGAGTTCGCGCGGGCGGTCGCCGACAGGTTCGCGGCCGGCTTCACCGATCCGTCGCCGGAGCTGGCCAATCCCTCGATCGGCCAGATGCTGAAAGAGTTCCGGGGCGAATGGCTGATCGGGGAATCCGCGGCGGCGCGCTGGAACGGACTGGTCGTCCGGCGCCTGCTGACGCCGACCGAGCGCGACCTGCGCGCGCTCGACCTGCCCGAATGGGCGGAGCCCGCCTATTTCGCGCTGCGGCCCCTGCTCTGGTCGGCGCGCATGATCCGGGGCCGCAGCTAGACGCCTCCGCCTGTCCCGGCGGTCAGCCCGCCTTGCGGGGTTCGGTCTTCCAGGCGTCCAGGTCCGCCTCCCGCGTCATCTCGAACAGGTCGACATTGCGGTAGGGGAAGTTGACCGTCACCCGGCCCCGGCTGTTGCGGTAGTAGGTCTGCATGCCCGGATGGGTCCAGACCATGTTCTCGTGCGCCGCATCGACCTTCGCGTTGTAGTCGTCGTGCACGTCCTTGCGGATTTCCACGGCGCCCACGCCTTCGGCGTTCATCTTGCGCAGCAGGTCCATGATGTAGCGGATCTGCATCTCGATCACGAACAGCAGGCTGCCGCCATGGCCGGGCTGCGTGTTCGGGCCGTACAGGATGAAGTAGTTGGGGAAGCCCGGAACGGCCGTGCCGAGATAGGCGCGGGCGTCGTCGTCATCCCAGACCTCGCGCAGCGACCGTCCGTCCCGTCCGCGCGCCTCGTAGGTGTTGATGAAGCGCAGCACATCGAAGCCGGTGGCAATGATCAGCACGTCCGCCGCGCGCCGGGTGCCGTCGTCGGTCACCAGGCCGTCGGGCTCGATCCGCGCGATCCGGTCGGTGACCAGTTCGACCTTCGGATTGCGCAGCATCCGGTACCAGCCATTGTCCATCAGCATGCGCTTGCCGAACGGCGGGTAGGTTGGCACCACCTTCTCGAACAGGTCCTGGCGGTCGCCGAGCTGGTCGCGGATGTACTTGGTGAAGAACTTCCGGTGTCCGTCGTTGATCGCGTTCAGCGAGCGGTCCTTGTCCGGCCAGTCCGGATCCTTCTGCAGGGCGGTGTGGACGCGGTCGTTGAAGGTCCAGCCCAGCCGCACGCGGTACCAGGCCTGGTAGAGCGGAACCTCGCGGATCAGGAAGCGGATCGGCTCCGGCACCGGCTTGCGGAAGTGCGGGAACGGTGCCGCCCAGTGCAGCGAGCGCTGGTAGATGTCCAGCTTGCCCACCTTGTCCTGGATCTCCGGGCAGATCTGCATGGCGCTGGCACCGTTGCCGATGATGGCGACATGCTTGCCGGTGAGGTCCAGGTCCTCCGGCCAGCGGGAGGTGTGGAAGGTCGTTCCGGCAAAGCTGTCCAGGCCCGGGATCTCCGGATAGACCGGCGGGTTGAAGATGCCGGCGGCGCTGACCACCACGTTGGCCTGCTCCACCCGTTCCTGTCCGTCCGCGTCGCGCAGCGTCACGTTCCAGCGCTGTGCCGCCTCGTCCCACACGGTCGAGACCACCTCGGTGCGGAAGCGGATGTGCGGGCGCAGGTCGAAATGCTCCGAGACGTGGCGCATGTAGGCCTTCAGTTCGTCGCGCAGCGCGAAGTACATCGGCCAGTCCCAGGCGACGAAGGAGAAGGAGTAGAGGTGGTTCGGCGTGTCGACGCCGGCACCGGGATACCGGTTCTCCAGCCAGACGCCGCCGACCTCGTCATTGCGCTCGATGATCTCGAACGGCACGCCGGCCGCCTTCAGGTGCACGGCCATGCACATGCCCGACGCGCCGGCGCCGATGATGATGGCGCGGAAGCCCTCCGGCACCTTCAGCGGCGCCTCGATCACCGGCCGCTCGCCCAGCTGGGCGCGGGTCATCGGGCCGTACTCGTCCGGCACCGGCTCGCCCATCGCACAGCCCAGCATGCGCACGATCAGCGCGTCGTCCGGCTCCGGGATCGCCAGCGGCCTGCCGGCCTTCCAGGCCAGGATGGCATCCAGCGCCGCCGCCCGGACCTCGGCCTGGGCGGTCTCCGACAGCCCGCCGGTGTCGTTGTCCTCCAGCCCCTGGCCACGGCTCGGCCGGTAGGGCGGCTCGAGCCAGCGCAGGTCGCCGGTCATCTGCACCAGCACCATCAGCAGGGTCGGGATGTTCGCGATCGCCACCGCCTCGCCGATCAGCCGCGACTCATCGGCCGTTGTTCCCGTGTTCGTGGACATGCTCAGTTCCTCCCCGATCCGTGCGCCACGCGTCAGCTCTTCGGTTCCCTGAGGCCCGACGGCAGGCCCGTCGTGCCGCGGTTCATGCCCGGCCGGCCCGCCAGCAGGCGGGTGTCGTCGCCCCAGATCGCGGCACCGCCGGCCAGCAGGCCGCCATCGACCACCAGGGTCTCGCCGGTGACGAAGCGCGCGTCGTCGGAGGCCAGGAAGGCCAGCGCCGAGGCGATGTCCTGCGGCTGCCCGCGACCGGGCAGCGGCTGGCGCTTGCTCAGGTCGGGCAGGTTGCGCTCGTTGCCGCGATGGGAGAGCGGCGTGGAGATCACACCCGGCGCGATGCCGTTGACGCGGATCTCGTGCGGGCCCAGTTCCAGCGCGGCGCTGCGCACCAGGCTGACCACGGCGGCCTTGGCGGCGCTGTAGGCATGGCTGCCGCCGCCGCCCGACAGGCCGGCGACCGACGCGGTGGCGATGATGCTGCCGCCGGGCTGCATGCGCCGTGCGGCGTGCTTGATGCCGAGAAACACCGAGCGGGTGAGGAAGGCGAAGGACTGGTCCCAGTCCTCGACCTCGGTCTCCATGATCGAGCCGAAGGCGCCGCCGACACCGGCGTTCAGGAACGCGATGTCGAGCCGCCCCCAGTTCGACAGCGCCCGTTCCATGGTCGCGGCGACATCGGGCTCCTCCGCAACGTTGCCCTGCACGAAATCGACCCGCCCGTCATGGCCGGCGGCGACCAGCCGCTCCAGCGCGGCCTGCCCGGTGGTGGCGTTCAGGTCGGCCAGGATGACGCGACCGCCCTCCGCCAGCACCCGTTCGGCCGAGGCGAAGCCGATGCCGCTCGCCCCGCCGGTGATCACCGCGACGCGGTCTTCCAGTCGATTCATTCTCGTTGCTCCCCTTCGTTGTCGCCCGGTTCCCGGCGGTTCAGGCCGGCCGGCCCCTGGCGAAATCCTGCCGCCGCACGCGGATGCCGGCGGCCTCGCGGTCGAATGTATCCGACGTGATACCCTCCGACCGCAACTGCGCCTTGCGCACCTTCATCGTCGGCGTGCGGGGAAGTTCGTTCACCACCCGGACGTACCGGGGGACCATGTAGTGGGGCATGCGGGGGATGAGGAACTCGACCAGCTCCGCCATGTCGACGGTCTGCCCCTCGGCCGGCATCACCACCACCATCACCTCGTCCTCGCCATGTTCCGACGGAACCGCGATGGCCGCCGCCTCGTGCACGCCGGGGAACTCGTTGACCTCGACCTCCACCTCGAAGGACGAGATGTTCTCGCCCCGGCGCCGGATCGCGTCCTTGATCCGGTCGATGTAGAAGTAGTCCCCGTCGGCGTCGCGCCGCACGGCATCGCCGGTATGGAACCAGCCATTGCGCCAGGCCGCCGCCGTGGCCTCGGGGTTCTTGTGGTAGCCGCTGTTGATTGCCCAGGGTTCGTCGTCGCGCAGGATGGCCTCGCCGACCTGCCCCTCGGGCAGCGGGTTGTCATGGTCGTCGACGATGCGCAGTTCGGCGCCCCGCCGCAGCCGGCCGCAGGTCCCGACCTTGGTCGGATTGCGCACCGAGACCAGCGGCGTGCTGATCTCCGACATGTTGAACACGGTGTACCAGTCGACACCGATGCGCCGCGCGAAGTCCATGGCGTCCGACGTCAGCGGCGCCAGCAGCACAGAGCGCAGGGGGGTATCGGCGAACTCGCTGTCGTCCTCGCGCTGCGCCAGGAAGGTCGCGATGGAGCCCATCATCAGCGAGAAGGTCGCGCCCAGCCGCTTCACGGTCGGCCAGAAGGCGTCGGTGCGGAAGGATTCGACGATGGCCAGCGAGCCGCCGGTCAGGATCGCGCGCGTGGTCAGCGAGGTCCCGGAAATGTGGAACATCGGCAGGTTCAGCAGGATGCGGTCGTCCGCGCCGAGCCAGTAGTAGAGCACGGCCGAGGTGATGGCGTGCTGCTTGTAGGACGAGAGCACGCCCTTCGACGGCCCCGTGGTGCCCGAGGTGAAGATCAGGCTCTGGGTGTCCCAGACCTCGACCGGGCGCGCGAGCGCCGGCAATTCGCCGCCGCCCGACAGCGCAGCCTGTTCCAGGACCTTCAGTCCGGGAATGTCACGGGCCGGGCCGCCGACCGCGACCACTGTCGCCAGCAGGTGGGGCCTGACCTCGCCCAGCCGTTCCAGCAGGTCGGCGTGGACCACGGCGACCCGCGCATCCGACAGCCAGACCACGTGCTCCAGCAGACCGCCCCGATAGGCGGTGTTGAACGGCACGTAGACGGCGCCGAGATAGTTGATGGCAATCCATGTCACGATCGCGTCGCCGCCCGTCGGCTGCCAGGAGACGACGTGATCGCCCTGCCCGACCCCCAGCGCCGCCAGGCCGTTCGCGGCTGCCACCACCCGGTCCCGCAGCATCGCGTAGGTCCAGGTGGAACCGTCGTCGAAGACGGCGAGCACCCGGTCCGGATGGGTCGCGACCCGGCGTTCGAGCACCTCGCGCAGGACAATCTCCGCGCGGTCGGTCGGAAAGGGAATATCGAGCTTCACTGCCTGCTCCATCCTGTGGTGCGAACGCACCGGACCGCCCCGGTCATCCCGGAGCGGCCCGGCACGAGCGATCACATGCCGTAGGTCTTCGCGTCGATCTTGCTCCAGACCTGGTCCCAGAGCAGCTTGCCGAAGGCCTGGGGGTCAGTCCGGTCGATGGTCGCGGTCAGACCCTTCCACTTCGCAATCAGCGCCAGGTAGCGGTCCACCTTGGCCTGGGCGTCCTTGATTCCCGTGGTCCGCTCGGCCTCGGCAATCGCGGTCTTGACGTCACCCTCGATGAACGCCGCGGAGGCAGCGACGAGTTCGGCAGACGGTTCAACCAGCTTGATCCCGCGCTCGGCCGCGACCTGCTTGGCCTTGATCTCGTCGCGGACATAGCCGGTCACGATGGTGGCAACACCGTACGGGGCGACCTTCAGGATCGCGGCCCGCTGGTCGTCGGTCAGCTCGCTCCACTGCGGCGCGCCGAAGCTGAAGGGCGAATTGCCGTTGAACACGCCGACCGGCAGCATGGTGACGTGGGTCGCGACCTCGACAAGGTTGAGGTTGAAGAACTCGGCCAGCGCGGCCAGCGTGGCATCGATGGTCCCGGTCGAGATCGCCTCGAAGGCTTCCGTGCCCGAGATCGCGACACGGACCGCACCGAAGTGCTCGGCCCAGCGACCCTGCGCCGCCATGGCGGTGCGCAGCTTGAAGCCCTTCAGGTCATCGACGGTCGTGAATGCCTTGCGACCCTGCGCATAGTAGCCGGTCGCCGAGTACGAGCCGAGATAGACGTGGCCGTGGCGGGCGTGCTCGGCCAGGCAGGGCTCGCAGGTGGTGACGTATTCGTGGATCGCGCCGGTCATCGCCAGCGCGTCGTCGCCGATGATCGCCAGGTTGGCGGCCAGGTTGAACTCGGGGAACTCGGCCGGGAAATAGGGCGGCAGCAGGAACCCGACATCGCCGACGCCGTCCGGAAGGCCAGACAGCATCTGTGCCGGTGTCAGCAGCACGCCGCCATGCAGGACCTGCATCGTGACCTCGCCGTTGGTCGCCTTCGCGACATTGTCGGCGAAATAGTTGTAGCCGTCCGCGCCCGCACCCTGCGGCGCCAGGATGCTGGAGACCTTCAGTTCGACCGCGTTTGCCGACGCGGCGGCGAGTCCGGCGACAAGCGCCGGCACCAACAGCAGTTTGTCGAGTTTCATGGACATTCTCCCCGGTTGTGATTGATGATTATTGAACTGTCTTTCCTCTAACGTCGTTATCCGAGCAATTCCGGCAGATAAAGAACGATCTGCGGAAAGGCCATCAGCAAGGCCACGACGACAAGATCGGCGATCAGGAACCATAGAACGCCGTAGAATATTCGTGTTGTTGTCACCAGATCGCCGACGACACCCTTGATCACGAAGACATTCAGTCCGATCGGCGGCGTAATCATGCCGATTTCCAGGAACTTGGTGACGACAACGCCGAACCAGACCAGGCTCATGCCGGTCGAATGCATGATCGGCAGCAGCACCGGGATGGTCAGCAGCATGGCGCCGATGGGTTCCAGGAACAGGCCCAGCACCAGGTACATCAGCGCGATGCCGAGCATCAGCACCAGCGGGTCGGCGCCGAGCGAGATCACGTAGGCCGACAGGAACTTGCCGACGCCGGAGAGGGTCAGGAACCGTGTCAGCAGGCTGGCGCCGATGGCGATGATGAAGACGGCCGCCGTGGTCCGCGCGGTCTCGCTCAGCGCGTCGCGCAGCGCGGTAAGGGTCAGGGTGCGCTTCAGCGCGGCGATCAGGACCGAGAGCAGCGCGCCGGCCGCGCCGGCTTCCGTCGGGGTGAACACGCCGCTGAACAGGCCACCGAACACGCCGGCGATCAGCAGCAGGACCGGCCAGACCTCGCCCAGCGCGGCGATCCGCTCGGCATAGCTCACACGCTCCTCGACCGGCGGCGCCAGGTCCGGGCGCAGCGTCGCCACGACCAGGACGACGATCACGTATCCCGCCGCGGTCAGCAGGCCGGCGATGATGCCGCCCAGGAACAGCTGCGTGATCGGCACCTGGGCGAAGATGCCGTAGATGATCATGATGATGGAGGGCGGGATCAGGGCCCCGATGGTGCCGGCGGCCGCGACGGTGCCGGTGGCGAGACGCCCGTCATAGCCATAGCGGAACATCTCCGGCACCGCGATCTTGCCCATGGCGGCGGCGCAGGCCACCGACGAGCCGGTGACCGCAGCGAAGCCGGCCGAGCCGAAGATCGAGGCGATGGCGAGACCGCCTGGCAGCACCGAGAGCCATTTCCGGGCGGCGTCGAACAGGCCGGTGGTCAGGCCGGCCTGGTAGCAGAAGAAGCCCATCAGCAGGAACATCGGCACCGAGGTCAGCGCCCAGCTGGTGGCGAAGTCGTGCGGGATCGCGGTCAGGATACCCCAGGCCGGCCGGGGCCCCAGCAGCACCCAGATGCCGCCGAACGAGACGGTGATCAGCGAGATCCCGATCGGGACCCGCAACAGGATCAGGACCAGCAGGACGGCGAGGCCGCCAAGGCCGATTTCCGTGCCGGCCATCGTCACGCGCCCCTGCGGTCGACGAGCGGTGACGCCGCTTCGGCATCCGGCGCGCCGGTTCCGGCGTCATGGCCGGACAGCGTGGACAGGATGCCGCAAACGAGCACCAGCGTGATGGCACCGAAGCCGATCGGCAGCAGGTAGTAGGACGGCCAGGTGATGAACTGGTAGCCGAAGTCGAGTTCGAAGGCGCCCGTGCGGGTCTTCTTCATCGCGTCGAGCCAGGTCTGGTAGGTCAGGACCCCGAAGACCGTCATGGCCAGCAGACGGGCAAGCACGTCCAGCACGCCCTGTACCCGCTGGGGCATCAGCTGCGTCAGCACCTCGACGCTGATGTGGTTGCCGCGACGCTCGGCCAGCGCCAGCGGCAGGAAGACCACGGCCGGCAGGTAGTACTTGGAGACCAGGGTCAGCGTGCCGGGCACGGAGATCCCGAAGACGTAGCGCATCATCACCTCGAAGGCGATGTGCAGCATCATCAGTGCCACAAGCGCATCCGCGACCAGGCCGAGGCCGGCGGCGAGCCGGTCGACCCAGGCCATCAGCCGGCGCATCGGCGCGCCCGTACGGTCATCCGTTCCGGCCCGGTCAGCCACTTCGGAATCGCTGTCATCGGTTCCTCCCCAAGAGCCAGGCAGCGGGCGCATCCTATGTCGCAGCGACAAAATGTTCAATCATTAAATATTATTCGCATTCCAGAAGTGTTGTATGCGCAAATGGGCAGCGGGGACGGTGGACTGCGCGGAGCGGTCATCTTTCCGGTGGCGGACCATGTGCTAGGTGGCCGGATCGGTTCGGGTTCGGGTTCCGGTTCGGGCCGGTGTCGTGATGGCGGGGAGGTTCAGTGGCGGAGATCGCCAGGGTCGAGACACGGAAGGGCTTCGAGGCGCTGGCCGAGCAGTTGCGCAACCAGATCCTCGACGGGACGATCACGCCCGGCCAGGTCATCAACGAGCGCGAGATCGTCGAGAAGTCGGGGCTCAGTCGCGGCTCGGTGCGGGAGGCGTTCCGCGAGCTGGAGACCCAGGGCCTGGTCTCGACCCGGCGCGGGCGGAACGGCGGTCGCGTGGCGTTGCAGCTCGACGGCGACATCCTGCGCCGTTCCCTCGACCTTTTCATCCGCGGCCAGCAGGCGCCCCTGTCGGTGCTGGCGGAATCGCTGCAGGTCTTCGCACCGGCGCTGGCCGGACTGGCCGCGCTGCGCCGGACGGCGGAGGACATTGCCGAGATGTCGGAACTGCATGCGCGTCTCGAGCGGGCGACCGACCCCGGCCGGTTCGTGCGCGCCAACATCCAGTGGCACCTGGCCGTGGCCCGCGCCGGCCACAATCCCTTGCTGGCCGCGATCTACCAGGTGATCGGGCCGGACCTGCTGACACCGCGGGTGGGGGGCTTTGCCGACCGGGACGTGCGGACGGCGACGATCCGCGCGGAAGGGCTGGTGCTGGATGCGATCATCGCCGGCGACGCGCCGCTGGCCCGCCGACGCATGGAAAAGCACATCGTCGCCTACAACGACCGTCACGGCCTGATCGCCGACTAGGATCCGGCGATGCCGCCCGGCGCCGCGCCCGGTCGCGGCGTGGCCTCAGCGGTGGCGCGTGTCGTGCGGATTGCCGGGCCGGTTGCGCATCCAGTCCGCGAGGCCGGCCAGGGCGGCATAGACCTCCTGGCGCGCATCGGCGTCCGCCACGGCCTCCTCCAGCGCGCCCCGCATGCACAGCAGCCAGGCATCGCGCTCGGCCTCGCCGATCGGGACGCCCATGTGGCGCATGCGCAGGCGCGGATGCCCGCGTTCGACCGAATAGAGCGGCGGCCCGCCGGTCCATTCGGTGAAATAGCGCTTCAGCACGTCCTTCACCGGCCCCAGGTCGCGGGCATGCAGCGCCCGGATGCCGGCCGCCTCGGGCAGTTCGTCCATCCGGTCATAGAACCTCTCGACCAGCCGGTCGATGGCGTCGGCGCCGCCGATCCGCTCGAACATCGTCACGCCACCGGACTCGAATGCCATCGCCCTGCCTGCTCCTGCTGCCGGTTGCACCTGCCACGCCGGCTCAGAATGGCGCGTCCGGCCGGCGAAATCGACAGGGCGGGACAAACGACGGGAACATCATTTGGGGAGAGGGAGTCAGCTACATCCTCAACTGTCGCCACGGCACAGGCTTTGTTGCGAAAGCAATTTGTACCGCAGAGTAAAGGCCTCCGAGCGAAACGGGCTAGTCTGGCATCATTATGCATTCAATTTTGTGCGCGCTGCTCGAAGACGCCTCAGGATTTTCGACTAGCACAGTAAGAGTCACTGATGAAGATTTGTTTTTACTATCCGTTTTTGATCCGAATATTATTGCAAAAAAGTGATTTTTAGCCGACCCGCATTTTGACCACAATCAACCAATTTTATTCCAAATTTTACTTCTTCTTTTAGATCAAGCGCGTTCTTTGAATAAATTCAGCAAATTTCGCGCAAAAATCCACAAGAATCGCACGCCTTGATTCCAGTACCTGCTTCTCAAATTCGCTTTTGATTTTAGAAACGTCAATATTTGATATATCTGTTTTCAATTTTTTCAATTTTAAAATTCTTTTAAGATTTTTTTTCTTTATTTTTTCCGCATCACTCAGTCTCAAGTATTCTTCATATTCAATATCTTCGAAATCTTCTCGATAAATCTCTATGATTTCCCAGTCGTAAAAATAGTTCAGAATTGTTCTAAAAGTATCATCAATAATTATATTTTCATGATCCAGTGATTCTTTTCTTAAATCTTCCGGTGTTTTAAATCCATATGTCGAGTAATTTAGACTGGATAAGTAAAAAGGCGCAGAAAAAACGACTGATTCTTCTAGATCTGAAGCCAATCGCAGCTTCAAAAAACAATTAAAATATAGTGGGTGGGCGTTTGGAAATAATCCATCAACAAAACGAGTATTAAGGAATCTTTTCTTTTCAATTTTATCTGAAAAATTTGTTATTAAATATCTAAAAAATTCATCTCGAAACATAAATGAAATAGCTTCTTCGGAGTTTTTACTTTGTATTTTCCATTCTTCTGGGAACATATTATTCCAAAATCCCAGTGAAGCATGTTTCTCAAATTCTGGATTCGAGACTATATCGAAAATTGCTGAAACATAGGATCTCAGCTTTCTTTCTATTTCATGGTCAGGTCGTAATTTCCATTCATTTACGATCTCGGAAATTTTCGACCTTACAATTTTCATAAACGAATATTGCAACTTATTATCAAATAGCGCCATACGTGCTGTCCTAGTGAAATAATCAGAGGAAAATATATCGCTCTGCCAAATCTCTTCTCCTTTTTTCATAGCCAAAACCCTGGCCTACTCGACCGATATGCATCAAGCAACCGCTTATGTGCGGCCGGATCTTTCATAATAATTAACGTCTCGTCTTCTTTATTATTAATACTGTCCATTTGCTTATTATAGACTGCGTTCACAATTGCGTCCCATCGAAAGGTATTCGGAAAGAATTCATGTATGTGCCAATATTTATCTCTATTTGGAAGATTTTCGTAATATATATCACATAACTGAACCGCCTTTTTTGTATAACCGCCTTCAAATAATTGGTCAATGTGACGAATAAATATCTGTAGATAATGACGTTCATCCGAAATTTTATCTCTAACCCATATTGAGCGCCAAGATACTTCCATTTTTTTGTAGTCATTGGAGAAATCTATGTTCCAAAATCTAAGTACATTTATGCTATTTAAAAATTGTTTTTCAAAATCCTCTTCATTTCCCTCTGAGTACTTAACAATCCGCAGAAAAAATTTCCAAAAAACCAATACAGTTATGATTAACACTAGAATCGATAGAATTTTACCCCAGACTGACGTGTTTGTATGGCTAAAAAATGAAAAAAATGAAAGTGAGAAAATTGAGATAGAAAATATTGATTTTGAATAGAAAACCTTGTAATTTAAAATCATTCTATGAAGAGCTTGTTCATCTCTACTCGAACTAGTAACTGCACTTAAATATACAATTGAAAAAGGAATAAATATTGCTAAAATTCCAATTATTACTTGTTGAAAACTTGAAGGATCGAAGGAAGAGAGCCAATCATTGCCAGCGATATCTATGTCTATTATTTCTGTAGAATTCTTCATTACAAATGACGATCTTATGAATTGGGCCCATCGGATTGTTAGTCGGCGTTGTGTACCACCGCTGGATGCACTATTGCAAGCATGTCTTACGCTTGAGTGACATTGACCACTACGCAATGGGCGGTCGAACTGTGTTGAAGTCGAAGTCCGATGACTGCGTCGAACGTGCAGTGCTTAGTCAAGTCGTCGAGGCTGATCGTCAGTTGAAAACACTTCAGATACCCTCGTCGGTTTGATGGCTGGGCCATGCCACTTCCACGATTTCCCGAACCAACAAGTGTGTGGGACTAGAGGTCAGCCTGGCCTAGCGTGCCCTGTCACCCCCTTTTGGAATTGGCGGGGGATTGGGGGTATGACTGCACGCAGACCGCCAAGTAATATGTGCGGCTGTCACTCGGTTCGTCGTTCTGAGGGTGCACGGTCGGTCGTCGGGATGGTATCGGCGGGAAGCAATCAATGCAAATTTGTAGACTGTTTCGTAGTTTGAAGCGGCATTTTGGGGAGAAAATCCCATACATTTCAATGAAATCGTGGCGGAGAGGGAGGGATTCGAACCCTCGGTACCCGCAAAGGTACAACGGTTTTCGAGACCGCCCCGTTCAGCCGCTCCGGCACCTCTCCGCGGGGCATGCATCGCTGCATGCGGCCGGCACCCCGTGGGGTCCGGCGGGGGCGGAAACTAGCGGAACCCCCCCGGCCGCGCAATGGCCGAATGCAGCGCTTTCCCGGACCGCGCGTGCGGCGCATTGGCCGGCCGCGTTGGCCTCAGTCCGGCCGCACCAGCCGCTCGATATAGCCCGGAAGGGCGAAGGCGCCCTTGTGGACCGCCGGTGAATAGTAGCGGGTCCGCAACCCGGCCGCGGCGAAGCGCGCGCGCAACTCCGCCTCGCCCACCTCGAGCAATCCGGGATCGGTCGTCCCGAAGCCCATCGCCATGGGCCCGCCGACATAGGTCGGGATGGTGGCGATGAAGCAGGTCGCGACCCGGAAGCGCGCGCGGAAGGACGTCATGGTCGAGACCAGTTCGTCGCCCTGCAGGAACGGCACGCCGTTCTGCGTCACGATCACGCCGCCATCCGCCAGCCGGGACGCGGCATGGCCGTAGAAGTCATCCGAGAACAGTACCGCGCCCGGGCCGACCGGATCGGTGGAATCGACGATGATCACGTCGAAGCGCTCGGTGGTCCGCGCGACGAAGTCGGCACCGTCGTCGATCACCAGGTCCAGGCGCGGATCGTCAAAGGCGCCGGCCGAGATTTCCGGCAGGTACTGGCGGGAGAAGGTCACGACGCTCTCGTCGATCTCCACCATCACCACCCGCTCGACCGTCCGGTGGCGCAGCACCTCGCGGGCCACGCCGCCGTCGCCGCCGCCGATGACAAGCACGCGCCGCGCCCGGCCATGGGCCAGCAGCGGCACGTGCGTCATCATCTCGTGGTAGATGAACTCGTCGCGCCCGGTCACCTGGATGATGCCGTCGAGCGCCAGCATCCGGCCGAACAGCGCATTCTCGAACAGCACCAGGTGCTGCTGCTCCGTCCGGGTCTCGTAGAGCACCCGGTCGCAGCGATAGGCCGTGTGCATCTCGGGGTGGAGGGTTTCGGTGACCCAGCGGGTCATCCGACCATCCCCCGCCCCCGGCGGATTTCCTCGACGTGGACATTGTCGGTGCCGAAGGCCTGGCGCAGCACCGGCACGGCGTCCTGCGGGCGCGCGGCACCGCACATGAAGACGTCCAGCGCGGCATAGCCGTATTCGGGCCAGGAATGGATCGAGATGTGCGACTCCGCCAGGATCGCCACGCCCGACACGCCGCCATTGGGCGTGAAGTGGTGCAGGTCGATCGACAGCAGGGTGGCGCCGGCGGCCTCGACACAGGCCCGGAGCGTGGCATCGATATGGTCGAGGTCGTCCAGCCGGCTGCCGTCGCGCACGTCGATCAGCAGGTGGGTACCGGCGAAGCATTCGCCGTCGCGCTGGATGAAGAAGTCCTTGCGCCCCGTCTCGTCGGTGAAGGCGCCGGTGTCGTCACGATCGTCGCGGATCGCGGCCGCGGTCGAGAAATCCATGTCTGTGTCCCCATGAACGCAGTTCATACGTGCCGCGCCCGAAGGGGTGGCGGGAGCGACGGCGGTTCCGGTGTGCGGAATTGGATCGAAGGCGCGGACCGGAGAGGACGCTATCGCCTTCCAAGGCACCCTGGGTGCCTAGGTGGTACTAGAGAACGGCATGGCACTTCTCCAACAGCCCCGGCCACGATGGCCAGATAGAAACCAAAGCTCATCAGAGACGCTCACGCCGTGACGGGATCGGATGTCCGATGTCCGTGCGATTGCGTTCGGGCCGGTGTGTATCGAACCGCCCGCCCCCTGTCAAGATTGGCCGGTGTGCACCTGCGAGATGGCGGGCCTGCCGTGCACCCCACAGGCCGATTCCGCCGTCGGGCAAAGCCCTTTAGGATGCCGCCGCGCGGAACAGGGCGATGCCGGTGGACCGGCGCGCAGGGGGCAGGCCATGACCACACTCGTACGCAAGCATTTCGACGCGCAGGGAAAATCCTGCGAACGGCTGTTCTCCCCGGTCACCGCGCGGCTGCTGCGGCTGGCGGCGGTGCGACTGGACGACACGACCCCGTTCACCGCCGCGATCCTCGCCTGGCCGGACGAACGGATGAAGGACGATGCGCTGGCCCTGCGCTTCGCCGGCGCCCTGCACGCGCTGGTGCTGTCGGGACAGGCGCCGGCGCTGGCCGCGATCTATCCGCCGCACCCGATGCCGGCGGCCGACGACGCCTTCTGGGCCGTGGTGATGGCCGCGATCCGGGCGCACGGGCCATTCCTGCTGGATTTCCTCGATCACCCGCCCCAGACCAACGAGACCGGACGTTCGGCCGTGCTGATGCTCGGCTTCCAGGAGGTGGCGCGGCGCACCGGCCTGCCGCTCGCCATGTTCGAGATCGGCGCCAGCGCCGGCCTGAACATGAACTGGGATGCCTTCGCCTATGACTATGCAGGCGCCACCTGGGGGCCGGCGGACTCGCCGGTCCGGCTGGTCCCCGAATGGCGGGGCGCCACGCCGCCGGACCTGGTGTCCGTGACGGTGGCCGGTCGCATGGCCTGCGACCGCAACCCGCTGGACCTCACCGACACGGCGGAGCGCTTGCGGCTCCGTTCCTATGTCTGGCCGGACCAGCCTGACCGGCTGGCGCGGCTGGACGGTGCCATCGGCATCGCGCTGGCCCGCGGCCACGTCCCGGTGCGCGCCGACGCCGCCGACTGGGCGGAAGCCAACCTGCCCGCCCCGCGGCCCGGCGCCACCCGCGTCGTCTACCACTCGATCTTCTGGCAGTACCTGCCGCGCGCGATCCAGGCCAGGCTGGTGGCGTGCTTCGAGACCACGGGCGCGGCGGCACCTGCCGATTCACCCTTTGCCTGGGTGCGGATGGAACCTGACCCGGACGACATCTGGCGGGCGCGCCTCAGCGTGCGGATCTGGCCGGACGGAACCGAAAGGGTCCTTGCGCACTGCGACTATCACGGTCGCTGGATCGCGCCTGCCACGGCCTGAGGGGCGCCGGCACCCCTGCCCGCGCAGCCCTGCATTGAACGCAGGGCACCACAGCGGCCTTGCCCGCCCCCGAATGGTAGGCTTTACTCCCAACGCGACAAGGGGAGGACCGGAACGGGTTCGTCGCGGCTGCGGTCTGGGCGCGGTCGTCGGACGTGACCGTCCGGAATGCATCCCTTCGCATGTCCTGCCAGGCTCGGCGGCGGCTCTCGCCGGCGTGCACGGCACGGGCGGGAGTAACGGGTCGAGGGATTGAGAATGGTTGGAATCACGCGATATGGCGGCTACGTGCCCCGCCTCCGGCTGCAGCGCAAGTCGGTGGTCGAGGCCAATGGCTGGTTCAACCCCGCGCTCGCGGGTCTCGCCAAGGGCGAGCGGGCGATGTGCAACTGGGACGAGGACAGCCTGACCATGGCGGTCGAGGCCGGGCGCGACTGCATGGGCGAGACCGCCCCGGCGGACCTGCGCGCCGTCTATTTCGCCTCCACGACGATGCCGTTCGCCGACCGCCAGAACGCCACCATCGCCGCCACGGCGCTGGACCTCGGTGAAGACCTGAAGACGGTCGACATCACCTCGTCGCAGCGCGCCGGCACCTCGGGCCTGATCGAGGCGCTGGAGATGCTGGACGGCCGGAAGGGCCAGACGCTGTTCCTCGCCGCCGACCACCGGCAGACCGCCGCCTCGGGCGCGCAGGAACTGCAGATGGGCGACGGCGCCGCGGCGTTCACGCTGGGCAACGAGAACGTGGTCGCCGAGTTCCTCGGCGGGCACCAGCTCGCGGTCGACTTCGTCGATCATTATCGCGGCCAGAACCGCGACTTCGACTACAACTGGGAAGAGCGCTGGATCCGCGACGAGGGCTATCTGAAGATCGTCCCCCGCGCCCTGTCCGCGCTGTTCGCCAAGGTCAGCGTCACGCCGGCCGATGTCGATGTCCTGGTCATGCCCTGCCTGATCCGCGGCGTGCCGGAGGGCATCGCCAAGGCCTCGGGGATCAAGCCGGAAGCGGTGGCCGACAGCCTGCAGGCGCAGATGGGCGAGGCCGGCACGGCCCACGCCCTGATCATGCTGTCGAAGGCGCTGCAGTCGGCGAAGCCGGGCCAGGTCATCCTGGTGATCGGCTGGGGCCAGGGCTGCGACGTGCTGCTGTTCCGGGCCACCGATGCCATCGGCTCGGTGAAGCCGTTCCTGGGCGGCGTTGACGGTTACCTGGCGCGCAAGCGGGCGGAGACCAACTACAACCGCTACCTCGCCTTCAACGACCTGATCGACCGCGACAAGGGCATCCGCGCCGAGACCGACGCGCAGACCGCCCTGACCACCCTGTACCGCAAGCGCGACATGGTGCTGGCGTTCAAGGGCGGGCGCTGCACGAAGTGCGGCACGGTGCAGTATCCGAAGTCGCACATCTGCGTGAACCCGAACTGCGGTTCGTGGCACACGCAGGAGGACTACCGCTTCGCCGACGTGCCCTGCACCGTGCAGAGCTGGACCGCGGACGGCCTGACCTACTCGCCGGACCCGCCAACCCATTTCGGCATGGTCACCTTCGAGGGCGGCGGTCGCCTGATGGCCGACCTGACCGACGTCGACAAGGGCAGTGTCGAGGTGGGCATGCCGCTGCGCATGGTCTTCCGCGTCAAGGTCGAGGACGAGCGCCGGGGCTTCAAGAAGTACTTCTGGAAGGCCGCGCCGGACCACCGCAAGGCGGGCTGACGAAGCCTGGGGCCGGGTTCCCTCCCGGCCTGACCGAGAAATGCACGCCGCGTCCGGGGCAACCCGGGCGCGGTTCGCGTTTCGGGGGATGCGCAGCAGGCTGCCGCATGTCACTCGCTCCGGGCTTGACCCGGAGTCCCTGGCCTGGAGTGGATGGAATGGGTCCCGGGTCACGCCCGGGACGAGAAGAAGGGCGCCCGCTTTCTCTTGCTCCGGCAAAAGCCCGAACCCATGGCGCGACGTTGACGGATAGGTCCCGGGTCACGCCCGGGACGAGTTGACGGGCGCCCGCTTTCTCTTGCTCCGGCGAAAGCCGGAGCCCATGGCTCGCAGGTCGGCGCGATGGGCGCCGGAGCAAGTCCGGGCCGAGAGGCGCCGCCTCAATCCCGGTGATAGGGATGCCCGTCGAGGATGGTGCGGGCACGGTAGAGCTGCTCGGCCAGCATCGCGCGCACCATCATGTGCGGCCAGGTCAGCCGCCCGAAGCTGAGCAGCAGGTCCGCGCGGGCGCGGACCGCATCGTCCAGCCCGTCGGCCCCACCGATCAGCAGCGCCAGGTCACGGCGTCCCGCGTCCTCGAAATCCTTCAGGCGCGCGGCGAACTCCCGGCTGGAGAACGTCCTGCCGCGTTCGTCCAGGGCGATGACCGCTGCGCCGTCCGGTATCTTCGCCAGCAGGGCCGCGCATTCACGGGCATTGCGCTCGGCGTCGGAGCCACCCTTGCGGTCGTCGATCTCGACCACGTCCAGCGGCCAGCCGGGCCGCTTGCGATAGGTCTCGAACAGGTCACGCTCCGGCCCGGCGCCCATGCGCCCGACCGCGAGCAGGTGCAGCCTCAGCATCGCGGCTCAGCCGTAATGCCGCTCCGCCGACGGTGCCGTCAGCTCCGCCGCCCACATCTTCTCGATGTTGTAGAAGGTCCTGACCTCGGGCCGGAAGATGTGGACGATCACGTCGCCCGCGTCGACCAGCACCCAGTCGCAGCCGGACAGGCCCTCGACGCGGGGACGACCCGCGCCGGCATCCCGGATCCGTTCGATCAGGTGGTCGGCAATGGCGGCGACATGACGGGTCGAGCGACCGGTTGCCACGACCATGTGGTCGGCGATGGCGGTCTTGCCGCTGAGATCGACATGAACGATCTCCTCGGCCTTGTCGTCATCGAGCGAGGTCTGCACCAGGTGCAGAAGGTCCGGCTCAGGGCGACTGCCGCCCCCCTTTCCGGATGAAACGCCTCCGTCTATGGGTCGATCCTCCAACGGCAACACACTCAGCATGACAGGTCGGTCCCGCACTGCGCCCGGATCGCGGTTGCCGACAGCGGGTGGCGCTCCATGCGGACGAACAGCATTGCCGGTGGCCGGGCTTCGGGCAAGGCCCTCGCGCCGGCCTGCGGCCACCACGCCCGCCGGAAGCGGGTCGCGGCCTGGCCTGTCATTGCCGAGAAAGAATATGGCGCCCGGTCGAACACGGCAACCGGAACGAGATACGGCAGCCGGGTCCAGCGATCCCAGCGCGGCAGTTGCGCAAGGTTGTCCGCGCCCATCAGCCAGACGAAGCGATGCTGCGGCATGCGCCGGCGCAGCGTCGTGACGGTATCGACGGTGAAGCGGGTGCCGAGCCGCGTCTCGATGTCGGTGACGCGGATATGCGGATGCCGGGCGATGGCGCGGGCCCGCGCCATCCGCTGCGCCAGGCTGGCCATGCCGGTGCGGGCCTTCAGCGGGTTCTGCGGCGAGACCAGCCACCAGACCTGGTCAAGGCCGAGCCGGTGCAGCGCCACCAGCGAAAGATGCCGGTGTCCGTCATGGGCCGGGTTGAACGACCCGCCCAGGATGCCGATGCGCAGACCGTGGCGGCGCGGTTCAGGGGCGGATCTGTCCGGCACCGCGCACGACATACTTGAAACTGCAGAGCTGTTCGACGCCGACCGGGCCGCGTGCATGCATGCGGCCGGTGGCGATGCCGATCTCGGCCCCCATGCCGAACTCGCCGCCGTCGGCGAACTGGGTCGAGGCATTGTGCATGACGATGGCCGAATCGACCTCGGCCAGGAAGCGGTCGGCCACGGCCTGGTCGTCGGTGACGATGCTCTCGGTATGCGACGAGCCGTGGGCGCGGATATGGGCGATGGCCGCTCCGGGCCCGTCGACCAGCGCCGCCGAGATCACCGGGGCCAGCCATTCGGTGTCCCAGTCCGCCGCCTCGGCCGGGACCACGCGCGGATCGAGCGCCACCGTCGCCGCGTCGCCCTTCACCGTGCAACCGGCATCGAACAGCGCGGCCAGGATCGGCTGCATCAGGCTGGTGGCGGCCGCGCGGTCGACCAGCAGGGTCTCGGCCGAGCCGCAGATCGAGGTGCGGCGCATCTTCGCGTTCACGGCGATGTCGACGGCCATCGCCGGGTCGGCGGCCTGGTGGACATAGACCGTGCAGCGCCCTTCCAGATGGGCGAAGACCGGCATCCGCGCCTCGTCCTGCACGCGCTGGATCAGCGACTTGCCGCCACGCGGAACGATCACGTCGATCCATTCCGGGCTCTTCAGCATCAGGCCCACGGCGGCGCGGTCGGTGGTGGGCACCAGCTGGACCGCAGCCGCGGGCAGGCCGGCCTCCGCCAGACCTTCGGCCATGGCCGCCGCGAGCGCCTGGTTGGTATGGAACGCCTCCCGCCCGCCACGCAGGATCACGGCATTGCCGGCTTTCAGGCACAGCCCGCCGGCATCGCAGGTCACGTTCGGCCGGCTCTCGTAGATCACGCCGATGACGCCCAGCGGCGTGCGGACACGCTGGATGCGCAGACCGTTCGGCCGGCTCCATTCCGCGGTCACCGCGCCGACCGGGTCGGGCAGTTCCGCGATGTCCTCCAGGCCCTTCGCGACACCTTCCAGACGGGCCGGGTTGAGCTCGGTGCGGTCGACCAGGTTGGCGGCAAGACCGGCGGCCTTCGCGGCCTGCACGTCCAGCGCATTGGCCTTCAGGATCTGGCCGGCATCGCGGCGGATCGCGGCCGCGGCGGCCCGCAGCGCCCGGTTCTTGGCCTCGGCCGGTGCCGTCGCCAGCACCGACGCGGCATCCCGCGCCGCCCGGCCCATGCGGGCCATCACCGCCGGAAGCTCCTCGGCCTGCGTGCTGTAGTCCTCGGCCATGCTCATGACTGCATTCCCTCCCCGGCTTCCTGGTCGTCGAGCACCAGATCGTCGCGATGGATCATCTCGTCGCGGCCACGGTAGCCGAGCAGGTCGGCGATGTCGCCGCTCCTGTGCCCGGCGATCCGGCCCGCATCCGCGGCGTCATAGGCGATCAGCCCGCGCGCCACGGCCCGGCCCTGCTCGTCCTGTACCTGTACCGGGTCGCCCCGGTCGAAGCTGCCCTCGACCCGGCGCACACCGGCCGGCAGCAGGCTGCGTCCCTGGTTCAGCGCGCGGACCGCACCGGCGTCGACCACCAGCGTGCCCGCCGGCTTCAGCATGGTGGCGATCCACTGCTTGCGCGCGGTCCGGGGCGTGTGCTGTGCCACGAACCAGCTGCAGGGCTCACCGGCCTCGATGCGGGACAGCGGATGGGCGACACGGCCGTCCGCGATCACCATGTGGCAGCCGGCGGCAACGGCGATGGCGGCTGCCTGCAGCTTGGTGGTCATGCCGCCCGAACCGACGCCGCTGATCGGGCCAGAGGCCATGGCCATGATCCGCTCGTCCACCGCCCCGATCTCCTCGACCAGGCGCGCCTCCGGGTCACTCCGCGGATCGGCGGTATAGAGGCCGGCGACGTCGGAAAACAGTACCAGGCAATCGGCGGAGATCATCTGCGCCACCCGTGCCGCCAGCCGGTCATTGTCGCCATAGCGGATTTCCAGGGTGGCGACGGTGTCGTTCTCGTTGATCACCGGAATGGCGCCGAGGCGGAACAGGGTGTCCAGGGTGGAGCGGGCATTGAGGTACTGGCGGCGGTTCTCGGTGGCACCGAAGGTCACCAGGATCTGCCCGCAGGTCAGGCCGTGGCGCTCCAGCGCCTCCTGCCAGGCCCGCGCCAGCCGGATCTGGCCGATGGCCGCGGCGGCCTGCTTTTCCTCGAGCTTCGGGCGGGAGCGGGAAATCCCGATGCGCCGGCGGCCCAGCGCCACCGCGCCCGACGAGACGATGGCGACGTCCTGTCCGCGCGCCCGCGCCGCGGCGATGTCGCGGGCCAGCGCGTCCAGCCAGTCACGGCGGACGTCGCCGGTCGCCGGATCCACCAGCAGGGCGGAGCCGATCTTCAGCACCAGCCGACGCGCACCCGTCAGCCGGGCGGTGCCGGTGAGGGGGGCGATGGCGGTCAGGGCTGCCATGTGTCCGCGTCGTCCGCGCCCGCGCTCTCCGCGGCCTTCTCGCGCTCGATGACGCGGCGCAGTTCACGCAGCGCGCCCTGCATGCCCTCGCCCGACACGCCGGAGATCGCCATCACGGGACGGCCGGCCGCCTTGGCGAGCGCCTTGCGCCGCTTCTCCACTGCCTCCGGGGTCATCGCGTCGATCTTGTTCAGCGCCAGCAGTTCCGGCTTCTCGGCCAGTTCCTCGTCATAGGCCGCAAGCTCGGCCCGGACCGTACGCCAGCTCGCGACCACGTCCTCCTCCGTGCCGTCGACCAGGTGCAGCAGCACCCGGCAGCGCTCGATGTGGCCCAGGAACCGGGTCCCGAGGCCCACGCCCTCGCTGGCGCCCTCGATCAGGCCGGGAATGTCGGCGACGACGAAGCGGTGGCCGTCGGTCTCGACGACGCCGAGATTGGGATGCAGCGTGGTGAAGGGATAGGCCGCGATCTTCGGATTGGCACGGCTCACCGCCGCGAGGAAGGTCGACTTGCCCGCATTGGGCAGCCCGACCAGCCCGGCATCGGCGATCAGCTTCAGCCGCAGGATGACGGTCGCTTCCTCACCCGGGTAGCCGTCGTCGGCGCGGCGCGGGGCACGGTTGGTCGAGGTCTTGTAGTGGGCATTGCCGAAGCCACCGTGACCGCCGCGCAGCAGGATCTCGCGCTGGCCCTCGACCAGCATGTCGGCCAGCAGTACCTCGCCGTCCTCGTCGAAGATCTGGGTGCCGACCGGCACCTTCAGCACCATGTCCTCACCGTTCGCGCCGGTGCGGTCGCTGCCCTCGCCGGGGCGGCCGTTGGGCGCGCGGAAATGCTGCTGGAAGCGGTAATCGATCAGCGTGTTCAGGCCGTTGACGGCCTCGACGACGATATCGCCGCCCTTGCCGCCATTGCCGCCATTGGGGCCGCCGAACTCGATGAACTTCTCGCGCCGGAACGACAGGCAGCCGTGGCCGCCACGTCCGGACTGGATGTAGATCTTGGCTTGGTCGAGGAATTTCACTGGCCGCCCCCACGTGCCGGAGCCGGCCGGGCGGGCGCAGTCGCTGCCCGCCGGGTCATGATACGGCGGACCTTATTCCTGCGGCTCGGCCGGAGCCGGGATCACCGAGATGCTCGGACGCCGGCCGCCCTTGGAGAAGAACACGTGCCCTTCGGTGGTCGCGAAGAGGGTGTGGTCCTTGCCCATGCCGACATTGTCGCCCGGGTGCCAGGTGGTGCCACGCTGGCGCAGGATGATGTTGCCCGGAATGACGTGCTCGCCACCGAACTTCTTGACGCCGAGGCGCCGGCCAGCGGAGTCGCGACCGTTGCGCGAGGAGCCGCCTGCTTTCTTGTGTGCCATGTCGGATCCCTCCGGAAAGCGTCGCTCAGGCCGCGCCGGCTTCGATGCCGGTGACGCGGACCACGGTCAGGTTCTGACGGTGGCCGGTCCGGCGGCGATAGTTCTGCCGGCGCTTCTTCTTGAAGACGATGATCTTGTCGCCGCGGGTGAGTTCCAGCACCTCGGCCTTCACCACCGCGCCGGCCACGGTCGGCTGGCCGACCTGCAGGTCGGCGCCGTCGCCCACGGACAGCACGTCCTCGAACGTCACGGTCTCGCCCGGCTCGGCCGCCAGGCGCTCGATCTCCAGCACGTCGCCCTCGGCCACGCGATACTGTTTTCCGCCGGTCTTGATGACTGCGTGCATGTTCGTCGTCCGGTCTCTTCAAATCTGGGCCGCGCTGCATCGGTCGCGCAGGCCGGCATAGTCCTTCATTCCGCTGGCCGGTCCGACCGCGGGAGCGGCGGTTTCTAGCCCCGTGTTCCGGTCCTGTCAACCGTCAGCGGTCGGCGTCCGGAGCGGATCCGGGATTCAGTTGGTGGTGCTCGCCTGGGCGGACTTCGGGAAGCGGACTTCCACGTCCTTCTGCAGCTCCAGGTCCTTGTAGAGATCGTCCAGCGGCGCGGGTTCGCCGTTGCGGATCTCGTGCTCGCGGTTCTGGTAGTACAGCGTGCGCACCGAGGCGTAGAAGTCGATGGCCGTCGCCTCCAGCGACTCCGTCGCCTCGATGGTCTCCGAGCGATTGTCGACGATCGAGGTCCCGGTCCGCGCCAGCGAGGGCACGAAACCGAACACGAAGCCGAACGGGTCGGTCAGGGTGTCGACCACCCGGCCCGCGGTATCGCGCGCCGTGGACGGACCCAGCAGCGGCAGCATGACATAGGGGCCGGAGTCCACGCCCCACACGGCGAGGGTCTGGCCGAAATCCTCCTTGCGGCGCTCGAAATGGCCGTAGGTGGTCAGATCGAACAGGCCGGCGCCACCGATGGTGGTGTTCAGCAGGAACCGGACGAAGGTGTTCCAGCCAGCCTCCAGGTCACCCTGCAACAGGTTGTTGATCAACGTCTGCGGCTCGGTGAGGTTCTCCAGCGCGCTGGAGACGCCGTTGCGCAGCGGGTCCGGCACCACCGATCGATAGCCCCGGGAGACCGGGCGCATCACCGCCCGGTCCAGGCCGATGTTGAAATCGAACAACTCGCGGTTGGTCTGTTCCCAGGGGTCCCTGGGCGCATCGGCCTGGTCGGCCGAGGCTTGCGAAATGCCGCAGACGGCCACCGCGATCACCGCCGCGGATACCGTCCTCTTCAAAGTCGCCTGCCATCCCATCGCACGCACCTTTCGACCACCACCTGCACCAGATGTGCTGCGTTTTCATCGAGACTGCAAGAAAAGCGTTGGCAATTTGTGACCGACGCCGCGCAACCGTGGCGCGCCTGCCGCGCCCCGGACTGGACAATCGTTCGGGGATCGGACGAGATGGCGGCGCATGCAAGGGGAGGACGGCATGGCATATCGCTCGGTATTGCGGCCCGGATTGTTCGCGGGCCAGGTGGTGATCGTGACCGGCGGTGGTTCGGGAATCGGCCGCTGCATCGCCCACGAGCTGGCGTCGCTGGGGGCGACGGTGGCGCTGGTGGGACGCCGCATCGAACGGCTGCAGGCCGTGCAGGCGGAGATCGAGGAGGACGGCGGCAAGGCCCTCAGCCATGCCTGCGACCTGCGCGACGAGGCGGGCGTGCAGGCCATGGTCGCCGACGTGATCGCGCGGGCCGGCCGGGTCGACGGCCTGGTCAACAATGCCGGCGGCCAGTTCACCTCGCCGGCCGAGGCCATGAGCCAGAAGGGCTTCGAGACCGTCATCCGCAACAACCTGGTCTCGGGCTTCGTCGCGGCGCGTGAATGCTACACCCAGTGGATGCGCGACCATGGCGGGGCCATCGTCAACATCGTCGCCGACCCGACCTCGGGCATGCCGGCGATGGTCCATTCGGCCGGTGCACGCGCGGGCATGATGAGCGTCGCCGAGACGCTGGCCGTGGAGTGGGCGGCCTCGGGCGTGCGCGTCAACTGCGTGACGCCGGGCTATATCGCGTCCTCCGGCATGGACACCTATACGCCGGAGATGCAGGAGAAGTACCGCCAGAGCATCCGCCGCATGCCGTTCAAGCGCATGGGCACCGAATCGGAGATCTCGTCGGTCGTCTGCTTCCTGCTGTCGGAGGGCGCGTCCTACGTCACCGGGGCCAACTGGTTCGTCACCGGTGCCAGCCTGTCGATCCGCCAGGACTGGACCGTGCCCGATCACGACCGGGCAAGGCCGTACCAGGGCTTCCACCGCTATGCGGCGCCGAAGATGCTGTCGGGCGGCGGGGACGGCGCATGAGCGGAACGGACCGCGTATCCGTCGCCATCCGCGACCGGGTGGCGGTGATCACCATGCACCGCCCGCCGGTCAATGCGGTCGATTTCGCCATGATCGACGCCATCCACGATGCCATGCGCGCGGCCGATGCCGACTGCGGTGTCGGCGCCATCGTGCTGGCGAGCGACGTGCCGGGCATCTTCTCCGGCGGCATGGACCTGTCGATGGTGCTGGAGGGCGACGCCCAGCGCCTGCGCCGGTTCCTGGAGCGCTTCTACCTCGACACCCTCGACATCCAGCACAACCTGTCCAAGCCCAGCATCGCCGCCGTCTCCGGCGCGGCGCGCGGGGCGGGCATGACGCTGTCGATCACCTGCGACATGATCGTGGCGGGCGAAGGCGCCGACCTCGGCTACCCGGAGATCAATGTCGGCCTGCTGCCGGCGATCCACTTCGCCCATCTGCCGCAGCAGATCGGCCGGGTCCGCGCCTTCGAGCTGCTGTTCACCGGCGAGGCGTTCAGCCCGGCGACGGCGCTGGAGCTGGGCCTGATCAACCACGTCGTCCCCGACGACCAGGTGCAGGAGAAAGCGCTCGCCATCGGACGGGTCTTCGCCGCCAAGTCACCGCTGGCGATGCGCACCGGCCGGCGCGCCTTCATGCGCACCAACGATACCGGCTATCGCAACGCGGTGGCCGACCTGGTCGAGATGATGGTGGCGCTGACCGAGACACCGGACGGGCGCGAGGGCCTGGCGGCGTTCCTGCAGAAGCGGACGCCGGTCTGGAGCAGCTAGCGCGGAGGGGTGCCGGTCATCTCCAGCTTGCGCCGGTACATCGCCCTGTCGGCGGCCTCGAGGGATTCGTCGTCACCGCCCTCGATGGCCGCGACGCCGTGCGCCATGCTGATCGAAAGGGTGGCGCCGTCCAGTTCCAGCGGTCGCGCGGCAATGGCCTCGACCAGCGCGCGCGCCTTCTCGGCCCCGGCATCCGGGTCGGTGTGGCTCAGGATCACGCCGAACTCGTCGCCGCCCAGCCGGCCGACCGTGTCGGTGAAGCGGGTATTCTCGATCAGCACGTCCGCGACCAGCCGCAGCGCCTTGTCCCCGGCGACGTGACCGTGCTCGTCGTTGATCCGCTTCATGCCGTTGATGTCGAGATAGACCAGGCAGGACGGCACGCCGTGGCGTTCCTGAAATGCGCGAGCCCGCGCGAGTTCGCGGACGAAGGCACGGCGGTTGGCGATCGGCAGCAGCGGATCGCGGTCCGCCTCCTCCTCCAGTTCGGCGATGCGCCGTTCCGCCCGTTCCAGCCTGGCCTGCAGGTCGGTGACTTCCTGCAACAGGTCCGCGATGGCCTTCCGGACGCTGTCGGTCCGCTCGGCTTCCGGAATGCCGAACAGGTCGCCCTGCTCGACGCGGTCGGTCGGGAACGTCATCTGCAGCGACGACTGTCCGGCAGCGGCGGCAAGCGGACGCGCGCGTTCGCCTGCGGCACGCACATTCGCTGCCGTCGCGGAATATCCCTTCACGCGCACGAGACTCTCCTCGCTACGACCCCCGTGCAATACTAGACAACCGGGGCCGTCGGGCAATCGGTTCGCACCGGCTGTGCCGATAAGTCTCTGTCAACCATCCCGCGTCAGGGTGTTGACCGCGAAGCGGCCCCGGCATTGCCTGAACCGGGACCGGCAGGAAGGAACGAGGACGGGTCGATGACACAGTCGGGGGATCCGGTTCAGGCCGTCGACCCGGTGCTGGGCGAGGGCCGGCGCCGCATGCGCCGTCGTGCCTTCTGGGCCTTCGGCATGCTGGTGGGCGCCACGGCGCTCGCCGTGCTCGCCATCATCGTGCACGCCGGGAACGAGCGGGAACGCCTGCGCAGCGACTGGGAGACGAGCCTCGGCCTGGTCGCCGACAGCCGCGCCGCCGCCATCGGCGGCTGGCTCGGCGAACGCCGCACCGAGCTCGCGCGCCTGGCCGGCAACCGGACCATGCAGTACCTGCTGGTCGACCTAGCCGATCCCGACCTGCCGCGCGAGGCACTGGAAGAGCGCCGGCGCTATGTCGAGCGCGTCCTGGACGACGAGGCCGAACGCGGCGGCTATGCCGGCGCCACCAGCGCACTGTCGCAGAACAGCGGGCGGACCGGTTCCGTGTCCGGCGGGCTTGCCGTGCTCGACGCGGAGGGACGCCCAGTCGCGCTTGGCACCGCCATGCCCTTCCCGTCCGAGGACCTGGTCCGGCCGTTGCTGGCCGACGCGCGGCCCGGGCGCATCGCCCTGTCGCCCGTGTTCGCTGCCGCCGACGGCAGGCCGATGATCGCGCTGCTGGCGCCGGTGCTGGCACCGGAGGCCGTCGACGCCCGCCCCATCGGCCACCTGCTGGGCCTCAGGCCGCTGGACCCCGGGTTCTTTGACCTGCTGCACCAGCCCGGCGACGTCGCGCCATCGGCCGAGACCTACCTGGTCGACCGTGCCGGCGATTCCGTCCGGGTGCTCAGCCCCTTGCGCGACGGCACTTCGCCGCTGGAACGGCAGTATCCGGCGACCCAGGTCCGCAATGCCGCGGTGGCCCTGGCAACCGGCGCGGCAGCGACCGACGGCCTGGTCGATGCCGCCGGCCGGCCTGTACTCGCCGTCAGCCGCTCCGTCGAGGGCACGAACTGGACCCTGGTGCGCCAGATCGGCCGCACCGCGGCCCTGGCGGAGGGCGAGTCCCGCATCCGCATCCTGCAGGTGGTGTTGCTGCTGGGCGTCCTGCTGGTCGCCGCCGCCATCGTCGCGGTCTGGCGCAAGGCGGTAAGCGACAAGCTGGCCGGCGCCGCGCAGGACCTGCAGGCCGCCCTGTCGGAATCCCGCCGTCTTGGCGCCCTGCTGACGAATGTCGCCGACGCGGTGCCGGGCGCGATCGTCGCGGTCGACCGGGGCGACCGGGTGACCTTCGGCAATCGCGAGATCTTCGCCGCCATCGGCATCGAACCCGACGACGCACTGGGCAAGTCGCTGGACGGGCTGTTCGGCCCCGGCCTCGCCCGGCCGCTGGTCGATGCCAACCGCCGCGTCCGAGAGACCGGCAAGGCGGTGCAGGAGATCGACGACACCGGCAGCGACGCGAGCCGCAAGGTGCTGCGCCGCGACCACATCCCGCTCGGCGCGGGTGCCGTGCTGACGGTCAGCCAGGACCTGACCGAGATCGTCACCGAGCGGGAACGGCGCGCGAAGCAGCTCGACGCCCTGGTCGGCGTGCTGGTCAGTGTCATCGACAACCGCGACGCCTATGCCGCGCACCACTCGGAGCGCGTGGCGCGCCTGTCCGAACAGGTGGCCCGCCAGCTTGGCCTGGACCGCGTGCAGGTGGAGGCCGCGACGACGGCGGCGCGGCTGATGAACCTCGGCAAGATCACCATCGACCCTTCGATCCTGACCAAGTCCACCGGGCTGACCCTGGAGGAACTGGAGCAGGTGCGCGGCTCGATCCAGCGCTCCGCCGACCTGGTCTCCGGCATACCGTTCGAGGGGCCGGTGGTGGAGACCCTGCGCCAGTTGCAGGAGAACCACGACGGCAGCGGCCAGCCGAAGGGGCTGGCAGGCGACGCCATCCTGCCGACCGCGCAGGTGGTCGCCATCGCCAATGCCTATGTCGCGCTGACCAGCGACCGGGCGCACCGCGCCGCGCGGACCAGCCTGGAGGCGCTGGAACTGCTGTGGAAGGACGCCGGCACCAAGTTCGCGCGCCAAGTGGTTGCCGCCCTGGTGATGGCGGTCGAGACCCAGGGCCGGGACACGGGCGGATGATCCGTCACCGGCGATCGCGCTGGCTGTTCCGGCCGGCCATGGTCGCCATGGTCCTGCTGGCGGCGGCGACCGCGACACCCTCCGGCGCGACCGGCTTCGACCCGCACCAGAGCCCGCCGCGCCAGCCGCGCGCACTGGACGACTGGATCACCACGACCTCGCGCAAGGAGATGCGCGCCTTTCCCGAGGACCAGGCGATCCTGCTGGAGAACCCGCCGGCCTTTGGCTGGCGCGCCAGCCGCACCGCCTATTCCTTCGAACTGCGCATCGACCGCGACGGCCGCGAGGTGCAGCGCTTCTTCCTGACGCGGAACATCTTCCGCCCCAATGTCGCGCTACCCCCCGGCGACTACACCTGGCAGGTGCGCCAGCTCGACCAGGGTGGCCAGGCCACCACCCGCGACCCGTCGGGCGGCTGGTCGCAACCCCGCGCCTTCCGCCTCGCCGGGGACGGCGTGACACGCAGGCTGGCCGACATCTGGACCGCATTCGAGGCGGCGGAGCAACGCGCCCGGCCCCGCGCCCTGCCCGCCACCGCGCGGCCGGCGGCCAACAACCGGGGCGAACTGCCACCGGGCATCGCCCCCGTGGCCGGGGTGATCCATGCACGCTGGCTGGCCGATGACGGCCGCATCGCGCCCATCGCCGAGGAACCGTCGGGCCGCATCGATGCGCCGGGGCTGGTGCAGAGCCGCAAGCTGCGCGCCGAACTGCGCCAGGTGACACGGCGGCTGAACGACTCGCTGGCCATCGCCGTGCTGTTCCGCAACCACCCGCAGGGCAAGGAGGCCCGTGAACGCGCGCTGCGCTTCCTCGACCGCCTGATCGCCGTCGACGCCTTCGGCCGCTCCGGCCATGCCGGCGACGACCTGCTGAACATCCGCATCGCCCGCGACATGGCCCGCGCCTTCGACATCGTCTACCGCGACCTCGAAGGTCCGCGGAAGGTGGCGGTGCAGCGCCACATCGAGGATCGCACCCAGGCCGCCTTCGACTTCTTCATCCTGAACGAGCGCGGCAATCTCGGGCAGTTCGCGCTGTCCTCGCACGGCTTCCAGATCGCCACCCATATCCTCGCCATCGCGACGCTGATGGCCGGGGAGTCCGACCGCGCCTCGCTGTGGTTCCGCGAGATCTACCCGCTGATCGCCACCATCGTGACACCATGGGGCGGGGAGGACGGCGGCTATTCCAACGGCATCAACTACGGTGTCTGGGAGTTCGTGAATCACATCGACAGCTGGGACATCATCCACAACGCCATCGGCTTTCCCTATTTCGAGGCGCCGTGGGTCCGCAACTTCATCCACTTCCTCGCCTGGTTCGTGCCGCCGGGTGTGGCCCATGCCGGCTTCGGCGACGGCGGCGAGAAGCTCCGTCCCGCGCTCTGGGCCGAGATCGCGCGCGTCTATGACGAGCGCGGCGCGGGGCCGGTGGCGGGGCGGCAGTTCACCGGCTGGGAGAACTGGCTGCGGCGCGCCGGGACGGGTGCTGAGGGCAGACCCGACGGCGACGACGAGACCGGCGCGGAGGGCCTGCACAACGCCCTGCTCTGGCCCCGCCTGTTCGGCACCGCGCAGGCCGAGGCGCCCACCGGTCCCGAGGTGCTGCCGGAAGCCGCGATCTTCCCCGACATCGGCTGGGGTGCCATTCACAGCGACGTCGGCGATCCGGCGCGCTGGTCGGTGTTCTTCAAGTCCAGCCCCTTCGGTTCCTTCAGCCACAGCCATGCCGACCAGAACTCCTTCATGGTCATGGGCCATGGCCGGCCGCTGCTGATCGACAGCGGCTACTACGACGGCTACCGCTCGCCGCACCACGAGGGCTGGACCCGGCGCACCCGCGCGCACAACGCCATCACCCATGACGGCGGCAAGGGCCAGCCGATCGACGATCCTGCCGCCTACGGGCGCCTGACCGAGTACTGGCGCTGCGCCGGCGCCGTGGCGATGACCGGCGAGGCGGCGGCGGCCTATGGCGGCGACATCACCGTCGCCCGGCGCTCGATCCTCTGGCTGCCCGACGGTCACCTGCTGGTTCATGACCGGATGCGTGCGGACAGCGCGAAGCGCTGGGAATGGAACATCCATGCGGCCGTTCCGTTCCTTCAGGGTCCGGGCGGGACGATCAGTGTCGAGAACGGCCCCGCGTCGGCCACCCTGCGCGTGCTGGCCGGGCCGGCGCTGGATTTCGCCGCCACCGACCGCTTCGACGTGCCGCCCGACACCCGACTGACCGGCGGACCGGTGCCACAGCAGTATCATGGCACCTTCACCGTGAAGGCCCCGGCGAAGGGCCTCGACATGCTGGTGCTGGTCACCACCGGCGATGCCCCGGCCGGGGTTCCGGTGGCAGCAAAGGCGGAAGGCGACGGCAGCTTCGGTTTCCGCATCGGTGACTGGCAGGGCCGCATTGGCGGCGCGGCGACCGAGGCACGGCGGGCCGGCGAACCGGCCGGCGACTGTGCGGTGGAACCGCAGGCCGCGCCCCGCACCGCGACGCGGCTGCGCTTCGGCGGCGGCTGAGCCAGCCCCTTCCCACCCGTGACAGTCGCGTTATCCTCGGGTCCGCATCCGAGGGAGGACCGCCCATGAACGCGCCGCTCGCCACCACCGGCTTTTCCGCCTGCCCGCACGACTGTCCGTCGACCTGCGCGCTGGAGGTGGAGGTGCTGGGCCGCGACCGCGTCGGACGCCTGCGGGGGGCGAAGGACAACAGCTACACCGACGGCGTGATCTGCGCGAAGGTCGCGCGCTATGCCGAGCGTATCCACCATCCCGACCGCCTGACGAAGCCGCTGGTCCGCACGGGTCCGAAGGGCTCCGGCCAGTTCCGCGAGGCGACCTGGGACGAGGCCCTGGACATGACAGCCGAGGCGTTCCTGAAAGTCGAGCGCGCACACGGCGCGGAGGCAATCTGGCCGTACTTCTATGCCGGCACCATGGGGCTGGTGATGCGCGACGGCATCGAGCGGCTGCGCAATGCCCGCCGATACAGCCGCATGCACGGCACCTTCTGCACCACCCTGGCCTGGAACGGCTACATCGCCGGCACCGGCAAGCTGGCCGGTGCCGACCCGCGCGAGATGGCCGTGTCCGACTGCGTGGTGATCTGGGGCACCAACGCCGTGCACACCCAGGTCAACGTCATGACCCATGCCATGAAGGCGAAACGGCGCGGCGCGAAGATCGTGGTCATCGACGTCTACCGCACCGCGACCATGGACCAGGCCGACATGGGCCTGGTGCTGCGGCCCGGCACGGACGGCGCGCTGGCCTGCGCGGTCATGCACATCCTCTTCCGCGACAACCTGGCCGACCGCGACTACCTCGCCCGCTATACCGACGATCCGGCCGGGCTGGAGGCGCACCTGGCGACCCGCACGCCGGAATGGGCCGCCGGTATCACCGGACTGTCGGTCGCGGAGATCGAGGACTTCGCCCGGCTGGTCGGCAAGACGAAGAAGACCTTCATCCGCCTGGGCTACGGCTTTACCCGCAACCGCAACGGCGCCGTGAACATGCATGCCGCGCTGTCGATCGCAGCCGTCACGGGCAGCTGGCAGTACGAGGGCGGCGGCGCCTTCCACAACAACGGCGCAATCTATGGCTGGAACCGCTCGCTGATCGAGGGCACCGACATGCTGGACCGCTCGGTCCGCATCCTCGACCAGTCCCGCATCGGCCCGGTGCTCTGCGGCGAGGCGGATGCGCTGCGCGGCGGACCGGCGGTCCGGGCGATGCTGTTCCAGAACACCAACCCGGCCATGGTCGCGCCGGAAAGCGCCAAGGTGCATCGCGGCCTCGCCCGCGAGGACCTGTTCACCTGCGTGCACGAGCAGTTCCTGACCGAGACCGCGCGGTTTGCCGACGTGGTGCTGCCGGCGACCATGTTTCTGGAGCACACCGACCTCTACCAGGGCGGCGGGCACCAGCACATCCTGCTCGGGCCGAAGCTGGTCGATGCGCCCGAGGGCTGCCGGTCCAACCACGAGGTGATCTGCGCGCTGGCGAAGCGCCTCGGCGCCGAGCATCGCGGCTTCGACATGACGGTCGAGGAGATCATCGACTGGACCCTGACCGCGTCCGGCTGGCCGAACCTGGAGGAATTGCGAGAGAAGCGCTGGATCGACGTGCAGCCGGAGTTCGAGTCCGCGCACTTCCTCAAGGGCTTCGGCTGGCCGGACGGCAAGTTCCGCTTCCGCCCCGACTGGGGTGGCGCGAAGCCGGCCGGCTTCGGCCCCGCCGGCGCGGTGGAGGCGATGCCGGAGTTCCCCGACCACTGGGGCCGCGAGGAGAAGGCATCGGAGAAGCATCCCTTCCGTCTCGCCACCAGCCCGGCCCGGAACTTCCTGAACTCGTCGTTCACCGAGACCCCGACGTCGAAGTCGAAGGAGCGGCGGCCGACGGTGAAGCTGAACCCCGACGACGCGGCGCGCCTGGGCGTCGCCGAGGGCGACCTGGTGCGGCTGAAGAACGACCGCGGCGCCACGCGGCTGCACGTGCAGCTCTTCGCCGGCCTGCGTCCCGGCGTGGTGATCGTGGAATCGGTCTGGCCCAACGCCGCCTTCGTCGACGGCATCGGCATCAACGTGCTGACCAGCTCGGAACCCGGCGCCCCGGTCGGCGGTGGCCTGTTCCACGATACGGCCGTGGCGGTGGAGAAGGCGTAGCAGCGCCCTGCATCACCGGCCCGCTCCCCCACCCGGCCCCCCAACCACAGTAT
>JAYZWD010000043.1:0-18315 GCA_036154895.1 Pseudomonadota bacterium
CCGCCGTGACCAGCTCGGTGATCGAGAAGCAGTCATGGCACTCGAACATCGAGACCTGCTCGCGCGGGTTGGTGATGCCGGCTTCCTTGTAGGCACGCTCGGCAGCCTTCCGCGTGGTCATGAAGTAGGACCCGTCCCAGGAGGCATGGCCGGCCTCGGTGCCGTTCGACACCGCGAGCTGCAGCGCCTTGACAGTGACCAGGTCCTTCTTGCCCAGCCTGCGGGCGATTTCCGGGGTGGTCACGATGGCGGCGGCGGAGCCGTCCGACACGCCGCAGCAGTCGAACAGGCCGAGCGGCTCGGCGATCATCGGCGCATTCAGCACGGTGTCCATGGACACGGCTTTCTGCAGGTGGGCCTTCGGGTTCTTGGCGCCGTTGGCGTGGCTCTTGACCGAGACCTGGCCGATCGCGCGCTTCAGGTCATTGGCGCTCACGCCGTGCTTGTTGCGGTAGGCGGTGGCGAGCTGGGCGAAGTTGCCCGGCGCGGAGCTGTTCGGGCCAACCATGTCGTTCAGCGGGCCACGGCCACGCTGCGGCAGGCCGCCATAACCGGTGTCCTTCAGCTTCTCGACGCCGACGGCCAGCGCGATCTCCGCGGCGCCGGAGGCGACGGCATAGACCGCGCCACGGAAGGCCTCGGTGCCCGACGCGCACATGTTCTCGACGCGGGTGACCGGGATGTAGGGCAGGCGCAGCGCGGTCGACAGCGGGATCGCCGACTTGCCGACATGCACTTCCTCGATGGCGGTCGAGAACCAGGCGGCATCGATCTGGGTGGTCTCGATCCCGGCGTCCTTGAGGCACTCTTCATAGGCCTCGACCATCAGGTCCTCGGCTTCGCAGTCCCACCGTTCACCGAACTTGGAACACCCCATCCCGAGAATGGCCACCTTGTCGCGAATTCCAGACGCCATCGTCTTCCTCCCATCCGCATGAGCACGTAAGTCCGTAACTGACACGGACAATAGCATGAATGGCGCGGGCTACCCCAAAGTCAATTGCAATGCAGCCATTTTCCGCTCGAATGCGTGGACCGGCCGGCGGGGTGCGCTAGTGTCCGGGAAGGCCGGATTCGCGGTCCGCGGGGCCGCGCGCGGGAGGGGGCAAGAGCATGGCGAAGACACCGTTGCACTGGAACGACGCACTTGGCATTGCCGGCGCCATCGCCCGGGGCGAGACCACGGCGCGCGAGATGCTGGAGCTCTATCTCGACCGCATCGCGCGGCTGAACCCGGCGATCAACGCGGTCATCGCGCTGGACGCGGCCGGCGCGCGGGAGGCGGCGGACGGCCTGGACAGCCTGCTGCGGCGCGGCTACCGCCTCGGCGCCTTCCACGGCGTGCCGGTCACGGTGAAGGAGAGCTACGACCTCACCGGCCTGAAGACGACATGGGGCGATCCTGCGTACAACGACAACATCGCCACCGCCGATGCCGTGGTGGTCGAGCGCATCAAGCGCGCCGGGGCCAATGTCTTCGGCAAGACCAACGTGCCGCTGAACCTGACCGACTGGCAGTCCTACAACGCGGTCTACGGCACCACCGGCAATCCCTGGGATCCGGCGCGGACGCCCGGCGGCTCGTCGGGCGGTTCGGCGGCGGCGCTGGCGGCGGGCCTCACCGGCCTGGAGTTCGGCTCCGACATCGGCGCCTCGATCCGCAACCCCGCCCATTTCTGCGGTGTCTTCGGGCACAAGCCGACCTACGAGGTGGTGCCGAAGCGCGGCCACTGGAAGGCGCCGTCGATGGCGCCGGGCGATATCTCGGTCTGCGGTCCGCTGGCCCGTTCGGCCCGTGATCTCGCGGCGGCGCTGCTGGCCGTCGCCGGCCCCGACCCGGTCTATGGCCAGGGCTGGTCGCTGGAACTGCCGCGGCCCGACAAGGACGACCTGGCCGACTTCCGGGTGGCGCTGATGGTCGAATCCGATGTCTGCGCGGTCGACACCGAGGTGCAGGACAAGCTGCGCGAACTGGCCGACAACCTGCGCGGCATGGGCGTCACCGTCGACGAGCGGGCTCCGTTCGACTGCGACTGGCACCAGTATCACCTCGACTATTTCAACCTGTTCCGGGTGGTCACCCACAGCCGCCTGCCACGCGCGGCCTTCGACGATTTCGCGCGCCGCGAGGCGGACCTGCCGCCGGGTGATACCAGCTACAACGCCATGAACATCCGCGCGGCGACCCAGAGCTACTACGACTGGTCGGCCGCCGACCGGCGCCGCTACGGCTATCGCGACCGCTGGAACGCGTTCTTCCGCGACTACGACATCTTCCTCTGCCCGACCGCCGCCGTGACCGCCTTCCCGCAGGACGAGGGCGTGGCGCGGGAGTTCCGCACCATCACCGTGAACGGCCGGCAGGAGGGCTACAACGACCAGCTGTTCTGGGCGGGCATTTCCGGCATCGCCTACCTGCCCGGCACCGTGGCGCCGCTCGGTCCCGGCGCGAAGTCGGGCCTGCCGGTCGGCGTGCAGATCGTCGGCCCCTGCCTGGGCGACCTGACCACAATCCGCTTCGCCGGACTGCTGGAGCGGGCGTTCGGCGGGGTGCGCGTCCCGCCCGGGTTCGAGTAACCGCGCGGGAGCAGCATGAGTACCGACGAGATCGAGGTTCGACCGTTCCTGTCCAGTATCCGGTTGCATGCCGAGGCCTGCCGGATCGCGCTGGCGCACTGGCATGACCTGCCGGCACCGAAGCCGCGCCATGGCATCGACCCGCTGGCGCTGGGGGCGCCATTGTTGCCCGATGTCGCCCTGCTGCACGTGCTGGCGGGGCCGGACTTCCGCTACGACCTGGTGGGCGAGCGCTTCCGCGAGGCGGTGCCGCGCGTGAAGCCCGGCTCGCTGGCCGGCGGCGGCACCGAGGAGCCGGGCCTGCGCGACGGCTTCATCTTCTCGCGCATGCGTGCCGCCGTGGATGGCGGTCGTCCGGTCGGCGCCTGCAACACCTATGTCGACGGTCGCGGCTATCCGCGCATGTCGGTCTCGACCTTCTTTCCGCTGGGCCTGGATGGCGGGACCGCGTCCGACCTGCTGGTGCTGGCTTTCTTCGACCGCGAGGGTGCGCCGGACGAGGACAGCCGCGCGCTGGCGGAACGCCGCGTCGCCTTCGATGACGTGGCCGCGTTCCTGGATCGCTGGGCGCCACAGGCGTCACATGCGCGAATGCCCGGAATTCCGTGACGGCGGAATCTGCTCTAGAACCGGACGCAACAGTCGCAACAGCATGGCGTGGGGGACGGGATGGCCGAGGCGATGATCAGCGTGGAGGAGGCGCGGGCGATGTTCGCGGCCAACTTCGCACCGTGGGTCAAGGATCTGGGGCTGGAGATCGAGGAGGTCGGGCGCGGCTTTGCCCGCTGCCGGGTGCCGGCCAATACCCGACTGAACCGTTCGGGCGGAATCCTGTCCGGCCAGGCCATGATGGCCATCGCCGATACGGCCATGGTCTTCGCGGTGCGCTCGGCGCTGGAGTTCGACGCCGACACCGTGACCGTGCAGCAGTCCACCAGCTTCATGCGCGGCGTCGCCAATACCGATTTCATCTGCGAGGCGCGGGTGGTGAAGGAGGGCCGGACCATGATGTTCGGCAACTGCCTGATGTATGCCGACGGCCAGCGCGATAAGCCGGCGGCCGAGGCCACGCTGGTCTACGCCATCGTGCCGCGCCGGGGCTGAGACCTTGAGCGAGGAACCGATCCACGCCTATCGCCGGCTGGTCCGGGACGGGTCCATCCGCCAGGACCCGGCCCAGGAACTGGCCGTCGAGAAGCTGCAGTTCCTGCATCACTCGCTGAAGAGCTACGATCCGGGCGCCGAGCGCGGCCTGCGCCGGATCTTCCAGATCGGCGCCCGCCGCAAGATGGCGGAGCCGCCGTCGGGCCTCTACGTCTATGGCGGGGTCGGGCGCGGCAAGTCCATGCTGATGGACCTGTTCTTCGACGGCGCGCCCGTGCCGCGCAAGCGCCGCATCCACTTCCACCAGTTCATGCTGGAAGTGCATGCCATGACCCACGAGTTCCGCCAGACCCCGGCATCCCAGCGCCAGGGCGACGACCCGATCCCGGTGGTCGCCGACCGCGTGACCGAGCGGGCGCTGCTGCTCTGCTTCGACGAGTTCCAGGTCACCGACGTCGCCGACGCCATGATCCTGGGACGCCTGTTCACGGCGCTGTTCGAGCGGGGCGTGGTGGTGGTGGCGACGTCGAACCGCGCGCCCGACGACCTCTACAAGGACGGGCTGAACCGCCAGCTCTTCCTGCCGTTCATCGCCCTGCTGAAGCAGAAGCTGGACGTGCTGCACCTCGACAGCCCGACCGACTACCGCATGCAGCGTCTCAGCCAGATGCCGGTCTATGTCACGCCGCTCGGGCCGGCGGCCGACGCCGCGCTGGAGAAGGACTTCGCCGCCCTGACCGAGGGCGAGGCGGCGCAGGAGGAGCGGCTGACCGTGCAGGGCCGCACGCTGGTGGTGCCCCGCGCGGCCAAGGGAGTCGCCTTCATGTCGTTCCGCGAGCTCTGCGAGCGTCCGCTCGGCGCCGCCGACTACCTGGCGCTGGCGGCCGAGTTCCACACCCTTGTGCTGGCCGGCGTGCCGAGGCTGACGAAGGAAAAGCGCAACGAGGCCAAGCGCTTCGTCACGCTGATCGATGCGCTCTACGAACACCGGGCCAAGCTGGTCTGCGCCGCCGATGCCGCCCCCGATGACCTCTATCCGGCGGGTGACGGCAGCTTCGAGTTCCACCGCACCGCCAGCCGGCTCAACGAGATGCAGTCGGCCGAGTACCTGGCGGAGCCGCACGCGCTGCGTGGTGGCTGAGCCGGTCCTCCGCCAACCGATGCCCCGCGGCCCGGCGGACGCCACCACTCTGGCTCCGGGCTTGACCCGGAGGCCATGGCCCGGAAGCTGCCGGAATGGGTCCCGGATCAGGTCCGGGACGAGAGGGATGTCCGTCGGTCGCCCGCTCAGCGTGTCGCGCGCATCGCCCGCGCCACCGCGATGCCGTCCGGCGTTCCCGTGGCCTCCAGTCCGTCCGCCGCGCCGGCGAGATCGGCGTCGTTGCGGTTCTGGCTGAGCTTGGCCTTGCCTTCCAGCCGCGTGATCGTCATGCGGAAGGCGATGATGCCCTTCTGCATGCCGGCGCGGTACCGCTCGGGCAGGTCGCCATAGCGCCAGGGACCGTCGCCCTCGTAGCGGGCCGACAGCCGCGCCATGAAGGCCGAGACCGCGTCGGCATCATCCACGATCTCCGGCCGGCCCCAGGCATGCACGGCGGTATAGTTCCAGGTCGGGACCATCGGGCTGGAGGCATACCAGCGCGGCGAGACGTAGGCGTGCGCGGCCTGGAAGACGAACATGGTCTCGGCAGTGCCGAACAACCTGGCGTGCGGATTGGCCCGCGCGATGTGGGCATGCAGCATGCCGAACGGACCCTCGTCGCGCTCCAGCATCACCGGCAGGTGGGTCGCGAAGGGGGATCCGTCACCGTCCACGCCCACCATCAGGGCAAAGTCGTTGGCGTCGATCAGGTCGTGGCAGGCGGCGGTGTCCGCCATCCTGAAGTGTTCGGGAATGTACATGCGCGTGGCCTCAAGCGTCGGTCGATGCGGTTGTGCCCCCGATGCCGGCACTTGCCAAGCCCCGGCGCGCGACGGCACCAGTGGACGCCGGAGCGTGCTTGTTCTAGACGGGCGGCAGGCAGTGACAGGAATGGCGGGCCGGACCTTGGGACGTGTGATCGG
Source organism: Pseudomonadota bacterium (assembly GCA_036154895.1). Taxonomy (GTDB): domain Bacteria; phylum Pseudomonadota; class Alphaproteobacteria; order Minwuiales; family Minwuiaceae; genus Minwuia. The sequence continues at coordinate 5,746 of JAYZWD010000043.1, forward strand.
CAGCGTTGGCGACCGGGTGGACGTGCCCGAAGCCCTGTCGCATCTGCCGGCCCCGGCCCGCGCGCTGCTGGACCTGACCGCGCCGGACCCGCGGGTTCCGCCCGCCGCGACGGACTGGAGGGCGGTGCTGGCCGCGGCCGAACATCATCGCGTGGTCCTGCCGCTGGCCCACGGGCTGGGCATGACCGGACTGCTCGATCTGCCCGGGGACGCCGCCGCCGCGTTCCGGGTCATGCGGGACAGGGCGACCTACATCACCGTCGCTGCCGTCATGGACCTGCTGGAGATCAAGGCGGCCCTGGATTCGGCCGGCTGCGCCTGGTGCGTCATCAAGGGCCTGCCGCTGTCGGTGGCGATGTATGGCGACGTCGCCGGCCGCGACGTGGGCGACATCGACATCATGGTGGCCGAGGCGGACATGGTCGCCGCCGTCCGCGCGCTGTCGGCGACCGGTTTCGTCAGCGGGCCGGCCGGCGCGCTGGTGTCCTCGTCGCGCCAGGTCCGGCGCCTGCTGCATGCGGCGAACGACCTCGCCTTCCACACGCCTGGCCGGACCAAGCTGGAACTGCACTGGCGCTGGAGCCGCAATCCGTGGCTGCCGCCGCTGGACGTCGGCCGGACGCTCGCCAGTGGCCGGACGGAGCGTGTCGGCAGCGTCGACATTCCGGTTCCCGAACCGGTCGAGCACTTCATCTATCTCTGCGTTCACGGCCTGCGGCATCGCTGGCATCGCCTGAAATGGCTGAACGACATCCGCGAGACCCTGGCTTGGCCGGACTGGATCGGCGCGGACTGGCACCAGGTGGTGGAGCGTGCGGAGGCACTGGGCGCGGCGCGTGCGCTCGCGGTGTCGCTGGTGCACGCGCACTGGATCGACGGTGTGCCATTGCCGGGCCCGGTCCAGGCCGTGATGCGTCGCGATCCGGACTGCCTGCGGCTGGCGACGGACCTTGCTGAAGACCTGGCGCGACAGTTCAGTGCAGGCGGCGACCGCCCGACGGACCCGGGCCTGCGCGGTGTGCTGCGCGAGATGAGACTGGGCTGGCGGGTCTCGACCGACGGCCGCGCCCGCCGCCATGCGGTCCTGTCCCGTCCCTTCCTGCTGCCCACGGAAAACGACCTGCTGATGCTGGACCTGCCGCGCGGGCTCGACTGGACCTGGCCGGCGGTGCGTCCCGCGCTCTGGGCGCTGCGCCAGGCGAGGCGGCAGACATGAGCCTGGGTTCCACCGACAGTTCCTCCGCCGGCCTGGCGCCGGTCGGCCGCATCCGCGACCTGCTGGGCGATGCCATCGACTATGCCGGCATGCGGCTGGTCTGGGTCGGTCTGGTCACGATGGTGGCGACGGTGGCGGAGGCGGCGGGCCTGCTGTTGCTGTTGCCGCTGCTCTCGGCGCTCGGCATCGCCGGCGACGGGATGGGCTGGATGGAACGGTTCGAGCTGGCGCCGGACCTGGTCTCGCTGGAAGGCGCGCTGGCGATCTACGTGATCATCATGATCCTCGCCGCGGCGGTGGTGACGCGCCGCAACCTGCTGTTCACCCGCCTGCGCCAGGGCTTCGTCGATCACCAGCGCACCCGCCTGCACGCGGCGATCCTGCGCATGGATGCACGCGCGCAGATGCGCCACCGCCGGACCGACCTGCTGCATGTGCTGGGAGCGGACGTCTCGCGCACCGGCGAGGGCGTGCTGTTCCTGCTGCGGATGGCCGGCGCGATGGTCCAGGTGCCGGTCCTGCTCGGCATTTCCATCGCGCTGTCCTGGCAGGCGACCCTGGTCGGTCTGGCCCTGGCCGTCGTGACCGCGCTGCTGCTCCGGCCGCTGGACCGGTACGCGCTGGAGGTGAGCCGCGCAATGGGGCCGGCCGGGGCCCGGATGATGGGCTCGGCCGACGAGGATCTCGTGTCCTTCCTGACCGTGAAATCGCTCGGGATCGAGCACGAGCGCATCGCCCACTTCGAGGCCGCCGTGGCCGACATCCGGGAGCGGCAGCTGGCGTGGGAGCGGGGCATGGCGCTGATGCGCGCCGCCCGGCTGGCGCTGTCGGCGATCGCCGTGGCCATCGTGGTCTGGAGCTCGGTCAACCTGCTGGAGGTGCCGCTGGCCGAGGCGATCGTCGTGATCATCGCGCTGGCGCGCGTGCTGCCCCTGCTCGGGCGGACCTTCGAGACCCGCCGTACCCTGATGCTGGCGACGCCGGCCCATGCCGCGCTGCGCCAGCTGCTGGCCATTGCCGAAGCGGCCGAGGAGCCGCCGGCCGCCGCGCGGGATGTCACGGCCGCGGCGCATCCCGCCGCGGTGACGCTCGACGATGTGCGGCTGCACTGGCGGTCCGACACGAAGGCTGGCCTGGATGGCGCAAGCCTGGACATTCCCGCCGGCCGGCTGGTCGCGATCATCGGCCCCTCGGGCGCGGGCAAGACCTCGCTGGCCCTGGTGCTGACGGGCCTGCTGGCACCCGATGGCGGCCGCGTCGCGGTCGACGGCCAGTGGCTCGACGCCCCGGCCATGCGGGCCTGGCGGCGGAACACGGTGCTGATGGCGCAGGATCCGGTGCTGTTCCACGACAGCATCGCCGAGAACCTGCGCAAGGCGGTGCCCGACGCGGACGAGGCACGCATGCGGCTGGCGCTGCAGCGTGCCGATGCGGACTTCGTCCACGACCTGCCCGACGGGCTGGAAACGGTGGTGGGGGAGCGTGGCACGCGCCTGTCCGGCGGCGAACGCCAGCGCGTGGCGCTGGCACGCTCGCTGCTGCTCAGCCCCCGGCTGCTGGTGCTGGACGAGCCCACGGCGGCGCTTGACCCGGCCGGCGAGGCGCGCATCCTGGCCACCCTGCGCGGGCTCACGGCCACCACGACCGTGGTCACGATCACCCATCGGCCCGCCGTGGCGCGGGAGGCCGACCACGTGGTGGTGATGAGCCAGGGCCGCTGCATCGGCTCGGGCGCGTGGGCGGAACTCGATGCCGCGACCCTGGACTACATCAACACGCTCGGGATCTGAGCGGCGTCGCCATCAGACGAGGCCCTTCACCATGAAATCGGCCATGCGGCGGGAGAACGCCGCGGGATCGGCCGGGGTCTCGCCCTCGACGATCAGGGCCTGGTCGTAGAGCAGGCGCGCGGCCTCCTCGATGGTCTCGTCGACCTTCGTCGTCGCCACGCGCTCGACCAGGCGGCGGATCAGCGGGTGCTTCGGGTTGATCTCGAGGATCCGCTTCGAGGCCGCGCCCACCTGCTTGTGCGCCTTCAGCATGCGTTCCAGCCGCATGTCCATGTCGTTGTCGTCGGCGACCAGGCAGACCGGGCTCTCGGCCAGCCGGTCGGAGCGGCGGACGTCCTTCACCTGCCCGTCGAGGGCCTGCTTCATCGCGGCCACCAGCACGGCCATGTCGCCGTCCTGCGGCGTGTCGGCGGGGGTGTCCTCGCCGCCCTCGATCTTCGACAGGTCGGCGCCGCCGCGCGTGACGGAGCGGAGCGGCTTGCCGTCGAAGTCGGACCGGACCGACAGCCAGAAGTCGTCGACCGGGTCGGTGAGCAGCAGGACCTCGACCCCCTTGGCGCGGAAGCCTTCCAGGTGCGGGCTCTTCGCCGCCGTCCCGGCATCCTCGGCCGTCAGGTAGTAGATGGCGTCCTGGCCGGGTTTCATGCGCCCGACATAGTCCTCCAGCCCCGTGAGGTCGTCGCCGGCGGTGGAGCGGAAGCGGGCGAGCTTCAGCAGGCGCGGTGCGTTCTCGTGGTCCTCGTAGAGGCCTTCCTTCACGACAGCGCCGAAGTTCTCCCAGAACGTCGCGAAGCCTGCCGCGTCGTCGGTCGCCTTCTTCTCCAGCTCGGTCAGCACCCGCTTGACGATCTGCCCGCGCATGTGGCGCAGCAGTGGCTCGTTCTGCAGCATCTCGCGACTGACGTTGAGCGGCAGGTCCTCGGAATCGACGACACCGCGCAGGAAGCGCAGCCAGCCCGGCACCAGGCCCTCGGCCTCGTCGGTGATGAAGACGCGCTTCACGTAGAGCTTCAGGTGATGGCGCCGCTCGGGATTGAACAGGTCGAACGGCTTCTCCGTCGGCACGAAGAGCAGCAGCGTGTACTCGACCTTGCCCTCGACCCGCGCGTGCAGCGTCGCCCAGGGTTCGTCCCACGCGCCCGCCACATGCTTGTAGAACTCGGCGTACTGCTGCTCGGTGATGTCGGAGCGCGAGCGGGTCCACAACGCCGAGGCACGGTTGACGGTTTCCGGCTCCTTCTCCGCCTCGGCGGCATCGACCAGCCGGATGGGGAAGGCGATGTGGTCGGAATAGGTCTCGATGATCCGCCGCAGGCGGCTGGTGTCGAGGAACTCCTTCTGCGCCTCGGCGATCTTCAGCACCACGGTGGTGCCATGTCCGGCCCGCTCGGCGCTGTCGATGGTGAAGTCGCCGCTGCCGTTGGAGCGCCAGACATGGGCCTCCGCCTCGCCGGCCTTGCGGCTGGTCACGTCCACCGTGTCGGCGACCATGAATGCCGAGTAGAAGCCGACGCCGAACTGCCCGATGACCGACAGGTCGCCGGACTTGCGGTCGGTGAGCTGTTCCAGGAAGGCGCTGGAGCCGGAGCGGGCGATGGTGCCCAGGTTGGCGATCATGTCCTCGCGGCTCATGCCGACGCCGTTGTCGGACACGGTGAGCGTGCCGGCCGCCTTGTCGGCGCGCACCTCGATGGCGAAGGCGCTGTCGCCCTCCAGCAGGTCGGGCTGCGCGATGGCGAGCCAGCGCAGCTTCTCGCAGGCGTCGGAGGCGTTGGAGACCAGTTCCCTGAGGAAGATCTCCTTCTCCGAGTAGAGCGAGTGGGTGACGATGTGCAGAAGGCGTGAAACCTCGGCCTGGAAGCTAAAGGTCTCGGCAGTCATGCCTCAGGACTCCTCCTTGGGCTTGGTCAGGGTCTCCAGCGACGGCATGAAGTTGTCGGCACTGAACTTGGGGAACAGATAGGCCCATCCGGTGACGATGCCAGTGGCCTTTTCCATCCGCTGCCGCGCCGTCATCGGGGTCTCGGCCGTGGCCGTGTCGCCCTCCGCCTTTGCCGCGCCCTCCGCCTTGTCGGCCTCCGGCTTCTCCGCCGGCGTTCCGGCGGCGGACTCGTCCACCGACAGCTCGAAGGTGGCCCAGACCGCGTCGTCGCCCTCCGACTTGAAGCCCGCCGGCTTCGCGCGGACGGTGACCACCAGGCCATCAGCGGTGCGCCAGGTGCCGGTGGTCGCGCCGGTCATGTCGACCTCGGCCACCGGCTTCACGTCACGGAAGCGCAGGAACTCCAGCGCCCTGCCGGCGGCGGTCAGGCGGAACTCCTGCTCCACGCGGCCCTCGGGCACGGCGTCGAGATGGAAGACCCCGCCGGTGCCGGCGATGCGCGTGACCTCGCCGCCGGGATGGGTGATCTCGATGGCGGTGACCTCGTCCTTGGTCACCTTGAACAGCGTCTTGTCCAGCCATTCGGCCGGATTGTGGTGGATGTCGAAACGGGCCTCGGCCAGCCAGCTCTGGTCCTCGCCGACGCGCCGGACATAGACATGGGCCGGTTCCTTGGCCGTGGCCCGGCGCCGGATCTTGCCCAGCAGCAGGGCCGCGACGTCCTTGCCGGTGGCATCGCGGGCGACCAGTTCCACGGTGTCGGGCGCGTCATCGGCCTTTGGCGCGTCGCCGGTCGGAGGCACCAGTTCCAGCCGGGCGTGCTTGGCGGGGTCGGAGGTCTTGGGTTCGACCACGCTGGCCCGCGACAGTGCCACCACCGCCTGCTTGATGCGGTCGACGTCGGCCGGATAGCCGCCGCGCGCCGCGTGCCGCCAGGTCCCGTCGGCATCGCGGGTCAGGGTCCAGTGGTCGCTGGTGGTGGTGATCTCCAGCTCGGCCACGTCGTTGATCCTGGTGTCGAGGCCGGGAAACAGCGCCTCGCCGTACTCGACCGCGGCCAGGCGGTCGGCCTGCTGGCGCAGCACCAGCACCGACGCGACCACGAAGATGATGGTGACGACCAGCAGCGCGATCCATGTCGTGCGTCGCATGGCTCAGGCCTCCCCCAGGTTCTGGCTGCGCCGCCGGCGCGCCCTGCGCCACAGCGCCAGAATACCGGCCAGCACGCAGACCAGCGCCGGCACCAGGCCGATGTTCAGCAGTTTCAGGTTGTACTCCAGCTGTTCGATGTCCTTGCGTAGGCCAAGCTGCACGGCGCGCAGTTCCCGCCGGGTGGCCAGCACCTCGTCCTGGAACGACTGGATCGCCTCGGTCTCCTCCGCCGACAGGAGCTGCCCGGCGCCCTCGCCGGCCTTGCTCTGCAGTTCGGCGAGTTTCGCTTCGGTCTCCGACAGCTTGGCGGTCAGCGCCTGTTCCTCGGCCAGGTAGCGCTGCTCCGCCTCGCGGCGCAGGTCCTCGATCACCGTGAACGGCCTGTTGCTCTCGCCGCGGCCGCGCAGGCCGATCAGGTCACTGGACCCGGAGAGGTTCTCCAGCGCATTGAGCAGGAACGCCGCGTTCGACGAGGTCTGCTGGATCACCTGCTGGCCCAGGAACTGCTGGCGGTTGACCCAGAAGCCGTCGTCGATCAGGTCGGCATCGGCGACGACGATCAGGTTCACCGGGCCGTCCGAGGCGGCTTTCAGTTCGCCCTCGACGCCCTCGGGCACCGCGGTGAAGGCGGACTTGACCGGGCCCTGCAGGCGCGCCGCCAGGACGTAGGTCGCCTCGTCGGGCGCGAAGCTTGCCAGCATCTGCTCCGGATCGGGGCGGAATCGCAGCGTGTCGGCATCGAACAGCTGCGAATCCGCGGACGATGTGACCAGCGGGGTGAGGGTCAGCGGGCTGTCGGCGTCGCGGGTGACATGACCGACGGAAGCCAGCAGCATCGGCAGCGACAGGTCGGCCGTCACCGGATCGGCGGCGTTCAGCGCGGCATCGTGGGCGCGCAGCCAGGCGACATAGTCGACCGACTGGCGCCGGTTGCCGCCGCCCAGGCCCACACGGGTGGCATAGGTGCGGTCGCCCACCACCTTGCCGGCCTCGACATGGATGCCCCAGGCATCGAACAGCCGGGGCAGCAGGCTGTCCTGCGGGTCGCCGGGATTGGGTGCGCCGCCCGGGCCGGGCTGGCGTGCAGCGGCCTCCGACAGCGGGTCGGTGAGGAACACCGCCTTGCCGCCGCGCATGATGAACTGGTCGATCTGGAACAGCTGCGCCTCGGTCAGCCGTCGCGCATGGGCGACCAGCAGCAGGTCGGTGTCCGGGTCGATGGCGGTCCACTGCTGGACCGGCACGGTCACCTCGAAGCTCTGCCGCAGCGGCTCGAGAATGGCATAGGCCTGGCTCTGCCCGCGCATCGCCGCCTGGATGCCGCCGGGGCCGAACTCCAGCGGCAGGCTGGTGATGATGGTCAGTTTCGGCTTGTCGGGATGCGCCAGCGACCAGACCAGCCGGGTCAGGTCGTATTCCAGGAAACGGTCGCGTTCGGGCGTGAAGAAGCCGATGGTCTGCCGGTCGTCGGTCAGGTTCTCGCCGACCAGCCCGAAATAGAAGGTCTCGCCGCCCTGGCCGACCGGCACGCCGCGCAGGCCGGCGTCCACCGCGCGGTCCTCGGCCTCCGAAAACGGCTCCGGGTCGATGACCTCGAGGCGGATATTGCCGCCGGCGAGGGCCTGGAACTCTTCCAGCATGCCCAGCACGCGGTTGGCGTGATTGCGGATCTGCGGCTGGCCCTCGGCGAGCGTCGAGGAATAGTAGAGGCGCAGGGTCACGGGTTCGGGCAATTCGCCCAGGATGTTCCGCGTGCCCTCGGACAGGGTGAACAGCCCGCTGTCGGTCAGGTCGAGCCGGCTGCCGCGCAGCGTGGTGCCCGCCACGATGTTGACGGCCAGGAACAGGATCGCCGCCAGCACGATGCCGGACCAGTTGAGGAAGCGCTGGTTCATGATGCCGTCCCTCCCTCAGCCCGCGAGCTTCTTGTGCTCGATGATCACGGCGTTGGCGAACAGCCAGACCGCGATCAGCGAGCCGAAATAGACGATGTCGCGCAGGTCGATCACGCCCTCGATGATCGACTGGAAGTGCGTGATGAAGCTGAAGCCGGCGATCTGGTCCAGGATCGGCTGCGGCGCCCAGGCGGAGAAGAACTCCAGCACCAGCGGCGAGCCGGAGACCGTGAACAGGAAGCAGGTCGCGGTCGAGACCACGAAGGCAATAACCTGGTTCTGCGTCAGGGCCGAGATGCAGGCGGTGATGGCCAGGTAGCCGCCGGCCATCAGCAGGCTGCCGGCATAGCTGGCCACGATCACGCCGTGGTCGGGATCGCCCAGCCAGTCGACGGTGATCCACAGCGGGAAGGTCAGCGCCAGCGCGATGGCCGTGAAGGCCCAGGCGGCGAGGAACTTGCCCAGCACGGCGGCGGGAACGGAGATCGGCAGGGTCAGCAGCAGCTCGATGGTGCCGCTCTTGCGCTCCTCCGACCACAGCCGCATGCCGATCGCAGGGATCAGGAACAGGTACAGCCAGGGATGGAAGGTGAAGAAGGACCGCAGGTCGGCCTGGTCACGGACGAAGAAGTTGCCGAGGTAGAAGGTGAAGGCCGCGGTGGTCGCCAGGAAGACGACGATGAACACCCAGGCCACCGGGGTGGCGAAATAGCCGGCGAGTTCGCGCCGGAACAGCGGCAGCAATCCACGCATGGTCAGGCTCCTCCCTGGCCGGCGCCGGTGACGGAGCGGAACACCTCGTCCAGCCGGCCCGGATCCACATACCAGCCCTCGATGGGCCAGCCGCGCGCGCGGGCCAGCTGGCCCACGCCCTCGGCCACCGCCTTGCCCTCCCACGGGAAGACCACCAGGCTGCCGTCGCCGTCGGCCTCGACGGCGCGCACGCCGGGCACCTTTTCCAGGTCATCGCGGACCACGTTGACGTCCGGCGCCCTGCCGTCGGTGAAGCGCATCACCACGGCGTTGTGGAAGCGTGACCGGGCCATCAGCCCGGCCGGCGTGCCGTCGAAGGCGACGCGGCCGCGGGCGATGATCATCGCCCGGCTGCAGACCGCCGTGACCTCCTCCAGGATGTGGGTCGAGATGATGATGGCCTTGTCGGGCGACAGCTCGCGGATCAGTTCGCGCACCTGGTGCTTCTGGTTCGGGTCCAGTCCGTCGGTCGGCTCGTCCAGGATCAGGATCGACGGGTCGTGCAGCAGCGCCTGGGCCAGGCCGACGCGACGCTTGAAGCCCTTCGACAGGGTCTCGATGGGCTGGTGCAGGACCCGTCCGAGATCGATGCGCTCGACCATCTCTGCGATGCGCCGGCGCTTGTCCGGGCCTTTCAGGCCGCGGATGTCGGCCACGAAGTCCAGGAAGCCGGCGGGCGTCATGTCCTGCCAGGCCGGCGCGCCCTCGGGCAGGTAGCCGATGCGCGACTTGGCGGCGATGGGATCGCCCTGCGCATCGATGCCGTCCACCGTCACCCTGCCCTCGGTCGGGTGCAGGTGGCCGGTGATCATCTTCATCGTGGTGGACTTGCCCGCGCCGTTCGGCCCGAGAAAACCCAGCACCTCGCCGCGCCCGACCGCGAAACTGATCCCGTCCACCGCGGTCAGCGAGCCGAACCGCCTGACCAGGCCGTGAACTTCCAGCAAGCTTGTCACAACGCCGTCCCCCTGTCCGGTGCACGCGCCCGGCCCGCCGGAGAGAGCGGGACAAGGCGCGCCGATGTGCGATTTTTCCCGGTCAGGCCGGGTTTGATGCGGCTAGGTAGGCCCGGGAATGCGGCACTTCAAGGGCAGCCACGGGCAACCCCGCCGTGCCGCATCCCGCTCAGAACACCCAGTAGCCGCCGTCGATCAGGAAGCTCTGGGCGGTGTGGAAGGCGGAGGCGTCGCTCATCAGGTAGACGGCGATGCCGCCGAAGTCGTCCGGCCGGCCCCAGCGGCGCATGGGCATGCGCGGCATGACATTGCCGTGGAAGCGCGGGTCGTTGAAGGCGCTCTCGGTCATCTCGGTCTCGATCCAGCCCGGCAGGATCGAGTTCGCGGTGACGCCGTGGCGGGCGAACTCGATGGCCAGCGCGTTGATCATGGAGACCAGGCCGCCCTTGGAGGCCGCGTAGTGCTCGTTGCGGGCCGGGCCGGAGATCGCGGCCAGCGAGGCGGTGCCGACCAGGCGGCCGAACGGGTCGCCGTTCCTCGAGCGCTCGACCATGTGGCGGGCGGCGGCGCGGAAGGTCAGGAAGCTGCCCTCCAGGTTCACGGTCATCACCTGGCGCCACTGTTCCAGCGTCATCTCGGTGAAGGCGGTGCCGCGGGCCGACATGCCGGCATTGGCGAAGCAGCCGTCGACGCGGCCGTGAACTTCCAGCGTCTCGGCGAAGCGGCGGTCGACCTCGGCCTCGTCGGCGACATTGCAGGTGAAGGCGCTGAACGTTCCGCCTGCGCCGACGGCCTTCAGCCGCTCCAGCGCCTCGGCGTTCTTGGCCTCGTTGCGGCCCCAGATGCAAACATCGCCGCCGGCCATGGCGATCGCCTCGCCGAAGCCGAGACCGATGCCGCCATTGCCGCCGGTGATCAGCGCCACCTTGCCGGTCAGGTCGAACGGTGCGTATGCCATTTATACCTCCCCCTGTTGGTCGCCGGTCTGTACACGGGCCGGGGCCGGGGGAGCAAGCGCGGTTGCGGCGGGCGGCCTATTGTGCGCTGTCGTCGGGCGCGCCGGCGGCGCGGGCAACCTCGTCGGGGCCGGCGGTCTCGGCATCGATCCCGGCCACCTCGTCCTGCCAGGGCAGGGCGGCGATCATGCTGTCCTGCCGGGCGACGAAGCTCCGGAACGCAGCCAACTGCGCGCCCTCCAGCTTGATGCCCGTCGGCAGCTTGATCGACAGCGGGTTCACCTGCTTGCCGTCCTTCATCACCTCGTAGTGCAGGTGCGGGCCGGTGGAGCGACCGGAGGTGCCGACATAGCCGATGACCTGGCCCTGGTCGACGCGGCTGCCCTTCTTGAGGCCGCCCCGGAAGGCCTGCATGTGGGCGTAGGCGGTCGAGTAGCTGCCGTTGTGGCGAATGCGGATATAGCGGCCATAGGCGCCGTTCCAGCCGAGCACCTCGACGGTACCGTCGCCGGCGGCCTTGATCGGCGTGCCCGGGCTGGCGCCGAAGTCGATGCCCTTGTGCACCTTGGTGTAGCCCAGGATCGGATGGCGGCGCTTGCCGAAGCCGGACGTGATGCGGGCACCGTCGATGGGCGTGCGCATCAGGGTCTTGCGCACGCTCTGGCCGGTCCGGTCGTAGTAGTCGGCGCGCGCCTCGCCCTTCGGCTGGAAGCGGTAGAAGGTCCTGGCCTTGCCCGAGAGCGTCAGGGTGGCGACCAGCACGTTGCCGGTCCGCGCCATCTCGCCGTTCTCGTCGGTGAACCGCTCCCAGACCAGGTCGAAGCCGTCGCCGGGGTGGATCTCGCGCTGGAAATCGACGTCGTAGGAGAAGATGCGGATGAACTCCATCAGCACGTCATGCTCGACGCCGGCCCGGCTCGCGGCCAGGAACAGCGAATCGTCGATGGTGCCGCGCGCCTTGACCAGGCCCTTGTCGAGCTCGGCCAGGATCTCCTCGCCCGAGAAGCCGTCACTGCCCGCGTCGCGGCGGGCCACGACCGTGCGCTCCACCGATTCGCGCAGGCGGATCTCGGTCAGGCGGTCGTCGTCGGCATCGAAGACCATGGTCAGCGCCTGTCCGGGCTTCAGCCGGCGCAGGTCGGTCAGGTCACCCAGCGCGCTGACGGCCAGGTGGGCGGACGCATTGTCGACGCCCGCGTCGGTCAGCGCCCGGGCCAGGGTATCGCCGGGCCGGATCACCGCATCGATCTCGCGCGGGGCCGGGGCCTCGTCCACCTCGACATCGGTCTCGGCCATCTGCTGGATCAGGCGGTCGACCTGGTCCTCGCGATGGCTCTTCAGCAGGTACTGCTGTTGCGCCGGTTCGACCGCGGCATGCGCGGTCCCGGCCGCGGGGTCCCTGTCGGACATGTATCCGAGAAGCAGGGCGGCGACAGCGACGGATCCGAGGAGCCCGATTCCGAAAACCGTTCGGCGACGCGCTCGCGTCGCCGGCTGCCGCTGATCTGTCGTCATGCCTGTTCCGGACCCTTCGCGCCCTGGCGCCTGTCCGCGCGGACCGCCGGGAACCCTCCCGATTCCGATTCCGCCCGGAATTCCGCAACCTTGGCTGCGTCGGCGGCGGACTGTCAAGCGCGGGTGCTGCACCGCGGCAGGCCGGTTTCCGGGCTTTGCCGGGGAAAAAACGCGGGCCGTCAAAAAAATGCAAAACGGGTTGTTGACAGCTTCGGGCCAGGGGGCCTATAAGCCGCCTCCGCCGCAGGGCAACGCCCCTGACGACGGCGCCGGAGAGACCGAGGGGTACGCCCCGACCGACCCTCCGGCCGGCCACGCAAGTGGCCCCGCTGTTTGACATGGTAATATGGAATGAGAAGGGGATGTGCGGCTGGCGGTGCCGTGTGTCTGGCCGGATGGAAGTCCGGACAATGAAGACGCATGATGTCTGTTGGTAACACATCCCGGATCAAGGG
>JAYZWD010000044.1:0-95023 GCA_036154895.1 Pseudomonadota bacterium
GCACATCCGAAAAGCAGCACCCGACATCCTCCATCCGGACCTCCATCAATGCTTGGAGAGACCTTCAGAATCCTGTGCAACTGAATCGGCAATACACGACCGAAACCCATATGCGATTCCCCTGCCCCTCCAGGGGGGAGGGGCTGCGCGCCGGCACCGCACGTCTTCCCCCTCCCCCTCGAGGGGGGAGGGACGGGGTGGGGGTGTCCTGCATCTTCTCCGGCACGAGGCGGACTGAGCCATGCAGCCCGAATCCCATCGCTTCAAGGATGCGGCGCGGGCGGCCATCGCCGACCCCGATCTCCGTCGCGCGCTCGGCAACCTGCAGACCGGCTTCGTCGCCGCGCGTGCCCGGGCCGCCGCCGGACTAGACGAGTTCGAGGCCCTGCGCGATGCAGCCGTCGAGCTGAAGAACCACATCCTCGCCAACCTGGACCACTACCTCGCCCGCTTCATCGAGCGGGTGGAGGCGCAGGGCGGCACCGTGCATGTCTGCGCCACCGCCGAGGAGGCCCGGCAGACCATCCTGTCGCTCTGCCGAGACTACGACGCGAAAACGGTCACCAAGGGCAAGTCGATGGTGGCCGAGGAGATCGCGCTCAACCCCTTCCTCGAGGCCAACGGCATCGCGCCGATCGAGACCGACCTCGGCGAGTACATCATCCAGCTGGCCGAGGAGCCGCCGAGCCACATCATCGGTCCGGCCGTGCACAAGACCATGGACCAGGTGGCCGACCTGTTCCACGCGCACCACGGCAAGTACGGCAAGACCGAGCGGCTGAACCAGCCCGAGGCGCTGGTCAACGAGGCGCGCGAGATCCTGCGGAAGAAGTATTTCGACGCCGATGTCGGCATCACCGGCGCCAACTTCCTGATCGCCGAGACCGGCTCCACCATCATCGTCACCAACGAGGGCAACGGCGACCTGACGCAGATGCTGCCGAAGGCGCATGTCGTCATCTCCGCCATCGACAAGGTGGTGCCGACGCTGGACGACGTCTCGACCATCCTGCGCGTGCTGGCCCGGTCGGCCACGGGGCAGGAGATGTCCTCCTACACCACGCTCTCGACCGGCCCGCGCCGCGCGGGCGACCTGGACGGCCCCGGTGGCTTCCACGTCGTGCTGCTGGACAACGGCCGCTCCGACCTGCTGGGCACCGAGAAGCAGGATCTGCTGCGCTGCATCCGCTGCGGCGCCTGCATGAACCACTGCCCGGTCTACATCTCGGTCGGCGGCCACGCCTATGGCTGGGTCTATCCCGGCCCCATCGGCGCCGCGCTGGACCCGCATTTCATCGGCCTGGAGGAGGCGCGGCACCTGCCCAACGCCTCCACCTTCTGCGGCCGCTGCGAGCAGGTCTGCCCCATGCGCATCCCGTTGCCGAAGATCATGCGGCACTGGCGGGAGGAAGCCTTCGAGCGGAAGCTGGCGCCGCCGCGCGAACGACTGGGTCTGCGCACCTGGGCCTGGTTCGCGAGACACCCGCGCGCCTATCGCCTGGCGACCGGCATCGCCATGCGGGTGCTGGGCCGGGCCGGTTCGGTGCGCGGCGGGCGCTTCACCGACCTGCCGCTGGCCGGCGGCTGGACCGGCGGGCGCGACATGCCCGCGCCGGAGGGCCGGACCTTCATGGCGCGCTGGAAGGCAGGCGAACGATGAGGGACGAGGACCGCCCGCTGTTGCAGGCGCTGGGCGATGCCGTGCGCGGCGGCGGCATGCGCATGCACGTCCACTACCGCCGGGCCAGGCGCGACAGGCGCTTCCGGGACGGGCTGGTGCGGCTGGTCGGCGCGCGCACCGTGCTGATCCGCGATGTCTTCGCCCCGGTGTCACTCGGCGTGCTGCTGGTCTGGTTCCTGGTCGCCGAGTCCCTGAAGTGGCACGAGACCCAGGTCTATCTCGCCGGACAGCCCATGACGCTCGGCACGCTCATCTTCCTCGGCCTGCTGCTGACCATGGTGGTGGTGGCCCGGACCGAGGTGCGCAAGGCCCAGGGCAAGCCGCTGGCCGAGGTGGTGACCTCCGACCCGGCCCTGTTCGAGGATCTCTGGCGCGCCGGTGCGCTGGCCATCATGTCGACCGGCGACAAGCCGCAGATCTGCCAGTCCCCGCGCGGCGACTGGCGCCAGTTCGTCCGCCACCACGCGGTGCAGTACTGAGGCGGGCGGCGACCGGCGCCGTCATCTGGCCGGGCCTCAGACCCCGGCGATCAGCGCCTTCAGATCGGCTTCCGGCCGGGCGCCGTAGTGGCTGATGATCTCGGCCGCGGCGATGGCGCCGATGCGGCCGCAGGTGGCCACGTCGCGACCCTGGGTCAGGCCGAACAGGAAGCCGGCGGCGAACAGGTCGCCCGCGCCGGTGGTGTCCACCAGCTTCGACGGGGCAACGGCCGGAACCGCGTGCACGGCGTCGGGGGTGACGATGACACAGCCCTTCTCGGAGCGGGTCAGCACCGCCAGGCGCACCTTGCCGCGGATCGCCGCCAGCGCACCGTCGAAGTCGGTGGTCTGGCAGAGCGAGACGATCTCGGCCTCGTTGGCGAAGACGATGTCCAGCGGCCCCTCGACCAGGGCGCGGAACTCGTCGCGGTGGCGGTCGACGCAGAACGCGTCCGACAGGCTCATGGCGACCTGGCGGCCGGCCTGGCGGGCGACGTCGGCGGCCTTGCGGATCGCGTCCTTGGCCGCCGGCTGGTCCCAGAGATAGCCCTCGAGATAGGTGACCTTCGCACCGGCCACCATCGCCGCGTCCACGTCCTCGGGATCGATGTCGGAGGCGGCACCGAGGAAGGTCGCCATGGTGCGCTGGGCATCGGCGGTGACGTTGATCAGGCAGCGTGCCGTGGCCTTGCCCGGCTTCGGCCGGGGCATGGGGAAGTCGACGCCGACGGCGCGGATGTCATGGGCGAAGACCTCGCCCAGCTGGTCGGCCTGCACCCGACCGATGAAGCCGGCGGTGCCGCCCAGCGCCGCGACGCCGACGACGGTGTTCGCGGCCGAGCCGCCGGAGCTCTCGACACCGGCACCCATCGCGGCATAGAGCGTGCGCGCGCGGTCCTCGTCGATCAGCGTCATGCCGCCCTTGGCCAGTCCCTGTGCCTCGAGGAAGGCCTCGTCGGCATGGCTCAGCACATCGACGATGGCATTGCCCAGCGCCACCACATCCCGCGTCGTCCCGGTCATCTTGTCCCTCCTGTCGGCCCGCGGCCGCCGGTTTACACGTATCGGGGCCTGACGCAAACTCCGGCGCCATGAAAGAAGCCATTCAATGGACTGCCACAGAGGCGGTGCATCGCCTGCGCCAGGGCGATGTCACCCCCGCCGAACTGGTCGAGGCCGCGGCCGCCCGCATCGCCGAGGTCGAGCCCGCGGTCAACGCCCTGCCGACACTCTGCATCGAGCGCGCGCTGGATGCCGCCAGGGCCCTGACTGTCCCCGACGAACCGGAACCGGGCCATCTCTTCGGCCTGCCGATCGCGATCAAGGACCTGACCGCCGTTGCCGGTGTGCGCACCACCATGGGCTCGCCGATCTTCGCCGACAACGTGCCCGAACGCTCCGACCTGATGGTGGAGCGGCTGGAGAGCCGCGGCGCGCTGGTGGTGGCCAAGGCCAACACGCCGGAATTCGGCGCCGGGGCGCAGACCTTCAACGAGGTGTTCGGCACCACGCGCAACCCGTGGAACACGGCGAAGACGCCCGGTGGTTCCTCGGGTGGCTCCGCGGTGGCGGTGGCCACCGGCGAGGTCTGGCTGGCCCAGGGCAGCGACCTTGGCGGTTCGCTGCGCATTCCCGCCTCCTTCAGCGGCTGCGTCGGCCTGCGCCCCAGCCCCGGCCGTGTCGCCCACGGGCCGGGCACCATGCCGTTCGCGCCGAACTCGGTCGAGGGGCCGATGGCCCGCACCGTGGCCGACGTGGCGCTGTTCCTGGACGCCATGGCCGGCATGCACCGCCACGACCCGATCTCGCTGCCGGCGCCGGCGCGCTCGTTCCAGCAGGCGCTGGCCGACGCGCATCATCCGCGCCGCGTGGCGTTTTCCATGGACCTCGGCATCTCGCCGATCCATCCCGACGTCCGGCGCGGCACCGAGGCGGCGATGCGGGCCTTCGGCGCCATGGGCTGCGAGGTGGTGCCGCTGACGGTTGAATTCTCCGACGCCGAGCCGATCTTCCAGACATTGCGCGCGGCGCAGTTCGCCGCGCTGCACGCACCGAAGCTCGAGACCCACCGGGACAAGCTGAAGCCCGAAGTGATCTGGAACATCGAGAAGGGCCTGGCGCTGACGGCCGACGACATCGGCCGGGCCGAGCACGCGCGCGCCGACCTCTACCACCGCTTCGCCGCCGCCTTCGACGACGTCGACCTGGTGGTGACGCCGACGGTCAACACGCCGCCCTTCGATGCGGAGACCCGCTATCTCGAGGAACTCGATGGCCAGCCCTTCGAGAGCTACATCAGCTGGCTGGTCATGACCTTCGCCATCACGCTGACCACCTGCCCGGCGATCTCGGTGCCCTGCGGCTTCACTCCCGACGGCCTGCCGCTGGGGCTGCAGCTGGTCGGTCCGCCGCGCGGCGAGGCGGCGCTGCTGGGCTTCGCGCACCGCATCGAGCAGGCCATGGGCGGGGAGCGCTGGCGGCCCGTCGACCCGGTGGTGGAGGCCGCCGCGTGATCGGTGTCGTCATCAGGGCCGGGCTGAAGGGCCTGGGCCAGGTCATGGCCGACGGCCGGCTGCGCCGGGTGCTGTGGAAAGCCGTCGCGCTGTCGCTGCTGGCCTATGCCATCGCCGGTGGCCTCGCCTTCCTGCTGGTCGACTGGCTGTCGCAACGGGAGATTCCCTGGGTCCCGTCCTGGCTGGTGGGCTGGATCGTCGGCTTCATCGAGACCAGTGCCGTGCTGACCGGCCTGTGGCTGATGTGGATGCTGTTTCCCGTCGTCGCCACGGCCATGGTCAGCATCTTCGTCGACGAGATCCCGGGCATCGTCGAGGCGCGGCACTATCCCGCCGACCCGGCCGGACGCGACCCCGAGCTCTGGCCGTCGCTCCGGCGGTCCATCCCGTTCACCCTGCTGGTGCTGGCGGTGAACCTGCTGCTGCTGCCGCTCTACGTCGTCAGCATCTGGATCCCGCCAATCTATGTCGCGGTGTATTTCCTGGTGAACGGCTGGTTCCTGGGACGGGAGTATTTCGAGCTGGTGGCCATCCGCCACCATGACGAGGCCGGTGTCTATGCCGCGCGCAAGCGCAATTCGACGCTGGTCCTGCTGACCGGCGTGGCCATCACCTTCGGGCTGACCCTGCCGTTTGTCAGTCTTGTCATACCGGTGGTCGGCGTCGCGGCCATGGTGCATATTTACAAGGAACTTGATCGACGCGGTCGGATCGGGGGCATGCCGGGGGGCACGGCCACGCCGCGGAGGGTCTGAGAGATGTTCGGAAACAGGAAGGTCGGGTCGGGCCACAGCGGCGCCGAGACGCCGGAGCTTGTCCTGCCGCGGAGGGAAGGCATGCGCCCGCAGTTCAGTCCCGAGCCGTCGCGCCCGTCGCGCGATGTCGCGTCCCCCGTCTGGGGCAAGCCGAAGGAGCAGGACAACATGGCCAACGAGCCGCGAACCCTGATGGTGGGCCGGGAGATCAACCTGCGTGGCGAGATCGGCCATTGCGACCGGCTGGTGGTGCATGGCCGGGCCGAGGTGACGCTGACCGACTGCGGCTCCGTCGAGATCGCCGAGACCGGGCTGCTGGGCGGCACCGCCGAGGTCCAGCAGGCCGATGTGCGCGGCCGCTTCGAGGGCACGCTGCAGGTGCGTGGCCGGCTGGTCATCCGTTCGGGCGGCCGGGTCAGCGGGCGCATTTCCTACGCCGAGATCGAGATCGAGGCCGGCGGGCGGCTGGACGGGGAGATCACCTCGATCGAGACCCAGCTCGTCGCCTCCGCCGCCGAATAGCCACGCCCTTGCGCCACATTGCCGTCCTGGCCGTGCTTGTGCTCGGCGCCTGCGCCGTCGAGCCACGGCAGCCGGCGACCGCGCCCGCGCCGGTTGCCGCCGCGCCGGCCGGGCCACAGTCCGGCCCGCCGGGCTTCGGTCGCAGCTATACCGCCCGCGTCCCGCCCGCGCCGGCCAGTCTGCTGGGTGCCAGCCCGGGCGAGATCACCCGCCGCCTCGGCGCGGCTGACCTGGCCTGGCGCGAGGGCCGCCACGCCGTGATGCAGTTCGTCGACGACGACTGCGTCATCCACGCCTTCATCGACGGCGACGAGGAGTCGGGACGCGTGGCCGAGGTGCGCATCAACGGCCGCACCGGCGCCGCCGACGCCACCTGCCATGCCCGGCTGGGACCGGACCTGGTCGCCACGAACTAGGGTTGGGGCCCCGGCCGGTCAGGTTCCCGACCAGGCCCCGCGTTCGCGCAGATAGCCCCGGACCGCCATGCCGACACGCGCCGCCAGCGCTGCATGACCGGTTTCTCCGCTGGCGCCGGCCATGTCGATCATGCCGCGGGCGATGCCGAGGCAGTCGCGCGCCAGGTCGGGCGGCAGGTTCGTTCCGGTCGCGACGCAATCCAGGATCGCCTGCGTGCCCGCCGCCGCTTCCCGGTCCAGCGGCAGCCGTCCCTCCTCGAGGTCGAGCACCCGCGCCAGCCGCGGCCGGTCGAGCTGGTGCGCCACCGCGGCGGCCACCATGGCCTCCAGCCGGGCATCCGGCTCGGTGTCGTTGCACCGCGCCGCCGCCTCCAGCTCCGCGAGCAGGTTCGCCGAGGTCGAGCGCACCAGTGCGGCGACCAGCGCGTCGCGGCCGGGGAAGTACTGGTAGAGCGAACCGATGCTCACCCCCGCCCGCGCCGCCACCGCGTTGGTGGTACAGGCAGCCGCGCCGCCTTCCTCGAGAATGCGAGCCGCGGCCTCGAGAATGGCCTCGACCGTGGCGCGGGAGCGGGCCTGGCGCGGGCGTTTCCGGGGATTGACCGTGGCGGGCATGGCGGCGGCTGACCTTCCGGTATGCGAGTTTCGAACATGAGCAATCAATCGCATTCTGGGCCGGCCGGCAAGGGGCCGGCGGTTCAGCGACGGAGGCCGCGATGCCCGTTACCTATTCCCTGTTCATGCTGGTCCGGGCGACGCCCGCATGGCTGGCGCTGCCGCCGCCCGAGCGGAGCGGCTGGTTCGACCGCATCGTGCGCCCGCTGCTGGCGCGGCGACCGGCCGTGCGGCTGCGCTATTTCGATGCCGAGTTCTTCCACGCCCGCATCAGCGACGTGATGCTCTGGCAGACGGGGGATCTCGACGCCTGGCGCGCCCTGGTCGAGGATCTGCGGGAGACGCCGTTCTGGGGACATTACTTCGAGGTTCTGGAGATCGTTCCCACGGTCGAGGACGCCTGGTCGACCCACTATGGCGCGGCGCCCGCGGGCGGCTGAACACCGGGCCGGGGCGGCCGGCCGCGGGCGGTGCACCGGTGGTGCGACTCGCAGAATGCGGCCCGGTCCACCCCGGCGACTCCTGAATGCCTAAATTTTCATCTTTAATCGGAATTTCACAGGTTTCTGCCCATAATTCGGCCATACAACTGACCAAAAACCAAGCGGCACTTCGGTCCTCGTTGGTCTAATCCCCTGATTCACCTCGATTATCCCGACTGACTCGCGAGTCGGCACGTACCTTGTAATTCGGCCTCAGGTGGGGGTGCGCTCGGCATCCAGAACAAACCAAGAGGTTGGCGCATGAAACTCGTGATGGCTGTGATCAAGCCATTCAAGCTCGACGAGGTGAGGGAGGCACTGACGTCCCTCGGTGTTGACGGTCTGACCGCGACGGAAGTGAAGGGCTACGGCCGCCAGAAGGGGCACACGGAGATCTATCGCGGCGCGGAATACGCCGTCAGCTTCCTGCCCAAGGTGAAGATCGAGGTCGTGGTCAAGGACGAGATGACGGAGCGCGCCGTGGAGGCGATCCGCCAGTCCGCTGCCACCGGCCAGATCGGCGACGGCAAGATCTTCGTGATCGATGTCGAGAACGCAATGCGCATCCGCACCGGCGAGACCGACGCGGACGCACTCTGAGGCCGTACCCCAAAATGTCCAAGATGATGTCCAACACCTGCAGGCGGGCACTGGCGCTGCTGCCCGCCCTGGCCACGGTCCTGGCCGCTGGCACGGTGCAGGCCCAGGATGCGACCCTCGACAAGGGCGATACCGCCTGGATGCTGACGTCGACGGCACTGGTCCTGCTCATGACGATCCCGGGCCTGGCGCTGTTCTACGGCGGCATGGTCCGCAAGAAGAACGTGCTCGCCACCCTGATGCAGAGCTTCATGATCTGCGCGGCGATCACGGTCGTCTGGGCGGTTATCGGGTATTCGCTGGCCTTCGCCGAGGGCAATGACTACGTCGGCGGCCTCGGCAAGTTCATGCTGCGCGGCGTCGGTGTCGACAGCCTGGTCGGCACGATCCCCGAGACGGTCTTCATGACCTTCCAGATGACCTTCGCCATCATCACCCCGGCGCTGATCACCGGCGCGTTCGCCGATCGCATGAAGTTCTCGGCGATGCTGGTGTTCATGATCCTGTGGTCGATCGTGGTCTACGCGCCGGTCTGTCACTGGGTGTGGGGCGGCGGCTTCCTGGGCTCCGACGGCGTGCTCGACTATGCGGGCGGCACCGTGGTGCACATCAACGCCGGTGTCGCGGGCCTGGTCTGCGCCATCGTCCTGGGCAAGCGCATCGGCTACGGCACCGAGAACATGGCACCGCACAACCTGGTGCTGTCGCTGATCGGCGCCTCGATGCTGTGGGTCGGCTGGTTCGGCTTCAACGCCGGCTCGGCGCTGGCCGCCGACGGCCGTGCCGGCATGGCCATGGCCGCGACGCAGATCGCGACCGGTGCCGCGGCCGTCGCCTGGGTCATGACCGAGTGGCTGCTGCGCCGTACCCCGTCCGTGCTGGGCGCGGTCTCCGGTGCCGTTGCCGGCCTGGTCGCCATCACCCCCGCGTCCGGCTTCGTCGGCCCCGGCGGTGCGCTGGTGATCGGCATCGCCGCGGGCGTGATCTGCTACTTCGGCGCCACGGTGCTGAAGCAGAAGCTCCGCTACGACGACTCGCTCGATGTCTTCGGCGTGCATGGTGTCGGCGGCATCGTCGGCGCGGTGCTCACCGGTGTCTTCGCCGTCGAGGCGATCGGCGGCACGCCGGGTGCGCTGGAAGGGAATGTCGGCCAGATCGGTACCCAGATCTACGGCATCCTGGCCACCGTCGCCTGGAGCGGGATCGCGACCTTCGTCCTGCTGAAGATCGTCGACCTGCTCATCGGCCTCCGGGTCTCGGCGGACGCCGAGCGCGAGGGCCTGGACATCACCCAGCACGGCGAGACCGTCCACTGAAACCGTGGGCCATTGGCCCGCAATCGCTCCCCCGCGCGGCGTACCTGTGCGGGGGAGACGTCCGGCCCGGCCGGGCACGAACTTTCGCGTAGTCGAAAAGGAGAGGGAAAGGACATGAAAGCAATCCTGCGACCGGCGCTGGTGGGCGGCGGTGCGGCACTGGCGGCGAGCCTGGTGGCATCGCCGGCCCTGGCCGAGGTCTCCGAGGAGACAGCCTACGTCTTCAACACCCTGTCGTTCCTGATGTGCGGCTTCCTGGTCATGTTCATGGCCGCGGGCTTCGCCATGCTGGAAAGCGGCCTGGTGCGTTCGAAGAACGTGGCGACCATCTGCCTGAAGAACATCGCGCTGTACTCGATCGCCGGACTGATGTTCTGGCTGGTCGGCTATGACCTGATGTACGGCATCGACGAGGGTGGCTATATCGGCTCCTTCTCGCTGTTCTGGTCGGCTGACGACGCCGCGGCCCTGGCCGAGGCGCCGGACTTCAGCGGCGGTTACGCCGCCGGCTCCGACTGGTTCTTCCAGATGGTGTTCGTCGCCACCGCGGCCTCGATCGTGTCCGGCACGCTCGCCGAGCGCATCAAGCTGTGGCCCTTCCTCGCCTTCGTCGCCGTCCTGACCGCGATCATCTACCCGATCGAGGGTTCGTGGGAGTGGGGCGCGGGCTGGCTCGACGCCGACTTCGGCTTCTCCGACTTCGCCGGTTCCACCCTGGTGCATTCCTGTGGTGGCTGGGCGGCGCTGTCGGGTGCCATCATCCTCGGCGCGCGCAAGGGCAAGTACGGCGCCGACGGCCGAGTCAACCCGATGCCGGGCTCCTCGCTGCCGCTGGCGACGCTGGGCGTCTTCATCCTCTGGCTCGGCTGGTTCGGCTTCAACGGCGGTTCCCAGCTCGCGCTGGGTTCGGCCGCGGACGCCGTCGCCATCTCGAACATCTTCGTCAACACCAATGCCGCCGCGGCGGCCGGTGTGGTCGCCGCCATGGTGACCAGCCAGCTGATGTTCAAGAAGGTCGACCTGACCATGGCCCTCAACGGCGCCATCGGTGGCCTGGTCTCGATCACCGCCGAGCCGCTGGCCCCGGCCATCGGTCTCGCGGTCATCATCGGCGCCATCGGCGGCGTGCTGGTCGTGGTCGCGGTTCCGCTGCTCGACAAGCTGAAGATCGACGACGTGGTCGGCGCCATCCCGGCCCATCTGGTGTGCGGCATCTGGGGCACCATCGCGGTGCCGCTGTCGAACTCCGACGCGACGTTCGGCGGCCAGCTGGTCGGCATCATCGCCATCGGCCTCTTCGTCACCATCGCCAGCACGATCGTCTGGCTGGTGCTGAAGTACACCATCGGCATCCGGGCATCCGAAGAGGACGAGGTTCTCGGCCTCGACCGCGCGGAACTCGGCATGGAAGCGTATCCGGAGTTCGGACGCGGTTCCCAGACCGGCATGTAAGGGTCGACAGACGACTCGCCCCCAACGCCCTCTTCGGGGGCGCGGAGAGCCCGGCAGCGCAAGCTGCCGGGCTTTTCGTTTGGCGGGGCGGCTCTCGCCGCCGGGCAGCGCAAGCTGCCGGGCTTTTCGTTTGGCGGGGGGCGGCCGTGGCCGCCGGGCAGCGCAAGCTGCCGGGCTTTTCGTTTGGCGGGGCGGCTCTCGCCGCCGGGCAGCGCAAGCTGCCGGGCTTTTCGTTTGGCGGGGGCGGCTCTCGCCGCCGGGCAGCGCAAGCTGCCGGGCTTTTCGTTTGGCGGGGGCGGCTCTCGCCGCCGGGCAGCGCAAGCTGCCGGGCTTTTCGTTTGCGCAGGGGGCGGCCGTGGCCGCCGGGCCTTTCGTTTGCGCAGTTCAGGTCAGCCAGTCCCGCCTGCCTGCAATTCGATCAGGGATCGCGCGATCGGAGTCGATCCACCGGCTTGATCAACACGGCCTCTCCGGGGCAATCTGCCCAAAATTTGAGCGTCGGCGATTCGGGCCGGCGTCCTTCGGGGAGAAACGGCAATGGATGCGATCCAGTCGGGGCTGGATGTCTTTTTCGTGCTCATGGGGGCGATCCTGGTCTTCGCCATGCACTCGGGTTTCGCCTTCCTGGAGGTCGGCACGGTCCGCCACAAGAACCAGGTCAACGCGCTGGTGAAGATCCTGGTCGACTTCGGCATCTCGACCGTCGCCTATTTCCTGCTCGGTTACAGTGTCGCCTACGGCGTCGACTTCCTGGTCGACGCGGGGACGCTGGCGGGCGTCTCCGGTGACCCCGGGGCCTTCGCGCCGTCCGGCCTGGACCTGGTCAAGTTCTTCTTCCTGCTGACCTTCGCCGCCGCGATTCCCGCCATCATCTCGGGCGGCATCGCCGAGCGGGCGCGCTTCTGGCCCCAGGCCGCCGCGACGGCGGTCATCGTCGGCGTGGTCTACCCGCTCTATGAAGGCGTGGTGTGGAACGGCAATTTCGGCCTGCAGGACTGGCTGGAGGCCAGCTTCGGCGCCCGCTTCAACGACTTTGCCGGGTCCATCGTGGTCCATGCCGTCGGCGGCTGGATCGCGCTGGCCGCCATCATCCTGCTTGGCGTGCGCCGTGGCCGCTACCGCCGTGACGGGACCCCGGTCGGCATCCCGCCGTCGTCGATCCCGTTCCTGGCCCTGGGCTCCTGGCTGCTCTGCATCGGCTGGTTCGGCTTCAACGTGATGAGCGCCCAGTCGGTCGAGGGCATCAACGGCCTGGTGGCCATGAACTCCCTGCTGGCCATGGCGGGCGGCATCCTGGCCGCGCTGGTCGCCGGCCGCAACGACCCCGGCTTCGTGCACAACGGCGCGCTGGCCGGCCTGGTCGCGGTCTGCGCCGGTTCCAACCTGATGCACCCGGTCGGCGCCTTCGTGGTGGGCGCGGTCGCCGGCGTGCTGTTCGTGCAGGTGTTCCAGCTCTGTCACAACCGCTGGCGCATCGACGACGTGCTGGGGGTCTGGCCGCTGCACGGCCTGTGCGGCCTGTGGGGCGGCATCGCCTGCGGCATCTTCGGGCAGGAAGCGCTGGGCGGCCTGGGCGGCGTCAGCTTCCTGACCCAGCTGGTCGGCTCGGTCGCCGGCGCGGTCTGGGCGCTGGCCGGCGGCTTCGTGGTCTATGGCGTGCTGAAGGCCACCGTCGGCATCCGCCTCGGCGAGGAGGAGGAGTTCCAGGGCGCCGACATCAGCATCCACAAGATCCGCGCCAACCCGGAATCGGAACTGACCACCGGCGGCTGACGCCGGACACGCAGACGAAGACGCCCCCGGCCACGCGACCGGGGGCGCCATCGTCATCACCGGTGGCGGTCAGGCGGCGCTGCCGCGGTTGATCTCGACGCCCGGCTTCGAAGCCCGGACCAGCGGCACCTCGGCCTCGGTCAGCGCGGGCATCCACTGCTTGCGGGCCAGCGCCGCCTCGATGTACGGCGCCAGCTCGGCGGCCTTGCGCGCGGCCTTCTCCGCCTGCCTGGCCTTGAACTCCGGCAGCACCTCGTCGGCGAAGAGCTGCAGCGAGTCGCAGATCTGCGCGTGGGTGTTCCGGCCGGCCTGCTGCAGCAGGATGATCTGGTCGACGCCGGCCTCCTCGAAGCCGCGCACCAGGCGGCGGAAGTCGTCGGGCGTGCCGATGCCGGGCGCGTGCTTGAAGCTCTCGGCGGCCTCGTTGCGCGAGGCCTCCACCATCTCGTCCTCGCGCACCTTCCGGCTGGCCTGGAAATCCTCCCAGATCGTGGTGTGGCCGGGTTTCACGTCCTCGGCCACCAGCTGGCGCATGGCGAAACCGAAGAACTCGAAGCCCTCCTGGCCCTGGCGGATCGCGGTCTCCCGGTCGTGGTGCAGCGAGAAGGCGGTGACCATGGCGATGTTGGCGTTGACGCTGTGGCCGAGCGGCACGCATTCCTCGGAGCGGATGATGTCGTAGTAGATCTTCGACCAGCTCCGCGCCTCCTCGGGGTCGAGGAAGGAAAAGGCCAGCGCGCCGATGCCGTTCCGCGCCGCGACGCGGATGGTGTCGCGGTTGGTGCAGGCCATCCACATCGGCGGGTGCGGCTTCTGCACCGGCTTGGGCACGATGTTGCGGCAGGGCATGGAGAAATACTTGCCCTCGTAGCCGGGATAGGGGGTCATCGCCAGCATGTTGGCGATCTGCTCCCCGGCCTCCAGCGCCATGGCGCGCTTCTCGCGGGCTGGGATGCCGAAGCCGTGCAGCTCCAGCCGGGTCGCGCCCTCGCCGATGCCGAACTGCAGCCGGCCGTTGGAGATGATGTCGAGCGAGGCCAGCCCCTCGGCGGTGCGAGCGGGGTGGTTGTAGTTCGGGATCACCTGCCGGATGCCGTGACCGATGCGGATGTCCTTCGTGCGCGCCGCCGCCGCGGCCAGGAAGATCTCCGGCGAGGCGCAGTGGCTGTATTCCTCGAGGAAATGATGCTCGACGGCCCAGGCGTAGTCGATGCCGAGGCGGTCGGCGAGCTCGACCTGGGCCAGCGCGTCATGGAACAGCTGCCGCTCGTCGTCGGCGGTCCAGGGCTTGGGCAGCTGGAGTTCGTAGAAGACACCGAATTGCATGGCATGACCTCCCCTGATCGCGATGCTACCGAAGGGTAGCAACAGGGCGGGGCATGCGAAAGCGGCGTGCCGGGAACGCCCCTTGCCGCTGATGCCGCGCCAATCCACAGTGCCGCGCCGGGAAAGACCGGGTCGGCGGCAACACGCGGGAGACGGCATGGCGGACGACAGCATCATCGTCGCGGGCGGCGGCATCGGCGGCCTGGCCACGGCACTGGGGCTGGCGCGCAAGGGATTTCGCGCCACCGTGCTGGAGCAGGCCGACCGCTTCGGCGAGATCGGTGCCGGCATCCAGCTCGGGCCCAACGCCTTCCACTGCTTCGACTGGCTGGGGGTCGGCCCGGCCGCCCGCGCCGGCGCCGTCTACATCGACGGGCTGGTGCTGATGGACAGCCATTCCGACGACGAGGTCTGCCGCATCCCCGTCGACGAGCCCTTCCGCCAGCGCTTTGGCAACCCCTACGCGGTGGTGCACCGCGCCGACCTGCACCGGGTGCTGTTCGATGCCTGCGTCGCCAGCGACCGCATCGAACTGGTCACCGGCCAGCGCGTCACCGCCTATGACCAGGACGGCGACAGCGTCAGTGTCACCACCGCGGCCGGCACCCGCTTCACCGGCCGTGCCCTGGTCGGCGCCGACGGCCTGCGCTCGGCCGTGCGCCAGCAACTGGTCGGCGACGGCGAGCCCAGGGTCTCCGGTCACACCACCTATCGCTCCGTGATCCCGACCGAGCGCATGCCCGAGGCGCTGCGCTGGAACGCGGCGACGCTGTGGGCCGGGCGCAGGTGCCACATCGTCCACTACCCGCTCAGCGGCTGGAAGGTGTTCAACCTTGTGGTCACCTTCCACTCCGACGCCGACGCGCCGGTCGCCGGCAAGCCGGTCCCGAAATCGCTGGTCCGCCA
This sequence comes from Pseudomonadota bacterium, assembly GCA_036154895.1. Lineage (GTDB taxonomy): Bacteria > Pseudomonadota > Alphaproteobacteria > Minwuiales > Minwuiaceae > Minwuia. Next base: position 14,837 of record JAYZWD010000044.1, read on the forward strand.
GGGCTTCGAGCACATCGCCGACCGTCCGCGCAGCCTGATCGAGGCCGCCGACGACTGGAAGATGTGGGTGCTGTGCGACCGCGACCCGCAGGAACGCTGGGTCGACGGCCGGGTTGTGCTGCTGGGCGACGCGGCGCACCCGATGCTGCAGTACATGGCCCAGGGCGCCTGCATGGCGATGGAAGACGCGGTCTGCCTGGCCGAGATGCTGTCGCGCCATGACGGCGCCATCGGGCCGGCGCTGGGCGCGTACGCCGCCCGGCGGCTGGTGCGCACCGCCCGGGTGCAGATGTCCTCGCGACTGATGGGCGACTATGTCTACCACGCCGACGGGCCGGGCCGGCTGGTGCGCAATGCCGTCCTGGGCGCGAAGTCGCCGGCGCAGTTCTACGACAGCCTGGCCTGGCTCTATGGCGGGAACGGGCTGGAAGGCTGAGACGTCGCCGGATCGCGTTACCATGTGTAACGGTTGACGTAAGCGTCATTGTGGCGGGATCGCGGCGGTTCTATATCCAGCCGGACCGCGAGAGGGCAGGACGGACATGCAGGCGCCGGAATACAAGCAACGCAGGACACGCCGGGCGATCAACGCGCTGGGCTTCGTCGTCGTGATCTGCGCCGGCATCGCCGGTGCCGCGATCCTGATCGCCACCAAGCCGGAGCTGAAGCCGGCAACACCCGAGGAACGGGTCTGGCCGGTCAACGTGGTCATGGCCGAGCGCGCCGACCACCAGCCCGACATGGTGGTCTATGGCGAGATCGTCGCGGGCCGCACCGCCGAGATGCGGGCGCTGGTCGCCGGCACGGTGGTCGAGGTGGCCGGCGCGCTGCGGAACGGTGCGCCCGTGCACGCGGGCGACCTGCTGATCCGCATCGATCCCTTCGAGTACGAGGCGGCGGTGACCGAGCTGAAGGCGCAGATCGCCGAGGCCCGCGCCCGCGTCGCCGAGGCCGAGGCCAGCCGCCAGTCCGAGGCCGTGTCGCTGGGCCAGGACCGCCAGATGCAGGCGGTCCGCGAACGCGACCTGGAACGCACGCAGAGCCTGCACAAGCGCGGCAACATCTCGGACAAGGCACTGGACCAGGCGAAGCTGGAGCTGACCCTGCAGCAGCAGACCGTGGCGCGCCGCGACGCCGCCGTGAAGACCGCGGAGGCCCGGCTGGCGCAGCAGCGCGCGACCGTCGACCGCCTGCTGGTCGAACTGCAGCGCGCGGAACGCAACCTGGAGCACACCCGGCTGGTGGCGCCGTTCGACGGCTTCCTGGCCGACGTGAACGCGCAGATCGGCCAGCGCCTGTCGGTCAACGATCGCGTCGCCCGCCTGATCGGCGCGGGCGAGCTGGAGGCGCGCGGGCACCTGTCCGATACCCAGTATGGCCGCCTGGTCGCCGATGGCGGTCTGGAAGGCCGGCCGGCGAAGGTGGCCTGGCGGGTCGGCGACCGCTTCATGGCCTATGACGCCGTGGTGGCCCGCACGGCGGCCGAGATCCAGGCGGAGACCGGCGGCGTGCGCTTCTATGCCCGGCTGGTCGCCGATGGCCTGGACCTGCCGGTCCGGCCCGGTGCCTTCGTCCGCATCACGCTGCCCGACCGGCGCTTCGCCGATTCCGTCGAATTGCCGACCGAGGCCGTGCACGACAATGCCTGGGTCTACGTGGTCGGCGACGGGGACCGGCTTGAGCAGCGCAAGGTCGAGGTGCTGGCCCGTGCCGGCGACGGCGCGCTGGTCAGCGGCGACATGGCCGGCGGCGAGCAGGTGGTGGTGACACGCTTCAACGAGATGGGGCCCGGCGTCCGGGTCCGCGTGTCCGAATGAACCCGGCCGATCTCGTCCGGATCTTCGTCCGGCACAGGAACGCCGCCAACCTGCTGATGGCGCTGATGCTGATCGCGGGGCTATTCGCGCTGAAGGAGCTCCGGACCCAGTTCTTCCCCGACACCGGCCTGGACATCATCACCGTCACGGTGGTCTGGCCGGGCGCCAGCGCCGAGGACGCCGACGCCAACATCGTCGCCGCCATCGAGCCCGAGGTGCGCTTCACCGACGGCGTGAAGCAGGTCAATTCCTACTCGTCGGAGGGCCGCGCCACCGTCGTCGTCGAGTTCGAGGCCGGCTCCGACATGCAGGCCGCGCTGGCCGACATCGACGCCGCGGTCTCGGGCATCACCACCCTGCCCGAGGACGCCGAGGAGCCGCTGATCAAGCGCGTGGTGCGCTACGACCTGATTTCCAAGCTGTCGATCTCCGGCAACGTGCCGGAGGCCACGCTGCGGGCCTGGGCCAAGACCATCCGCGACGACCTGCTGGACCGCGGCATCGACCGCGTCAGCTTCTACGGCCTGCGCGACCCGGAAATTCACGTCGACGTGCCGCCGGAATCGCTCCGCCGCCTCGACATGACCCTCGGCGATGTTGCCGGCGTGGTGGCGGGCATTTCGGTCGACATGCCCTCGGGCGACATCGGCGGGGCGGCGCAGAAGCAGATCCGCTCGGTCGGCGAGCTGAAGCGCGCCGACGACCTGGCCGGCATCGAGCTGCGCGCCCAGCCCGGCGGCGAGACGTTGCTGCTGCGCGACGTGGCACGGGTGCAGGAGACCTTCGACCCCGATCAGCCGACCGGCCGGCGCGACGCCCGACAGGCGATCGAGCTGATCGTCGAGCGCTCGACCACCACGGACGCCCTGACCGCCGCAGGGATCGTCGAGAACTACATCGCCGACATGAAGCCGACCCTGCCGCGGGGAATCGAGCTGGTGGAGTATGACGTGCAGGCCGGCCTGATCGTCGACCGCATCCGCCTGCTGCTCAACAACGGTGTCAGCGGCCTGGTGCTGGTGCTGATCGTGCTCTACCTGTTCCTGAACGGACATGTGGCCTTCTGGGTCGCCATGGGCATCCCGACGGCGATCCTCGCCACCCTCGGCGTCATGCTGTTCACCGGGCAGTCCATCAACATGGTCAGCCTGTTCGCCATGATCATGACCCTGGGCATGGTGGTCGACGACGCCATCGTGGTCGGGGAACACTCCGCGCACCTGCGCAGCACCGGCCTGTCGCCGCAGCAGGCGGCCGAGCAGGGCGCGCTGCGCATGCTGGCGCCGGTCACCGCCTCGGCACTGACCACAATTGCCGCCTTCCTGCCGCTGTTCATGGTCGGCGACGTCATCGGCCAGATCATCATCGCCATCCCGCTGGTCGTGGTCTCCGTCCTGACCTGCAGCCTGCTCGAGTGCTTCCTGGTGCTGCCGGGCCACCTGCGCGGGGCGCTGGACGCGGCGACAAAGGCACCGCCACGCTGGCGCGTGCGCTTCGATGCCGGCTTCGACCGCTTCCGCGACCGGACGTTCCGCCGCGCCGTGCAGGGCGCGCTGGACTATCGCTATGTCACCTTCGGCATCAGCCTGGCCGGCCTGATCGTCGCCGTCGGCCTGCTGATGGGCGGGCGCATCAGCTTCGTCTTCATGCCGAGCCCGGAGGCCGACGTGATCGACGCCAATATCGAGATGGCCGCCGGCACCTCGCGCGCCGAGACCGAGGCGGCACTGGACGCGCTGGGTCGCGCCATGCGCGCCGCCGAGGCGAAGCTGGCCGGGCCCGACGGCGTGCTGGTGGTGATGAACCTGCAGCGTGTCGGCCAGAGCCAGGGCCAGAGCTTCCAGCGCCTGTCGGGCGACCATATCGGCGGCATGCAGGTCGAGCTGGTGCCCTCCGACACCCGCGACGTGCGCACGCCCGAATTCATCGCCGCCTGGCGCGCCGAGCTGCCCGTCATCGCCGGCCTGCGCCGCGTGGTGATGCAGGAACGCCAGGGCGGGCCGCCCGGCCGCGAGCTCGACGTCCGCCTGATCGGCGACAATGTCGACCAGCTCAAGCGGGCTGCGGAGGACGTGAAGCTGGAACTGCAGCGCCATGACGGCGTCAGCGACATCGAGGACGACCTGCCCTGGGGCAAGCAGGAGCTGATCCTGGAACTGACGCCACGCGGCCGCGCGCTGGGCTTCACCACCGAGAGCGTCGCCCGCCAGGTGCGCGACGCCTTCGAGGGCGCCATCGCCAAGCGTTTCCCGCGCGACGACGAGGAAGTCACCATCCGCGTGCAGCTGCCGGTCGCCGAGGCCACGGAGGCCACGGTGCGCGACCTCTATGTCCGCAGCCCCTCGGGCGCCGAAACCCCGCTGGAGGAGGTCGTCGATTTCCGGGAGGCATCCGGCTTCGCCCGCATCCGGCGCAAGGACGGCCAGCGCGAGGTTGCCATCCAGGCCGAGATCGACGAGAGCCGGACCAACGCCAACAACATCGTCGCCCTGCTCGATTCCGGCCCGATCCAGGAGATCGCGGCCCGCCATGGCGTCACCTACCGCTTCGCGGGCAAGGCCGAGGAACAGGCGGAGACCTTCGGCGACATGCAGACCGGGGCGCAGATCGGCCTCGCCGCCATCTACATCATCCTCGCCTGGGTCTTCGCCTCCTACGCCAAGCCGTTCATCGTCATGGCGATCATCCCCTTCGGCATCGTCGGTGCCGTGTTCGGCCACCTGTTGCTGGGCTATGACCTGTCCATGATGTCGATGGTGGCGCTGATCGGCCTGGCCGGCATCCTGGTCAACAACTCGATCATCCTGGTCTCGACCATCGACGAACGCACGGCCCGGGGCGAGGACCTGCTGCCGGCCATCGTCAGCGGCACCTGCGACCGCCTGCGCGCCGTCACCCTGACCTCGGTCACCACCATCGTCGGCCTGACGCCGCTGCTGTTCGAGACCAGCCTGCAGGCGCAGTTCCTGATCCCGATGGCGGTGACCATCGTCTTCGGCCTGGGCGGCGCCTCGCTGCTGGTGCTGTTCGTGGTCCCGGCCCTGCTCGGCATCCTGCACGATATCGGGCGCCTGTCCCGGCGCGTGCAGCCCGCAGTCCCGGCCGAATAGGCCGGCACCCGGGCGCCGCAGCATGTCCGACCGCGCGACCGTCCGCGCCACGCTGACCGGGATCGGCGCCGTTCTGTCCTGGGCCCTGCTCGCCCTGCTGACCGATCTCAGCGGCCAGGTTCCGCCGCTGCAGCTCACCGCCATGAGCTTCGGCGTCGCCTTCGCGCTGGCGCTGGTGCTCTGGGCCCGGCGCGGGCAGAACCCGCTGCGCCGCCTGCGCCAGCCCGCGGGCGCCTGGATCCTGGGCGTCGCCGGGCTGTTCGGCTATCACGCCATGTACTTCGTGGCGCTGCGCAATGCCCCGGTCGTCGAGGCCAGCCTGATCGCCTATCTCTGGCCGCTGCTGATCGTGCTGTTCGCCGCCCTGCTGCCGGGCCAGCGCCTGCGCCTGATCCATGTCGCCGGGGCGCTGGCGGGCTTCGCCGGCGCGGTGCTGATCGTCGCCCGCGCGGGCCTGAGTTTCGATCCGCGCTTCACCGCCGGCTATCTCGCCGCCTCGGCCTGCGCGCTGATCTGGTCGGGTTATTCCGTGCTGAACCGCCGCTTCGCCGGGGTCCCGACCGACGTGGTCGGTGGCTTCTGCGGCGTCACCGCCGTCGGCGCCACCGCCCTGCACCTGGCCTTCGAGGTCACGGTCTGGCCGGTCGGGGCGGAATGGCTTGCCGTTTTCGCGCTGGGTCTCGGCCCGGTGGGCGGGGCCTTCTTCCTCTGGGACATCGGCACCAAGCGCGGCGACCTGCGCGTGCTCGGCGCCGCCGCCTACCTGGCGCCGCTGCTGTCCACCGTCATCCTGGTCGCCGCCGGCGCGACGGAGGCGACCTGGCGCGTCGCGCTGGCCTGCCTGCTGATCACCGGCGGCGCCGCGCTGGCCAGTTCCGACATGCTGCGCAGGCGCGACCACGCGTCCTGAGTTGTCGGGAATCGTTCGCATTCCGGTCCGGCTGTGGCATCACTTGGTAAGGATTCGGCGCTAATCCCTGCCGATTCGGGATACCGCCGCATCGACCACCGGAGCGACATGACCGCCAGCGATACCAGGGACCAGATCGTCGCCGCGCTCGAGCACGTCTCGGACGCGTTCGTGATCTATGATGCCCAGGGCCGGCTGGTGGTCTGCAACCGCAATTTCCGCGAGCTCTACGCCTATACCGAGGACGAGGCGCGGCCCGGCGTGCATTTCCGCGAACTGGGCGAGATCGACCTGAAGCGCGGCAATGTCGTGGTCGGCGACGAGTTCGGCGACGGCGAGGCCTATCTGTCGCGCAAGGCCGAGTACCGCAGCAGCCTGACCGGCTCCTTCACCGTGCGGCTGCGCGACGGCCGCTGGATCAAGACCACCGACCGGCGCATGCCCGACGGCGGCTTCGTGTCGATCCAGACCGACATCACCGACATGAAGCTGCAGGAACTGGAACTGCGCCGCGCCAGGGACGAGGCGGAGACCGCCAACCGCGCCAAGTCACGCTTCCTGGCCAACATGAGCCACGAGCTGCGCACGCCGCTGAACGCCATCATCGGCTTCGCCTCCATGCTGGAGCAGGAGGCCTACGGACCCCACGGCCACCCGAAATACGGCGAGTACGCCCACGACATCTGGACCGCCGGCCACCACCTGCTGGGCCTGATCGAGGACATCCTCGACCTCTCGCGCATCGAGATGAACGCCATCGTCCTGAAACCGGAGACGGTGGTGCTGGCCGAGATGTCCGAGCTCTGCCGCACCCTGCTGGGCCACAAGGCCCGCGAGGCCGGGCTGGAGCTGAATATCGCCGTCGAGCCCGCAGACCTTGCCGTCACCGGCGACCGGCGCCGGCTGGAGCAGATCCTGGTCAACCTGGTCGGCAATTCCATCAAGTTCACGCCCCGGGGCGGGCGCATCGACGTCACCTGGCGCAAGGAGCCGGGCGAGGTCGTGCTGTCGGTCCGCGATACCGGCATCGGCATCGAGCCGGGCCTGCGCAAGCTGGTCTTCGAGCCGTTCCGCCAGGCCGCCGAGGGCGCCGACGCGGGCAAGGGCGGCGTCGGCCTGGGCCTGGCGCTGGTCAAGCGCTTCGCCGAGATGCACGGCGGCCGGGTGCGGCTGTCGAGCGAGGTCGGCCGCGGCACCCTGATCGAGGTGCTGCTGCCCGCGCGGGACTGAACGGCGCCGTCAGCGCCCCCTGAAGACCGGCGTCCGCTCTTTCAGCGGCCCCTGAAGACCGGCGTCCGCTTCTCGACGAAGGCGCTGGTGCCCTCTACCCGGTCCTCGCTGTCGAAGGCGGCGCCATAGGCGTCGATCTCCACCTCGCGGGCCTGGGCGAAATCCAGTTCCATCGACGCGTTCAGCACCCGCTTCAGTTCCCTGAGCGCCACCGGGCTGTAGCCGGCGACGGTCGCCGCAGCCTCCGCCGTCGCCGCGGCCAGCTGGTCCGGTTCGACCAGGCGGTTGACCAGGCCAAGCTGGTAGGCGCGCTCCGCCGGGAAGCGGTCGCCCAGGATGCAGATGGCGCGCGCCGCCGCCGGGCCGATCAGGCGGTCGATCAGCACCGTGCCGCCTGTGCCGGGGAAGATGCCGAGGCGGATCTCCGGATAGCCGAACGTGGCGGCCGTCGAGGCGATGCGGATGTCGCAGGCCATGGCGATCAGCATGCCGCCGCCCAGCGCATAGCCCTGGATCGAGGCGATCAGCGGCTGCGGCAGGTGGCGCATGCGGTCATAGAGGCGCATGCCGTCCCAGCTCCGCTGTTCGGCGCGGGCCCGGCTCATGCCGACCATCTCCTTGATGTCGGCGCCGGCCACGAAGGCCTTCTCGCCGGCACCCTTCAGCACCACGACTCGGATGGACGGATCCGCCGCGATCCGGCCCAGCAGGTCGTGCAGTTCGGCGAAGACCTGCAGGTTCAGGGCATTGAGCGCCCCGGGACGGTTGATGGTGATGGTCGCCACCGCACCTTCGGCGGCATACAGGACGGTCTCGTAATCGGTCATGGCAGGCTTCCCCCCGGGCGTGTCGTGACCCGATCCTGACCGCGCCCGGCGAGGATGCCAACCACGGCGTCAGCCGCTATCGTGCCGCGGCACCGAAACGAGGGAGATCGCGATGCCTGGACGCAAGGGACGGCTGGCCGGCCGCAGGGCGCTGGTGACCGGGGCGAGCCGCGGCATCGGCCGCGCCATCGCCGAACGCTATGCCGAAGAGGGGGCGGACCTGTTCCTGGTCGCCACCGGCATGGCGCAGCTGGAGGAGACGGCGGCACTGGCGGCGGCCCATGGCGGACGGGTGATCTGCCACGCCGCCGACATCGGCGACCGCGACCAGGTGGAGACGATGGTCGGGGCCTGCGTCGCCGGCCTGGGCGGCATGGACGTCATCGTCAACAATGCCGGCATCTACAAGGCGGCGCGCTTCCTCGACTACGCGCCCGAGGACTTCGACCGGGTCATGAAGGTGAACACCTACGGCATCTTCCACGCCATGCAGTTCGCCATCCGCCACATGCAGGGCGCGGGCTACGGCAAGGTGGTCAACGTGGCCTCGACCGCCGGCAAGTGGGAATCGATGAACCAGAGCGCCTACAACGCCTCCAAGCACGCTGTGGTGGCGCTGACCCGCTGCGCGGCGCTGGAGCACGCGAAGGACCGCATCACTGTCAACGCCATCTGCCCGGGCTTCGTCGAGACCGACATGATCGGCCAGTTCCAGACCCATGCCGACCTGGCCGGCGTGCCCTTCGAGCAGTTCCGCGACGGCATGGTGGCGCGCATCCCCATCGGCCGCATGCTGGCGCCGGTGGAGATCGCCCATATCGCGGTCTATCTCGGCTCGGCCGAGTCCGATGGCATGACCGGGCAGACCATCACCATCTCCGGTGGCATGCGCATGGGCTGAACCGGCCGGTCCGCCTTGCGTTCGGGCAACGCTCCGCGCTATGCCGGACAGGCCCGGCAAGGGCCACGCACCCGGAGGGACCGACATGGACGGACGCGAGCGCCTGTTCTCGAAGATCGGCCAGGCCGTCGCCGGCAACCCCCTGCGCGTCGACCGCGCCGCCGCCGACCGCCGCATCGACCAGCCGCGCTCCAACCTGATCCCGGCGCGCGCCGACCTGGCCGAGGCCGAGCGGCTGGCGCTGTTCATCGCCAAGTCGCGGGACCTGCTGGTCGAGGTCGAGACCGTGGCGGACACCGCCGATGTTCCGGCCGCCGTCGCCGGCTTCCTGCGCCGCCACAACCTGCCCGGAAAGGTCCGGCTGGCCCCGGCGCTGGCCGGGCTCGACTGGGCCGGCCAGCCCTTGCTGGAGACCGCAACGGGCGCGGCCACCATCGACGACCAGGTCAGCGTCACCCCCGCCGTCACCGGCATCGCCGAGACCGGCACGCTGGTGCTGCAGTCCGGCCCGGACACGCCGCCGACCTTGCACTTCGTGCCCGACAACCACGTCGTCGTGCTGCACCGCCGCCAGGTGGTGCGCGCGATGGAGGACGCCTTCGCGCTGCTCCGGGCCACGCATGGTGCCGGCGTGCTGCCGCGCACGGTGAACCTGGTCTCCGGGCCCTCGCGCACCGGCGACGTGGAGCAGAAGATCGTCATCGGCGCCCATGGACCGCGCCGGCTGCACATCCTGCTGGTCGATGACGGCCCTGCGGCGGAGGGGCCGGCGGATGTCGCGGAAACCCGATGAGCCGGGGCTGAGGCTCTGGCGCGAGATCACGCGCCAGATCACCCCGCTGAAATCGACCGCCGCGCGCCTGAAGCGGGAGGCCGCGCGGGCGGCACTCTGCGCCCCGCTCGCTCCGGCGCCTGCACCCGCGCCGGAGAAGCTGAAACAGCCGAAGCAGAAGGCGGCGGCGCCCGCCATGCCCTCCGCCCTGCCCATGCCGGTCAGTACAAGGCCGGCCGAACCGCCGCCCGAGCGACGCGGCCGCATCGCCGGGGTGGACCGGCGCACCGCCGAGCGGCTCAGACGCGGTCAATACCCGATCGACGGCCGGCTCGACCTGCATGGCCTGACCCGCGAGCTGGCGCACATGGCGCTGCGCCGCTTCGTCCGCTCCGGCCAGGCGGAAGGGCGGCGCTGCCTGCTGGTGATCACCGGCAAGGGCCTGCGCGAGCGGCCCGGGGCCGACGGCTCCTGGATGGCCCCGGAACAGCCGGGCGTGCTGCGCCGCGAGGTGCCGCGCTGGCTTTCGGAGCGCGACCTGGCCCCGCTGGTGCTGGCCACCGCCCCGGCGATCCCGCCGCATGGCGGCTCCGGCGCGATGTACATCCTGCTGCGGCGCCAGCGGGAGTGAGCGCGCTCAGACGTCTTTCAGCTCGATCTCGATGAAGCGGAAGGGAAAGTCGTTGGCGTTGATCACGTCATGCTCGACCCCGGCCTGGCGGGAATAGGACATCCCGGCCTGCAGTTCCGCCGTCACCTGCCCACCGGCGGTCTCGATGGTCAGCGGTCCCGTGGTCACGGGCACGACGACATAGTCCATGCCGTGGCGGTGCCAGCCGGTATGCGCGCCGGGCGCGAAGCGCCATTCGGTGACCACCACGCGGTCAGTCTCCAGCTGGCGGATGCCCTCGGCCAGCGGCCGCCCGGTGTTGTCCGTCATGGGTCTCTCCGTCCCGTCCTCTCCGAACCGGGGGGATGCTCTCACATCGGTTGACCTTTGCGAAGGCGGCGGGGAGACTCGCGCTGCAGCGCACACCTGCGGGAGAGCAACACGTGGACGCCTTTCCGGTCCGGCCAGACCTCGACTACCCCTTCGGCGACCAGCGCCCCGAGGGCGCGGAACTCATGCGCGTTGCGCCCGGCGTGTTCTGGGTCCGCATGGCGATCCCGATCCCGGGCCTCGACTACATCAACCTGTGGCTGGTGGAGGACGGCGAGGGCTATGCCATCGTCGACACCGGCCTGAAGAGCCGCAAGATCGCCGCCTGGTGGGAGGAGATCTTCGAGAAGCATCTCGACGGCCGCCCGATCACCCGCATCTTCTGCACCCACTTCCACACCGACCACCTGGGCCAGGCCGGCTGGCTGACCGAGCGCTGGAACTGCCGTCTGTGGATGACGCTCGGCGAATGGGCCTTCGGGCGCACCATGGCGCTCGACGTCACCGAGAAGGTGCCCGAGGACGTGGTCGAGCATTACCGCCGCATCGGCTATTCCGAGGACATGCTGGACGCGCTGCGCGAGCGCGGCTTCAACCGCGTGGCCAAGATGATGACGCCGATCCCGCGCTCGTTCTCGCGGCTGACCCACCTGCAGCGCTTCCGGATCGGCGACAACACCTGGCAGGTCATCGTCGGCCGCGGCCACTCGCCCGAGCATGCCGCGCTCTACTGCCAGGACCTGAACGTGCTGATCTCCGGCGACCAGGTGCTGCCGCGCATCACGCCGCATATCGGCGTCTACCCGGCCGAGCCGGACGCCAACCCGCTGCAGCTCTACCTCGACACGCTTGACCGCTTCCGCCTGCTGCCCGACGACGTGCTGGTGCTGCCCGCGCACGGCGACCCGTTCCGCGGCATCTATCCGCGCATCAACTACCTGCAGGACCACCACCGCGCCCGGCTGAAGTCGCTCTGGAACGCCGCGCCGGAATGGTCGTCGATCCGCGACCTGCTGCCGTCGATGTTCCACCGCGAGCTCCGGCCCGAGGACATGGGCCTGGCCTTCTCGGAAGCCATCAGCCACATCCACATGCTGATCGGCCAGGGCCGCATGGAGCGCAAGGACGGCGAGGACGGCATCCACCGCTACCGCTCGGTGCAGCGCGCCGAGGCCTGAGACACCCCCGAGACACCCCCGGCGCTTGCATCTTGCGCTTCCACGGGCGACCCTAGGGGTCCGGGGCCGGCTGCCTGCCACGGCTGCCCCTGTTGCGTGCCCCTGAATGGTAGCGAAAGGCAGAACCGCCGATGACCGGAACCCGACAGACGGGCGGGCGGCGTCGCGTGCGCCGCGGTATCGCCCTCACCCCCATGGAAACGCGCCGCGACGTGATCGTGCGCATGGCCGTGCTGGCCGACCGGCTGGGCTACGAGCTGTTCTCGGTGCCCGAGGGCTGGGGCTTCGATTCCACACTGGTGCTGACCGAGATCGCGCTGAAGACCCGGCGCCTCCGGCCGATGTCCGGCATCCTCTCGATCTGGACCCGCACGCCCGGCGCCATCGCCATGAACGCCGCGACGCTCGCCGACATTTCCGGCGGCCGTTACGTGCTGGGCCTCGGCGCCAGCACCCGCGCGCTGGTCGAGGGCTATCACGGCGTGCCCTACAGCCGCCCGCGCAAGCGCCTGATCGAGACCACGGAGGAGATCCGCCGGCTGCTGCGCGGCGATCGGGCGGAGATCCCCGACGACCTGGACAGCCGCCCGCTGAAGATGGGACAGGCGCCGCACCCGGACCTGCCAGTCTATATCGCCGCCATCGGGCCGAAGACCATCCGCGCCGCGGCGCTGCACGGCGACGGCTGGTTCCCCTATTGCTATGCCCGCGACCGTTTCGCCCGCGCGGTCCCTGACCTGCGGGCGGCGCGGGCGGAGGCCGGGCTGGACCCGGAGGCCTTCACCATCCTGGGCGGGCCGATGGTCTCGTTGCGTGTCGACCGCGACCAGGCGCGTGCGGCGGTGGCGGCCAACATCGCCTGGTACATCACGGCGATGGGCGACGTCTATGCCGGCTCGCTCCGCCGCCAGGGCTTCGGCACGGCCGTGAAGGCGGTGATTGCCGCCAACCCGAAGCCGCATCCGCAGACCGGCATCGTGCCCGACGGCGCGGCGCAGCTGCTGGACCAGCTCAGCCTGCATGGCCGCGCGGAAGACATCACCCGTGGCCTCGATGCCTGGGACGATGCCGTCGACATCACCATGCTGGGCCTGCTGCCCGGTTCGTCCTGGCCGGAGATCGAGGCGATCCTGCATGCCGCCGCGCCGCCCGGCGGCGCCGAGGAACCGCTGAGGGACGCTGGCTGAGCGATCCTCCCCTCCCCCCTTGAGGGGGAGGTGGCCGCAGAGCGGCCGGTGGGGGGGTTGATGCACCGCGCCCGACGGATCGATACCCGAGAGGCCGCGTCACCCCCACCCCGACCCTCCCCCCTCAAGGGGGAGGGAGATGACGACTCCCGGTCCCGGACACCGCTCTACGGTACCGGGATTCCGTAACCTGCCTTCCCCTCAGCAGTACCGCTCGGGGCCTTCCCACTGCACGGTGTTGTAGCGGTCGCCATGGCACCAGCCGACCGGCAGCACCGCCTCGATCCGCGCCATGTCGTCGGCCGAGAGGTCCAGCGATCCGGCGGCGGCGCATTCCTTCAGGTGCGCGACCGAGCGGGTGCCGGGAATGGCCAGGATGTGCTCGCCCCGGTGCAACACCCACGCGTTCGCCAGTGTCGCCGCGGCGACGCCCATCTCGGCCGCCAGCCGGCGGAAGCGGTCGACATATTCCAGGTTGGCGACCAGGTTGCGCCCGGTGAAGCGCGGGTTGGTCTTCATGAACGGCATGTGCTCGATGGCGTCGGGCTGGTGCGGGCGGTCGGTCAGCAGGCCGCGCCCGACCGAGGAGAACGCCACCAGCGCCGTGCCGGTCTCGCCGCAGGCCTGCACCAGGCCCAGCTCCGGCGCGCGGGTGGCCAGCGAGTACTCCGACTGCACGGCGGCAATCGGGTGCACGGCCTGGGCGCGGCGGAGCGACGACGGCGCGATCTCCGAAAAGCCCACCGCCTTGCACTTGCCGGCCCTTACCAGCCCGGCCAGCGTCTCCGTCACGTCCTCGATCTCGTGCGCGCGGTCGCGGCGGTGGACGTAGTAGAGGTCGACGCACTCCACCCCCAGCCGCTTCAGGCTGCCCTCCAGCTCGGTCTGCAGGTGCTCGGGGTCGTTGTTGAAGCGGCGGTCAGTGTTGCGGGTGATGCCGCCCTTGGTGGCGATGCGGAACGGCGGCTCCCCGCCGCGCGCCTTCAGCCACTTGCCGATCCAGGTCTCCGACCGGCCCATGCCGTAGACGTTGGAGGTATCCAGATGGGTGATGCCAAGCTCGACGCAGGCGTCGAGGATCGCCATCGAACCCTCCTCGGTCGCCGGGCCGTAGAAATCGGCGAACGACATGGCTCCGTAGCCGATGGCGCTGACCATGGGCCCGCCGGCCCCGTATGCGCGCTGCTTCATCCTGGTGTCCTCCCCCGCCTTGGATTGCGGGCGACAGACTAGCGGCGGCCCGGCGCGATGGGAATCGGCGAGGGCGGTGTCCGGGGCAGGAGACGGGTTCCCCGCTCCGGCGAAGGCCGGAGCCCATGGCCCGAACCTGCCGCCAGTTCGCCCCGGACCAGGTCCGGGGCGAGAGACGGGTTCTTCCTACCGGCCGGTGTAGACCGGGTCGCGCTTCTCGGAGAACGCGGTCAGGCCCTCGACCACGTCGTGAGAGCGCGAATAGCCCTCCCAGACTTCCATCTCGGTGCGCAGCGCGCGGTCCAGCGGCATGTCGAGGCCCTGGTCGACCAGCAGCTTCATCAGCCGCATGGCCAGCGGGCTCTTCGAGGTCAGCCGTGCCACGATCGCCTCGGTGCGCGCGACCAGCTGGTCGTCGGGCACCACCTCGGTGACCAGGCCCCAGTCGCAGACCGTCCTCGCGGATACCAGCTCGCCCGAATAGAGCAGATACTTGGCGCGGGTCTCGCCGATCTTGCGCGGCAGGCGGATGGCGCTGCCGCCACCGGGCAGCATGCCGAAATTGATGTGGCCGTCGCCGATCTTCGCGCTCTCGACGGCGATCGCCAGGTCACAGGCCAGCAGTAGTTCGATGCCGCCGGCCGCGGTGACACCGTTCACCGCCGCGATGGTCGGCTTCTCGCACTCGGAGACACGGGCAAAGGCCGCATAGGCCTGACGCATGAAGGTCCGCACCTTCTCCGGATCGCCCGAGCCCATGAAGCTGAGCACGTATTTCAGGTCGGCACCGGCCGAGAAGGCGCGGCCCGCACCGGTGAAGACCACGGCCTTCACCTCCGGATCGGCCTCGGCCTTCGCGATCACCCCGGCATAGCCGTCGAGGATGTTCTGGTTCATCGCGTTGAGCGCGTTCGGGCGGTTCAGGGTCACCCATGCCGCGCCATTGCGTACTTCGTAGAGCAGGTCCTGGTTCATGATCGTTCTCCCTCCCCTGGAGACGGTTGCATTCCGGGCCAGGCGGCTCAGAGCCGCTTGGCGATTTCCTCGAGCATCACCTCGGTGGCGCCGCCGCCGATGGACTGCACACGGGCGTCGCGGGTCATGCGCTCGATGGCGCTTTCGCGCATGTAGCCCATGCCGCCGTGGAACTGCAGGCAATCGTACATCACCTCGTTGACCAGTTCGCCGCAGAGCGCCTTGACCATCGAGACCTCGCGCGTGGCGTCGACGCCGCGGGCGTCCAGCCAGGCGGCGTGGTAGACAAGCTGCCGCGCCGCCTGCACCCGCGCCGCCAGCATGGAAAGCCGCTGGCGGATCGCCTGCTTCTCCCACAGCGGCGCGCCAAATGCCTTGCGCGTCTTCACATAATCGAGGGTCAGCTCCAGCGCGGCCTGGGCCTCCCCCATCGCCATGGCGCCGATCACCGTGCGCTCGTTCTGGAAGTTGCGCATGATGGCGTAGAAGCCCTTGCCGACCTCGCCCAGCACGTTCTCGACCGGCACGCGGCAGTCCTGGAACGACAGTTCGGCGGTGTCGGAGCAGCGCCAGCCATGCTTGTCCAGCGCGCGGCTGACGGTGAAGCCCGGTGTGCCCTTCTCGACCAGGAACATGGTCACCGAGCGGCTGGGCGGCCCCGCCGTGTCGGTCTTGGCGGCGATACAGTAGACGTCGGCATGCACGCCGTTGGTGATGAACATCTTGGCGCCGTTGAGCACGTAGTGGTCGCCGTCGAGCCGGGCGGTGGTGCGGATGCCCTTCACGTCGGAGCCGGCGTCGGGCTCGGTGACGCCGACCGCCGTGATCGCCTCGCCCGCGATCACCTTCGGCATCCAGCGGTCCTGCTGCGCCTTCGTGCCGGCATTGTGGATGTGCACCGAGGCCATGTCGGTATGCACCAGCGCGGTGATGGCGAAGCCGCCGAAGGTGGAGCGGCCCAGTTCCTCGGCATAGACCACCGTCGCCAGCGTATCCATCTCCGAGCCGCCATACTCGGCCGGGTAGCGGATGCCGAAGAAGCCCAGTTCGCCCATCCGGCGCAGCACCGCGCGCGGCACCATGCCATCCCGCTCCCAGGCCTCGGCGTGCGGCTTCACCTCCGTCTCGACGAAACGGCGGACCTGGGCGCGGAGCATCTCGTGCTCCTCGCCCAGCACCGCGATGGCCGACGAATCCGTGGCGGCGATGGTCATGGCGTCCTCCCCGACTGCATGAGGCGCCACGATCCGGTGCCCCGGCGGCGCCGTCAAGCCGGGGCCGGTCTCAGCCGGCGGCGAGGTCGCTGCGGCGCTTGCTGCCACGCGGCGTCCGGCCGACGCCGAAACGCGCGTCGATGGCCGGTGCCACGATCCCTTCATAGAGCGCCATGGCCAGCAGGTGCACGCCGGGCAGGCCGACGATCCGCGCCCGCCAGCGATAGGCCGGGATGCGCCGCCAGATCCGCAGCATGGCGTCGATGCCGCCGACCAGTTCGCCGTCCGGCTCCAGCACGTAGAGCCGCTTCGACAGCTCGCGCGTGGTGAAGCCATAGCGGGCGATCAGCTCCGCGTGGTCCTCCAGGTGCGCGATGTCGAGCGCCACCGGCTCGCTGGCGCGGCCGATCTGGCGCCGGCAGGCCTTCGCCTCGATGCTGCAGACCGGGCAGCTCTCGTTGAACAGCGCCACGGCATGGCCGGCGTCGCGATGGGCGACCTTCGGGTCCAGGCAGCGCTGCAGCGCCTTTTCCAGCGTCGGCGCGCGGAAGTCGAAGGCGTGCCGCTGCAGCCGCGCCGGGATGACCCGCTGGCTGGCGAGGAACAGCTCCGACAGCCCGCCAAGACCACCGCGCAGCACGACGGCCGGCACCCGCAGCAGCACCGGGCGATGCAGCCGCGCGGCAAGGGCGCGGGTGAAGGCCCGCTGGGTCACCGGCTCCGGCGCCACGGCATTGACCGCGCCGCCCATCTCGCCATGTTCGGCGCAGAACCGGATCAGGCGGACCAGGTCGGCCCGCGCGATCCAGCTCTGCCATTGCCGGCCATTGCCCAGGATCGTGCCGCCGCCCATGCGGGTCGCCCGGATGAGCTGTCCGAGTATTCCGCCGTCGCGGTCCAGCACCAGCCCGAGGCGCAGGCGCACCACCCGCACACCGAACGGCTCGGCCTTCAGCGCCTCCGCTTCCCAGTCACGGCAGATCCGTGCCGCCAGGTCATCGCCGGCCGGGGCCTCCTCCACCAGCTCGCGGTCGCCTGCGTCGCCGTAGTAACCGATGGCCGAGGCGCTGATCAGCACCTCCGGCCG
Source organism: Pseudomonadota bacterium (assembly GCA_036154895.1). Classification (GTDB taxonomy): domain Bacteria; phylum Pseudomonadota; class Alphaproteobacteria; order Minwuiales; family Minwuiaceae; genus Minwuia. Next base: position 32,176 of record JAYZWD010000044.1, read on the forward strand.
GTGCTCCAGCCGCCCGATCAGGGCCACCAGCGCCCGCGTGGTGCCGATGCGGCTGTCGTGGAAGCGCTGGCGCCGCGCCGCGGTCCAGAGCCCGCCGGCCAGCGGCTCGCCGGCCAGGTTGACGATGCGGTGGATGTGGTGACCGGCGGGGATCGCGTCGAGATCGGTCACGGCCTCGGCATGCGGACCGAAGCGGTCGGCGGCACGGGCGAGGTCCCGGGTCAGCACGATGACCTGGTCGCCAAAGCCCACCAGGTGGCGGACCAGCGCGTCACCGACGAAGCCGGTGCCGCCGGTGACCAGCCAGGTGCGGGGATGGGCGTTGGTGCCGCGCGCGAACGGCCGGCGCTGCCATTCGGGCACCGCGCGCACGGTGAGCTGCAGCACGGCGATGCTGTCTCGCACCGCCCAGGCCAGCACGCCGACACCGGCCAGCGTCCAGAACCAGGCCCACGCACCGTGGTCGATGGCATGCAGGCCGTCGGGCAGCGCGGCCCAGTCGACGATCACCGGCCAGAGCGCCAGCATGAAGGCGCCGACATTGATGGCGAGGATGGTGTGCAGGATGCGCTCGAAGGCCGGCAGGCGCCGCGTGCGGTCCTCGACCACGAAATCGGCCATGGTGATGACCAGCTCGGCCAGCAGCAGGCCGGCCAGCACCCAGGCCAGCACGCCGCCCCAGGCGTACCAGCCGAGCCCGAGGAAGATGACGCCGTAGATGTACTGGCGCGCCGCGTGCAGCTTCAGTTCGTGGCGTGCCGACGGCTTCGATGGCAGGTGCTCGGTCAGCTCGTGATGCCAGAAATTGTCCAGCGCGCCGAGCGCCACCTGGACGCACAGCAGGACGAAGACGAGGGTCAGGTCGGGGGTCAGGAGCGGGCTCATTGCAGCTCTCCCCTGGGTGCGAAGATGCCGTCCTGTTCGACCGTCAGGCCGAACAGCGGGTGGCGGAAGGTCAGGCGGTAGCGAAAGCGGTCGCCCGCGACCTGGCGATGCTCGACCCGGGCGCGGCCGGGTGTCAGCCAGAGCGGCAGCGGGATGTGGAGGCGGCCGAGGCGCAGGAAGAAGCCGCGACTCTCGAACACCAGGTCGCCATGGTCGGCGCGGACCTCGAGGCACATGCCGAGGCCGCCGTCGACCACCTCCAGCAGGCCGCGGTATGGATCGACGGTCTTGCGCGAGCAGCAGCTCTTCCGGTCCGGCCCGGTGCCGAGATCGCGGCGCCAGCGCATGGCGCAGAGCCCGGCCCGGGTGACGCGGATGTCGACCGGCACGGCGTCGGCGACGCGCAGCGGCAGCGGCCGGCCGAGCGGCACGCAGGCCAGCGCGAACAGCCGCCCGACCGGGCTGAGCCGCACGGTCATCGCCCCGGCGAAGGCGCTGGCATCACGGCCGAGGATGCCGTCGAAGCGGGTCCGGATCTCCGGATGCAGGCTGTGCCAGCCGCCGCGGACCAGCGGACGGAAGTCGTGGCTGGCGCGAAACCCGCGCCCCGGCGCCGCCATGCGCCGGTCGAAGGGCAATGTTGGCAGGCCGAGGCGCATGGCATATCTCCTGTTGCTTCCGTTATTTCTGTCTGAACAGAAACATGTGGCCAAAAAAGGGGGCGGCCCGGGCGGTTCCGGGGTCGCCGGAGGGCGAGATCGTGACGGCGCGGCAGGCGCGGAACGGGCGATTCACGGCTCAGCCCCCCACCAGCGCGACGATCTTCGATCCGAGATTCATCAGCCGCCGCAGCGACTTCCGCGGGACCCGGTGCAGTTCCGCGTACCAGCCGTCGACGTCTTCCAGAAAGTCGCGGAGGCTGAGGATGCGGCCCTTCACGTCGCCGGGGGTGCGGGTGTCCTCCGCCATGCCCTCCGCCGCCTCGCGCAGCATCTCCAGGCAGGGGTCGAACTCCCGCTTCTTGCGCTCCTCGACCACCGCCATGACCAGGTCCCAAGGGTCGTCGTCGGCGGAAAAATAGTCGCGGCGGTCGCCCATGACATGCGAGAGCTGCACCAGGTTCCAGCTCTGCAGTTCCTTCAGGCTGTTGGAGACGTTGGAGCGCGCCATGCCCAGCGCCGACTGGATCTCGTCGGCCGTCACCGGCTTGCCCAGCAGGTAGAGCAGGGCGTGGATCTGCGCCACCGAACGGTTGACGCCCCAGCGCGTACCCATCTCGCCCCAGAACAGGACGAAGCGCTGCATGACCGGCGTCAGTTCCATGGTGCCCTCTTGTTTCTGTACAGACAGAAATTAGAGAACGCGGCACCGGGTGTCAATGGTACGCGCGATGGTCCAGTCTGGTCCGCATGACTGTCCGGGAGGCGCCGATGTCCGAACCCACCGCGTGGCGGTTCGCCATGGCCGGCTGGGGCCTGTTCACCCTGTCGGCGCTGGCCTTCACCGTCGACGCCTGGCAGGACGGCAGCACGCTCTACCTGGTCGCCAGCCTGCTGTTCCTGCTGGCCTGCCTGGTCTTCATGGTGCCGGCCTGGGCCAGGCGGCCATCCCGCCGCCCGCCCGGACCGGAATCCTGATCAGCCGGCGGCGGGCTTGCGGCCGTTGATGGCCCACTCGACCAGCTCCAGCCGGTCATTGCCGAAGAACATGTCGGTACCGTTGACGAAGATGGTCGGCGAGCCGAAGCCGCCGCGGTCGATCACCTGCTGGGTGTTGTCCTTCAGCCGCTCCTTGATCGCCGGGTCGTTTGCGGCGGCCAGCGCCGCGGCACCGTCCAGCCCGACGCTCTCGGCGACCTTCACCACCTCGTCGTCCTGGCTGATGTCGCGGTTGTCGCCCCAGTAGGCGGCGCAGAGCGCGATGGCGAACGCCTCGGCCTTGCCCTGGTCCGCCGCGTAAATCCCGGCGCGCATGCCCTTCACCGAGTTGATCGGGAAGATCGTCGGCCAGTTGATCTGCACGCCGTAGTAATTGGCCCAGTCCAGCAGGTCCTTGCGCATGTGGCGCATCTTCGGATGGGACTGGTTGGCCCGGTTCTCGTAGACCTGCTTGTTGACCTGGTTGAATATCCCGCCGACCAGGATCGGCTTCCAGTCCAGCGTGGCGCCGGTGCGGCGCGCCACGTCGCCGATCCGGGTGATCGCCAGATAGGTCCACGGGCTGGAACAGTCGAAGTAGAATTCGATCGCGGACATTGGCCCCTCCCCGAGCGTAATCGTGTCCCGTCCGGGGCCCGGCCCCGGAACGCACTTGTATGGTAGCGCCCGGGGCGGGTAGAGCAATCATACCGACTTGGGGAGGAGTGACAGACCAATGCATCCAGGCGTGCACGCGGCCGAGCGGCCCGACAAGCCGGCCTTCATCATGGCCTCGACCGGCGAGACCGTGACCTATGCGCAGCTCAATGCCCGCTCCAACCAGGGCGCGCACTATTTCCGCTCCCTGGGCCTGAAGCATGGCGACGTCATCGCCATCTGCATGGAGAACAACCGGCACTTCCTGGAGATCTGCTGGTCCGCGCACCGCGCCGGGCTGTACTACGTCTGCATCTCCAGCTACCTGACCGCGCCCGAGGTCGCCTTCATCATCAACGACGCCGGCGCCCGGCTGTTCGTCTCGTCGGCCTACAAGGCCGAGGTGGCGAAGGACGTGCCGGCGCACGTCCCGAACGTCACCGACTTCATGATGGTGGGCGAGCCCATCGCCGGCTTCCGGTCCTGGGACGCGGCGGTGAAGGACATGCCGGTCACGCCGATCCCCGACGAGTGGGAAGGCCATGACATGCTCTATTCGTCCGGCACCACGGGCCGGCCGAAGGGCATCAAGGTCGACCTGGAGGACCGCAAGCTCGGCCAGGTGCGGCCGTCCATGCACGCCATCATGGGCCTGTACGGCATCACGCCGGAGACCACCTACCTGTCGCCGGCGCCGCTCTATCACGCGGCCCCGCTGCGCTACAACATCCTGATGACCCGCCTGGGCGCCACCTCGATCATCATGGAGCGCTTCGACGCCGAGCGTGCGCTGGCGCTGGTCGAGCAGTACCGCTGCACCCACAGCCAGTGGGTGCCGACCATGTTCGTGCGCATGCTGAAGCTGCCCGAGGCGGTGCGCCTGAAGTACGACGTCTCCTCGATGAAGGTGGCGATCCATGCCGCCGCGCCCTGCCCGGTCGAGGTGAAGAAGCAGATGATGGACTGGTGGGGCCCCATCATCTACGAGTACTACGGTGGCACCGAGGGCAATGGCTACGTCGCGGCCAACCCGCACGAGTGGCTGGCCCATCCCGGCACCGTCGGCCGCGCCATCGTCGGCGAGATCCGCATCACCGACATGGACAACCCCGATGTCGAGCTGCCGCAGGGCGAGACCGGCGGCGTCTACTTCGCCGGCGGCCCCGTGTTCAGCTACCACAACGACGCCAGGCGCACCCAGGACGCGCTGAACGCCAGCGGCTGGAGCACGCTCGGCGATGTCGGCTATCTCGACGCCGACGGCTTCCTGCACCTGACCGACCGCAAGGCGTTCATGATCATCTCCGGCGGCGTGAACATCTACCCGCAGGAGATCGAGGACCGCCTGCTGCTGCATCCGGCGGTGCTGGACGCGGCCGTGTTCGGCGTGCCGGACCCGGAGTTCGGCGAGCAGGTGAAGGGCGTGGTGCAGCTGGTCGAGCCGTCAAAGGCCGGCCCCGACATGGCCGACGCGCTGATCCGCTGGTGCCGCGAGGAGCTCAGCCCGATCAAGACGCCGAAGTCCATCGACTTCGAGGCCGAACTGCCGCGCCATCCGAACGGCAAGCTCTACAAGCGGCTGCTGCGCGACCGCTACTGGGGCAACAAGCAGAGCCGCATCGTCTGATCGCGGCTGACAACGGCTGCAAGTCCCGCCATCCTGCCCCCGGAACACCACAACCGGGGGCAGCAGGGATGATTGCGCGGATTGTCCTGATCCTGTGCGCGGCGGCGCTCGCCGCCTGCCAGACCGGCACGCCCGGCGCGACGCTGCGGACCGAGCAGGCCTTTGTCCAGACCACGCCGCTGACCCTGCAGGTCCGGTCCGACCACTGTTTCCTGTCGCGCACCAGCGGCGGGCCGGTCGACACCCGGATCTGGCAGGTCTACGGCGAGTCGGTCGCGGGCATCGCCGACCTGGTCGCCATCATCGCCAACTGCGCCGAGATCGCCGGCGCCAATGACGGCTTCGGCCAGAGCGTGAAATCCATCGGGCTGGTCTATGTCCGCCTGAAGGACGGGACGCGCCAGCGGCTTCACGGTGTGACGCGCGCCGCCTATATCGACGCGCTGGTCCGCGCGGCCAGCGCCGGCACCCTGCTCGACGACAGCACGTCCGAGGAGAACCTGCAGCGGACGCTGGAGATCATGCGCAAGTTCGGCGCCCGCCCGGTCTATGGCGAGGTCGACGGCACGCGCACCACGCTGGTCGAACACGACCATGCCGGCGTCATCGTGCGCCAGGAATCCACCCGCACGCGCAATTTCTCCGAGAAGACCGAGCTCACCATCATCGGCTTCACCCTGGTCGACGGCTGGCCGGTCACGGTCGAGTATTCCGTCAACGCGGGCGTCGATGCCGAGATCGTGGCGCTGGACGTCGTGAAGTCGGTCCTGCTGGGCCTGGCGGGCGAAGCCGGAACCATCTGAGGCCCTGTGCCGCACGCATGGCGGTGCCCCGGTTCGCGTTGCCGGATCGCTTTCTCAACCATTTCCCGTGTAACTGGTGCAGGATACCGGGTCGAAGCGGCAACGGAACGATCCACGCGCGCCGCCGGGTTTCGCGCACCCGCTGAAGCTGGAAACCTGTAGCAGTAAACGGACCATGGCTGTCTTCCTCGACCTGCTGGAGAACGCCGCGCTGATGATGGCGCTGTGCTTCGGCCAGTTCGTCATCCTGCGCCGGCTGACGGATGCCGGGCCGGCGCGCGATCTGGCCCAGGGCGTCTGGTTCGGCCTGTCCGCCGTCTTCGCCATGACCCTGTCGGTCAGGGTCGCGCCGGGCATCATCTTCGACACCCGCAGCATCGTGCTGGCGCTGGGCGCGCTGTTCGGCGGCCCGGTGGCGGCCGCCATCTCGATGGCGATTGCCGTGGCCTGGCGGCTGTGGCTGGGGGGCGCGGGCGCGCTGATCGGATCGGGCGTCATCGTCTCCTGCGCGCTGGCCGGGCTGGCGATGCGCCAATGGATCGCCGGCACGCCACACCGGCTCCGCACCCTGCCACTGTTGCTGTTCGGCGGCGGCGTACATGTCCTGGTGCTGGGCTGGCTGAGCCTGCTGCCCGATGCGGCGGCGGCGCCGGTGATGCGGTACCTGGGCCTGCCCTATCTCGCGGTCATGGGTGTCGGCACCGTCATTGTCGGCCTGATGCTGCGCGAGCTGGAACTGGCCTATCGCTTCGACAGCGTCATCGAGGAAAGCCACCGCCGCTATCGCCACCTGTTCGACCAGGCCGAGGTGGCCCTGCTGGAGGAGGATCTGGGCCAGGTGCGCCGCCGACTGGACGAGCTGCGCCAGGCCGGCGTCACCGACCTGCGGGCACACCTGGCCGCGCACCCCGGGGAGGTCGCGCGGCTCGCCGACGCGGTCAGGGTGGTGCGCGTCAATCCGGCCGCCGTGGACCTGTTCGGCACCGGCAGCACCGCGGCCCTGCTCGGACCGATCGGGCGCTTCTTCGGGCCGGGCGCGCGCGAAATCTTCATCGACGAGCTTGTCGCGATGTGGGCGGGCCAGTCCCGCATCCGTCGCGAGACGCGGTTCAGCCGCGCCGACGGCACGCTGATCGACGCCATCATCTCCCTGCCGCTGCCCGATTCGGCGGAGACTGCGCGCCAGGTACCAGTCAGCATCGTCGACGTCAGCGCGATCCGGGAGTCCGAACGCGCTCTCGACATTGTCCGCCGACGCCTGGAGGAGGTGCTCTGGGGGACCGACGTCGGCACCTGGGACTGGAACGTGGTCACCGGCGAGACCGTGTTCAACGAGCGCTGGGCCGGCATCATCGGCTACCGGCTGGACGAACTGCTGCCCGTCGACATCGGCACCTGGGAGAAATACGCGCACCCGGACGACCTGGAGCGGTCCAACACCTTGCTCGATGACGTGCTGGCCGGCAGACGGGACTTCTACGAATGCGAGGCGCGGATGCGTCATCGCGACGGCCACTGGGTCTGGGTGCTGGACCGCGGCAAGGTCACCGAGCGCGCGCCCGATGGCCAGCCCGTCCGCATGTCCGGCACCCACACCGAGATCACCGCCCGCAAGGAGGCGGAGATCCGCGCCGCGCGTCTCGCCGACCTGCGCGCGATCCTGTTGCGCTGCCATGTCGACATGCTGCAGGCGGAGGACGAATCCGACCTGTTCCGGCTTACCGCCGCGACCCTGGTGGAGGCGCGCGGCTACAGCCTGATCTGGCTCGGCCTGCCACAGGACGACGCCAACCGGACCGTGCTGCCCGTGGCCTCGGCCGGCGACACGTCCTGGCTCGACGGGCTGGACGTGCGCTGGTCGGACACACCGCAGGGCAACGGGCCGAGCGGCCGCGCGATCCGGGACGGGATCATCCAGATCACCCGTGACCTCGCCGAAGACACCAGCTTCCGCCCCTGGGCCGAGGCGGCGGCCGGTCATGCCTTCCGCTCGTCGGCGGCGGTCCCCGTTCCCGACCGCACCCGGGTGCTGGCCGTCATCAACGTCTACAGCTCCCTGCCCGACGCCTTCGACGAGGACGAGACCGCCCTGTTGCTGGAGTTTGCCCACGCCTTCGGCCTGGCGCTGGAAGCCATGCGCCTGCGTGTCGAGACCCAGGAACTCAACACGGAACTGGCCTCCGCCGCGATGGGCACGGTGAGCGCCGTCGCCGCGACGGTGGAAAAGCGCGACCCCTACACCTCCGGCCACCAGAAGAACGTCGCGGCCCTGTCCGTCGCCATCGCCGAACGGCTGGGCTGGGACCGGCACCGCATCGAGGGCCTGCGCCTGGGCGCCACCATCCACGATATCGGCAAGATCTACATTCCGGCCGAGATCCTGAACCGCCCAGGCCGCCTGTCCGCACCCGAGTTCGATATGGTGAAGACCCACCCGGCGGTCGGTCGCGACATCCTGAAGGACACCCGCTTTCCCTGGCCGATCCTGGAGATGGTGGCCCAGCACCACGAGCGGCTGGATGGCTCCGGCTATCCGGCCGGTCTCTCGGGCGACGCCATCATCCCCGAGGCCCGGATCATCGCGGTCGCGGACGTGGCCGACGCCATGACCGCCCACCGGCCCTATCGCCCGGCGCTGGGTCCGGACGCCGCCATTGCCGAGTTGCGGCGCGGGCGCGGCACGGCCTATGACCCGGCCATGGTCGACGCCTGCCTGGCAATCCTGCAGGACGGCAGCACGGTCTGGCGCGACCAGCCAGCTGCCTGATCAGTCGGGCCCGGCACCCCTCCGCTTCGCCGCCACCTGCTCGATCTCCTGGCGGATCGCCGGATAGCTTTCCATCAGGTGTCGGAAATCGGCGATGTCGAGCGCCATCAGCCGGCACTGGGTGATGGCGGTGACGGTCGCGGTGCGGCGCAGGTCGCCCAGCAGCGCCAGCTCGCCAAACCAGTCGCCCGGACCGAGGCGCACGGGCGCGGGGCGGATCTCCACCTCCACCGCGCCGTCGAGGATGAAGTACATGGCATCGGCCTGGGCATCGCGGCGGACGATGGCGGCATGCGCCGGCACGATGCGGGTGCGCAGCAGGCCCGCGATGGTGGCGATGGAGGCCGCGTCCATGTGCTGGAACAGCGGCACCCGGGCCACCATGCGCCAGGTCACCATGAACTCGCGCTTCTTCAGTTCCTCGGCGAAGCCGGTGGCCAGGATACCGGCCGGGACCGCGAACATGGCGATGCCCAGCAGCATGATGAAGCCACCGAACAACCGCCCCGCCGCCGTCACCGGCACCATGTCGCCATAGCCGACGGTGGCCATGGTGGCGATGCCCCACCAGAGCGTGTGCGGGATCGACGCGAACAGCTCGGGCTGCGCCGGGTGTTCCAGCAGGTACATCGCGGTCGAGCCGATCACCAGCAGCACGCCCATGGCGATCACGGCGGCAACCAGCGACCGCACCTGGTGGCGGATCACCGCGCCCACCAGCGCCAGGCCCTGGACATAGCGGGCAAGTTTCAGCAGCACCAGGGCGCCGACGAGCTGGAACACCCCGTCGTCCACCGGGTACAGCACCGAGATCCACGCCGGCAGCACCGCGACGATGTCGATGATGCCCTGGAACGAGACCAGGTAGTCGCGCCGGCTGCGCCAGACCGAGCGACCGGCGGGTGCCTGGCCGAGATCTCGCGCCAGCCACAGCCGGCCGGCCATCTCGACCGAGAAGACCAGCGCGGCATAGGCCCGGAACAGCTCCAGCATCAGGTCGGCCCACAGCGCATGGTCGGGCATGCTCTCGACCAGCGTCGCCGTGGTCGCCGCCAGCACCGCGGCGATCACCAGCACCATGGCCAGCAGGTGCGAGGGGCCATGTCCCTCGTCGGCCAGGGCGTTGTGCATCAGCCTGCGAAAGGCCGCTCCCCCTCCCCCGGCCGCCTGGTCCATCAGCCGTCGTCCCCCGTGTCGCCGGCGCCCGCGTCGCGGAAGGTCACGACCTCGATCCGGTTGCCATCGGGGTCGGTGATGAAGGCGGCATAGTAGCCGGTGCCGAAATGCGGCCGCGGGCCCGGTGCGCCATCATCGCCACCGCCGGCTTTCAGTGCGGCTGCATGGAAGGCGTCGACCAGGTCCGTCGAGCGTGCGCGCAGGCAGATGTGCAGGCCGCTGCCGGCCGGTGCGGGTACCAGGCCCGGACGGGCATTCAGCCAGAACTCGGAATAGCGCTTGCCATAGCCGATGGTGGCCGGGCGGTCGTCCAGCCGGCGCATGCCGAGCACGCCCAGCACGGCATCGTAGAAACGGCCGGCCGACTGCAGGTCGCTGACGGGTATGGAAACGTGGTCGATCATGGCCCGGTTCAGCCCGCGGCGATCACCAGCAGCCAGACCGAAGGCACGATGAGGGCGGTGAAGGTCAGGATCATGCCGACGAAGCGGCCGACGGTGGTGCCGTCGCTGCGGCCCAGGCCCCAGGCATGCAGGATGCGGCCGGCCAGCAGGCAGGCACAGAGCGCATGCATCGCGGTGGACCCGACGCCGGCGAGTTCCAGCAGGACCAGCAGGATCAGGGAGATTGGTACGTACTCGGCGAAATTGCCGTGCACGCGCATGCGCAGCGCCAGTTCCGGCTTGCCGCCGTCGCCGATCCCGACCCGGAAACGCCCGCGCGCGCCGATCACCCAGCCCGACAACAGGACATAGACCAGTCCCAGGATGGCCGCGTAGACCGGGACAACCGACAGCATCATCGTGCTCCTCCCCCGTTCGGGTCGGGCGATGATGCCATTGCTCAGGCGTTCATGGAATCGAAGAACGACTGGTTGGTCTTGCTGTCCTTCAGCTTGGCGAGCAGGAACTCCATCGCGTCGACGGTGCCCATCGGCATCAGGATGCGGCGCAGCACCCACATCTTGGTCAGGATGCCGCGGTCGACCAGCAGCTCTTCCTTGCGGGTGCCGGAGCGGGTGATGTCGATGGCCGGGAAGGAGCGCTTGTCGGCCAGCTTGCGGTCCAGGATGATTTCCGAGTTACCGGTACCCTTGAACTCCTCGAAGATCACCTCGTCCATGCGGCTGCCGGTATCGATCAGCGCGGTGGCGATGATGGTCAGCGAGCCGCCTTCCTCGATATTTCGCGCGGCACCGAAGAAGCGCTTCGGGCGCTGCAGGGCGTTGGCGTCGACACCGCCGGTCAGCACCTTGCCCGACGACGGCACGACCGTGTTGTAGGCGCGGGCGAGACGGGTGATGGAGTCCAGCAGGATGACCACGTCGCGCTTGTGCTCGACCAGGCGCTTGGCCTTCTCGATCACCATTTCCGCGACCTGGACATGGCGCGCCGCCGGTTCGTCGAAGGTGGAGGAGACCACCTCGCCGTTCACCGAGCGCTGCATGTCGGTGACTTCCTCCGGCCGCTCGTCGATCAGCAGCACGATCAGGTAGCACTCTGGGTGGTTGGCGGAGATCGAGTGCGCGATGTTCTGCAGCAGCACGGTCTTGCCGGTGCGCGGCGGCGCCACGATCAGGCCGCGCTGGCCCTTGCCGATGGGGCTGATCAGGTCGATGACGCGGGCCGACTGGTCGCGCTTGGCCGGGTCTTCCAGCTCCATCTTCAGCCGCTCGTCGGGATAGAGCGGCGTCAGGTTGTCGAAGGCGACCTTGTGGCGCGCGGCCTCCGGGTCCTCGAAGTTGATGGTCGAGACCTTGACCAGGGCGAAGTAGCGCTCGCCGTCCTTCGGCGACCGGACCTGGCCCTCGACGGTGTCGCCGGTGCGCAGCGAGAAGCGGCGGATCTGGTTCGGGCTGACATAGATGTCGTCGGAGCCGGGCAGGTAGTTCGCTTCAGGGGAGCGCAGGAAGCCGAAGCCGTCCGAGAGGATCTCGAGGACGCCGACGCCGATGATCTCCTCGCCCTCCTCGGCCATCTGCTTCAGGATCGCGAACAGCATGTCCTGCTTGCGCATGGTGGATGCGTTCTCGATCTGCAGCTCTTCAGCCATTTCGAGAAGTTCGGTCGGCGCCTTCGCCTTGAGATCGCGGAGATACATGGATGCCAATGAGATCGGGTTGAACGGAAAGGTGGGTTGGACGGAGCGATTTTCCGGACGGACCATCGGAAGTGACGGGCGGTCCGGGATCAGTCGTCAGGGAAGGGTGGAACCCGCACGGGCAGGTTCGACAGGATTGGCCGACGGTTTCCCGCCAAGCAGCGCAAGAGGTGCCACAATTCGCGGCCCTGCGCAAACGGCAATTTTCCGGGGGTGACGCGGCTGCCGGCCGGCGGGGTCCGCCGGTCCGGCGTGGGCGCGACGTCAGGCGGTCGGAATGGTGCCGCCGTCGATGACGATTTCGGTGCCGCTGATGGCGCCCGCGCGCGGCGAGACCAGGAAGACGACGAGGTCGGCCACCTCGGCGGGCGTTGCGGGCCGGCCCAGCGGAGTGCCGCCCAGGGCATCCATGATGATCCTGCGGCCGCCCGCGATGTCGGTGCCGGCCTGGTCGGCCAGGCGCTCGGCAAGCGCCACGGCCGCCTCCGTCTCGATCCAGCCCGGCGACACCCGGATCACCCGGACCCCCTTCGGCGTCACCTCCTTCGACAGGCTCTTGCTGTAGGTCGACAGCGCCGCCTTGGCCGCGGCATAGGCGGTGGTCGATTCCGGCAGCGGCAGGCGGTGCTGGATGGAGGTCACATGGATGATGACGCCCGATCCCTGCGCCAGCATCGATGGCAGCAGGGCACGGTCGATCCGCACCGCCGGCATCAGGTTGAGGTCGATCTCGGCCTGCCACACCGCGTCGGTCAGCGCCGCGAATCCCCCCGCCGGCGCACTCGATCCGCCCAGCATGTTCACGACGATGTCGATGCCACCGAAAAGGTCCAGCACCGCCGCGGCGACCTGCGCGCAACCCTCTGCCGTCATCAGGTCCGCCGCCAGGTAACGGACCTGTTCATCGCGGCTGTCGGGGATGGTCCTGGCGGTCGTCGCCACCCGGGCACCCTCGGCCACCAGTGCCTTCACCACGGCCGCACCGGCGCCCCTGGTTCCGCCAGTGACCAGCACCCGCCGTCCGGCAAGTCCGAGGCCGGAACTCATGGAACGATCTCCAGCCGGGCGATGGCATTGCCCGACAGCGTGAAGGCATAGCGCAGATCGACAGGGCTGCCGGGGAAATCCCCGGTGACGCGGGCGGTGACGACCAGCCGGTCGCCCCGGTCCTCGACGGCGACGGGCGCACTGGCGTAGCGATAGCGTTCCGAGGCCCGGGTCTTCCAGCGCGCGATGGCCGCGTGTCCCCGGTGCGCGCGGTTCTCGTCGATCACCACGCCGTCCGCGGTGAACCATCCGGCCACCGATGCGCCACCCTCCGCATCGGCGGTGAAATAGCCGGCCACGGGGCCGGGCAGGGAAACATGCATCATCATCCTCCGTGTGAACCTTGTCCGTTCCCGGAAGATGGCCTAGCCTGCGAAAACCGCAAGAACACACGAAAAAGTAAGGTACTTACGAAAAGGTATGCCCGTTCAGTACACACAGGAGACCGCGGCGGAGGGGGTCGAGAAGGCCCTCAAGATGCTCGAGGGTCGCTGGAAGCTTGTCATCCTGTTCCACCTCTTCGGTGGCAACGTCCTGCGCTTCTCCGACCTGGAGCGCGCCATTCCTGCCGTGTCACAGAAGATGCTGATCCAGCAGCTGCGCCAGATGGAACGGGACGGGATCGTCCGGCGCATCGTGCACCACCAGGTGCCGCCAAAGGTCGAGTACTGCCTGACCGACTGGGGCCAGGACCTTTGTCCGGCGCTGGACGCGCTGCTCACCTGGGCCGAACGGCGCGAGGGCGCCGGGGCCGGCGATACCGGGACGGCCGACCGGACCGACGAGAGCTGAGCCGCAGCCTGGCGGCTGCCGGCCGGCGGTCTCAGAACGGCTTCACGATCACCATGATGACGATGACCACCATCAGCAGCGCCGGCACCTCGTTCAGCATGCGGTAGAAGCGCGGGCCGCGGCTGTTGGTGTCGGCCGCGAACTCGCGCCGCCAGCCCGCCATCGCCATGTGGTAGAGCGTCAGCAGCACCACCATGGTCAGCTTCACGTGCAGCCAGCCGTCGGTCCAGGCGTACATGACGCCATTGCCGGCCACCAGCATCAGCACGCCGAAGAGCCATGCCGCGATCATCGACGGGTTGGCGATGCCGCGCAGCAGGCGCCGCTCCATCACCTTGAAGGTCTCGGACTGCACCGAGCCGGTCTCGGCGTCGGCGTGGTAGACGAACAGGCGCGGCAGGTAGAGCAGCGCCGCCATCCAGGCGATCACGCTCATGACGTGGAACGCCTTGAACCACATGTAGTAATCCAGCATCGCTCAGGGCCTCCAGTTGCGGACCAGGTCCGACAGTTCCGCGACATGCTCCGGCGGCGTCTCGGGCACGAAGCCATGGCCGAGATTGAAGACGAAGGGGCCGCGGCCGAGCTGTTCCAGGATGGCCGTCGCCGCCTGGCGCATGACTGGACCGCCGGTCACCACCAGCCGCGGATCGAGATTGCCCTGGACCAGCCGCTTCGGCTGCACCGCCGCCGCCGCCCAGGCCGGATCGATGGTCCAGTCCAGGCTGAGACCGGCGAGACCCGGAATGGTCGCGGCCTGCATGTAAGCGGCACCGATGCCGCGCGGGAAGCCGATCACCGGCACGTCCGGATGCGCCGCGTGCACCTTCGCCGCGATCCGCTCCAGCGGTCCGAACACCAGCGGCTCCAGGTAGGTCGCCGGCAGCGCCCCGGCCCAGGTGTCGAAGACCTGCACGGCCTCGGCGCCGGCGTCGACCTGCGCCACCAGGTAGGCGGCGGTCATGTCGACCAGCACCTCGATCAGGCGCTGGAAGCCGGCCGGGTCGCGGAAGGCCCAGTCCTTCACCGTCGGGTGGTCGCGGCTGCCGCCGCCCTCGACCATGTAGGTCGCCACCGTCCACGGCGCGCCGGCAAACCCGATCAGCGCGGTCTCGGCCGGCAGGGAACGGCTGAGCCGCCGCACCGTCTCGTAGACCGGCGCCAGGCCATCGTGCAGCCTGTCGACATTCGCCTCGGGGATGTCGTCGACCCGGCGCACCGGTTCCAGCACCGGTCCTTCCCCTGCCCTGAACGCCAGCTTGCAGCCCAGCGCCTGGGGCAGCAGCAGGATGTCGGCGAACAGGATCGCCGCGTCCATCCCGTAGCGCCGGATCGGCTGCAGGGTCACTTCCTCGGCCAGGTCGGGGCGATAGCAGAGGTCGAGGAAATCGCCCGCCTGCTCCCGCGTTGCCCGGTATTCGGGAAGGTAGCGCCCGGCCTGGCGCATGAACCAGAAGGGGGGCCGGTCGACGGAACGTCCGTTCAGGGCCTCGAGGAATCGTTTCGCGGTCATGGGATCGCCTTGCTCGGTTCTCCCGTTCTTCTAGCCAAACCTCTTATCTATAGAAAGAATCCTGTTGAGGATGTTGGTCGGGGTCTGCACGGGGACAGCATCGATCCCGTGGCCATCCACAGGATGCGGTGGACATCTGCCATTCTGTCCACAGCCATCCCCGGCTTTCGGTCGCGGGCCTGGCGGCGGTTGCGGCGGAACTCCCCTGCCGCTGGTGGATGAACCGCGTTCCCGCTCCCTGTGCCCGCTCCCGGCCGGCCACAGGCGGGGAGGTGGGAAAGCCGGTGGACGAATCCGGGCGCTGCGGTGACGGGCTTGCCAGTCCGGGCGGGCTCCGTCCATCATCCAGAATCTGTCCACCGAGGCTGTGGATCACGCGCCCCATGACCCGTCCCCACCTGCACCTGGTTTCCGATGCCACCGGCGAGACGCTGACGGCCATCGTCAATGCCGGCATGGTCCAGTTCGACGACGCCAGCGCCGAGATGCATCTCTGGCCGATGATCCGCAGCCGTGCGCAGATGGACACGGTGCTGTCGGGCATCCGCGACCGGCCCGGCCTGGTGCTGTTCACCCTGGTCGATCCGGACCTCAGGGCGATGCTGGAGGATGGCTGCCGCGGTCACGGCGTCCGCTATGTGGGTGCGCTGGACCCGGTGATGAACGCGCTGGCCGAGGTGTTCGGGGGCCATCAGCGCGGCCGGCCGGGCATGCAGCACGAGATGAACCAGGACTACTTCAACCGCATCGAGGCGATGCAGTTCACCCTGGTGCATGATGACGGGCAGAACGTGGAGGATCTCGACCGCGCCGACGTGGTGCTGGTCGGCGTCTCGCGCACCTCCAAGACGCCGACCTGCATGTACCTGGCGAACCGCGGCCTGCGGGCCGCCAACGTGCCCTTCGTCCCCGGCGTGCCGCTGCCGGACCAGCTGGTGAAACTGAAGCGGCCGCTGGTCGTGGGCCTGACCACCGCGCCGGACCGGCTGGCGCAGATCCGCCGCAACCGGCTGCTCAGCCTGCGCGAGACCACCGACAGCGACTATTCCGACCCCGACCGCGTCGCCGAGGAACTGGCCGAGGCCAAGCGCGTCTTCGCGAAGTACCGCTGGCCGACCATCGACGTCACCCGCAAGTCGATCGAGGAGACCGCGGCGGCGATCCTGTCGCACTATCACCGCCGTCGCGCCCAGCCGGTGGAATGAGCGCCGGGCTGGTCCTCGCCTCCGGCAGTGCCACCCGCCAGGCGCTGCTCCGGGATGCCGGGGTGGCGTTCCGCGTGGTGAAATCCGGCGTCGACGAGGCGCCGTTCAAGCATCCCGGCCGCGATCCGGTGGAGGTGGCGCGCACGCTGGCCGACGCCAAGGCCGCCGCCGTGGCCGCCCGCGAACCCGGCGCGACCGTGATCGGCGCCGACCAGGTGCTGGCTCTCGACGGTGCGATCCTCGACAAGCCGGGCACGCGGACACGGCTTGTCGCCAACCTGTATGCCATGGCCGGCCGGCGCCACAGCCTGCTGACCGTGGTCAGCGTCTGGCGCGACGGGGCCAGGCTCTGGAGCTGGCGGGAGCGGGCGGACCTGCACATGCGCCCCCTCGACAGCGCGGCGATTGCCGATTATGTCGCGGCAGCGCCGGACGACGTGCTCGACTGCGCCGGCGGGTACCAGGTCGAGGGGGCCGGTATCCGCCTGTTCGAGCGCATCGACGGCGACTGGCACGGCATTCTGGGCCTGCCATTGCTGCCGCTCTTGCGGTGGCTGCGCGGGGAGGGACTGGCATGAGCCCCTGTCAGACACGGATGATGGCGACGGGTGCGGCCCGGGTCGCCGGTGTCACCGGCTTTCCGGTGGCCCACAGCCTGTCGCCCCGGCTGCACGGCTTCTGGCTGGCGGAACTGGATCTCGACGGCATCTACGCGCCGTTCCCGGTCACGCCCGACGCGTTCGCGACCGCCGTGCGTGGCCTCGCGGCCGCCGGTGTCAGCGGCATCAACGTCACGGTGCCGCACAAGCGCCGCGCCTTCGACCTCTCGGACACGCTGGACCCGGCGGCGCGGGCCATCGGTGCCGTGAACACCCTGCTGTTCCATGCCGACGGTCGCATCGAGGGGCGCAATACCGACGCGCACGGCTTCATCGCCAACCTGGTCGAGCATGGCGTCGACCCCGCGGCCGGGCCGGTGCTGGTGCTGGGTGCCGGCGGTGCGGCGCGCGCGGCGGTGCATGGCCTGCTCGCCGCCGGTGCGCCGGAGGTCCGCATCGCCAACCGCACGCGGGCGACCGCCGAGGCACTGGCCGGCGATCTCGGCGACCATCGCATCAGGGTCGTCGACGATAGCGTCCGGCTGGACATGCCCGGCGATCTCGCCCTGCTGGTCAACACCACCAGCCTGGGCATGCGGGGCAAGGATCCGCTGGCGGTCGATCTCGGCGGCCTTGGCGCGCGGACCGTGGTGCACGACATCGTCTACGTGCCGCTGGAGACGCCGCTGCTGGCCGCCGCGCGGGCACGCGGGCTGGTGGCCGTCGACGGCCTCGGCATGCTGCTGCATCAGGCGGTGCCGGCCTTCGAGGCGTTCTTCGGACTCCGGCCGCAGGTGACACCGGCGCTCAGGCAGCATCTGCTGGCGGTGTTGTGATCGTTTGAATGACCTGGCCGGGGTGGGGACGTCGGCAAGGCCAGCTTGGGGAGAAAAGCCATGTTCCGTGTCGCGCTCACCGGGTCCATCGGCATGGGCAAGTCGGCCACCGCGCAGATGTTCCGCGATCTCGGCGTGCCGGTCTGGGATGCCGACGCGGCGGTGCACGAGATCTACAGCCCTGGCGGCCCGGCGGTGGCGCCGGTGGCCGAGCGCTTCCCCTCGGCGGTGGTCGACGGCCGTGTCGACCGTGACCGCCTCAGCCGCGAGGTCGTCGGCAATGACGCCGCCATCCGCGACCTGGAGAAGATCGTGCACCCGCTGGTGGGCGAACACCGCGCCCGCTTCTTCGACGAACTGGTCAGGGCCGGCGAGACGCTGGCCATCGTCGACGTGCCGCTGCTGTTCGAGACCGGCGGCGAAAAGAATGTCGACCGTGTCGTCGTGGTCAGCGCGCCGGCGCACATGCAGCGCGAGCGCGTGCTGGCGCGGCCGGGCATGACGGCGGAGAAGTTCGAGGCCATCCTCGCCCGCCAGGTCGCCGACGCGGTGAAGCGCGAACGTGCCCACCATGTCGTCGATACCGGCGTCACCCTGGACGAGACCCGGGCGCAGGTCACGGAACTGGTGGAGCACCTCCGCGCGCTGGCCGCCGAGCGTTTCGGAGGCTGACAGGCGAATCCACCGCCTGTATTCTACGCGCCTGCGACCACATCATATGGTAGGTTCAATGCGCGAGATCGTCCTCGATACGGAGACCACCGGCCTCGATCCGTCGCAGGGCCACCGCATCGTGGAAATCGGCTGCCTGGAGCTGGTGGACCGGGTCTGGACCGGCGGCACCTGGCACCGCTTCATCGACCCGGAGCGCGCGATGCCCGAGGATGCCTTCCGCATCCACGGCATTTCCGACGAGATGCTGGCCGGCCAGCCGAAGTTCGCCGACATCGCCGACGACTTCCTGGAGTGGGCCGGCGACGCGCCGCTGGTGATCCACAATGCCGAGTTCGACATGCGCTTCCTCAACGCCGAGCTCGGCTGGTGCAACCGCCCGCTGCTGGACCGCGCCCGCGCCATCGACACGCTGGCCATCGCGCGCCGGCAGTTTCCCGGCGCACCCGCCAGCCTGGACGCGCTCTGCAAGCGCTTCGGCGTCGACAATTCCGGCCGCGAGCTGCACGGCGCGCTGATCGACGCGCAGCTTCTGGCTGGGGTCTACTACCACCTCGTCGCCGGCCGACAGGAGGGTCTGGCGCTGGGTGGCGCGGGGCAGGGCGGGGCGTCGCGGACCGAGCGGGTGTTCCGCGCGCCGCGCAGCTTCCCCGTCGACGCGGACGAACTGGCGGCGCACAGCGCCTTTGTCGGCACCGCGGTGAAGAACCCGATCTGGCTCAGGGAGTAGTCCGGTTGCCCCGGGCCTGACCCGGGACCCATTCCGGTGACACCCGCGCCATGGACTCCGGCTATCGCCGGAGCAAGTACACAGGATCAGGTCCCGGATACCGCCGCGCGGTTCCGGGAACCGATGAATGAACGCAAATCCGATCCCCGGAAGCCCGCGGGGCTGTCCGGGGTCCTGTGGCGGCAATGCTTCCCGCTCAGGGGAACAGGGCGATCTGGTCGATGCCCGTGGTCTCCGGCAGGCCGACCATCAGGTTCATGTTCTGGATCGCCTCGCCCGACGAGCCCTTCACCAGGTTGTCGATCACCGAGACCACGATGGCGCGGCCGGGGATGCGGTCGGGGAACAGGCCGATCTGGCAATAGTTGGAGCCGCGCACGCTGCGGGTCGCCGGCGCCTGGCCCTGGGGCACCAGGTTGACGAACGGCTCGGCGTCGTAGCGCTGCAGCAGGGTGGCGCGCAGGTCCTCGACCGTCACGCCCTTCGGCATGCGGACATAGCAGGTGCAGAGCTCGCCCCGGTTCATCGGCATCAGGTGCGGGGTGAAGTTGACATGGGTCTCCGCCCCGCCGGCGGCCTTGGCGATCTCCTGCTCGATCTCCGGCGCGTGCCGGTGGCTGCCGACGGAATAGGGATGGATGCCCTCGCCGACCTCGCAGAACAGCAGGTTCTCCTTCAGGCCGCGACCGGCGCCGGAAACACCCGACTTGGCGTCGATGATGACGTCGGTGGTATCGACCTGCCCGGCGGCGACCAGCGGCACGAGGCCCAGCAGCGCGGCGGTCGGATAGCAGCCCGGATTGGCCACGAGGCGGCTGTTCACCACCTTCTCGCGATAGAATTCCGGCAGGCCGTAGACCGCCAGCGGCTGGATCTCCGGGGCATAGTGCTCGTGGCCGTACCACTCGGCATAGACCGCCGGGTCGTCGAGGCGGAAGTCGGCCGACAGGTCGACCACCCGCACCTTCGGGTTCTGCGTCAGGATGGTCTTCACGATATTCTGCGTGGTGCCGTGGGGCAGACAGCAGAAGACGATGTCGACGTCGACGGACGGCCAGTCGATCTCCTCGACATTCACCATGACCGGCAGCTTCAGGCCGATCAGGTGCGGGAAGACGCTGGTGATGTCCTTGCCGGCCTGCCGCTCGGCGGTCATGAAGACGATCTCGGCCGCCGGATGTCGGACGAGCAGGCGCACCAGGTCCCCGCCGGTATAGCCACTCGCCCCCAGCACGCCGATCCTGATCCTGTCCGCCATGGCAACCTCCCTTGGCTTCGCGTTCCGCCCGGAACGCCCGGGCCGTGCAGGAGTGATAACGTGACCGCCGCGGATGTCCAGCGGTGACGCGGGGGCACCGTGCGGCCCGCCACACGTGCCACGCGCGGAAATTTGATCGCCGCGCGGGCCGCTGGCCTGCCGCGGTTGCAGTGGACAAACGCGGCAGGGGGCCTAGCTTTTCCGCCAGCGACATTCCGGGAGAGGACGCAGCATGACCGACAATACCGAGTACGTACCGCCGAAGGTCTGGACCTGGGAACAGGGCAACGGCGGCCGCTTCGCCAACATCAACCGCCCCGTCTCCGGCGCCACCCACGAGAAGGAGCTGCCGGTCGGCAAGCACCCGATGCAGCTCTACTCGCTGGGCACGCCGAACGGCCAGAAGGTCACCATCATGCTGGAGGAGCTGCTGGCGCTGGGCCATGGCGGTGCCGAGTACGATGCCTGGCTGATCAACATCGGCGAGGGCGAGCAGTTCGGCAGCGGCTTCGTCGCCATCAACCCGAACTCGAAGATCCCGGCGCTGCTGGACCGTTCCGGCCCGAAGCCGGTGCGGGTCTTCGAATCCGGCGCCATCCTGCTGCACCTGGCCGAGAAGTTCGGCGAGTTCCTGCCGACCGAACAGCCCGACCGCGCCGAGTGCCTGTCCTGGCTGTTCTGGCAGATGGGCAGCGCGCCCTATCTGGGCGGCGGCTTCGGCCACTTCTATGCCTATGCCCCGGTGAAGATCAAATATGCCATCGACCGCTTCACCATGGAGGTGAAGCGCCAGCTCGACGTGCTGGAGAAGCGCCTGGCCGACAACCGCTTCCTGGTCGGCGAGACCTTCACCATCGCCGACATGGCGGTGTGGCCGTGGTACGGCGCGCTGGCCGCCGGTGTCATCTATGACGCCGCCGAGTTCGTGGACGCGAAGTCCTACGTCAACGTGAACCGCTGGGCGAAGGAGGTGGGCGCGCGTCCCGCCGTCAAGCGCGGCCGCATCGTCAACCGCACCAGCGGCAAGCCGTCGGACCAGCTCCGCGAGCGCCACGACGCCGCCGACTTCGACACGAAGACCCAGGACAAGCTGGAAGCCGCCGAATAAGGCCCCGGCCTGATCCCTTGAGCCGACCCGCCGGGCGGTGGCAGCGATGCCGCCGCCCGGTTGTGTTCCTCAAGAGAACTTTTCCCGATCAACTAACATTTTTTTGTTCAGTGGCTACGTTCTCTAGGTTAGATTTTCGTCATGGCTATTGGATCAACACATTTTTCTTCGCGACCACCTCATGCGCCCGAAGGTGCTGAATTTGCGATTTATATAAAATTTGAGAAAGGCTCAAAAAATCCTGGGCGTGTTTTCAGGGCTGCTGATCAGATGATTAGAGCTTTGCAAAAATTAGATAGGGTTCTTTGTGATTCGATAGATTCAAATATTGAACCTATACTTCTTCTTGAAGACATTGAAGGAGGTTCAATAAAGGCGTGGTTTAGGAGTGTATTGGAAACCACTGATGATCAAGCGCTCAAGGACCTGAATTGGCGAGCAATCGTTGGGGAGTATCTTGTAAGAGCAAAATATACATACATTAGATGGGTGAATAAGGAGTCTGGAGACATTGTTAATTTATCTAGAGAAATAAAGGATATTGCAGAGACGACGGACGTTCTAAGATTTCCCGCGTATTCGCCCCCATCAGTTCAGGAGCTTTCAGATTGTACGAATGATATGGAAAAGGCGAAATCGTTCTTAGATGAGAAAGATAAAATTATTTACATTGGACCAGATGGAAAGGAGTTCGAGTTTGATCTGGGTATTCGTTGGGCGCCCGATCATTTAATTGATATTTCTATTAAGGAAACTAGGGTATTCGACCGAGTTCCAATGATATTGATTGTAAAGAAACCGGACTACCTAGGAGCATCAAAGTGGGATTTTAGGCACGGAAGCAAGACGATATCTGCCAAAATTGACGACAGTATTTGGCTGCATTCTTTTCAACAGCGTAGAATAGATGTTCGGCCTGGAGACGCAATCAGTTGTATTGTTAAAATAGAAAATTGCTACGGTTATGAAATGGAGTTAATTAAAGAGAATCACACTATTTTGAAGATATTGGGAATCATACCAAACCATGCGAATATGCGTGATTTATTCGACGACGATTGATAGAGGTATTTGAAGAGAAGCACATGCGTTTTGCGCGGTATCTGGTGTACGGCCGCGAGACATATGGCCTGGTCGAGGGCGAGGTGCTGGTCGACCTGGCGGGCAATCCGTTCGACGGCTGGGAACGGACCGACCTGACCCGGCCACTGGGCGAGGTGCGGCTGCTGGCGCCGCTGGTGCCGGGCACCTTCTACGCCGCCGGGCTCAACTATGCCGACCACGTCACCGCCATGGCGAACACGAAGGGCGAGGTGCCGAGCCTGCCGCCCGCCGCCGACATCGGCCAGCGCGCGGTCAACGCGGTCTGCGGGCCGGGCGATCCGATCCGCATTCCCGTCGATGCTTCGGACGAGGTGCAGTACGAGGCCGAGCTGGTGGTGGTGATCGGCCGCCAGGCGCGGAACCTCACCCACGCCAACTGCCTCGACTGCGTGCTGGGCTACACCATCGGCAATGACGTCTCGGAACGACGCTGGCAGCGCGAGGACCGCACCATGTGGCGGGCCAAGAACTGCGACAGCTTCGCGCCGATGGGGCCGTGGATCGAGACGGACTTCGATCCCGCCGGGCCGGCCACCACCACGGTGAAGCTGAACGGCGAGACCTGCATCGCCTTCCCGACCGCGAACATGATCTTCTCGGTCGCCGATTTCCTGGTGCGGATGAGCCGCTACGTCACGCTCTATCCGCGCGACATGATCTGGATGGGGACCGAGGGGAAGAGCCGCAACATGGTGCACGGCGATGTCTGCGCCATCACCATCGACGGCATCGGCACGCTGTCCAACCCGGTGATCCGCGAAAGCGTGTAGATACACCGGGTGGCGTTGCGCACCGGGATGGACGTCCGGGAGGGCAATTCCCGGCCTTTCGCCCCGGATACCGCCCTCGCGGTTCCGGGACCGGGTTGCAGGTTCAGCAGCCCCCGGACGCCCGCAGGGCTGTCCGGGGGCTGATGCCGTGCCCTGGTTCAGCCCACCCGCGTGAACGAGCGGTCGACATAGGCCAGCAGGCTGACGAGGCTGTCCTCCACCGACTGCGCGGCGGTGTCGATCACCAGCTCCGGGGTTTCCGGCGCCTCGTAGGGCGCGGAGATGCCGGTGAACTCCTTGATCTCGCCGGCGCGGGCGCGGCGATAGAGACCCTTCGGGTCGCGGCTCTCGCAGGTCGCCACGTCCGCCTTGACGTAGATCTCGTGGAAGTCCTCCGGCAGCGCCTTGCGGGCGCGGTCGCGGTCGGAGCGATAGGGCGAGATGAAGGCGGTGACCACGATCAGGCCCGAACGCGCCATCAGCGCGGCGACCTCGCCGACGCGGCGGATGTTCTCGGCACGGTCCTCCGGGCTGAAGCCCAGGTCGGCGTTGAGGCCGAAGCGGACATTGTCGCCGTCCAGCACGTAGACCTGGTAGCCCTTGTCGAACATCGCCCGCTCGGCCGCGACCGCGAGCGTCGACTTGCCCGCACCGGAGAGGCCGGTGAGCCAGAGCACGCCGCCCTTGTGGCCGTTGCGCCGGGCGCGCTCCTGCTCGGTGATGGCGTGGTCGACACGGGTGACATTGGTGGCACGCACCGTCAGCGCCTGGCGCTGGTCGGCATAGCCCTCCATCGAGATGATGCCGCCGCCGGCGATGTCATAGCCGTCGACCAGCACGAAGCGGCCGGTCTTCTGGTTGGCGCGGAACTCGTCGACCGCCAGGATCTTGCGCGAACGCAGCGTGACCTCGGCGACCGCGTTGCGTTCCACCGTCGTGCTGGCGCTGTGGCTGAGGTCGCCGGTGTCGATCACCCGGTCGACGGACTGCACCGTCACCATGGCGTCATTGGTCGCCAGCTTCATCTTGTAGGTCTTGCCGACGGTCAGCGGGTTGTGGCCGAGCCAGAAGACATGGGCGCGGAACACGTCGGTCTCGACCGGCGGATGCTGCTCGTGGCTGACGACATGGCCGCGCTCGATGAACAGCTGGTCGTCCAGGGTGACGCCGACATGCATGCCCGCCGAGACCTCGGTCGGCGCGGTGTCGACATTCCAGGACTCGATGGAGCGGACGCGGGCGGTCTTGTTGGTCGGCGAGAACAGCAGGGTGTCCCCGACGCGGAGCGTGCCGCTCTCGATGCGGCCGGCGATGATGCGGCGCTCGTCGAACTTGTAGACGTCCTGCACCGGAAAGCGCAGCGGCAGTTGCGTCGCCGGCGGCGGCACCTCGAAGCTGTCCAGCGCCGAGGTCAGCGCCGGCCCGGTGTACCAGGGCATGCGCTCGGAGCGGCCGGTGATGTGGTCACCCTCGCGGCCCGAGACCGGGATGACATGGCGCGGGGTGACCCCGATGGAGGTCAGGTAGGCGCGGAACTCGGTCTCGATCGCCTCGAAGCGCTCACGCGAGTAGTCGACCAGGTCCATCTTGTTGACGCAGACGGTGACCTGCGGAATGCCCATCAGGTGCAGCAGGTAGCCGTGGCGGCGCGACTGTTCCTGCACGCCCTCGCCGGCGTCGATCACCAGGATGGCCGCGTCGGCGGCGGCCGCGCCGGTGACCATGTTCTTCAGGAATTCCTTGTGGCCCGGCGCGTCGATGATGACGTAGTCGCGCTTGGCTGTCTTGAACCAGATCTGCGAGGTGTCGATGGTGATGCCCTGGTCGCGCTCGGCCTGCAGCGCGTCCATCAGGAAGGCGTACTCGAAGGGCATGCCGCGCTTCTCGCACATCTTGCGGATGGCGTCGGCGCGCCCCTCGGGCAGGGAATCGGTGTCGTGGAACAGGCGGCCGACCAGGGTGGACTTGCCGTGGTCGACATGGCCGACGAAGACGGTCTTCAGCGACTCGCGGGAGGCGGTCATGGCGGTGATCTCCGGAATTCTCGCGCGGCGCGGATTACATGTAGCCGTCGGCGCGCAGGCGCTCGAAGGCATCCTCTGACTCGTGGTCCATGGCACGGCCGGCGCGCTCGGGCACCTTCGTCGTCGCCAGTTCCTCGATGATCTCGTCGATGGTCGCGGCCGGGCTGTCGACGGGGAAGGTGATGTCCTTGTCGCCCAGCGAGCGGTAGCGCTTGCCGTTCTTCGAGAAGTACAGGTCGATCACCGGGATCTTCTCGCGCCGGGTGTAGAGCCAGATGTCCAGCTCGGTCCAGTGCAGCAGCGGATGGATGCGGACATGGGTGCCGGGCGCGAAATCGGTGTTGAACTGGTCCCAGAACTCCGGCGGCTGGTCGCGGAAGTTCCACTGGCCGGTGACGCCGCGCGGGCTGAACACGCGCTCCTTGGCGCGGGTGGCCTGCTCGTCGCGGCGGATGCCGGCGAAGATGCCGTCGAAGGGATTGGCGGCCAGGAAGTTCTTCAGGCCCTCGGTCTTGCGCGCGGCGGAGCGGGCGGCCGGCGGCAGGCTGGGGTCCATCTGCTCGATCGGCGGGCATTCGCCGCGCAGGAAGTTGAGGTTCCATTCCTTCGCGTAGCGGTCGCGGAAATCGTACATCTCGGGGAACTTGCGGCCGGTGTCGACGTGGATGACCGGGAACGGGACATGGCCGAAGAACGCCTTGCGGGCGAGCCAGATCATCACGTTCGAATCCTTGCCCAGCGACCAGAGCATGGCGATCCGGTCGAGGCGGTTGAAGGCCTCCCGGAAGATGTAGACGCTCTGGCTTTCCAGCCGGTCGAGATGGTCCATCGGGAAATTCTCCATTCCGGAAGTGGGGTATCCGGAGATATTGCGCTTTGGCGTGCGAATTAGACGGCGGGCGTGAAAGTGGCAAGCCCTTCCGGGGTGTCAAGGGTCAATCGGTCACGCTTCGCCGCGCGCGGGACGGCCGCGGTCACGCACCGGGAACACGACGGAGGGGGAATCAGAAGCGGATCTGGGTGCCGAAGAAGACCAGGGCCGAGCGGCCGGAGCTGTCGGCGTCGAAGCTGTTGGCCAGCGTCTGGTCCCAGTACTGCACGCCGCCAACCAGGTTGACGGAGCCGCTGAGCTGCAGGGTGCCGCCCAGGTGCACGGCATCGGCGACGTCGGCATGTGCCTTGTCCAGCGCCGCGAGGCTGCGGACATAGCGCATGCCGATGGACCAGTCGGCGCCGGCATAGCTCATGCCCAGGCCGTAGTCGGTGAGCGCGCGGCCGAGGCGCAGGTCGTCGGACTGGGCCAGGTCGGCGGCGACGCTGAAGGCACCGAAGTCGAGCCGTCCGCCAACCTGCCATTCCGATGCGGTGCCGGCGGTGGTCGGGTCCGTCAGGGCGGCGGGACCGCGGACGCCGAAGAACTGGGGGTTGATCGCCGAAACGCCGAAGCGGTCGGTGGCGCCCGTCGTCAGGTTGCCGAACAGCGCGAAGTCGAGACCGAGCGCCGTGCTGGCATAGTCGATGCCGAAGCGCGGCGTGCTGGCCGGGCCCTCGGTCGAGAGCGACATCAGCATGCCGCCGCGCGGGGTCACCGCCAGCAGTTCGCCGAGCGATTCCTGCGGTGCGCCGAACATCTGGTTGCCCGCCTGCCCGTTCTTCGGCACCAGCCGCAGCTGGCCCTCGCCGGCCGACGCCGCGCCAAGGCTCGCCGTCAGGAAGGCGACGGTACCGGCAAGCAGCGATGCGAAACGGAGGGCGGACATGCACGCAGTCTCTGACGTGAGTGTTGAGGTTTCATGTATTAGGTCCGGGCGCCCGCGGAATCAATCGCGCGGGGGACAGGGGTCTGGGCCGTTGCCCAGCCCGTCCGGCTCGGATAATAGTCGCCGGACCGGATCGGAATGGCAGGACAATGGGCGAGAACTGGCGACACCGGACTGCACGGCTGGCCCTCATCGCGGCGACCGCGATGGGCCTGGCGGCCTGCGAGTCCCTCAATCCCTTCTCCGACGACAAGCCGGAGTCGTCGACGAATCAGGCAGTTGCCGCCCCTGTCGACCCGGCCCGGCAGTCCGTCGGCTCCCGGGCCAATGCCTATCTCTGGCAGTCGGCGCTGGAGACCATCTCCTTCATGCCGATCGAGACCGCCAGCGAGGCGGCCGGCCTGATCGAGACCGGCTGGTACATTCCGCCGGCCGCGCCGACCGAAAGATTCCGCCTGAACGTGTCCTTTTTGTCGCGCGCGCTGCGCCCCGAGGCGTTCCAGATCCAGGTCTGGCGGCAGGAGCTGCGCCCGGAAGGCGTCTGGGTCGACCGCGAGGCCCTGCCGGCGGTCCGCACCAACCTGGAAGAGACCATCCTGTTCCGCGCCCTGCAGCTTCGCCAGAAGTCCGGCGTGCTATGAGGCCGGGCGCGGCCCCGCCGCGCCGCTCCGCCTCTGACCATCCTGCCCGCACCGCGGCCGCCTGCTTCCCCGGAAGACCGAATCGATGCCCGAACCGAAGACCGATCTGAACGAACGCTACAATCCCGCCGAGGTCGAGCCGAAATGGCAGGCCACCTGGCGCGAGCGCAACTGCTTCCGCGCCGAGGCCGATCCGTCGCGGCCGAAATACTACGTCCTGGAGATGTTCCCCTATCCGTCGGGGCGCATCCACATGGGCCATGTGCGCAACTACACGCTGGGTGACGTGGTGGCGCGCTACAAACGCGCGCGCGGCTTCAACGTGCTGCACCCGATGGGCTGGGACGCCTTCGGCCTGCCGGCCGAGAACGCGGCGCGCGACAAGAAGGTCCATCCGCACGAATGGACCTGGGCCAACATCCGCAACATGAAGGCCGAGCTGCAGTCGATGGGCCTCAGCCTCGACTGGGACCGCGAGTTCGCGACCTGCGACCCGAGCTACTACAGGCACCAGCAGAAGCTGTTCCTGCAGATGATGAAGGCCGGCCTGGCCTATCGCCGGGAGAGCTGGGTCAACTGGGATCCGGTCGACCATACCGTGCTGGCCAACGAGCAGGTGATCGACGGGCGCGGCTGGCGCTCCGGCGCGGTGGTCGAGAAGCGTCAGCTCACCCAGTGGTTCTTCCGCATCACCGAATGGTCCGAGCAGCTGCTGGCCGCGCTGGACGGGCTGGAGCGCTGGCCCGACCGCGTGAAGGCGATGCAGACCCAATGGATCGGCCGGTCGGAGGGCCTGCGCCTGACCTTCGATCTCGCCGGGGACACGACGGCCGCACCGGACGGCATCACCGTCTACACCACCCGGCCCGACACGCTGTTCGGTGCCAGCTTCCTGGCCATTTCGGCCGAGCATCCGCTGGCGCACGCGCTGGCGAAGAACAATCCGGAGATCGCCGCCTTCATCGAGGAGTGCCGTCAGTCCGGCACGTCCGAGGAGGAGCTGGAGCGGGCGGAGAAACGCGGCGTGCTCACCGGCCTGACCGTAAGGCACCCGTTCATCGACGGTCATACCCTGCCCGTGTGGGTCGCGAACTTCGTGCTGATGGAATATGGCACCGGCGCGATCTTCGGCTGCCCGGCGCATGACCAGCGCGACTTCGATTTCGCGAAGAAGTATGGCCTTCCGATTCTGCCCGTCGTCGCCCCGGCCGGGGTCGATCCGGCCAGCGTGACGGTCGGGCCCGAGGCAACGGTCGGCGACGGCGTGCTGATCAATTCCGGCTTCCTGGACGGCATGAGCGTGGCCGAGGCCAAGCGTGCGGTGATCGACCGCGTGGAGGCCGCCGGCACCGGTGAGGCGACCATCAACTTCCGCCTGCGCGACTGGGGCCTCAGCCGCCAGCGCTACTGGGGCTGCCCGATCCCGGTGATCCACTGCACCGCCTGCGGCATCGTCCCGGTGCCCGAGCAGGACCTGCCGGTGAAGCTGCCCATGGACGTCACCTTCGAGAAGCCGGGCAACGCGCTGGACCACCACCCGACCTGGAAGGACGTCGCCTGTCCCGAATGCGGCAAGCCGGCGCGGCGCGAGACCGACACCATGGACACCTTCGTGGACTCGTCGTGGTACTTCGCGCGCTTCGCCAGTTCGGACGCCGACGACACGCCGGTACGGCCGGCGGAGTTCGACTACTGGCTGCCGGTCGACCAGTATATCGGCGGCATCGAGCACGCCATCCTGCACCTGCTCTACTCGCGCTTCTTCACCCGCGCGATGAAGGCCTGCGGGCATGGCGATCTCGACGAGCCGTTCGACGGCCTGTTCACCCAGGGCATGGTCACGCACCGGACCTACCGCGGGGCTGACCGTCGCTGGCTCTACCCGGTCGAGGTCGTGCGCGGCGAGGACGGCACGCTGCGCCACGCGGAAACCGGCGAGCCGGTGACCGAGGGCCCGCTCGAGAAGATGAGCAAGTCCCGGAACAACACGGTCGACCCGGGCGCCATCATCGGCACCTACGGTGCGGACACGGCCCGCTGGTTCATGCTCTCCGACAGCCCGCCCGAGCGCGACCTGGAATGGTCGGACGAGGGCGTGAAGGGTGCATGGCGCTTCATGCAGCGGCTCTGGCGGCTGATCCGCGCGACTGTCGCCGAGCCTGGCCATGCCGGTGCCGCGCGGTCGGAGGCCGGCACGACCCTGCTGCAGACCCTGCACCGCACCGTGCAGGACTTCACCCAGGATCTCGACCGCTTCCACTTCAACAAGGCGGTGGCCCGCCTCTACGAGCTGACCAACGCCATCGACCGCTTCGAGCCGGCCGACGAAGCCGACCGGGCGGTGCGCGCGGAGGCGGTGTCGGTGCTGGTGCGCCTGATCGCACCGATGACGCCGCACCTGGCCGAGGAGGCCTGGGCGATGCTGGGCGGCGCCGGACTGGTGGTCGACCAGCCCTGGCCGGAGGCCGACCCGGCGCTGGTGGTGCAGGACACCGTTTCCATCGCGGTCCAGGTCACCGGCAAGAAGCGCGCGGTGCTGACCCTGCCGCGCGATGCCGACCCGAAGGATGTGGAGGCGGCGGCGCTGGCCGAGCCGAACGTGCTGCGCGCCATTGACGGCAAGCCCGTCCGCAAGGTGGTGGTGGTGCCGAACCGGATCGTCAATGTGGTGGTCTGAGGCCCGCACCGTCCTGGCACGCGGCGCCCTCGCGGCGCTGCTGCTGCTTGCCCTGTCGGCTTGCGGCTTCGAGCCGGTCTACAAGCCCGGCGGCCGGCTGGAGACGGCGCTGGCGCGGGTCAGTGTCGAGCCGCTGTCGGGCCGTACCGGGCAGGCGGTGCGCAATGCCATCCTGGACGAGATCGGTGCCTCCGACCGGGTGCGGGATCCGCTCTGGCGGCTGTCGGTCACCGTCTCGGACACGCGCGAGCGGGTGGCGATCCAGGCCGACGAGACCGCCGCGCGCGTCAATGTCACCGTCAGCAGCGACTGGGTGCTGCGTGCGGCCGGGCCGGAGGGCCAGGTGGTCGACCGCGGCACGGTGCGCCGCACCGTCGCCTACAACGTGGTCAACGACCAGTACGCCACGACCATCGCCGAGCGCGACGCCGCACGCCAGGCCGGGGCCGCGGTCGGGCAGGCCATCCGCACGCGGCTGCTGCTCGCGGTGCGCCGCGCTGCCGGCCAATGAGCGGGCCGGTCATCATCGGGCCGGTCATCAGCGGGCCTGTCATGGGCGGTCGGGCGCCATGACCGAGGCCAAGGCCGGACAGGTCCAGGGCCTGCTGGCCCGGCCGGATCCGGCGATCCGCCTCTGGTGCCTGTTCGGCCCCGACAGCGGGCTGGCCCGGGAACGGGCGGATGCGCTGATGGCGCGGATGCTCGGCGACAATCCCGATCCGTTCCAGATCGTCCGGCTGGACGGCGCCGCGCTGGTCGACGATCCGGCTCGCATCGCCGACGAGGCGCAGCAGATCGGCATGTTCGGCGGCGAACGGGTGATCCGGGTGGCCGACGGTGCCCAGCCCGGTGCCGTGCGCGCCATCGAGACCTTCCTGGAGAACCCGGCAGGGGCCGCGGTGATCGTGGAGGCCGGTGATATCCGCCCCGACAACCGCCTGCGCAAGCTTTGCGCCGGGAACCCGGCCGCCATGGGCATAGCCTGCTATGCGGAGGAGGGATTCCAGCTCGAGCGGCTGATCGACGAGGCGGTGCAGGCGGCCGGACTGCGCATCGACCCCGACGCGCGGGCGCTGCTGGCGGAGCGGCTCGGGCCCGACCGGCGGATGAACCGCAGCATGATCGAGGTGCTGCTGCTCTACCGCGGCGATACCCCCGGCGCGATCCAGGTCGCCGATGTCGAGGCAGCCCTGGGCGACAGCTCCAGCGTCGGCTTCGATGCCGTCGCCTTCGCGGCGCTGGGCGGCGACGCCCGCCAGGCGCTCATGCTGTTCGACAAGACGATCGCGGAGAAGCTGCCGGCGGCGCTGGTCACGGCATCGCTGCTGCGCCAGTTCGACCGCTTCGACCTGCTGGATTCGGGCCGGAATATCAAGGCCTTGCGCCTGGGGCCGCCGTCCCGGGAGGCGGCCTTCCGGCAGATGCACGGCAACTGGCCGGGCCACCGCCGGGCCATGGCGCGCAGCCTGGTGATCGAGGCGGACATCCGCATGCGGTCGGACGGACTGGACGACGCGCTGGTCTGCCGCGACCTGTTGCTCAGGCTTGCGAGCGCCGCCCGCCGCGCCGGGCGCGGCTGAGGTCGGGCTGCCGGTCCGACCTGGAGGCCGGCATTACCGGCCGAAACGGGTGAGCCGCTGGCAGAGCAGGTCGAGCTGCTCCAGGGTCTGGTAGCGCAACCGGACCTCGCCACCCTGCCCCTTGTGCCGGATATCGACCTCGATGCCGAGGGCCTCGGCCATACTGCGCTCCAGCGCCTGCGTGTCCGGGTCTTTCTGCTGCGATCCCCGGGACTTGCGGCCGGCCGGGGTGCTCGCGGCCTGGTCGACGTCGCGGCGTATGGCCTCCAGTTCACGGACGTTCAGGCCGCGTTCGACGGCCTGGCGGGCCAGCGCCGCGGGATCATCGGCGGTCAGGATGGCCCGGGCCGCACCGGCACTCAAACGGCCCGACCGGACGTAGTCCTTGACGTCATCGGGGAGGGCGAGCAGGCGGACCGTGTTGGCGACATGGCTGCGGCTCTTGCCGACGGCCTCGGCGATCTCCGCCTGGGCATGGCCGAACTCGTCGGCCAGCCGGCGATAGGCCTCGGCCTCCTCCAGCGGATTCAGGTCCTGGCGCTGCAGGTTCTCGACCAGCGCCACCTCCAGGGTCTCGCGGTCGTCGAAGTCGCGGATGAGGACCGGCACCTCGTGCAGCTGCGCCTGCTGTGCCGCGCGCCAGCGGCGTTCGCCGGCGATGATCTCGTAGGCGCCGGACTCCGCCGGGTGGTGGCGCACCAGGATCGGCTGCAACACGCCCTGGCGCCGGATCGACAGCACGAGCGCGCGCATCTCCTCCTCGTCGAACTGGCGGCGCGGCTGGTACTTGCCCGGGCGCAGGTCGGCCGTGGGAAGATTGCGGATGCCGCGCACGCGCGCCAGCGCCACCTCGTCGTCGGCGGGATCCTCGCCCAGCAGGGCGGACAGGCCGCGACCCAGGCCCTTGCTGCTGCGTTTCGGGGTGTCGTCGTCAAAGCTCATGGGGATTCGGTCCGGCAGTGGGGCAGGACGACCTGTCGGGCCGCCATCGCCCGGAATGTCAGGCGGCGCTGCGCTGGCGCTCCCGGCGCAGCATCTCGCCGGCGAGCTGGATATAGGCCTGGCTGCCGGCACAGCGGTGATCATAGAGCAGGGCGGGCCGACCGTGCGACGGGGCCTCGGAAATCCGCACATTGCGCGGGATGATGGTCTCGTAGACCTTGGCGCCGAGATGCGAGCGCACATCCTCGGCCACCTGTTCGGACAGCTTGTTGCGGCGGTCGAACATGGTCAGCACGATGCCCTGCACGTCGAGGGTCGGATTGAGCGTCCGTCGCACCCGCTCGATGGTCGAGAGCAGCTGCGACAGCCCCTCCAGCGCGAAGAACTCGCACTGCAGCGGCACCAGCACCGCGTCCGCCGCGACCATGGCATTGACCGTGACCAGGTTCAGCGAAGGCGGGCAGTCGATCAGGACGAAATCGTAGCGGCCGACTATGGTTTCCAGCGCCGCGCGCAGGCGCCTTTGCGGCTGGTCGAGTTCGACGAGTTCCAGTTCCGAGCCGGACAGCTCGGCCGAGGCCGGCATCAGGTCCAGGCGCGGAATCTCGGTATGCACGATGCCTTCACGGGCATCGG
Organism: Pseudomonadota bacterium; assembly: GCA_036154895.1. GTDB lineage: Bacteria > Pseudomonadota > Alphaproteobacteria > Minwuiales > Minwuiaceae > Minwuia. The sequence goes on from JAYZWD010000044.1 coordinate 65,722, forward strand.
CGGCGCCGACCATGACGTGATAGGAGGTGACGTGGCGCCGGGCGCGATCGCAGCCCAGGCCGGTCGAGGCATTGCCCTGGGCGTCGAGGTCGACGATCAGCACCTTGCGCCCGACCGCGGCGAGGGCGGTGCCGAGATTGATCGCCGTCGTGGTCTTGCCGACGCCGCCCTTCTGGTTCACGACCGCCAGCTTGCGGGCCCGCACGGAAGGTGCCTGGGTCATCGCTGCCGCAACTCCTCGATGACGAGCACGGTGCCGCGTGGATCGCTCCGGCTCGGGTGTTGCTGATGGCTGAATGTCCAATATTTGGTGGCTGCGGTCAACTCACGCTCGACATCTTGCCCCTTCAGGAAGATGCCGCGCCCGCCGGGTGCGAGCAGCGGCGCGGCCAGCGGCAACAGTTTCTCCAGCGGCGCCAGCGCCCTGGCACTCACGACATTCGCCTGCAGGTCGCGGACGCTTTCGATCCGCGCCGTGCGGACGTCGATGGCCACGCCCATCTGCCGCGCCGCCTCCCGCAGGAAGACGCATTTCCGCGCGTCCGATTCGATCAGTGTGACCGCGAATCGCCCGCTCGCCGCGACCACCAGCCCGGGAAAGCCACCACCGCTGCCGATGTCGATCCAGTTCCGTGTGCCGGGCGGGGCCAAGTCGACGACCTGCCAGGAATCGAGCACGTGCCGGCGCCAGACGTCGGGCAGGGTCGACGGCGCAACGAGGTTGATCTTCGGATTCCAGCGGCCCAGCAGGTCGACGAGCACGGAGAGACGATCGCGTGTTTCACGTGAAACATCCGCGGCGAAGGTGTCCGCCGTCAGCGGCGCACTCATGCCGGGCGCGCGGTGGCCTTGCCACCCCGGACATGCAGCAGCACCAGGTTCACCGCGGCGGGCGTGATCCCGGGAATCCGCGCGGCCTGGCCCAGGGTCGCGGGCCGGGCGCGCTGCAGCTTCTCCCGGACCTCGTTCGACAGGCCGGCGATGCGGCCATAGTCGAGATCATCGGGCAGACGCAGGGACTCGTCCTTGCGGAAGGCGAGAATGTCTGCCTGCTGCCGGTCGAGATAGCCGGCATAGACCGCGTCGATCTCCAGTTGCTCCCGAATATCCGCCCGGATGGCGCCGAGATCCGGCCAGACCCGGACCAGGTCGTCAAACCCGATATCGGGATAGCGCAGCAGCTCTGCGGCGGACCGGCGGACGCCGTCCAGGTTCACGGACAGACCGTGGTGTCGTGCCTGTTGCGGGGTGAGGTCGCGGGAGGCGATATCGGCGCGGGCACGCGCGAGGGCGTCCTGTTTCACGTGAAACATCCCGGCCCGTTCCGGCCCGACGCAGCCCGCGTCAATCCCCACCGGGGTCAGGCGCTGGTCGGCATTGTCCGCGCGCAGGGTGAGGCGGTACTCGGCGCGGGAGGTGAACATGCGATAGGGCTCGGAGGTGCCGCGACTCACCAGGTCGTCGATCAGCACGCCGATATAGGCCGTGGCCCGGTCCAGCACCAGCGGCTCCGACTGGCCGGCGGCACGCGCCGCGTTGAGGCCGGCCATCAGGCCCTGGGCCGCCGCCTCCTCGTAGCCAGTGGTGCCGTTGATCTGTCCGGCGAGGTAGAGCCCGTCGACCCGGCGGGTCTCCAGGCTGTGCCGCAACTCGCGCGGGTCGACATAGTCGTACTCGATGGCATAGCCCGGCCGGAACAGCTCGGCGCGCTCCAGCCCCGGGATCAGCTTCAGGATCTCGCGCTGGACCTCTTCAGGCAGGGAGGTCGAGATACCGTTTGGATAGATGGTCGGGTCATCCAGTCCCTCCGGCTCCAGGAAGATCTGGTGCCGCTCCCGCTGGGCAAAGCGGACCACCTTGTCCTCGATGGACGGGCAATAGCGCGGGCCGGTGGATTCGATCTGCCCGGAATACATCGGTGCGCGGTGCAGGTTGGCGCGGATGATCGCATGCACCGCGGGCGTGGTCTCGGTGATGTGGCAGTCGACCTGCGGCGTGGTGATCGCGTCCGTCATCCAGGAGAACGGGACGGGCGGGACGTCTCCCGGCTGCCGGTCCAGCCCGGACCAGTCGATGGTGCGTCCGTCGAGCCGGGGCGGGGTGCCGGTCTTCAGCCGGCCCAGGGCGAAACCCAGCCGTCCCAGCGTCTCGGCCAGCCCGACCGCCGGCGCCTCGCCGACACGTCCGGCCGCGATGCGGCGCTCGCCGATGTGAATCAGGCCACGCAGGAAGGTGCCGGTGGTGATGACGACGGACCGCGCCCGCAGATGTTCGCCCTTGTCCGTGACCACGCCCGCGACCGTCGGTCGGGCCGCGCGGTCATCCAGGATCAGGTCTTCGGCCCCGGCCTCGTGGACGGTCAGGCCGGGCTGCGCGCCAAGGATGGCCTGCATGGCCTCCCGGTAGAGCCGTCGGTCGGCCTGGGCGCGCGGGCCACGGACGGCCGGTCCCTTGGAGCGGTTCAGCACGCGGAACTGGATGCCGGCGGCGTCGGCCACGCGACCCATCACGCCGTCCATGGCGTCGATCTCGCGGACCAGGTGCCCCTTGCCGAGACCGCCGATGGCCGGGTTGCAGCTCATCTCGCCGATGGTGGCGTGGCGATGGGTCAGCAGCAGGGTCCGGGCGCCAAAGCGGACGGCCGCGGCCGCGGCCTCGCAGCCGGCATGACCGCCGCCGATGACGATGACGTCCCAGGTGATGCTGTCCACAGGTTCCATGGCCCTGCTTGTATCGTGGCCGGCCCCGGCGTCAATGGCCGATTGGCTCGACCGGCCGGTTGCAGCCGGTGGTGTTCCACGTGGAACACGCCGGTCTCACTTGCCGATGCAGAAGTCCCGGAAGATGACGTCCAGCAGGTCCTCCACGTCGACGGTACCGGTGATCCGCCCCAGGGTCCGCAGGGCCATGCGCAGGTCCTCAGCCATCAGCTCGGGAGGGCCGTCATCCGGCAGGGCCAGCGCCCGGTCGATGACGGCGAGGCACTGCGCCAGACCCTCGCGGTGGCGCAGCCGGGTCGGTAGCACATTGCCGCCCGACTGCATGGCTTCGGCGGCGCGACCGGCCAGTGTCCGCAGCAGTGTCTCCAGCCCCTCGCCCGTCAAGACCGAGAGGGTGATGACGTCTGATGACACCAGATATGGGTCATCCTGTGTGACAGGGAGGTCCGATTTGGAGCGCACCAGCAGGCGGTCGACACTGTCGGGCAGGGTCGGACCAGGGTGGCTGGCCGACGCATCGGCCGGCCGCAGTTCGAGCACCAGGTCGGCGCGTGTGGCACGATCCAGGGCACGACGTGTACCCTCCCGCTCCACCGCGTCATCGGTCTCGCGCAGGCCGGCGGTGTCGAGCAGCACCAGCGGCCAGCCATCGAGGTCGAGATGCACCTCCAGCACGTCGCGGGTCGTACCCGGCGTCGCGGCGACAATGGCGACGTCGCGACGGGCCAGGGCGTTGAGCAGGCTGGATTTCCCGGCATTGGGCGGACCGACGATGGCGACCGTGTAGCCGTCCCGGAGACGCTCGCCGCGCCGGGCGTCGGACAGGTGCGCGGCGACGTCATCCCTGAGGCTGACGAGGTCCGCGACCAGGCCCGACCGGGTTTCGGGCGGCAGGTCCTCGTCGGGGAAGTCCAGCCAGGCCTCCATGTGCGCCAGCACCCGCAGCAGCCGCTCCCGCCAGCCGGCATAGATCGATGCCAGCTCGCCATCGGCCTGCCGCAGGGCCTGGCGACGCTGCGCCGTGGTGTCGGCGGCGATCAGGTCGGCCAGTCCCTCGGCCGCGGTCAGGTCCATGCGGCCGTTGTGCCAGGCGCGGCGGGTGAACTCGCCCGGTTCGGCGAGACGCAGGCCGTCCCGGCGGGCCAGCAGGTCGAACAGGTCGGCGATCACGGCGCGGGAGCCGTGCACCTGCAGCTCCGCCATGTCCTCGCCGGTGAAGCTCGACGGCGCGGGAAACCAGAGCACCAGGCCACGGTCGATCGCTTCGCCGCTGGCCGGGTCGCGGACCGTCCGCAACACCGCGCGGCGCGGTCCGGGCAGCGGACCGCACAGCGCCGCCAGCGTCGTCCCGGCGGCGGGGCCGGACAGCCGGATCACCGCGACCCCGGCCATGCCGGCGCCGCTGGACAGCGCGTAGATGGTGTCGGCGCTCATGGTCGCGCGCGGGTCATTCCTTGGGCGAGCGGTTGGCGGCCTGGGTCAGGCTGGCCCAGAGCGCCTTCTGCATGTGCTCCATGCCCTGCAGGCCCAGCGGCAGCCACTTGTTGACCAGCGCCTCCGGCTCCATGTCGCGGATGTTCTGTTCCATCCGCGCCTCGAGTTCGGCCAGCAGGCGGTCCTGCATCGGCCGGACGTCGGGCAGGCCGAGGAAGGCCCGGGCCTCCTCCGGCGTGCAGTCGATGTCGATGGTGACTTTCATGGCGCCCGTCCTATGGTCAGGTCCGGCCAGACTGTAAGGTGACCAGACTAGCGGCCAAATCGACGGGCGGAAACCACCGCCGTCGCGGCACCGAAAGACCGGACCGGAGATCCTCCGATGAGCATCGACTTCGCGCGGAACAATCTCGACCGCGAGACCAGCCCCTACCTGCGCCAGCACGCCGACAACCCGGTGCACTGGCAGCCCTGGTCGGAGGCGGCGCTGGCCGAGGCGAAGCGCAGCGGCAAGCCCGTCCTGCTGTCGGTGGGCTATGCCGCCTGCCACTGGTGCCACGTCATGGCGCACGAGAGCTTCGAGGATCCACAGACGGCGGAGCTGATGAACCGGCTCTTCGTCAACATCAAGGTCGACCGCGAGGAGCGACCCGACATCGACACCATCTACATGTCGGCGCTGCACCTGCTGGGCGAGCAGGGGGGCTGGCCGCTGACCATGTTCCTGACGCCGGAGGGGCGCCCGTTCTGGGGTGGGACCTATTTCCCGCCGGAGCAGCGCTACGGCCGGCCGGGCTTCCGCGCCATCCTGGAACGGGTGCGGGAGATCTACGACACCGACGCCGCCACCATCGCCAAGAACTCCGGCGCCCTGACCGCCGGCCTGGTCGAGCAGGCCCGGTTGCAGCCGTCCGCGGACCGGCCCGAGCTCAGCCCGGCGATCCTCGACCGCATCGCCAGCCGGCTGGTGCAGGAGATCGACCAGCAGCACGGCGGCATCGGCACCGCGCCGAAGTTCCCGCAGGTCCCGATCCTGGAGCTGCTCTGGCGCGGCCACCTGCGCACCGGCAACCCGGACCTGCGCCACGCCGTCATGCTGACCCTGGTGTGCATGTCCCAGGGCGGCATCTACGACCATGTCGGCGGCGGCTTCGCGCGCTACTCGGTCGATGCCGCGTGGCTGGTGCCGCATTTCGAGAAGATGCTCTACGACAACGCCGCGCTGGTGATGCTGATGAGCCAGGTCTGGCGCCACGAGCACCACGCGGTGCTGGAGGCGCGCATTCGCGAGACCGTGGAATGGGTGCTGCGGGAGATGATCGCCGAGAACGGTGCCTTCGCCGCCAGCCTCGACGCGGATTCGGAGGGCGAGGAGGGTCGCTTCTACGTCTGGAGCGAGGCGGAGATCGACGCGGTGCTCGGCATCGACGCGGCGGTGTTCAAGCGCCACTACGACATCACCCCGAACGGCAATTTCGAGGGGCACAACATCCCGAACCGTCGCCTCGACCCCGACCTGGCCGACGCTGACACGGAGGCGCTGCTGGCCGGTTGCCGGGTGAAGCTGCTGGAACGCCGCGCGGGCCGGGTGCGGCCGGGCTTCGACGACAAGGTGCTGGCCGACTGGAACGGCCTGATGATCACGGCCATGGTGGAGGCGGGGCTGAGCCTTGGCGAGCCGGCCTGGATCGCCGCCGCGCGCCGCGCCTTCGAGGCCGTCGTCACCGACATGTCGACCGCTGACCGGCGGCTGTACCACAGCTTCCGCGCCGGCGAGGCCCGGCATTCGGGCCTGCTGGACGACCACGCCGCCATGGCGCGCGCCGCGCTGGCGCTGCACGAGGCAACGGGGGAGGCGGCGTTCCTGGCCCGGGCGCAGGGCTGGGTCGAGCAGTTGCAGGCGCATTTCACCGAGCCGGAATCGGGCGCCTGCTACTACACCGCCGATGACGCCGAGGGGCTGCTGGTGCGGTCCATCAGCCTGGCCGACAATGCCACGCCGAACGGCAATGCCGTGCTGCTGGAAGTGCTGTCACGGCTCTGGCGCCTGACCGGGGACGCTGAATACCGCGCGCGCTTCGACCGCATCGCCGGGGCCGTCGCCGACCAGGTGACGCGCAATTTCTTCCCCGTGGCCGCCGCGCTCAACGCTGTCGCCTTCGACATGGCGGCGCTCGACATCGTCGTGGCCGGTGACCCTGACGACACCGGGACCGCAGCGCTGGTCACGGCCGCCTTCCGCCAGGCCGGCCCGGACCGGCTGCTGGCCCGCGTGCTGCCGGGCGAAAGCCTGCCTGAAAACCATCCCGCCCACGGCAAGGGCCTGGTCGAGGGCCGGCCCGCCGCGTGGGTCTGCCGGCAGATGGTCTGCGGCCTGCCGGTGACGGATGCCGACATGCTGGCGCGGATGCTGGAGATCGACCACGGATGAGCCGGCCGCGCGGACACGGGGCATCCTGATGCTGGCGCGCTATTCCAGCCCGCTCGGGCCGGTGGCGGTCCGCTTCGAGGGCGACGCCATCGTCCGCCTGCGCTGGGAGCCGGAGACGCCGGAACCGGACGCCGCCGACCTGCCCGACGATCCGCTGGTGCAGGCAACGGGGGCGCAGCTCGCGGCCTATTTCGCCGGGACCCTCGACCGTTTCGACCTGCCGCTCAGGCCCGCCGGCTCGGAGTTCCAGAAGGCGGTGTGGCGCTGCATGGTGCGCATCCCGAAGGGGCGGACCCGCACCTATGGCGAGCTCGCCGACGAACTGGGCCGGCCGGCGCGCGCGGTTGGCACCGCCTGCGGCCAGAACCCGATCCCGGTGATCATTCCCTGCCATCGCATCGTCGCGGCCAATGGCCGGCTCGGCGGCTTTTCCGCCAGCCGCGGCGTCGAGGACAAGGTCTGGCTGCTGCGCCACGAGCGGGTGCTGCTGTAGGCAGCGTCGTCGCCGCGTCTCTCGCCCAGGGCCTGACCCGGGCCCCATCGCGCCACCCACGAACCATGGGCTCCGGCGTTCGCCGGAGCAAGGGCGGCGTCACCATTCCCGCCCTTGCCCGTGACCGGTCGCCTCCCTACCATCCGCCGCAGGGCAGGACACCGACCGTGCCGTGACCGGCCGGGCGGTGATGACACCAGTGTTTCACGTGAAACAGGGGAGAGCGACCATGGGTCAGGACATCACCATCCAGGGCAAGGACGGCAGCTTCGGCGGCTACCTGGCGAAGCCCGCATCGGGCACCGGACCGGGGATCGTCGTCATCCAGGAAATCTTCGGCGTCAACGAGTTCGTCCGCGCCACGGCCGACTGGCTGGCCGGCGAGGGCTTCGTCGCGCTGGCGCCGGACCTGTTCTGGCGCATCGAGCCGGGCATCCAGCTCACCGACAAGACCGAGGCCCACTGGGCCCGGGCCTTCGAATGCTACAAGGCCTTCGACGTCGCCAGGGGTGTCGAGGACATCCAGGCGACCATCACCACGCTGCGCGGCATCCAGGGCTGCACCGGCAAGGTCGGCGCCACCGGCTACTGCCTGGGCGGCCTGCTGGCCTATCTGACCGCGACCCGCACCGATGCGGACGCGGCCGTCGGCTACTACGGCGTCGGCATCGAGGGCATGCTGGACGAGGCGAAGAACATCTCGAAGCCGCTGATCCTGCATATCGCCTGCGAGGACGGCTTCGTGAACAAGGAGGCCCAGGCCGCGGTGCACAAGGGCCTGGACGGCAATCCGAACGTCACCATCCACGACTATGCCGGCCAGGATCACGCCTTCGCGCGCATGGGCGGCGAGCACTATGACAAGGCCTCGGCCGACCTCGCCAACAGCCGCACCCTGTCGCTGTTCCGCGCGAAGCTGGCCTGAGCCACAAGGGAGCCACGCGCATGGTCAAGGCGATCCGCGTTCACAAGGCCGGCGGGCCTGGGGAAATGGTGCTGGAGGACATCGAGGTCGGCGAGCCCGGCCCGGGCCAGGCCCGTGTCCGCCACACCGTCATCGGGCTGAACTACATCGACGTCTATTTCCGCACCGGGCTTTACCCGGCGCCGTTCCCGATCGGCCTCGGCATGGAGGCCGCCGGGATCGTCGAGGCGGTGGGCGCGGGCGTCGACTACCTCGCGGTCGGTGACCGCGTCGCCTATGCCGGCGGCGGGCCCGGCGCCTATTCCGAGGCCCGGCTGATGCCGGCGGACCGGCTGGTGAAGGTGCCGGACAGCGTGTCCGACGAAGCGGCGGCGGCGATGATGCTGAAGGGCATGACCGTCGAGTACCTGGTCCATCGCACTTATGAATGCCAGCCGGGCGAGACGGTGCTGTTCCATGCCGCCGCCGGCGGGGTGGGGCTCATCGCCGGGCAATGGCTGAAGGCGCTCGGCGTCCGCGCCATCGGCACGGCGGGCGGGCCGGAGAAGTGCGCGCTGGCGAAGGCGCACGGCTTCGCCGAGGTGATCGACTACAATGCGGAAGACTTCCGGACGCGGCTGATGGAGCTGACCGACGGCAAGGGCGTGCCGGTGGTCTATGACTCGGTCGGCGCCTCGGTCTGGGAGAAGTCGCTCGACTGCCTGTCCCCGCGCGGTCTCTACGTGAACTTCGGCAATGCCTCGGGCGCGGTGCCGCCCTTCGCGCCGAACATCCTGTCGGCCAAGGGCTCGCTGTTCATGACCCGGCCCACGCTGATGACCTACACCGCCAGCCGCGCCGACCTGCTGCTGTCGGCCGGGCGGCTGTTCGACATGGTGGGCTCGGGCAAGGTCAAGATCGAGATCAACCAGCGCTACAGCCTGGCCGACGCCCGCCAGGCCCATATCGACCTGGAGGCACGCAAGACCACCGGCTCGACGGTGATCCTGCCCTGATCTGTCCGGGCAAGAGACGGGACCTGTGTTCAGGCCCCCGGGTCAGACCCGGGGCGCCGTCAGGGCTTCAGACCACGACATCGACGGCGTGGCCGGGCGCCGACCCGGCCATCTGATGGCGCTCGCATTGCGGGCCATCAGGCCCCGGACAGCCCCGCCGGGCTTCCGGGGAATGGTCCCGCTCTCTCTGCGAGTCCCGGAACCGCGCAGCGGTATCCGGGACCTGTTGCCACGCTCCTGCTCTCAGGCCCTCAGGGGCGCATGAAGGTGTAGTCCTGGTCCGGGTCCAGGTTGGACATGACGTAGCGGAGCTCCTCGGAGATGTCGTCGACCGAGCGGGTCTCGCGGTAGATCTGGATGACGAACGACATCAGGGTGCGCCCGACCTCCTCGCGCTTGTAACCGGTCTCGCCGGCCTCGGCGACCATGGCGTCGAGATGCTTCTTCACGATGCTGGAGATCGTGGCCATGCGGAATCCTCCCTCGTTGCGATGGCGCGATCCTGCCACCACCGGGACCGCCTGTCTTGATCCAGCGCAAGAGATGGCGTTGGCTCCGGACCCACGTATCATGCTGTGATGATTCGCTCCGGAGCGGTGTTGAAACTGCACACCAGTTCAATTATTGTTCGCACTACGTACACAATCGGGAGTAGGCCATGACCGCCTCGCAAGACCTGCTGGAATTCGCGGCCGGCCGGTCATTCGGCACGATCCTGGCTGACCCGCCATGGCAATTCCAAAACCGCACTGGCAAGGTTGCGCCCGAGCACAAGCGGCTTGCCCGATATGGCACGATGACATTGTCCGATATCTGCGACCTGCCGGTCGCGAACATCTCGGCCGAACGCGCGCACCTCTATCTCTGGGTTCCCAACGCGTTGCTGCCGGAGGGTATCCGTGTCCTGCAGGCCTGGGGATTCACCTACAAGTCCAATCTCGTCTGGCACAAGGTCCGCAAGGATGGCGGCTCCGATGGGAGGGGAGTCGGGTTCTATTTCCGCAATGTCACCGAGCTTGTGTTGTTCGGTGTGCGCGGCAAGGACGTCCGGACGCTGGACGCAGGTCGACGGCAGGTGAACTACCTCGCCTCGCGCAAGCGGGAGCACAGCCGCAAACCCGACGAGCAGTACGACATCATCGAGTCGTGCAGCTGGGGGCCATACCTGGAACTTTTCGGGCGCGGCACGCGCAAGGGCTGGTCAACCTGGGGCAACCAGGCGGATGACTCCTACAAGCCGACATGGAAGACCTATGCCTACAATTCATCCGAGCCGGAGCTGTTCGACAACGGTGACTGATCGAACCGAACGACCCTTGCTGGCAATCCGATCAGAATCAGCGGGCAGGGATTGCCAACGCCACGACTAATTCGATCTTCCAGCTTTCGCCAATGTGTTGTGGCTTCACCGTACTTGTCTGAGACGAAAGCCTCAGTGAATGCGTCGATAAAGCTATGCCCTTGTTCGAGTGATTTCAGCACGCGATTACGTTGTCGATCCGTGGGCTTGTATCCAAATTGTTTGAGCTGATCAATCGAAGTAGCGCCGATCCTTTGAGTAAACTCCCTCACCATAGGCCGCATTTGTTCCTGCAAACTGAGACCGCGCGTCACGATACAACCTATGGATATAGCGCCATCTGAATGTAGTCTCTTGAAATTTTCGAGATCGCGATCAAAGAACGGATCCTTGTTATTCCATTCAATTTCAAGCGCAATACACCCATTTTTGAAATTCTTTACGTGATCTATTTCATGCGTCAATGACTGAGTTTCAACTCCATCCACTATTTTCTTAACCTCAAACTTTCTTTTCTTCCAACCGCGCCTTTCAAATGTTTTCCGCAAGTTCTTTGTTCCGATGAATTCACCGCCGCCGCCGGCGACAATAGATTCTATTTGGCATCTAAAACTGCGGACTATTGAAACTATTTCTCCAACTGCCTCCGGCATATCATGCGTCAATATTGCTTCAGAATGTTGGATACTTACAAAGTTGTACCCGTCGCGAAGCAGAGTTTGAAAATCGTCTTCCATAGCGGTCGTTCCACGAATTGACTTGCGATGCTGAATCTACAATTCAAGTCACGACAAGTCAGTGCTCAATTGAGTGGGGACAGACCCCTCAATCCACCAATGTCAGGTTCATCGGGTCGTCGGCGCGGCGCTGTGGCGCCTCCGGGTCGCGGGCCTTGCGCCGGCGCCGGTCGGGGCCGAAGAAGTTCGGCGTCTTGACGAAGGGCCGCGCCTTCTCGATCACGGCCGCGAGGCGGTTGGCCAGCAGGCTGACCGAGATCGGCTTGGCCACGAACTCGTTCACCCCGGCGTCGCGCGCGGCCTCCACGGCCGGGCGGTCGCCGTTCGCGGTCACCATGATGATCGGGATATAGGGGTTGGGGGCACCCTCGGCGGTCCGCAGTTCCCTGACGAACTTCACGCCGTCGATGCCGTCCATGCGGTAGTCGACCAGGATGATGTCGGGCAGGTCCATGCGGATCAGGCCCATGGCGTGCTGGGCGTTGTCCGCCTCCACCACCTTGCCGGTCCCGAGCGAGGTCAGCACGCGCTGGATCAGCGTCCGTGTCTGCCGGTTGTCGTCCACCACCATGATCTGCAGCGGCTTCAGGTCCAGCAGGCCACGCGGCATGGTTTCAGTCCCTGGTCAGGGCGACACCGACCGGCATCGCCGCCTGCGGGGACAACTGGTCCAGCAGGGCGGTCACCTCGTCGGCATGACGGCGGCGGTCGCCGGAATCGGGGCTGGCACCTTCGCGACGGTCGGGTCCGAAATAGGTCTCGGTGCGCACGAAATTGCGTGGACGCAGGATCAGGTCGGTCAGCCGCGCGGCGATCACGCCCGCCGACACCGGCTTCACCACGATGTCGTGCACGCCGGCATTGCGCGCGGCGATGATGGTCGGCCGGTCGGCATAGGCGGTGACCATCAGGATCGGGATGAACGGGTTCGGGCTGTCGTCGGAATGGCGGACCAGGTGGGTGAACTCGACGCCGGTGACCGGGGTCATCACCTGGTCGATCAGCACCACGTCGACGGGGTTGTGGTGCAGGGCCTGCCAGGCCGCGGCACCGTCGTCATAGGTCAGCACGTTGCGGATGCCGAGCGCGCGCATGATCTGGACCAGGATCTCGCGCATGTGGCGGTTGTCGTCGACAACCATCACCATCAGCATGCTGAGGTCGAGATACTTCAACGGGCTTCCATCCAGGCGGGTTCGGGCGCGCCGGGGCACGCGCGGGACCCATCCTGGCCGGTGAAGGCTTTAGCTTTGGTTAAGCCTGCGGTCGCAGGGGAAAGGCGCCGGACCGGCTCCGTCCCCGCGCGATCTACTCATATCCCGGCGGCACCAGCCCGCCCAGCGCGCGCTCGATATGGCGGGCGACGTCGAGCGCCGTGCGGTCCTCCAGGAAGTTCGCCACCACCTGCACGCCAACCGGCAGTCCCTCCGTGGTCAGGCCGACCGGCACCACGGCGGACGGCAGCCAGGAGCCGCCGACCAGCCCGCACCAGACGATCATGTCGACATAGTCGCGCGACTGGCCGTCGATCATCACCCGGCGCGACTGGAAGTTGGCGGCCTGGTCGTGCGGGAAGGCCGCGCGCGGCATCACCGGGCAGAGCAGCACGTCCACCTCGCCGAAGAACCGTCGCCAGGCATCGCGCATGCCCATACGGCGCTCGTTCCAGTCCAGCCAGGCCGCGTGGTCCATCACCGCGCCACGGGCGAAGATCGACGGGTGGTCGCTGGCGTCCGCCGCCGGCGGGTTCTCCCGCATGCGCCGGCGCATGGCCTCCGGCAGCGGCGCGCCCATCTCGGCGGCGAGCAGCATGTAGAAGACCTCGTGCGCCTCCCGCAGTGTGAAGTCCGGCCGTGCGCCATGCAGCACCGTGGCGCCACCATCGGCCAGCGCCTCGGCCGCCTGTTCGATCAGCGCCTGCACCCCGGGGTCGACATGGCAGAACGGGTCCTCGGCCCAGACCGCGACGCGGTAGTCGCCCAGCCGGCGATGGCGCGGCGGCGCCAGGTCGAGCTTCCAGCCCGGCGCGTCGTACGCGTCGGCCCCGGCGATCACGCCCAGTTCCAGCTCCAGGTCATCGACCGTGCGCGCCATCGGGCCGGCCACACCGATGTCCGGGCTGGTCAGGTGGCCCGGCGGGCCGGGGATATGGCCCCGGATCGGCACGATGCCGAAGCTGGGTTTCAGCCCGGCCACGCCGCAGAAATGCGCGGGGTTGCGGATCGAGCCGCCGATGTCGGAGCCAAGTTCCAGCGGCGTCAGGCCGGCGGCCAGCGCGGCGGCGGAGCCACCGGAGGAACCGCCGGGACCGCGTGCCAGGTCCCAGGGGTTGTTCGTGGTGCCATAGACCTGGTTGAAGGACTGGAAGTCGCCGGTCCAGAGCGGGATGTTGGTCTTGCCCCAGATCACCGCGCCGGCCTCCACCAGCCGCTCGACGGCGGTGGCGTGGCGCGCGGGCCTGTGGTCCAGCAGGGTCGGCGAGCCGGAGGTGCAGGGCATGCCCACCACCTCGAAGGCTTCCTTCACCGTCATCGGCAGGCCGTGCAGCGGACCCCAGCTCTCGCCACGCGCGGTCGCGGTGTCGGCGGCCCGGGCGCGGGCCCGCGCCGCCTCCAGGTCGGTGGCGACCACGGCGTTGATCGGGCCGTTCAGGCGCCGGTAGCGCTCCAGATAGATGTCGAGCAGCTCCTCCGAGCCGATCTCGCGTCGGCGGATGGCCGCGACGAGTTCGGTGGCCGACGCGCGCGCCGGATTGTCCATGGCTGGTCCTCCCCTTCGGCGGCTGTCTTCCTGCCCGGTGGCCGGCCTCGCTCGCCAAGGCCCGCCGGGCCTGCTACGCAACCCTGTCCGCCCGCCGAATCTACGGCCCGGACGGGATCGAGGCAACGGAGCAGCCGATGAGCGAGCGCCTGCGTGCCGATATATGGGTCGCGGCCTATCTCCGCACCGTGCGCCTGCACGGCGGCTTCGCCTACCTGGTGCGGCGGGGCGAGGAGGAAGGCGGCAGCGTGCTGCTGAAGATCCCGCGCGCCGGCGGCTTCAGCGTGTTCTCGCCGGGCTATATCCATGGCCAGCGCACATGGCTGCGATCCACGGGGCCGGAGCCGGTTCCCGAGCCGCAGGCCGATGACTATATTCGCCGCCGGCTGGCGACGGACCCGGATCTGTGGGTGGTCGAGGTCGAGGACCAGGCGGGGCGACACTTCCTCGTCGAACCGGTCGAGGGGGAGTGAGAGAGAATGAGCGTGCGTGCCGTCATCTGGGACTTCGGGGGCGTCTTCACGACCAGCCCGTTCGAGCGTTTCGCCACCTACGAGGCGTCCCGCAACATTCCGGTGGGCTTCATCCGGTCGGTCAACGCGACCAACCCGAACGACAATGCCTGGGCGAAGTTCGAGCGCTCCGAGGTCGACCTCGACGCCTTTGACGGCCTGTTCCTGACCGAGTCCACCGCACTGGGTCACCCGATCCCCGGCAAGGACGTGATCGCGCTGCTGTCCGGCTCGATCCGGCCGCAGATGGTGCGCGCGCTGGACATGATCCGCGCCGACCGCATCTGCGCCTGCATCACCAACAATGTCCGCGCCGGCCGCGGCCCGGGCATCGCCAAGGACGCCGGCACGGCCGCCGAGATCGAGACCGTGATGGCGCGCTTCCAGTTCGTCATCGAGAGCTCGGTCGTCGGCCTGCGCAAGCCCGACCCGCGCATCTACCAGCTCGCCTGCGAGAAGCTGGGCGTGCAGCCGTCCGAGGCGGTCTATCTCGACGACCTGGGCATCAACCTGAAGCCGGCGAAGGCGCTGGGCATGCAGACCATCAAGGTGACCGGCGCCGAGCAGGCGCTGACCGAGCTGGGCGCGATCCTGGGCATGGACCTGCTGGGCTGAGGCAGGGGCGTCGGGTCCCGGATGCCGCTTCGCGGGCCTGGAGGCCGGGGACCTCGGACCGGAGGCTTTCTGCTCCCTCCCACTCAAGGGGGGAGGGCTGTTCAGTTGACGGTCCCGGGCCAGCGATGCGGCATGGCAGGGCTTCTCGTCCCGGACCTGGTCCGGGACCTATTCCTTCGGCCCGGCAGCCATCGGCTCCGGCCTGCGCCGGAGCAAGAGTACGGCAACAGGTCCCGGACAGGGCTGCGCCCTTCCGGGACTCGCGACACGACGAAAGCACCGTTCCCCGGAAGCCCGCAGGGCTGTCCGGGGCCTGACCGCACATCCGCGGCCGTTCAGTCGGGGCGGAAGGGGTCGGTGCCGACCTGCACCAGCTGCTTGCCGAAATTGTCGCCGCGCATCATGCCGATGAACGCCGCCGGTGCGGCGTCGAGGCCGTGCGAGATATCCTCGGCCACCGCCACCAGCCCGTCGGCGATGTAGCCGGACATCTCGTCGATGTAGCGGTCGATCAGGTGGGCATGGTCGCGGACGACGAAGCCGTGGATGCTCAGGCGCTTGGAGATGATGTCGTTCAGGTGCCGGACATGGTAGGGGTCCAGCGCGTTGTACTGGCTGATCATGCCGCAGAGCGACAGCCGGGCGAAGGTGTTGGCGTGGGCCAGCACGGCATCCAGGGTGGCGCCGCCGACATTCTCGAAGCAGACATCGATGCCGCGCGGGCAGTGCAGGCGCAGGGCCTCCAGCACGCTCGGCACCAGCTTGTAGTTGAAGCCGTCGTGGAAGCCGCATTCGGCGGTGATGAAGCGCAGCTTCTCGTCCGAACCGGCGGAGCCGACCACGTGCGCGCCGGCGATGCGGGCGAGCTGCCCGGCGATCTGGCCGACGGCGCCGGCGGCGGCCGAGACAAAGACCTGCTCGCCGGCCTTCGGTGTCGCCAGCACGGTCATGCCGACATAGGCGGTCAGGCCCGGAAAGCCGAGCGCGCCCAGGTAGTAGGACAGCGGCGCCCTGGAGCCATCGACGATGCGCAGGCTTTCCCCGCCCTTCGCCACCGACCATTCGGCCCAGTCCAGCATGCCGTAGACGAAGGCGCCCTCGGGGAAGGCGGGATTGCGGCTCTCCGTGACCTCGCCGATGACGCGGCCGTACATGGGCCGGCCCGGCTCGAAGCCGGCGGCATAGGCCACCGCGCCGTTCATCATCCCGCGCATGTAGGGATCGACGGACATGTAGATGTGGCGGACCAGCACGTCGCCGTCCCCCAGCGGCGGCGTCTCGGCGGTGCCAAAGCTGAAATTGCCGGGCACGACCGGTCCGGTCGGGCGGCTGGCGAACAGTACCTGGCGGGTGGTCGGCATCGCGGAGTCCCCTCACTCTGACGCGGTTGCTTGACGACGCGGCGCAGTGTGACAGCGGGGGGGCGGGGGTCAAGCGGACAGCATGCCCCTGCGACGCATGGGTCATGCGCGGTTCAGGCGGCCGACGGCGGGCGCCAGCGCAGGGCGAGGATGGTGATGTCGTCGGAGGGCTCGGCGCCGGCGGCGTGGCGTTTCACGTCATCATAGAGCCGGGTGCGCAGGGTGGTCGCGTCGGCACCGGCATCCAGTCCGGCGACCACCGCATGCACCTGCGCGTTGCCGTACAGTTCGCCGGCCCCGTTCATCGCCTCGCCGACACCGTCGGTGGTCAGCAGCAGCATCTGCCCCGGTTCCAGGTCCACCGCGTCGGCCATGTAGGGGAAGTCATCCATGACACAGACCGGCGGACCGCCGCCGCCGTCGACGGTGCGGATCCCGTCCCGGCCGGGATGGAACAGCAGCGGCGGCTCGTGGCCGGCATTGCAGTAGTCGACATGCCCGCTCTCCAGGTCCAGCACGCCGGCGAACAGGGTGACGAACAGGAAGTTCGGGTTCTCCCGGCTGATCTCCTCGTTCGCCTTGGCCATGATCTCGTCGATCTCGGTGCGGTCGCGCAGCACGGCACTCTTGTAGAGCGCCTTGGCGATGGCCATGAACAGGCTGGCCGGCAGGCCCTTGCCGGACACGTCGCCGATGGCGAAGAACAGCCTGTGCTCGTCGATCATGAAGAAGTCGTAGAGGTCGCCGCCGACATCGCGCGCGGGCTCCAGGTACGCGGCCAGCGAGAGCCGCGAATCGGCGGCGATGTCGCCCTCCACCTTCGGCAGCAGGCCGAGCTGGATGTCGCGGGCGGCGTCGAGCTCGCCCTGCAGCCGGGCGCGTTCCTCCCGCTGGCGCTGCAGGTTGGCGGCCAGCAGCTTGCGGTGCGCGTTCGACAACACCAGGGTGGCGGCCAGCATGGCGATGCCGGTCAGGATGCCCGACAGCCCGGCATTGGTGGTGTCCAGCAGCACCTGCCGGGTGCTGAAGACCACGACGCCGCCGCCCAGCATGGCGGTCAGGGTGGCCATGACCAGCGGCACGCCCCAGCGCGGGCGCAGCAGCGGCAGCACGAAGACGAACAGCAGGCCGACCCCGGCCAGCGCCGCGATCTCCACCGGGCGGGTCCAGTAAGGCCTTGAAATGTAATATTCCTGGTGGATCGACTCGACGACCTGGGCATGCACGTCGATTCCCGGCGCCTTGTAGTGCAGGGGCGAGGTGGGGAAGTCGATCAGCCCCTGGCCGGTCAGGCCGATCATCGCCACCGCGCCCTCCAGCCGGGGAAGAACACTGTCGTCCTGCAGCACGTCGACGGCGGAGACGTAGCGGCTGGCGAAAGGCGGGGTGAAGGGCACGCGGAAGGTGCCGTCCGCCTCGGTGGGCACGAACCAGTCAGCGACCTGCACACCGTGGATGTCATCCGCATCGCCGGTCACCGTGACCCGGCCGCCCAGCGCCACCGCCAGCATCTCGATGGCGAAGGAGGGCGCCGGGCGCTGGCCCACCATGGCGACGGTCGGAACGCGGCGGATGATGGCGTCGGCGTCCTCGACGGCGTTCAGCAGGCCCTGGCCGGCGGCGGCGGCGGCCAGTTCGGGGATCGACTGGTCGGCGCCCGGGAAGCGCGGCAGCGCGCCCTCCAGCGCGAAATCGCTGAACCCCAGCGGGCCGAGCCGCGGCGCGCCGCCCAGCCCCTCGGCGCGGCGCGTGCCGGCCAGCCCCAGCACCACCGGCCAGCGCGCGATGGCCTCGGCCAGCAGGGTGTCGTGGTCGGGCAGGCCGGCGACCAGGGCACGGACGCTCTCGGGCAGGCCGGCCTGGTGCTCCAGCGCGCGGCGGGGCGACTGCTGCTCGGGTTCCAGGAACAGGATGTCGACACCGATCACCGCGGCGCCGGCCCCGCCGATGCGGTCGATCAGCCGTGCCAGGCGCTCCCTGGGCCAGGGCCACTGGCCCAGCGTGGCGATGGACTTCTCGTCGATGGCGACGATGACGGCCAGGTCCGACTGCCGTTCGCGCGGCTGGATGCGCTGGTAGAGGTCGAACAGCTGGCGCTGCAGGGCGTGGTTCTGCCCGATCAGCCCGACATCGATCACCAGGCAGAGCGCCAGCACCAGCAGGCCGAGGGCGCGCCCGCGCCACAGGCCGAGCAGGCGGCCGACACCCGTCAGGGCCGGCGCGCCGTCGTCGGCGCCTGTCGGGCCGGAGGCACTCATGCCGGGCGATGCCTAGAGGCGGATTTCCATGCCGTCATAGGCGGCCGAGACCTCCATGGGCGGGTTCTCGCCGCGTGCGATCTCCTCGAAACGCCGGGTCTGCGCCAGCACGGCGTCGATCTGGGCGTCGTCGAAGATCGGTTCGTGATGAAACATGCAGAAATGCTTCGCACCGGCCATGTGGCAGAGCTCGACACCGACCATGTTCGACGAATGGCCCCAGTCCTCCTTCAGCGAGGTGGCCTCGGCCAGCGAATACATGGAATCGAAGACGACCACGTCGGCGCCGGCGAAATAGCGGATGAAATGATCGGTCTCCTCCGGATCCTCCAGCTTGTGCTCGGAATCGGTGGAGTAGACCGCGACCTTGCCGCCGGCCTCGAAGCGGTAGCCGTAGGAATCGCCGTGATGGACCTGCTTGAACGGTGTCACCGTGGCGCCGGCGATCTCGTAGGACGTGCCCGGCTCGAGCTGCACGAACTCGATGCGCGCGCCCAGGAAGTCGAAATGCACGGGGAAGCTCGGGTCGGCCTGCTGGCGGCGATAGGCCATCTCCAGGACGTCATGGCAGCCGTGGATGCGGATGACGTTGCCGGGAATGTATGCAGGCACAAAGAACGGGAAGCCCATGATGTGGTCCCAGTGCACATGGCTCTGGAACACGTTGTAGACCTGCGGCTTCGCCGGGCCGTGCTTGCCCAGGCAATGCAGCGCGAAGCGCCGGGCGCCGGACCCCATGTCGCAGACGACATATTCGTCGGACCCGGTCTCGATCTGCACGCAGGAGCTTTCGCCGCCATAGGTGCCGCGCAGGTGGAAGGGCAGTCGGTCCACCGCTTCCTCGATCGGGCCGCCGTCGGCCTGCATCGCCTTCGCCGCCGCCACCACGCGCTCGCGCATGTGGCTGGCATTCATCGCCGTGGGCACCGACCCCCGTGTGCCCCAGAACCGGACCAGCATCGCACCGTCCCCCTGCCCCGCCGTTCCCTCAGCAGTCGGCGCCGTAGGCTGCCGCGGCCAGCGCGGACACCGCCTGCAGCGCCTTGGGCATCTCGTCGAAGGTCGGGAAGACCTTGTCGAAATGGCTGATGGTGAAGACCTCCTTCACCACCTCCTGCATCGAGGCGACCCGGATCACCACGCCCTTCGGCCTGGCCTGCTTGTTGGCCACCATCAGCGCCCTGAGACCCACGCTGGAGATGTAGTCGACCTTCGACAGGTCGACGACGATCTGCTTGCCGCCATCGATGGCGAGACCGACCTGGTCGGTCAGATGTTTCTGGAATTCGGCAGCCGACGCCTGGTCGATCCGTCCCTCGACGCGCACGACGATCGCGTCGGCATAGAGGGTTTCACTGACTTTCATGCTGTGCGGTGTCCCTGTTCGTGCCCCCCGGCGTCGCGATCATAGGATTTAACGAACCGGTACGGCAACGCCAGTTCGGCCGGGAAATGCCGCGATCGTCCAGCCGGGCGCGGAAATCGGGGTCCTTCCGGTCGCGTCCGGCGGTCCCCGGACGCCGGCAGGGCAGTCCGGGGACCTGATGACATGCTCACAGCTTGCCCAGCACCTTCATGTGCGGGGTGCCGTCGGAGCGGCGACCATGGCTGAGGCCATCCTCGTCGACGGTGGCGAAGACGTGCTTGCGGAAGGCGGAGAAGCTGTCGAACGTCACCACGTCGATGGCCGCGTCCAGCCGGATGCCGATGCGCCAGAGCCGGCCGCCGATGATCTCGGCGCTCTTCACCTCGCCCTCGAAGCGCTGGCCCATGTACTCGCCGTGGATGCGCTCGCCGGGGTAATAGGTCATGGCGTTGCGCCGGGGCGGCGGGACCACGGGCGCGGGCGCGCCCTCCTCCGGCGCCAGGGCCGAGGCGGTGTTCCAGTCGCGATAGCCGTGCTGACGCGCCACGGCCTCGAGAGCCTTCGCGTGGCTGACGTTCTGTCCCTGCGCGCGCAGGGTTTCGCGCAGGCGCGTGGCCTGGCGTTTCAGTTCCGGTCGCGGGGTGCGGGCGGACATGACGAACCTGTCTTTCTGACGACGCTCCGTCGCGGTCAGGCGGTGCCCGCATTGCCGTCCGTCGGAGCGTGCCGTTCGGTCCGGATGTCTCGCTGTCGGCTTCACCGTGGCGTCATGCCTGCGGGCGGCGGGTGCCGACGACCCGGCGGAGAGATGGCGTGTCGCGGACGCGGCGTCAAGCCCGCGCGCCGGCCGGGCCGTTGCGGGCCGGCCGCGCGGGCACGATTGACCTTTGCCGGGGCGCCGGGATACTCCGGTCCCCTGTTGTCACGGTCGCGCAATGCGAAGGGGCAGGGCGACCGACAGGGGAGAAGACACGCATGGGCATTCTTGACGGCAAGGTGGCGCTGGTCACCGGATCGGGTCGCGGCATCGGTCGCGAGATCGCGCTGGACATGGCGCGTGGTGGCGCGAAGGTCGTGGTCAACGACTTCGGCGGCGCGGTCGACGGCGACGGCGGCGACGCCAGCCCGGCCGAGCAGGTGGTGAAGGAGATCCGGGCGGCGGGCGGCGAGGCCGCGGCGAACCCGGATTCGGTCTCCGATTCCGCCGGCGCCAGGCGGATGGTCCAGTGCGCGCTGGACAATTTCGGCCGCATCGACTGCGTGGTGAACGTCGCCGGCATCCTGCGCGACAAGATGTTCCACAAGATGGACGAGGCCGACTGGCGCGCGGTCATCGAGGTGCACCTGAACGGCTCGTTCCTGGTCAGCCGCGCCGCCATCGACCACATGAAGCCGCAGGGCTCCGGCGCCTTCGTGCACTTCACCTCGACCTCGGGCCTGGTCGGCTCCATCGGCCAGTCGAACTATGCCGCCGCCAAGATGGGCATCACCGGCATGTCCCGCGTGATCGCCATGGAGGGCGCGCGTTATGGCGTCCGCTCCAACTGCATCGCGCCCTTCGCCTGGACGCGCATGATCGAGACCATCCCGATCACCTCCGACGAGATGGCCGAGAGCTTCCGCAAGTTCCGCGAAGGCGCCACGGCAGCCCACATCGCGCCGGTCGCGAGCTATCTCTGCTCGGATGCGGCCAGCGGCGTGTCCGGCAACGTCTTCGGCGTGCGCGGCAACGAGATCTACCTGTTCAGCCAGCCGCGCCCGATCCGGACGCTGCACAAGTCCGACGGCTGGGACCACGAATCGCTGGCACGCCAGTTCGAGCCGGGCATGCACTATGACCTGCTGGGCCTGGAAGGCACCGGCGAGGTCTTTGCCTGGGACCCGATGTAAGCCGCGAGAACGCCAACCCTGGGGAGGGGCCGATGCGTGCCATTGTCTGCGAGACGCCGGGATCGCTCGGCGACGTGAAGGTCGGCCAACTGCCGATGCCCGAGCCCGGTCCCGGCGCGGTCCGGGTCCGGGTGCACGCGGCCTCCCTCAACTTTCCCGACGTGCTGATGGCGGAGGGCAAGTACCAGTACAAGCCGACGCCGCCCTTCGCCCTGGGCATGGAGGCCGCCGGCACCGTCGACGCGCTGGGCGCGGGGGTGAGCGGCGTCGCGGTGGGGGACCGGGTCGCCGTGCATCCCTGGTCGGGCTGCTTCGCCGAATATGTCACGGCGCCGGTCGACTGGCTGTTCCCGCTGCCCGATGCCATGGACTTCGAGACCGCGGCGGCCATGCCGCTGGCCTATGGCACCATCCGGCACGCCCTGATCGACCGCGGCCGCCTGCAGGCCGGCAACACGCTGCTGGTGCTGGGCGCTTCGGGCGGGACCGGCCTCGCGGCCATCGACGCGGGCAAGGCCTGGGGCGCGCGGGTGATCGCCGCCGCCAGCTCCGACGCCAAGCTGGAGCTCTGCCGCCGCTACGGCGCCGACGACCTGATCAACTACTCCGAGGGTCCGGACCTGCGGCTGCAGGTGAAGGACCTCACCGGCGACCGCGGCGCGGACGTGATCTTCGACTCGGTCGGCGGCGACTACAGCCACCAGGCCATCCGCTCCATCGCCTGGGGCGGGCGCATGCTGGTGATCGGCTTCGCCGCCGGCACCATCGCGCAGCTGCCGGCCAACCACATCCTGATCAAGCAGATCGAGCTGGTGGGCGTCGCCTACCAGGGCTTCTCCCGCCGCCACCCGCAGCAGTGCCGTTCCAACATGGCGGAGATGTTCGACCTCTGGAGCGCGGGCAGGCTGCATCCGCACCTGGGCGGCGTCTTCGACATGGACCACGGCGTCGACGCGCTGCGGGCCATGGCGGACCGCAAGGCGGAGGGCAAGCTGGTCATCCGCGTGGCGGGCTGAGGGCACTCATTCCCTGCAAGGGGACAGGGCGCGTGCATGTGAAACGCCCGGAACAACGGTCCGAATTCCTCCCCCCTTGTGGGGGAGGTGGCCGCGCGAGCGGCCGGTGGGGGGCGGATGCTCCGTGACCGGCGGACGGGTGTCCCGATAGACAGTGACACCCCCACCCCGACCCTCCCCCATCGAGGGGGAGGGAGCAGGAGAGCCCGGTCCTCCGGCTCGCGTCACTGCGGAAGTGCGGGCGAGACCTGCCGGTTCCAGGGCACCGCCAGGCGGTTCCGGGATTCGTCCATGCAGATGCATCGATCCCCGGAAGCCCGCAGGGCTGTCCGGGGTCCGGCGCCGCGATGACGCACGCAATCCGGCCGCGACGCCGGGCCGCTGTACCGCGGCATCAGCCGCCTCTATCCTGTTGTCGTCTGTACACCGGCATCCAAGGGGAGGGACGCCATGGACTTCGATATCCCGGCTGATATCCGCGACTATCTCGCGGTTCTCGATGATTTCATCGAGAAGGAGATCAAGCCGCTCGAGGAAGAGAACATCAAGTTCTTCGACCACCGCCGCGAATACGAGCGGACGGACTGGGAGAATGGCGGCCGGCCGAAGGACGAGTGGGAAGAGCTGCTGCGCGAGATGAAGAACCGCGCGGACCGTGCGGGCCACCTGCGCTGGGGCCTGCCCAAGGAACTCGGCGGCTCCGGCGGTTCCAGCCTGGGCATGGCGATCATCCGCGAGCACCTGGCGCACAAGGGTCTCGGCCTGCACAACGACCTGCAGAACGAGAGCTCCATCGTCGGCAACTTCCCCGTCCTGATGGTGTTCCACACCAACGGCACCAAGGCGCAGAAGGAAGAATTCTGCGAGGACATGATCACGGGGAAGAAGCGCGTCGCCTTCGGCGTGACCGAGCCCAACCACGGCTCGGACGCGACCTACATGGAGACGACCGCGGTGAAGAAGGACGGCGGCTGGCTGATCAACGGCACCAAGCGCTGGAATTCGGGCATGTCGCACGCGACGCATGACGTCGTGTTCTGCCGCACCTCGGGCAAGCCGGGCGAGCCGATGGGCATCAGCGCGCTGATCGTGCCGGTGGAGACCCCGGGCGTCGACATCGCCTACATGCACTGGACCTTCAACATGCCCTCGGACCATGCCGAGGTGCATTTCCGCGACGTCTGGGTGCCGGCGGAGAACATGCTGCACGAGGAAGGCCGCGGGCTGGAGTGCATGAACATCTTCTTCCACGACAACCGCATCCGCCAGGCGGCGTCGTCGCTCGGCGCCGGCCAGTACTGCGTCGACGAGGCGGTGAAGTGGGCCAACCAGCGCGTGACCTGGGGCAAGCCGCTGTCGACCAACCAGGCCATCCAGTGGCCGCTGGCGGAGCTGAACACCGAGGCCGAGATGCTGCGCAACCTGGTCTACAAGACCGCGTGGCACCTGGACCAGCAGCACCACATGCAGGTGACGCACTGGGTCGCCATGGCCAACTACCGCGCCAACCGCTTCGTCTGCGAGGCGGCCGACCGGGCGATGCAGGTGCATGGCGGCATGGGCTATACCCGCTACAAGCCCTTCGAGCACATCTATCGCCACCACCGGCGCTATCGCATCACCGAGGGCACCGAGGAAATCCAGATCCGCAAGGTGGCGCAGGACCTGTTCCGCAAGTTCCGCTGACCGCGCGGACGGTTCACTGAACGACTGCCGGGCCGGGCGGGGGAGCGATCCTCCGCCCGGTTTGCGTTTGGGGGATTTTCGAGGCGCAGTCCTCTAGCTTGCCTTCCTTGATCGCTCATTCAGCAAAATCATTCCGCCCCCTCGACTTCAATCCCGAGTGTTCTTAGACGGATTTGCATTGCGGGCTTGGACACTTGGAACCGCTTTGATACCTCTAACAAGTTACCCAAGCGCTTCCATTCCCCAGCGACCAAATCTCTGGGCATAAGGACATTTGCAGCAAATCGATTGGCTTCTGATTCTTGAGCGGGGCCGATTAGTCTGTTGAAGAACCGTCCGTCTGCAGTGCTTCGATAGGCCCTGTTGTCGTCAACTCCATCCTCCAGCAGATGTGAGTGAAACAGGAAATGCCCGAGTTCGTGGGCCATCGTGAACCGTTGACGGTAATAGTGGTCCGATTTGTTTACCGAAATTTTGAATGTCCCGTCATCCAGTCGCTCACATTGGCCGGAAATCTCAGGGTCAAGAGCCGCCCGTTTGTCAAGCTTGATACCAAGGTCTCGGATGATGCCCTCGATGTTGACCGGTGGGCCGGCATGCTCTCTGAATATTTTCTCTAAGCTCATGCTCACTCTCCCTGCGGGTCGACCGCGCCGGCTATCCTGTCTGCCGCATCTGCGTCAATATCCAACGCGTCCTGTCTCGTTTCCTGTAGGCGCTTCAGGACATTAGCTACAGCGGAAATGATCGCCGGTCGGCTTTGCAGCGCGGTCGCTATGTCCTCCGCTGTGATCAGTTTGGGAAGTTCGTCCCGAATACGCTCACTGGCCTCTACCCGAGCCGCATCCATCGCCGCTGCGCGAACAACGAAAAAGCCGCCCATTGCCAAAATCGCCAGCGTCACGCCAAGAATGCCCAAGAGCAGCGACACTAGGTCAAGTCGCCCCAACTGCGCGGCGTTCTCTATGGAATCTGATGCTGCTTCACAAGGTTTGCAATAGGGCAACCAATCGGGGATCTCCGCCGAACTACGCGGCCCCACGTAAATGACGTATGCAAGCGCCATTATCACGACAACATTCAAAGCCAGCGACAGCCAGGCTGCCCAGCTTGGCCGATACAGTTTCCGCAACGATGACATGCCGGACCCCTCCGCCGCGGAACGCTACGCGGCGCGGTTGAATCGGTCAATCGAAGCTATATTGACGGTTCTGGTTGCAATCGAGTTATCATCTTCCCGTCAATCATGGGAGGGACCGATGGCGGATCAGAAGATGGTGCTGGGCGGCGAGTCGCCAGAGCAAGTCGCTTACAAGCTCTTGCTGGATATCATCCGCATCGAGGACATGGAATGGTCTCCCGGGTATGAGAAAAGCATCGATCGACAGTGG
This sequence comes from Pseudomonadota bacterium, assembly GCA_036154895.1. GTDB lineage: Bacteria > Pseudomonadota > Alphaproteobacteria > Minwuiales > Minwuiaceae > Minwuia. The sequence continues at coordinate 91,612 of JAYZWD010000044.1, forward strand.
TTTCTCGACACTTATGGCGAGTGTCTTCAGGCGACGAAGGGGCTTCGTCATGTATGACAACGTCATGTATCACTCGCTGGCCCCGACCGGATCATGCTCATCCGCCTGAGCACCAAGGCGCCGATGTGATCGACATCCCCGATCAGCATCGAACTCATCGAAGGCGATGTCCCGCGCGTCTTACGGTATTGTCATCCTTCGGTGACGCTGGCCTTGTGGCGCAGGAATGCTTCGCGCAGCTCCGGCGTCGGCTCGGGCGGTAAGTCGAGCGCAGCGAAGACCACAGCATGGTCTTCCGGCGCGAGCATCGTCCGTCTGGTTCCGGCGATGCCTTCGCGTCGGGTCCGCGATGCAGCGTTCAATTCGGTGGTCGACTCGTCCATGCCACCCTTACCGCACGTTGACGATCACCTTGCCGGTGGCCTTGCGCGCGGCCAGGGCCTTCATCGCCTCCGGCGCCTCGGTCAGCGGATAGCGCAGCGAGACATGCGGCTTCAGCCGGCCTTCCGCCGTCCAGGCCAGCAGCTGGTCGAACTGGCGGCGGGTCTCGTCGGGGTTCCGCTCGGTCCAGGCGCCCCAGAACACGCCGACGATCTGGCACTGCTTCAGCAGCACCAGGTTGGCCTTGGCCTCCGGAATGCGGCCCGAGGCGAAGCCGATCACCAGCAGGCGGCCGTCCCAGGCGATGCAGCGCAGCGACTCGTCGAAGGCGTCGCCGCCGACCGGGTCATAGATCACGTCGGCGCCCTTGCCGCCCGTGAGTTCCTTCACCGTCTCGCGGATCGACTGGGTGGAATAGTTGAAGACGTGGTCGGCGCCGTACTGTTTCACGATGTCCATCTTGGCGTCGGAGCCGACGGTGCCGATCACGGTGGCGCCCATCAGCTTGCCCAGTTCCACCGCGTTCAGGCCGACGCCGCCGGAGGCGCCATGCACCAGCAGCACGTCGCCGGGCTTCAGGTTCCCGCGGTCCTTCAGGCCGTGATAGGTGGTGCCATAGGTGACGGGGAAGCCCGCGCCCTGCTCGAAGCTCACGCCGTCGGGCAGGTGGAAGACCTTGCGCTCCGGCGCCGTCACCGCCTCGGCGAAGCCGCCGTCACCGCAGGTCGCCATCACCCGGTCGCCGGCCTTGAAGAGCGTCACGCCCTCGCCGACGGCCGCGACCACGCCCGCGACCTCCATGCCGGGGCTGAACGGGAAGGGCGGCTTGAACTGGTACTTGCCGGCGATCAGCAGCAGGTCGGGGAAGTTCACGCCCGCGCAATGGACGTCGATCAGCACCTCGCCCTTGCCCGGCACCGGCGTCGGAATGTCCTCGTAGACCAGGTCGTCCGGCCCGCACCATTCCCTGCACACCATCGCCTTCATCGTCGTCTCCCCGCGCCGGACGCCCCGTTGAACTCAGTTGATCTGGATAGCGCGGGGGCGGCGCTGCGGCAAGGCCGGCGGGTCGCGCGGGCGCATGACAGGCGGGCATGGCGCAGACCGTCCGCACTGTTTACCATCGCACGAGGGAAATTCGGGAGGGGAGGCCCAGATGGCCCGCACCAAGGCCGTGATCAGCGGCGTCGCCAACACGCGTTGCGGAAAGCTGGAGGGCTCGACGGCGCTCGGCCTGCATGCCGAGATGGCGGTCGCCGCCTGCGCCGATGCCGGGATCTCGCTGGCCGAGGTCGACGGGCTGATCTGCGCCTACTCGTTCACCGAGCCGCATCCGATGCTGGCCTCGGTGGTGGCGGAGTACCTGGGCATCCAGCCGTCCTGGTCGGCCTGCGTCTCGACCGGCGGCGCCACCGGCGGGCTGCAGGTGGTCGCGGCGCGGGCGCTGGTGGAGGCCGGCATCTGCCGCCATGTCCTCTGCCTCACCGGCGACAACCGCCTCAGCGGCATGGCCCCGGGCAGCGCGGTCGCCGCCCTGGCGAATTTCGGCCATGCCCAGTTCGAGGTGCCCTACGGCATCACCATCCCCGCCTGCTACGCCATGGTGGCGCAGCGCTACATGCACGACACCGGCCTGACGGCGGAGCAGCTCGCCCATATCGCGGTGACGACCCGCGCCCATGCCGGCCGTCACCCCGACGCGCAGATGAAGAAGCCGATCACCCTCGACGAGGTGATGGCCAGCCGGGTGATCGCCGCGCCGCTGCGCCTGTTCGACTGCGCGCTGATCTCCGACGGTGCCGCCGGCATCCTGGTGTCCGCCGCGCCCACGGGCAACGGCAAGCCGGTCGTGCGCATCATCGGCTCGGGCCAGAAGAACACCCACGAGCACCTGATCCAGGCCCCGCGCGACCTGCAGTCCTTCGGCTGCAAGCATTCGGCCGCCCAGGCCTTCGCCGAGGCGGGCATGACCGTCGCCGATGTCGACGTCGCAGAGATCTACGACAGCTTCACCATCACCCTCGCCATCGAGCTGGAATCCATCGGCTTCTTCAAAAAGGGCGAGGTCGGCCCGGCGGTGGCTGACGGCGCGCTGGACCTCGGCGGGGCGCTGCCCTGCAACACCCATGGCGGGTTGCTGAGCTTCGGTCATTCGGGGGCCGCCGGCGGCGCCTTCCACGTCGTCGAGGCGGTGCGGCAATTGCGCGGGGAGGCGGGGCCACGCCAGGTCAGGGACGCCGCCACCGCCTATGTCCATGGCGATGGCGGGGTGCTGTCGGCCCATGTCTCGCTGATCCTGAACCGCGACGCCTGAGGGGGGCCGGACCATGAGCACCAGCGAAAAGGCCATCCCGGTCCCGAACGCCGACAGCCAGGCCTTCTGGGCCGCCGCCGCCGAGGGCCGGCTGGAGCTGCAGCGCTGCGCCACCTGCGGCACGGCGCAGTTCTATCCCCGGCCGCACTGCGCCGAATGCGGCTCCGGCGCCGTCGAACCCTTCACCGCCAGCGGACGCGGCACCGTCTTCACCTTCACGGTCAATTACCGCGCGCCGACCCCGGCCTTCGGCGCCGACGGACCCTATGTCATCGCGCTGGTCGACCTGGAGGAGGGGCCGCGCATGATGGTCAACATCCTCGACGTCGACCCTGCCGGGGTCCGCATCGGCATGGCGGTGCAGATCGTCTTCGAGCGACGCGGCGAGATCTTCCTGCCCCAGGCCGTGCCGGCTTGAGACCGGGGCAAGTGCATCTGGCCAGGATTGGAGGAGTCGCAAGCGGGGAGCCTGGCTCTCCTGCTCCCTCCCCCTTGACGGGGGAGGGTCGGGTTGGGGGTGTCACCGTCTTCCAGGGCACCTGTCCGCCGGTCGCGGAGCATCTGCCCCCCACCGGCTGCTCACGCAGCCACCTCCCCCTCAAGGGCAGGGCTATCGCATTTGGGCGAGGAGGGAGAGCAGGAATTGATCCTGCCATCCGGCGCGCTTGATCTTGCGGCGGATCGATCCGCTGGAAGGGTCGGTGCGCAACAGGTTGA
>JAYZWD010000045.1:0-56127 GCA_036154895.1 Pseudomonadota bacterium
CCGCCGTGACCAGCTCGGTGATCGAGAAGCAGTCATGGCACTCGAACATCGAGACCTGCTCGCGCGGGTTGGTGATGCCGGCTTCCTTGTAGGCACGCTCGGCAGCCTTCCGCGTGGTCATGAAGTACGACCCGTCCCAGGAATTGTGCTGCGCTTCCTGGCCGTTGGAGACCGCGAGCTGCAGCGCCTTGATGGTGACGAGATCCTTGCGCCCCAGCTTCCGCGCGATTTCCGGGGTGGTGACGATGGCCGCCGCCGCGCCGTCGGACACGCCGCAGCAGTCGAACAGGCCGAGCGGCTCGGCGATCATCGGGGCATTCAGCACCGCGTCGGTGGTGACGGCTTTCTGCAGGTGGGCCTTCGGGTTCTTGGAGCCGTTGGCGTGGCTCTTGACCGAGACCTGGGCCATGGCGCGCTTCAGGTCGTCGGCCGCAACGCCATGCTTCTTGCGGTAAGCGGTGGCGAGCTGCGCGAACGAGCCCGGCGCCGAGGCATTGGCCCAGTACATGGAGGCGACGGCGCCGGCCATGTTCTGCGGCAGGCCACCATAGCCGGTGTCCTTCAGCTTCTCGACGCCGACGGCCAGCGCGATGTCGGCCGCGCCGGAGGCGACGGCATAGACCGCGCCCCGGAAGGCCTCGGTGCCCGACGCGCAGTAGTTCTCGACGCGGGTGACGGGGATATATGGCAGGCGCAACGCGACGGAGAGCGGAACCGCCGACTTGCCGACGTGGATCTCCTCCATCGCCGTGGAGAACCATGCAGCGTCGATCTGCGTCGTCTCGATCCCCGCGTCCTTGAGGCACTCCTCGTAGGCCTCGACGATCAGGTCCTCGGCGTCGCAGTCCCAGCGCTCGCCGAACTTGGAACAGCCCATGCCAAGAATGGCGACCTTGTCCTTGATCCCGGACGGCATCTCGTCTCTCCCTTCAAGCGCCACCAGTGCAGACGGTAAGCTAACGTACCATGTCGCCACGACAAGCGGCGATTGAACGCAAGTTCAGATTCCGGCCGGAATTCTCCGGCGGAAGGACAGCCAGACCGCGCCCATCAACGCCAGCGAGATCATCGGCAGCGCGGCGATGGTCACGACGTCCCAGCCGAAATTGTGCAGCAATTGCCCCGAACCCAGCGAACTGGCGGCGACGACGCCGAAGACCAGGAAGTCGTTGATGCCCTGCGCCCTGGGCGCCTCGGCCGGGGTATGGGCCTCGGCCAGCAGGGTGGTGCCGCCGACGAACATGAAGTTCCAGCCGATCCCGAGCAGCACGAGTGCCGACCAGAAATGCAGGACTTCCAGCCCGGTGTGCGCGACGGCAACGCAGAAGACGTTGATGACCGCGCCGGCGATGATCACCGGCAACACGCCGACGCGGCCGATGATGCGGCCGGTGACGAAGCTGGGCGCGTACATCGCCACCACGTGCCACTGGATCACCGTGGCCGAGGAATTGAAGTCATGCCCGCAGGCGACCATGGCCAGCGGCGTTGCCGTCATGATCAGGCTCATGGCACCGAAACCGGCCATCCCGGAACCGGCGGCGACGATGAAGGTCGGCTGGCGCATGATCTGCCAGGCGGGACGGCCCTGCTCGGCGCGGCTGACGCGCGGGCGACGGGGAATGTCGAGCTGGCTGAGGATCAGCGCGGACAGCAGGGTGAGGCCGCTCGCCGCGATGTAGGTGCCGGCATAGAGCAGCGGCTCCAGCATGTCCCTGGTCCACTTGGCCAGTTCGGGACCGATGAAACCGGCCGCGACACCCCCCAGCATGACCAGCGAGACCGCCTGGCCACGCAGCGGCGCCGGGGCCATGTCGACGGCGGCGTGGCGATACTGCTGGCCGAAGGCAGAGAACATGCCGACGGTCAGGGTCGCGGCGCAGAACAGCCAGAAACTGGCGAGGTAGAGGGCAAGCGCACCCAGCAACGCCCCGGCGGTTCCCAGCATCGTGCCGAAGATGAAGCCGCCGCGGCGTCCGATGCGGCCCATCAGCAGCGCCGCCGGAATGGTCATCAGCGCCGTCCCTGTGACCACCGCCGTCACCGGCAGGGTCGCCAGCGCCTTGTTCTCGGCGAGGCTGTAGCCGATCAGCCCGCCGACGGCGATCATGATCGACATGGTGGAGGTGAACAACGCCTGGCACGTCGCCAGCAGGGCGACATTGCGGCGGATGGACGGGATGGCGGGAGCTGTGGTCGCGGTCATGGCGCGCGGACAGTAGCGACAGCGGTTGGCTGGCGCCAGTCAGGATCGCACATGCCGAACATGTGAAATAGCGGGGGTCGCGGGGGGACGGCCGATGCCGTCCCGCCCGCCACCGGGCCGCGTATCAGACGAGGCCCAGGAAGTCGTCTTCGTCCAGGTCCCAGGATCGCACGCCCTGCAGCCTGATCGAGCCGCCGCCGTCGACGTTGATGACGGTGTCCTGGCCCCACCAGCCGGAGCGGCAGATCTGCAGGTTTTCGAACGACAGGCCCAGACCGCTGAAGTCGATCCTGTCGCCCTCCCGACCCGAGAAGTCGGAGATCGTGTCGGTGCCGAAGTCGAGGTCGGTGTACTTGAAGACGTCCGCGCCCTTGCCGCCGCTCAGCCAGTCATTGTGCGCGCCGCCGACCAGGGTGTCGTTGCCGTCGCCGCCTTCCAGCTCGTCGCAGCCGGTGCCGCCGAAGATCAGGTCGTTGCCCTTGTCGCCGTCGATGGTGTCGTTGCCCGACTGGCCGTAGAGCTCGTCATTGCCCTTGTTGCCGCGGACCTTGTCATTGCCCGCACCGGCCAGCACCAGGTCGTCACCATTGCCGACCTTGATGTTGTCGGAACGGTCGGTGCCCAGGGTCATGGTCCGGTCCAGACCGTCGAGGCAGACATTGTCGGGCCCGAGCGCCAGATTGCCGGCGCCGGTCAGGCGGATGCTGTTGTTGCTGTCGGCAGTGATCAGCAGGTCGCTGCCCGAACGGGTGAACTCCAGATCCTCCAGGCTGTAGCCGGTGGCCGAGAGATCGAGATGGTCGCCCTTGCCGAAGTCGGTGATGACGTCATTGCCGAAGTCCGTGCCCTCGATGACGAAGGTGTCGTCGCCGCGGCCGCCCGACATGGTGTCATTGCCGGTTCCGCCGAAGATGGTGTCATTGCCGTCTTCGGCCGACAGCAGGTCATTGCCCGCGCCGCCAATGACCAGGTCGTCGCCGGCACCGGTCCAGATGGTGTCATTGCCGGCACCACCGTCGACGGTGTCGTTGACGACATCGGTCTCGTCATTGTCGAACAGGTCGTTGCCGCCGTTCAGGTTGTAGAGCATCGGCTGCTCGGCGCCGTAGATCGTGTCGTTGAACTGCGTGCCTTCCAGCTGTTCGATGGACAGGAACACGTCACCGGTCGCATCGCCCGCGAAGCCGCCGACGTCGCTGTTCTTGTAGAGTCCGCCGATGCCATGCTGGTCGACCGCGTCCAGCGCCAGACCGATGGCCTGCGTCGCGCCGGAATAGTCGGCGATGTCATAGCCATCGAGGCCGTGCAGGGTATCCGCGCCCGCGCCGCCAACAATGGTGTCGTCGCCGGCGCCGCCACAGACGAAGTCGTTGCCCGTGCCGCCGAAGACACTGTCATTGCCGTCGCCGCCATCGACGAAATCATCGCCGCCATCGCCGTAGATGGTGTCGTTGCCCTCGTTGCCGAACAGCTCTTCCTGCTCGATCCGGCGCAGCGACAGGTTGTCGACCAGCGCGCCATAGGTGTCCTCGTCGCCGCGGCCGATCAGTTCGAACACGACGTCCTCGCCGCCGGTCAGCGTCAGGTCGAAGCTGTAGCGCTGGAAGCCGACGATATCGGAGGCCAGCACGGCGATGGTCTGCCCCCCCACCCGGATCTCGAGCTGGCTGGTGTCGGAGGTGTCGGCACCGGCACGGGCGCGCGGCGAATAGTCAAGCTCGAAGCGATAGATGCCGTTCTGCGGCACGTAGACCGACTGCTGGACGGTCGCGTTGCTCAGCGACTGCGTACCGCCGCCGTTGCCGTCGTCGTCGTCACAGTCGTTGTCGTGATGGCCCCAGCCCTTGCCCTTGCCGTGGTCGTCATGGCCCTTGCCGTACTTGTCGTCGTGGCCCTTGCCCTTGCCATGGTCGTCGTGGCCCTTGCCGTACTTGTTGCCCTTCCAGCCCCAGGCGTCGTGACCCCAGCCCCAGCCCTTGCCGTGATCGTCATGGCCCTTGCCGCGGTCCTTGTCATGGCGGTCGCCACGATCATCCTCGCAGTCGTCGTCACCGCCGCCATTGCCCGGCGCGGGCACCTGGGCATAGGGCGTGGCGTCAAGCTCGAGGAAGGAATTGCCTGACGGAACATGGGGCGTGCCGTCATGGCCGCCGTCCTGGATCTCGATGAAGCCGGTCGTGGCGGTCCAGCCGTTGATGGCCTGGAAGGTGCCCCAGGTGCCGTTCTCCAGCGCCCCGTGATCCTCGAAATCGCCGTTCACGAACAGGTTGGCGCCAAAGCTGGTCTCGTTGTCGCCGCCATAGATCAGGTCGTCGCCGGTGCTGCCCGAGACCGAGTCCGTTCCGTCGCCGCCAAAGACGGTGTCATCGCCCTCGGCGGTGAAGATCAGGTCGGCACCCGCGCCGCCATAGATCAGGTCGCTGCCGGAACCACCATAGATGTCGTCGTCGCCGTCACCCGCCGCGACCGTGTCGTCGCCGTCGCCGCCGTCGATGGTGTCCGCCCCGGTGCCGCCGTCCAGGTAGTCGTTGCCCAGGCCGCCGTCGATGGCGTCCGCGCCGGCATCGCCGTAGAGCGAGTCATCGCCGGCACCGCCTGAAACGGTGTCGTTGTCGTCACCACCGTAGATCTTGTCGTTGCCGTCGCCGCCACGGACGTCGTCATTGCCCCAGTCGCCGAACAGGGTGTCGTTGCCGGCACCGCCGTTCACGAGGTCGTTGCCGGCACCGCCCGACAGGCTGTCGTCGCCGTCCTCGCCCAGCAGGGTGTCGTCGCCGCAATCGCCCGCAGCCGTGTCGTTGCCGGCACCACCGCGGATATCATCATCGCCGAGGCCGCCATCGATGAAGTCATTGCCGGCTTCGCCAAGGATCAGGTCCTCACCGGCATTGCCGAACAGCTGGTCGTCGCCGTCACCGCCGGTGACGAAATCATTGCCATCGTCGCCGAAGACAGTGTCATTGCCCTCGTCGCCGCGGACGGTATCGTCGCCCTCGTCGCCGTTCAGCAGGTCGTCGCCCTCGCCACCGCGCAGGGTGTCGTCTTCGGTACCGCCGATCAGCGTGTCGTTGCCGGCCAGGCCCTCGACCAGGTCGAAACCGGCGCCACCGATCAGCAGGTCGTTGCCGGCCCCCCCGTTGACCCGGTCATTGCCTTCGCCGCCGTCGAGGTCGTCATTGCCGGCCTCGCCGAAGATCTGGTCGTCGCCGCCGTCGCCATTGGCCACGTCGTCGCCGTCACCGCCGAAGATCAGGTCATTGTCCGCGCCGCCGACCAGATCGTCGTCGCCTTCCTGGCCGAACAGGGTGTCCTGACCATCGCCGCCGTCCAGGAAATCCGCGTCGGCACCGCCTGACAGCAGGTCGTTGCCCTGGCCACCGAGCAGGGTGTCGTCGCCCTCGTTGCCACGCAGGTTGTCGTCGCCCGCGTTGCCCTCGATGTCGTCATTGCCGGCATTGCCGTTGATGGTGTCGTTGCCGTCGCCACCGCGCAGATAGTCGTCGTCCTCATCGCCCGAGATCGAGTCGTTGCCGTCCTGGCCGAACAGCGTGTCGATCCCGGCGCCACCGAACATGGTGTCGTTGCCGTCGCCACCCTCGGCATGGTCGTCGCCGCCATCGCCGCGCAGGGTATCCTCGCCAGTGCCGCCATAGAGTTCGTCGTTGTCGTCGCCGCCTTCCAGCAGGTCGTCGCCACCATTGCCGATCAGGGTGTCCTCGCCGGCGCCGGTCTGGATCTCCTCGTTGGCGCTGTCCCCGGCAACGAAATCGTTGCCGCCGCCGGTCTTCACGACCTCGATCGATTCCAGGAAATCATTGCCGAAGGCGTCGCTCAGGCCATAGCCGACATCCTCGCCGCCATCGCCGAGCTGCACCTCGACATCGCCGTTGGTGTCGCGATAGTCGACCTCGTCGCGGCCGGCACCGCCGGTGATCACGTCATTGCCGGCATCGCCCTTGATGGTGTCGTCGCCGTCATTGCCGCGAAGGGTGTCGTCGCCGTCATTGCCGACCAGCGAGTCATTGCCGCCATCCCCCAGGATGCTGTCATTGCCCGCGCCGCCGAAGGCACGATCATCGCCCTCGCCACCACGGATGACATCGTCGCCGCCGCCGCCATTGATCTGGTCATTGCCATTGTCGCCGCGCAGCGTGTCGTTGCCGGCCTGGCCGTTGATGGTGTCGTTGCCATCGCCACCGAAGATGCGGTCGTCCTCGCTGGTCCCCGGCAGGCTGTCATTGCCCGTGGTGCCATTGATGGTCGCGCGTGCGATCCGGGACACGGTCGCGATGCGGGCGAATTCAACGAGCAACGACATCTGGACTTCTCCCTTCGGCCCGTTTCCGGACCCCCGATCCGATCACCGTAACCGACAGGCAGGCCGTTCCCCGAACATGTCCCGCAGCCGACTTTCCAGGCTATCGAGCAAGACTTGTACCATCGCCCCCGGTTGCATGCGGGCGTTGCGCAACGATCCGTCGCATCCTGCAAAGGACCTGCATGTCACGCGACAACCTTTTGAAATGAATATGACTCCCTCATAGCGAGCGTTGTCGGCAGCCCGTTACCTGCAACCACCGGAACGCGAAACATTGTCCGGAATCCGGCATCGGGACTCGCGTTTCCGGGATTGACCCGAAACGGGACATGACCTGTATCGCAAACTGCGGATGCGCCTGAATGGCAGGAGCCGGGCCATGTTTCCGGATTGTACCGCCCCGGAACCGATGGCCAGCGACGTTGGTCAGCCGAAGTGGAACATGCCCTGGTGGATGTCGTCGGTGTCCACGTCGTTCAGCAGGATGCTGCCGCCGCCGGCCACGTGAATGATCGAGTCGTGCTTGCCCGAGGCCGAGATGACGAGGTCGTCGAAGTCGATGCCCAGCGCCGAGAAGTCCAGGGTGTCCTCGCGAACGGAAAAATCGTCGATGGTGTCGTCGCCGAAGTCCGCGTCCCCGAAGACAAAGGTGTCCCGGCCGCCGTCGCCGTCCATGAAATCGTCGCCGGCACCACCGATGATGGTGTCGTTGCCATTGCCGGCCTCGATGGTGTCATTGCCTGCGCCGCCGTCGAGGTAGTCGGAGCCGTTCTTCGCCTCCAGCTCGTCGTCGCCCAGGCCGCCGAACAGCGTGTTGTTGCCTTCGCCGGCGTCCAGCTCGTCATTGCCGGCACCACCGTCAAGGAAGTCGGCGCCGTTCTTGCCTTCCAGCTCGTCGTCGCCGTCGCCACCGAACAGCACGTTGTTGCCCTCGGAGCCCTTCAGCGTGTCGGCGCCCAGACCGCCCAGCATGGTGTCCGCGGCATTGCCGCCGAACAGCCGGTCGTCGCCGTCGCCGCCGTCGAAGCTGTCGGCGCCCTCGCGGCCGACAATGGTGTCGTCGCCCGCGCCACCGGTCAGGATATCGACCGCGTTGCCGCCGGTGATGCTGTCGTCGCCGGCACCGCCGTCAAGGGTGTTCTGGCCCTCGGAGCCGTTTATGGTGTCGTCGCCATTGCCGCCGAAGATCAGATCGGTGGAATTGCCGCCGTTGATGCGGTCGTTGTCGTCGCCGCCATACAGCGTGTTGGCGCCCTCGGAGCCGTTGAGCGTGTCCTCGCCGGCGCCGCCGAACATGATGTCGGTCGCGTTGCCGCCGTTCATGCTGTCGTCACCGGTGCCGCCGTAGAGGGTGTTGTTGCCCTCGCCGGCATTCAGGCGGTCGTCGTCCGCGCCGCCGACCAGCAGGTCGTCGCCATTGCCGCCGTTCAGCGTGTCGCGATCGTCGCCACCGAACAGCGAGTCATTCCCCTCCGAGCCGTTCAGCTGGTCGCGGTCGCCCAGGCCTACCAGGATGTCGGCGCCATTGGTGCCGTTCAGGGTGTTGCGGCCATTGGTTCCGGTGATGGCGCCGTCGGCGCCCTCGATGGAGGCGAAATCCGGCTCGGCCTCGGGGTCGATGACCTCTTCCTCCTCCGGCTCGCCCAGGAAGAACAGGGCGTTGCGGCTGAGGTCGGCGGCCAGGAAGTCGCGCAGCGTGATGGAATTGCCGTTGCCGAACTGGATCAACGTGTCGCCGGCCGCCTGCGTGATCGCCAGGTCGCCGCGCACGAAGCTGGTACCGGAGAAGTCGATGAAGTCGCCGCCGGCGAAGTCGGTGATGACGTCGTTGCCGGTGGCGTCGCTGTCGAGGAAGAACCAGTCGTCGCCCACGCCGCTGGTCATGGTGTCATTGCCGGCGCCGCCGACGATCAGGTCGATGCCGGCGCCGCCGAAGATCACGTCATTGCCGGCGCCGCCATCGATGTCGTCATCGGCATCACCGCCGTCCAGCAGGTCGCCCTCGGCGCCGCCCAGCAGCGTGTCCAGCCCGGCCTCGCCGTACAGGCTGTCGGCGCCGGTGCCACCCTTCAGCATGTCGTTGCCGTCACCGCCCAGGATGCTGTCGGCGCCGGAATTGCCGTTCAGCAGGTCCGCGCCGGCACCGCCGGACAGGGTGTCGTCATTGCCGCCGCCCAGCACCGTGTCGGCCGCGTCGCCGCCCGACAGCAGGTCGTTGCCGTTGCCGCCGTTCAGCAGGTCGCTGTCGGCACCGCCGTCGATGGTGTCCGCGCCGCCCTCGCCGAACAGGCTGTCGGCACCGTCGCCACCGGCGACGCTGTCATTGTCGATTCCGGCCAGCGCATAGTCGTCGCCCGCGCCGCCAAGGATGGTGTCGGCGCCGCTGCCGCCGCGCAGGTCGTCATTGCCCTCGCCGCCGTCCAGGCTGTCGGCGCCGGAATTGCCGACCAGCTTGTCCGCGCCGGCATCGCCCGCCAGCGTGTCATCGCCGGCATCGCCGGTCAGGAAGTCATCGCCCTCGCCGCCAGCGACCGAGTCGTTGTCGTCGCCGCCGCGCACCACGTCATTGCCGGCACCGCCCAGCACGGTATCGGCGTCCAGGCCGCCGCGAAGGGTGTCGGCGCCGTCGCCGCCCGACAGCAGGTCGAAGCCGTCATGGCCGAACAGGACATCGGAGTCGCCCTCGCCGTCCAGCGTGTCGTCGCCGCCGTCGCCGCGCATCCGGTCAAAGCCGTCACCGCCGCGCAGCAGGTCGTTGTCCTCGTCGCCGCGCAGCAGGTCGTCGCCGGCGTCGCCCAGCAGGGTATCGGCGCCGAAGCCGCCGCGCAGGTCGTCGCCATCCAGGCCGCCGTCGATCAGGTCGGCGCCGATCTTGCCGATCAGCTTGTCGGCGCCGTCGCCGCCAAAGATGACGTCGTCGCCGTCCTCGCCCATCAGGATGTCATTGCCGCGATCGCCGAGCAGCGTGTCCGCGCCCTGGCCGCCGCGGCCGTAGTCGGCGCCGTCGCCGAACTCGAAGCGTTCGTCGCCATCGCCGCCGAACAGCTTGTCGCGCACGTCGGAACCGGTCAGCACCACGGGGGTGACGACCACGTTCAGGCTCCGGGCAAGGCCGCCGGACAGTTCGTCGCCATCGTCGCCGCCAACGGTGTCGTCGCGCGCCGGCGCTTCATCGTCGGATTCGGCCGTCTCGTCGGCCTGGATCTGCGTGCCGGCGCCGGCATCCTGGTCCTCGTCGAACTGGAAGAACGGGTTGAAGCCCGGGAACTCGCCCAGTCCCCCGAAGAACCCGTCAAATCCGAAGCCAAACCCGAAGGCCATACCGCCACCCGCCTGTCCGCGTACGGGACACCTGCCCCGCTTCGATCCATCCCTTGTGCCGTGACGGCACACAAACCGGCCCCAGTGGCCGCTCCTGTCCCTTCAGGGGCAAGGACCGGACCGGCCGTGCCCCGTCTGACGTCCGCACCCTATCGCCGAGGTCTTAATCCCCTGTTAAGGAATGCCGGGCCTTTGCCGCGAAGTTCCTGAGAATTTTAGAGAAATTCCCGAACGCAGCCCGGACGCGTCGCCCGACGGGGACATGGGGACCGCCGTCATGATCGCCGAGTGCGCGCAATCACATCACAGGCGGGACCGCAAATCGGGCATTCGCACAAGAATTCGGCAATGTGACCGCCGACACCCGCGAAGTTGTTTGGAAAGCGATCATTTTGCCGCGCCCGGCTTGTTCGCTCTCGCGGCAGCGTGTTTAAATCGCCTTGTCCAGCAACGGGATTCGCATGTCGCAACTACCCGTCAGTCCATATGACGAAATGAACGGACCGGACGATTCCGTCCGTCCGGCATACCAGGGCCTCAGCCGCTGGCTGGAGGAAACCCCGGTCGAGCTTTTCCGGCAGAAGCGCTCGGAAGCGGAGTTCATGTTCCGCCGGCTGGGCATCACCTTCGCGGTGTACGGACAGGGCGGCGATACCGAACGTCTGATCCCGTTCGACATCATCCCGCGGGTGCTGACCGGCTCCGAGTGGGAAGCACTGGCGACCGGCCTGGAACAGCGGGTCAAGGCGATCAATGCCTTCCTCAGCGACATCTACGGTGCGCAGGAGATCCTTCGCGCCGGCATCATTCCGCGCGAGATCGTCGAGGCGAACGACGCCTATGTCCCGCAGATGCGCGGCGTGACACCGCCGGGCGGCATCCACGCCCACATCGCCGGCGTCGACCTGGTCCGCGTCGACGGCGAGTTCGTGGTGCTGGAGGACAATGTCCGCACGCCCTCGGGCGTGTCGTACATGCTCGGCAACCGCGACGCCGAAATGCGGCTGTTCCCGGAGATCTTCAACCGCTACCGCGTCCGCCCGGTCGACCATTACCCGGACGAACTGCGCACCACGCTCAAGTCTGTCGCGCCGGCCAAGGACCGCGATCCGAAGGTGGTCGTGCTGACGCCCGGACGCTTCAATTCCGCCTATTTCGAGCACGCCTTCCTGGCCGACCGGATGGGTGTCGAACTGGTGCAGGGCGCCGACCTGTTCGTGCGCGACAAGGTCGTCTACATGCGGACGACGCGCGGACCGCAGCGTGTCGACGTGATCTACCGCCGACTCGACGACGCCTTCCTGGACCCGGAAGCGTTCCGCCCCGATTCCATGCTGGGCGTACCGGGACTGGTCAGCGCCTATGCCGCCGGCAACGTCACCCTGACCAACGCCATCGGCAACGGCGTCGCCGATGACAAGGCGATCTACGTCTACGTCCCGGAGATGATCCGCTTCTACCTGGGGCAGGAGCCGATCCTGAAGAATGTCCCGACCTACATGGGCCGAAACCCCGACGACCTGAAGTACATCATGTCCCACCTGCACGAGCTGGTGGTGAAGGAGGTACACGGGTCCGGCGGCTATGGCATGCTGATCGGACCGCGGTCGACGAAGGACGAGCAGGAGAAGTACGCCGCCCGTGTGAAGGCCGATCCGAACGGCTTCATCGCCCAGCCGACCCTGTCGCTGTCAACCTGCCCGACCTTTGTCGAGGAAGGTGTTGCGCCACGCCATGTCGACCTGCGACCCTTTGTGCTGAGCGGCGGCGACCGGGTGCGCATCGTTCCCGGCGGCCTGACCCGCGTCGCGCTGAGCAAGGGCTCGCTTGTGGTGAATTCCAGCCAAGGCGGCGGGACCAAGGACACCTGGGTGCTGGAGGACTGACGGGCGATGCTGAGCCGCGCCGCAGACGATCTCTTCTGGGTGGCCCGCTATGTGGAGCGCGCCGAGAACACCGCGCGCCTGCTGGAGGTTGCCGACCGCATGGCGCTGATGCCGGTGCAGGCCGGGCAGACCAACGAGTGGATGTCGGTGCTGATCGCGGGCGGCGTGGAGCCGCTCTACCGCGAGAAGATCGGCACCATCACCGAGCGCGAGACGCTGGAGTTCATGGCGTTCAGCGAGGACAACCCGTCCAGCATCCGCAACTGTTTCCATGTCGCCCGCGAGAACGCCCGCGCCCAGCGCCACGTGCTGACCCGCGAGCTGTGGGAGGCGATGAACGACACCTGGCTCGGCATCCGGGACATGAACCTCGCCAGGATCGAGGAGATGGGTCGCTCCACCTTCTTCGACTGGGTGAAGCAGCGCTCGCACCTGGTGCGCGGCGCCATCGCCGGCACCATGATCCGTGACGACGCCTACCACTTCATCCGGCTCGGCACCTTCATCGAGCGCTCGGATTCCACGGCCCGCATCCTGGACGTGAAATATCACCTGATCCTGCCCGACGCGGCACCTGTGGGCGGCGCCGCCGACTACTACCAGTGGACCGCCCTGCTGCAGTCGGTCTCCGCGCACGGCAGCTATCGACGCATGACCGGCGACGACGTGAAGCCGTGGAAGGTGGCGGACCTGCTGATCCTCCGGCCCGAGATGCCGCGGTCCATCCGCTTCTGCTACGACGAGCTGATGCGCCACCTGAACCTGCTGTCCCAGGACTACGGGCGGCGGCTGGAGAGTGTCAGGATCGCCGGACAGATGCACAGCCGGCTGCTCTACAGCCAGATCGACGACATCTTCCAGACCGGCCTGCACGAGTTCCTGACCGCGGTGGTCGACCGCAACGTGCTGATCGGCCGCCAGATCGCCCGCGACTTCCTGCTGATCGTGAACGGCGACAGCGACGATGCGTCCGGAGAATCCGCTCGACAGGGCTAGGCAGGGGCGCGAGCATGCGCCGCTTCGCCGCCAAGTGGCGGCCTCCTGTTCGACGGTCGGGGCGCAACGTGACGTATTGTGTGGGAATGCTGACGGCCGAGGGCCTGGTCATGGTCGCGGACACGCGTACCAATGCCGGCATCGATCACATCGCGACGTTCCGCAAGCTGAAGATCTGGTCCAACCCTGGCGAACGGGTGGTCGCGCTGATGTCGGCGGGCAACCTTGCGGTGACCCAGGCCGTCGTGGGCCAGCTGATGGAAAAGATGGAGGATCCGTCGACGGATCCGGCCGATACCATCCTCGGCGCGCCCAGCATGTTCTCCATCGCCCGCCTGATCGGCGAGGCGGTACGCGAGGTGCGCCGGGTGGACGGGCCGTCGCTGGAACAGGGCAGCTTCGGCTTCAACGCCTCCTTCCTGCTCGGTGGCCAGATCGCCGGGCGCAAGCTGCGCCTCTACCACATCTATTCGGAGGGCAACTTCATCGAGTCGACCGAGGACACGCCCTATTTCCAGATCGGCGAGACCAAGTACGGCAAGCCGATCCTGGACCGGGTGATCAACTTCGGCACGCCGGTGAAGGACGCGGTGAAGGTCGGACTGATCTCGATGGATTCCACGCTGCGTTCGAACATGTCGGTCGGCCTGCCCATCGACATCATGGTCTATCGACGCGACGTGCCCGGCACCTATGTTGAACGCAGGGTCGACGAGCACGACCCCTGGTTCGAGGATGTCCGCAACCGCTGGTCGGACGCCCTGCGCAGCGCCTATCGTGCCATTCCCGACCTGGACATCGAGGTGCCGCAGCCGGCGCGCTGACAGGAGACGGCGATGAGCCTGGACGACAGCCAGATCGAGCGCTACGCCCGCCACATCGTGCTGAAGGAAGTCGGCGGCGCCGGCCAGCAGTCGCTGCTGAAGGCGCGCGTGCTGGTGATCGGGGCCGGCGGACTCGGCTCGCCGCTGATCATGTACCTGGCCGCGGCCGGCGTCGGCACCATCGGCGTGGTCGACGACGACACGGTCTCGCTGTCGAACCTGCAGCGCCAGGTGCTGCACGACACCGCGCGTCTCGGCATGAGCAAGACCGAGAGCGCGGCCGAGAGCGTTGCGCGGCTGAACACCGACGTCCGCATCGTCCGCCACGACATGCGCATCGACGCGGAGAACGCCGGTGACCTGGTCGCCGGCTACGACATCGTCTGCGACGGCACCGACAATTTCGCCACCCGCTTCATCGTCCACGACGCCTGTTTCCACCAGGGCAGGCCGCTGGTCTCCGCTGCCGTGGTGCGCTTCGACGGCCAGCTCACGGTCTGGCGCGGGCACGAAGCCGGCAAGCCCTGCCTGCGCTGCCTGTTCCGCGAGGTTCCGGCCGAGGACACCACCTGCGCCGTCGACGGCGTGCTGGGGGCGCTGGCCGGCGTGATGGGCGCGCTGCAGGCGACCGAGACGATCAAGGAGATCCTCGGCATCGGTGACAGCATGGCGGGACAGTTGCTGATCTACGACGGGCTGGCGGCGACCTTCCGCAAGGTCAGGGTGCGGCCCGACCCGGCCTGTCCGCTGTGCGCCGATACCGGAGGCAAGGCACGCTCCGCCGCCTGAGGGGTGGCAGGGCATCATTTCGAGGGGAGAGAGAAGATGGCTGACCTGGAAGTCTCGATCGACGGCGGCATTGCCACCGTCACCATGAACCGACCCGACGCGCGCAACGCGCTGTCGATGGAAATGCGCGCGATGATGAGCGACGCCTTCCACAAGCTGGAGCGCGACGATTCCGTGCGCTGCATCGTGCTGACCGGCGAGGGCGAGCACTTCATGGCCGGCGGCGACGTGAAGAACATGCACGAGTACCTCAAGACCGCCAGCGGCCCGGAGATCGAGAACTACTTCGTCAACCGCATTCACAACCTGCACCCGATCATGTTCTCCATGCGCCGGATGCCGAAGCCGATCATCGCCAAGGTGCGCGGCGCCGCCGCCGGTGCCGGCGTCTCGGTCGCGGCCGCCTGCGACCTGATCATGGCCGCCGACGATTCCTTCTTCACCCTGGCCTATGTCCATATCGGCACCACGCCGGACGGCTCCGCCAGCTATTCCCTGCCCCGCGCCATCGGCCTCAAGCGGACCATGGAAATGACCCTGCTGGGCGACCGCTACACCGCGCAGCAGATGGCCGACATGGGCCTGGTCAACTTCGTCGTGCCATCGGCCGACCTGGACGCGGAATGCGCCAAGCTGGCCAACCGTCTCGCCAATGGCCCGACCTTCGTCTACGGCCAGGCCAAGAAGCTGATGTACCGCAGCCTGCACAACGAGTTCGAAAGCCAGCTGCAGATGGAAGGCGAGATGTTCGCGAGCTGCGCGGCGCGCGGCGACTATCGCGAGGGCGTCGCCGCCTTCGTCGAGAAGCGCAAGGCGAAGTTCACCGGCAAGTGACGGCCGCGCGGCCGGCCCGGGAACAGTGCAGACCGACCAGATCCTGATCGTCGCCATCGTCGTCGTGACGGTGGCGATGTTCCTGTGGGGGCGCTGGCGTCACGACATCGTGGCGCTCGGCGCCCTGCTGGCCGCCGTCGCCGCCGGGCTGGTGCCGGGCACTGCCGCCTTCGCCGGCCTGGGCCATCCGGCCGTGGTCACGGTCGCCTGCGTGCTGGTGCTGAGCCACGCGCTGCAGGTCTCCGGCGCCGTCGACGCGCTGATGCGCAACGTCCTGCCGGCCGAGGCCGGCAAGGGCCACACGGTCATCGCGCTGACCGGCCTCGCCGCCGCGCTTTCGGCGTTCATGAACAATGTCGGTGCGCTGGCCCTGCTGATGCCGCTGGCGCTGCAGCTCTCGGCCCGGCTTGAGATGCCGCCCGGGCGGCTGCTGATGCCGCTCGCCTTCGGTTCGATCCTGGGCGGCATGGTCACCCTGATCGGGACGCCGCCCAACCTGATCGTCGCCGCCTTTCGCGCCGGCACATCCAATGGCGTCGGCTTCGCCATGTTCGACTATGCCCCTGTCGGGCTGGCGGTGGCGCTGGCGGGCATCGCCTTCATCCTGCTGGTCGGCTGGCGGCTGGTTCCCGTGCGACGCCAGGCCGCCAGCGACGGTTTCGATGTCGGCGCCTACCTCACCGAGGCCCGGGTGCCCAAGGGCGCCAAGGCCATCGGTATGACATTGCGGGAGTTCGAGAACGCGCTCGGCGAGGTGGACGTCCAGATCGTCGGCATCGTCCGCAACGACGTCCGGCTCACGGCACCGCATCCGGCGCGCAAGGTGCGCGCCGACGACGTCCTGGTGCTGGAGGCGGGCACGGAGTCCCTGATGTCGGCCCTTTCCGCGCTGGGCCTGAAGCTGGAGGAAGCCGTGACCCCCGCCGACGGCGAGGCAGCCGACGCCGAGAACGCTGCGGCGCGGCGGAACTTCACCGAGGACACCGAACTGCAGGAACTTGCGGTGCTGCCCGCGGCGCGCCTGGCGGGCCTGTCGGCCAGTGACGTCCACCTGCGCACGCGACACGGCCTGAACCTGCTGGCGATCTCCCGCCAGGGCCAGCGCACCCATGCCCGGCTGCGGCGCACGGTGATCCGGCCCGGTGACGTGCTGCTGATGCAGGGCCCCGCCGAGAGCCTGTCGGAATTCGCGGCCGACTATGGCTGCGTGCCGCTGGCCGAACGCAAGCTGCGCCTGCCCGACCGCTCGAAGGTCTGGCTGGCGGTGGCGATCATGGGCGGCGCGGTGGCGCTGGCCGCCTCGGGTCTCGTTCCGTCGGCCGTTGCCTTCGCGGCCGGCGTGCTGGCCGTGCTGGCGAGCCGGCTGCTGGCACCGCGCGCGGCCTACGGCGCCATCGACTGGTCGGTGATCGTGCTGCTGGCGGCCCTGCTGCCGGTGGCCGACGCCATCGCCACCACGGGCACGGCCGACCTGCTGGCGCGGACGCTGCTGGACAGTGTCGCCGGCGGCAGCCCGGTGGTGGCGCTGGTGCTGATCCTCGTCGTCACCATGACGCTCTCGGACTTCGTCAACAATGCCGCCACGGCCGCCGTCATGTGCCCCATCGCCGCCGGCGCGGCGACCCGGCTCGGCGTCAGCATCGACCCGTTCCTGATGGCGGTCGCGGTCGGTGCCTCGTGCGCCTTCCTGACGCCGGTCGGCCACCAGAACAACACGCTGATCCTGGGTCCCGGCGGCTTCCGCTTCGGCGACTACTGGCGCCTTGGCCTGCCGCTCGAGATCCTGGTGGTCGCGGTCTCGGTGCCGATGATCCTGCTGGTCTGGCCGCTCTGAGCGGTCAGGACTTCGGCAGCGGCCACTTGTCGAGGAACACCTGGGCCTCCGGCTCCACGTCGACCTTCAAGGTCTTCAGCACCCGGCAGAGGCCGCAGTAGAAGGCGACCGCCGCGACAAGCTCGATCATCAGCTTGTGGTCGAGGTGTTCCGACAGCGCGTCCCAGGTCGTCTGGGCCATCTCGCCGTCCAGCGCCATCTCCGCCGCACCCCGGATCACCAGCCGCGCCAGCGGTTCCAGGTCGGTCTCCTTGCCGTCGTCGACTTCCGCGATCAGGCGCGTGAGATCGGCCTCGGTGACACCGAACTGGAAGCCCAGTTCGACATGGTGGGCCCATTCATAGGCCGCGCGCTCGATGCGCCCGACCGTCAGGATCGCCAGTTCACGCAGCCGCGTGTCCAGCTTCGATTCGAAGCGCAGCCACAGCCCCAGCGTCGAAAAGGCCCGGGCCGCGCCCGGCACGTTGCCCAGGGCGAAATACAGGTTGATGCCGCGGGCCAGCACGTCGCGGTTGCTGTCGTCGGCGTCGTCGGGCGTGAGATAGGGAACGCGCGCCATGTCTACTCCTTGAAGCGGGTCCAGGTCTGGCCGTCACAGAGGAACAGCACGCAGCCCTCGACCTCCAGTTCGTCCGGCCCGGTCACCGTCAGGATCGAGCGGTAGGTCTTGCCGTTGCGGGGGTTGTAGATCTTGCCGTCCTCCCACTTGCCGGGCTTGTCGAGCGTGAAGGAGTGCAGGATCTGCAGGCCCAGGATGGTGTTCTGCTGCGCCGCCTCGTCGGGGTTGTTGGCATCGCGCTTGGGCGTCCCGTCCTCCTTGTTCGGCTCCTTCATCCACACGATGGTGCCGCAGATCGACTCGCCGCAGGGCGCGATCTGGACGCGCGACTCGTTCTCCCTGGTCCACCAGGTGCCGATGACCGGATCAATGGCGGCACTGGCGGCGACCGGTGCCAGGCCGAGGCCGGCGAGGATCGCGAGACGGCTGAGGGAACGGCTGGTCATGGTCGATCTCCGTATGCGGGAGGGTCAGAAGGTTCCGGGATAGGCGCCACCGTCCATCAGCAGGTTCTGGCCCGTGATGAAGCCGGCATGGACGCTGCACAGGAAGGCACAGGCCTTGCCGAACTCCTCGGCCGTGCCGAAGCGACCGGACGGATTGGCCTTCATGGCCGCCTGCTTGTGTTCCTCCGCCGGGCGCCCGTCCTTCTGCGCGCGGAAGGCGAAACCGCCGTTCAGGCGGTCGGTGTCGAACGGTCCGGGCAGCAGGTTGTTGATGGTGACATTGCGCGCGACCGTGGTGCGGCTGACGCCGGCGACGAAGCCGTGCAGGCCGGAGCGTGCGCCATTCGACAGGCCCAGGATGTCGATCGGCGCCTTCACGGACTGCGAGGTGATGTTCACCACCCGGCCGAACCCGCGCGCCATCATCGGATCGACGGTCATGCGGATCAGTTCGATGGCCGTGATCATGTTGGCGTCCAGCGCCTTGATCCAGTCCTCGCGCGTCCAGTCGCGGAAATTGCCGGGCGGCGGACCGCCGGCATTGTTGACCAGGATATCCGGCTCCGGACAGGCCGCCAGCGCCGCCGCGCGTCCCGCCTCGGTGGTGATGTCGCCGGCGACGGCGATCACCTCGACCCCGGTCTTCGCCCGGATCTCCGCCGCCGTCGCCTCCAGAGCCTCGGCGCCGCGCGCGGTGATGACCAGGTTCACCCCCTCCTCGGCCAGCGCCATGGCGCAGCCCTTGCCGAGGCCCTTGCTGGCCGCGCAGACGATGGCGCGCCGCCCCCTGATACCAAGATCCATTGTCAGCTCTCCCCGTCGGCTCCATCCGGCTCCAGCAGCGCGCGCGCCAGAGGCACCGTGATCCTTCGCCCCGTACCGAGGCTGGCGCGGTCCAGGGCCGCGACGATGCGGGCGGCAGCATCGAATGTGCGCTCGATGCGCGCAACCAGGAATCGGACGGCCTCGGGGGTGATGTGGACCTGCCGGGCGGCGGCGTGGCGGACCACCAGCGCCGCCAGCAGCGCGTCGTCGGGCGCGTCGATCTGCACCAGCGGTGCGGTCGCCAGCCGCGAGGACAGGTCGGCCAGGCCCCGGGCCCAGTCCTGCACCGGCGCGCGGCCGGTCAGCAGCAGGTGCGCGGCGCTCTCGCGCTGCAGGTTGTAGAGATGCAGCAGGGCGCGGGGATCGGCGACGCGGTCGGCATCGTCGACGGCAACGGGCCGGCCGGCAAGGTCGGGCACGATGGCGGTGTCCAGGTCCTCGCCGCCGACGATGGTGCCATCGCTGCGGCCGGCCCAGATATGGACCAGGTGCGTCTTGCCCGCGCCCTCCGGGCCACGGATCGCCAGCGCCGGGCCCGGCCAGTCCGGCCAGCGCGCGATCCAGGCCAGCGCCCCGGCATTGCTGTCGCCCGCCAGGAACTGGTCGGCGTCGTAGCGGTCCGGCGCGCCGAAATCGAAGGCGAGCTGCGGTGGTCGGGTCATGCCGGGTTGGCGGGGTCGTAGATCCGGCTCTCGCGGTACTGGCGGATACCGAAGCGGACCAGCACGCCGATCACCGCCGCCGCCGGCAGTGCCAGCAGCATGCCGACAAAGCCGAACAGCACACCGCCCGCCAGCACGCCGAACATGACCCAGACCGGATGCAGGCCGATGCGGTTGCCGACCAGCTTCGGCGTCAGGACATAGGCCTCCAGCAGCTGGCCGGCGACATAGATCGCCAGGACGATGCCGACCCGCAGCATGTCGTCGGGCCAGAACTGGATCAGCGCCAGGCCGACCGAGGTCAGCGCGCCGAAGATGGCGCCGACGAAGGGAATGAACGACAGCGCGCCGGAGGCCAGCCCGATGACGAAGCCGAAGCCCAGTCCGGACGCGCTGAGCAGGACCGAATAGTACAGCATCAGGGTGAGGCAGACCGCGCCCTGCCCGCGCACGAACCCGGCCAGCGTCCGGTCGATGTCACCGGTCAGTTCGCGGACCACGCCGGCATAGCGCTTGGGCAGCAGGTCGTTGATGTGGGCCACCATGCGGTCCCATTCGAGCAGCAGGTAGAAGGTGACGACCGGCGTGATGACGAGCAACGCCAGGAAATTGAGGAGGGCCACGCCGCCCCGGAACACGTCGCCGGCGAGCCTCGCGAAGAAGGACACGGCCTGGGACGAGTATTCCTTCAGCGCCGCCAGTCCCTGGTCCTTGTTGGCAGCGACGAAGTCCTTCGCCTTTTCGCCGGCCACGGCCGGGTCGACCTCGGCCGCCCGGTCACGCAGCACGCCGGCGAGATCCTGCACCAGCGGCTGCAGCAGGCGCGCCGCACGCTCCAGGTAGTCGGGCAACTGCGACAGCAGGGCCAGCATCTGGTTGGCCACCAGCGGCACGATGACAAGCAGGGCCAGCAGGGAGACCACGAAGAACACCACCGTGATCAGCACCGTGGCCTGGATGCGACTGAACCGGTGCCGCTCCAGCCAGTCGGCCACGGGGTCCGCCAGGTAGGCGACGGCCATGGCCACGACGAACGGCAGCAGCATGTCGCGCAGCAGCCAGACCAGAAGTCCGAAGACGATGACGGCACCGAGCCAGAACCCGGCATGCTGGCGCGCGGTCATTGGCCGGCCGCGTCCAGCCGGCGCAAGGTCCAGTAACCATCGGTCTGGTCGAGCAGCAGGCGCGCCTGGGCCAGCGCACGGCGCAGCAGTTCCGTGTCGCCCACATGGTTGAGCACGACGACGACGTCGCTTGCGGACATCATCGAGACGTCCGTCGATCGCACCAGCGAGACGTCATCGATGCGGCGCCGGATCTCCAGCCAATCCTGCAGCCCGGCAACCGGCACCAGCACGCTGATCCGCGCCTCGGTGCCGAAACTCTCGGTCGTGCGCTGCTTCCACAGTTCGCCGATGTCGAAGACCATGCGGTCGACGGCCTGGTTCATGAACATGACGATGTCCTGGTCAACGGCGCCGTCGAAGCTGCGCACCACGGTCGGGTAGGGATCGGGTCCGTAGTGTTGCAACGCCACGTCGAGGCGCACCGTGCCAAGGGCGCGGTCGATGACCAGCGTCGCATGGGCAACCATCGTGCTCTCGGTGCGGTAGCGACCGTTCAGCCGCGACAGCGCGTCCGGATCGCCGGCCAGGGCCTGTTCGGCGGTGATCGCCAGCACGTCGTCCAGGTCGCCGAACGGGGCCACGATCGGCACCAGTCGCTCGGCGCCGTCAAAGCGTGCCCAGGCCTGCAGCCACGGATTCGGATCGGCCCAGAGCGTGTCCTCCCCCGCGACCCGCAGCACCGGCAGAACCAGCATCGGCAGCGCCCGGGTCTCGGTGAAGACGATTCCGGCCGTCTTCAGCAGGCGTCGGACACCGCCCGGATCGAAGTCGAACGACAGCCTGGCGATCCAGCGATCGGGTGCCGCCTTCTCGTCCTGCACCTGGAAGGACGCGACCAGTCCCGCCAGCGCCTCCTCGTCGGGGACCGGCAGCGTCGGCCAGTCGGCCTCCCGCGTCAGGCGGCGCAGCAGAAGGTCCAGCGCGGTCCGGCGCGCGCCGGTGATCGCCCGCTCGCGCGCGATGGCGGCACTTTCGGCCGTCACGTCGACGGGGATGTCCCGCACCGTGAACAGGCCCGCCGCATCCGCGCGCGGGGCCATGATGAGCAGCAATCCGAAACTGACGGCCAGCGACAGATTGCGCGTCCAGCGCCCGAGCATTGCAATCGAACTCCTTTGCCGGCATCGTCTCGCGCACTCTAACCCAGCGGCCGGAGGGCGTCATCACGACGGGCCTGACATATCGCGACGCCGGCGTCGATGTCGATGCCGGCAACGAACTTGTCGAACGTATCAAGGGCGATACCAAGGCAACGGACCGTCCCGGCGTGGTTGGCGGCATCGGTGGATTCGGCGGCCTGTTCGACCTGAAGGCGGCCGGCTACACCGATCCGATGCTGGTTGCCTCGACCGATGGTGTCGGCACCAAGCTGACGCTGGCCGGACAGGTCGGCATCCATCACACGGTCGGTATCGACCTGGTGGCCATGTGCGTCAACGACCTGGTGGTCCAGGGCGCGGAGCCGCTGTTCTTCCTCGACTATTTCGCCTCGTCAAAGCTTTCGGTCGACCAGGCCGCCGCCGTGGTGCGCGGCATCGCCGAGGGCTGCAAGGAGGCCGGCTGCGCGCTGATCGGCGGCGAGACGGCCGAGATGCCGGGGCTCTACCGGCCGGGTGACTATGACCTTGCGGGATTCTCTGTCGGCGCGGTCGAGCGCGACCGCCTGCTGCCGCGCGGTGACGTCGTCGCCGGCGACGTGGTGCTGGGCATCACCTCGTCGGGCGTGCACTCCAACGGGTTCTCGCTGGTCCGCCGCATCGTCGAGAAGAGCGGCGCCGATCTCGGCGCGGCGGCCCCCTTCGACAGCAACCTGTCGCTGGGCGAGGCGCTGCTGACGCCGACACGCATCTACGTGAAGCCGCTGCTGTCCGCGCTGAAGCTGGGGCCGGTCAAGGCACTGGCGCACATCACCGGCGGCGGGCTGATCGAGAACATCCCGCGGGTGCTGCCCGAGGGTACGGGTGTCCGGCTGGACGCAGCGTCCTGGACCTTCCCGCAGGTGTTCGCCTGGCTGATGGCCGAGGGCGGCGTCGAGGCGCGCGAGATGGCGCGCACGTTCAATTGCGGCATCGGCATGATCGCGGTGGTTCCGGCCGCCGAGGTCGACAAGGTCGTGGCCTTCCTGACCTACAAGGGCGAGAAGGTGGCCGCCATCGGCGAGGTCGTCGCCGGCGAGGGCGTCAGCATCGAGGGGCTGGAGCGTTGGCCCGGCTGAAACTCGGCGTACTGATCTCCGGCCGCGGCAGCAACCTGCAGGCCATCCTGGATGCCTGCGCCGACCCGGCCTTCCCGGCCGAGGTGGCGCTGGTGATTTCCAATGTCGAGGGCGCGGGCGGACTCGACCGCGCGCGCGCGGCCAATGTTCCGGTGGCCGTGGTACCGCACCGGAACTATCCGGATCGTCCCGCCTTCGAGGCGGCGCTGACGCACGAACTGGACGAAAGGGGCGTCCGCCTGGTCTGCCTCGCCGGCTTCATGCGCCTGCTCACCCGCAGCTTCGTCGACCGCTGGAAGGACAGGATCATCAACATCCATCCCTCGCTGCTGCCGGCCTTCAAGGGGCTGGACATCCACGAGCGGGTGCTGGCGGCCGGCGCGCGGATCACCGGCTGTACCGTCCACTATGTCCGTGCCGAGATGGACGAGGGACCGATCATCGTGCAGGGCGCGGTCCCGGTCCTGGCCGGCGATACGCCCGATACGCTGGCGGCCCGCGTGCTGACGGTGGAACACCGCATCTATCCGCTGGCGGTGAAGCTGATCGCCGAGGGTCGCGCCCGCGTGGTCGGCGACCTGGTGCCGCTGCAGGGCGAGGGCGACGACGGCGTGATGCTGGTCAGCCCGGAACGCTGACCCGCGGGCGATGCGCCCTCAGGTCAACCGGACATAGTCGGCGGTCATCCCGAAGCCGGACCATTGCAGCTTCAGCCAGTCGCCGTTCGCGCCGTACCAGACATCGAAGTCCCGGCTGGTATCCACGTGGAAGCGATGGCCGGCGCGGGACTGCCCGCCGGCGATGACCTGTTCGACGCCGCGATCCTCGATCCGCACCTCGCGCCAGTCGCCGCGCGCGGCGTCCAGGAAGCGCGTCCGCCGGATCGCCGCCTGCCGCCAGAAGGCCGTGCTGGGCCAGGTGTCGGCCGGCATCAGCCGCTCCCCGAACCGGCGGCTCCTGACCGCGATGCCCTCGGTATCGGCGACCGCGGTCACCGCGTCGTGGTTGTCGCCGTCGACCGTTGTCGATTCGAGACGGAGCAGGCGCTCCCCCTCCCAGTCCTCCTCCACCCGCTGGGTGTAGTCGAAGACGGTCATGAACAGCAGGCGCACCTTCATCCGGATATCGATCGAAACCCGCAGCACCTCGCCGTGCCGTCGAAAGGCCAGCCGGTGATGACCGATGGACGACCCGGCGACACGCACGTCGAAATCGATCCCGTCACCGGCCGCGGCGGCCGGCGACGGCAGGGCCAGCAGTGCGGCGGCACCGCCCAGCAGGGTCCTTCGGCTGAGAGCGAAATCGTGCATGACCCGACCGATTCTCCATTCCGGCTTCACGGATTCTTCCCTAGGTAGGAAAGAGACCAGGCGACACAACGGAACCGGCGCCCATGATTCCGCTGCACGACGAGAACCGCACGCACCTGACGCCGTGGATCTCGCGCATCATCGTCGGAATCTGTGTCGCGGTCTTTCTCTGGCAGCTCTCGCTGACCGGCGATGCGCAGGAACTGGCGGTATGGCGCTTCGGCATGGTGCCGGCCTTCCTGAACGGCGCCGCAACGCCGCACCCCGACATCGGCGCGCTGTGGCCGCCGCTGACGCTGATCACCTCGGCGTTCCTGCACGGGGACGTCATGCACATCCTCGGCAACATGCTCTATCTCTGGGTATTCGGCGACAATGTCGAGGATGCCATGGGACACTGGCGGTTCGTGGTGTTCTACGTCCTCTGCGCGATTGCCGCGGCGCTGTCGCAGATGCTGGTCGACCCGGGGGCGACGACGCCGATGATCGGTGCGTCGGGCGCGATCGCCGGGGTACTGGCGGGCTACCTGCTGATCTTTCCACGATCGCGCGTGGTGCTGGGCATCCCGGTGATCTTCATGCTGATACCCGTGCGCCTGCCGGCCGTGCTGGTGATCGGCTTCTGGATCGCGCTGCAGGTGTTCAACGTCGTCGACGGCGGTGACGAGGGCGTTGCCTGGTATGCCCATATCGGTGGCTTTGCCGCCGGCCTGGTTCTGACGCCCCTGCTGAAGACGGGCCGTCACAAGCTGTTCGGCCCGGCCGCGGACTTCGCGCCCGGCCCCATCTCCCGCCGAGCGGCCATGAAGATCGTCCGACCGGCGCCGGCATCCTCGCCGGAGGGTCCGGCCGCCACCTCAGGGTTTCCCGACGCCGGCGCCCCCTATCGCCGACGCGGACCCTGGGGCTGACGGTCGCAACCGCTGACGCGAAGGATCATTCAGCCGCGTCAACGACCCTCAACAAAGGGCGGGCTTCAAGTTCGACCTCCGTGTCCTCGACGGCTTCGAGTTCCACCTCGCCTTCGGCCAGGGCACGGACCAGGGTCGAGATGGCACCACGCACGGTCTGGTTCGGCAGACGCCCGAAATTGCGGGCCAGTTCGATCGTGGTGCGGTTCGTGCCGCCATGGGCCAGTTCGGCAACGTCCTCGGCCTCGTCCAGGCCATCGAAGAACCAGCCGATATGGCAGCCAAGCTGGCGCGACATTTCGTAAAGCCGTCCGGCACTCACACGATTCGCACCGGTTTCGTACTTCTGGACCTGCTGGTACGAAATCCCCAGCGCCGACGCGAGGTCGTGCTGGGTCAGGCCGAGTTCCGCCCGACGTCGCCGGATCCGCTCGCCGACGTGCCGGTCGATACCGCGTTCCTGTTGCATCCTGTTATCCCCTGCCACGAAATGAGACCCTATTGCCGATTTGCAATGCCATTCGATCTACTTGGCGTTGCCTGGCCGGTACACTTCAAGGCACATGCCGGTTCCGGCGGGCTGCTTGATTTCACCGGAACCGCGTGAGAGATAGACAGCCATGAAGACACGTCCGATCCGCCCGCTGCGACTGGCGACGGCAGCGCTCCTTCTCGGGGCGTCGCTCGGTCTCGGCGCGTGCTCGGGCGAGGAGGAGACGCCGGCCGTCGCCGCGGCACGGCAGGAGATCCCGGTCGAGGTACTCTACAACCAGGCATTGGACGAGCTGCAGCAGGAGGACTACGACAACGCCGCCGAGTCCTTCGACCTGGTGGAACGTCAGTACCCCTACTCGGTCTGGGCCACCAAGGCGCAGCTGATGGCGGTCTTCTCCTACTACATGACAAACGAGTACGAGCAGGCCATCGGCGCGGCCGAGCGCTTCATCCGCCTGCATCCCGGCAGCGCGGACGCGGCCTACGCGTACTACATGATCGCCGTCTGCCATTACGAGCAGATCACCGATGTCGGGCGCGACCAGGGCCGCACGGTGAACGCCCTGAACGCGCTGGAGGAAACCATCCGGCGCTTCCCGAAGTCCGCCTATGCCCAGGATGCCCAGGCCAAGATGGCACTGGTCCGTGACCATCTCGCCGGCAAGGAGATGGAGATCGGGCGCTACTACCAGGGCGGTGGCCACTACGTTGCCGCCATCAACCGCTTCCAGAAGGTGGTGGCCGAATACCAGACCACCAGCCATGTGCCGGAAGCCCTGCATCGCCTGACCGAGGCCTACCTGTCGCTCGGCGTCACCGACGAGGCGCAGGCGACGGCCGCGGTCCTGGGTCACAATTTCCCGAACACCAGCTGGTACCGGGACTCCTACGCGCTGCTTTCCGGCCGGAACCTCGCGCCGGCCCAAAGCTCGGAATCCTGGATATCCCAGATCTGGAACTCGGTCTTCTGACCGGCCGGCGATGCTGAGATCGCTCGCCATCCGCGACATCGTCGTCTTCGATGCGCTGGACCTGACGCTGGACAGCGGCCTGTGCGCGCTGACCGGCGAGACCGGCGCCGGCAAGTCGATCCTGCTGGACGCGCTGGGCCTGGCCATCGGCCAGCGTGCCGAGGGGCGGCTGGTGCGCAATGGCGCCGACCGTGGCGGCGTGACCGCGATGTTCGAGGTGCCTGCCGATCACCCGGTGCTCGCCCTGCTCGACGACAACGACATCCCCAAGAGCGACGACATCCTGTTGCGTCGCGTGATCGGCGCCGACGGGCGCAGCCGCGCCTATGTCAACGACCAGCCGGTCAGCGTCGGCCTGTTGTCGGAGATCGGCTCCCGCCTGGTGGAAGTGCACGGCCAGGCGGCCGAGGTCGGCCTGCTGAACCCCGCGACCCATCGACAGATCCTCGACAGCTTCGGCGGTCATGCCATGCTGGTCGACAGCGTCCGCCGCGCCTGGAAGAGCTGGCGGGAGGCCGCCGACAGCCTGCGCGGGATCGAGCAGCGGCTGGAACGGGCGCGGCAGGAGGAAAGCTTCCTGCGCCACGTCGTCGGCGAGCTGGAGGAACTGGCGCCCTTGCCCGGCGAGGCGGAGGAGCTGTCGGAACGCCGTGGCTTCCTGATGCAGGTCGAGAAGATCGCCGACGCGATCCGCGACGCGGTGGCCGCGCTGGAGCAGGACGGCGGTGTCGCCGGCCGGCTGCGCAGCGCCGAACGTGCGCTGGACCGCATCCGCGACCGTGCCGGCCCGCGCGTGGAACCGGCACTGGAGGCACTGGCCAGTGCCGCCGTCGAGATCGACGAGGCGGTGAACGCCATCCACGCCCTGGGGGCCGACGTCGACGTGGAGCCCAACGAACTGGAGCGGGTCGACGAGCGGCTGTTCGCGCTGCGCGCCATGGCCCGCAAGCACCAGGTCGACCCGGACGCCCTGCCGGCCCTGCTGGAGACACGCCGGTCCGAACTGACGGCCATCGAGCGCGGCGACAGTGACGTGGCCGGCCTGAGGGCGACCGTCAACGAACTGGGTGACGCCTTCCGGATCGCGGCCACGCGGCTGTCGGAGGCACGCACCGCCTCCGCGGCCAGGCTGGACGAGGCCGTGCGCGGCGAGCTGGAGCCGCTGCGCATGGGCGGGGCGCGGTTCTTCACCCGCGTCGAGACCCTGCCCGCCGACCAGTGCGGTCCGGACGGCCAGGATCGCGTCGCCTTCGAGGTGCAGACCAATCCCGGCTCCGCCCCCGGCCCCATCGGCAAGATTGCCTCGGGCGGTGAGCTCTCGCGCTTCATGCTGGCGCTGAAGGTGGTGCTGGCCGCGACCGGCGACGCGCCGGTGATGATCTTCGACGAGGTCGATCGCGGTGTCGGCGGCGCCACCGCCGATGCGGTCGGCGAGCGGCTCAAGCGGCTGTCGGAACGGTTCCAGGTCCTGGTGGTCACCCATTCGCCGCAGGTGGCGGCCCGTGCCGATCACCAGTGGCGCATTGCCAAGGAAACCGGCGCCGCCGCGACCACGCGCGTGGTGCAGTTGGATCCCGGCGAACGGCGGGAGGAGATCGCGCGCATGCTTTCGGGCGCCGAGATCACCGCCGAGGCCCGCGCCGCCGCCGACAGGCTGCTCGCGGAGACCGTACAATGAGCGACACCGCCACGTCCGACGCCGTCCGCGCCCGCCATGCCGAACTGGTGGCGGTGGTGCGGGAGGCCAACGACGCCTATCACCGCGACAACGCGCCGATCATGCCGGACGCCGAGTACGACGCGCTGTTCCGGGAACTGGAGGCGCTGGAGGCGGCGCACCCCGACCTGGTCACCGCCGACAGCCCGACGCGCATCGTCGGCGCCGCACCCTCGGCCGGCTTCGCCAAGGTCACCCACGCCCGCCCGATGCTCTCCCTCGGCAATGCCTTCACCGACGGGGACGTCGCCGACTTCCTGGCCCGCATCCGCCGCTTCCTGAACCTCGATCCGGCCGAGGAACTGGCGGTCAACGCCGAACCGAAGATCGACGGCCTGTCGGCGACCTTGCGCTACGAGAACGGCCGGCTGGTGCAGGGCGCCACGCGCGGCGACGGCTTCGAGGGCGAGGACGTCACCCGCAACCTGCTGACGCTGGACGACATTCCGGAGACGCTGGCCGGTCCGGCCCCCGCGATCTTCGAGGTGCGCGGCGAGGTCTACATGTCAAAGACCGCCTTTCGCGCGCTGAACGCGGCGCAGGAGGCGGCCGGCAAGCCGGTCTATGCCAATCCGCGCAACGCTGCCTCCGG
The DNA here is from genome assembly GCA_036154895.1 of Pseudomonadota bacterium. Classification (GTDB taxonomy): domain Bacteria; phylum Pseudomonadota; class Alphaproteobacteria; order Minwuiales; family Minwuiaceae; genus Minwuia. Next base: position 28,839 of record JAYZWD010000045.1, read on the forward strand.
CTCGCTGCGCCAGCTCGATCCGTCGATCACGGCGACCCGCAAGCTGGGTTTCTTCGCCTACTCCTGGGGCGAGACCGCGGACCTTCCGGCCGACCGGCAGTCGGGTGTGCTGGCGGCCTTCCGCGACTGGGGCTTCCGGGTCAATCCGCTGACCCGCGTCTGCATCACGGTCGAGGAGATCCTCGACTTCTACCGGGAAGTCGAGGGCCGGCGGGCGATGCTCGACTACGACATCGACGGCGTCGTCTACAAGGTCGACCGGCTGGACTGGCAGGACCGGCTGGGCTTCGTCAGCCGCTCCCCGCGCTTTGCCATCGCCCACAAGTTCCCGGCCGAGAAGGCGACCACCATCCTGCGCGGCATTGACATCCAGGTCGGCCGCACCGGCTCGCTGACGCCCGTGGCGCGGCTGGAGCCGGTCACCGTCGGCGGCGTCGTGGTCTCGAATGCCACCCTGCACAACGAGGACGAGATCCGCCGCCGCGACGTCCGGGTCGGCGACACCGTGATCGTTCAGCGCGCCGGCGACGTGATCCCGCAGATCCTGGGCTCGGTACCGGAGAAGCGTCCGGCCGGTGCCGTGCCCTTCGTCTTCCCGGAGACCTGCCCGGTCTGTGGCAGCCACGCGGTCCGCGACATGCGTCCCAACGGCGAACTGGATGTCGTCCGTCGCTGCACCGGCGGGCTGATCTGCCCGGCGCAGGCGGTCGAGCGGCTGAAGCATCTCGTCTCCCGCAACGCCTTCGACATCGAGGGGCTGGGCACGAAGCAGATCGAGCAGTTCTTCGCGGAGGGCTGGGTCAGGGCGCCTGCCGACATCTTCCGCCTGCCCGCGCGCAACACCGAGCTGAAGCTGCAGGACCGCGACGGCTACGGCGAGACCTCGGTCACAAGGCTGTTCGAGGCCATCGAGGCCGCGCGCAAGGTGCCGCTCGACCGCTTCCTGTTCGGCCTCGGCATCCGGCATGTCGGCCAGACCACCTCGCGCACGCTTGCGGCCAACTACCTGACCATCGACGCGCTGAGGACAGCCATCGAGCAGGCGGCGGCGGAGCCGGAGGGCGAGGCCTGGCAGGAAATGCTGGGCATCGACGGCATCGGCCTGACGGTGGTCGAGGCGCTGGTCGACTTCATCGGGGAAGAGCACAACCGAACGGTCCTGGCCGACCTGCTGGCGGAACTGGACGTGCAGCCCTTCGCGGCGCCGAAACGCGACAGCGCCGTCGCGGGCAAGACCGTGGTCTTCACCGGCACGCTGGAGACCATGACCCGCGACGAGGCCAAGGCCCGCGCCGAATCGCTCGGCGCCCGCGTCGCCGGCTCGGTCTCGAAGAAGACCGACTACGTGGTTGCCGGTCCTGGCGCCGGTTCGAAGGCGAAGAAGGCCGCGGACCTGGGCCTCACCGTGCTGACCGAGGCCGAGTGGCTGGAGCTGATCGGCGGCTGACACATCGTCAGTCGTAGTCGAACATCCGCACCAGCGTATCGGCTATCCGCCGGGCCGGTTGTTCCGGGATCTGCCCCATCCTGTCGGTAAGCCGCGACCGGTCCACCGTCCGGATCTGGTCCAGCGCGACCTGCCCCTTCCGTCGACGGAAGGTAACATCGACCCGGGAGGGGTAGTCCTTCACGGTCGAGGTCATGGGCGCGACGATCACCGTCCGCAGATGACGGTTCATCTCGTCGGGCGAGATCACGACACACGGTCGTGTCTTGGCAATCTCGGAGCCTTCCGTCGGATCGAGCGTCACCAGCCAGACCTCGAACCGCCGGGCCCGGGTCACCAGGTCCATTCCTCTTTGTCAAAGGACGATCCGGTGCCCTCGTCAAGCAGGGGCGCGTCGTCGGCCTCTGCCGCCATCAGGGCGAAGGCGGCATCCCACCCGCTTCGCCCGCTCCGGACCGGGGACAGCACCACCGATCCGTTGGTCACCTTCATCTCGATCTCGTCGGTGAACCCGCACTCACGGATCACGGCCGATGGCAGCCGGACCCCGCGGGAATTTCCGATCGCAACAAGACTGACCTTCATGGACCCACTCCTGACAAGGAATTACAAAGTAATTACATTTTCAGGAGTGGTCAAGGCCGCCCTGCCCCCGTCGCTTGACCGGCGCGGCCACCCGGCTTAAGTCCGCCGGAGCCCGTCTTCCCCGGAGTCCCGACCGAATGTCCGACGCGCCCAGGCCGCTTCCCGCCTCCATCGACGCCACCCAGACCCTGCTGGCGGAGGCCGACTACGTTGCCGACCGCAGCCTGGCGACCGTGGCCTTCCTGTCCATGCGCATGGGGCGGCCGCTGTTCCTGGAGGGTGAGGCCGGCGTCGGCAAGACCGAGATCGCCAAGGTGCTGTCCGAGACGCTGGGCCGCCGGCTTGTCCGGCTGCAGTGCTACGAGGGCCTCGACGTCGCCTCCGCCGTCTACGAATGGAACTACGCGCGGCAGATGCTGGAAATCCGCCTGGCCGAGGCCACGGGCGAGACCGACCGCGCCAAGCTCGCCAAGGGCATCTTCACCGAGGAATTCCTGGTGCGCCGCCCGTTGCTGCAGGCCCTGGAACCCGATGAATCCGGCGCGCCCGTTCTGCTGATCGACGAGATTGACCGTACCGACGAGCCGTTCGAGGCCTACCTGCTGGAGGTGCTGTCGGACTTCCAGATCACCATTCCCGAACTCGGCACCATCAAGGCACCGGAACCGCCGGTCGTCGTCATCACCTCGAACCGGACGCGCGAGATCCATGACGCGCTGAAGCGGCGCTGCCTCTACCACTGGGTCGACTATCCGGACGCCGCGCGCGAACTGGAGATCCTGCGCCGCAAGGCCCCGGACGCGCCGGAGAGCCTGACCCGGGAAATCGTCGGCTTCGTGCAGGAACTCAGGACGAAGGACCTGTTCAAGCTGCCCGGCGTCGCCGAGACCATCGACTGGACCCGCGCGCTGACCGAGCTGGACGTGGTGGTGCTGGATCCCGACACCGTGAACAACACCCTGGGCGTGATCCTGAAATACCAGGACGACATTGCCCGCATGCAGGGCAGCGAGGCCGCGAAGTTGCTGGCCCAGGTCCGTGCCGGGGTGGCGGCCGGCGCATGAGCGAAGGTCCGGAGACGGACGGACGGACGGAAGGCGAACGGGCCGGCGGCCGCTTCGCCGAGAACATCATGCATTTCGCCCGGGCGCTCCGGGCCGCGGGCCTGCCGGTCGGTCCGGGCAAGACGCTGGACGCCTTGCGCGCGGTCCGCGCCGCCGGCCTGCGCCACCGCGAGGACTTCTACTGGACCTTGCACGCGGTGTTCGTGAACCGCCGCGACCAGCGCGAGCTGTTCGACCAGGCCTTCCAGATCTTCTGGCGCAATCCGGAGCTGCTGGAAAAGATGATGGCCCTGATGCTGCCGGAGGTGCACCCGGATATCGAGGCAGCCGACAGGCCCGAGAAGCAGAAGACCATGCGCCGCGTCGCCGAGGCGCTGGCGCCGACGAAGCGGGAGTTCGCCGAAAGCGAGAAGCAGGAGATCGAGGTCGACGCGACCCTGACCGTCTCCGACCAGGAACGGCTGCAGTCGAAGGACTTCGAGGAGATGAGCGCCACCGAGCTGGACCAGGCCCGCCGCGCCATGACGCGCCTGCGCCTGCCGCTTGCCGCCGTGCGCACCCGCCGTTTCCGTCCTGACCCCGCCGGCCCGCGCGTCGACATGCGCCGCAGCTTTGCCGCCACCTTGCGCACCGGCGGCGACGTGGTCACGCTGTCACGCCGTGCGCCGCTGGACCGGCCGCCGCCGCTGGTGGTGCTCTGCGACATTTCCGGTTCGATGGAGCGCTATTCGCGCATGATGCTGCATTTCATGCACGCCATGACCAGCGACCGCGACCGGGTGCATTCCTTTGTCTTCGGCACCCGGCTGACCAACATCACCCGACAGCTGCGCAGCCGCGACATCGACATTTCCCTGCGCAAGATCGGCCAGCAGGTCGAGGACTGGGCCGGCGGCACGCGCATCGGCGCGACGATCGAGGAGTTCAACCGGCTCTGGTCGCGGCGCGTGCTGGGCCAGGGCGCGGTGGTGCTGCTGATCACCGATGGCCTCGACCGCGATGCCGGCGACGGCCTGGAACGGGAGATGGAACGGCTGCACAAGTCCTGCCGGCGCCTGATCTGGCTGAACCCGCTGCTGCGCTACGACGCCTTCCAGCCGAAGGCGCGCGGCATCCGCGCGATCCTGCCGCACGTTGACGACTTCCGGCCGGTCCACAATCTTGAGAGCCTGAACCAGCTTGCCGAGGCACTCGGCGACACCGGCCGGCGCCGGGAGGAAGGCGTCAGCCGCTTTGCGGGGATCGCGTCATGACCGAGACGATGGACGATGTGCTGCAGCGGGCAGCCGACTGGCGCGAGGCCGGTCGCGACGTCGCGCTGGCAACCGTGGTGACGACCTGGGGTTCGGCCCCCCGCCCGGTGGGCAGCCAGCTTGCCATTGCCGGCAACGGCGAGTTCGTGGGCTCCGTCTCCGGCGGCTGCGTCGAGGGCGCGGTGGTGGCCGAGGCCCAGCAGGTGATGAAGACCGGCACCCCGAAGATGCTGGAGTTCGGCGTCAGCAATGACGAGGCGTGGTCGGTCGGGCTTGCCTGCGGCGGCAAGATCGCCGTCTGGGTCGAGGCGGTGAACTGATCCGATGAAAAGCGACCTGCTGCAGCAGCTGCTGGCCGACCGACAGGCCCAGCGGACGGTGGTGCTGGCGACGGAACTCGCCTCCGGCACCCAGCGGCTGATCTATCCCGAGCGCATGGACGGCGACCCGCTGGCCGAGGCGACGCTGCAGGCGGTGCGCGATGACCGCTCGGGCACCGTCGAGACCGATGCCGGGCCGGTGTTCCTCAACGTCTTCAACCCGCCGCTGCGCCTGATCATCGTCGGTGCGGTGCATATCGCGCAGGCGCTGGCCCCGATGGCGCGCATGACGGGCTATCACACCATCATCGTCGACCCGCGCCACGCCTGGGCGACGCCGGAACGCTTCCCCGGCATCGAGATCGTCGACGACTGGCCCGACGAGGCGATGGACCGGCTGAAGCCCGACCACCGCACCGCCATCGTGACCCTGACCCACGACCCGAAGCTGGACGACCCGGCGTTGTCGTCGGCTTTGCGCTCCGGCTCGTTCTACATCGGCGCGCTGGGTTCGACCCGGACGCACGCCAAGCGGCTGCAGCGGCTGGAATCGGCCGGTTTCACCGCCGCCGAGATGGCGCGGATCCACGGACCCGCCGGCCTCGACATCGGCGCCAAGTCGCCGGCCGAGATCGCCGTCTCGATCATGGGCCAGATGACCGCCGCGCTGAGGGGAGCGGCGACATGATCTTCGGCCGGCTGCCGCTGGACCAGGCCAGTGGCGCCCTGCTGGCGCACGGCCTGACGGTGGCGGGCCGGCGCCTGAAGAAGGGCCACTGCCTCTCCTCCGCCGACATCGACGGCCTGCGCGCGGACGGCATCACGGACGTGCTGGCGGCCCGGCCGGAGGTCGGTGACGTACCGGAGGACCAGGCGGCGGAACGCGCCGCACGTGCCGCCGCCGGCGCGTCGGTGCGCGTCAACGCCCCCTTCACCGGACGCTGCAACATCTACGCGGCCGAACCGGGCGTGGCGCTGGTCGACCGCGCCGCCATCGATGCCATGAACCGCATCGACGAGAGCCTGACCATCGCCACCGTGGCGCCCTTCGCCGCCGTCGATGCCGGGCAGATGCTGGCGACCATCAAGGTGATCCCCTTTGCCGCCCCCGAGGCGGTCGTGGCGGCGGCGGAGCGTGCCGTCGCCGGCGCCGTGGCGCTGGCCCCGTTCCGTGCCTGCCGGGCCGGCGTGATCTCGACCCGGCTTCCGGAGACCAAGGACAGCGTGATCGCCAAGGGCGTCGACCTGATGCGCCAGCGGCTCGCCCGCGCCGGCAGCACGCTGGGTGCCGACACGGAGATCGCGCATCACGAGGACGCGGTGGCCGGCGCGATCCGCGAACAGGTGGATCTCGGCCTGTCGCCGGTGGTGATCTTCGCCGCCTCCGCCATCACCGACCGCCGCGACGTGATCCCGGAGGGTATCGTCCGTGCCGGCGGCACGGTCCGCCACTACGGCATGCCGGTCGATCCCGGCAACCTGCTGCTGGTGGGCGAGGTCGACGGCGTGCCGGTGATCGGCGCGCCGGGCTGCGCCCGCAGCCCCAAGGAGAACGGCTTCGACTGGGTGCTGCACCGCCTGCTGGCCGGACTGGAGGTCGGGCCCGAGGCCGTGGCCGGCATGGGTGTCGGGGGACTGCTGATGGATACCGGGCAACGCGGCGCACCGCGCGTGGAGAAGTCGGCCGCACCGCGCATGCCGCGTGTCGCGGTGCTGGTGCTCGCCGCCGGACAGTCCCGCCGCATGGGACCGGACAACAAGCTGCTGCTGCCCGTCGGCGGCAAGCCGATGGTGCGCCATGCGGTCGATGCCGCGCTGGGCAGCGCCGCCGTTGCCACCGTCGTCGTCACCGGCCACGAGGCCGGGGCGATACATGCGGCGCTGGAGGGTGTTCCCGTCACCTTCGCCCACAATCCGCTGTTCGCCGACGGCCTCAGCACCTCGATGATCGCCGGGCTGGACGCCGTGCCGGCCGGTTGCGACGCCGCCATCGTCTGCCTGGGCGACATGCCGCAGATTTCGGCGGCGCTGCTCGACCGCCTGATCAGCGCATGGAACCCGGTCGAGGGCCGCGCCATCGTGGTGCCGGTGCGCGCGGGCAAGCGCGGCAATCCGGTGCTGTTCGACCGTTCCCTGTTCGGCGCCATGCGGGAGGTCGCGGGCGATACCGGCGCGCGCCACCTGATCGGCCTGCACGAGGACCTGGTGGCCGAGATCGCCGTCGACGACGACACGATCTTTACCGACGTCGACACGCCCGAGGCGTTCCGGCGACTGGCGGCGCCATGAGCTTCGATCCGGCGGCGGTGCGCCGCGACTTCCCCCTGCTCGACCCCGCGCGTCACGGCGGGCGCATCCACTATCTCGACAATGCCGCCACGGCCCAGGTGCCGCTGCCGGTGCTGGATGCTGTCCGCCGCCACGAGACCGCCAGCCGCGCCAATGTCCACCGCTCGGTGCATCGCCTGGCCGAGGCCGCGACCCGCGCCTTCGAGGGCGCGCGGGTGACCATGGCGCGCTACCTGAACGCGGCGCGACGGGAGGAGATCGTCTTCACCTCCGGCACCACGGCGGCGATCAACCTGGTTGCGCACAGCTACGGCGCCCGGATGAAGCCGGGTGACGAGGTGCTGGTCTCGCTGATGGAGCATCACAGCAACATCGTGCCCTGGCAGATGCTGCGGGACCGCCAGGGGATCGTGCTGAAGGCCATTCCCGTCACCCAGGACGGCCGGCTGGACCTCGACCGGCTTGATGAACTCGTGACCGAACGGACGCGGCTGATCGCTGTCACCCATGCCTCCAATGTCACCGGCGCGGTCACCGATGTTGCCCGCGTGGTCGCGGCAGCGCGCGCGGTCGGCGCCGAGGTGCTGCTGGACGGCGCGCAGATGGCCCCGCACGGACCGCTGGACGTGCAGGCGCTGGGCGTCGGCTTCTATGCCTGTTCGGGCCACAAGATGTTCGGCCCCAATGCCATCGGCGTGCTCTGGGGCCGCTTCGACCTGCTGAAGTCCATGCCCCCCTTCCTGGGCGGCGGCGAGATGATCAGCCACGTCACCCTCGAGAAGACCGAATATGCCCGCCCGCCAATGCGCTTCGAGGCCGGGACGCCGCCGATCGCGCCGGCCATCGGCATGGCGGCGGCGGCCGACTGGCTGTCAGGCCAGGACCTTGCGGGGGCGGAGGCGCACATGGTGGGCCTCGCCGGCCGGCTGATCGACGGGCTGGGTGGCCTCGACCGCGTGCGCGTGGTGGGTCCGTCGGGCCTGCAGCAGCGCCTGCCGGTCGTGGCCTTCACCGTCGACGGCGTGCACCCGCACGATGTCAGCCAGTTGCTCGACAGCCGGGGCGTCATGGTGCGCGGCGGTCATCATTGCGCAGAACCGCTGGCGGAGGCGCTGGGCGTCTGCGGCACCACCCGCGCGGCGCTGGCGCTCTACAATGACCAGGCGGATGTCGATGCCCTGCTCGACGGCGTCAGACAGGTGACGAAGATCCTGTGAGCGAGATCTACCAGACCGAATTGCTGAAGCTGGCGGGCCGCGCCAGCGGCGCGGGCCGTCTCGACGCGCCCGACGCCAGCGCCACCGCGCACAACCCGATGTGCGGCGACCGCATCACGATGGACCTGCGGCTGGACAACGGCACGGTCACGGACCTCGGCTACGCGGTCCGCGCCTGCCTGGTCTGCCAGGCCTCGGCCAGCCTCGCCGGCGAGGGCTTCCGGGGCCAGACCGTCGCCGGCATCGACGCGCTCCGCGATGCGGTCGACGCGTATCTGAAGGACGCGGGACCGGCGCCCGAGGGCTATGCCGTGTTCGAGCCGGTGCGCCAGCACCTCAGCCGCCATACCTGCGTGCTGCTGCCCTTTGACGCCGTCGAGAAGGCCGCGTCGGGCGAGGACTGAACCGCCCGCACTTTCCGCTTTGCCACCCGATAGCGCGACCTCATTCTCATATTCGAACGAATGTTCCGAATATGGGAATGACATGGACGACACGCTGACGACGCGACTGGCCGAGCGGCTGAAGAAGCTGCGGCAGGAGCGTGGCTACTCGCTGGACAGCCTGGCCGATCTCAGCGGGGTCAGCCGGGCCACGCTCTCGCGGCTGGAGAATGCCGAGACCAGCCCGACCGCCGAGGTGCTGTCGAAGCTCTGCACCGCCTATGCCATGACGCTGACCCGCCTGCTGTCGATGGTGGAGGAGGGTTACACCCCCCTGCTCCGCCGCACCGCCCAGCCGCTCTGGACCGACAGCGCCCGTGGCTTCCGCCGCCGCGCGGTCTCGCCGCCGGCCAGCGACCTGGCGGCGGAGGTGATCGAATGTACCCTCGATCCGGGCACGGAGATCGACTACGCCGCGCCGCCGGTGAACGGGCTGGAGCATCACCTGGTGATGCAGGAGGGGCGGCTGGAACTGACCGTCGACGGCCAGATGCACGAGCTCGGCGCCGGCGACTGCCTGCGCTATCGCCTGTTCGGCGCCAGCCACTTCCGCACCGGCGGCGAAGGCGCGCGCTACCTGCTCGTGCTGGTGGGGGGCTGAGATGGCCAGTGCACGCATCCGCCGGATCGACGCGACGGAACTGGAGGCACGGCTCGACGGTTTCACCGAGCTGCTGCATGCGGCGGTGCATGCCGGCGCCAGCGTCAACTTCATCATGCCCTTTCCGCCCGACGAGGCCCGCGCCTTCTGGACCACGAAAGCGCTGCCTGCGGTGGCGGCGGGACGGAACCTCGCATGGATCGCCGAGGTCGACGGTCGCGTCGCCGGCACGGTGCAGCTGATCCTCGACATGCCGCCCAACCAGCCACACCGCTGCGAGGTGACCAAGCTGCTGGTGCATCCCGATTTCCGCAATCGCGGCCTGGCCCGGGCCCTGATGTCGGCGCTGGAAGCCGAGGCAGCGGCCCGGCGCCGGACGCTGGTGACGCTGGATACCCGCACCGGCGACAAGGCCGAGCCTCTCTACCTCTCGATGGGCTACCGGGTCGCCGGCACCATCCCCGGCTTCTGCCTCGACCCGTTCGAGCCCCGGCTCGATTCCACCACCATCATGTACAAGCCGCTCGCCGCGCCGGCCTGAGCTCAACCGCGCCAGCGCCGCCACCCGCCAAGCGCCACCAGCAGCGCGAGCCCGGCGAGAGCCGCGGCAACGGCAAAGGTCAGGTGGGTGCCGTCGACAATCTCCGCCGCCGCCGCCTGCTCGATCCCGCCGCCGCCGACGGCCACGGCGAACACCGCGCCCATGGCCGAGGCGCCGGTGACCAGCCCGAGATTGCGCGAGAGGTTGAGCAGGCCCGAGACCAGGCCACGCCGCTCCGCCGCCACACCGGCCATCACGGCGGTATTGTTGGCGGTCTGGAACAGGGCATAGCCGGCGGTCACCGCCACCAGCGGCAGGACATAGCCGGGTAAGCCGAGGCTCGACGGCAGCAGGGCAATGGCAGCGCAGCCGGCCGTCACGCCAACCAGGCCGGTGATGCTCATGCGCCGGCTGCCGAAGCGGTCCGTCAGGCGCCCGGCCGGCACACCGGCCAGCGCGGCGACCACCGGCCCGACAGACACCGCCAGCCCGACCAGGGCCATGTCCAGTCCCAGGCCGGCCGAGAGATGGAACGGTCCGACCACCAGCGTCGCCATCATCACGGTCGAAACGAGGGCACTTGTCACCAACCCGGCCCGCAGTCCCCGATCACGGAACAGCGACAACCGCACCAGCGGTGACGCCGCGCGTCGCTCGACAGCGGCGAACACGCCGAGACCCGCAGCGGCACCCGCCAGCAGCGCGAGATTCATCGCCCCGAAATCGCCGCGCCCAAGGGTCATGGACAGCGCGTAGGCACCGAGGCTCAGCGCCAGGACGACCGTTCCGGCGATGTCGAAGCCGCCACCGGTCGCCGCCTCCCCCGCCCGCTCGCGCGGCAGCACGCGCAGCACCAGCACCAGGGCGACAAGGCCGAGCGGCAGGTTGACCAGGAAGATCGAACGCCAGCCGGCCTCGGCGATCAGCAGGCCGCCCAGCGACGGTCCCGATGCCGTGCCGATGGCGGACATGGTGCCGAGCAGGCCCATGGCCCGGCCGGTGTGCGCCTTCGGCACCGCCTGTCCGACCATGGCCACCGACAGCGCCATCATGGCCGCGGCGCCGGTCCCCTGCACGACACGCGCGGCCACCAGCCAGTCCAGCGACGGCGCCAGCCCGGCCAGCAGCGCGCCGGCCATGTGCAACACCAGACCGGCGGCGAGGATGCGCCGCCGCCCGTAGCGGTCGCCCAGCCGCCCCGCCCCGACGATCAGCGTGGTGATCGCCAGCAGGTAGGTCAGCACCACCCACTGCACATCCTGGAACGCGGCACCGAATGCCGTTGCCAGTGCCGGCAGGGCAATATTGGCGACGCTGATACCCAGCGTCGACAGCAGCATGGCGAGCGACAGGCTCGCCAGCGCCAGGGTCGATCCGTACCCGGCCCGTCCGGTTTCCATGCCGTCAAGCCCGGCACCGGCTGCATGTCCGCTCATGATCTTCTCCTGTCCGTCACGCGGTTTCGGGACAGCAAGATGCGCCGGTCTGGATATTGCACCAGACGCATCAATCTCACTCTATTCGTGCATGTAACGCCATGTCAGGATGCACTGATGAACCCACCCGATCTCAACCTGCTGGCCACGCTGGACGTGCTGCTGACCGAAGGCAGTGTCGCCGCCGCGGCGCGCCGCCTGGACCTCAGTCCCTCGGCCATGAGCCGGGCGCTGGCGCGCCTCCGCGAGACGACCGGCGATCCGCTGCTGGTCCGGGCGGGCCGGGGGCTGGTGCCGACACCGCGCGCACAGGAGCTGCGCGAGCAGGTCCGCCACCTGGTCGAGGACGCCCGTGCCGTGCTGCGCCCGGTGGCCGAACCGGATCTCGGCCGTCTTGAACGCGCGTTCCGGATCGGGTCCAGCGAGGGCTTCGTCGAAAGTTTCGGGGCCGCGCTGGTCGAACGTGCCGGCCGCGACGCGCCCGGCGTGCGGCTGTGGTTCGTGCAGAAGCCGGACCGCAGCGGCAGCGGCCTGCGCGATGGCTGGGTCGACCTGGAAACCGGCGTGGCCGGACCGATGACCGGTCCGGAGATCCGCATGCGCGCACTGTTCTCCGATCGCTTTGTCGGCGTTGTGCGGACAAGCCATCCGTTCGCGACGTCACCGCCCGGGCTGTCGGACTACATCGCTGCTGGGCATGCGCAGGTGGCGCGCGGAACCCGGGCGCATGGCCCGGTCGACCGGGCGCTGGAGGCCGCGGGCACGGCGCGACGCGTGGTCACCGTGGTCGGCGGCTTTGCCGGTGCGCTGGCGATGGCCCGCGACACGGACCTGGTGGCAACGGTGCCCGAGCGCCATACCGAAGGACTGCGCCGCGGGCTGGCGAGCTTTCCGCTGCCGGTGACGGTGCCGCCGGTGACCGTCTCGCTGCTCTGGCATCCGCGCATGGACGCAGACCCGGCGCACCGCTGGCTGCGCCGGTGCGTCATCGAAAGTTGTGGAGAGAACCGGAATCCCGGTCGGCCGGCCCCGTGACGAGGGCGGCGGTCGCGCTGGCAGCCCCTAGGGCTACTAGTCCACGGTCCGCCAAGACCCGCCGAACGTCGCTATTGCCTTGAATTTTCTTACATTGTGGGCACAGAATAGCCGTCAGGAGCCGCCGAGTTCCGCATGAACCTTGCGGAAATGTGGGTTTCTCGACCGCCTCGTCCCACATTTGGAGCATTCATGGGCAAGCTGACGGCGACACGCATACGCGGGCTAAAGGAACCGGGCCGGTATCAGGACGGACAGGGACTGATGCTACACGTCGATAAGGCCGGGAATCGGAGATGGGTCCTTCGCATCCAGCATGAAGGGCAACGGCGTGACATCGGAATCGGTTCTGCATCTACAGTCTCCCTGCACGACGCTCGCTGGCACGCAGGCGAGTTGCGGAAGAAGATCAAGACGGGTGTCGATCCGGTCGCGGAACGGAAGGCCGAGCGACAGAAAAGAAAGTCCGGCGCAAAGACCTTCCGCAATGCTGCCGAGGAGCTGCATGCACACTTGGCAACGCGTTGGAGCAGCGAGAAGCACGCAAAGATCTGGTGGAACTCGCTTGAGCGGCATGTTCTGCCGAAGCTGGGAAACCGGCCTGTCGCCGAGATAGACAGCCGGGACGTCATAGATGTCCTTCGCGACCTCTGGCACGTCAAGCCGGACACCGCCCGGCGACTGCGGCAGAGGATCGCCGCCATTCTGGATTGGGCCAATGTAAATGGTTATCGCGAGACAGAGGCCCCCACGCGCGCTGTTCTGAAAGCGTGGCAGGTTGCTGGCGTCAAGTCGCAGGCTCAGAACTTCAGGGCGTTGCTGTGGAAGGACGTGCCGGGTTTCTTACTGAAACTCCGCGAGACAAATCACGCTGGCGCAACTGTCAAGGCCGCGCTCGAGTTTTTGATACTGACTTGCGTCAGATCGAAAGAGTTACGGCTTGCAACCTGGGGAGAGATCGACCTGGAGAGGTCCGTCTGGACGATCCCGAAGGCGCGGACCAAGACAAAGCGGAATGACCATGTAGTGCCCTTGTCCGAAGCTGCGCTCACGGTGCTTGATCGCGCGCAGAAGTTCCGGCGCCGCCCCGGACCTGACGCGCTGGTGTTCGAGGGCGCGAAGGACGAATGCCCGCTGGCAGACATGACCTTGCTGATGCCGCTGCGTCGAATGCAAGTACCGTGCGTCGTCCACGGATTCAGAACATCTTTCAGGACGTGGGCCGCTGAAGCCACCGGCGCGCCGAGAGAGGTAGCGGAGGCATGCCTCGCGCATGTGAGTGGCAGCGCTGTGGAGAGGGCATATATGCGGTCGGACCTTCTCGATCAGCGGCGAGACCTTCTGGCGACCTGGGGGCGCTTCTGTGTATCGGCCCCTCACTGCAACGTGGTCGCGCTCGCGCGGCCAGCCGGTCAGTGACATGGCATCTTCCCGTCCACCATTGTGGTGGTTCGACCCGCGAGACTACTCGCTCGACCCCACATTCTGGCAGGATTTCGCTGCGCGCTATGCTGATCGAGGCACCAGGGATCACTACGACCTCTTTGAATGCCTCGCCGCGGCGCATGCACGTGCCGAAGCGGTCGCCGATAGCCATACGAACAGCCGTGAAATCACCGAGGCGCATCGAAAGCTTGTCTCAATTGGGGAGGCTGGTCGCCTTCTGATCGAGGCCCTGATGCCGCCGGAGCAATTTCCACCTGCGCAACCCGGTCCGGTCGCGAACCGCGGGGCCAAGGCAAGATCGGAACCACCACTCGATAAGTACCTGCCAACCCGCCGAATGGATCCTCATATTCCTGGCGTCCACCACGACCAGATAGCCCCCCTGATCCGTAGTGCGATCAAGCGCGCCGCAGTGTCGGAGCCCTTCGGCGACCGCGGATCGCCTATCGCCCTGGAGGATGCGCTGCGGAGCATCGTCGCATTGCAGCACTGGATCGCAGTCGCCGCTACTACGACCCGGCCGCCCAGTGCGAAGCAGCGCGCTGAGCTTACCCGGAAGCAAGGCACGGCCTTTCTCGACGAGCTGGAAAAAAATACGCGCGATTTGACTTGGCTTCATCGTCGCGACGATCTGGATCAGAAGATCCGGCGCGGCATCATGGACACAGCCCGCGCCCGGTTCCTGCGGGAAGCGGAGATGGTCGGTATCGAGATGAAATTGATCGGTGCAGACTTGGCGAGCGACAAAAAACGGCACGCTAGGATCAGCGATTCAGCCCTTGGAAAGCTACTAAGACGCTCGGCATCTGATTCGTAGGGCTCCTACTATAACTCACTGAAAATATTAAATTTTTCTTGCAATAGCTAAACCAGTCCAAGCAACCGGCTAGTGAATTGGACGCGCCAGACGGTTCCGCCCCTACTCGCGACATGCCGCTGCATACCGCTGCGGTCGCAACCGAGGAGGACGCGCATCATGTCTGATTACAAGAAGCTCTACAGCCTCAAAGAACAGCGCGAAGAAGCCGGCATCGGCAGGACCTTGCAGGCGGCCCTTATCAAGAAGGGCGTCCTGCAAACGGTCTCCATCGGTCGGCGGCGGCTGGTGACGGGCGAGTCGCACCGGGCCCTGATCGAGCGCGGCGCCGCGTAGCCCCAATCTCCCCAAAAAGTTGCCGCCGGACCGCTTGCACACTGGTCCGGCGGCGGGACAGGACACAATCATGAAGTACAATATTACCACGAGCGGCCGCAAGTTTGTCGTCTCCCCGACCGTCGCCGAAGGCTCCGGCCGGCGGCCTAGGTGGCAGGTTCGCGTGCTTGCGCGCCGCCACGGCCTCGCCCTGAGCCGGGCTGGCCTGATCGCCGATCTCGCCGGTCTGGAGGCGCGCGATGCGTAGCACCCGCACGTTCACTGTGACTGGTGGGCCGGACGGCGAGCGCCGCCTGGTCCTCGGGGGGCGTGAGGCCGCGGTTATGGCGGCGCTTGTCGCGAACGGTCGCCGCGGCCTCACTGCGGAAGAAGAGTTCCAAGCGGGGCTCGGGCTCCGTTTGGCGGTTCACATCGCACGCCTGAGGACCCGCCGAATTGCCATCGAGACGCAGCGGCCGCACGGACAGCGCGGTGCTGGGCGCTATGTCCTGAACACTCCGGCTATCGTCGACGATGCACGCGCCTGACGACCGTCTGCACTCGGGCGCCGATGCCGCTTCGCCCGCGCAATCATTCTTTCAGGTGCCGACAGAGCGATTCGTGCAACTGTGCGAAACGGGTGACGCGGACTTGGCGGCGGCATTCCTGGTCATGTGTCGGGGCCGTCACCGCAATCTGCGAGAAACCTCCTGGTCCGCGGACGCGGTGGGGCGCTACCTTGGTGTAAGCCCGCGTCGCGGAAAGGCTCTGATCGCCCAACTCGTCGATATGGCCGCAGTCGAACAGGTGCGTCTGGGTCATCACCCGAAGTATTTGATCGCCGAGCCGGCCACGGGGGATGAAGCTCTCTGGCTGCCAACGAGCTTGGTCGGCGAAAGGGTCGGCGACGCGACCATTCAGGGGCCGCTGGCCTCCATCCGGCGCCATGGCGGTACCCGGACCCTAGGGTTCCTCGCCGGCCTCTACGCCCTGAATGACGAATCCGAGTTCGGGGCAGCGCTGCCGGAGAATGTCGCCAGCGCGCACTTTCAGGGGGATGTCATCGGGGGTCGCGCAGGGTGGACGGCGTGGAGGTTCGTGAATCCTGAATGGACCGCCTCCGGACCCGACACCCTGGCGCACGTCGTGCTGGCAAACTCTCTGGGGCTTATCGAAATGGTCCCGGTGCTCATGGACGGTGATCGGCCGCTTTACCCGGTCGGAACGTTACGATGCGGCAAGCCCCGCGCCGGCCCTGAAGTAGCCGTAACACAGGCGGCCATTCGGGGGGCGCGGGCTGTGTGCCGGAAGTCCCTCCGAGCCGTCTCGCATCAAGGCGAATTTCTCGTTCCGCTGCCCGCGACGATGGTTGCACCGCGCCTGGTCGGTCTGGTTCGCCTTTCCGAGTCCGCCCCGACCCGGCGAATCTCTGAAATCCGCGCGGCGCTGGCCGACGTATGCAGGCATGCTGCCGCGGAGTTCGACGCTCTCGCTGCACAGCTTGCATGAAGGGCCGTCTGAGGGAGGGTGGGATACAATGTGGATCAATTCTGGATCAAATCTGAATCCAGTCTTGCTCCAGTCCTCTTACCCCTCGATAAGCCGATAGCTCTGCCTCCGCGCGCGCGGCAATCCCGCAGATGACCTGCGCGGCAGCGGACGGGATGCGTGCTACACCGCCTCTGGCTTCGTGACGAAGCGGTTGGGCCGCTGACGGGCCGTCAGATTGGCAGATTGAGGCCGCCAGGCTGCGTGAGCGACACAATCGTGACAAGGCAGCAGGCGACATCGTGCGAACGAAACGCTAAGATTCGTGCGCCTTACTTCGAAGACGGCAAGGCATGTTGGGGCACCATGGCTAGAAGCGACTTACTTGTATCGCTTGTACGGGCTGCGGCGACCGGGGACCGCGATGCCCTCAGGTCGACGGCGGAAGCGCTCGCCGCCGATGAACGCGCCAAGAACCACCATATCCTGGCGGATCGACTGAAGCGGGCGCTGTCGGCGGTACCGGTGACACCTCCGTCGTTGACGACCTCCGTGGCGCCTTCGAATGCCCAGGGCCGCGAAGCGATCCTGGAGGTGCAACCCAGGGTCACAATGGAGGACCTCCTCCTGCCCCTTCCGGTCATGGAGAGCGGTCGCCAGCTGCTGGAAGAACATCGTCGAGCGGGCGTTCTGCGCGCCCACGGCTATGAGCCTCGGCATCGGGTGCTGCTGTCCGGACCGCCCGGCAACGGCAAAACGTCATTCGCGGAAGCAATCGCCGAGGGTCTCGGCCTGCCATTCTTTGTCGTGCGCTATGACGCGCTGATCGGAAGCTATCTCGGCGAGACCAATACACGCCTGCGTCGCCTGTTCGACTATGTCCGCACGCATCCCAGCGTCCTGTTCTTCGACGAGTTCGACGCCATCGGCAAGGAACGGGGCGATACGCACGAAACCGGCGAGATCAAGCGCGTCGTGTCGTTCCTGTTGATGCAACTGGACCAGTTGCCGAGCTATGTGATCGTTGTAGCTGCGAGCAATCATGCGGAATTGCTTGATCGGGCGGTGTGGCGGCGATTCCAGGTGCGGCTGGCATTTCCCGCGCCGGACCGGAAGGGCATTGAAGTGTTCCTGGACAGGATCGTCTCGGCCTGGCCGGAACGACCCAGGCTTCCCGTCCGAAAGATCGCCGCACGGCTCGGGCGGGCCAGTTATGCCGAATCGCTGGACTTCTGCCAGAATGTGCGCAGACGGCAGATTCTTGGCCTTGGCGAGATTTCGGTTGATGAAGCTCTCGACGTAGAGCTCCGCCTCTGGGAAGCACGGGTCTGCCCGGAGGAACAGCATGGCGAGCGACCCGGACAAACCGCTGCTGAGACTGGTCCCGGGACCTGAAAGGGACCGGCTCAGGGGTAGCCCGAATGGTCCGCGGCGACCTGAGCCATTCTCACAATCCTTGCAAGCAGAGCGGTTCGGCCCGAAGTTCCAGCGTCTCGGAGATGTGTTGAGCCGGGATGCGTCCGGGATGGAACTTCGAAATGACCCGTCAGCCCTGGCGCCGGAACGGCTACTGGTATTTGAACTTCGCGGAAGCGTAGCCAGTTTTGCCCAGGCGATCCGCCATGTGCCCGGCCTGGATCTTGTCGACGAATTCGATGTCGAAGGCGACGCAGACGACAAGAACCCTGTCGCTTATCTGCTTGTGCCGGACGCCAGCGCCCTGCGGCAAATGCTGAGCCTATGGGAAAGATGGCAGAGGGGCGAACCGCCGCAGCGAAACTTCACGGCCTGGCGCGATGTCTTCGCATTACTGCGTGCCCTGCGGGTCTGGGGTCCGCAGGATCGCGTGGACCCGATCGATGCGCTCACCCTGGCCGATCTGGCGGCGGATAGCTCCGGGGCAGAGTTCCTGCGCCTCGAAGTCGAGCTAGTCTTTCGGCCCCGGGGCGGTGATCGGGCCGAAAAAGAGGTTGCCGGGACCGTGGAGGCGCAATCCGGTCGCGTGATTGCCACCCGGCGGATCGAGGAGATTGCCTATCACGCCATGCTGGTTGATCTGCCAGTCGGTGTCGTCCGTGATATCGCCCAGCATGCTGCAACAGGCATACTCGCGCTCGACAGCGTCATGTATGTCCGACCGCAAAGCCTTGCCACAAGCATCGACATTTCGGACTTGGAAGACAGGCAACCGCGGCAGCCAGGGAACAATCCCGGTGTCCCGATCCTGGCCCTGCTGGATGGCGTCCCTGTTGCCGCCGATCAACGGCTGGCACGCCACCTGATCGTCGAGGACCTGTTCGATCTTGAACCGGAAACTCTGGTCGCGGACAGGGTTCATGGAACCGCCATGGCCTCCCTGATCGTCCATGGAGACCTCAATCTCCAGGAAGCACCACTCAGGCGAAATATCCATGTTGTGCCGGTAATGGGGGCCCGCGGCTGGTTCCCGTCTGATCGGCTCGTCATTGACCTGATCCACACGGCGGTGGAAGCCATGCGTGGCGGCGGCGATCCGTCGGCGCCGGACATCGTCATTGTCAATCTTTCGGTCGGCAACGCTCTCCGCCCGTTTCAGGGCAGCATGTCCGCATGGGCGCGATTGCTTGATCGCCTAGCCTACCGGTTCGGGTTGCTGTTTGTGGTCAGCGCCGGCAATCGGCAAGAGAAATTCGCGATTCCCGGCTATGGATCCCTCACGGCCTTCGAGGATGCCGACACGGACGAGCGTGCACGGAAAGTGGTTGCTGCCCTTGGCCGGATCGTTGCCGACCGGCGACTGCTTTCCCCGGCCGAGACCGTCAACGGTCTGACCGTCGGTGCGCTGAACAGCGATGCCATCCCTGATACGCAGCGCCAAGCCGCAAGTCGGAACATCGATCCCTATGGCGATCGGGGTATGTCCAATCCGTCAAGCACACTGGGACCCGGATTTGCTAATGCCGTGAAGCCTGATGTGCTGTTTCCGGGCAGTCGGGAGCATCTTCAGGTCCTCGGCAATCCGTCCCATATCGAGGTTAGGCCGGCAAGAGGCTCACGGTTCGCCGGGCTGAAGGTCGTCGCGCCGCCGCGCGACGGACTGGTGGCCGCCGATGGCTGGACCAATGGAACAAGCGCCGCGGCGGCGCTGGCGTCGAGGACGGCACATCGCATCCATGACGCACTGGAACTGGCCTATGGCGAAGATTTCCTCAGCCTGGGTCATTTGCAGCGGGCTGTCCTGCTTAAGGCACTCGTCGCCCACACCGCACGCTGGCCCGAAGGAGGAGCGGACCTGATCCGCGAGACCATCGGCCCGACTGATGGCCGGCAACATGTCCGCCGAAAAGACAATGT
Organism: Pseudomonadota bacterium; assembly: GCA_036154895.1. Taxonomy (GTDB): domain Bacteria; phylum Pseudomonadota; class Alphaproteobacteria; order Minwuiales; family Minwuiaceae; genus Minwuia. The sequence goes on from JAYZWD010000045.1 coordinate 48,469, forward strand.
TCGCAGATTTCTCGGGTTCGGGGCTGTCCGTCCGGATGACGCCGTGGCCTGTGCCGCCGACCGCGCGACCTTCTGGGCCTGCGGAACGCTCGGTCCGGACAAACGCGCTTCCGTTCGGGTGCCAGTGCCAGTGGCCATCAGTGGCAAGGCCCGGCCGCATGCGATGTTCGCTTCTCTCGCTTGGTTCACTCCGGTCTCCCCGGGGCGCAAGAGCTATCGAGCGGTCCGGCTGAAACTGCTCGAGCCTGGCGAACTTGGGGCGCTTAGCATGACGCCTGCCCCGGATCAGCCCGACACAAATCAGACCAACCGCGGCACGCTCTTCATGCGCCGCTGGGAGGGGAGTAAGGCTCCGGTCGTGGGCGAGAACATGGATGTGGAACTGTTCGTGCAGCGCGACCCGGACCAAGGCGGTCCCGTCGACGATCCGGTTCCATTCGGACTCGCCGTTACGCTGACCATGCCTGGAGTCGTAGAGATCTATGACCAGGTACGACAACGGCTGGATCTGAGGGCGCGAGCTAGGGCCTAAGTCGGAGGGCACCGGCAGGCTATTCGCCTTGCTCGCTATCAATGATCTCGTTCTGCAGCCGCTTTGCAGCTCGTTCCTTAATGGCCTGTACCATTTCCGTGCTCGGGTCTTTCACATCCACGACTCCGGACACGCGCACGTTCTTCTGCGCGCCGTACTTCTCCGGCCGTCGGGCGGCCAACAGCTTCACAAGCAGGTCGGCGCTGGGCGGCGCGCCCTTGGCATTGCCGCTGCCGGGGAGGCCGTTGACGGCGATGCTCCAGGCGCGATCTTCGAGGAAATCCGCGGCCATTTCTTCACAGTCCAATTCCAGTTCCCGGAACGCTTCAGACTGTCGCCACCGCCGCAACGTCGCGTACTTCGCACCTGCCAGCGCGCATGATCCTGCCGGCGAGATTCCGATGGAACGTCCGGCGAGATACTTCCGCACTGCCTGATGCTCGGCGAGACGTTGCCGCGCATCGCCGGGTGTCGCGTCGCCGGCAATTTCGTCCATGAGCTGGTCTGGGAGTATCTCTGCCCATGCTGTCGCGTGTGCCTCGATGGAGGCTGGTGCGGCAACGCGCGCGGCCATGAAGGGAACCACCCGGCCCCCCGAACTGTTGTCAGCCATGCTGGATCGCTCCTTCTCCTTGCCCCACAAGGCGCTCCCAATCGGTTCGCATGGGATCCGCCACGGCCTCGATCCCGGCGGCCTGCAGCCGGCAGACAGTGCCTCTATGTAGGCTCCAGCGCCGGGCTACGCTTGCCGCTGAACGACCCTCGGCTAACGCCCAAAGGGCATCTGCCGTGCGTCGCCGGCGCTCGCCGTCAGAAAGCCCCCGCGACCGACGTTCGCCTGTCCGCAACCGGCTGAACCAGCCGAGCACCGTCTCGGTCCGCGCCACCGCATCGGCCGGCCATGCGCGCTTCATCCGTCGGCTGCGGGCCGGCGCCTCATCCTGGAAAGCCCACCGACGCCGCACCATCCCTCGGAAGTGCGGGTCGCCGGGCAGGTCCGGCAATACCGCCGCGGCTTCTGCCAGCGCTGAAACGATCACGGCCGCCAGCGTCGGCGCCATCATGCCGGCCGCCTGACAGCGTTCCAGGTGGTATTCCAGCACCGCATCATCCGTGGTCACGGCGATTGTCCAGACGGCCTTGCGCATACGCCAATAGGACATCTTCATAACGTGAAATGTTGCATCAAGCAATCCGAGCGTGGATTTCAGTATCCGCCATCATGTGGCCTTGAACATTCGACACGCGCGGGTTGCGGGATGCGGGTACGATGACGGCCTGGTATCGGAAGGAGGTCATCGCATGTCATTCCGCTCGTTTGTTCCATGTCTGGTCATGCTCGTTGCTATCGCGACAATGGCGATGGCAGCGGATCGGCGCTCGCCTACTCCCGAGGTGATGACCCAGGTCTGTCTCAACGATCCGGACGGGTGCCGCGCCATCTACGAAGTTGCCACCGTCGCCTTTCTTCGAGGTATTGCCTACGCGGCGACAGTGGCGAAACAGGATCCCGACCGTGCTAACCGGGCAATCCGCGAAGTGTCCGTCCGGGACATCACTCTCCGCGGCACGGGCTTCTGCATCCGGGACAGCACCGACGCGGCGACGATCACCCAATGGGTCCGCAGCTACGTCGAGAGCCAGCGCACGAACTCTGAAGGCCACGACCTATTCGACATGATCGGCCCGGCGCTCCGAGCGTCCTATCCGTGCAGGTGAACGTCATGCGGCCTGCCGTCATCATCCTTTCATTGCTTGTCGCCGCCTGCGCGCGCGAGACGCCGAAAAGGCTCACTGCGGACCTTGCGCACTTCGCCCCTGCCGCCGCCCGCAGCGACTGCGACCAGGACCGCGGCGAATGCTATGCCGCTTATGCCGGTATCGCGCTCGGGTTTCTCGCCGGCAACACCTACGGCCCGAGCTACGTTGGACGGGTCTGCATCAATCCCTCGACCGACGTTCAGGCCATCGGTGCCCGTATCCGTGACTATGTGCTGGATCCCAGGCTGAACGATGGCCGGCGGCCGCTCGGCGAATTGATCGGTCCCGCCCTGGAACGCGCCTATCCCTGTCGTTAGCGCGTTGCCGGTGGGTTCAAGACCGACTGTGCCAAACCGGCAGGTGGTAGCCATAGGCCGGCCGGCGACGGTCAGATGGGACCCTCTGACAGTTCCCAGCCGCGTTCACCTGGATGGGACCCGCACGGTATGGCGCACGGTCAGATGGGACCCGGCCATCTGCAGCGGACACGGGGAATGTCTGAACCTTATTCGCCCCCCGGATGGGACCCGCGGGTTCGCATCGATGCCGGGGGGCGGGCGCCGGTCGAGGCCGCGCCAGGGCGGCAGACGCGAGCCCGCATTTGCCGACGGTCCCAGATAGCCCATTCCCGTGTTCCAGAGCCGCGTGAGGGCGGTTCCATTGTCGAATGTCCCAAGGGGCCATCCGTGGGAAGGCGGCTTCCTGCGCCATCTGAGAGGCTTTGGCAGCGACCGCGGGTTCCGACCATCCGCCAGCGGTCGGCGGGCACACCCGCTTGGAGACATTTCTCCGAGATGCCGAATAATCGGCACCGTCGCGGTGAATGCCTCCCACAATGATGAATTTTCACCAGAAATAATCAACATGAACCGGCCTCTTCGGCACTGATGTGTCGAATTTTTCTGGCTCGAATGCTGTTTTCGTGCCGATTCCGGTGACATTTCAACACGGAATGTGGCGATATTTCCTCATCAAGACATTGAAATCCGATGATTATTTCTTCTTGACGGATTTATTTCTATCGCCAGATGATTGGGGCGGCGCGGCCAGGTGGTGGCACACCCGGCACGCGCCTATCACAGACTGCCTGTAAGGAGGCCGACCATGACTGCCCTTCCAATAGCACCGGCGCAGTGTGCCGACGATGCCATCCGCGGAGATCAATACGAGATTCCGGTCTCTGGCGATGAAATGTACCCCACGCTCAGGCCCGGCGACGTCGCTTACGCCTGCAAGGGGCGCCGGGTCAGGCCGGGCGACTACGTGAATGTCTTCGCCGATGACGGTCGGGGCGGCGGCGCTGGAAATATCAGGCGACTCCATTCGATCGAGGTCGACGGAACTATCGTGCTGGAGCAGTTCAGGCCCCAGCGGAAGATCAGGATCCAGCCCGGCAGGGTTCGGGCGATCCACCGCATCGTGGCCATAATTTTCACGCCCTGAAACAGCCATCGACATCGGCAGATCGGCGGAAAGTTACCCAACCGGGGCGACCGGCGACGGTCGCCCCATCGAGGAGCGCCTGGCAATGAGGCTCTACACCCTAGAACAGGCCGCGAAGCTGGTCGACCCGGACATGACCGAGAAGGTCTTCGCCAACCACGTCCGGGAGGCCGAACGGCGGTATGGTGACATCTTCCGCGACAAGAGCCACCGGACGCACCGGATGTCGTTGCGGCAGATCGAACTGCTGGTGCGGCTGACATGGCCCAACGCGGCAATCGACGAAACCCTGGAAATCCCCACGCGAACGGGCACTGCAATCCGTCGGCAGTCCGAGGCCCTGACCAAGGCTCGCGCCATTGGTCGCCGGGAAACTCCGCTTGCTGAAGGCCCTGGCGGGGCTTCGAAACCCAGCGCGCAACCGGTAATGGGTCAACCTGCGCACATTGGGAAATCCGGCCCACGGACACGGGCCGGCAGCCGCCGCGGCGAGACTGCGCGCCAGATCGCCGAACTTGATGCGAAGATCATGGCCGAGACATCCGGGAACGTCACGCCCTTCCCGCGCGGGCGCCGGCACTCCGACTGAAGGCCCTTCTGGTCCCTCGGACGGGTCGGTATGCCGCCGCCCTAGTGAACGACTATGCGCGCCCCGCATTGCGCCCGCGAGGTGTCAATGACGAGCCCACGCAGGCCGTCGCCCATGCCCTCCAGCGACTTGCCGGTGACGGCGATGGCGGCGCGATCCAGCGGGCTGCGGTTGACCGGCGCGGGTGTCGGGTCGAAGTCGTCCGGAACAGAAAAGTTCGGGTCGCCGGGCGCACCGGGGATGGCCCCGGCTGCCTCGGTACCGGCGGCATACTTCTCCCACGGCCGGCCGCGCGTGGCGTACTTCTCCCACGGCTTCATTCGACAGGCTCCCAGCTTTCCTCGCGCGACGGGTCGCCGCCGACATAGCGATAGCCGCCGTCGACATCGCCGACCTGCAGCCCACCCTGCGGCATGACTTCGGCCGTACCCGTGGCACCGCCCGGCGCCGGCGGCGGGGGCATGTCGCCGCCGCTCCTGAACCCGGTATCCGCCTCGCGCTGCGCCATCGCGATGCGCTCCAGCAGGTCCAGCTTCGCCAGGAACTTGTCCTGCGACATCATCCAGTCGGTCGGGTTGCCGACGATCTGCCTGAACAAGGTGATATCCTTGTCGCTCAGTCCGCGGCCGGTCTGTTCGGCCAGTGCCCCGGCGGCCTGGTAGGCCAGCAGGTTGGCGATCGACTGGAGCGCCGGCAGGGTCGGGTCGAATTCGAGTGCCAGTGCTGCCGACACGCCCGGCTGCTGCAGCAGGTCGGCCTGAACGTCGACCATGGCGTCGCTCAGGCTGTTCTTGCCCAGCAGCCGCGCCATTCCACCGGCCAGCGCGTTCGCATCCTGCAGCACGCCCTTGGCATAGCCGGGCAGGCCGAAGTTGTTCGGGTCCTGCGACAGCTTCCGGGTCTCTCCAAGCAGCGCCAGGAAGCGCCGCTGCGACCGGTCGGCCTCCTGCAGTGCGCTCTGGGTCGTGGTGGTGAAGACGCCGCCGGGACCATCGACCTGCACCTGCGCGGTCGTGACCTGCAAACCCTGGGGCAGCGGCGCACCGGTCGCGGCATCGGTCAGCCCGTCCAGTGTCACGCCCTGCCGCTTGTCGGGCGTGATGTAGTTCCGCGGGGTCTGCGTCTTCGGCTTCGCCTGTGGCGGATTGCGCTGCAGCGCGCCCTGGTAGTCGCCCGAGTGCATGAACTCGGCGAGGAACCGCCCGCCGGCCTGCCGGTCATCGTTGTACAGATCCTGTACAACCTTCAGGCCCTGGGCCAGCCGCTGCCGCGAGGCCACGTCGGCCACCCACTGCTGCGGGATCTGGGTGCCTTCCTCCTGTGCGAGCTGGGCAATCATGCTGGCGTCGCCGGACTTCAGCATCTGTTTGGCGATGTCCCAGCGCCGCGTGGAAAGCTGGTCCTGGATGGCACGCTCGCGCTTGCTTGCGTCGTCCTCCAGGGTCCGCTGCCGGTCGACGCCTGAGGAATACAGGTCTAGCGCCGCCTTGCCCTGGCCGGGGAAGTTGGCCAGCGAGCGGATCATGCCGACATTCGGGTTCGGCCGGGCGACGGGGACGGGCGGCGTGCCCCCTTCCGGCACAGGCTGCGACGGCTCGTCCGACGGAATCTGGTCCAGTACGCTCTTGCGCAGCGCGGCGTCGGTTTCCTTCGCCTGCCGGGCCTCATCCTGCTTCGCCCGGTATTCGTCCTCGGCGCGGAATTCCTGCTGCTTCGCCCGGTATGCCTTGCCGAAGGGGTCATCGAGGACCGAGAAGTCAGCGCGGGCCATGGTCAGCCTCCTGCGAAGCGCGACGCACGCGCCTTGGTGTCGTCGTCGGAAAAGATGCGGTCGAGCACGGCCAGGCTGCTGCCCAGCCCCGACGCGACCGCGTTGCCCTGCGTCGTGGCCTTGCCGGAGTTGTTCGTGCCGATGTCGCCCAGCGAGTCCAGCACACTGGTACCGCCGCGCTGGATTGCCGTGGTCCCCACATTGGCGGTGTCCCGCGCGACCGCACCGCTGTCCGTGCCGAAGCCGCGCTCCAGGTTCGCCTTGTTCGTGGCGGTCTGGTTGATGATGTTGGAGGTGTCGCCGCCCAGCGCGCTTTCCTGCGCCGCGATCTTGTCCAGCGCGCCGAAGCCCTGTGAGGCAAGCCGGCGGTTGGCATCGTCGATGCGGGCCTGGTTGGTGTCATAGGCACTGGCGCGATACCGCTTGGCGATGTCGTCCATCACCGCGACCTGTGCACGGCCGGCCCCCCGCAGGGCCGACCGGTCCAGCGCCGCCTGCGTGTCCTTCAGCGTGTCGTCCAGCACGAGCTGCTGGCCCGGAGTCAGGTCCTCCGGCCGGCTGGCGCCGATCTGCCTCAGCGAGGTGATGCCCTGGGAGGACAGGTCCAGCACGTCACGGTATATCTGCTGCGCCCTGTCCGCGCCGACACCCAGCCGGTCCAGCGCCGCCAGCGACCCTGCATCCAGCACCGACAGGCCACGGTCCCGGGCCTCCTTGAACAGCGTGGTCGCCTCGGCGGCCTGCTGCTTCTGGAAGTCCAGCACCTTGTCGGTGGTGTCGCCGGCCGCCGCGATCTGCTGCTGCGTCGCCTTGTTCGCCGCGCTGGCCGCCTTCGATGCCGAGTTCGATTGGATCAGCGCCGCGGCGATCGGTGTGGCCACCTGCAGGATCTCGCTGAAAAGCGACATGGGATCACCTCGCCCTTTCGGTGGGGGCTGCAACGTCGCCAGGCGCAGCGCGAAGTCCGGAGCGGCTGGCGGCGGTGAAGGCGTTCAGCGTGGCGCCCAGCAGCCAGACCACCGGCTCGCCGAAGGTGCGCAGGCACCAGCCGAACACGGTCGGCCGGCGGCCGGTGAACTGTTCCGCCCAGGCGATGGCGACGGGCCGGGCGATGGCGGTGGCGATCCGGCTGCGGCGCATCAGGCGGGCATAGGGCAGTGCCCACAGCGCATAGCCGTCGTAGAGGTTCAGCGGCAGGCGATCATGGGCGGCGCGCTCGGCGTCCAGCAGCCCCACAGGGAACAGGCCCTGGCGGTGCAGCTCGCCGCAGATGAACGACGGGCCGTCACCACCGTCACCGCCGCCGTCCACGCCATCAAGGCCACCTTCCAGACCGGCGATGCTGACGCCAACGCTACTGGCTCCGGCGACGCCGGACGGGTCGATGCCATCACCCAGGCCGCCGATACCGCCATCGTCCGCGCCATCGAACAGACCCATCAGGCCCCTGTCTGAGGGAAATGTGGTTCCATCGGGCTGGCGGGCGGCATCCCGACAGGCCCCCGGGCCTTGTGAACCCGCTTGTCCGGCGTGGGAGCCGCCCGCCTGTCTGATCGTCATCCT
>JAYZWD010000046.1:0-3447 GCA_036154895.1 Pseudomonadota bacterium
TGGTCCGGCTTCCTGCTGGCGGCCGGCGGCTCGCTGCTGGCGGCCGCGGCGACCTATCAGGTCGGCTCCTGGATGGGCCGCAGCTTCCTGCGCCAGGGCATGGGCCAGCGGCTGAACCGGATCAGCCGCGCCCTCGGCGAAAAGGGCGTGATTTCCGTCGTGACCCTGCGCACGGCGCCGATCGCCCCCTTCACCGTGGTCAACCTGGTCTGCGGCGCCTCGCATGTGAGCTTCCGCGACTATATGCTGGGCACGGCCATCGGCATGGCCCCCGGCATCATCGCCATGACGGCGATGGGCGGCAGCCTGCGCTCCGTCCTGCTCGACCCCTCGGGCACCAACTGGCTGGTCGTCGGCGGCGCCGTTCTGGGCTGGATCGCCATCGGCATCGGGGCGCAGGTCGGCGTGTCCTGGCTGCGCCGGCGCAGTCGCCGGGACTAGGCGGCGGCGTCTTGCGGATCGCGACCTGGAACATCCACGGCTGCCTGGGCACGGACGGACGTTTCGCCCCCGACCGCATCGCCGCCGTGCTCGACCGGCTGCACCTCGACGTCGTCGCGCTGCAGGAGGTCTACGACAGCCGCGCCGGCACCGACGGCTTTGACGGCTTCGGCTATTTCGAGGCGCGCTGCGGGCCGCACGCGGTGACGGCCCGGACGATCCGCGACAATCCGCATCACTACGGCCATATGGTGTGCAGCCGCTGGCCGGTGGCCTGGTCGGACTGTCATGACATGTCGGTGGCGGGCCGCGAGCCGCGGCTGCTGATCGACATGGCGATCCGGCATCCGACGGGGCCGCTGCGCGTCCTTGCCGGCCATTTCGGGCTGCGCCTGCGCGAGCGGCGCCGCCAGGCCGCCGCGCTGGCGCCGCTGTTGCGCCATCACCTGGACATGCCGACCGTCATCCTGGGCGACTTCAACGAGCCGCGGCGCGCCGGCGGCATCTTCCGCGGCCTCGCCGGCCACTTCGCCAGCCCCGCGGCGCCGGCCACCTTCCCGGCCCGCCGGCCGCTGTTCGCGCTCGACCGCATTCTCAGCCGGCCCACGCACCTGATCCGGGAGCTGAGCGCCTGGCGCGGCGAACGCCACGCCTCCGACCACCTGCCGGTGATCGCCGAACTCCACCTGCCCTGACGGTGTCAGACACGATCGTGCCAGACACCGCGTGCAGGACCAGGAAATCTTATGGATAACTGCCATTTCCCCATCGGTGTCAGAGAGACCTCTGCGGAATAAGCGGGTGAGGTCGATTATTGGAACGGCGGCGTGATCGTCGCTGGTTTGGGTGTCTTCGTCACGCTGTTTTTCGTGTCGGGCTGGGGGTTCGGCCTGTCTCGGACAGACTCCGGGTGTCAGGCCAGCAGGCGTTCCAGGCGGCGCAGGTTGAAGGCGGTCATCAGCAGGTAGAGGTGGCTGCTGTTGCGCTCCAGTCCCATGTAGCGCACCCGTCTGTAGCCGTAGCTGCGCTTGAGCGTGCCGAAGACCTTCTCCACCGCGCAGCGGACGGGCGAGAGGGCCCTGTTGAGTTCGACCTGCCAGCGCGGCTGTGCGCCGCCAGGATTGCCGCGGCCGGGCCGGCGCGCATACATCACACCGTCCGCGATCCCGGCCTCGGCCAGGGCCTGCCGCCGGGCCCGGCTGTCGTAGCCCTTGTCGGCATAGACCATCTCTTCGTCCCAGCAGATCACCGCATCGGCCACCGTACTCTCGTGCACGTTGGCAGGCGTCAGCAGGGTCCGGCGCACCAGGCCGCTGTCGCGGTCGACGCCGATGTGCATCTTGTAGCCATAGAAGGCCTTGCCGCCGGCCTGGCAGAAGCCGGCCTCGGGGTCCTTGGTGACTTTCCCGCCGTCCTCGCCCTTGCGCACGTCGGCTGCCGCCTGCACCAAAGAGGCATCGATCAGCGTGCCGGTCTTGACCACCAGCCCCTGCTGCTCCAGTTGCCGGTTCAGTTCGGCAAACAGCTTCGGCCCAAGAGCGTGCCTCACCAGGGCCGCCCGGAAGCGCACGAAGGTGGTCTCGTCGGGTGTCGCGTCCATCGTCCCCAGGCCGCAGAAGCGGCGGAACGACAGCCGGTCCAGCAGCGCTTCCTCAAGCCCGGGATCGGAGAGCTGGTACCACTGCGCCAGCAGCTGCGCCTTGAACAGCACCAGAGGATCGTAGCCGCGCCGCCCCAGCGGCGAGCGCAGAGGCCGCAGCAGACGGGAGAACGCCCGCCAGTCGACCGCCGCATCGATCCGCGACAGACGCGCATTGTGACCAAGCCCAGGCGCCATGAAGGCATCCGCAAAACCCTGCTGACCGCCACGATCTTCCGTCATCGCTCAATCCTGCCAAGCCGAATCCCTTGGCAAATTGAATCATCTCAGAGCAGATCGTGCGAGACTTTTGCAGAGGCCTCTCAGAACCCAGCCGCCGAAGACATCTCCGTTGGCGTTCAGGTCGGCCGGCATGGGAATCGTGCGCACCACCGGTTCCCCGGCGATGGTCCGCGCCGGACCTTCAAACCCACTGCTCATATTGTCTCCCCCATTTCTTGTGCGATTTTCGAGATTTGGTGCGTGCGCCGCGCGCCGCTACTTTATATATGCGATTCACCCTGGCCTTGGGGCATTGCGGCGCCCAGACAGCCGCGACTGGTACGGTATTAACAGTATGAGCAATACACCGAGCAAAGATCTTTTCGCCGATAGCGCAGCGAGCGCCGGCAAATCGACCGGCGCTAAGTCGGAGCGCACCGATCGCAGCTATTCCGCCAAGGATATCGAGGTTCTGGAGGGCCTAGAGCCGGTGCGACGGCGCCCCGGCATGTATATCGGCGGTACGGACGAGCGGGCTCTGCACCATCTCGCCGCGGAAGTCCTGGACAATTCCATGGACGAGGCCGTCGCCGGCCACGCCAATCGGATCGACGTGGAGTTGCACGAAGACGGCAGTCTGTCGGTCGCCGACAACGGCCGCGGCATACCGATCGACCCGCATCCCAAGTTCAAGAGCAAGTCGGCGTTGGAGGTCATCCTGACCACGCTCCACGCGGGCGGCAAGTTCTCCGGCAAAGCCTATCAGACAGCGGGTGGCTTGCACGGTGTCGGCGTTTCCGTGGTCAATGCCCTGTCCGACAGTCTGACCGTGGAGGTCGCCCGCGACCGGGAACTCTGGTCACAGACCTATTCGCGCGGCACGCCGACGTCGAAGCTGCAGAAGATCGGCGCGGCGCCGAACCGGCGCGGCACGATGGTGCGCTTCCACCCCGATCCGGAGATCTTCGGCGCCGAGGCCCGTTTCCTGCCCGCGCGCCTCTACAGGCTTGCGCGTTCCAAGGCCTATCTCTATCGCGGTGTGGAAATCCGCTGGACTTGCCCGGCCGACATGATCGTCGGCAAGGACGACACCCCGGCCAACGACACGCTGCACTTCCCCGGCGGCCTCGCGGACTTTCTTGCCG
>JAYZWD010000047.1:0-415707 GCA_036154895.1 Pseudomonadota bacterium
TCGCGGCGGCTCCGTCCGTCACCTCCAGCGCGTTGCCGCAGCCGGCGTCGGCGACGTCGCCGACACCGATGATCGCGGCGATGATCAAGGGCGGAACGCCGCCCTCCTTCGCCGTCAATGATGCCGAGCTGCCGCGCCGGACGTCCGTCAGTCCATCGCAACCGACCGATACCATCGTCGCCCGCGCACCCGACGGACAGCAGCCCTTTGCGGTGCAGCCGCAGATGCCGGCGATGGCCAGTGCGGGCACCATGCCGGCCGCGACCGCGGAGCAGACCGACATCCGCTCCGGCCCGGCGTCCGCCGCCGCGCTGGCCGCCGCGCCGCAGCCGCTGCTGAACCGGACCTATCGTGACCAGCTGCGCGCCGCCGGTATCGATGCCGGCGACCAGACCGCGCCGGTCGCCGCGGTTCCCCCCGCCGCGCCAGGCCAGTTCCCGAGCCGGGTTCCTGCTGTGGTGCAGCAGACCTATCGCGAATCGCTGAATGCCCCGAAGACCTGGGAGCAGGCCGTCGGCATCGCGCCGATGAGCGCGCCGGCCTCCGTCGTCACCATCGGCGGCACGGGTGGCACGGCCGCCGGTGGCGCCATTCCCTCCGGTCCCGTGGTGATTTCCGGCCAGGGCGTCTACCAGCCCGCCAGCCATTTCGCGGGTACCGGCACGGGCGCGCGACTGACGATCCAGTTCGCCAACAATTCCGCCAAGCTTTCGCCATCAGACGTGGAGATGATCCGTCCGGTCGCGGAAGAGGCGAAGCGGACCGGCGCCAGTGTCAGGGTCGTCGGCCATTCGTCCAGCCGCACCGGGGAGATGCGGGTCGGCAGTCACCTGCTGGCGAACCTGCAGATCTCGGCCGATCGTGCCGAGGCGGTGGCAGACGCGCTGGCCCGTTTCGGTGTCCCGTACCAGCGCATCGTCGTCGAGGCCAAGGGTGACAACCAGCCCATCTTCAACGAAGCCATGCCCAGCGGCGAGGCCGGAAACCGGCGCGCCGAAATTTATCTCGAAAACTGAAGCGAAAGGCGCTATCTGCCGGCAGCCGGCATCGGCGCCGGCAGATGAGCCCGGACCCAAAATGCAAGTCGATTTCCACCTGATCAAGCGCCTCCCGCCCTATGTCTTCGCCGAAGTGAACAGGCTGAAGGCCGAGGCCCGAGCCGCCGGCAAGGACATCATCGACTTCGGCATGGGCAATCCCGACCTGCCGACGCCGCCGCATATCGTCGAGAAGCTGGTCGAGGCCTCGCGCGACCCGCGCACGCATCGCTACTCGGCGTCTAAGGGCATCCCCGGCCTGCGCCGTGCCATGGCGAACTACTACGAGCGTCGATTCGGCGTGTCGCTGGACCCGGAGACGGAGACCATCGTCACCCTGGGGTCCAAGGAAGGCCTGGCGCACCTGGCCATGGCGATCACCACCCCCGGTGACGTGATCCTGTCGCCCAATCCCTCCTACCCGATCCATCCCTATGGCTTCATCATCGCCGGCGCGGTGATCCGCCATTTCCCGGTGGGACCGGAGCATGACTTCATGCGCAGCCTGGAGCGCGCCATGAAGCACTGCGTGCCGACGCCCACCCTGCTGATCCTGAACTTCCCGTCGAACCCGACTGCGATGGTGGTCGACCTGGATTTCTATGCCGAGGTGGTCGACTTCGCCCGCCGCCGCGGCCTCTACATCCTGTCGGACCTCGCCTATTCCGAGATCTATTTCGACGGCAATCCGCCGCCGTCGATCCTGCAGGTGCCGGGGGCCAAGGAACGCGCGGTGGAGTTCACCTCGCTCTCGAAGACCTATTCCATGCCCGGCTGGCGCATCGGCTTCGCCAGCGGCAACCGCGAGCTGATCGCCGCGCTGACCCGGATCAAGTCCTACCTGGACTACGGGGCCTTCACCCCGGTGCAGGTCGCGGGCGCCGCGGCGCTGAACGGCCCGCAGGACTGCGTTGCCGAGATGCGTGGCATCTACAAGTCGCGCCGTGACGTGCTGATCTCCGGCTTCGAGCAGGCCGGCTGGTCGATCCCGTCGCCGGCGGCGACCATGTTCGCCTGGGCGCCGATCCCGGAACGGTTCAAGCACCTGGGCAGCCTCGAGTTCTCCAAGCTTCTCCTGACCGAGGCCGAGGTGGCGGTTGCGCCGGGCATCGGTTTCGGCGAGTACGGCGACGACCACGTCCGGATCGCGCTGGTGGAGAACGAGCAGCGTATCCGCCAGTCGGTTCGCAATCTCAAGCGTTTCATGGGGCGGACGGACGAGCTGCTCGGGCGCTACCAGGCCGCGGCGGCCGAGTAGGCGCGCGTCCGGCGCGCCGGATACCGGAGGGGATCAGGGTTTGACGAACGAGCTGCGTATCGGCGTGGCCGGCCTGGGTACGGTCGGCTGCGGACTCCTGCGTCTGCTGAACGCCAACGGAGCGCTCATCGCACAGCGTGCGGGGCGCCCGCTGCGGGTCACGGCGGTGTCCGCGCGCGACCGTGCACGCGACCGCGGCGTCGACCTCTCCGGCGTCCGCTGGGTGGATGATGCGGCCGCGCTGGCGTCGGCTGACGATGTGGACGTGGTCTGCGAGCTGATCGGCGGCTCCGAAGGCACGGCCCGCGCGCTGGTCGAGGCATCGCTGGCCGCGGGCAAGCCGGTGGTCACGGCCAACAAGGCGCTGCTGGCCGAGCACGGGGCGGCGCTGAGTGCCCTGGCCGAGCGCCACGGCGTCCCCCTCGCCTTCGAGGCGGCGGTGGCCGGCGGCATCCCGATCATCAAGGCGCTGAAGGAAGGCCTGGCCGGCAACACCATCGAGCGCGTCTACGGCATACTGAACGGCACCTGCAACTACATCCTGACCGAGATGCGGAGCACAGGCCGGGACTTCGACGACGTGCTGGCCGAGGCGCAGGCGCTTGGCTATGCCGAAGCCGATCCGACCTTCGACGTCGACGGCATCGACGCGGCGCACAAGTTGGCGCTGCTTTCAGCCATCGCCTTCGGCACGACGGTCGACTTTGCGTCGGTGCGGATCGAGGGTATCCGGAATATCTCAAGTGTCGACATTGCTTATGCGGACGAGTTCGGGTTCCGCATCAAGTTGCTGGGCATTGCCGAGCGCGCCGGCGCAGACGTGAGCCAGCGGGTGCAGCCGGTGCTGGTCCGCTCCGGTGCGCCCATCGCCAAGGTCGACGGTGTGAACAACGCCGTGGTGGCCGAGGGCAATTTCGTCGGTCGCACCCTGTTCGAGGGGCCGGGCGCCGGCGCGGGGCCGACCGCCTCCGCCGTGGCCGGCGACATCATCGACATCGCCAGCGGTCGCCACAGCCCGGTGTTCGGCGTGCCGTCGGCGGCGCTGACCGCGGCCGGTACGGGTGGCCCGGCCGAGGCGCATGGTCGCTTCTACATCCGCCTGAAAGTGGCTGACCGCGCGGGCGTCATTGCTGACCTTGCCGCCGTGCTGCGCGACAATGACGTATCTATCGAATCGCTGTTGCAGCGGGGCGAACCGAGCGGCGGCACGGCACCGATCGTGCTGATCTGCCACGACTGTCCGGAGCACAGGGTTGTGGCGGCCCTCGCCGGAATCCAGGCGCTGGACACGGTCCTCGAACCGCCGCATCTGCTGTGCATCAAGGATCTCTAGGGAGCGGGACCATGGCCAAGAACAAGACCGCGACGGACACGAAAATGAACGACATGATTCCGCTGGACCGCAACCTGACCCTGGAGGCGGTGCGTGTCACCGAGGCCGGCGCCATCGCCGCCTGCGAATGGATCGGCATGGGCAACGAGAAGGCCGCCGACCAGGCCGCGGTCGACGCCATGCGCCGCGCGCTGAACGGCCTGTACATCCGGGGAACCGTCGTGATCGGCGAAGGCGAGCGCGACGAGGCGCCGATGCTCTATATCGGCGAGGAGGTCGGTGTAGGCGAAGGGCCCGAGGTCGACATCGCGCTCGACCCACTGGAGGGCACCACGATCACGGCGAAGGCCGCGCCCGGCTCCCTGTCGGTGATGGCGCTGTCCGAGAAGGGCAAGCTGCTG
This sequence comes from Pseudomonadota bacterium, assembly GCA_036154895.1. Lineage (GTDB taxonomy): Bacteria > Pseudomonadota > Alphaproteobacteria > Minwuiales > Minwuiaceae > Minwuia. The sequence goes on from JAYZWD010000047.1 coordinate 4,030, forward strand.
AACGCGCCGGACGTCTACATGGACAAGATCGCCGTCGGTGGCGGGCTGCCCGAGGGCGTGGTCGACCTGGACCGCACCGTGACCGAGAACCTGACCAGCCTGGCCGAGGCGAAGCGCTGCGCCATCTCGGACCTGACGGTCTGTATCCTGGACCGCCCGCGTCACCAGGACATCATCCGTGAGGCCCGTGCGGCCGGCGCGCGCATCCAGCTGATCCCCGACGGCGACATTGCCGGCGTGATCGCGACCACCGACCCGGAAACCGGTGTCGACCTCTATGTCGGTACCGGCGGCGCGCCCGAAGGCGTGCTGGCGGCGGCCGCGCTGCGCTGTGTCGGTGGCCAGATGCAGGGCCGGCTGGTGTTCCGCAATGCCGACGAGAAGGACCGCGCCCACCGCATCGGCATCACCGACCTCGCCCGCAAGTACGCCATGGAGGAACTGGCGGCCGGTGACGTGATCTTCACCGCCACCGGCGTGACCACCGGCGGCATGCTGCGCGGCGTGCGTCGCACGGGCGGCGTGATCATCACCGACTCGGTCGTCATGCGCTCCCGGACCGGCACGGTCCGTCGCATCGAGGGCCGTCGCCGCATCGCCGGCTGAGGCGTGACGGTTCCCGGCACGAACGAAGCGGCGTTTCTCGACGTCCGGAAGTCCGTGCTGGGACGCCGCTGGCGCGCGGGCGCGGCGGCCCGTGACCCGCGCCTGGTGCGGGCACTGGTGCAGCGCCTCGACGTGCCCGACATCATCGCCGAGGTGCTGGCCAATCGCGGCATCGACCTGGAGGCCGCGGAAGGCTTCCTGAATCCGCGCCTGCGCGACCTGCTGCCCGATCCGTCGCGCTTTCGCGACATGGACCGCGCGGCGGCACTGGTCGCAGGGTGTATTCGCGCCGGCCGGCCGGTGGGCATCCTGGGCGACTACGATGTCGACGGTGCGACGTCCACGTCACTGCTGACCCGCTTCATCCGCGCGGCCGGCGGCGACACCGTCTGGCATATCCCCGACCGGATCACCGAGGGCTACGGCCCCAACCTGCCGGCACTCGAGAAACTGCATGCGGCCGGTGCCGGCGCGATCATCACCGTCGACTGCGGGACCACCGCCTTCGATGTGCTCGACGCCGCGGCGGCGCAGGACATCCGCCTCGTCGTGCTGGATCATCACCTGGCCGAGGATCGCCTGCCGGCGGTCGAGGCCGTGGTCAATCCCAACCGGCTCGACTGCGAGAGCGGCCACGGCTATCTGGCCGCGGTCGGCATGGCCTTCATGCTGGCCGTTGCCGTGAACCGCGAACTGCGCCGCGTCGGCTGGTTCGGTGCGGACCGGCGCGAGCCGGACCTGATGGGCCTGCTGGATCTCGTGGCGCTCGGCACGGTCTGCGACGTGGTCCCGCTGGTCGGCCTGAACCGCGCCCTGGTGGCGCAGGGCCTGAAGGTCATGGGCCAGCGCCGGGCCCTTGGCATGACCACGCTGGCCGACATTGCCCGCGTATCCGGCCCGCCCGGCACCTATGCGGCCGGCTTCCAGCTCGGGCCGCGCATCAATGCCGGTGGTCGCGTCGGCAAGGCCGACCTCGGCACGCGCCTGCTCACCACCGACGATCCGGACGAGGCCCGCGGCATCGCCGAGGAACTGGACCGCCTGAACGCCGAGCGCCAGCGGATCGAGGCCGCGGTGCTGGAGGAAGCCCTTGTCCGGGCCGACCGGCTGGACAACCGGGCGGTTGCGGTGGTCGCCGATACCGGCTGGCATCCTGGCGTGATCGGTATCGTCGCCGGGCGCCTGAAGGATCGCCTGCATCGACCGGCCTTCGTGGTCAGCCTGGAGAACGGCATCGGCAAGGGATCGGGACGTTCGGTCTCCGGCGTCGACCTGGGCGCGGCGGTGACCGCGGCAAGGCAGGCCGGGCTGCTGGTCAACGGGGGCGGCCACGCCATGGCGGCCGGTATCACGGTCGCCGAGGACCGCCTCGAGGATTTCACGGCCTTCATGGAGGAACGGCTTGCACCGCAGGTCGCCGCGGCGCGGTTGGACGCATCGCTGAGCATCGACGGTGCCGTCGCCGTACAGGGCATCACCACTGACCTCGCCGCGCGGCTGGGCGAGGCCGGGCCCTGGGGCGCCGGCAATCCCGAGCCACGCCTCGCCATCGCCGATGCGCGGCTGGTCAAGGCCGACATCGTGGGCGAGTCCCATGTCCGGGTGATCCTGTCCGGCAAGGCCGGCGGCCGCGCCTCGGCCATCGCCTTCCGGTCGACGGACACGCCGCTGGGCGCGGCGCTGCTGGGCGCCTCGCGCAACGGCATGCCGATGCACCTCGCCGGGCACTTGCGGCTGGATCACTGGCGCGGCGAGGCGCGTGCCAGCTTCATCATCGAGGACGCGGCACAGGCCGGCGGCTGAGCCCCGGCTCGCGCTCCCCGGCCCCTCAGTCCTTCGGCAGCATGTGCTTGGTGATCTTTCCGGTGGCGTTGTGCGGCAGTTCGGCCAGGAAGCGCACCGTCTTTGGCACCTTGAACTTCGCGAGATTGTCGGCACAATGGCCGATGATCGCTTCCTCGGTCAGGTTGGTGCCCGGCTTGCGGACAACGAAGGCACGCCCCACCTCGCCCCAGCGGTCGTCCGGCACGCCGACCACGGCGGCCTCGGTGATGCCGTCGAGCTGGTAGATCACGTTCTCGACCTCGGCCGGGTAGACGTTCTCGCCGCCCGAGATGTACATGTCCTTGTAGCGGTCGACGATGTAGACGAAGCCTTCCTCGTCCATCCGCGCGGCATCACCGGTGTGGAACCAGCCATCGGTAAACGAGTCCCGGTTGGCATCGGGACGATTCCAGTAGCCCGGCGTGATCGTCGGCCCCTTGATCCAGAGCTCTCCCGTTTCGTCCGTGGGCAGATCGTTGCCTTCCGAGTCGACAATCCGGATCGACGTATGCATCACCGCCTGTCCCGTCGAGCCGATCTTGTCCAGCGCGCGCTCCTTGCTCAGCAACGTCCCCATGGTGCAGGTCTCGGTCATGCCCCAGCCGTTCTGCAACAGGATGCCGCGATCCGCATAGGTCTCCAGCAAGGCCTGCGGCGCAGCGGCGCCGCCGATTCCGATGGTCACAAGCCGCGACAGGTCGGCCTTCGCGAAGCTCTCGAGCTGACTTGCGAACAGGAAGTTCGTCGGCACACCGAACGCATGCGTGATGCCCAGTTCCGGGTCCGACAGCAGGTCGAGGAAATGCTGCGGGTCGAAGGTCCGCATCACCACGCTTGTCGCGCCGAGATGGAAATTGACATTGGCATAGAGCTGCAGGCCGCCAACATGGAACAGCGGCAGGAAGGTCAGTCCGACCGAGCGGCTGGTGACCTCGCTCTTCATGCCGGAATTGATGCCGTTGAACACGGTCTGGCCGTGGGTGATCCGCGCGCCCTTGGGTCGTCCCGTGGTACCGGAGGTGTAGACCAGCTCCCACGTGTCGTCGTGGGTCAGCGGTTCGATGGCGGCCTTGCCGGTGCTGCGTGACAGCGCGCGCTCGTAGTCGCTGTCGGCGCCGTCGGCCGTTCCCGCCAGGTGCGGGGTGCCGACCGTCCGGGCGATGGTCGGCGCCTGGTCACGGAATTCGGCACCGGCGATCAGCACTTTCGGTTCGGCATCGCCGACGATGAACTCCAGTTCAGGAACAGCCAGGCGCCAGTTGAGCGGCAGGAAGATCGCGCCGATCCGACGGCAGGCGAACTGGACCTCGAAATGGTCGCTGGTGTTGTGGGCCAGCATGGCCACGCGGTCGCCCTTGCCGACACCGAGGCTGCGCAGCCAGTTTGAGCAGGCGTCGACGCGGGCGTTCATCTGCACATAGGTGAACCGGCGCCCCGAATGCAGGTCGACGCAGGCAAGCGCCGAAGGCTGGGTCACCGCGTGGTGCGCGATCCAGTCATAGGCCGGATAGGTTGTCATACTCCCTCCCCCGAGGTTCGATACGCTGAAAGCTCCGGTCAGTCGGCTGCGGCGGCCGCCATACCGCCTGCAGACGCGCCCAGCATCTGCAGGCCGTGCTCGACCATAAGGTCGGCGAGCCGTTCGTCCGAGAGACGGCCGCTCTGGCGGTACCAGGTGAACATCCACCAGACCATGCCGCCGAGCGCGAGCGTGGCAAGGCGGATGTCGGAGACATGGAACTGGCCGGCGGCAACACCTTCCCGGATCAGGTCGCCCAGGCGCTGGTCGATCTCGGCCCGCATGGTGTCGATGCGGGTGCTGACGGCCTTGGGCAGGTACTTGTCCTCGCGGAAATAGACCGCGACATTGGCCTGGTAGCGGGTCATCAGCAGCACGAATTCCCGGATGGTCCAGATCAGCCGCTCGATCGGCGCCCCGTCCCGCTCGCTGGCCGCTGTCACGGTCTCCAGGCTGGCGCGCGTGCCGCGCTCGCAGATTGCACCCAGAAGTTCAGCTTTGTTCTCGAAGTGGCTGTAGATAAAGGGCTTCGTGACTTCAAGCTGCTTCGCCACCTGATCGAGCGTGGTCCCCTGGTATCCCCGCTCGAAGAACAGCTGCCGTGCCGCCTCCAGGATCCGTTCGCGCTTCAGCCGCGCGATCTCGTCCCGCATTCCGGATCGCATCGATAGTCCCCCTGTGGCCACCGGGTGTTGCCCCGGTGATTGTCCCGGCCGGGATTCTGCGCCCGGCTTACGGTCAGGTACCTTGGCATACCTGCGAGTACCATTCAAAAGCCGTTCTGCCGGAATCGGAAGACAATTTGGCGAATGGCGGCCGTGTGCGAGACGGGGTTCAGACCACGCGGCCGGCGCGTTCCAGTACCGCGCGGAGCAGGACTTCGCCGCCGGCATGCACCCATTCGGGCTTCGCGTCCTCGATCTCGTTGTGGCTGATGCCGCCGATGCAGGGAATGAAGATCATCGCGGTCGGCGCCACGCGGGCGACGTAGCAGGCATCATGGCCGGCACCGGAGACGATCTCGCGGGTGGAGAAGCCAAGGTCCGAAGCGGCCCGGCGCACGCTGTCCACGCAGGCGGTATCGAAGTGCACCGGCGGGGAATGCCAGATCTCCTCGATCTCGATCCCGACGTCGCTCCGCTCCGCGATCCCGGCGACGCCCTCGCGCATCTGCCGGTCCATCGACAGCAGTTGCTCCGCCTGCGGATGGCGGAAGTCGATGGTCATGAAGACCCTGCCCGGGATGACGTTGCGGGAGTTGGGATGCACCTCCAGCATGCCCACGGTGGCGCAGCCGTCCGGTCCGTGGTCGAGACCCGTGCGGTTGACCAGTTCCACGACACGTGCGGCGGCGACCAGCGCATCCCTGCGCCGGGTCATCGGCGTCGGGCCGGCATGGCTTTCCTGGCCGGTGATGTTCAGTTCGTACCAGCGCTGGCCCTGTGCGCCGGTGACGATGCCGATGGTCGTGTCCTCGGCCTCCAGGATCGGGCCCTGCTCGATATGGGTCTCGAAGAAGGCATGCACCGGCTTGCCGACCTCGTCCTCCCCGGCATAGCCGATGCGGGCCAGTTCCTCGCCGATGGTCCGGCCGGCGCCGTCGGCACGGCCGAGGCCATAGTCGAGATCGAAGGCCCCGGCGAAGACGCCGGAGGCGACCATGGCCGGGGCGAAGCGCGAGCCCTCCTCGTTGGTCCAGACCGCGACCTCGACCGGGTGCTCGGTGACGATGTCCATGTCGTTCATGGCCCGGATCACCTCCAGCCCGGCCAGCACACCGAAGACGCCGTCGAAGCGGCCGCCGGTCGGCTGGGTATCGAGGTGGCTGCCGGTCACCACCGGGTGCAGGTCATCCCGTGCGCCCGCACGTCGGGCAAAGATGTTGCCCATGCGGTCGACGCGGACAGTGCATCCGGCCGCCCTGCACCACGACACGAACAGGTCGCGGGCCTCCCGGTCCAGGTCGGTCAGCGCCAGCCGGCAGTTGCCGCCCTTCTCGGTCGCGCCGATCTTCGCCATGTCCATCAGGCTCTGCCACAGGCGATCACCGTCAATGTGCAGGTTGTGGCCGGCGTTGCTCATCTCAGGCTCCGATCAGGTCGGCGAACACGCCCACATCCTCGACGAATGCGTCGGGTTCTTCCATCGCCGCGAAATGCCCGCCGGCCGGCATGGTGGTCCAGTGCACCACGTTGGCGAAGCGCTCCACCCACTGCCGGGGCGGCGTGGCGAAGACGTCGCCGGGGAAATGCGCGACGCCGACCGGAACCGTGATCCGCTGGCCCTTCGGGGGCTGGAAATTGTCGCTCTCGACGATGGAGCGGTACATCCAGGTCGAGCTGTTGATGGAGCCGGTGAACCAGTAGAGGGCGATGTTGGCGAGCAGGCGGTCCTTGGAGAACCGGCTCTCGACATCGCCACGGGTGTCACCCCAGCCGTGGAACTTCTCGGTGATCCAGGCCGCGAGCCCGGTCGGCGAATCGGTCAGGCCGTAGGCCAGTGTCTGGAACTTGGTCGACTGGATGGCCTGGTAGGCCGTCTCGAAACGCGTGAGTTCCTTGCGGCGCTCCAGCCAGGCGATTTCCTCCGCGTCGTAGGGCGGATCGCCCTCGGCACGGTTCGGGCGCATGATCCACATGTTCTGGTGGATGGCCTTGCAGACGTCGCCATGGGCAAGCCCGAGCCATGACGTCACCAGGCAACCCCAGTCACCGCCCTGTGCGATGAAGGACGGATAGCCCAGGTGATCGACCATCATGTGCCGCCAGAGCCGCGCGACCTCGCGGCAGTCGATGGGCTTCTTCGGGGCCGCCGAGAAGCCGTATCCGGGCAGGCTGGGCACGATGACCTCGAAGCGCTCGGACAACCGGTCGACGACGTCGATGAATTCCAGGAACGAGCCGGGCCAGCCGTGGGTCAGCAGCAGCGGCGTTCCCTTGCCGCCCTTCGCCTTCACCCGCATGACGTGAATGTCCTGCCCCTCGACCGTGACGATCAGGTTCTCGCGGGCATTGATCCTTGTTTCCAGCGCGCGCCAGTCGAAGCCGTCGGCCCAGTACGTGCAGAGCTCCCGCACGTAGGCCATGTTGGCGCCGTAGGTCCAGCCGGCATCGACCGGTTCCTCGCGCGGCCAGCGCGTTTCGGCCAGTCGCAGCCGCAGATCATCGATCTCGGCCTGCGGTACATCCACGCGAAACGCTCGGATCGCCCCTGTCATGCGTGCCCTCCCCCTGAGCATGGCTTGCGGCTACTCTAGGGCCACAACTCCGGGGAGGACAGAGATGAGCTATTCCGAAATCACCTATGGCGTGGACAACGGCGTCGCGACAGTGACGCTGAACCGTCCGGCGCAGCTGAACGCCTGGACCCGCCACATGGACGGCGAGGTCCGGGCGGCGATGACCGAGGCAAGCCAGGACGACTCCGTCCGGGCCATCATCCTCACCGGTGCCGGCCGCGGCTTCTGCGCCGGCGCCGACATGAACCTGCTGGGCGATATCCAGGACGAGACCGCCTCCATGCGTGGCCGTATCGCCTCGGTCTCGGCGGTCGACAACGCCATGCCCGGCGGCCTCTCGCTGCCGAGCGACTTCGCCCAGCGCTACTCCTGGCTGCCGACCATCCCGAAGCCGGTGATCGCCGCGATCAACGGTCCCTGCGCGGGCCTGGGCATGGTCATCTCGCTGTTCTGCGACGTGCGGTTCGCCGCCGACGCGGCGGTCTTCACCACCGCCTTTTCCCGCCGCGGCCTGATCGCAGAGCATGGCATCTCCTGGATGCTGCCGACCCTGGTCGGCCACGCCAACGCCCTGGACCTGCTGCTGTCGGGCCGCAAGATCACCGCCGACGAGGCGAAGGACATGGGCCTGGTCAACAAGGTGGTGCCGCTGCCGGAGCTGATGGACTTCACCCGCGCCTATGCCGCCGAGATGGCGACGCTGGTCTCGCCGCGCTCGATCCGGGTGATGAAGACGCAGGTCTACCGCGCCATGCTGCAGTCGCTGGAGGAGGCGATCCTGATCGCCAACTCGGAGATGCCGGGCAGCTTCGATTCCGAGGACTTCAAGGAAGGCGTCGCCCATTTCGTGCAGCGCCGCGCGCCGAAGTTCACCGGTCGCTGAGCGCCACTTACTCGACAGGAGCGACAGCATGACCGACAGCCGCTGGAAACGGCGGCCGGACGGGTCAACCTGGGGCGATTTCGGCCCCGACGACCAGCTCGGCCGCGTCAATCTCATCACCAAGGAAAAGGTGCTGCAGGGCATCGCCGAGGTGAAGGAGGGCATCACCTTCTGCCTCAGCCTGCCGCTGGATTATCCGGGCGGCAACGTCCTGAATCCGCGCCGCTTTCCGCCGCGCCGGGCGCCGACCATGCGGGGCGACGATCCCTACATGAACTATCCGCTGCGGAAGATCGACGGCCAGAACACCGACGTGGTCAGCGACGACTCGGTGCAGATCTGGCTGCAGTACTCGACGCAGTGGGACTCGTTTGCCCATGTCGGCTCGCTGTTCGATGCCGACGGCGACGGTGTGGCCGAGAAGGTCTACTACAATGGCTACCGCGCCGGTGAGCACATCGTCGGTCCGAAGTCCTATGACGGCGAGCATGCGCACGAGGCCTTCGGGGCGCAGCGTCTCGGCATCGAGAACTTTGCCCGTCACGGCATGCAGGGTCGTGGCGTGATGATCGACCTCGAGGCGCATGTCGGGCGCGACCGCGTCTTCGTCGGCTATGACACGCTGATGCGGATCATGGAGGCCGACAGGGTCGAGGTCGAAACGGGTGACATGGTGGTCTTCCGTACCGGCTTCGCCGACGAACTGCTGGCCATGGGCGGCAATCCGGACCACGAGCGGGTGGAGAACATCTGCGCCGTGCTGGATGGCCGCGACGAGAAGCTGCTGCAGTGGATCACCGACAGCGGCGCGGCGGTGCTGATCGCCGACAACTACGCCGTCGAGGGTTTCCCGGCGCGGCCGCAGGAAGGCGACCGCCCGGCCCTGCCGCTGCACCATCACTGCCTGTTCAAGCTGGGCGTGCCGCTGGCCGAGATCTGGTTCCTGTCGGAACTGGCGGACTGGCTGCGCGCCAACGGCCGCAATCGCTTCCTGCTGACCGCCCCGCCGCTCCGTCTGCCGGGCGCGGTGGGCAGCCCGTCGACGCCGGTCGCGACCGTCTGAACGTGGCCCCGGACCCCGGACAGCCCTGCGGGCTTCCGGGGAACGACATTGGCAATATTGGCGTTTCCCGGAACCGCGGAGCGGTATCCGGGACCTCACGCGATGCATGCGCTCCGGGCTCGACCCGGAGCGCACGACTCCAATCTGACGGAATGGGTCCCGGATCAAGTCCGGGACGAGAAGACGGGCGCTCGCTCGGGCGAACGCCATAGCCCTTGGCCTGGCTTCTGGCGGAATGGACTCTGGTTCATGGCCAGGGTGAATCTGGGAACGCCGACCCCTGGTTCCCGGCTCCCGCCTGCATGGTGGCAACAGGCAGCATCAGTATCGCCGTTCCCAGGTGATGCCGGTGCTGCCCTGGCCGGTCCGGCCGACCTCGGCATCGACCTTCAGGTTCGGCAGCAGGTCGATCTCCACCACCACGCCGCCCTCGTCCGAATCCAGCGACTGCTTCGCGCCGACATAGACGCCGTCGCGGACATAGCGCCCGACCGACACGGCACCGGTGGAATCGGGCGTCGATCCCTCCTCCACCCGCAGCACGTCGAGCCCGACGGTATCGCGGATGCGGTCGGTGATGCCCCTGTCCCCGCTGGACAGCGTGCGCAGGCCCTGGGCGAGCTGCACCGCCTCGACGGCCGACAGCGACTGCGCCGACTTGTCGAAGAACAGCCGGGGCAGCACCTCGTCCGACGGCAGTTCCGGCACCGACGAGAAGGTCAGCTTCGGCGCCGAGGCCGATCCGGCGATGGCGATGATGCCGGTCAGGTCAGCGGTCTCGCGCTCGAGCCGGATGTCGAACAGCGGCCGTCCGCCGGCCAGCGCGATCGTGCCCCTGGAAACGGTGAAGTCCTTGCCCAGCAGGGAAAGCTGCCCGCGCAACACCTTCAGGTCGGCATCGACGGCCGGTGACGGCAGCATGCCGGTGACGCTGACCCTGCCGCCCCATTCGGACTCGAGGCCCCTGCCCCGGACGAAGAAGCGTCCGGGAATGTCGACGACCACGTCCAGCTTCACCGGCAGGTCGTCCTTCGGTTCGGCCGCCACCTCTTCGGCCGGTTTCTCCGTATCGTCGGCGAGGTCGATCGCCACCACGTCGGGCGGCAGCACATCCTCGATCAGACGCAGTTCCGCGTCGTTCACCGTGGTGCGGTTGGTGACGCTGACCAGCTTGCCGTCCCAGTCGACCGTGGTCTGACCCGACAGCACCACGCGGGCCTCGTCGCGCAGCACGGCATGCAGGTTCGCCATGTCGATCCGGACCGTGCCACCGGGGTTGTCGCCGCCGGTGCGGACCGAGCCGCCGCCGTTTACCGTGCCGCCGGACAGGTCGGTCGCGCTGAGGTCGACCGTCCCCGTACCGTCCTGGTCGAAGCCGGCCTTCAGTCCAATGGACTGCAGGATCGTCCCGGTCAGCAGGTTCTCGTAGCGGCCATTGTCGACGGCGACGGTCCCCTGGATCACCGGCGACCCGACGGTGCCGGTCGCGGCGACGGCAATGCGGGCCGCACCCGACAGCAGGTGATCACCCTCCGGCAGCAGTGCCATCACCTCCGACAGTTCGCCGGCCCAGTCGACGCTGGCACCAAGCGGGGCGTCGTCCTGCGGTTCCGGCAGCAGGCCGTCGGGTCCGGTGGGCAGCGCCGCAGTGAAGCCGGCCTCCAGCGGCTGACTGAACGGGCCGCTCAGCACGAGGCGTCCGCCGGCATTGCTGCCGTCCCAGGAGAGGTTGGCGCCGAGATCGAAGGTCTTGTCGCGCGGAACGTCCGGCAGGGTGACGCCGGCGGCCCGAACCTCGGCCCTGACCCGGTCCGGCGCATCGGTATCGACACGGATGATTGCGTCAACCACGCCGCCCAGCCCGACGATACCGGCGATCTGGCCGACCCGTTCGAGGTGAACGCCGGCGAGGCTGATATCCGAGCGGATGGCGTCCGGGCCGTAGCTCGCATCGGCTGCGAGCGTCGCGCCCAGGCTGCTGCCGATCCGCAGCCCCTCCAGTGTCAGGGTTTCGCCGGCAATCAGTGTGAACGGCGCCGTCGTGGCGGCTGTCTGGCCCAGACCGGCGAAGTCCACGCGCGAGACGGTGACGGCCGGTCCGTCCGGGTTCTCCAGGTCGGCGCTGGCGGCGAGCGTCACGCGGGCCTCGACAGGGACACTGGCCCGGGAATCGATCTCCACGGTCGGGGCCATCGCCGTGCCGCCCAGCCGCGCCACGATGCTGTCGATGGTGGCGCCATCCGCCACGACGTCGGCGATCGTCAGGCTGCCGCCCAGGCCGGGGCTGCCGCCGGTCACGTCGGACAGGGTCACGTCCAGATCGACACCGGCGACCTGGACCGCGTCGGCGGCGGCAAGGTTGCTGATGGTGAGCCGCAGCGTCGCGTCGTGGGCCCGGCCGGCGGGCGCGAGGTCGACATTGGCCGTCACCGCGCCGTCGACCGGGACACCGAACAGCCCGGCAAGCGGTCCCGCCTGTGGCAGGTCGAGTTCCGCCTGCGCCCGGTAGGTCGCCGCCGAGAGGCGCGCATCCGCGCTGGCGTCCAGCCGCGCGCCGGCCAGCGTCAGCCGGGTCTCGCTGACCTGCAGGCGATCGAAGTCCTCGGTCAGGGCGAAGCGACTGCCCAGCAGCAGGTCCGCGCCGTTCAGTCTTGCGCCGAGGTCGAGACGTCCCGCAGGCGCCTCGGCCAGGTTGGTGACGTCATAGCCAAGCGTCGCGCCGGCGATCTCGATTCCCGCCACGACTACCTTTGGCAGGCGCAATCTGCCTTTGGTAGCAGGTGCTTCGGCGCTGCCGCTCAGGCTTCCGTCGAGCTGCAGCGGACCGGTCGCCGCGATGTCCGGCGGCAGCAGTCCGGCCGGCAGCTTCGGCAGGTTGACGCGATAGGTGCCTGTGGCACCGCCGTCGGCGCTGATCGACAGGTCGGCCATCAGGTCCGGCCCGGCCGCGGTCGACAGCCTTGCCAGTACCGCGCCGCCGCCGTTCCGGGGCGAGAGTTCGGCGTTGAGGGTCATCGCATTGCCGACTAGTCCCCGTACTGCCGGCTCGACGAATGCCAGGTCCGCGAACCGTCCGGCCAGCGTCAGGCGCCCGCCATCGTCGGGCGTCAGCGCCTGCGCGCGGATTTCAACCTGTCCCCCGCCCGCCCGCACCACGGAACGCAAATCGGCGACGGTCGACAGGTCCGGCACCGACAGCAGCAGGTCGGCATCGAGTGCCGGTTCGGGCAAGGTTGTCGCCGCAGTGCCGGTCAGGGTCAGCGCAGCCGCCTGCAGGGCGATCTCGGTCAGGGTGACGCGGTCGGGCAAGACCTCGAAACGGGTCCCGAGCGTTGGCCGCGCGCCGACGAGCGCATCCAGGCCCGGATCACCCAGCGAGGGTCCGTCCAGCACCAGGTCAAGTCGTCCGGAAATGGTCTCGCCCCGGATCCGCGAGATGACGCCCAGATCGACCGAACCTGCGCCCGCACCCGGCGCGGCCAGGCCATCGACACGGGCCGCCAGTTCGGCCTGCAGATCGTCGATGCCGCCCTTGAGACTGCCTGTGATGCGCGCGGCATCGAAGCCGACGCCCTCGGCCAGCGCCAGTGCCGGCGCGTCCGGTGCGACGCGCCCGTCGAGTTGCAGCGCCAGGTCGTCGGCTGCCAGATCGTAGTGCCCGCTGGCGACCAGCGAGATGCCGTCAAGGTCGAGGCCGAGCGCATCCAGCGTCGCGCGGGTCTCGTCCGGTCCCGATGCCTGCAGATGCAAGGCAATGGTCTGGCCGGTGATTTCGACCGGGACCGGCCCGCCGGCAATCGCGTTGACCAGGGCGTCGAGACCGACAGTCCAGCCGGTCGCCGGATCGGCGCGGAGGTTCAGGGTCGCGGCCAGGTCGGCGACCGACTGCACACCCGCGTCGACATCGATCCGCGCGCCACCGAACGGCCCGCCGCCATTGACGTTCAGGTGTATGCGGTTGGTACCGGCAATCTGCAGCGCCTCGGCCATCGGTGTCAGCACGGGCAGGTCGGCACGCACGGCGATGCGGGAGGCACGGCCAGCGAAATCCACGCCCAGGTCGGCCCGGATCTCGCCTCCGCCCGGCACGTCGGGCACGAGGTCGAGGCGCAGTCTCTGCGTGGTGTCGTGATCGGCCAGCGCGCCCGCAACCGAGAAGGTCAACGGTTCCGGCACCAGCCCCGGGCCCAGCACGACCTGCCTGATCGACAGGTCTCCAAGCCGCACCGGCAGCGGCGCGCGGGGCCAGGCGAAGCTTTCCAGCAGCGGACCGTCGGCGGACTCGGGTTCCGGTTCGGTGTCGGGACCGGCCAGGGGTTCCCGGGCGACCTCGATACGGGCCGCGGCCAGCCGGTTGACGGTCAGGGCACCGCCGAACAGATCGGCAAGCTCCAGGTCGATCTCCAGCTCGTCCAGCGACAGCCAGGTGCCATCAGCATCGGCGATGGCGAAGTGGCCGAGGCGGATGACGCCGTCATCGTCGCGACGGAAGCGCGACGCGGCGAATTCCATTTCGCCGGGTGTCGAGGCGCTGTCGAGCGCCAGGTGCAGCACACCGGTCCAGACGCCCTCGCCGGCCAGGTTCAGGAACCAGAACACGGTGCCGACCAGCAGGACGGCCAGCCCGGCGAGACCGAGCGCCAGCCAGCGGATGATGCGACGGACCCGCCGCATCAGAAGGCCTGCCCGAGACTGATGTAGAATTCGAAGCTGCTGTCACTGGCCCGCGGCCCGAGGGGGACCGCGATGTCGAGGCGGATGGGTCCGACGGGGCTGTAGTAGCGCAATCCGCCACCGACGCCGACGAACATGCGTTCCTTGAAGTTCGGGAACGGCTCTTCCTCCACCAGCCCGCCGTCCGCGAAGGCGACGATACCGAAATCGCCGAAGAGCTTCAGCCGCGCCTCCAGGCCGGCCTCGGTCAGGAAACGGCCACCGGTCTCGTCGCCATTGGTCCGCGGCGAGATGGAGCGGAAGCCGAAGCCGCGCACCGAGGCGCCGCCACCGGCGAAGAAGAGCTGGCTCAGCGGCACGTCCTCGATGTTGCGTGACAGGATCGAGGCCACGCGCCCCTTGGCGGCGAGCACAAGCCGGTCCTCCCCGATCACGGGCAGGTAGGTCGATCCGGCGACCGAGGTGATGGCGAAGCTGCTGGGATCGCCATCGACCAGGCCGAGATACGGGGCAACCCCCAGGCTCACGCGAAACCCGCGCGTGGCGTCGAGCGGATCGTTGGACTTGTCCAGCCGGGCGAACAGGGGCAGTCCGCCAAGCCAGGCCGTGTCGCTTTCCAGGTCCGAATCCGTGATGGTCGCCAGTCCCTCCAGGCTGCCGCCCACGACCCAGCCACTGCCGATCGTCCTGCGCAGGCCGGCCTGGACCTTGATCAGCTTCTCGTCGAAGGCATCGTCGACGGTGTTCCTGAGCTCGAAGCCCTCGGTCGCGGTCCATTTCGCGGACGGGTAGCGCGGTCGCGCCAGTTCGGCGGTCAGCCGCTGTTCGTCGAAGGCGAGATCGAGACCTGTCTGGAAATCCTCGGCGCGGCCGGACAGGTTGCGGTGACGCCAGCCCAGCCGCACGGCCGGCCCACGGTCGGTGTCGTACCGCAGGCTGCCGCTGACCGAGCGATGGCGCGCCGGCGCCAGGGTGACCGTGACGGGCTGCGGCCCGTCCCCCTGAACTTCCTCCTCCGCCGGCAACCGCACCGAGACAGACTCGAACAGTCCGGTCGAGGAGAGCTTCGCCTGCAGGTCGTCCAGGGCGCTGCGGGACACCGGTCTTCCGGCCCTGAACGGCACCAGTCCACGCACATAGGACTCGTCGACATCGCTGTCGCCCGCGATCCGGATATCGCCATAGCTGACGCGCGGGCCGGTCTCGAAGGTCGAGGTGACATCGATGGTGCCGGTCTCGGCATGTGCCACGGCTCGCCGTTCGGCAAATCGGGCATAGGGCCAGCCGCGGTCGACCAGCCATGCGACCACCCGCCCCTCGGCGCTGACGATGGAGTCACCCCGCGCCGGCCGGCCGGGCGTGAGCTGTCCCGTCGTCACCAGGATCGACGGATCGGGCAGCGCCGGGTCCTCGCGGGCAAAGGCCGCGACCGCGGTGCCGATGGCATAGCGCCGGCCGGCGTCGATCTCGAAGCGCACCTCGGGCATGGCCCCGGCCTCGCTGACGGCGGCCGTTGCCTTCGCGTCGTAGAACCCGTCGGCACGCAGGATCCGCTCGAGTTCCGGCAGGTCGTTCTCGGCGCGACGTTCCAGCGCGGCCACGGAGGCAACCTTGCGGTCCTTCAAGGTGTAGGTCCGCAGCACGCCCTCGACGACAGCGACCAGGTTGTCGCCTGGGGGCAGGCCGTCCAGGCTGACCGTGTAGTCGATGGCGCCGAGTGCGGCGCGGCTGCCCGATGCGGTCTCGTCCTCCAGTCCCAGCGTCGTGCAGGCACCGAGAAACAGGGCGCAGGCAAACATCAGGCCGAAGCGGACAGCACCGGTCTTGGCCGTGGAGCGATACGCGCGAATTGTTCCCGTCTCCTGACCGACGACGAATCCCTGTCGCCGGAGTCTCAGTACACGCCCGCCTCGAGTCCGGCGGCCATCAGCATTCCGAGTTCCCGGCACTTCTCCGGGAACGATTCGTCCCAGTCGCCGCGACAGATCACCGGTTCGGCGATCGCGCGCCAACGCAGGCCGGTCACGATGGTCTCCACCGCGCGCCGTGTCCCGGTTCCGTCATGTCCGGCGCGGATGAACAGGCCCCAGGGACGCCCCTGCGTCTCCTCGAGACAGGGATAGTAGCAGCGGTCGAAGAAATCCTTCAGCGCGCCGCTCATGTAGCCAAGGTTTTCCGTGGTCCCGAGAATGATTCCGTCCGCTGCCATGACGTCGTCCGGTCCGGCATCGAAAGGTCCGAGACTGCGCACGTCCACGCCGTCGATATCGGGATCGCTGGCCCCGGCGACAACCGCGTCACGCAGGCGACGGGTATTCGGCGACGGCGCATGGGCCACGATCAGCAGTGTTCGTCGAGCCATCCCCTGCCCCTAGCAAAGCCCTGTGCCGCCGGCAAGGCGGCGGGTTCGGCGCGATTAACCTCGAATTAAGCCGTTCTCCCTAAGGATGGGCAGAACACAGGCGGACCCGTACCGCTGCAAGAAATTCAGGGGATCAATCGGCGTGGCAGAATTTCACTCCAGTTTGACACGGCATGGTCCGGATCATGTCCGTCCTGCGGACGGTGGATGACCATGACCCTTTACCAGCTTCCCCCCGTACTCGACCTGGCAATCTCCCGCGACGTCGCACGCGAACTGCGTGAACACGCCGACCTCGACCCGGGTCTTCAGATCGACGCGAGCCAGGTCGATAGGCTCTACACGCCGGGCGCGCAGGTCCTGCTGTCCGCGCTGCAGACCTTCCCCGGCATTCACGTCACCAACCCGTCGGAGGCATTTGTCACGGCCGCCGACGACCTCGGACTCTGGACCATGATCGCTGAAAGAGTGACCCAATGAAGCGTATTCTCACGGTCGATGACTCCCGCACGATGCGGGACATGCTGCTGCACACGCTGACCGCCGCCGGCTACGAGGTGGTCCAGGCGATCGACGGCGAGGATGGCGTCCGCGTCCTCGACGAGCAGGGCTTCGATGTCATCATCACCGACATCAACATGCCCAAGATGGATGGCTACGGCTTCATCGAGTACTGCCGGCGCGACGACGGCTACCGCTCGACCCCCATCCTGGTGCTGACCACCGAAACCAGCCGCGAGAAACGTGAACGTGCACGCGAGGCCGGCGCGACCGGCTGGATCGTGAAGCCGTTCGATCCGCAGCGGCTGACCGAGATCATCGAGCGCGTCGCTCGCTAAGGGGGGCGAAAGACATGTCTGGGCTGGAGGAATTCAGGGCAACCTACTTCCAGGAGTGCAGCGAGCTCCTGGAGGACATGGAGACGCATCTGATCGACCTGAGCGAGGGTTCGGCCTCGTCGGAGACGATCAACGCGATCTTCCGTGCGGTTCATTCCGTCAAGGGTGGCGCCGGTGCCTTCGGCCTGAACAGGCTCGTCCACTTTTCCCATACCTTCGAGAACCTGCTGGACATGATGCGGGAAGGCACCCGCGAGGCGACGCCCGACGCGGTGTCTGTCCTGCTGAAGGCCTCGGACGTCCTGAACGACCTGGTTGCCGGATCGCGTGACGGCCACGAGCCGGCAGCCGGCCACGAGGATGCCATCGCGAAGGCCCTGCAGGCGCTGATTGCCGGCGAGGCGCCGGTCGCGACCGATGCCGCTCCGGCTGTCGCAGACGACCTCGGGGAAGACTTTGCCGACCTCGAATTCACACCGGCGATGGCCGACGAGGATCTCGATTCCGACGTTGCCGCGGCGCTGGCCGAGGAAGAGGAATTCGGCTTCACGCCGATCGCGATGGACGACGACATGCTGGACGATGCGGCCGCCCCCGCGGCGCCGGCCGGCTTCGTCATCCGCTTTGCCCCGCGCGCCGACCTGTTCCGCCGTGCGAACGAGCCGCTGCTGCTGTTCCGGGAACTGAAGCGCCTGGGCGAACTGACCGTGATTCCCGACGTCACCGCCCTTCCGGCGCTGGCCGAGATCGACGCCGAGGCCGCCTATATCGGCTGGACGCTGCGTCTCGTCACCGACGCCGAGCGGATCCGGATCGAGGACGTGTTCGACTTCGTGGTCGACGATTGCGACCTGTCCATCGAGCCGCTGGACACGGCCGAGTTGCCGGAGATGTCCGGGAACGCCGGACTGCCAGCCCTCGGGGAACCTGAAGAGGCCGTTGCCGACGTCGTGGAGCCTGTCGTCACCGAACCCGAGCCCGCTGTCGACTGCGACGAGGACCCCGGGGTCCTGCACGTCGAGGCGGACGGAAAGGTCGAGACACCCGCAACCGCAACGCCGGCCGCCATTGTCCCCATGCCGTCGGCCGCGCCGCGCGCGCCGCAGCACGCTGATGCCCAGGACGACAGGAACACGGTCGTCGCCGGTGCCGCGGCCGCCGCGCCGATGATCCGGGTCGGCCTCGACAAGGTCGACCGCGTCGTCAACATGGTCGGCGAGATCGTCATCATCCAGGCCATGCTGGCCGAGCGTGTCCGCGAGCTGCCCGAGGGCGAGCATTCCGGCCTGTTCCAGGGCCTGGAAGAGCTGATGAACCAGACCCGCTCGCTGCAGGAAAATGTCATGTCGATCCGCGCGCAACCAATGCGCTCGATCTTCCAGCGCCTGCCGCGACAGGTGCGCGAGGTCGCCGAACGGGTCGAGAAGAAGGTGCGTCTCGAGACCGTGGGCGAGCTGACCGAGGTCGACAAGACCGTGGTCGAGCGCCTCAGCGATCCGCTGACCCACATGGTCCGCAACGCCATCGATCACGGCCTTGAGGGTCCCGAGGATCGCCGCAAGGCCGGCAAGTCCGAGACCGGCACGCTGCGCGTCTCCGCCGAGCAGAAGGGTGGCCGTATCGTCATCGAGGTTTCCGATGACGGTCGTGGCATCGACCCGGTGAAGGTGCTCGACAAGGCCCGCGAACGCGGTCTGGTCGGCCCCGACGACCATCCGTCGGACGAGGAGATTATGGACATGATCTTCCGCCCCGGCTTCTCGACCAAGGAGGCGGTCTCCGACCTCTCCGGTCGCGGCGTCGGCATGGACGTGGTGCGCCGGAACATCCAGGAACTGGGCGGTCGCGTGTCTGTCCGCTCGACCCTGGGGCGCGGCTCGACGTTCCAGCTCATCCTGCCGCTGACGCTGGCTGTCACGGACGGCATGCTCGTTGCCGTCGGCAGCGAGACCTACATCCTGCCGATCGCCAGCATCGTCGAATGCCTGAGCCCGCAGCAGGGCGACATCACCAACCTGGTCGGGGCCGGCAACGTACTGCGCCTGCGCGGCGAGGTCATCAACCTGATCAACCTGGGCGCGGTGTTCAACAACCCCGTGGCCGAGCGCGACCCCTACAAGGCCGTGATCCTGGTGGTCGAGGCCGATGACGGCTCGAAGGTCGGCGTCGTCGTCGACGAGATCAAGGGCGAGCAGCAGGTCGTCGTGAAGTCGATCGAGAAGAACTACAGGGCAATCCCCGGCGTGGCCGCGGCGACCATCCTGGGCAATGGCGACGTCGCGCTGATCCTCGATGTCACCCAGCTTGTCGAACACGCATACGGCGCCCGCCTCGCCGCCTGCGCCTGATCAGAAAGGAAGAACCCAAATGGCCAGGACCACCCCGGACCTTCTCCAGAGCGCCGACAACGCCGTCGTTGGCGAAGGCGTGCGGCAGTACATCGCCTTTACCGTGGATACCCAGGAATACGCGGTCGACATCATGTCGGTGCGCGAGATCCGCGTCTGGTCCCGGGCGACCCCGATCCCGAACTCCGAGCCGGACGTGCTCGGCGTCGTGAACCTGCGCGGCACGATCATCCCGATCATCGACATCCGCGCCCGCTTCAACCAGGGCCGCACCAACGTCACCAACAACCACGTCGTGGTGATCCTGCAGGTCGGCGAGAAGCTGATCGGCATCCTGGTGGACTCGGTGTCCGATATCCTCACCGCCGGCCCGGACGAGATCAAGCCGCTGACCATGCAGGAACGCATCAGCGGCGAGCGCCCGATGATCACCCGCGTGATCTCGAAGGAAGAGCGCATCGTCAGCCTGATCGAGATCGATCTGCTGACCATCGGCCGCGCCGACCTGGCGGCCGCCTGAGCAGATCCCGGAAGTGAACGCCGCCATGGACATGGCTGAAGTGATCGCCGCCGGCAGGCCGAAGGAGTTCGCGTTCTCCGACAAGGAGTTCGAGTATCTTTCGGCGCTGATACGCGAGCGTGCGGGCATCGTGTTCACGCCGTCCAAGCGTGACCTCGTCTATGCCCGCCTGGCCCGCCGGCTGCGCGCGCTGCGGTTGACCAGCTTCGCCCAGTACTGCGACATCCTGCAGGACAGCGGTCCGGCCGGCGAGGCGGAGATCGCCATGGCGATCAACGCGCTGACGACCAACTTCACCAAGTTCTTCCGCGAACCGCACCACTTCGACTTCCTGCGCCGCGAGATGGTGCCGCTGATGTTCGACCGGGCCCGCAATCCCTCGAAGCGGGTGCGGATCTGGTCGGCCGGCTGCTCGACGGGCCAGGAGCCCTACACCATCGCCGTCTCGTTGCGCGAGGCGGTGCCGGACATCGACAGCTGGGACTGCAAGATCCTGGCGACCGACATCGACGACAACGCCCTGGCCAAGGCGGACGCCGGAACCTATCCGGAGGACCATCTGTCGGGCCTGTCGCCGGAACAGCGCCGCACCTTCATGCAGGCGGACCCGGCCCGCGCCGGGAACCTGATGTTCCGCCCGGAAGTGCGGCGGATGATCACCACGCGCAAGCTGAACCTGATGGGGGCCTGGCCGATGAAGGGACCCTTCCAGGTCATCTTCTGCCGCAACGTCGTCATCTACTTCGACCGGACGACGCAGTCCCGCCTGTTCGGCCAGATGGAACGCCTGCTGTCGCCGGAGGGCGTGCTGATCATCGGTCATTCGGAATCCATGCGCGGCGGCGACACGTCGCTGGTGCTGCGCGGCCAGACGATCTACGGCCGTCCGGTGCCCGGGGGTGCCCGATGATGGCACCGTCGATCCGCGCGATCATTGTCGACGACTCGGCGTTCTACCGGGGTGTGCTGAAGCGGATGCTGTCCAGCGATCCCGAGATCGAGGTCGTGGGCACCGCCGTCGATCCGCATGACGCGCGCGAACAGATCAAGCGCTTCAATCCCGACGTCATCACGCTGGACGTGGAAATGCCGGGCATGGACGGCCTCTCCTTCCTGGAGAAGCTGATGCGCCTGCGGCCGATGCCGGTGGTGATGGTCTCGACCCTGACCGAACAGGGCGCCGAGGTCACGCTGCGCGCACTCGAGCTGGGCGCCGTCGACTTCATGCCGAAGCCCTCGGACCTCTCCGACGAGAGCTATCGCGAGCAGGTCCGCGAGCTGGCCGGCAAGGTCCGCGCCGCCGCCCACGCCCGCATCCGTCCGCTGAACGGCGCCCGCGCGCCGCGCCGGGCCGACAACCCGCTCGAGGGCTACGATCCCTCGCGCCATGTCGTCGCCATCGGTGCGTCGACCGGCGGTGTCGAGGCGATCTCCGAGGTCCTGTCCGGATTTCCGGCCAACTGCCCGCCGACGGTGATCACCCAGCACATGCCGGCAGCGTTCACGCCGAACTTCGCCCGTCGCCTCGACAAGATCGTGGCACCCCGTGTGAAGGAAGCCGAGGACGGTGATCGCCTGGAAGTCGGCCAGGTGCTGATCGCCCCTGGCGGCGAACGCCACATGACAGTCACCCAGGGCGCCCGCGGACCGGTGGTGCGGCTGGTCGAGGGACCGACCGTCTCCGGCCATCGCCCGTCGGTCGATGTGATGATGGACTCGGTCGCCGCACTGCGGGGTCCGTCGCTCATCGGTGTGATGCTGACGGGCATGGGGCGCGACGGTGCGAAAGGGCTGCTGAAGCTCCGCCAGTCCGGTGGCCACACCATCGGGCAGGACGAGAACAGCTGCGTCGTCTACGGCATGCCGCGCGCGGCATTCGAGAACGGCGCGATCGAACGACAGGTGACCCTGACCGGCATCTCTCGTGAAGTACTTGGCCTCTGCCGGGCCTGAGACTGGAAAAGGATACGACAATGCCCCTGGCAAAGGACTTGAAAGTTCTGGTGGTCGACGACCAGCTGAGCATGCGGCAGCTGGCCCGCTACGGGCTGGCGCAGATCGGCATCACCCAGGTCGAGGACGTTCCCAACGGTCTCGCGGCGATCAGTTCGCTGGAGGGACGGCCGGTCCATGTCGTGATGTCGGACTACAACATGCCCGGCATGACCGGCCTGGAGCTGCTGCAGAAGATCCGCGCGCACCAGACGCTGCGAAAGACGCCCTTCATCCTGATCACCGGTCGTGGCGACCGTGAACTGGTGATGAAGGCCGCTCAGGCGGGCGCCAACAATTTCATCGTCAAGCCGTTCTCGAACTCGGTCCTGAAGACCAAGATCGAGGCCGTCGTGGGCAAGCTGGGCTGATCGGACACACGCGTGGATCGCAGGACACCATCGCTGGAAGACCGCGGACGTGGGCATGAGTACATCAATCCCTCGACCCGGAGCAGGATGCGCCAGGTCACGCAGGGTGAGGTGGCCGTGTCGGGCGACCCGGAACTGGTGCTGACGACCGTGCTCGGTTCGTGCATTGCCGCCTGCGTGCACGATCCGGTGCTGAAGATCGGCGGCATGAACCATTTCCTGCTGCCGACGTCGGGCGAGACCGCGAGCGCGCGCGGTCCCGGCGCCAACCTGACCGAACTGCGCTATGGCAACCACGCCATGGAAGTGCTCATCAACGAGATGCTGCGCCGTGGCAGCCACAAGGACCGGCTGCAGGTAAAGCTGTTCGGCGGCGGCAACGTGCTGCGTGGCATGAGCGGCGTCGGTCACCGCAATGCCGACTTCATCGAGTCCTACGTGAAGCACGAGAACCTGAACGTGGTCTCGACCGACCTGCGCGGCCTGCATGCGCGGCGTGTCCAGTTCTATCCCGCAACGGCGCGTGCCCGGGTGCTCTACCTGACCGCGACGGGCAACGAGGATCTGGTCAAGCGCGAACTGACCCAGGCCCGCGACACGATCGCGCCGGACAAGGGAGGTGACGTTGAACTGTTTTGACGGCGCACATCACCGGTCCGACCGGCAGTCGCGCGACCTGCTGCAGGGCATGGCCGTCGAACTGCAGGCGCTTTCCGAGCGGATCAGCGACGACATCGCGGAAATCTGCTCCAGCATCCTGTCGCCCGAGGCGACCGAGCGGGAGACCGCGATCGGCGAACTGCAGAAGTTCGACGAGCATACCCAGGTGCTGACCGAGCTGTCGCACCTGATCGGTACGGTGATCGCCTCCGGCGGCGCCATCGGCGCGCTCGACGAGCCGCACGTGATCGATGCGGTCCGCGAGATCCGGCTGGAGGCGCTGCGTCGCCGCCTGGCGCCGATCCATCGCGAGGAAACGGACGAGGATCTGGACGCCATGCCGGACACCCTCGAGGAAATCGAGCTCTTCTGAATCCCGGCATCCGCGCGCAGGCATCCCTCGCCTGCCTGCTTTGCGCCTTCCCCCCCGTCTGCTAGAAGGCCGGAAACGGACTTTCCGTCTTTCCCGGGGGAGATCAGCACCATGGCCACCACATTCCGCGCACTCGTCGCAGACAGGACCGACGCCGGCTACAAGAGCGAGATCCGCACGATCAGCCTCGACACCCTTTCCGCGGGCAATGTCGTCGTGGACGTGGCCTGGTCGACGCTGAACTACAAGGACGGTCTGGCCGTCACCGGCAAGGGCAAGATCTGCGAGCGCTTCCCCATGGTCTGCGGCATCGACCTGGCCGGTACCGTGGTCTCGTCCGAGGACAAGGGCTTCGAACCCGGCGACAAGGTCGTCGTCAACGGCTACGGCCTCAGCCAGAGCCATGATGGCGGCTATGCCGAGATGGCGCGCGTGAAGTCCGACATGCTGGTGAAGCTGCCGGGCGGCATCGATCCGAAGCAGGCCATGGCCATCGGCACCGCCGGCTACACCGCGATGCTGTGCATCCTGGCGCTGGAACGCAACGGCGTGGCGCCGGGCGACGGGGACGTGCTGGTGACCGGCGCCGCGGGGGGCGTCGGGTCGGTCGCGGTCGCGATCCTGGCCCGCCTCGGCTACACCGTCATTGCCTCCACGGGACGCGCCGAGACCCATGCCTACCTGCGCGACCTGGGTGCGTCCGGCTTCATCGACCGTGCCGAGCTTTCCGCGCCCGGCAAGCCGTTCCAGAAGCCGCGCTGGGCCGGTGTCGTCGACACCGTCGGTTCCACCACGCTGGCCAATGCGCTGGCCCAGACCAACTACGGTGGCGCTGTTGCCGCCTGCGGCCTGGCCGGTGGCAATGACCTGCCGACCACCGTGCTGCCGTTCATCCTGCGCGGCGTGACCCTGGCCGGCATCGATTCCGTGTTCGCCCCCATGGCCGCCCGCCAGGAGGCCTGGTCGCGTCTCGCCAGCGACCTGCCGAAGGAAAAGCTGGAGGCGATGACCGAGGTCGTGCCGCTGTCGAAGGTGATCGAACTGGCGCCGAAGATCCTGGAGGGCAAGGTTCGCGGCCGCGTCGTGGTCGATGTGAAGGCCTGAAGCCCGACCGGACGCGCCGGCGTCAGTTCTGCCTGAGCAGGGCGTCGGCGCGCTCGAACCGTTCCGTCTCGATCAGCAGTGCGACGAAGTCGGCGACCAGGGAGCGGTCGTCGGGTCGTTCGGCCAGCAGCTGCTCATAGACCCCGATCGCCTGCTCGTCCTCGCCGATGGCCTGCAACCCGGTTGCCTTCATCCGCCGCGATTCGAAATCGTCGGCCCTGTTCGCGTCGATCCGCGCCAGCATCTGGCGATAGGCCTCGCGCGCCTCGACCGGCCGGTTCAATGCCGACAGCGACTGTCCCTGGTAGTACCAGGGCTTGTGATCTGCCCGCTGTTCGGCGCTGGCGACCCGGAAGAACCGGTCCAGGGCGTCGACCGCGCGCTGCGCCCGGCCGGCGAATGTGAAGGCACGGCCGGCCGCCAGCAGCTTCTCCGGGTCGTTGCCGTAGGACGCGACCAGCTTGTCCCAGGTCCGCACCTCGACATCGCGCTGGAGCGACTGCGCCGCCCAGTCGGCGATCCGCAGCAGGGCCTGTTCGTCGCCGGTCGGATCGACCAGCGGTGCCAGCAGGCGCCCCAGGGCATCGAATTCCCGGCGCACCAGCATCGCCTCGGCCAGCGGTTTCAGCACCGGGTCCGTGGCGTCGGCGAATTCCGTACCACCCGCGACGGCGATGGTTTCCGTGTAGGCGCCGACATCGTTGAGCAGGCCGAGCCACCCGGCCTTCTCGGCGCCGTCGGCGGCGAGCGCGCGTCCCGACAGCCAGGCGATGCCCCGCTGCGGCGGACGTGGCCCCCAGAGATAGACCAGCTGGCGCACATCGGGGGACTCCGGCGGGGCCGTTTCCGCCAGCATGCGGAACCCGGTCTCGGCCTGCGGCTTGGCACCGATGTCGAGCAGGCGGAAGGATGCGGCCCGACGGGCCTCCGGCGGCAGCGCGCGATCCGTGGCACGCGTGGCCAGCCAGCCGACCAGGCTGTCATTGCGCCCGAGTTTGGCCAGCGCGTCCTCGTAGGCCGCCGGCCACGGTCCGGATGGTTCGGCCCTGGCCGTCCGCTCCAGATAGGGCAGCGCCTTCGCCGGCGAGATGTCGAGCAGTTCATAGAGCAGCGCGTCGCGGCGGTCGCGCGGCGGACCGGCATCCAGCAGCTTCGCGATCACGTCGCCGCGCTCGGTGTCGGCCTTCGCCAGCCGCAATGCCTGGAGGTAGGACGGCTGCCACTTGGCCGGATCGGACCTGGCAAGGTCGCGCAGCAGCGGCAGGGCGATGTCGGCGGCACCGGCATCGAGCAGGGAGAACAGCAGCGCCTCGCGCGTCTCGGCGTCGAGTGAGGGATCCTTGAGCATGCCCTCGGCAAAGCGCCGCAGTTCCTCGGGCGAGCCGCCGCGGCCCAGGGCGGCCACGTAGGCGGCACGGATGGCCCGGTCGCCCGGCAGCAGCGGCTTCAGGACCGCGACGGCCTCCGGGCCGCGTCCGGCGGCGGTCAGTGCCCTGCCCCAGACCAGGGCGGCCTCGTTGCCCGGGAACAGGCGATGGAGTCGCTCCGCGGCCGCGAACGACAGGTCATCTGCCTTTCGCTCGTCACCGATATAGTAGAGATCGAGCAGCAGCTGCCGCGACGGCCGTTCCGTCCGCTTCAGCCAGGCCAGCACGTCGGCGGGATTGCCTGCCTTCGTCTCCAGCCGTGCCCAACCCTCGCGGACCAGCAGTTCGTCCCGGCGCTTCGCCAGCGCGCGCAGCACCGGCAGACCCTCCTGTGCCTTGCCAAGCTCCAGGTAGAGCGTCGCGAGATCGCCGATGGCCGATGGCGGCGTCTGCGCATCGCCGGCCAGCCGTTCCAGCAGGGTCAGGGCCTTTGCCGGCTCATCGAGGTCGAGATAGACCCGGGCGAGGTCCAGCCGGTCGAGAACGGACAGGTTGGCCAGCTTCTCGGCCTTGCCGACCCATTCGCGGGCCGCCGCCTTGTCGCCGCGTGCCATGGCGATCCGCGCCGCCATCACCGGACGGGTCTCCATGAACTGCCGCCCGAGCTTTTCCAACATCCAGTCGATCAGTTCGAAATCGCCGTCGAGGGCCGCGTTCTCGGCGACCGAGGCCATGGTGTCGCCGGGAAAGGCCTTCGGGTCCTGCCGCCGCGTCTCGGCATAGGCGAGCCTGGAGCGGTCGAGTTCGATGGCCAGGGCCATGAAATCGTCGGCGATCAGCACCGGCAGCGGTCCCGCCTCCGCCCGCCGGCGCAGGAACTCCAGCGCCTCGGGCTTGCGATTGGCCGCGACCAGGGCCTCGACCCAGGATTCCGCGTCCTCCGCACTGCCGGGCAGCAGGTCCTGCAGGATCGGCAACGCCTGCTCGGCGCGGCCGTTCACCACCAGCGCCCGCCCGTAGAGGCGTCGCGCGTCCGTATCCGGGCGCTCGCGGAACATCCGTTCGGCCAGCAGCAGGGCCGCGCGCGGCGCGCGGTTCGAGGCAGCGAGCGAAACCAGTTCCTCCACCAGGTCGCGGTCGAGCACCGGCGCCCGGCCCAGCCAGGCCACGAGCTCGTCGTCCTTGCCGGCCAGCGCGGCGAGGCGGGCCCAGCCACCTTCGACCGCCGGAGACGGCTGTCGCCGGCGCAGCCGGTCGAAGGTCGCCAGTCCCTCCACGGTGCGTCCGGTGGTCAGGTAGAAGGAGGCCAGCGCGTTCACGGTTGCCTCGTCCAGGTCCGGCCGCGCGGCGATCTCAGCCAGCACGCGGCTGGCGCGATCCCCCTGCCCCAGGCCGATCAGCGCCCGCGCGAGCCGGATCAGCTCGCCCGTCCCCAGCGTTGCCGGCTCGATGCCCGCAACCAGCCTGCGCGCCGCGTCGACATTGCCGAGTTCGAGATTGACATTGGCCATCATCGCCGGCCGCGCCGCACGGAAGCCGCCGGGCGCCTGGGACAGGAACTGGTCGAGCAGCGTGATTCGCCGGTTCAGCACCGCAGCGTCGCCCAGACTCAGCAGCCGGTACTCGGGAAAGCCGCTGATGTCGCGACCGACCAGCAGTTCCTCGACCAGGCCCAGGTCCTGGCCGCGCAGGGCCATCTCGATGAGGACCGGAACCGCGAGTTCCGGCAGGTTGCCTTCCCGGAACAGCGTCACGAAACGCTGGAACGCGACGGTCTCGTGGTCGAGCGCGATCTGCAGCTGCGCCCACATCACCAGCAGCGGCGGCACCTTGTAGAGCTCGCCCTCCAGGCTCGCCAGCAGCGTGACACCATAGGACTCGTAGCCCCGGTCCATGGCCTCGCGTATGATCGGCACGATGGCCTCGTTGCCGTTCTGCGTCCGGTACTTCAGCACGATGGCTTCGCCCCTGTCGCCATAGCCGAAGGCGGCAGCCATCATCGCGTAGAGGCGGACCGACGGCAGCGTGAAGCTGTCCGGATAGCGGTCCCACATCCGTTCCAGCATCGCCAGCGCCTCGCGCGGATCGTCGGACGCCGCCGCATATTGCGCGGACTCGAGGTAGTGCGCCGGATCGCCCAGGCCGTGCTCGATCAGGCTGCGCAGGGCCGATCGCAGCTTCTCGTGCTCGCCGCGCAACCGGTAGAGGTTGACCAGCAGCTTCCGTTCCTCGGGTCGACCGTCGAACTGCACGACCTCGGCCAGGGTTGCGACATAGTCATTCCGGCGCTGGGCGAAGCGGTAATACTCGGCGAGGCGGCGCTTGGCGGCGATGTCCTTCGGCACGTTGCGGACGTATTCCTCCAGGATGCGCACCGCCTCGTCGATCTGGCCGTCATGCACGGCGATCTCGGCCAGCGAGGCCACCACCTGGACGGACCGGTCGCCACTCTCGAGCTGTTCGCGCAGGCTGTCGCGTGCCGCCTCGACGTTGTTGCTCTTCAACTGCAGCAAGGCGACGTCCTTGCTGTCGGGCACGAGCAGGAAGCTCATCCCGATGGCACCGAGGACGACAATGGCCAGCAATATCTGCATGGCGCGCACGGTTCCGGCTCCCTCAGCCTTCGCCGCCGGGGCGGATGGTCACGAGCAATGGCTCCACGGCATCCGCCTCAAGCGTTGCCGTCAGCAGCCCGTCCGGCCCGGTCGTGACATCCCTGGCGACGAGCACCGTTCCGTTCCGGCTGGCCTCGACCCGCCAGCGTCCGGGCGCGAAACCGCGCCATTGCATCTCGCCGGCGCCGAATCCCTGTGCCTCGAAGGCTGCACCGCCTCCGGCCAGTTTCAGGTTCCGGATATCCCACCGTGCGTCGACCAGGTACGGGCGCGGCTGGCGCACGATCTGCGCTGCCGGGACCAGGCGGAACTCCGGCACCTTCACCGACGCATCCAGCGCCACGTAGATGCTGTTCTGCACATGGGTGAAGCCAAGCACGCCCTTTGCCGAGGCCATGTCGACCACCAGGTCCGCGGCATGGTCATATCGCACGGTCTGCAGCGCGCCGCGATCCAGCACGCGCCAGTGGCGCTCGCCCACCTGGTCGAACCGGGTGCTGTAGAAGCCTTCCGCGATCCGGACATACCGGGAGGTCGTGACCGGGGTCAGCCTCTGGGATCTGGCCCAGTCGAGAATGCCGATCAGCGCGGCCAGCGAGGCTTCCTTCTCGCCGGTGTACATGTGGTAGTAGACGTTCACAGGCTTCAGCCGCCGCGGCTTCTCGGTGTTGCGCAGCGTGTGGATCAGGTCGCGGAAGCCGTAGAAGCGGTCGCTCCAGAGATCGGTGTAGGTGTTCTCGTTGCTGGCCGCCGCGAAGATCTGCATCTGGCCACCATTCATGCGGCCGACCGGCGGAACATAGCTCAGCGACGGGTATTCCGGGTCATAGCGCGCGTCGCCACCGTTGATGTTCAACAGTCCCGCATCGCGCGACGCCTTGATCATCCGCGGTGTCGGCGAGGTATTGCCCGACCAGAGCACCAGTTCGACCCGCTTGCCGGCAGGCAGGAACTGCTGCACGTAGTCGGCGGCCGGACCGAATTCCTTGTCCAGGTCGAACGGCTCGCTGCCGAAGCCGCGCGGCTGGTCATAGGCCGCCTTCAGGTTGTAGGCGACATCGCCGCCGCCCTTTCCGACCCTGCCCCACGGGGACGGCTCGTGGATGTTGTAGAAGCGAAGAAAGGCAGCCTCCTTCTCCGGCGTGTAGTCCTCGAAGAAGGCCCATTCGAACGGATGGCTCCAGGTGTGATGGGCGGCCTCGACCTGGGGCAGCGCGAAGATTTCCCTGGCGATCTGCTGCGCCTTCTCGGTGCCCGACCATGCCGGGTCAAGGTCGGCGACGATCGGCCCGACCGTGATCGGCAGGTCGGGATAGGGCGCGATCGCCCGCTCAAGGATCACGCGCGAGGAATAGACCAGGTCCTTCCGGTAGTCCTCCACCAGCGAGACATTGCGCCAGCCGTCGCCGTCGATGTGGCTGAAGTACATGCGCCGGCCCGAGAGCGTGGTGACATCGGGCTTCGGTCGGCTGTCGGTCCGGAAGATCTTGCGGAAGAAGGCAAAGGGATTGACGTACCATTGCGTCTTGAAGAACACCGGATCCTTGTAGTGGGTCCAGAAGCTCTCGACGAAGCCGGCATTGGGCGAGGTCATCATCAGGTGGCTCTCGGAACCGTCCGCCATGCGCCGCACCTTCAGGTGCGTGACCGTGTCGGGTGACGCGGGCGTGTAGGTCTCGTAGGCCGGCAGCTTGCCGCCCATCGTCCGCTCGAAGTCGTACATGTCCGGGTCGCGGTAGACGATGCGGGTGTCGAAGGTGACGTCGGTCCAGTCGCTGCCGATGCCGATGCCCAGCTTGTTGAGGAAGCGGTTCACCCGGCGGCGGTCGACCTCGTTTCCCTGTGCGTCGGACAGGAAGCCGAAATCGCCGAAGATCACGAAGGTCTTGCCGGCATCGACCATCCGCTCGGCCCAGTCGAGATATTCGAGCGGACGCGACATGGCGTTCTGTTCGAACCAGGTGATCACCCCGGCGACTTCCGGATCGGTGATCGCCTCTTCCGGAAACGGCTCGTCGGTCGAGCGGTTCTCCATCTCGAGGCCGAGCCAGTTCAGCGGCATCTCGGCCAGGGTGTGCAGCGGGTGAAAGCGCATCTCGTCATCGTTCGGATGATGGAAGGCGATCACTTTTCGCGGCAGTTCGCCGGCGTGAACCGCGAGGCCCGCCACCAGAACCGCGAACAAAACCAGCCAGCGCACCAAAATCCTCCCAGAATCACATCATCCGGATCGCCAAGTCTGGCGCACAAGCAACCGCCGTGCCGACACTTTTCGCCGGATGCGTGGACAAATCGGGCACAGGGTCCGCAAGCTCGGTCAAATCACTGTCATCGCTCCCTGCCGGTGTCAAACGGCCGGACGCCGGAAACACGGGGCCCGACATGGTTCCGCGCTCTGCTCCGGGTGGTGGTGGCCGGGCGCACAGCCTGACGGGTTGCCAGCGGCCTGCCGGACGGGCTTCACTGCGTGCCGGTCTACCGGACAAGGACAGGCACCCCGATGATCAAGGCGCTGGCACCGGTCGCGGCCCTGCTGTTCAGCATGGCCATGCTGCTGATGGGCAACGGCCTGCAGTCGACCCTGCTGCCCATGCGGGCGCAGATCGAGAATTTCGGCTCCGTTGCCATCGGTGTCCTGGGTTCGGCCTATTTCGTCGGCTTCGCGCTCGGCTGCTGGCGTGGCGCCATCGTGGTCCGGCAGGCCGGACATATCCGCGCCTTCACCGCGGTCGTTGCCATCGCCTCGACCTCGGCGCTGGTCCATGCCCTGATCCGCGATCCCGTGGTCTGGTGGATCGTGCGCCTGATATCCGGCATCTGCATCGCCATCCTGTTCATGGTGATCGAGAGCTGGCTGAACGAGAAGGCGACCAACGAGACGCGTGGCACGGTCTTCTCGGTCTATACCGCCATCAACCTGACCATGGTGGCCGGTGGCCAGGTCATCCTTGCCTTCGGCGAACCCGGCGGCTTCCCGCTGTTCCTGCTGGCCTCGATCCTGATCTCGTGGGCCGCGGTGCCCCTCGCGCTCAGTCGCACCGAGACCCCCGCGCCGATCGAGCATGTCGGCATCCGCATCGGCTACCTGCTGCGGCTCTCGCCGGTCGGTTTCGTCGGCAGCTTCGCGGTCGGCGTGGCCAACGGCTCGTTCTGGGCGCTTGCCCCGGTCGCGGTGCAGGGCGAAGGGCGCGACGCCAGCTTTGCCGCCATCTTCATCGCCGTGTCGGTGATCGCCGGCGCGGTCGGCCAGTATCCCCTCGGCAAGGCATCGGATCGCACCGACCGGCGCCGCATCATCATCGCGGCCTCGCTGCTCGCCGCCGTCACCGGGCTCTGCCTTGCGCTGTTCGGCGGCGTCTCGCGGGAGGTGATGCTGATCCTCGGCTTCGGTTTCGGCATGTTCGCCTTCCCGCTCTATTCGCTGTGCGTGGCGCATGCCAACGACTTCGTCGAGGGCAAGAGCTTCGTCGAAGCGGCGAGCGGCCTGCTGCTGACCTGGGCGGCCGGTGCCGTGGTCGGCCCCGTCATCGCTTCCGCCGTGATGACCCAGCTCGGCACGCCCGGCCTGTTCTACTTCACCACGGTGGTGCAGGTCGTGTTCGCCATCTTCGTGTTCATCCGCATGCGCCAGCGCCAGGCGATCCCGGCCCAGACCCGGGGCACCTTCGTCGAGGCCGCCAATGCCGGCCAGACCGTCTCGCAGGTCGATCCGGGCCTGTCTGAGGAACCTGCCCCGCTGCCGCCGGAACTGGCCGCGCGCCAGGATGCGGCGGCGGAAGCGGCCGAAACCGACGGCATGCCGGTGCCGGCAGCCGACACCGAACCGGAAGACGCCGCGCCGCCGCCGGAGACGGCCATCCTGGACGGCACCGAGGTGACTTCGGACGCGGATACGGTCGAGGGAGCCGACGGGAAGCCGAAGCCGGCTTAACCGTCTGTCTTCAGGCCCCGGACAGCCCTGCGGGCTTCCGGGGATCGGCATGATGTTCTCGCTCCGGGCTCGACCCAGGCCCATGGCTCAGTCCGGCCGGAATGGGTTCCGGATCAGGTCCGGGACAAGGCGGCTGGCAGATCTCCGCTCAGGCGGCCTTCTTCAGGTAGCGGGTGCCCAGCGTCTCGGCGATCTGCACGGCGTTCAGCGCGGCGCCCTTGCGCAGGTTGTCGGAGACCACCCAGAGGTTCAGGCCGTTCTCGACGGTGGAGTCGTCGCGGATCCGGCTGATGAAGGTGGCGTAGTCGCCGACGCAGTCGATGGGCGTGACGTACTGGTCCTCTTCGGGGTTGTCGACGACCATGCAGCCCGGTGCCTCGCGCAGCAGTTCGCGCGCCTCGTCGGCCGACAGCGGCTCAACCAGTTCCAGGTTCACCGCCTCGGCATGGCCGACAAAGGTCGGCACCCGGACGCAGGTGGCGGTCAGGCGGATCTTCGGATCGAGGATCTTCTTGGTCTCGGCCGCCATCTTCCACTCTTCCCTGGTTGAGCCGTCCTCCAGGAAGATGTCGATGTGCGGAATGACGTTGAAGGCGATCTGCTTGGTGAAATGCTGCGGCTCGGGATCCTGGTTGACGAAGATGCCCTTGGTCTGGCTGAACAGTTCGTCCATCGCCTCCCGCCCGGCGCCGGAAGTCGACTGGTAGGTGGAGACCACGACGCGACGGATGCGGGCGCGGTCGTGGATCGGCTTCAGCGCCACGACAAGCTGCGCGGTCGAGCAGTTGGGATTGGCGATGATGTTGCGCTTCGCATAGCCGGCAAGGGCGTCGGCGTTCACCTCCGGCACGACCAGCGGCACGTCGGGGTCCATGCGGAAGTGGGAGCTGTTGTCGATGACGACACAGCCGGCCTTGGCCGCGCGCGGCGCGAACTCCTTTGCGACCTTGGCGCCGGCCGAGAACAGGGCGATGTCGAAGCCCGCGAAGTCGAAATCGGCCAGGTCCTTCGCCTTCAGGCGCTTCTCGCCGAACATGACCTCCGAACCCAGCGAGCGGCGGCTGGCCAGGGCAACGATCTCGTCGACCGGGAACAGGCGCTCGTCCAGGATGTTCAGCATCTCGCGGCCCACATTGCCGGTGGCGCCGACGACCGCAACGCGATAGCCCATGATCCTGTCCTCTCCGGGAAAACGCAGCCCGGCACGGGGAACGGTGCCGGGTCCGGCCGCACGCGACCGCAGGGGCGATATACGCTCCGGCTCCCGGCTCTTCAAGCAACGCGGCCGGAAGGCCGGGCCTCAGATCACCGCGCCGGTCTTCAGCCGCCCCTTCGCGAAACGGTCGAATCGGAAGGCCGTGAGGTCCATGGAGGGCCGGCCATCGGCGACGATCTCGCTGACCAGCCGCCCGACGATGGGCCCCATGCCGAAGCCATGGCCGGAGAAGCCGGTCGCCAGCACCAGCCCGGCCGGATCGTCCAGCGCCTCGATCACTGGCAGCATGTCCGGTGTCATGTCGATGTGGCCGCCCCAGGCGAAGTCGATGTCGACCCCGGCGAAGGCAGGCACGGCGGCCTTCACCCGCGCCAGCACCGATTGCAGCAGCTTCATGTTCGGCTTCGGGTCCAGGGTGCGGAAGCGCTGCAGTTCCGACAGCAGCGCGGTCTCGGAGAAGCGGCCCATCATGGTGCCGAGCGAGAGCGCGCCGACGCGGAGATTCAGGTCGCGGCCGTGCTTGCGGAAGTCGTCGAGGAAGGCCCGGCCGAACAGCAGGCTCTCGACCATCAGCTGGTGGTCCGACGAGGTGGTCGCGATGTTGAGCGTGCCGTCGCGGCGCTGGCGGAAGGCGACGCCCGACCAGGTGGCGGCATGGCTGACGACCGGCGCCGCCGTGGTGCGCGCGACCGAGCCGGTGATCCAGACCTGGGGGAAACGCAGGCCCATGTGCGCCAGCATGCGGCTGGACCACGCGCCCGTCGCCAGCACGACCACGGGCGCGGCAATCGGGCCATGCTCGGTCACCACACCGCTGATGCGGCCGGCGGCGCGCTCGATACGGTGGACGGCGCAGGTCTCGATGAAGGTCGCGCCCCTGCCCTCCGCCGCGCGCTGCAGTGCCGGCATCACCTTGCGCGGTTCGGCCTGGCCGTCGCTGGCGGTGAAGATGCCGCCCAGGTGGCCGAGGCGGGAGTCCGGCACGATCTGCTGCATCTCCGCCTGACCGACCAGCCGGCATTCCAGCCCGTGCCCCTCGGCGATGCGCTTCCAGCCCTCGAACTCGGCGGCCTCCGCCTCGGTCTGGAAGACCCGGAAATTGCCACCGGCGATCCACTCCAGGTCGGCGTTCAGCTCCCGCTCCAGCCCGCGCCAGATCCGGTTGGATTCCATCATCAGCGGGATCTCGGCCGGATCGCGGCCCTGCTGGCGGACGAAGCCCCAGTTGCGGGTCGACTGTTCGCCGCCGACCCTTCCCTTTTCGCAGACCACGACCGTCAGCCCGCGCTGCGCCAGGTAATAGGCGCTGGCGGTTCCGGCGATGCCGCCACCGACGATCACGACATCGGCGCGTTCGGGCAGGTCGACTGTCATGGGCGGCTCCGTGGCGGCAAATCGCGGCGCACTCTGCGCGTGGCCTTGCCCCGCCGTCCAGCCCCGGCGATCCTGCCGCCATGACCCGCATGCCCGATATCGAGGCGCTGAACCACGCGCTGCGGTCCGCCGACTGGCCGCTGGCCGAGCGACTGCTCCGTCAGTTGCTAGCGCTGCAGCCGCGCGACCCCGGCATCCACTACAATCTCGGCCTCGTGCTCTGGCGCCGCGGCGACCTGAAGGGCGCGGAGGCCATGCTGCGCGCGACGCTCGGCCTGTCGGCCGACCACCAGAATGCCCGCTTCGAGCTGGCATCGCTGCTGATGGAGCACGGTGGCCTGGTCGAGGCCATCCGCCTGCTGGACGACTATGTCACCGCCGTGCCGCGTGACGGCGACGGCTGAATCAACCTCGCCCGTGCGCGGCTGAAATCCGGTGATGCCGATGGCGCCATTCGCGCGCTGCAGCAGGCGGAAACCTGTGGCGGCCGTGATCCGCTGACCTGGGCCGAGGCCGAACGCGATCTCGGACGCGTCGATGCGGCCCGACGCCGGCTCGGGCAGATGGTGGCGCGGGATCCGGCCAGCGCGCCTGCCGCGCTGAAGATCGCCACACAGGGTGCCCGCGGCCGCCTCAGCCTGGCGGCCGCCCGGCTCTATTCGCCGCGATAGTCGCGCCGGTAGAGCCCGGGCTCGGCCTGCAGCGCGTCCTGGAGTGCCGCGTGGCGGGCGAGTCCCGCTTCGTCCATTTCGGCAATATCCAGCTCGAGTACATTGCGTGGAAACGGAATTCCCTGTGCGACCGGCGTTCCCGCCGGCAGGGTGCCGGTGAAATCCGGATCGGTCCAGACCGCCGGGAAATGCACGAAGCCGTCGCGCCAGCGATCGCAGTCG
This sequence comes from Pseudomonadota bacterium, assembly GCA_036154895.1. Taxonomy (GTDB): domain Bacteria; phylum Pseudomonadota; class Alphaproteobacteria; order Minwuiales; family Minwuiaceae; genus Minwuia. The sequence continues at coordinate 39,802 of JAYZWD010000047.1, forward strand.
ACTACGCCGGCCAGCGTGCGGAACGGCAGGTCGAGCCGGTTCAGCGGATGCACGAACAGCATCGACCAGCCCTCGGGCAGGCCGATCGTCCAGAAGTTGGTGAACTTGACCACGAACTGGCTGTCCGGCAGGGCGAAGGGCGCGCCGCTGGCCTGTTCCGGCACGTGCACACCCACCGGCGCCCGGGTCTGGCGGCCGACCGGATGGCGCGGCAGGTCCCAGTCCCACGCCAGCTCTCCGCCGTCGACGCTCAGGTCGGTGGCCAGCGGGAACAGCACACCGGCGCGCATGGCATCGATGAACGGCGGGCATTGTTTCAGGGTGCGGACCATGGCGCCGCCGAGAACGGCCGATGCCGCCTCCGCCGGCATGGTGCGCAGCCAGTCGGGCAATGCGGTCGTGGCCGGCGCAGGCCCTGGCAGGTGCGCGGCATATCCGGGCAGGCAGCGGAATTCGATCCTCATCGGCCGACCATGCCGCGAATCCGTGCCGCCCGCACCCCTCGTCTGGCTCAGCCGACAGACTTGCGGCCCTTGCGGATGAAGAACACCCAGGTGGCGGCGGCAATGATGGTGATGGCGACGAAGATGAAGCCGATGGCGTTGATCACCGGTGACAGGCCGAAGCGCATGCGGGCGCCGATCTCGGTCACCAGGGTCCAGGACCCGCCGATGGCGAAGAAGGTGGTGTTGTAGTTCTCGATCGACTGCAGGAACGACAGCACGGCGGCGGTTGCCATGGTCGGGCGCAGGAACGGCAGGGTGATGCGGCGGAACATGAACAGCGGTGTGGCCCCGAGGTCGAGCGCCGCCTCCTCCAGCACCCGGTCCTGGCGCTGCAGCCGGGCCATGAACATCAGCATGCAATAGGCCGCGATGAAGGAGGCCTGGGCCACCATGGCGGTGAACAGCCCCGCCTCGACGCCGAACATGTCGCGCCAGAAGATCATGGTGGTGGCGCCAAGCACGATGCCCGGTGTCAGCATGGGCGAGACCAGCAGGGTATAGAGCGCCGTGGTCGCGCGGGACTGCAGCCGGGTCAGCACCAGTGCGCCGGCGAGGCCCAGCGGGATGGCGATGACGATGACGCCGGCGGCGATCACCAGCGAATGCCAGAGCCCCTGCACGAAGCGGGTGTCCTGCGGCAGCGCGATGAACCATTCCAGGGTAAAGCCCTGCCAGTCGGTGACGGACGGTGTCGGCGAACTGTTGAAGGCCGCGATCATCATGAACAGCAGCGGCAGGAACAGGAACGCGAAGAACACCACCAGGTAGCCGTTCAGCACGACGCCGGCCCAGTCTCGCGGTTCACGACGGCTGGCGGTGCCGGTCAGGGCGAGATCGATGGCGCTCATTTCGCGATGTCCCGGATGCCGACCTTGAAGATGGCCATGGTGATCAGGATGAAGGCGATGCAGGCGGCCAGCAGGGCCAGCGAATAGGCCGAGCCCTGGTTCCAGGAATCCGCCTCGAAGAAGCGGCGGTAGATCACCTGGCTGAACCAGTCCGGATGCAGGCCGCGGCCGACGATCTCCGGCACGGCGATGGAGCCGGCCGACAGCATGAAGGTCATGATCGAGCCGACGGCGATGCCGGGCTTGGCGTGGGGGATGACGACACGGGCGTGAATGCGCCAGACGGAGGCGCCGAGGTCGCGCGCGGCCTCGACCTGGTTGCGGTCCAGGGTCTCGATCGTGTTGTAGATCGGGAAGACCATGAACAGCACATAGGCATAGGTCATCACGACAAAGACGGCCCCGTTGGAGGCGACGAAGCGGAAGCCCTCGCCGGCGTCGAGGTCGATCAGGCCGATGGTGTCCAGGGCGACGTTCAGCAGCCCCTGCTTGTCGAGGATCATCACCCAGGAAAAGATCCTGAGCAGCTCGTTGATCGCGTAGGGAATGACAAGGCCCAGCATCAGCACCGCGACCTTGCCCTCCCGGTCGGAGCTCGCGACGGCGTAGGCGACCGGATAGCAGGCGCAGAAGGCCAGCAGGGTGACGCAGAACGCGTAGACGATGGTGGCCAGGAATATCTCGAAGTGGACCGCGCTCATCGAGGTGAAGTTGTCCAGCGAATAGACCTCCTCCATGCCGGCCTCGCCGCTGGTGTTGGTTTCCTGCGCCTCCAGTTCGGTGATCTTCGCCTGCAGCAGGCGCTTTTCCTGGCCGAGCGCCGCAATCTTCGCCCCTGCCTCGTCGGCGCTGACCTCCGGCGCGCCTGCGCCGGGGCCGAAGCCGGACATGGCGGACGGGCCGAAGCCGGCCGACGGCGCGGCGCCCGCGGACGGTGCGGCCGCGGGGTCCGGTTCGGCGGCGGCGCGCAGCAGCTCCAGTTCCTGGTCGATCTGGAAGACCCGCTGGTAGGCCCGGTCGATCTCGAGCGCCAGCATCGCCGTCTCGCCGCCACGATCCTGGTAGAGGAAGGCGCGGTCGATCATGCTGAGCTGCGGCGCGACGATCAGCAGCGCCATCCAGAACGCCACCAGCCCGAGGAACAGGCCGGTCAGGCCCCGGCCGTAGATGCGGACGATCTCAGTCACGGGCCAGTTCCCCCGCGCGCATGATCACCGTGTCCTCGCAGGCGAAACCGATGCGCTGGCGGCCTTCGAGGCCGGATCCCGCGTCGCCGGCATTCGGCATGTGCAGGGCCAGCGGCGCATCGCCCGCGCGCAGGAACAGGTTGATGAACGGTCCCTCCAGGTCGCGCCGCTCGATCTCGGCGTCCAGCCGGTTGCCCTGGCCGTCATCGGTCTCCGGATCGACGATGCTGACGCGTTCGGGACGGACGAAGATCATCGCGTCGTCACCGCTCTGCAGGCCGTCACGGTTGATGCCCCGCACCGGCCCGACAGCGGTCTCGATCACCGCGACGGTATCGCCTTCCAGCCGCTTCACGCGGCCGCGGAACACGTTCTGCTCGCCGACGAAGGTGGCGACAAAGGGATTGGCCGGCCGGCCGTAGATCTCGTCGGTTCCCGCAACCTGGACGATGCGTCCCCGGTTCATCACCGCGATGCGGTCCGACATGGTCAGCGCCTCGCCCTGGTCGTGGGTGATGTAGATGAAGGTCACGCCGGTCATGCGCTGGATCTGTTTCAGTTCCGCGCGCATGTGCTGGCGCAGCTTCAGGTCGAGGGCCGACAGCGGCTCGTCGAGCAGCAGCACAGCCGGCTCGACCGCAAGCGCGCGGGCGATGGCGACACGCTGGCGCTGGCCACCGGACAGCTCGGTCGGCTTCTTGTCGCCCTGCCCGCTGAGTGCCACCATCTCCAGCAGCCCGTCTGCCCTGCGCCGCCGTTCGGCCTTGCCGATGCCGCGCGCCTCCAGCCCGAAGGCCACGTTGTCGCGCACGCTCATCAGCGGAAACAGCGACAGGTTCTGGAAGATCAGCGCGGTCGGGCGACGGTTCGGCCCCCGCCCCGTCATCGGTTCGCCGCCGATGGAGATCTCGCCGCTGCTGGGCTGCAGGAAGCCCGAGACCATGCGCAGGATGGTGGTCTTGCCGCAGCCCGATGGTCCCAGGATCGAGAAGAACTCGCCGGCCCGGATGGTCAGGTCGGTGGTCTCGACCGCGGTAAAGGCGCCGAAGCGCATGCTGACGCCCTGCAGCGTCACGTCCTTGCCCCGCATCATCGCGCGCACTCCCTCATGCCGGAAAGGACGAAGGCCGCGCGGTGCGATCCGCGCGGCCCCCGAAACACCCGCCTGGTCAGGCGTTGGTGATCTTGTCGACATACTCCTGGCGCAGCGGGGCGAACCACGGGGTGTCCGCCTGCCACCACCACAGGTTGGCGAGGTTGTCGGCGTTGTAGGTCTCGTTGAACTGGTTCTTGTAGTCATCGCCGGCGAAGTCGGCGGCACCGGCGACGGCCGAGTTGTAGCCGGTGTTCTTTGCCAGCATGCCGCCCAGTTCCGGCGTCAGCATCATGTTGATGAACGCATAGGCCTGGTCGACATTGGCGGCACCGGCGGGCACGCCCACCGAGTCCATCCAGGTGATGCCGCCTTCCCTGGGCATCCGGTACTTCCACTTCGCATCCTCGCGGTTGAGCAACAGGCCGGTGGTGTCCCAGGTCTGGCCGATCTTCGCGCCGGCCTGCTTGAAGGCATTGGTCGCCTCGGTCGCGTTGTTCCAGAACGCCGCGATCTTGTCCTTGTTCTCGATGATGAACCGCGCGCAACCGTCCCAGACGCGACGGGCCTCGTCCTCGCTCCTGTAGACCGCCAGCATGCGGTCCGACTTCAGTTCGCCGATGGCGTCGAGGTACAGGCCGACGCCCATGATCACCGACTTCTGGCGGAAGGCGGACAGCCCCCTGGCGTTGTCCATCCACAGCGATCCGTAGGAGACATCGGCATCCGCCATCGGCAGGGCGGCGGAATCGAAGGTGATGGCCTCGGTGCCCCAGTCGAACGGCAGCAGCATGCGCTTGCCGCGATAGGTCGCCCCGAGGGCCACCGAGTCGCGCAGCAGCGAGGGAATGACGTGGCTGGTATCGACCTTCTTCTCGTCGATCGGGGCCAGCAGGCCGTCGGGATAGTAGTTGTTGCCGTTGGTCACCGACGGGAAGATCACGTCGAAGCCCTTGCCGCCGGCGGCCTTCAGCTTCTGCTCGGCCTCGTCGTTGGAGCCGTAGGTGGACAGGTTGACCCTGATGCCGGTCTTGCCCTGGAAGGCATCGACCATGTTCTGCTGGATGTAGTCGCCCCAGGCGAACACGTTGACGCTGCCCGAGGACGCCAGGGCGTCATGGGCACGCAGGATCGCCGGCGCGGCAAGCGCCACCGCCGAACCCTTCAGTACCGAACGGCGAGAAATCGTCATGGGTCAACCTTCCCCTACTTGTCCTGACCGGATAAGCGCGGGGCGGGTCCGCCATCGCGTTCGACCCCCCGCCCGCGACACCCGACTGGACGTACCAGCGCAATCTGACGACCCGATTGCAGATCGGTGACGGAAATGTTGCCGCCGCCCGAGTTCACCGGTCAACCGGGCGTATCGGGCCGGAACGGCATGTCGGTGACGCCGTAGTCGATGCCCAGGCGGTGCAGTTCCGAGGTTGCCTGGCTGCGGTGGTGTGTCTGGTGGTTGAACATCTGCGCCACCAGGAGGCCCTTGATCACCGTCCGGTGCTTCTGAAGGCTCTCGCTCCAGACCGTGAAGCTGGAGGCGTAGAAGTCGTCCGGCGTCGTGTCCGCGAAACCGATCAGCGCGTGGTCCGTCAGCGTGCGCTCATGCTTCAGGTCGGCCCAGTCGGCGAACAGTCGCCGCTTCGGGCTGAAGGCTTCCTGCTTTTCGCCCTTCACCGTGCCCAGCAGGAACCGGTCGACCATCAGGATGTGATCGAGGGTATGGGAGATCGAACCGAAGAACAGACCGCGGTCGCCATCCCGAACATCCGGCGCCAGACCGTCGCAGATGTCGTACAGCACCCCGTTCTGCCACGCATTGTAGCGGGCCATCTCGGCAACCCAGGCGGAACTCAGCATCGCGACCTCCATGCACAGCAGGTCGATGCTGGTGCTGACTGGCGCCAAGTCAACGGCGTGGCGCGGATTCCGGCAGGGCCATGGTTTCCGGCGAGATCCAGCTGACGATCCGCGGCATGACGGCCCTTCCCGCCGCCAGCGAGGGCGGGGTCCTGCCGGACGCCACACGCCGCGGCAGGCCGTGTCAGGACGTCGGGATCGGTGGTGGCGGAATTGACTGCGAGGGCGAACCGGACCCGTCAGACCCGCCTTCGAGTTCCGAGCCGGTCAGGCGACTTCTCGCCTCCCTGAGCAACGGCCTGTGCCAGGGCCGTCGTCCCGAAGCCCAAGGTTCATCGTTCGCCGGAGGGGGGCCGCAGGGGTCGTCCAAAATCTGCACCATTGCCCTCACTCCACGCGTCAGGCAGGCAAAATCAGGAACCCCAAGCCTACCGCAATGGTTGCAAAGGCGCCATCCTTGTATTGCGAGTAAGATGCAACGTCATATTCGCGCCAACCTGTCGCTGCAGGCGTCAGTCCGGCATCACCCCGTTCGGCCATGTACCGTCATAGGCGGTGCCCTGGTCGCCAAGGTGGGCGAGGCGGAAGCCGATGGGTCGCTCCAGTTCCTCCAGGCAATGACCGACAAGGCCGGCGGTGCGGCACAGGATGGCGATGCCCTTCAGCGCCTTCAGCGGGAATCCCAGGTCCAGCATCACGGCCGGCAGAGGTCCGTTCAGGTTCAGCACCAGCTTGCGACCGTAAACCTCTTCCACCACTTCATTTACCGCGCGCAGGAAGGCGACATGCGGACCCGAGGCGCCACGTTCGTCGGCCAGTTCCAGCAGACGCTCGGCACGCGGGTCGACCGGCTTGTGTACCGGATGGCCGAAGCCCGGCAGGGTCTTCCGGTTGGTCTTCAGGTCGCTGACCATCTCGTGCGCCACTGCCCGCATGTCCTCGCCGGCCGCGACCCGCGCCACGCCATCGGCATAGAACTGTCCGGCGACTTCCGCCGAGCCCAGGATGACCGAGCCGCAACCCAGGATACCGGCGGCAACCGCGCCCTGTATGGCGTCGGGGCCGGCCTGCAGGGTCATGCGCGCGGCCTGCGCCGACGGGGTCAGGCCGTGCTCGGCCAGCGCAACCAGGACCGTGTCGAGGAAGAACTTCTGGTTCTCGGTCGGCATCTCTCCCGTGAGGTGCAGGAAGAAGAAGGTCGTGAAATCGACCTTGCCCATCAGTTCGCTGCACAGGTCGCGGCCGCGGATCGTCACCGCCGTCCGTGTCGCCTTGGCAATGGCGGAGGCACCCGCCCCCTTGTCACCCATCATGATCGTTCTCTCCCCGTCTGATCGTGGTGTTCTTCGGTATTCAGTAGCCGCGCGCGGGGTCGACCGTGTTGAGCGGCGCCTCGCCCGCCTCGATGCGCCTGATATTGGCAACGACCTGGTGCACCACGGAGCGCGGATCGGTCGAGGCTGCCACGTGCGGCGTGACGGTCACGCGCGGATGGCTCCAGAGCCGGCTCTCCTGCGGCAGCGGCTCGGTGGCGAAGACGTCGAGCGTCGCCTCGGAAAGCTGCGCACTGTCGAGCGCGGCCAGCAGGTCGGTTTCGACCACCTGCCCGCCCCGCCCGGCATTGATGATGGAGGCGCCGCGCGGCATCCGCGCGAAGGCATCGGCATCCAGGATGCCAGTGGTCTCCGGCGTCAGGGGCAGCAGGCTGACGAGGATCTCGGTCCGCGCGAGGAAGGCATGCAGGCCATCCTGGCCATGGTAGCAGGTCACGCCCTCGATCCGGCGCGGAGTGCGCGACCATCCGGCGACGTCGAACCCTACGGCCTTCAGTTGCCGTGCGGCGTCGCCCCCCAGCACGCCAAGACCCATCACGCCCACGCGGCGTTCGCCGGCATGGGGTTGCGGGCGATCCTTCCAGATCCGGTTGCGCTGCTGTTCGTCATAGGCACGCTGCTGGCGGTGATGCATCAGCACCTGCAACAGCACCCACTCGCGCATGCGCATGGTCATGTTGTCGTCGACCACACGGCAGATCGGCACGCCGGCCGGCAGGTGCGGATCGGCGAAGATGTGGTCGACCCCGGCACCGAGCGACAGGATCGCCCGCAGGTTGGGCAGGCTGGCCAGCAGGCCGGGCTTCGGCTTCCAGACCAGCGCATAATCGATGGCGCCCGCGTCGCCGGTGTCGGGCCAGGCGCGGAAGCCCAGTTCCGGCATGGCCTCGGACAGCACGTCGCGCCACCAGCCGGCACTGTCGGCGGGGGAATGAAACAGCAGGGTCGGCATGGCTTTCCTCTCCGGTTCCACCCGGTAATGGCGGCCGGAGACAGCACGGTCAATAACCGCGACACGGTTGCATATCGCTATCGAGGCTCGACATAGTTGCATATGGCCGACGACAGGAGCAGCCGATGCGGAACACCGACGATGCGTTCCTCGACAATGTGAGGGGGTTTGCCAGTCATTTGCGGGCCTATGCCGCCGGAACGATGGAACCCGAATATTCCGACGCCGAACTGTCGGAGGACGCGGTCCACATGATGCTCGACATCGTCGAAGCGGAACCGGAACTGGCGCTGGACCTGCTGGAAGCGGTGGACCAGTACCGGAAGACCCGCCCCGACGCGCCGGTCTGGCGCGAGCGGGCCGGAATCATGATGATCACCCTGTTGCAGAAGCACGCTGCGGAACAGCCCGCGCTCGCGGCGAAACTGACCGAAGTGCATCGGGAGGTGGTCGACGCCTGGCCCAGCGAGCCGGTCCTGGCCGAGCACTGGCGGTCGATGATGGTGCTGCGGATCCTCGGTCTGCTGCAGGCCGATGCGCCACCACCGCTCGACCTGATGGACGATCTGGAGCGCGAATGGGCGGGCATCCCGGAAACGCATGCGGACGCCCTCGGCAAGGTGCACTACTACGGCGCGCTCTCGGGTATGTTCTCGGTGTTCGACGGCGAGCGGCGCGCGGACGCCTGGAAGGCGGCACTGGAGGTCGGCGCCCGCTGGCCCGAGGACAGGGCCATTCGGGACATGCTGGCCGGGTTCTCGGACACACATCGCGAAGTCAGTCGCATGGCGGAAAAGCATATCGCCCGAAAGGAAGGCGGCGTGTTCGGTCGCGTGCGCCGGCTGTTCGGCGGCTGAACAGCACACCTGGCCGGCCTGACACCCTCTCCGGTTCCGCCTGGCAATGGCGGCCGGAGAGGATGCGGTCAGGCTGCGGCGCTCAGAGCACGCCGAGCGACTTGTAGAGACCCAGCCGGTCGTACATGCCGTGGTTGGAGACAATGCGGCCGTCGCGGACGGTCAGCAGGTCCATGGCGTGCAGGTCCATGCGCTTGCCCGTCGGCTGGAAGCCGCCATAGGCCGTGCCCGTGAAGGTACCGGTGCAGTGGAACAGCAGCAGCGCCTTGCCCCGCTGATGGTCGACCGAGCGGTCGACGATCTCGTGGTGATAGTCCGGAAACGACAGGTGCTGGTCGCGCAGGAACTGCTTGTAGTGGTCGCGGCCGACATACTCGCCCGACGGTCCGCGGCGGACGAAATCATCCGCCAGGATCTTGTCGGCGATGTCGTAATTGCGCCGGTCCCAGAACTCGTGCGCCCAGAGGTCGATCAGTTCGTCGATGGAATAGCTCATTGCGGTGGCCCTCCCCGGCCTTCTTCTTGCCGGGGAAGCATAGGCCAACCCTGGGTCAAGCAGCCATGCTATTCGCCGAAGGGCCGGTGCTCGAAGGCGGCGGCCAGCAGTGCCTTCGTGTAGTCGGCGCCCGGTTCGTGGAAAATCCGCTCCGCCGCCCCGCGTTCGACGACGCGGCCGTCCTTCATCACGATCACCTCGTCGGCGAGCGCGCGCACGACCTTCAGGTCGTGGGAAATGAAGACATAGGCGAGGTCGTGGCGGGCCTGCAGGTCGCGCAGCAGGTCGACGATCTGCGCCTGCACCGACATGTCGAGGGCCGATGTCGGCTCGTCCAGCACGATGAAACGCGGCTTCAGCGCGATGGCACGGGCAATGGCGATGCGCTGGCGCTGGCCGCCGGAGAATTCATGCGGGTAGCGGTCCTGCATGGCTCCCTCGAGGCCGACTTCCTCAAGGGCTTCGGCAACCACGGCGCGCCGCTCCGCCTCTTCGCCGGCAATCATGCCGTGGACGACCAGCCCCTCCTCGATGATCTGGCCGACCGAGAGCCGCGGACTGAGGGATCCGAACGGGTCCTGGAACACCACCTGCATTTCGCGCCGCTTCGGCCGCATCGCGCGGAAGCCGAGGCCGTCGATCCGCTGCCCCATGTAGACGATGGGGCCCTTCGAGCGGATCAGGCGCAGCAGGGCCAGGCCGAGCGTGGTCTTGCCGGAGCCGGATTCGCCGACCACGCCGAGTGTGCGGCCGGCCGGAACACTGACATCGATGCCGTCGACGGCCTTGATATGCCTGACCACGCGGCGGAAGACGCCGCGGCGCACCGGGAACCAGACCTTGAGGTCCGTGGCGCTGAGCACCTCGGCCGGTGTCGTGGTCTCGTCGCGCGCAGGGCGGCCCTTCGGCTCGGCGGCCAGCAGCATGCGTGTATAGGCGTGCTCCGGGCGGTCGAAGACATCCGCCGTCGGTCCGGATTCGACGATCTCGCCCTTCGTCATCACGGCGACCCGGTCGGCCATGCGCCGGACGATGCCGAGATCGTGGGTGATGAACAGGATCGCCATGCCGAGACGGTGCTGCAGGTCCTTCAGCAGTTTCAGGATCTGCGCCTGGATGGTGACGTCCAGAGCCGTGGTCGGCTCGTCGGCGATCAGGATGTCGGGTTCGTTGGCCAGCGCCATGGCGATCATCACGCGCTGGCGCTGTCCGCCGGAAAGCTGGTGCGGGTAGTCGTCGAGGCGGCTGGCCGGGTCCGGGATGCCGACCAGGTCCAGCAGTTCGATCACCCGGGCCCGCGCCGCGTCCTTGTCCAGGCCGCGATGGACGAACAGCACCTCGGCCACCTGGCGGAACACCGTGTGCAACGGATTCAGCGCCGACAGCGGCTCCTGGAAGATCATGGAGATGCGGCGGCCGCGGATCCGGCGCATCAGCACGTCCGGGGCCTGGACCAGGTCCTCGCCGTCGAACAGGATTGAACCGGTCGGGTGGCTGGCCCGCGGATAGGGCAGCAGCTTCAGGATCGACAGTGCCGTGACCGACTTGCCCGAGCCGGACTCGCCCACCACGGCCAGGGTCTCGCCCTTTTCGAGGGTGAACGAGACCCCGCGCACCGCGTCGACGGCCCCCTCGCCCTCGCCGAAGCGCACCGACAGGTCCCGGACATCCAGCAGCGCCATCAGCGGAAGGTCTTTCTGGGATCAAGGGCGTCGCGCACGGCCTCGGCCATGAACATGGCCATGGTCAGCATGAGCGACAGCACCAGGAAGGCGGTGATGCCGAGCCAGGGTGCCTGGAGGTTCGCCTTGCCCTGGGCCAGCAGTTCGCCGAGCGACGGCGAGCCGGGCGGCAGACCCAGGCCCAGCGTGTCGAGACCCGTCAGCGAGGTGATCGCGCCGGTCAGCACGAAGGGCATGAAGGTCACCGTCGCGACCATCGCGTTGGGCAGCAGGTGCTTGAAGATGATGACGACATTCGAAACGCCGAGGGCGCGTGCGGCCTGCACGTACTCGAAGTTCCGGGCGCGCAGGAACTCGGCACGGACCACGGCCACCAGCGTCGTCCAGCTGAACACCAGCAGGATGATCAGCAGGGTCCAGAAGCCCGGAACGAACAGCGCCGAGAAGATCAGGATGATGAAGAAGAAGGGCAGGCTCTCCCAGATCTCGATGAAGCGCTGCGCCACCAGGTCGAGCCAGCCGCCGTAGAAGCCCTGCAGCGCGCCGGCCGAGACGCCGATCAGGGTGGAGAAGACGGTCAGCAACAGGCCGAACAGCACCGACAGCCGATAGCCGTAGATCACCCGGGCGACCACGTCCCTGCCCTGGTCGTCGGTGCCGAGCCAGTTCTCCGTCGAGGGTGGCGCCGGTGCCGGCACCGGCAGGTCGTAGTTGATGGTGTCGTAGGAATAGCGGATCGGCGCCCAGAGCATCCAGCCGCCCTTGTCGTGGATCAGCTCCTGCACGAACGGGTCGCGGTACTCGGCCTCGGTCTCGAAGTCGCCGCCGAAGGTGGTCTCGGGATAGGACACCGCGAACGGCACGTAGAGCCCGCCGTCGTAGGAGACGAGCAGCGGCTTGTCATTGGCGATGAACTCGGCGAACAGGCTGAGGATGAAGACGCCGAAGAACAGCAGCGTCGAGACATAGCCTCGGCGGTTGCGGCGGAAATTCTCGAGCCGCCGCCGGTTCATCGGCGAGATGCGGGATTTCCGGGGCTCAGACATCGCGCGCCTCGAAGTCGATGCGCGGGTCGACAAAGGCATAGGTGATGTCGCGGAGCAGGGTCATCACCAGGCCCAGCAGGGTGAAGGCATAGAGCGTGCCGAAGACGACCGGGTAGTCGCGGTTGACGATGCTCTCGAAGCCGAGGCGCCCGATGCCGTCGAGGGAGAAGAACACCTCGATGAAGAAGGTGCCGGTGAACAGCATACCGATGAAGGCCGACGGGAAGCCGGCGATGACGATCAGCATGGCGTTGCGGAAGACATGGCCATAGAGCACGCGGCGCTCGGTCAGGCCCTTGGCCCGCGCGGTCTGGACATATTGCAGGTTGATCTGGTCCAGGAACGAGTTCTTGGTCAGCATGGTCAGGTTGGCGAAGGCGCCGACCGTCAGCGCCGTGACCGGCAGCGCGATGTGCCAGAAGTAGTCGGCGATCTGGCCGTACCAGGGCAGCGTGTCGAAATCCTCCGACACCAGGCCACGCAGCGGGAAGATCTGCCAGTAGGACCCGCCGGCGAACAGCACGATCAGCAGCACCGCGAACAGGAACGCCGGGATGGCGTAGCCGACGATCACCACCGACGAGGACCAGATGTCGAACGGGCTGCCGTCCTGCACTGCCTTGCGGATGCCGAGCGGGATGGAGATCAGGTAGGCGATCAGGAAGGTCCAGACGCCGAGCGAGATCGACACCGGCATCTTGTCGAGGACCAGGTCGACCACCGAGCGGTCACGGAAATAGCTTTCGCCGAAGTCGAACCGCAAGTAGTTGGTGATCATCAGCAGGAAGCGTTCGTGCAGCGGCTTGTCGAAGCCGAACTGCCTTTCCAGTTCCTTGATGAATTCCGGGTCCAGGCCCTGGGCGCCGCGATAGGTGCTGTCGGTCGCCCCGGCCCCGCCGGACTGCCCCCCGCCGGTGACCTCGCCGCCGCCGGTGCCGGTCAGGCGGGCACCGGCGCCGACCGCGGTGCCCTGGATCTCCGCGATGATCTGCTCCACCGGGCCACCGGGCGCGAACTGGATGATGGCGAAGTTCAGCAGCATGATCACGAACAGGGTCGGGATCATCAGCAACAGGCGCCGGATGACATAGGCGATCATGTCCGGGTCACGCCCCCCGCCCGTGCCGCACGCGGTTCAGCCGGCATTGTTGCCCCCGGTGCGCGCGGCCCTCGCGCGGTCGAACCACCAGCTGTTGACCACGCCGCGATGGTAGGGCGGCTTGGTGGCGGGGCGGCCGAAGCGGTCCCAGAAGGCCAGGTTGTGCTCGCCCTTGTACCACTGGGGCACGATGTAGCGGTTCCACATGATGACCCGGTCCAGCGCCCGCGTGGCCGCACGCATCGCATCGCGGTCCGGCGCCTCCAGCACCCTGGCGATCAGGGCATCCACCGCCGGATCGGCGACCCCGGCATAGTTGTTCGAGCCGGGGCCCTGGCCCTGGCGGCTGCCCCAGTAGCTCCACATCTCCGCGCCCGGCGTTTCCGGCGGCGAGAAGCGCGCCGTGACCGTGTCGAAGTCGTAGACCTTGACCCGCTCGACGAACTGCGCCGGGTCGACGAAGCGCATGGTGGCCTCGATCCCCAGCCGCTCGAGGTTCTTCACATAGGGACCGACGATGCGCTCGAAGGTCGGCTCGTACATCAGGAACTCGATGGTGAAGACGGTGCCGGCCGAATCGCGCAGCTTGCCCTCGCGGATGGTCCAGCCGGCCTCCGCCAACAGGTCCGTGGCCCGTCGCAGGTTGCGGCGGTTGTTGCCGCTGCCGTCTGTCTCGGGGGAACGGAAGGCCGGGCCGAACACCTCGGGCGGGACCTGGTCGCGCAGCGGCTCGAGCAGCGCCAGTTCGGCCGGCGACGGCGGCCCCTCCTGTGCCAGGTCGGAATTCTGGAAGGCCGAGGCGGCTCGGCGGTAGAGCCCGTAGAACAGGTTGCGGTTGGTCCACTCGAAGTCGAAGGCCAGGTCCAGCGCATCCCTGACGCGCCGATCCGCGAACTGTGTCCGACGCAGGTTGTAGAACCAGCCCTGGACCCCGGAGGGACTACCATCGGGCGTCGTGAGCCGGACGATCCGACCGTCCTTCACGGCGGGCTTGTCGTCATACTCCGTAGCCCATGATTTTGAAGTGAATTCCTCCCGGAAGTCATACGCGTCGGCGAAGAACCCGAGCAGTGCCGCGGTGCGATCGGCGTAATAGTCGATGCGTATCCGGTCGAAGTTCCATTGTCCGACGTTCACCGGCAGGTCCCGGGCCCAATAGTCCCCCACCCGTTCCAGGGTGATGGACTGGCCGGATCGGACCTCGGCAATCCGGTAGGGCCCGGAAGCGAGCGGCGGTTCGAGCGTCGATTCGGCGAAGTCGCGATCCTGGTAGTACCGCTTCGACAGGATCGGCAGCGCGCCGGCGATGCGCACCGGCAGGTCGCGCGAGGCACCATCGGCGAGGTCGAAGCGCACCGTCCCGGCATCCAGTGCGACGGCGCTGGCCGGCTCGAAGATCTGGGCCAGGATCGGGTGGCCCTTCGTCCTGATGGCCTCCAGGCTCCAGACCACGTCGTCGGCACTGATCGGGCTGCCGTCATGGAAGCGGGCGCGCCGGTCGAGGCGGAAGGTCACGTGGCGGCGGTCGTCGGACAGTTCGGCGGAGGTGGCCACAAGCGCGTAGTGGGCGTCCGGCTCGTCGTAGGACCGCACCATCAGGGTGTCGTGCAGACGCACTTCCTGGGTCAGGATCCAGTTCGGTCGCCGCCCCTTCAGCACGAACATGTTGACGCTGTCGAAGGTGCCGAGATCGCGCACGCGGAGCAGCCCGCCTTTCGGCGCATCCGGGTTCGTCCAGTCGAAATGCCTGAAATCACTCGGATATTTGAGCTCGCCGAAGACCGAGAGACCGTGCCTCGGTTCGGCTTCGGCCACGCCTGTCAGACAGGCCGCCACCAGCAGGACGGCACGCCAGACATGTCTCACCGCCAGGCCTCTTCGATGCGCTTCGCCTTCGCCGGATCGATCCACCACGAGAAGATGTCGACGCCATAGTCGGGCACGGTGGCGGGCATGCCGAAGATGTCCCAGTAGGCGATCCGGCTCGCCGCGATATGCCACTGCGGTATCACGATATGGCTGTGCAGCAACACCCGGTCGAGGGCGTGGCAGGCCGTGACAAGGGCCTCGCGGTCGGGCGCGAACACGATGCTCTCGATCAGGCTGTCAATCGCCGGGGACGTGATGCCGGCCAGGTTGCGGCTGCCCGGACGGGTCGCCGCCTCGGAGCCGAAGAAGTCGCGCTGTTCGTTGCCCGGGCTTTCCGACTGCGGGTAGGAGCCGACCACCATGTCGTAGTCGAAGTCACGCAACCGGTTCTGGTACTGCGCGCTGTCGATGGTGCGGACAGTGACCGTGACGCCGAGGCGTTCCAGGTTCTGCGCGAAGGGCAGCACGATGCGCTCGAAGCCCGGATCGACCAGCATGATCTCGAAGCTGACCGGCTTGTTCGTTGCCGGGTCGATCAGCAGCTTGTCGCGGATCTCGAAGCCGGCGTCCTTCAGGATCTGCTGCGCCGTGCGCAGGCTGCCGCGGATACCCCTCCCCCCCTCGGTTGACGGCGGCTGGTAGGCTTCCGTGAACACGCTGTCGGGAATCTGGCCGCGCAGCGGCTCCAGCAGCTTCAGTTCGGCCTCGGACGGCAGGCCCGACGCAGCCAGGTCGGAATTGGAGAAGAAGCTGCCAGTGCGGGTGTACTGGCCATAGAACAGGTTCTGGTTCGCCCATTCGAAGTCGAAGGCATGGGCCAGCGCCTCCCTGAGCCTCGGGCTGGCGAACACGGGGCGTCGCAGGTTGTAGATGAAGCCCTGCATGCCGGTGGGTCGCTTGTGCGGCACCATCTGCAGGATCACCGCGCCCTTCCGTTGTGCGGGGAAGTCGTAGGCGGTGGCCCAGGCCTTGGAGGAGTTCTCCGAGCGGAAGTCGAACACCCGCGCCTTGAAGGCCTCCAGCACTGCCGTCTGGTCGGCGAAATACTCGTAGCGGATGCGGTCGTAGTTGTAGCGCCCCTTGTTCAGGCCAAGGTCGCGGCCCCAGTAGTCCTTCACCCGCTCCAGTTCGACGCTGCGGTTGGGCTCGACCGCGCTGATCCGGTACGGACCGGAACCGAGCGGCGGCTCCAGCGTCGTCGCCGCGAAATCGCGGGTCGACCAGTACGCCTTCGACATCACCGGCAGCTGCCCCATGATCTGCGGCAGTTCGCGGTTGCCGGGCTCGGAGAAGGTGAACTTCACCCGGTGCGGATCGAGAACCTCGGCCGAGACGACGTTGCGGTAGTAGTAGCGATAGAAGGGCTGCCCGTCGGCCTTCAGCCGCTCCAGCGACCAGACGGCATCCTCGGCCGTGATCGGCGAGCCGTCATGGAAGCGGGCCTCGGGGCGCAGGTTGAAGATCACCCAGGACTGGTCGTCGGGCACCTCGACCGTTTCCGCGATCAGGCCGTATTCGGCCGACGGTTCGCCGAGGTGCTGGTCCATCAGGGTCTCGAACACCCCCGGCGCGCCGGCGGCATTGCCCTTCGGGATGAACGGGTTCAGCGAATCGAAGCCACCGAAGGCTGACAGCCGCAGGGTTCCGCCCTTCGGCGCGTCCGGGTTGGCGAAATCGAGATGGTCGAAGCCGGCCGGGTATTTCGGCGCGCCGACCAGCGACAGCGCATGTGTCCTGGTGACGGACTGGGCGAGGACGGAGTGACCGGACAGGCAGGTCGCCACCGCGACCAGAAACAGAACCAGGACCGCCATCGACTTCTGCACGCCAGACACCTCCGCGACGTCGTCGTCACCGCTTCTTCGCGACGCATTATGACCAGAGTTGGGCCGGCGGCGAAAGCATGGCCAGTGACAGCCGTGTTACCGGCGCCATTTTCAGGCGCCGGCCAGCAGTTCCAGAGCCTTGTCGTGCAGCGCGGGGTCGCCGGTGGCGATGGTCTGCGCCCCCACGCCGTAGCGGATTGCGTTGCCCTGCCAGTCGGTGATTCGCCCGCCCGCGCCGTTCACCACCGGCGCCAGCGCCAGGTAGTCATGCGGCTTGAGGCCGTCCTCGCAGCAGATGTCGACGAGGCCGAGCGCCAGCAACCCGAAGGCATAGGCGTCGGCGCTGTAGCGGCGCAGCGCGGTGCGCTCGGCCAGACGGCGCATGTTGTCGCCGTTCTCGCCGTCGTAGCACTCCGGACCCCAGGAGTAGAACACGGCGCTGTCGACCCCGGCGCAGGCGCGGGTGCGGATCATGCGGCCGTTCATGGTGCTGGGGCGACCGTCGACGCCGACCCAGCGCTCGCGGAGAATCGGCTGGTCGATCACGCCCAGCACCGGAATGCCGTTGCGGGTCAGGGCGATCAGGGTCGCGAACAGCGGCGACCCGGTGATGAAGGACTTGGTGCCGTCGATGGGGTCCAGGTGCCAGACCCACTCGGCCCCGCCATTGGTGGCGCCGAACTCCTCGCCGATGATGCCGTGATCGGGAAAGCGGTCCTGGATCGCCCCGCGCAGGGCCGTCTCGACGCCACGGTCGGCAACGGTCACCGGGCTGCGGTCGGCCTTGGTGTCCACCGGGATGGGCTGGCGGAACCAGGGCCGGATGACGCCGCCCGCGATGTTCGCCAGCTCGCAGGCGAAATCGACGTAGACATCCACGTCCGGGGCCATCGGGCCCTCCCCGTCAGGCGGCGGTCGCGATCACTCGGTCGGCAGCGGGACGCTCGCCGAACCGTTCTCGTGCAGGAACAGCAGCAGCGATGCCAGGTCGCTGTCCTTCTTGACGCCGGCAAACGCCATCTTGGTGCCGCTGGCGAAGCCCTTGGGGTCATGCAGGAAGTGCCGCAGGCTGTCGAAGGTCCAGTCGCCTTCCATCTCCGCCAGGGTGGCCGAGTAGGCAAAGCCCTCGTGGCTGGCGATGTCGCGCCCGAGAATGGCGTGCAGGTTCGGGCCAACCTTGTTCGGGCCGCCATCCTCGATCGAGTGACAGGCCGCGCACTTCTTGAAGACATTCGCGCCCTTGTCGGCCGAGCCCATGGCCAGCAGCGCCGGCAGCGACACCGGGGCGGCTTCCTCGGCGGCCGCGCCGCCATCGGTCGAGGCCGCGGCGATCTCCGGCACCGGATAGGCGACCGTCTCGGGGTTCTCGACGTGCACCAGCCCGTGGGCCAGTTCACTGACGCCGAAGCCGATCAGCACGGTGAACAGCACTGCGCCGGCGATCTTGTTGAACTCGAAGCTGTCCATCATGGTCCGTTTCCCTTCCCCCGAGGCGTCGCAGCGGTGGCACGACCCCTGGTGCGCGGCTGGCGTTCCGACGACCCGACCGTGATAGCTTTCGCGGTGCCGCGACTTTATGCGGTCAAACGCCGCATCGACCCCTAACCCTTGGCAAACCAAGAGATCCGCGATGAACCCGATCCTGATCATACCGGCCCGGATGGCCTCCACCCGCCTGCCCGGCAAGCCGCTGGCCGAGATCGACGGCCTGCCCATGATCGTGCAGGTCCTGAACCGCGGGCTGGAGGCCGACCTCGGTCCCGTGGTCGTCGCGGCCGCCGAAACCGAGGTCGCGGACGCGGTGCGCGATGCCGGCGGCACCGCCGTGCTGACCGATCCCGACCTGCCCTCCGGCTCGGACCGCATCTTCGCCGCGCTCGGAATGGCCGATCCGGAGGGGCGTCACGACGCCATCATCAACCTGCAGGGCGACCTGCCGGCGCTGGACCCTGCGACCATCCGCGCGGCGCTTTCGCCGCTTGAGGCCGACCCCGGCGTCGACATCGCCACCCTGGTGGCGGAGATCGACGACCCGGACGAGATCCAGGACCCGAACGCGGTGAAGGCCGTGGTCGGCTTTGCCGACGGGGCGCGCATCGGTCGTGCGCTGTGGTTCAGCCGGCTGCGCGCGCCGGGTGGCGACGGCCCCTACTGGCATCATATCGGCCTGTACGCCTACCGCCGGGCCGCACTCGCTCGCTTTGTCAGCCTGCCGCCCAGCCCGCTGGAGAAGCGCGAGAAGCTGGAGCAGCTCCGCGCGCTGGAGGCCGGCATGCGCATCGACGCCGCGCGGGTCGAGACCATTCCGCTGGGCGTCGACACGCCCGCGGACCTCGCGCGCATCCGGGACCTGTTCGCGCGCCGCCGGGCCTGATATGTCTCCGCCCCGCCGAAACTGGAGTCCACCTGTCCGATGAACATGCAGCTCTCGCCCCGCACGGTCGCCTTCCAGGGCGTCCCCGGCGCCTATTCCAACCTCGCCTGCCGCGAGGTCTTTCCGGATGCCGAGGCCGTCCCCTGCAAGACCTTCCAGGCGGCGTTCGAGGCGGTGCGGACGGGCGAGGTCGACGTCGGCATGATCCCGATCGAGAACTCGCTGGGCGGGCGCGTGGCCGACATCCACCACCTGCTGCCGCAATCGGGCCTCTACATCATCGGCGAGCATTTCCAGAAGGTGCAGCACATGCTGCTGGCACCGAAGGGCGCCACGCTGGAGGGACTGAAGCGGGTCTACAGCCACGAGCAGGCGCTGGCGCAGTGCCGTGACGTGATCCGCGAACTGGGCATCGAGGCGGTCGTCGCGAGCGACACCGCCGGTGCCGCGAAGGAAGTGGCCGAGCGCGGCAACCCCGAGGAGGCCGCCATCGCCTCATCGCTGGCCGCCGAGCTTTACGACATGGTGCCGCTGCGCAGCCGCATCGAGGACCGCATCGGCAACACCACCCGCTTCGTGGTGATGTCGCGCCAGCGCATGGATTCGCACCCCGACGAGCCGTCGATCACCAGCCTGGTGTTCCAGGTGCGCAGCGTGCCGGCGGCGCTCTACAAGTCGCTGGGTGGCTTCGCCACCAACGGCATCAACATCGTGAAGCTGGAAAGCTACATCACCGACATGAGCTTCACGGTGGCGCAGTTCTACATCGAGATCGAGGGGCACGTGTCCGACCTGGCCGTGGACCGGGCGCTGGACGAGCTGCGCTATTACTCGACCACGGTGAAGGAACTGGGCGTCTACCGCGCCCATACCTTCCGCCACCTCGCCTGAGCGCGTGGGGCAATTCGCGCACCTACAGCTTGATCGTCAGGCCGCCGTCGACCATCAGCATGTGACCGTTGACGTAGGATGCCGCGTCCGAGGCAAGGAAGATCGCGGCGCCCGCGATCTCTTCCGGCCGGCCCCAGCGGGCCAGCGGCGTGCGCCCCTCGACCATCGCCGTGAACTCCGCGTCGGCCATCAGCGGCGCGTTGAACTCGGTGCCGAAATAGCCCGGGCCGATTCCGTTGCAGGTGATGCCCAGCGGACCGAACTCGACCGCCAGCGCCCTGGTCAGGCCCGCCACCGCGTGCTTGGTCGAGACATAGGAGACGATGTTCGGCCGGGCGATCTGCGACATGATCGAGCCGATGTTGATGATGCGGCCGCGCTTGCGTTCCGCCATGCCGCGCGCGCATTCGCGGGCCAGCACGTAGAGCGAGACCAGGTTGGTCTCGACCACGTGCCGGAAGTCGTCCGTGGCGCTGTCGGGCACGGCCTGGCGGTGCACGGCGCCCGCATTGTTGACCAGGATGTCGATCCGCCGGTGCGCCGCCTCGATCGAGCGGACGGTGTCCTTCGCCGCCGCCTCGTCGGTGACGTCGAGCACGCGGTGATCGGCATTGCCGCCGCGCAACTCGATGTCCTGGACCGTCTGCTCCAGCGCGTCCGCGCCGCGCGCGGCGACGATCACCCGCGCGCCGGCGGACGCCAGACCCAGCGCGATGGCCTTGCCAAGGCCCTTGCTGCCGCCGGTCACAAGCGCGATGCGGCCATCCAGCCGCAGCATGTTGAACATGGACGTCTGCCCTACTGGCGCCAGCGTCCGCTCGGTTCGAGGAACCATGTCCCGCGCGGCGCCGAGCGCATGATCTCGGTGGCGTAGACGCGACCGACCTGCTCGACAGGTACGCCCTGAGCCTGCGCCTTCTGGCGATAGATGTCGAGGCGACGCGCATTGACGCCGTCGACGAAGGATCTCACCGCCGGGGTGTTCTCCCGCGCCACCGCCAGGCCGTCGAACCGTTCGCCCACGGCACCCGAGGCACGCAGCTGGTCGAGTGACTGGGCCAGGGCAGGACCGAAGGGCAGGAACAGCCCGAGCGAGATCATGAGCGCCAGTCCCCTGGCGAGCACCGAACGCCGTCGCATCAGAAAATCTCCGGGTTCTTCTTGATGTCCTCTTTCGCGGCCTCCTCGAGGCGCACGCGGACATCCGCATCCAGCTTGATGTTGAGGTTGATGGTGATGGGCTCCTTCGGGGCCTCCACCGCCACCCTGGGCTCGCACGCGGCGAGCATGGTCGCCAGCACCAGGCCGGCCACCACCATCCCGCCCGTCCGTGCCATTGCTTCGCCTCGCATTCGTTTGGTCCGTCCGTTCATCCACCGGTGTCATGCTGGCCGTCCCGCGGCCCGACGACAAGTATCGGCATGTATCAACGCGTTTCAGCGCAAGGCCTTGACGGTGCGGTCGATGGCACCCGACGATGCCTCGTAGACAGTCAATATGGTCTGAAAAAGGCGGTCTGCGTTCCCGCTCACATTGACGTTGAATTTGAACGGATGCCCGTCGAGCACGGCCGGGTTGGCGCCGGCAAGCGTCACGCGCATCTCCGCCTCGCCGTCCAGGGCCTTGTCCATGTGCAGCAGCAGGCTGTCGAAGCGGAAGTCCTCCAGCGTCTGCAACACCAGGTCGACCTGCTCGCCGGCCGAGCCGCCGATAGCGTCGCGCGCGATGGAACCGGCAATGCGGATGATGCCCGGTCCGTCGCTGGTCAAGGTCACGTCCGACGCGGCAATGCCGTCCTCGCCCTCCAGGTGAACCGGTACAGCGCCGGAAACCCGCCCTTCCAGTTCCACGCCCTCGACATCGATCAGCCGCGCCAGTTCCCGGAGATCCAGACCCATCAGGTCCAGCACCATGTCGCGGCTGTCCTCGCCGGCAAAGAGGACCACCGGCCGGACGGCGAAACCGCCGCCCAGGAAGCTGCCGGTCAGGCTGTCGACCGCCACACCGGTGCGGTCCTCTTCGCTGATGACACGCAGTTCCATCCGGACATCGGTGATATCGGCGCCAGCGAAGATACGCCGGATGGTGAATGCCTGCGCGCCCCGCGTCCTGGGCGGCGTCAGGCTGGCCAGCACCAGTTCACCGTTCACGCCCTCGACGGCGATGTCCTTCGTTGCCACGCCGACATTGTCCAGCCGGAGTTCCGCGCTGGCGTTGGTGCCGTCACCCCAGGTGGCCCCTGCCTGCCCGGCCACGATGCCGCTCAGTGTCCCGCCGGCCAGGTCCTGCAACGCGGCGTCGAGGTCGGCGAGGTTGAGCGGCTTCAGGACCACGGACGCCTGTCCGATGCCCTGGGCCAGTTGCTGCCCGCCCTCCATGCTGACGGAGAGTCCCGCCTGCCCCATCAGTCCGGCATCGCCCGTCAGGCTCAGCCGCTCCCCTTCCAGTCCCAGCACGCCATTGACCGTGGCCAGCACAGCCGGCAGGCCCCGGCGTGGATCGGGCGCCAGGCCGTCGAGGGCCCATTCCAGCCGGGCCGTCCTGGCGGCCAGGTCGAACGGACCCGAGCCGCTGACCCGCGCCAGCCGCCCATAGCCGTCGATGCCCAGGTCGCGCAATTCTGCCCGCACCTCCGACGTTCCGTCCCTGTTTGTCAGCTGCAGGTCGCCGCCGCCGACATCCAGAACCGTGTCCAGGGCGTGCAGCGTCCCCGCGAACGGCGCCAGCCGGGCCTGGACCGCGATGGCCGGATTGTCCGTCGCGTTCCGCACCGTCAGCAGCGGGAGGTCGACCCGGACCGGTCCCGTCGACGAGAGGACCCCGTCCAGACGCGCCTCGCCGGCTGTCACCCGTCCCTCGACGATGCGGACATCCAGTCCGGTTCCGGCATTCTGGAGCAAGAGCGGCAGGACGGCCTCGATCTGCCTGAGCGTGACACCTGCCTCCTGCGCACCGGGCAGCGTCAGCCGCGCCTCTGCCTCGACGGTCTGAAGGTCCGTCGATGCCCACGCCTTCCGGACATCGAGCGTGCCACGGGCGATGGATTCGAAACCCAGTCGTCCCGTGAATTCAGCGCTTTGCCCCGTGATGTTGATGCTGCCTCGCGCGCCCGGATCGAGATCGAGCCGTGCGGTGCCGGCGATGACCGGCGTCGATCCCCCGGTGCGCAACGACTCCGGCACCAGCCGGCGGTCGATGCCGGAGACATCGACATCGAACGCGACGCGATCCAGATCCAGGACGCCGGTCCGGAGTTCCAGGCCGGTTGCCATGCCGGCCCGGACCGACTGCGCCCAGGGCAGCCCGTCGATACGGGCGTCCAGTTCGAGGTGGCCGCTGGCTGTGCTGCTGCCGGGATCGCGGCCATTGCTGCTGCGCAAGGCGTCGGCATCGAGCGTGGCCAACAGGACCAGCCTGAGATCGAATGTGCCGTCATCCCCGGGAAGCTCCGGCAGCAGATCCCTCCAGCCCCCCGGATTGCCGGCCCGGACAGCCAGCGAGGCCTCGACCGCGGGCCGCGCGAACGGTGCCGCCGCAACCAGCGACAGGTCGACCTCCCCGCGACCGTCCGAAAGCCTGAGCTTCACGTCCGTCGCGAGAAAATCGGGCTGGATATCGGCCTCCAGCGCGCTTCCGTCCAGGCGGAGCGGCCGCGGCAGCCAGGGTGTGCCGATCTCCAGGGTGTCGAGGGCAAGGGTGAACGCGGTGCGCCCGTCCATGTCTGTGCGGGACCGGGCCTGCCCGTCGCCGCTGATGCCGGTCCCGCTGAAGATGATCGCGGAATTGGCCGTCACGATCCCGCCGCGGAGATTGACCGCGCCGGGCAGTTCGACCTGCGCCGTCAACGCGTCCCGGCTCACGCTGATCCGGAGACCGCGTATCACGGTATCGGGCAGTACGGGCACGCCGGCTTCGCCGGACTGCGCGTCGCCGGCCAGCAGGGCGTTCAGTGGGCCGAGGTCGGGCCGGCCGTCGATGATCGCCGCGCGCAGGTCGAGGTTGGCGATCTCGATGTGCGGCAGGCCGAACCCGTTCGGGCGCACCACGACCCGACCGGTCGTGACACCCGGCCCCGCGCTGTCTCCGATCCGCACACCGGACAGCACGATGCCGTCCGGACCGATGTCCGCGACCGTGACCCGGGCCGGGTCCATCCCGAGATCCGCCAGGGCATGGTCGACGACGGCCTGCGCCAGGGAGATGCGGCCGAGCCAGCCGGCGAACACGACGGCTCCCAGACCAAGGGCGAGAACCAGCAGAACGCGGAGGCCGCGGCGCCCCCGGCTCATGGCCGTTCCCGGACGGGCGTCAGCCTCGTGTTCGCCGGGCGTTCCAAGACGCCTCGCCTTCCGTGATGCTCCATTCGACAATCTGGCGCAGGACAGACCCCAGCGCCTCGTCCCATGCCAGGATCGCGGACTGCATGGTCCCGTCCGCGACGGGCTGGGTGGACTCGAAGCTGCGCGAGACGACGATTTCCTGTCGCGGCTGACGCACCAGCTTGGCGTTGATGCGGACACGCACGACCTTCGCGCCGAAATTCTCGACCTGGAATTCGCGAACCTCGGTCTTCAGGTTGAAGTCGGAGCGCAGCCCGATGGCCTGTCGACCGACCGCGACGATGGTGCCGCTGTTCTCGAAGCTCTCGACCAGCAGGGTCTGGACCATGCGCGGCGCACGTTCGGTCCAGCTTGCATCGGCGAAATACTTCATCTCGATGGGTGTCGGCATCACGGCGATCCGTGCCGTGTCGAGCCCGCCGGCCGCGATGGGTTCGTCGATCACAAGCTGCCACTGCACCCGCGGCAGACCGGCCGTGAAGCTGCTCTTCGGCGTCAGGTTGAACAGGTTCGACGGCCCTTTCAGGTCCGGGACGATGCCGCAGCCCACCAGCCCCAGCAGCATCGCCAGCAGCCCGATGCGGATTCCAGCCTGTCTCATTCCGCATTCACCTCCGCTCCGCCGCGGCCCAGCAGCGACTGCGCGCCGCCGGACTCGATCCGTTCGGCCAGCCGCGACAGGCTGGCGACCAGCAACCGGGCCTCGGTCACGAAACGCTGGACCTCGCCCAGTCCGTCCTGGGTGAAGCCGACCAGCGACTCCTCGCTCTGCTGCATTACCCCGCTGGCCGTGGCGGCGATGATGGCCAGGTCGCGATTGGTGGCCCGCAGCTCGTCGATCAGGGCAGTGGCGTCATGATTGACCAGGTTGTCGAAGCCCACGATGGCACCGCGTGCCAGTGCCATGGTTTCGGAGGTGTCGTCGACCAGGCCCTCGGCCTTGGCCGCGACCGCGGACACGCTCTTGGCGCTGCGCTCCAGTTCCACCAGCGTGGAGGCGATGCGGTCCTGCTGCTCGGCCAGCGTTCCGGTGACCGTCTTCAGGTCGGTCAGGATACCGGCAATCTGGGTCTGGTTCTGCTCGCCGAGCAGGTCGGCCAGCCGCTCCGCCACCAGGATGGCACGGCCCACCAGTTCCGGCGCGCCGGCGAACAGCCGCTCCAGGTCCGATGGCACCGACGGGATCACCGGCAGTTCATGGCCCGGGGGGACGGTCAGCCGCGGGCTGCGCGCCACCGCCCCCTCGACATTGACATAGGCGACGCCGGTGATGCCCTGCAGCTTCAGGCTGGCCACGTCGCCCTCGCGGATCGGGGTCGTGCTGTCGAGTTCGACCGTGACCTGTACCTGTCCCGGATCGGCCGGGTCGATCCGGATGGCCTCCACCGCGCCGATGCGGATGCCGCGATAGCGTACATCGCCGCCAACGGCCAGGCCGGCGACCGAACCCCGGAAATAGATGTCGTAGAGCTTCACTTCGCGGTTCACGTCGACACGCGACAGCCAGATGGCGAATCCGAGGAAGGCGAGCGTGAACAGCAGGACGGCGCTGCCGATCAGGATATGGCTTGCCCGTGTCTCCATCGTTCCAGTCAGGTCTCTCCGCTTGTGGCCTGCGCGGCCCGCGCCCGCGGCCCGTGGAAATAGGACTGGATCCAGGCGTGCGGATGACGCTCCAGCTCGCGGACCGGAGCGATGGCCATCACCTTGCGGTCCGCGAGGACGGCGACACGGTCGCAGATCGCATACAGGCTGTCCAGATCGTGGGTCACCATCACCACGGTCAGGCCAAGTGTCCGCGACAACTCGAGGATCAGGCTGTCGAAGGCGGCTGCGCCGATGGGATCGAGGCCGGCCGTCGGCTCGTCGAGGAAGACGATTTCCGGGTCCAGCGCCAGCGCGCGGGCCAGCCCTGCACGCTTGCGCATGCCACCCGAAAGCTCCGACGGATACTTGCCGCAGGCATTGTGCGGAAGGCCCGCCAGCGCGATCTTGAGACCGGCCAGTTCGTCCATCAGCCGGGGCGACAGGCGGGTATGCTCCCGCAGCGGCGCCTCGACATTCTCGGCCACGGTCAGCGAGCTGAACAGCGCGCCGTCCTGGAACAGCATGCCCCAGCGCCGCTCGACCGCCCGTCGTTCGGCATCGGGCAGGCGAGACAGTTCCTTGCCGAAGACCTCGATCCGGCCGCCGGCAGGCCGCAATAGGCCGACGATCATGCGCAGCAGCACCGACTTGCCGGTGCCGGAACCACCGACGATGCCCAGCACCTCGCCGGGCCGGACCTCCAGGTCCAGCCCGTCGTGGATCACTTGCGGCCCGAACCGGGTGACCAGGCCGCTGACCCGGATGATGGCTTCCGTCGCCGCCACGTTCAGATCCCCACCACGTTGAAGAAGATGGAGAAGGCGGCATCGGCGACGATGACGATGAAGATGCCCTCGACCACCGCCATGGTGGTCTGGCGCCCGAGCGAGTCCGAGCTGCCGCCGGTCTGCAGCCCCTCGTAGCAGCCGATCAGCGCGATCAGGGCACCGAAGACCGGCGCCTTCACAAGTCCGACCATCAGCGCGTTGATGGACACGGCCGTCGACAGTCGGTCGACATAGACCTCCGGCGAGACACCCAGCGCCACCCAGGCCATCAGCCCGCCCCCGACCAGTCCCGCCATGTCGGCGAAGAAGGCCAGCACCGGCATCATCAAGGTCAGCGCCAGGACACGCGGCAGGACCAGCACCACCATCGGGTCGAGTCCCAGGGTCCGGAGTGCGTCGATCTCCTCGTTGATCTTCATCGCACCGAGCTGGGCGGCAAAGGCACTGCCGGAACGGCCGGCGACCACGATCGCCGTCAGCAGGATGCCGATCTCCCGCAGGATCGAGATGCCGATCAGGTTGACCACGAAGATCTGCGCGCCGAAGCGCTCAAGCTGGGAGGCGCCCTGGAAGGCCAGAACGATGCCGATCAGGAAGGCGATCAGGCCGACGATCGGCAGCGCGTTCAGGCCCGCCTGCTCCATGTGGTGGACCATCGAGGTGAGGCGCATCCGGCGTGGCCGCACCAGCACGCTTGCGCCGATCGCCACGGTCTGGCCCAGGAAGCCGATGATCGAGCCCGCGCGCTCCAGCGAATCCACCGTGGCCTTGCCGAGCCGTTCGAGAACGCGCAGCACCGGATTGCCGGGCACCGGCATGTCGGCCGGTTCGGCATGGGCCGCCTCGACCCGAAGGATCAGGTTGAGCTTGCCGGGGTCCGGGCATTCCACCGACGTGGCAACATCGAGATCGCAACGGCGCGCCAGCTTGCAGATCATCCAGGCGCCCGCGGTGTCCACGCGCTCCAGCCGGTCGAGGGCGATCCGGCGGATGCCGGACCCGCGCACCGACAGCCGTGCCAGTGCCGCGTCGATGCGTCCGGCCTCGGCGATCGTCCAGCGGCCACGGGGCAGGATTGCCGCACCGGCGGCGTCGATCGTCCAGTATTCCGTGTCCGCCGACACGCTCATTGCATTGCAACGCCCTTCGCGCACAGGCATGGTCGACATGCCTGTTTTCCCTGCCGGAACCGGACTTTGCACCATGCCGAGGCTCGCCGCCAACATTGACTGGCTGTTCACCGAACTGCCGTTCGCCGAACGCTTCGGCGCGGCGCGGGCCGCGGGCTTCGATGCGGTCGAGATCCTGTTCCCCTACGACCACGATCCTGACGTGCTGGCGGCGGCACGCGAAGCGGCAGGAACCGAGGTTGTGCTGGTGAACACGCCCGCACCCTACCGCGCCGCCGGCGATATCGGCTGCGCGGCCGACCCGGCGCGCCGGAGCCTGTTCCGCAGCAGTATCGAGCGGGGCGTGGAGATGGCCCGGCGGCTGGGTGCGCCGCGCCTGCACGCGGTGGCAGGCAAGGGAAACGTGGCCGACCCGGCCGCCCGCGCCTGCTTTGTCGAGAACATGCGGCTGGCGGCGGATCTCGCGGCCGACAGCGGCCTCGCCATCTGCATCGAGCCGATCAACACCGTCGACTGGCCAGGATTCTATCTCTCGCGGATCGAGCAGGCGCTCGACCTGCTGGCCGATATCGACAGGCCCGAGGTCCGGCTGCAATTCGATTTCTACCATGCCCAGATCATGGGCGGTGACCTGGAACGCCGCTTCCGCGCCGCCCTGCCGGTCACCGGACATATCCAGATCGCCAATCCCCCGGGGCGCAACGAACCGGGCGTCGGCGAGATCGACTACGACCATGTCCTGGGGCTGGTCGACCAATGCGGCTATGACGGTCCTGTCTCGCTGGAATACCGCCCGCTGAACTCGACGCTCGACAGCCTGGCCTGGTTCCGGAACCGCGGATTGCTGCCGCCGGTCACGACGGATTGAGTGGCGTCCGTCCACAGGGTCGAGCAGATCATGCCGGCATGTTCCGCCTTCTCCTCATTCTCGCCCTGCTGTTCGCCGCGCCCGCCGTCCGGGCAGCGGATGCCGTGATGTCGGCACCCGAGGCGCGTGCGGCGGTGACGGACGGAACCCGGGTGCTGATCGACCTGCGGACCCTGCCTGAACAGGCCACGACAGGCGTACCGCAAGGTGCATTGCGCATCGGCTGGTGGCGGCCCGGCGACCCGAAGGGCTTCGTGGATGACGTGCTCGCGGCGGTGGCCGGCGACCGGTCCCGGCCCGTCGCCCTGATCTGTGCCGGTGGCAGCCGCTCCAGTGCCGCCAGGACGCTGTTGCTGGCAAACGGCTTCACCGATGTCGCCGATGTCTCCGAAGGCGTGAGCGGAAGCGCGGCCGGTCCCGGCTGGCGTGCGCGCGGCCTGCCCATGGAGTGACACCCGGCATTGATCGCCGGCCGTCGACCGCCCAGATAGCGCGGGACAGTGGCGAACCGTCCTGATGACTGGAGGCGATGTGGTGACAAGGCGTCTGACCGGAACGATCTTCCTCGCGGCATTGCTGGCCGTCAGTGCGCAGGCGCGGGCCGATGGCGACGCCGCCAACGGCGCCGAGGTCTTCGGGCAGTTCTGCAAGCAATGCCACGTGCCGATCCCCGGTGACCCGCTGGCGGCCCCGGACCTGGGGGGTGTGATCGGCCGCCCGTTGGCGGACGAAAGCGGATACAGGTATTCGGACGCGTTCCTGGCGAAACGCGCCGAAGGCCTCGTCTGGACCGAGGACCGGCTCGAGGAATTCCTGCGCGACCCGCAGGAGGCCATCCCGGGCACGATCATGGCCTTTGTCGGCGTCAAGCGCGCGAGCTGGCGTCGCGATCTGCTCGCCTATCTCCGCACGCTCGATTGAGCCGCGATGTCCGCCGTCAGACGGCGGTATCGATCGCCAGTCCCTGCGACTTGTGCTTGCGCTCCAGGCGCTCCAGCACTTCTTCGGGCGGGAACTGCTTGATCACCTCGCCGGATTCACGGTCGACCGCCTTGTAGACGAAACCGCCGGTCTCCTCCGACACGTCGATCTGCAGCGACGCATTGGACGGAAAGTCGGTTCCCAGGGCGCCCTCGATCGCGGCCGCGATGCGGCCCCGGTCGACTTCTGCGCTCGCCTGGCTGGTTTCCTTGCGCGGTTCGGTCGGCGCTGCCCTGGGCGCTCCGCGTACCTGGTCCTCACCGGACCTGTCGGCGGCACTTGCAGGGCGAACCGTTGCCGGACGACCGGCGGCACGGGTGACCTCGTTTGCGAGATCGTTCAACATGACACAACCATCCCCCGAGGGTGACCCTTCGGAGACCGCGGTCGTGATGGCTGTTCTTCAGTGACGCCATTCGGATCGACCGTCGGCCAGGAAGGGTCGTGTGGGGAGATGGAAGCCACCTGGCTCCCATCCCCCGTTCACACGATTCCGGCTTAGAACAGGCCGAGGATCGTCTGCGGCGCCTGATTGGCGATACTCAGTGCCTGGACGCCAAGCTGCTGCTTGATCTGCAACGACTGGAGTCGGGCACTTTCCTTCGCCAGGTCGGCGTCAACCAGGTTGCCAATACCGGCGGTCAGGGTGTCCTGGACCTGGCCGATGAAGTCCTTGTGGATCTCGAGGGACTTCGAGTCGGTACCGAGAGCGGCCAGACGCGAGTTGGTGGTCTGGATCGCCGCGTCGACGGCGCTGCGCGCCGCGTTCGCGTTGGTCGCGGTGGTCAGGTCGACGGACGCCACGCTGAGACCGGCGCTGACCGTCAGCTCCTGGGCCGAAACGGTGATCGTGGAACCTTCGTCGTTCGCCAGCACGGCGATGGACGAGAGGGAACCGTCGATCAGGTTGACACCATCGAACTCGGCGTTGGCCACGATCGTGGAGATCTGGTCACGCAGGGCCGAGAAATCGGCCTCGAGGGCGTTCCGGCTAGACGTGTCCAGGCTCGCGTCGGTCGCGGCGACCGCCTTCTCCTTCATCTCGATGAGGAGGTCGGAGATCGACTGACCGGCGGCGACAGCGGTATCAACCGCCGACACGCCACGATCCAGGCTGTCCTTCACCGCGTCGAGGCCGGCCACGGTCGAACGGATGTTCTGGGCAATGGCGTAGGTCGCGCCATCGTCCTTCGGTCCGGCAACCTTCAGGCCGGTGTTGATACGGGTCTGAACTTCGGACAGCTGCTTGTTGGTCGCGTTCAGGCTCTGCAGCGCCGCCATGGCGCCGGAGTTGGTGTTGACAGACAACATGGTAGTTTTCTCCATTCTGGAGCCACTTGGTGGCAAATCGGGCATTTTGCCCACGCCCACTCCAGCAACAGCCGGGCCAGTCCGGAGAGAATTTCAATTCATTGGAATCACTGGAGATTTTCCGACCGACGTGCCGTCCGGACGCCGGAGACCCGGCAATTCCTGCCGGTGCGGGCAGGTTTCACCCGGCAGATCCTGCCGGGCCCGGCAATTCCTGCCGCCTGCTGGCGCGATAGCGGCGGGCCAGCCACAGGCGGGCCGCCTTCTCGAGTTCCATGACCACCAGCGAGGCGGCACCGATGGCAATGACCAGCATGCCCTCGGTGAACGGCACGGCCGCCGTGTCGAACAGCCGGTGCATCGGCGGAAGCCAGGTGATGGCGGATTGCGCGATAACGAGAACGGCAATGGCGAGCCAGATCACCGGTGTCCCGAGCACGGCTCGCCAGGTGAACGAACTGCCGTGGATGCGGCGCACGGCGAACAGGTTGAAGATTTCCAGCACCACCAGCATGTTGACGGCCAGCGTGCGCGCCACCGCGATGTCGTGTCCCTGTTCCAGCGCGTAGGCGAACATCCCGAACACAGCACCCAGGAAGATCGCCGAGACGAAGGCGACGCGCCAGAGCAGCAGCACCGACAGCAGGGGCGCATCCGGTGCCCGCGGCGGCCGTTTCATGGTTCCGGGCTCGGTCGGTTCGAAGGCGAGGGCGACCCCCAGGGTGGTCGCGGTGACGAGGTTGATCCAGAGGATCTGGACCGGCGTCACCGGCAGGGTCATGCCGAGCAGCAGGGCGACGATGATCGTCATCGCCTCGCCGACATTGGTCGGCAGGGTCCAGGCGATCACCTTGACCAGGTTGTCGTAGACGGTCCGCCCTTCCCGCACCGCGGCGACGATGGAGGCGAAGTTGTCATCGGTGAGCACCAGCTCGGCCGCCTCCCGTGCCGCGTCGCTGCCCTTGCGTCCCATGGCGATGCCGACGTCTGCGCGTTTCAGGGCCGGCGTGTCATTCACACCGTCGCCGGTCATGGCGACGATGGAACCGGTCGCCTGCAGGGCCTCGACCAGCCGCAGCTTGTGCTCGGGGGTGGTGCGGGCGAAGACGGTGGTCTCCCGCACCGCCCGCTGCAGCGCGGCATTGTCGAGACCGTCGATCATCGCGCCGGTCAGTACACGATCCGGCCGCTCGAGCCCGACCGACCGGCCGATGGCGGCCGCTGTCAGCGCGTGATCGCCGGTGATCATCTTCACGGCGATGCCGGCGCTCCGGCATTCCTCCACAGCCAGGATGGCCTCCGGGCGAGGCGGATCGACCAGCCCGACCAGCGCCAGCAGCACCAGGCCGTCGCCAAGGTCATCAAGAACGAGCGGGCGTGGCGTCCGGTCATCCGGGCGGATGGCCAGCGCCAGCACGCGACTGCCACCCGCCGCCAGTTCGTCGGCCCGCGCCTGCCACTTGTCACGCCGCAGGGGCACGGTCCGGTCGTTGCCGTCATATTCCAGCCGACACAGCTCGAACAGGACCTCGGGCGCGCCCTTCACGTGCAGTGACGGGTCCGCCCCCTCGCACGTGTCGAGCGTTGCCATGCACCGGGTCTCTGCACTGAAGGGCAGCACCGACAGGCGTTGGTGGGCAGGAGCGGAAAGGCCCGCTATCCGGTGGCCAAGCGCCTTCAGCGCCCCCTCCATCGGGTCGCCATGGACGATCCACTGGCCGTCCTCTTCCCCCAGGGCGGCGTCGTTGCAGAACAGCGCGACACGGGCAATGCGCGCCATGACCGCCGGCGGCAGGCCCGGGTCCACCGTGCCGTCCGGGCCATAGCCGGCGCCGGCCACGCCCACCACGCGGTCCGGGGTCGCGATGCTGGTCACAACCATCTCGTTGCGGGTCAGGGTTCCCGTCTTGTCGGTGCAGATCGCCGAGACCGCGCCCATGGTCTCGATGGCCGGCAGCTTCCGCACGATGGCGCTGCGTCGTGCCATGGCGCGCACGCCGATGGCCAGGGTGATGGTGAGCACCGCCGGCAATCCCTCGGGGATCGCCGCGACCGACAGGCCGACCACGGCCATGAACACGTCGGCAAAGTCGGATCCGGCGACAACCAGGCCATGCAGAACCAGCAGCACGCCCACCGCCAGGATCGCCAGGGTCAGGCGACGCCCGAAACTGTCCATCTGGCGCAGCAGGGGCGTCGTGTTCTGCTCGACACCGGCAATCAGCCTGCTGATCCGCCCGATCTCGCTGGACGGACCGGTGGCGACCACGATTCCCTGCCCCTGACCTGCACTCACCAGCGTGCCGCTGAAGGCCATAGAGGTCCGGTCGCCGAGCGCAGCCCCCTCCGCGACCGGATCCGGTGCCTTGGCCACGGGCACGGACTCGCCGGTCAGGATGGCTTCGGCGACCCGCAGGCCGTGGCTGGTCGAGATCCTGAGGTCCGCCGGAACCCTGTCGCCGGCTTCCAGCAGCACGATGTCGCCGCGCACCAGGTCGGCCGCCGGAACCGTCCGCCGCACCCCGTCACGGATCACCGCCGCGTTCGGCGCCAGCATCTTGCGGATGGCGTCCATGGCCTGTTCGGCCTTGCCCTCCTGGATGAAGCCGATCAGCGCGTTGATCAGCACGACGCCCAGGATGACAGCCATGTCGGGCCATTCCTGCAGCAGGGCCGTGATGGCCGCCGCGGCCAGCAGCACATGGATCAGCATGTTGTCGAACTGTGCGAGAAACCGCCGGAGCGGTCCGCGCCCGCGCGGTTCCGGCAGCGCGTTCGGCCCGTCGGTCGCCAGCCGTTCCGCGGCCGCCTGCCGGGTCAACCCGACCTGGCCCGAGCCCGTGGCATCGCGCACCCCGGCAACCGGAATCGCATGCCAGGCCGGCTGGGGCGGCGGCACCGGTCGGGCCTGCGTCATGGGGCGCTCCTCCGTAAGGAACTCAGGCGGATGCTGGGGTCTTGTCCCCGTAGCGGCAGAGATCGGCGACGATGCAGCGGTCGCAGGACGGCTTGCGGGCCTTGCAGATGTAGCGGCCGTGCAGGATCAGCCAGTGGTGCGCGTGCTTCAGGAACGCCGGCGGCACCCGTTTCTCCAGCTTCAGCTCGACTTCCAGCGGTGTCTTGCCCGGCGCCAGGCCGGTGCGGTTGCCGACCCGGAACAGGTGGGTGTCTACGGCGATGGTCGGCTGGCCGAACCAGATGTTGAGCACGACGTTGGCGGTCTTGCGGCCGACACCCGGCAGGGCTTCCAGCGCCTCGCGGGTATCGGGAACCGCGCCGCCGTGCCGCTCGATCAGCAGCCGGCTCAGTTCCATGACGTTCTTCGCCTTGGTCTTGAACAGGCCGATGGTGCGGATGTGGGAGACCAGCCGCTCCTCGCCCAGCGCCAGCATCTGTTCCGGCGTCGTCACCTCGGCGAACAGCGGACCGGTGGCGCGGTTGACGCCGATGTCGGTCGCCTGGGCCGACAGCACGACGGCGACCAGCAGGGTATAGGCGTTGGAATGGTTCAGCTCCCCCTCCGGTTCGGGGTTCGCCGCCTGCATGCGCTCGAAGAACGCCTGCACATCCGCCTTTCGCATGAGTGCCATGAGGGCGGAAGGTCGACGCCGGGACGGCCACGCGCTATCTGGCATGTCGCCGCATCGACGGCATCGCACCCCCGCGCCACCCTGTCCGTCCCCCGTCCCCGAGTCCGCCGTGCTGCGCCGCATCTATGACATTCCTTGGATCCTGCTGGTCCTGACCCCGATGTTCTGGGCCGGGAACCTGCTGCTCGGCCGCTCGGTCCATGAGACGGTACCGCCGATCGCGCTGGCGACCTGTCGCTGGGCGCTGGCCTTCGCCATTCTCCTGCCCTTCGCCTGGCGCGACATCCGCGCCGACCTCGCGGTCTACCGGCGCCACTGGGCACGCACGCTGCTGCTGTCGGTGTTCGGCGTGAGCTGCTTCAACACCATGCTCTATATCGGCGTCGCCGATACCCAGGCCATCAACGGCTCGCTGATCCAGTCGACCATGCCGGTGTGGATCGCGCTGCTGAGCCTTCTGCTGTTCCGCGACCGCCTCGGCGGGTTGCAGGCCGTCGGCATCGTCATCTCAATCACCGGCGTGCTCACCATCCTCGTCCGGGGCCATTTCGCCGACATCGGCGATATCGAGATCCGCAACGGCGACCTCTGGCTGGTGCTGGCGGTGATCTGCTACGCGACCTATTCCACTTTGCTGCGCATCCGCCCGCCGGTGCGGCCGCTGGGCTTCGTCGCCGTCACCTTCCTGCTGGGCGACCTGGTGCTGCTGCCGTTCTGGATCGGCGAGATGGCCATCGGCGGGCGCTACATGCCGCTCGACATGACCGCGTTGCTGTCGGTGCTGTACGTCGCGATCTTTCCGTCGATCCTGGCCTACATCTTCTGGAACCGGGGCGTCGAACTGGTCGGCGCCAACCGCGCCGGCATCTTCATCCACCTGGTGCCGGCCTTCGTCACCGTGGGCGCCATCGGCTTCCTGGGCGAGGTGCCTCATTTCTATCACCTTGCCGGCATAGGCTTGATCCTGCTGGGCGTGGTGATGACAAGCCGCGGACGGGGTGGCTGAACGGGTTGCCCCCGGCGCGCGCAGGCACCACCTCTGGCACAGTGCCGGACGGGAGGACAGGTGCCATGGCAGACCAGCCGAAGTTCGTGACCGAGACCTTTTCCGGCCGTGTGACGGTCTCGCTTGGCGGGACGCTGCTGGCCGAGACCACGCGGGCGGTGATCCTGCGCGAGGGCAACCTTCCGCCGCGCTATTACATCCCGGAAGCCGACATCCAGGTCCCGCTTGAACCCTCCGACCTCACCACCCGCTGCCCATGGAAGGGCACGGCGGGCTATCACAGCGTGACCGTCGACGGCACCACGCATGCGGACATCGTCTGGACCTACGGCGACCCGATCCCCGAGGCGATGGCGATCAAGGGCTTGCACTGCTTCTTTGACGAAAAGGTCGATCTCAGTGTCGACGGGAAACGTCAGCCCCGGCCGGTCACGAAGTGGTCGACACAATAGACCGGTCCCGTCCCCTCGCATAGTCTTGCCCCAGGGGCACGGCGGGGGGCGATCATGCGGCACGATCTCTGGGGCAATCCGGTCACGGCGGCGAACGACAGGGCGCGGGAGGCGCTGGACGGCATCGTCTCCTCCTATCTCGGCTTTCGCCTCGATACGGGCGACTACCTCAAGGCGGCGTTCGAGGCAGATCCCGAGATGCCGCTGGCCCTGGCCTGGCGCGGCTGCTTCTGGCTGCTGTTCTGTACGCCCTCGATGACGAAACGCGCGCTGAAGGACCGCGACGCGGCGAAAGCGATCATGGACCGCGGCGGCTGCAACAGGCGCGAGGCGCTGCACATCGAGGCCCTGGACCAGTGGTGCCACGGAAGCTGGGAAGGTGCCATCCGGGCATGGGAAACCATCCTGCTGGAATGGCCCCGCGATCCGATGGCGCTGCGCCTCGCCCACTACGCCCATTTCTACGTGGCCGGCGGCGACGCCATGCGCCGTTCGTCGGGCCGTGTACTCTGGGCCTGGGACGAGACCGTGCCGGGCCACGGCTATGTCCAGGCGATCCACGGCTTCGGCTGCGAGGAGGCTGGCGACTACCCGACCGCCGAACGCTACTGCCGCCGCGCCGTCGAACTGAACCCGGCCGATATCTGGGGCGTGCACGCCATGGCGCATGTCATGGAAATGCAGGGCCGCCACCACGAGGGGCTGGGCTGGATCGATGCCAATGCCGGTGCCTGGGACGGCGTCACCAACTACTTCCGCTATCACGTCTGGTGGCACAAGGCGCTGTTCGCGCTTGAGCTCGGCCGCCACGACCAGGTGCTGGACCTCTACGATACCCGCATCCGGGGCGAGCAGACCGACGAGTATCTCGACATCACCAACGGCGCGGCGATGCTCTGGCGACTGGAGCAGGATGGCGTGAACGTCGGCGACCGCTGGACCGAACTGGCCGAGAAGTCCGCCGGCCGGGCACGCGACCACCAGCTCTGCTTCGCCGAGGTGCACTACGCCATGGCGCTCGCCGCCGCCGGTCGCGCCGACGACATCGAGGTGCTGGTCGCCGACATGGCCACGCCCTCGTCCAACAGTGAATCCACCCAGGACAATGTCCGCTCGGCGGTCGGTATCGCCGTAGTCAACGGGGTTGCCGCCGCGCGCTCCGGCGCGCACGACCGTGCCGTGGCGTTGCTGGCGCCGGTGCGCGACCGCTTCCGCCTGCTGGGCGGCAGCCACGCGCAGCGCGATATCTTCGAGCGTATCCTGCTGGAAAGCGCCATTGCGAACGGCAACCTGTTGCTCGCCCGTGCGCTGGTCAGCGAGCGCGTGACGCTGAAGCCCTCCAGCCCCTACACGCTGCGCCGCCAGGCCGACGTGCTGGCCATGGCCGGGCAGCCGGAAGCCGCCGCCCGCGCACGCATGGAGGCCGCGCGTCTCGCCGCCTGATGGCGCCCGGCCCCGGACTTCGCTATAGGTCCGCCGCCATGACCGAACCCGCCCCCATTGTCGGACCGCGCCTGCGGCAGATCCCGAACCTGCTGACCGCCGCGCGCGTCGCCGTCATCCCGCCACTGGTCGGCGCGGCCTTCCTGCCGTCGCCGTGGTCCGACTGGCTGCCCTTCGCGCTGTTCGTTGCCGCCAGCATCACCGACTGGCTGGACGGCGTGCTGGCGCGACGCTGGAACGCGGGCTCCAAGTTCGGGCAGTTCATGGACCCGATCGCCGACAAGCTGCTGGTGGTTGCGGTGATCCTGCTGCTGGCCGCCAACGGTCCTGTCCAGGGCTGGCACCTTGCCCCGGCCATCGTCATCCTCTGCCGCGAGATGTTCGTCTCCGGCCTGCGCGAGTTCCTGGCCAACCGCCAGACCGAGCTGCCGGTGACGAAACTGGCGAAGTGGAAGACGGCGACCCAGATGGCGGCGCTGACGGTGCTGCTGCTGCCGTGGCCTGAGGTCGTTGCCCCCGGCCTGATGCTGTTCTGGATCGCGGCGCTGCTGTCGGCACAGACCGGCTATGGCTATGTCCGGGCCGCCTTTGCCCCGCCGCGGACCAACGCCGAAGCCGCCCCCAGGCGCCATGTGGTCGGCATCGCCGGCTGGAGCGGCGCCGGCAAGACCACCCTGCTCGACCGGCTGATCCCCGAACTGGTGGAGCGCGGGCTGACCGTCTCGACGGTCAAGCACACCCACCATGCCGTCGACCTGGATCGCGAGGGCAAGGACACATACCGCCACCGCCTCGCCGGCGCGCGGGAGGTGATGCTGGCCAACGCGGCCCGCTTCGCGCTGATGCGGGAGCATGACGGCGCGCCGGAGCCGACGCTCGACGACCTGCTGGCGCGGATGGCGCCGGTCGACATCGTGCTGGTCGAGGGCTTCAAGTTCGCGATCATGCCGAAGCTGGAGGTCCACCGGCCCGCGCTGGACAAGGAACCGCTCTGGACCACGGACGAGGACATCATCGCGGTGCTGAGCGACGCGCCCGTGGATGCGGGCACGCGGCCGGTGCTCGACCTGGACGACGTGCCGGCCATCGCCGATTTCCTGCTTGCCCGCCTGTACGGCACGGCACCCGCGCGATAGGTTCGGCCCATGTTCCCGCGGAGAATTGTCTCGTGAAACTGCTCTATTTCGCCTGGATCCGCGAACGGACCGGCGTGCACGAGGAGACCTGGTCCCTGCCCGCCGGCGTCACCACGCTGGCCGGGCTGGTCGACGCACTGTCCGCGCGCGGCCCGGGCTTTGCCGCCGCCTTCGCGGACCTGTCGCGCATCCGCGCAGCCGTGAACCAGGAAACCGCCGGCATGGACGCCGTCATCAGTGACCGTGACGAGGTGGCCTTCTTCCCGCCCATGACCGGGGGCCGCGCATGAGCATCCGCGTGCAGCGGGAGGATTTCGACCCGGCCGCCGAACTGGAGGCGCTGCTTGCCGGTCGCCGCGACATCGGCGGCGTGGTGAGCTTCATCGGCCTGGTGCGCGACTTCTCCGATGAACGCGATGTCGGCGCCCTGACCCTGGAACACTATCCGGGCATGACGGAGAAGGCGCTGGCCCGGATCGAGGCCGAGGCACGGGAACGCTTCGACGTGCAGGAGACGCTGGTCGTGCATCGCTATGGCCGGATGGAGCCGGGCGAGCGCATCGTGCTGGTCATCGCGGCCTCGGCCCATCGCGGCGAGGCCTTTCGTGCCTGCGAGTTCCTGATCGACTGGCTGAAGACCAGGGCCCCCTTCTGGAAGGCCGAGGAGACGCCGGCCGGGCCGCAATGGGTCGAGGCGAAGACCGAGGATGACCGGGCAACCGCCCGCTGGAGCTGAAATTCATGAGCGAAGAGAAGGAACGCATCGCCAAGCGCCTTGCGCGGGCGGGCGTCGCCAGCCGTCGCGAGGTCGAGCGCATGATCGCCGATGGCCGCGTCAGCCTGAACGGGAAGCGGCTGGACACACCGGCCGTGGTGGTGGGCGACGACGACCGCATCGAGGTGGACGGCCAGCCGGTAGGCGAGCCGGATCCGCCCCGGCTCTGGCGCTATCACAAGCCCGCCGGCCTGGTCACCACGGCAAACGACGAGAAGGGTCGCGCGACCATTTTCGACCATCTGCCGAAACGCCTGCCCCGCGTTGTCTCCATCGGGCGGCTGGACCTCAATTCCGAGGGCCTGCTGCTGCTGACCAATGACGGGGGCCTGAAGCGGGTCATGGAACTGCCATCGACCGGCTGGCTGCGCTGCTACCGGGTCCGGGTCTTCGGCGAGGTGACCGAAGAGGGCCTGGCGCGGCTGCGGGACGGCATCACCGTCGACGGCATCCGGTTCGGTCCCATCGACGCCATCGCGGAACGCAGCACGGGACGCAATTCCTGGGTCGAGGTGAGCCTGGCGGAAGGCAAGAACCGCGAGGTCCGTCGCGCCATGGAGGCGATCGGGCTGACCGTCAACCGCCTGATCCGCACCGACTACGGCCCCTTCTCGCTCGGTCGCCTGCAGCCTGGCGAGGCCGAGGAGGTTCCCGGTTTCGAACTGCGGGCCGCGGTGCGGGGGAAATACGAGATCAGGCGCCCAGCCAGCCGGGCACACCCGGACCAGCGCCGTTCCACGCCACCGCGGGACCAATAGGGTCTTGCCCCGGACCTGATCCGGGGCCTATTCCGCCAGCAGTCGAGCCATGGGCTCCGGCGTGCGCGGGAGCAAGCGCACGGCATCAGGTCCCGGATACCGCTGCGCGGTTCCGGGACTCGGCTCACATCAGACGCTCCCCGGAAGCCGGCAGGGCTGTCCGGGGCCTCCGGGACGGTTCAGGCAGCCGCGCGTTCGGCGATCTGGGCCAGGCCGCGGATCAGCGTGCGGACACCCTTCACCCTGACCGGCACCTCGTCCCAGGCCCGCAGGATGACCAGCTTGTGGTCAGGCCGGAGCTTCGCCGTCCCGGCCTGACCGGAGATGTAGCGCACCAGGCCGGAGGGATCGGGGAAGCGGTTCTCCCGGAAGACCAGCGTCGCACCCTTCGGTCCCGCATCCAGCTTCTCGATGTTGGCGACCCGGCAGAGGCTCTTGATCGCAACCACGTCGAACAGGTTGTCGACCTCGGGCGGCAGCGGGCCGAAGCGGTCGATCATCTCGGCGGCCATGTCCTCCACGCCCGTTTCGTCAGGCAGGTTGGCCAGGCGGCGATACAGGTCCAGGCGCGCCGACAGGTCCGGCACGTAGTATTCCGGGATCAGCACCGGCGCGCCGAGATTGATATGCGGCGACCAGCTGTGATCGTCCGCCGGGTCTGTCCGGCCCCTGGCCTCCGCCACCGCCTCTTCCAGCATCGACTGGTAGAGCTCGACGCCGACCTCCCGGATCTGGCCCGACTGCTCCTCGCCCAGCAGGTTGCCCGCGCCGCGGATGTCGAGATCATGGCTGGCGACCGTGAAGCCGGCACCGAGCTGGTCGAGCGTCTGCAGCACGCGCAGCCGCTTGTCCGCGCCGTCCGTCAGACGCTTGGCCGGCGGCACGGTCATGTAGGCATAGGCGCGGATCTTGGCGCGGCCGATGCGCCCGCGCAGCTGGTAGAGCTGCGACAGGCCGAACATGTCGGCCCGGTGCACGATCATGGTGTTGGCGGTCGGCACGTCCAGGCCGGATTCGACGATGTTGGTCGAGACCAGCACGTCATAGGCGCCGTCATAGAAGGCGGTCATGGCGTCTTCCAGCTCGGTCGGCGGCATCTGGCCATGCGCCACGACGAACTTCACCTCGGGCACATGGCCCTGCAGGAACGCCCTGATGTCATCCAGGTCGGAAATGCGCGGGCAGACGAAGAAGCTCTGGCCACCGCGATAGTGCTCGCGCAGCAGGGCCTCCCGCACCACGATCTCGTCGAAGGGCAGCACGAAGGTCCGGACCGCCAGGCGGTCGACCGGCGGCGTCGCGATGATCGACAGGTCGCGGATGCCGGTCAGCGCCAGTTGCAGCGTGCGCGGGATCGGCGTGGCGGTCAGCGTCAGCACATGCACGTCGGCGCGCAGTTCCTTCAGACGCTCCTTGTGGCGCACGCCGAAATGCTGTTCCTCGTCGACGATCAGCAGGCCCAGGTGCTTGAAGGAAATACCCTTTCCGAGCAGCGCATGGGTGCCGATGATGATATCGATCTGGCCATCGGCGAGATCCTTCTTCACCTGTGTCGCCACCTTGCCGGTCACCAGCCGCGAAAGCTGGGCGATGCGCACCGGGAAGTCGCGGAAGCGTTCGGTGAAGGTCTTGTAGTGCTGCCGCACCAGCAGCGTCGTCGGCGCCACGATGGCAACTTGGTGGCCGTCGAGCGCGGCGGCGAAGGCCGAGCGCAGGGCCACCTCGGTCTTGCCGAAACCGACATCGCCGCAGATCAGCCGGTCCATCGGCCGGCCGGCCGCGAGGTCCGCCAGCACGTCGGCGATGGCACGGGCCTGGTCGTCGGTCTCCTGGTAGGGAAAGCGGTGGCAGAACTCGTGATAGGCGCCGGCGGGCGGGTGGATCGATGCGGCGTTGGCAAGCTGGCGGTCGGCGGCGATGCGGATCAGCGCCTCCGCCATGTCCTTCAGGCGTTCCTTGAGCTTGGCCTTGCGCGCCTGCCAGTTCCGTCCGCCCAGGCGGTCCAGCGCCACCTCGCCTTCGGACGATCCGAAGCGCGAGAGCAGCTCGATGTTCTCGACCGGCAGGTAGAGCTTGTCGCCGCCGTCATAGACCAGCAGCAGGCAGTCATGCGGCGCGCCGGCAACGTCGAGCGTCTCCAGCCCCTGGTAACGGCCGATGCCGTGGTCGGCATGCACCACGACGTCGCCAAGCTGCAGTTCCGTGGCCGCGGCGATGAAGTTCTCGGAGCGTCGCGACGAACGCTTGCGGGAACGGACCAGGCGGTCGCCCAGCACGTCCTGCTCGGAGACCAGCGCCAGGTCGGGGCAGACGAACCCGGATTCGAGGGGCAGCACCGCCAGGCCGACGGTGCCCGATGCCAGCTTCGTCGCCTCGGTGAAGTTCTCGACATCGGCCAGGCCGCGCACGCCGCCGTCGCGCAGCATGCCCGACAGGCGCTGCCGCGCGCCGTCCGAATAGGTTGCGACCACGGTCGGGCGGGTCGGCGCGATGGCATTCAGGTGGTCGACCAGCGCGGCATAGACATTGGCGCCGGGCTTCGCCCGCTCGGGCGCGAAGTCCCTGCCCTTGCGGCCCTCCAGGTCGGCGATGCCCGGGTCCGTGGCCTCCCCCGTCTGGAACGGCGTCAGCGCGCCCACCGCCCGCTCGGCCAGAAGGCCGGTCCATTCGTCGGGCGCCAGGTACAGCATCTCCGGTGGCAGGGGGCGATAGGTCGATCCGGCGGTGCCCTCCCCCTTCGCTGCGCCCAGTGCCTCGTTGCGGGTGGTGTAGTAGTCGCGGATGGCCGAAAAGCGCGAGGCCACGGCGTCGTCGGCCAGGTGATCCAGCAGTATCGCAGCGTCGCCCGCGTAGTCGAACACGGTCGCCATGTCGCGGTGGAAGATCGGCAGCCAGTGCTCCATGCCCGGGAACGGTCGCCCCTCGGACACCGAGCCATAGAGCGGATCGGCCTCGGCGCGGTTGCCGAACAGCTCGCGGTAGCGGGCGCGGAAGCGGTTGATCGCTGCCGGTTCCAGCACCAGCTCGCCGACCGGTGACAGTTCGAAACGCTCGATCTTGCGCACCGTGCGCTGGGTCATCGGGTCGAACAGGCGGATCTGCTCCAGGTCCTGCCCGAACAGGTCGAGACGCACCGGGTGCTCGTCGGCCGGCGGGAAGATATCGATCAGTCCACCACGGACGGCGAACTCGCCCGGCTCCATCACCGTGCCGGTGCGGGTGAACCCTTGCGCGGTCAGAAAGGCGATCAGCGCGGCCTCGTCGACCCGGTCGCCGGCCTTCGCGCTCATCCGGCTCGCGCCCAGCGTCGCGGGTGCCGGGACACGCTGCGTGATGGCGTTCGCCGTCGTCAGCAGCAGCCGCCCGCGCAGGCCCCGGCCCTCGGCCAGCGTACCCAGCGTGCGCATGCGTTCGGCCACGATGTGCCGGTTCGGCGAGGACCGGTCATAGGGCAGGCAGTCCCAGGCCGGCAAGGTCAGGATCTCGAGACCGGGCGCGAAGAAACGCACCATGTCGGCGGTCGCGGCCAGCCGCTGGTCGTCGCGGCTGACATGCACCACACCGTGATGCAGGCCGGTCGCCAGGTCCGCCAGCAGGCGCGCATCCAGTCCCTCGGGCGCGTTCTGGATCGTGACCCGGCCCGGCGCCCCCAATATGTCGACGATTGCGCTCAAGCTTCGCTCTGCTGGAAGTCGAAACGCAGCAGCAGGCGGGTCACGTCATT
Organism: Pseudomonadota bacterium; assembly: GCA_036154895.1. Taxonomy (GTDB): domain Bacteria; phylum Pseudomonadota; class Alphaproteobacteria; order Minwuiales; family Minwuiaceae; genus Minwuia. Next base: position 83,608 of record JAYZWD010000047.1, read on the forward strand.
GTCGAACTCGCGCGGAACCGGCTTGCGCCTCACCACCCAGGCCAGGATCTCCGGATCGCCGGCTTCCAGCATCTTCTCGTAGAGGTCCATCTGGCGCGCGGAGAATGTCGGCAGGTGGCGCGCGGCGAAGCGACCGAGAATCAGGTCCGTTTCCTTTGTGCCGGTATAGTTCGAACGATAGGCGAGCTTCTTGCGGCGCAGGTCCAGCGCCTCGTCGGTCCCGGTCATGCCTGGTTGCTCCTTGTGATCGAGGGGGTGATATAGCGCCGGGTCGCCAGCCTGTCAGCGCCCGGCTTGCACATGTGCCATCCGGCACCGATGATCCGCCGCATGCGTCCCGAACCGCTGTTCCCCCTGTTTGCCCCGGTCACCGGACTGAAGGGCGTCGGCCCCCGCATCGCCACCCTGCTGGTGAAGCTGGGCGTCGAAAAGGTTGTGGACCTGCTGTGGCTGCTGCCCAACGGCCAGATCGACCGCAGCTACCGCCCGACGGTCGAGGACGCCGAGCCCGGTCGCATCGCGACGCTGACCGTCAGCGTGCTGGATCACCGCCCCGGCCGGGGGCCGCGCCAGCCGTACCGGGTCTATGCCGGCGACGGCACCGGTGTGATCGAGATTCCCTATTTCAACGCGCGCCCGGACTGGCTCCAGCGCACCTTCCCGCCCGGCGCGCAAAGGATCGTCTCGGGCCGGCTGGAGCGGTATGGCGACGTGCTGCAGATGGTCCATCCCGACCACATCGCCGACCCCGAACGCGGCGAGAGCGTGCCGGAGACGGAGATGGTCTATCCGCTGACCGCCGGCCTCAGCGCGAAGACCCTGCGCACGGCAGTCGCCTCCGCCCTGCAGCGCCTGCCGGCGCTGCCCGAGTGGCAGGACGCGGCCTTCGCGGCGCGGGAACGGTTCCCCGACTGGCGCAGCGCGGTCCGAACCGCCCACGAGATGCCGGGCGACCCGGCAGCGGTGATCGCGCGCCGCCGCCTCGCCTATGACGAACTGCTGGCCAGCCAGTTGGCGGTTGCCCTGACGCGGCGGCAGATGAAGCGCCAGTCGGGCCGCGCGCTGTCGCCCCGTGGACGACTGGTGGAGACGCTGCGCGAAGCCCTGCCCTGGCAGCTCACGGTGGCGCAGGACCGGGTGCTGCGGGAAATCCGCGCCGACATGGAAAAGCCGGTCCGCATGCTGCGCCTGCTGCAGGGCGATGTCGGCAGCGGCAAGACGGCGGTGGCATGGCTGGCCGCGGCGGCGGCCATCGATGCCGGCACGCAGGCCGCGCTGATGGTGCCGACCGAGGTACTGGCCCGCCAGCACGAACGGACCCTGTCGGCCCAGGGCGCCGGATCCGGTATCCGCGTCGCCTGCCTGACCGGTCGCGACAAGGGCAAGGCCCGCCAGCAGATCCTCGACCGCCTCGCGGCCGGCGAGATCGACCTGCTGATCGGCACCCACGCGATCTTCCAGGACGGCGTCGACTTCCGCGACCTGGGCCTCGCCATCATCGACGAGCAGCACCGCTTCGGCGTGCATCAGCGCATGCTGCTGGCCGCCAAGTCGGCGCGCGCGGCCGCCGACGTGCTGGTGATGACCGCGACCCCGATCCCGCGCACGGTGGCCATGACCGCCTATGGCGACATGGATGTCTCCCGCATCGAGGAGCGCCCGCCCGGTCGCGCGCCGGTCGACACCCGCATCCTCTCGGCCGAGCGCGTCGACGAACTGGCCGACCGGCTGCGGCCGCTGCTGGCGCGCGACGACCGGGTCTACTGGATCTGCCCGCTGGTCGAGGAAGACGAGCAGGCCGAGGAGACGCGCACCGCCGCCGCCGAGGCCCGGTACCGCGAACTGCGCCAGCAACTGGGCACCCAGGTCGGTCTTGTCCACGGCCGGATGAAGCCCGAGGACAAGGATGCGGCACTGCAGGCCTTCGCCCGCGGCGAGACCCGCCTGCTGGTGGCGACCACGGTGGTCGAGGTCGGTGTCGACGTGCCGGAGGCGACGGTGATCGTCATCGAGGAAGCCGAGCGCTTCGGGCTGGCGCAGCTGCACCAGTTGCGCGGTCGCGTGGGGCGCGGCAGCCGGCCCGGCACCTGCCTGTTGCTCTACCGTCCGCCGCTGGGCGAGACCGCGCGCAAGCGCCTGCAGGTGCTGCGCGACACCGATGACGGCTTCCGCATCGCCGAGGAGGATTTCCGCCTGCGCGGACCCGGCGACCTGCTGGGCACCCGCCAGAGCGGCGTGCCGGACCTGAAACTGGCGGACCTGGAAAAGGACGGCGACCTGCTGGCTGCCGCGCATGACGACGCGCGTCTGATCGTGCACGCCGACCCGGAACTCGCCGGTCCGCGCGGCAGGGCGCTCCGGACGCTGCTGTACCTGTTCGAGCGGGACGCGGCGATCCGCTACCTGCGCTCAGGCTGAGCGGCGGTCGGCCTTGTCGGGGGCGTCATTGTCGGCAACCAGGGCAGCCTTGCCGTCCGGCGGCACCACGACACCCACCGAGATCACGTACTTCATCGCCTGCTCGACCGACATGTCGAGGATGGTCACGTCCTCGCGCGGGATGAACAGGATGAAGCCCGACGACGGGTTCGGCGTGGTGGGGACGTAGACGCTGACCAGGTCCTTCGCCGTCCGGCGCACCACCTCGCCCTTGGTGTCGCCGGCGACGAATCCGATGGTGTAGAGGCCGCGCCGGGGATACTCGACCAGCGCCGCATACTGGAAGGCATCGCTGGAGTCCTTCAGCACCGTCTCGAAGAGCTGCTTCAGCACGTTGTAGATGCCGCGGACGATCGGCATCCGGTCGACGATGCGTTCGCCGATGCGGACGATGGTGCGGCCCAGCAGGTTCGCGGTCAGCGCACCGACCAGCGTCAGCCCCACCATGACCATCACCACGCCGAGACCCGGCACGCTGAGCGGCAGCAGGTCCTGGTAATCATGCGGGATCAGCGGAATCACCAGCGGCTTCACCCGCTGGTCGACATATTCGATGAAGGACCAGGTGAGATAGATCGTGATCGAGATCGGAGCGATGACGATCGTTCCGGTCAGGAAATAGGTTCTGAGCCGTGACATCAGCGGAGACCTGCGCCTGTGCCGCCCATGCGACTTTTCGGGCGGGGGATTGTTACTCATACGCTGAAAAACTCCTTCAGGGCGGCATAGCAGGGATCGGGGTTTTCCTCCACCAGGAAGTGCCCGCCCTCGATGGCCTGCCCGCGCACGTCGTCCGCCTTCTCGCGCCAGCAGGCCAGCGGGTCATAGGCCTTGCCCACCAGGCCGCGCGAGCCCCACAGCACGAGCAGCGGACAGGCAATCCTGCGATCCAGATCGGCGGTGTCATGGGCAACGTCAATGGTGGCGCCGGCGCGGTAATCCTCGCAGGTTCCGTTGATCACCGAAGGGTCACAGAAGCAGCGGCGATATTCGGCCAATGCTTCGGGGTGATAGGCGTCGAGCCGGGTTCCGATGCCGCCGAGCATCCGCTCGAGACAGTACATCGGATCCTTGCCGATCAGGTATTCCGGGTATCCGCCCGGCTGGGCGAGGAACATCCAGTGGTAGTAGGCGAGCGCGACCTTGTGATCGAGATCCCGCCAGAGCGTGTGCGTCGGCACGATATCGAGTATCGCGGCCCGCAACACGCGGTCAGGATGGTCGAGCGCGAGCCGGTGGGTCACGCGCCCGCCCCGGTCATGGCCGGCCACCATGAACCGCTCGTGCCCCAGCACCCGCATCAGGTCGGCCACGTCGCGGGCCATCATCCGCTTGGAATGGGCGAAATGGTCTTCCGTCGGCGTCGGCTTCCCGCTGTCGCCATAGCCGCGCAGATCGGGCAGGATCAGGCTGAACTCTCGTGCGAGGCGACCGGCAATGGTGTGCCACATCACATGGGTCTGCGGATATCCGTGCAATAACAACAAGGGTGGTCCCTTCCCGCCCCTGCGGAAATGGAGGGTCGTGCCATTGACCGGTCGCTGTTCGACCGTGAAGCCATCGAAAAGCATGTATTGCAGCCCCGCCTGCGCCAGACCGGGAGAGTTTGCCGGATGCTGATCCAGCCCGAAAGGCACACGGCACAGGTTCTGCCCCGCGTTCATGTCTCGGGTGTGGCAACCGCGAATCCGTCGCACGTGCTGCACCAGGCCGAGGTTGCGCGACGCGCCGGCGAACTGTTCGCCGGCGCGCTCAAATCCTTCGACCGGCTGCGCCCGGTGTACGAGAACGCGGAGATCGCGACCCGCTATTCCTGCGTCCCGATCAGCTGGTACCAGGAGGTGCACAGCTTTGCCGACCGCAACGCCCTGTACCTGAAACATGCGGTCGACCTGCTGGAACAGGTCGCGGTGGAGGCCGTGACCGCGGCCGGACGCGGCCTGGAGGAGATCGACGGCCTTGTCGTGGTCTCGACCTCCGGCATCGCGACGCCCAGCCTCGACGCGCTGCTGATGGAGCGGTTGCGGCTGAAGCGCACCATGGAGCGCCTGCCGGTGTTCGGGCTTGGCTGTGCCGGCGGCGTGCTCGGCCTCGCCCGGACGGCGCAGATGGCCCGGAGCCGGCCGGGCGCGCTCTACCTGTTTCTTGTCGTCGAGCTCTGCGGCCTCACCTTCCGCAGCCAGGACTTCTCCAAGAGCAATGTCGTGGCCACGGCCCTGTTCGGCGATGGTGCGGCCGGCGCGCTGGTCGGAACCGGGGTCGAGGGTGCCGAGATCCTGCACCATGGCGAGCACACCTGGCCCGACACGCTGGACATCATGGGCTGGGACCTCGGCGATGACGGCCTGTCGGTGATCTTCTCGCGCGATATCCCGACCCATGTCCGGACCATGCTGCGCGGCGCGCTGGCCGACTACCTGGAACGGACCGGCGACTGTCGCGACGACATCGTCCATGTGCTGAGCCATCCCGGCGGGGCCAAGGTGCTCGATGCGCTGGAAGAGATCCTGGACCTGCCCGGGGGCGGTCTGACCCATTCACGGCAAGTGCTCCGCGACTTCGGCAACATGTCGGCGGCCACCGTGATGTTCGTGCTGGCGGCCGCGCAGCGGGACGGCCTCGCCGGCCGGACCCTGCTGACGACACTGGGCCCCGGCTTCACGGCCGGCTTCCTGACCATGAACCTCCGATGATTCCGTTCTGGGTGATCTGGGGCCTGCTGGTCGTCCAGCGCCTCGCCGAACTGGCGCTCGCGCGGCGCAACACCGCCCGCCTGCTGGCCGGCGGCGCCATCGAGCATGGTGCGCGCCACTATCCCCTGTTCGTCGTCCTGCACACGGCCTGGCTCGCGACCCTCATCCTGGCCGGCGACCCGGCACTGCCGGTGCACCCGGCCTGGATCGCCGCGTTCCTGGTGCTGCAGGCAGGCCGGGTCTGGGTGATCGCCTCGCTGGGGCGCTACTGGACCACCCGCATCATCGTCGTCCCTGGCGCGCCAATGGTCCGGCGCGGCCCCTACCGATTCATGCGACACCCGAACTATGTCGTCGTGATCGCTGAATTTCTTGTGATTTCCCTGATGGCCAACCTTGCCTGGGTCGCCATCGTGTTCAGCTTGCTGAATGCCGCACTGCTCGCCTGGAGGATCCGGATCGAGGAAGGCGCAAACGCCTCCCGCGTATCCGATTAATGCAGACTTAATCAAACCGGGTGTATTCTGGTCGGCCAAAACAGAATAACAGGCGAGCATCCGCCATGTCGGTGTCAAAGCGGATCCGGGACGACGACCCCGGTGCCCGCACCACGGCCAGCAGTGACCCGACCAGGACCGAAGACCCGGATCTGGCCAGGGAGCGGCTTGCCGATTTCATGGCAGTCGCCGAAGACTGGTTCTGGGAGACCGATGCCCAGCACCGGTTCACCTATTTTTCCGAGCGCGCCGAACAGCTGACGGGCATCGCGCCGCGGGAATATATCGGCAGGACACGGATCGACATCAGCGCCGACCCCGCGACCCCGGAACTGCGCCAGCACCAGGCGGACCTCCTCGCCCACCGCCCGTTCCATGGCTTCGTCTATCGCGCCCGCGGCAACAACGGCCATCGCTGGTTCCGGATCAGCGGCCGCCCCTTCTTCGCCCCCGACGGGACATTCGCGGGATACCGCGGCACCGGCTCGGACATCACCGCGGACGTGGAGGCGCGGCAGGCCGCCGAACGGACCCGGACCAGCTACCAGGAGGCGCTGGAGAGCATCGCCGAAGGCATCGTGATGTACGACAGCGATGACCGCCTGGTGCTCTGCAACGAGAACTACCGCAAGTTCTTTGATCCCACCGGAAAGGTCATCAAGACCGGCGTCAGCTTCCGGGAGATACTGACGAAGTACCTCGAACTCGGCCGGTTCAGGCCGAAGGAAGCCTATCCCGGCGAGTGGGTGGACACGCGTGTCCGCAATCGCGGCACCCGGTTCTATACCTCCGAGCACCGCCTGCAGGACGGCCGCTGGTACCAGGTGACCGAACGCCCAGTTCCCGGCGGCGGTCATGTCACCGTCTACAGCGACATCACCACGCGCAAGCTGCGCGAGGAGGAATTCGAGAACCAGAACAAGCTGCTGGAGTTCGTGTTCTCCAACCTGGTGCAGGGCATCCTGGTCATCGATGCCAACTCGATCATCCGCATGGCGAACACGCGCTACAGCGCCATCGCCGGCCTGCCGGAGGACTACGAGGTGATCGGCCTCCATCACCAGGACGTGCTCGACAAGCTCGCGGAGACCGGGGCGTACTACAAGACCGGTGGCCTGGCGGAATCGGCCCGCATCGGCGCGCTGATCCGGGAGCGCAAGCCGCTCCACTACCTGCGCGAACGGCCCAACGGCACCGTCATCGACGTGCTGGGCGTGCCCCTGCCCGACGGCGGCATGCTGTTCACGCTGACGGACATGACGGAATGGCGGCGCATGCACGACGCGGTGGCCGAACGGGAGAACCGCTATCGCCACCTGGTCGAGCGCAGCCCGGACGGCATCCTGGTGCTCGAAAAGGGCGTGGTCCGCTTCGCCAACCGCGCGGCCGAGAAGATGTTCGGCGCCGGGCCGACGTCGCCGATCGTCGGCACCCGGTTCCTGTCGCTGTTTCCCGACGAGGACGCCGAGGCCATGGACCAGCGCGCACGCAGCCTGCTGCGCGAGGGCACCGGCGCGCAGATCGCCCCCCGGACCATGTCCGCGCGCCGGCTCGACGGCCAGACATTCGAGGTGGAGCTGGAGGGATCGGCGACGCCGTTCGACGGTCAGACGGCCATCCAGGTCATCGCCCGCGACGTCACCGCCCGCCTGCAGGTCGAGCGGACGCTCCGCCAGGCCAAGGAAGCCGCCGAACTGGCCAACCGCGCCAAGTCGCAGTTCCTCGCCAACATGAGCCACGAACTGCGAACACCGCTGAACGCGATCATCGGCTTTTCCGAGATCCTGGCCAGCCAGCTGTTCGGCCCGGTGGGCAGTTCACGCTACCAGGACTACATCAACGACATCCTGTCCAGCGGACGGCATCTGCTGGCCGTCATCAACGACATCCTGGACCTGTCGAAGGCCGAATCCGGGCATACAGAGCTCGAGGAAAACGAGATCGCCGTCGGCAGGCTGGTCGACGAGGCCGTGCGCCTGATTCGCGACCGGGCGGCCAAGGCAGGTGTCAGACTGGTGGTGGCGACCGACGATCTGGCCGACACGGAGATCTGCGTCGACCAGCGGCTGATGAAACAGATCCTGATCAACCTGCTGTCGAACGCGGTGAAGTTCACCGGCGGGGGTGGTCGCGTCACGATCGCCGTCAGCCGCGACGCGGAAGGGCTGGAATTCTCGATCAGCGACACCGGAATCGGCATCGAGCCACACCGGATCGAGGAAATGTTCCAGCCTTTTACCCAGGCCCATGACGGCCTGTCCCGCCGTTTCGAGGGCACAGGCCTCGGTCTGCCGCTGTCGCGCTCGCTGGCCGAACTGCATGGCGGCACCCTGCGGCTCGAGAGCGTGGTCGGCCAGGGCACGACGGCACGACTGAACCTGCCCGCCAGCCGGGTCCTGTGACGGGTTTCTGCACGCCCCGCGCCAAAAACTGAACATTCGTTCAATTTTTTTGCAATCCCGTTGCAAGAGCGGGCTTGGCATTTTTCGCTACCCGTTGGTAATCTCCGCCCCAACGAGAACAACATTGCAGGGATGGGGAGGAGCATGGGAGCGATGCAGCCAGCATCGGACTCCAACGATGTCACGTTGAGTGTCCGCGGTGTGTCCAAGTACTTCGGGGGTGTCAGGGCCGTCGCCGACGTCTCCGTGGACGTGCCGAAAGGCAACATCTTTTCCATCATCGGCCCCAACGGCGCGGGCAAGACGTCGCTGGTCAACATGATCAGCGGCTTCTACACGCCGGACACGGGCGAGGTGGTCTTCAACGGTCGCAACATCACGCCGCTGCGCCCCAGTGAGCGCGCGAAGCTGGGCGTGGCGCGGACCTTCCAGAACATCGCCCTGTTCAAGGGCCTGAACGTTCTGGAGAACCTGATGCTCGGGCGCCACGTCCACATGAGCACGGGCGTGCTGTCGGCGTTCATGTACTGGGGGCCGACCCAGCGCGAGGAAGTGCGCCACCGCGAACGCTGCGAGCAGATCATCGAGTTCCTGAAGCTGACCGACCTGCGCAAGCAGCCGACCGGTGCGCTGCCCTATGGCTACCAGAAGCGTGTCGAGCTCGGCCGCGCGCTGGCGCTGGAACCGACCCTGCTTCTCCTGGACGAGCCGATGGCCGGCATGAACCAGGAAGAGAAGGAGGACATGGCCCGCTACATCATCGACGTGAACGAGGAACTGGGCACGACGATCATCCTCATCGAGCACGACATGGGCGTCGTCATGGACATCTCGACCCGTGTCGCGGTGCTCGACCAGGGCACCAAGATCGCCGAGGGCACACCGGCCGAGGTCCAGCGCGACCCTGCGGTGATCCAGGCCTATCTCGGCGCGTCGCACTGACGGAGTGGCAACAATGTCGAACATGGACACCCTGCCCGCGCTGCTGCTGAACAACCTTGCTGTCCGCCCGGACCGACCGGCGATCCGCGAGAAGAATCTCGGCATCTGGAAAACCCGCACCTGGCGCGAATACCACGACAACGTCCGCAACTTTGCGCTGGGCATTGCCGCGCGTGGCTTCGGCAAGGGCGACAAGCTCTGCGTCGCCGGCCAGAATCGCCCCGCCCTGTACTGGGCCGAACTCGCGGCACAGTCCCTGGGCGGCGTCGCGGTTCCGGTCTATTCGGACGCCATCGCCAACGAGCTCAAGTACGTCCTCAACAACGCGGACGTGAAGATCATCGTCGCCGAGGACCAGGAGCAGGTCGACAAGATCCTGTCCATCCGCGACGACCTGCCGGAACTCATGCTGCTGGTCTATGACGACGCGCGCGGCATCGGCGCCTATGACGATCCGGTGCTCGCCAGCTTCGCCGACCTCCAGGAGGAGGGCGCCGCGATCGCGCAGCGCGAGCCCGGGCGCTTCGCCGACGGCATCAATGCGCTGAAGGCCGAGGACATCGCCTTCATGTGCTACACCTCCGGCACGACCGGCAACCCGAAGGGCGTCATGCTCTCGCATGCCAACATGGTCTCCTCCGCGCGGATCTTCTGCGACAACGAGACCGTGAGCGAGCGCGATGACTTCGTCTCCTACCTGCCGCTCGCTTGGGTCGGCGAGGCCCTGTACGGCACCGCCGTCAGCCTGCTGACCGGCGCGTGCTGCAACTGCCCGGAGGCGGCCGAGACCCTGCGCCGCGACTTCCGCGAACTCGGGCCGACCGGCGCGGTCGCCGCGCCGCGGTCCTGGGAAGGCTTCCTGTCCGACATCCAGGTTCGCGCCAACGATGCCTCGCCGCTGAAGAAGTGGGTCTACCACCACTTCATCGACGTCGCGATGCGGGCCGAGACCCTCCGGATGGAGGGCAAGGCCATGTCTGCGGGCCTGCGCCTGCAGCGTGCCATCGGCGAGATCCTGGTCTACGGCCCGCTGCGCGACCAGTTCGGCTTCCGCCGTGCCCGCTGGTGCTATACCGGTGGCGCACCGCTGGGCCCCGATACCTTCAAGTTCTTCCGCGCCATCGGCATCAACCTGAAGCAGCTCTACGGTTCGACCGAGGCCTGCGGAACGGTGACGCTGCAGTCGGACGAGCTGGCGAGCCCTGATCACGTCGGTCGCCCCTGCCCCGGCATCGAGGTGCAGATCGCCGAGAATGGCGAGGTCATGGTCCGCAGCCCCGGTGTCTTCGTCGGCTACTACAAGAACGACGAGGCGACGCGGGAAGCCAAGCGCGCGGACGGCTTCTTCCATACCGGCGATGCCGGCATCCTGGGCAAGAACGGCGAGCTGATCATCATCGACCGCGCCAAGGATGTCGGAAAGCTGGTCGACGGTTCGCCCTTCGCGCCGCAGTACGTCGAGAACAAGCTGAAGTTCAGCCCGTACATCTCGGAAGCCGTGTCCTTCGGTCACGAGAAGCCGTACGTCTGCGCGATGATCGCCATCGACTTCAACACCGTGGGCAACTGGGCCGAGAAACGTGGCCTGCCCTACACCAACTACATGGATCTGACGCAGAAGGACGACGTGCGTGCGCTGATCACCGACGAGATCCGCCGCATCAACCAGTCCCTGCCAGAGGTCAGCCGGATCAAGAGGTTCCTGCTGCTCGCGAAGGATCTGGATGCGGATGACGAGGAGGTCACCCGTACCCGGAAGCTCCGGCGCTCTTTCATTGCGCGCAAGTACGCCCCGGTCATCGACGCCTTCTACAGCGGCGGCGAGGTGGTGGAATTGGCAACCGAGGTCACCTTCGAGGACGGCCGGAAGGCCATGCTCGATACCCGTCTGACCATTCTCGAAGCGGCCTGAGGGGAGGACTGCAGACGTGGACATGTTCGCTGTCTGGTATTTCATCGAGTCGACGATCAACGGCGCGCTCATCGGACTGATGTACGCCCTGGTCGCACTCGGTTTCGTGCTGATCTACAAGTCGACCGACGCGATCAACTTCGCGCAGGGCCAGTTCGTCATGATCTCCGGCATGTTCGTCGCCGCGATGGCCGGCGACTACGGCCTGTCGATCTGGCTGGCGATCCCGCTGGCGCTTGTGCTGATGATCCTGTTCAACATCGTGTTGGAACGCGTCGTGCTGCGGCCGATGATCGGACGGCCGGTTGTCGCCATCATCATGGCCACGATCGGGCTTGCCGCCTTCCTGGAAGGCATCTTCCCGATGATCTTCGGCTCGGCGACCCGTTCGCTGGACCTCGGCATTCCGAATACCCCGATCGAGATCTTCGGCGGCAATGTCTTCCTGACGCCGATCAACGTCGTCGGCGGGGCCGTGGCCGTGGCGTTCTTCAGCGTCTTCACATGGTTCTTCATGAAGTCGCGCAAGGGTGTTGCGCTGCGCGCGGTCGCAGACAACCACCAGGTCTCCATGGCCATGGGCATCAACGTCGAGCGCTACTTCGTGCTGGCGTGGTCGATGGCCGGCGTCGTCGCCGTGCTGGGTGGCCTGCTGTGGGGCAGCGCCATCGGCGTCGACAACTCGCTGGCGGTCGTGGGCCTGAAGGTGTTCCCGGTCGTGATCCTGGGCGGCCTCGAGTCCATCGTCGGCTGCATCGTCGGCGGCATCATCGTCGGCGTGATCGAGGCCTGGGGCGGCACCTATCTCGACCCGGCCATGACCCAGCCCTGGTTCCGCGAGTTCTTCCCCTTCGAGGGCGGCGGCACCAAGGACTTCCTGCCCTACCTGCTGATGATCGTGGTGCTGTTCTTCCGCCCCTACGGTCTGTTCGGCAAAGTGATCATCGAGAGGGTCTGAGGCCGTGTTTCATCGCGAGAGTGGTTACTACAAGACCAGCTACGAAGCGGACTCGGCGCTCTACCCGCTGCCGATCGCACGCTGGACCATCGTCGGACTGGTCGTCCTGTTCTATGTCGTGGCGCCCCTGGCGGTGCCCGACTACTACCTGACCATCCTGAACCTGGTCGGCATCGCCATCGTCGGCGCGCTGGGCCTCAACATCCTGCTCGGACTGACCGGCCAGATCTCCATCGGCCACGCGGCGTTCATGTCGGTCGGCGCCTATACCGCCGCCAACCTGGCCACGCGCTTCGACCTGCCGTTCTGGATCACCCTGCCGGCCGGCGGCCTGATGGCGGCCGCCATCGGCGTCGTCGTCGGCTTCCCGTCGGTACGCATCAAGGGTCTGTACCTCGCCATCTCGACCCTGGCGGCCCAGTTCATCATCGACTGGTTCATCATCCACACACCGGCGATCTCCGGCGGCTTCCAGTCCTCGATCCAGGTCCCGCGCCCGTCGGTGTTCGGCGTGGTGCTCGACACCCAGCGCGAGCTCTACCTGTTCATCCTGGTGGCGGCGACAATCGCCATCATCATGGCCCTGAACCTCGCCCGCAGCCGGATCGGCCGTGCCTTCATCGCGATCCGCGACCAGGACATCGCCGCCGAGATCATCGGCATCAACGTCCGGCGCTACAAGCTGATCGCCTTCGCGATCTCGTCGTTCTTCGCCGGCGTCACCGGCGTGCTCTACACCTACTACTCGGGTGTCGCGAACAACGAGTTCTTTCCGCTGACGGTCTCCATCGACTACCTGGCCATGGTCATCATCGGTGGCATGGGTTCGGTACTGGGCGCGATCTTCGGCGCGGCGTTCGTGATCCTGCTGCCCATCGGCATCGACCTGTCGCTGTCGTCGATCGGCCCCTACATCTTCGAGAACCAGGGTGTGCTGTCCAGCGTCAAGTCGCACATGCGCCTGATCCTGTTCGGTGGCCTGATCATGTTCTTCCTGGTCGTGGAACCGGACGGACTGAATCGCTTGTGGCTGAATATCCGGAACTATTTCCGTATCTGGCCCTTCTCGTACTAGTGTGATCGACAGGCCGCCAAACAGGGAGAGCGGCGGCAATAACCCAAAGGGAGGTAATGTCGAAATGAAGCGACTGCTCAGGACACTCACAGCTGCCGGCGTCGTGGCGGCAGCCGTCGCGGGCTTCACCGCCGCGCAGGCCGACGAGATCGTCATCGGCCAGATGACCGACCGTACCGGCCCGACAGCCAATGTCGGCGGCCCGGTCGGCGACGCGGTGCTGGACTATGTGAAGCTGGTGAACTCCAAGGGCGGCATCATGGGCCACACGGTCCGTGTGCTCGAGGTGGACAACCAGTACAAGGTTCCGCCGGCGGTGGAAGGCTACCAGCGCATGAAGGCCGAGGGCGCAGTCCTCGTCGGCTTCTTCGGCACGCCGATCACCCAGGCACTGACCGCCGACATCACCAAGGACATGATCCCGGCCACCTCCCCAGGCTTCGGCACCGCCGTGTCGGCCGACGGCGCGGCCTATCCCTACCTGTTTCCGGCCGCTGCAAGCTACTGGTCGCAGGCCGCGGGCGCGGTCGAGTTCGCCCGGCAGCAGATGGGCGGGCTGAAGGGCAAGAAGATCGCCTACCTGTTCTACGACAACCCGGCGGGGCGCGAGGGTCTGCCCGTGCTGCGCAAGCTGCAGGAAATCGAGGGCTTCGAACTGCAGGAATTCCCGGTCCCCGCACCGGGTATCGAAATGGACAACCAGGCCCGCGACATTGCCCGCCGCTACCGCGCCGACTTCGTGATCAGCCACCTGTTCGGCCGCGCGCCGTCGGTGCAGATCACCGCGCTGAAGCGTGCCGGCTACCCGCTGAAGCAGGTCGTCTCCTTCGTCTGGGGCGGCTCCGAGGCTGACGTCGAGGCGGCAGGCGGCTATGCCGAGGCCGAGGGCTATAATGGCCTGCAGTTCGCCGGTGTTGGCGACGATTTCCCGGTCCGCCAGGAAATCAAGGCGATGTACAAGGCCGAAGGCAAGGAGCCGCCGGCGTCCATGGCGTCGACCGTGTTCTACAATCGCGGCCTGCTGATCGCCGGCCTGCATCTCGAGGCGCTGAAGAATGCCATTGCCGCCAATGGTGGCAAGGCCAATGTCACCGGCACCCAGGTGCGCGACGGCTTCCATGCCATCAAGGACTTCAGCATGGGCGGCCTGGTACCGCCGCTGAACCTGGGCGACGGCGACCATGAGGGCGGCGGCTGGGTCCGCGTCTTCACCGTGACCAAGGACGGCTTCAAGCCGGCCGGGGACTGGTTCAAGGGCTACCGCGAAGTGGTCCTCGACCTGATCAAGGCCGAGATCGCCAAGTCGAACTGAGTACCTTGAGATTGCCGGGCCGGCCCCGCGCCGGCCCGGCGCTTTGTCCCTTTTTCCCGGAAGAGATTGCAATGCTCGTCATCAACAACATCGAGGTCATCTACGACAACGTCGTGCTGGTGCTGAAGGGCATCTCCATCGACGTCAAGCCGGGATCGATCACGACCCTGCTGGGAGCAAACGGGGCTGGCAAGACGACGACCCTGAAGTCGATTTCCGGCCTGTTGAAGCCCGAGCGCGGCGCCGTGACCCGCGGATCGATCGAGTTCCAGGGCGAGCGCATTGACCGCCTGGCTCCGCACGAGACCGTGCGCCGCGGCATTGTCCAGGTCTTCGAGGGCCGGCGCGTCTTCACGCACCTCAGCGTCGAGGACAACCTGATGGCCGGGGCGCATATCGTCCCCGACCTGAAGAAGGTCCGCGACAAGATCGACCAGGTCTACACCTTCTTCCCCCGCCTGAAGGAACGCCGCAGCGGCCAGGCCGGCTACATGTCCGGCGGCGAGCAGCAGATGCTGGCCATCGGTCGCGCCCTGATGTCGGATCCCAAGGTCATCATGCTGGACGAGCCCTCGCTGGGCCTCGCGCCGATGATCATCGAGGAGATCTTCGGCATCATCCAGCGCATGCGCAAGGAGGCCGGCGTGACCATCCTGCTGGTCGAACAGAACGCCAAGCTGGCGCTTTCGATCGCCGACCACGGCTATGTGCTGGAAAACGGCTCCATCGTGATGGAAGGCCCTGCCGAGCAGCTGTCCAACAACTCCGACATCCAGGAGTTCTATCTCGGCATCGGCGAGGGTGGCGGCAAGAAGTCCTACAGGGACGTCAAGCACTACCGTCGGCGCAAGCGCTGGCTGGGCTGACCGCCCTGCCTCGGCGGATGCGCGCGTCAGTTGGCGCGCAGCATCCCGTCGATCGCCTGGGCCATTTCGGCAGCCGGCATGCGGCCGTTGAAGACCGCCGCATTCCTGCCATCGGGCCGCATCAGGTAGATGAAGCTGGAATGGTCCATCAGGTAGGCGTCCGGATCGCCGCCCGGATCCTTCACCTTGCCGTAATAGACCCTGTATTCCTTCGCGACGCTGGAAATGTCGGCGAGGCTGCCTGTCAGGCCGACCATGCGCGGATGGAACGCGGCGACGTACTCGGCCATCGCCTCGGTCGTGTCGCGCTCGGGGTCGACGGTGATGAAGACCGGGACGACCGCATTGCCCGCGTCCCCCAGCATGTCCATCACCACGGCCATTTCCTGCAGTTCCGTCGGGCAGACGTCGGGACAGTAGGTGTAGCCGAAATAGACCAGCAACCAGGACCCCTTGAAGTCGGCCTCGGTGACACGCCTGCCGGTGTTGTCGGTCAGCGTGAACGGGCCACCGAGGGACACGGACGTGGTCGCGAAACCGCTGCCGCCACCCGTGTCGCGCAGGTTGTTGATGATGATCGCGGTGGTGCCGATGATGGCGGCAAGGGCCAGTATCGCGATCGCGAAAATGCGTGTCGGTTTCATGCCGCGAACCTAGCGCCGACAGCCCGTGCGAACTCGTGGCACGCGGTCGCAGCTTGAACGCAAAGTCGTGAACAGGGGGAAGACATGCGACTGAGGGGCAGGACAGCGCTGGTGACAGGCGCCGGATCAGGCTTTGGCGAGGGCATCGCCCGACGCTTCGCCGAGGAAGGCGCGCGCGTCGCCGTGGTCGACATCAACGCGGCGCAGGCCGAGCGGGTCGCCGGCGAGATCGGTGCCGCCGCCCTGGCGATCCGGGCCGATGTCGCCGATGGGCCGTCCGTCGCGGCCATGTTCGCGACCGCGGCGGCTGCCTTTGACGGTCACCTCGACAGCGTGGTCTGCAATGCCGGCGTGCCGCAACGGAACATGCCGATGTGGGAGGTCGACGAGGCCACCTTCGACCGCATCTACGCCGTCAACGTGAAGAGCCTGTTCCTGACCGTCCGGCACGGCCTGCACCTGCTCCGCGAGCGGGGTGGCTCGATCATCGTCACCTCGTCGACGGCTGCGTCGCGCCCCCGTCCCGGCCTGACCTGGTACAACGGCTCAAAGGGGGCGGCATCGACACTCACAAAGTCGATGGCGCTGGAGCTGGCGCCGATGAAGATCCGCGTGAATGCCATCCATCCGGTGATCGGCGACACCGGCATGGTCGCGGAGTTCATGGGCGGCGTCGACACGCCCGAGATACGGGAACGCTTCGTCGCCTCGGTTCCGCTTGGCCGCATGAGCCGCCCGCTGGACATCGCCAATGCGGCGCTTTTCCTGGCATCGGATGAGGCGGAATTCATCACCGGGGTCTGCCTGGAAGTCGACGGGGGGCGCTGCGTGTAGTCCGCCGGTCTCTGCAATCGATGGTCTGCAATTCGATACGGTTCCGTAACTGACCGTGTAACGCTTCATTTACGGCAATATGATCCAGTTCCGGCAATGGACATCGAACGATCCAAACCGGAGGAACCGACCATGCGCCGATTCGTACTGGCCACTGCCGCCGTCCTGGGCATCGCCTTTTCCGCGCAGGCCGCGGGCGAACATGATGCCGCGATGCAGAAACTTGCCGACACGACGATTTCCGGCTGGCTGGCCGACGCCGACCTGCTGGCGGCGATCCGCGCCCAGAACGCCGCCAATGCCGGCCTGGACCAGGCCGCCATCGACACGCTGGACCAGACCTGGCGCGCCGAGACCCGCTCCGGCTCCGGCCCGATGTCGACCAGGGTGCTGGAGAATGCGCTGTCGCGGAAGCTGCGCGGCTACAAGGACGCCGGCCAGGGCCTGTACACCGAGATTTTCGTGATGGATGACCGTGGCCTGAACGTGGGCCAGTCGGACATGACCTCCGACTACTGGCAGGGCGACGAGGCCAAGTGGCAGCAGACCTTCGGCAAGGGTCCGGGCTCGGTGCACATCAGCGAGGTCGAGTTCGACGAGTCGACCCAGACCTACCAGTCGCAGCTGTCCATGGTCGTCGTCGATCCGGAGACCAGCAAGCCGATCGGTGCCATCACCATCGGCGTGAACGTCGACGCCCTGCCCTGATCGCCGGCAGGACAGACCCATGACCGATTCCGGAACGCAGATGCGTGCCACGACCTCGGTCGGCCGTCGTCTTGTCGGTCGTCTCGCGGTCGGCCTCGCCGTCGGGTTCACCATCAGCGTCGCCGCCGCCGGCTGGCTGATGCAGGACAGCCTGACCCGCCAGGCGACCGGCAACCTCGCGACGATCTCCGAGCTTGTGGCGCGCGATCTTGTCGGTGCGGTTCGCTGGAAGAAGGCGGAACCGATCGTTGTCGCGCTGGACCGGGTCCGTGCCCGCGATGGCCTGGACCTGGTTCACGCCGCCGTGGTCGGTACCGATGGCGCCATCATGGCCGAACCGGGCAGCAATGGCGTTCCGTCACGCGACGTGCTGGCCGATGCCCGTACCGTGCTTGCCGCCGGTGCGGACGCCGTCCCGCTGGTCGACATGGACGGCGACCGGATGCGCATGGGCCTGCCCATCGTCCTCGAGGGCAAGGGCGATCCCGCTGTCGTCGGCGCGCTGATGCTGGAATGGTCCCTTGCCGCGGACCGGGCGGCGGTGATGATGTCGCTCGGCGGTCTGGCCGCCCTTTCCCTTGCCGTGCTCGCCGCGATCCTGCTCGCCATCCACGTCATTGTCCGCCGGATCGTCTCGGCGCCGCTCCGCAATGTCGCCGACGCGCTGGACGGTCTCTCGTCCGGTCGCACCGACGTGGAGATCAGCCACCAGGCCAGACGGGACGAGATCGGGCTGATCGCCCGTGCCGCCGAGGCATTCCGGTCCCGTGTCGACGAGAACAGCCGCCTCGAGGCAGAACGCGTCGAGGCCGAAGCACGCCGCGCCGCCCAGGAGGCGGAGCATGCGCGCGAACAGGCCCTCGCCCGCCGGCGCGAGCATGAAGCCGAGCAGCAGCGTGCCACGGAGCGCGCCGAGGCCGAACGCATCCGGGCGGCGGGTGAGCGCGAGATGTTCGAACGCCAGCAGCAGGTGGTTCTGACCATTGCCGCCGATCTCGAGAACGAGGTCGCGCGTTCGACCGAGGAACTGACCCGTGCGGCCGACGAGATCGCCCGCGCCGCACAGGAGCTCTCGACCACTGCCAGCCGGTCCAACCGTCGCGCCAGCCATATCCGCGATGCGGCCGGCACCGCCAGCGGCTCCGTCGAGACCATGGCCACCGGCATCGAGCAGCTTTCGGGATCGGTACGCAACGTCCGCAACGAGATGGCGCGCGTGACCGAGGTCGTGGCGATTGCCGTGAACCAGGCGAAGCGCTCGGACACCATGGTCCAGGGGCTTGCGGGGGCGGCGCGTTCCATCGGTGATGTCATCGAGGTGATCTCGAAGATCGCCAGCCAGACCAACATGCTGGCACTGAACGCGACCGTCGAGGCCGCGCGCGCCGGCGAACTGGGCAAGGGCTTTGCCGTTGTCGCCTCCGAAGTGCGCAGCCTGGCCAGCAAGACCGCCGAGGCGACCGAGCAGATCGCCCAGGAGATCAACGCCGTCCGCGCCGCCACCGAAAATGCCGTGAAGGAGATCTCCGGCATCTCCGACACCATCGGGCAGGTGAACGGCATCGCCGAACATGTTGCCGTGGCGCTGGCGGAACAGGACGAGGCCGCATCCCGCATCGCCGGCAGCGTCCGTCACGCGGCCGAGGCATCGGCGGCCGTCACCGAGAATGTCGGGCACATCGCGACCGCCACGGACGAGAGCGCCTCGGTATCCGAGGAAGTGCACGCGGCCGCGCGCGCGCTCGGCACCACGGCATCCGAGCTTGAGAACGGCATACTGCGGTTCGCGGAGGGTCTGCGGCGTCAGGCCAGCGCCCGCCGGGACAGCCAGGCACCGGAACTGGCGGTGGCGGCCGAATAGCCGCCCCGCCCACTCCGGCACCGCGCGTCCGGCGCTGCGGACGTCAGACTCCGCGGAAGTCGGGTACCCGCCGCTCGGCCATGGCCTTGACGCCCTCGCGGAAGTCCTGCGTCTCGCCCAGGCGGTTCTGGACGGAAAGCTCGTGGTCGGTCGCCGCGCGCACCCGGTCGGCCAGACCCTTGCGCAGGGTTGCCCGGGTCTCCACCACGCCCAGCGGCGAGTTTTCCGCGATCTCCGCCGCCAGGCCGATGGCCGCCGCGCGGAGTTCCTCCGTCGGGACCAGCAGGTCCACCAGCCCCATGGCGAAGGCTTCCTCGGCCTTGAACCGGCGCGAGGTATAGAACATCAGCGCCGCCTTCGACGGGCCGATCAGTTCCGGCAGGGTCGTGGTCAGGCCGAACCCCGGGTGGAAGCCCAGCCGCGTGAAGTTCGCCGAGAAGCGCGCTTCCGGGCAGGCGACGCGGAAATCGGGCATCACCGCCAGGCCCAGTCCGCCACCGATGGCGGCGCCCTGGATGGCGCCGATCACCGGCTTGGGCGTGCGGAACAGGCGCACGGCCTCCTGGTAGAGGTTGCCCGACTGCGGGCCGTTGTTGCGCACGCCGCCCGAGAAGTCGGCGCCGGCACAGAACGACTTGCCCTGCGCGCACAGCACGATGGCGCGGCAGGCGGTCTCGCGGCCCAGGTCCTCGAAGGCGCTGGCCAGCGACCCGATGAGCTGGAAGTCGAAGAAATTGTGCGGCGGACGCTGGATCTCGACCACCGCGACGTGTTTCTCGAGCGTCACGCCGAGATCGGCGTAGTTGCCATAGCTGGACATTGTCCCCTCCCCCTCAGATACCGTTCAGGAATGCGATGACGGCGGCGTTGAACTGCTCCGGCTGGTCGACATTGGCCGCGTGGCCGGCATCGCGGATCACCACCTTGCGCGCGTTCGGAATGCGGCTCGCCATGTAGTCGCTGGCGGCCAGGAACGGCTCGTCGCGGTCGCCGACCACCACCAGGGCCGGAACCGCAATGCCCGGCAGCGAGTTGATCTCGGCCGGGCCGTGCTGGGTCAGCATGCCATTGGCGGCATGGCGCAGGCCCTCGAAGTCCTGCGGCTGCAGGTGCGCCTCGACACTCTTCGACAGGCCGGCCTCCCGCTGGCTCACCAGCCGTTCGCCATAGTTCCGGGCATAGTCGTTCCACTTCGCCCGTGCCTCGTCATTGCGGAAGCCCGGACCGGTGTCGATCAGCATGATCGCCCGCACCCGCTCGGGGTGCGCGACATTGAAGGCGAGCGTCATGAAGCCACCCAGCGACATGCCGCCGATGACGGCGGTCTCCGCGCCCGCGAGATCAAGCAATGCCTCGATGTCGCCGACGGTCAGCGCCGCGGAATAGAGCGCGCCGTCGTCGGGCGAATCGCTCTGGCCGTGGCCGCGCATGTCCCAGGTGATCACGCGATAGCCCGCCTCGACCAGCGCAGGCACGTTCTTGCGCCACATTGCCGACGAGGCCGTGAAGCCGTGAGTCAGCAGGACCGTCGGCCCCTCGCCCTCGATGGTGTAGTGAATCCGTGTTCCCCGCCGCTCCAGCACCGGCATGGCGATCCTCCCCTGTCAGCCTCCGGCCGTTGCCCGACCGCGTCCGTTGGTTGCGATTGACCAGCATGGACCAGCCACCCGGCGCGCGACAGGGGCGGTGCGGCATGGGTGCCCGGCAGTGACCACGGGGCGGCCCGGACGAGTCATGCCATGGCATGCCCGCCCGGCGCCGGGCGCGCTTGCGGCCTTCCCGGAAAAGCCCGACCATCATCGGCGGGGAGAATGTCATGACCGAAACCGACGCCGCACCTGTCCTGGACAGCCTGGCCGATGGCGTGCTGACCTTGACGCTGAACCGGCCCGCCAAGCTCAACGCACTCAACTACGAGATGATCGGCCTGCTGCTCGGCCATCTCGACCGGGCCGAGACCGACCCGGATATCCGGGCCGTGCTGATGCGCGGCGCCGGCCGCGCCTTCTCGGGCGGCGACGATCTCCGTTCGATGGGCGATCCGCCCTGGCCGCTGCCGCCGGGCTCCCACCGCATCCGCGAGATGCAGCAGCGGCTGATCCGGAAATGGTACTGGCTGCCCAAGCCGACCGTGGTCGCGATGCATGGCCGCGCCCACGGCATCGCCGAGGATCTCGTCCTGTCCGCCGATTTCCGCATCGTCGCCGACAGCGCGATCTTCGGCGACCTGAGGGTCCGGCGCGCGGTTCCGGTGGGATCGGGCGGCACATGGCTGCTGCCGCGCATGATCGGCCTTTCGGCCGCGACCCGGATCATGATGACCGGGGACACCATCGACGCGGACGGCATGGACCGGCTGGAACTGGCCGCCGAGCGGGTCAGCGACGACGCGCTGGAGGAGGCCGCGAACCGCTTCGCCAGGCGGATGGCGGCCGGCCCGACGCGACGCATCGCCATGCTGAAGCACCAGTTGCGGCGGGCCATGACGACCAGCTTCGAGACCGCGCTGGACCTGGAGATGGAGTGGCTGGACATCCCCCTGGAGGACCAGGAGGAGGGCAAGCTGTCGTTCCTGGAGGGTCGCGAGCCGCGGTTTACCGGGCGCTAGGACCGGCCGCGCTGCGGACGGATGGCGAGGGACGGGATCATGTTCACGGACAGGCATCGCCTGGACCTGCGAGAGCAGGGCTTTTGCGTGGTCGAGGACGTGCTCGACCGCGACCGCACCAGTGATGTCCGCCGACGGCTGGTGGACGCTGCCGCCGAGAGCCGGCGCCGGGGGATCCCGACCCGCTACGCGCGTCTCGACCCCAATGACGCCAATGTGCGTGTCTTCAACCTGCTCGACCTCGACCTGGTCTTCATCGAGCTGATCGCGCATCCGCTGGCACTCGAGATCGTCGGCCACGTGCTGACCGACGCCTTCATCGTCTCGAACTTCACCGCCAACATCGCCCTGCCCGGCAGCGGCTCGATGCAGATCCATTCCGACCAGTCGATCGTGATCCCGGCACCGTGGAACGAGCCATGGAGCATGAACATCATCTGGTGCCTGGACGATGTCCGCGGCGAGAACGGCGCGACGCTGTACCTGCCCGGCAGCCACAGGTTCCGCGACGCGGGCGAACTGCCGGCGGACATGGCCGACAGGATGGTGCCGTTCGAGGCACCGGCCGGAAGCATCATCGCCATGGAGGGGCGGCTCTGGCACACCTCCGGCGCCAACGTGACCAGGGACGAGGAGCGCGCGCTGCTGTTCGGCTATTACAGCCGCTCGTTCATCCGGCCGCAGTGGAACTTCAATGTCGGGCTGTCGACGGAAACCCAGGCCGGCCTGTCACCGTACCTGCGGCACCTGCTGGGCCTGGAACTCACCGCGAACGTCCGTCCGCTGGAGGGCCTGCCGCGGGGCTGAGGGTGGCTGGTGAGCCCGACAGGGTTCGAACCTGTGACCTACTGATTAAAAGTCAGTTGCTCTACCGGCTGAGCTACGGGCCCGGTCTTGGAAATGCGGGCGGACCTTAGGGCGGGTCCCCGTGGCGGTCAAGGCAACGGGATCAGCCGTCGCCGGTCACCAGCGGTTCGATGTCGCCGGCTGCCTCGGTGGCGTGGAAGTCCTCGGCAAAGGCCGTGAGGCGCCCCTCCAGGATCGCGGCCCGGAGCCCGCGCATCAGCTCCTGGTACCAGGTGAGATTGTGCCAGGTCAGCAGGATCGACGAGAGGATCTCCGACGATTTGACAAGGTGATGCAGGTAGGCCCGGCTGTGGTCACGGCACGCCGGGCAGGCGCAGTGCGCGTCCAGCGGGCGCGGGTCGCGGGCGTGGCGGGCATTGCGCAGGTTGACCGTGCCGCGCCGCGTGAAGGCCTGGCCGTTGCGGCCCGAACGGGTCGGCGCCACGCAGTCGAACATGTCGACGCCGCGCATCACGGCCCCCACCAGGTCGGCGGGCTTGCCGACACCCATCAGGTACCGCGGCCGGTCCGCCGGCAGGGCCGGCGCGGTGAAGTCCAGCACGCGGAACATCTCCGCCTGCCCCTCGCCCACCGCCAGACCGCCGATGGCATAGCCCTCGAAGCCGATAGCGGTCAGCGCGGCCACCGAATCGCGGCGCAGGTCCTCGTGCACCCCACCCTGCACGATGCCGAACTGGGCATAGCCCGGACGCGGGCGGAAGGCCGTGCGGCAGCGTTCGGCCCAGCGCATGGAGAGCCGCATGGATTCCTCGGCCTGCTCGCGCGTCGCGGGATAGGGCGTGCACTCGTCGAAACACATGGTGATGGTCGCATCCAGATTGTCCTGGATCGCCGTCGAGCTTTCCGGCGTCAGGCGCACCATGCGGCCGTCGATATGGCTGCGGAAGGTCACGCCGTCGGCGTCGAGCTTGCGCAGTTCGGTGAGCGACATCACCTGGAAACCGCCGGAATCGGTCAGGATCGGTCCGGGCCAGTTCATGAAGCGATGCAGCCCGCCCAGGTCGCGCACCAGTTCGTCGCCGGGACGCAGCATCAGGTGATAGGTGTTGCCCAGCACGATGGAGGCACCGGTCGCGGCCACCGCCGCCGGGGTCATCGCCTTGACCGTGCCGGCGGTCCCGACCGGCATGAACACCGGCGTCTGCACCGGCCCGTGCGCGGACTCGATCCGGCCGGCACGGGCCTGGCCGTCGGTCGCCTGGACCTCGAAGCCGAAGCCGCTCATGCCGCCACCCGGTGCAGCAGGCTGGCATCGCCATAGGAATAGAAGCGGTAGCGCGCGGCGATGGCATGGGCATAGGCGGCCCGCATCCGGTCGAGCCCGCTGAAGGCGGACACCAGCATGAACAGGGTCGAGCGCGGCAGGTGGAAATTGGTCATCAGCAGGTCCACGACACGGAACCGGTAGCCCGGGGTGATGAAGATATCGGTCGCGGCATCGAAGGCCCCGACGGTGCCGTCCGGCGCGGCGGCACTTTCGAGCAGGCGCAACGAGGTGGTCCCGACGGCGACGATACGACCACCGGCCGCGCGGGTCGCGTTGATGCGCGCCGCAGCATCCGCCGTGATCCGGCCGTGCTCGGCATGCATGCGGTGGTCGTCGGTGTCATCCGCCTTCACCGGCAGGAAGGTGCCCGCGCCGACATGCAGGGTCAGCGTCACCGTCTCGACGCCCCGTCCCCGGATCGTGTCCAGCAGGTCCCCGGTCATGTGCAGGCCGGCGGTCGGTGCCGCCACGGCACCCGGCTCGCGCGCCATCACGGTCTGGTAGTCGTCGAGATCGCGGGCATCGATAGCGCGCCTGCTGGCGATATAGGGCGGCAGCGGCATCTCGCCGGCCTCCGCCAGTGCCGCCAGCATGTCACGCCCGCCGGTGACGAAGGACAGTGCGACCTCCCCACCCTCGCCCTTCGCGACCACGTCGGCGACGAGATCGTGGCCGAAGTCGATACGGTCACCCGGCTTCAGCCGCTTCGCCGGCCGGGCGAAAGCGCGCCAGTCGTTCAGGCCGGTGCGCATGTGCAGCGTGATGTCGACCCGCGCGGCCCCACGCAGGCCATGCAGGCGCGCGGGGATCACGCGGGTATCGTTCATGACCAGCAGGTCGCCGGACCGGAGCAGGTCCGGCAGGTCGGCGACATGGCGGTCAGCGAGGGTGTCCGGCCGGACCTCGAGCAGACGCGCCGCGGTGCGCGGCACGGCCGGACGCAGGGCAATCAGCTCTTCGGGCAGGTCGAAATCGAACAGGTCGACCTTCACCGCTGCCTCATGCCGCGCGTTCCTCCATCTTGCGTGCCAGCAGATCCGCCACATAGGGCGAAACGAACGGCTTCACGTTGCCGCCCAGCATGCAGATTTCCTTCACCAGCTTGGAGGCGATGAACTGGTGACTGTCCGAGGCCATCAGGAAGACGGTCTCGACATCCTGGTTGAGACGCAGGTTCATGCCGACCATCTGCATCTCGTACTCGAAGTCCGAGACCGCGCGCAGGCCGCGGACGATGGCGCGGGCGCCGATTTCCTCGGCGAAATGCATCAGCAGGCCCTCGAACGGGCGCACCTCGACCTGGCCCTCGAACGCCTGGGTCTCGTGCAGCACCATCTCCACCCGCTCCTCCAGCGAGAACAGCGGCCCCTTGCCGGCGTTGATGGCGACACCGATGATCAGGCGGTCCACCAGCTTGGCGGCGCGCTTGATGATGTCGAAATGACCCAGGTGGATCGGGTCGAAGGTGCCCGGGTACAACCCGACAATTTCACGGTCGCTCACGGTCAGGTCTCCTCCCCATGACGTGACTGATCGACGACGCTCAGGCCGGAGCCTGTTCCCCCTCGTCGCCATCTTCCTCTTCCTCGGCGTCCGACAGCCGGCTGACCGATACCACGGCCTCGTCCTCGCCGACATCCAGCAAGGTCACGCCCTGGGTATTGCGCCCGGCGACCCGTATGCCGTCAACCCGGATGCGGATCAGCTTGCCGCCATTGGTCACCAGCATCATCTGGTCGCTGTCCTCGACCGGCCCCGACGCCACGACCGAGCCGTTGCGCTCGCTCGTCACGATATTGACGATGCCTTGCCCGCCACGGCCGGTCACCCGGTACTCGTAGGCCGAGGTGCGCTTGCCGTAGCCATTCGCGGTGATCGAGACGATCATCTGCTCGGCCGCGCCCAGCACCGCAAGGCGCTCCGGCGACAGCACGACCTCCTCGTCCGCGGCATCGGCGGCGTCGCCGCCGAGATCGGGCTCGATGGCCTCCCCGCGGCGCAGCATGTTTGCGTGCCGGACATAGGCACGTGCCTCGGGCGGCGTCACCTCGACATGGCGCAGGATGGACATGGCGATGACCACGTCGTCGTCGGCCAGCCGGATGCCGCGCACGCCGGTCGACTCGCGGCCCTTGAAGACGCGCACGTCGGAGACGGGGAAGCGGATGCACTTGCCGCCCGCCGCCGACAGCAGCACGTCATCCTCGGCGGTGCAGAGCCGCACGTTGACGATGGCGTCGTCCGGGTCGTCCAGCTTCATCGCGATGAGGCCGGAGCGGCGGATGTTCTTGAAGTCCGACAGCGCGTTGCGGCGGACATTGCCGCTGCGGGTCGCGAACATGACCTCGTAGTTGTCCCATTCGGCCTCGTCCTCGGGCAGCGGCAGCAGGGTCTGGATGACCTCTCCGCCCTCGAGCGGCAACAGGTTCTGCATCGGCCGGCCGCGCGCGGTCGGCGCCGCCAGCGGGATGCGCCAGGTCTTCATGCGATAGACCTTGCCGGCGGACGAGAAGAACAGCACCGGCGTATGGGTGTTCACCACGTAGACGCGGGCCACGAAATCCTCGTCACGGGTGGACATGCCCGAGCGGCCCTTGCCGCCGCGGCGCTGCACCCGGTAGGTCGAGAGCGGCACGCGCTTGATGTAGCCGGTGTGGCTGACGGTGACGACCATGTCCTCGCGCTGGATGAGGTCTTCCTCGTCCTGCTCGAACTCCACGTCCTCGATCACCGTGCGGCGCGGAGTGGCGAACCTTTCCCGGATATCGCGCAGTTCGTCGCGCAGGATGCCCATCAGGCGCACGCGGCTGGAGAGGATGTCGAGATAGTCGCGGATCTTCTCGCCGAGTCCGGTCAGTTCCTCGCCGATCTCGTCGCGGCCGAGGGCGGTCAGGCGGTTCAGGCGCAGGTCCAGGATCGCGCGGGCCTGGGTCTCCGACAGGCGGTAGCGACCGTCGACGACCTTGTGCGTCGGGTCGTCGATCAGTTCGACCAGGTCGCGCACGTCCTCGGCCGGCCAGTCGCGGGACATCAGTTCCTCGCGCGCGCTTGCCGGATCGGCGGCGGAACGGATGATGCGGATCATCTCGTCGATGTTGGCGACGGCAATGGCGAGGCCGACCAGCACGTGGGCGCGGTCGCGCGCCTTGCCCAGCAGGTGCCGGGTCCGGCGGGTGATGACCTCCTCGCGGAAGCGGACGAAGGCCTCGACCAGGTCGCGCAGGTTCAGCACTTCCGGCCGGCCGCCCAGCAGGGCCAGGCTGTTGACCGGGAAGCTCGTCTGCAGCGGCGAGAAGCGGTAGAGCTGGTTCAGCACCACGTCGGCGATGGCGTCGCGCTTCAGCTCGATCACCACGCGCACGCCATCGCGGTCGGACTCGTCGCGCAGTTCCGAGATGCCCTCGATCCGCTTGGCCTTCACGGCCTCGGAGATCTTCTGCAGCATCGCGGCCTTGTTCACCTGGTACGGGATTTCCGTGACCACGATGGCGTAGCGGTCCTTGCGCACCTCCTCGATGCTGGCGCGACCGCGCATGATGACCGAGCCGCGGCCCAGCAACTCGGCGGCGCGGATGCCCGCACGACCCAGGATGATGCCGCCCGTCGGGAAGTCCGGTCCCTCGACGAATTCCAGCATCTCCTCGGCGCTGAGCGCCGGGTTGTCGCAGAAGGCCAGGCAGGCGTCGATCACCTCGCCCAGATTGTGCGGCGGCATGTTGGTCGCCATGCCGACGGCGATGCCGCCGGCGCCGTTGACCAGCAGGTTCGGGATGCGCGCCGGCAGCACCACCGGCTCGCTGGTGGTGTTGTCGTAATTCTCCTGGAACTCGACCGTGTCGAGGTCGATGTCGGTCAGCATCGCCTCGCCGGCCGGCGCGAGACGGATCTCGGTGTATCGCATCGCGGCCGGCGGATCGTTGTCCATCGAACCGAAATTGCCCTGACCGTCCAGCAGCGGCAGGCGCATGGAGAAATCCTGCGCCATGCGCACCATGGCGTCATAGATCGCCTGGTCGCCGTGCGGGTGATACCGGCCCATGACCTCGCCGACGACGCGCGCCGACTTGCGGTACGCCTTGTCGGAGGTGAAGCCGTTCTCGTTCATCGAGTGCAGGATGCGCCGGTGCACGGGCTTCAGGCCGTCGCGCGCATCGGGCAGCGCGCGCGCGACGATCACGCTCATCGCGTAGTCGAGATACGACCGCCGCATCTCCTCTTCGATGGTGATCGGCGCCACGTCGGATGGTGGCGCGGGCGGCGTCTGGTCGTGCTCGCTGGCCAAGGATAGATTGTCCTTCGGGTATTTCGTCTCGGGTCGCCGGGGTGCCGGCCGGGGCCAGTGCGCCCGGAAAGGCCCGGGTGCGGGGCGGGTGTCGCCCGGCAGCGGAATCGCCCGGCGACAGGCGTTTAATTACAGATTTCCGACGGTTGCGGCAAGGCTCCGGGGCATCGTGCAAAGCCCCGCGAAACTCAGCTTCCCGGCCCGCGCGCGCGGGCCATGCCAGGGACGCGCACCGTGAAGCGCGCACCCTTCACGCCGATCAGCAGACCCTGCTGGCCAAGCTGCGGAATGTTCTCGACGGTGATCGAACCGCCATGCGCCTCGACGATCTGGCGGCAGATGTTCAGCCCGAGCCCCGAATGCGTCCCGAAGGCTTCCCCCTCGGGACGGTCGGAATAGAAGCGCTCGAAGATCTTCTCCCGTGCTTCCTCGGGCACACCGGGCCCCTGGTCCTCGACCGACAGCACCACGTTCTCGCCATCACGCCCGACGGAAACCGTGATCGTGCCGCGCTCGGGGCTGAAGGAGACCGCGTTGTCGACGAGATTGCGCAGCACCTGGCCCATCCGGTCCTCGGCGCCCGCCACCGTCAGCGTCGCCGTGCGGTCGATCCGGGTGACGATGCGGACATCGTCGCGCACCTGCTGCAGGACATCCCTGAGCGCCTCGACCATGTCACCCATGTCGAAGGGCGCGCGCTCGATCCGGCTCATCTCCGCGTCGATCCGGGAGGCATCGGAGATGTCGCTGATCAGCCGGTTCAGGCGCTGCACGTCCTCCAGGATGATGCGCACCAGTTCGCGTCGCACCTCCGGCCGGTCGGTCCGCTCCAGGGTCTCGACGGCACTGCGCAGGCTGGTCAGCGGGTTCTTCAACTCGTGGGCCACGTCCGCCGCGAACGCCTCGATGGCGCCGACACGGGCATTCAGCGCGCGCGTCATCTCGCGCAGCGCCACCGACAGGTCGCCGATCTCGTCGCGACGGTCCGTCATGTCCGGAATGTCACCCGAGCGACCGCCCTGCGAGCGCACGCGGTCGGCGGCCTGCGACAGGCGCTGGATCGGCCGGATGATCGAGCGCGACAGGAACACCGACAGCAGGAAGGTGATCGAGATGGCGATGGCGAAGACGCCCAGCGTCGCCACCTGCTCGCGGCGCACGGCATCGTCGATCTCGCTGCTGTCGACCGTCAGCACCACGGCGCCAAGCACCCGTTTCAGCGCCTGCACCGGCACGGCCACGCCGATCACCAGCCGCCCGCCGGGGGTCTGCCAGATCTGCCGTGGCTCTCCGCCCGAAAAGGCCGTCACGATCTCGGGCCAGTCGCGAATGGTGCCGCCATTGCGCTCCTGGTAGAGCGGCCAGTCCCCGCGGCGCGGGATCAGGTCCATGGCCCGGTCCCAGAGGAACTCCGACAGTTCGAGCGGATCGATCAGGTCGTGCGCCGGCGGCAGGCGTCGCCGCTCGACCCGGCGTTCGGCCGTCGGCAGGCGCCGGCTGTCCAGCATCAGCGAACCGTCGGTATCGAACAGGCGCATGCGCGCGCCGGTGGTCAGCACGGCACGGCGCAGGATGTAGGCGGCCAGCGCCGGATCCAGCCGCAGGTATTCGATCGGCCCTGCCAGCGCTGCCTCCCCCAGCGCGCCGGCGATCAGGTGCGCCTCCTTGGCGAGCGCGTCCTGGCGCGCCTGCAGCAGCCCGGCCCGGTACTGGTCGAGATAGAACCATGCCCCCACAAGCACCAGGAATGCCGGCAGATTGATGGTCAGAATGCGTCGCGCGAGCGGCGACATCAGCAGGCCGGCTCAGGTCTCGCGGAAGCGGTAGCCGACGCCATACAGCGTGTCGATGGCCGAGAAATCCTCGTCCACCATCTTGAATTTCTTCCGCAAACGCTTGATGTGGCTGTCAATTGTCCGGTCATCGACATAGACGTTGTCGTCATAGGCGGCATCCATCAGCTGGTCGCGGGTCTTCACGTGGCCCGGCCGCTGCGCCAATGCCTCCAGAATCAGGAACTCGGTGACGGTCAGCTTCACCTCGTCGCCGTGCCATTCGCAATGGTGGCGGTTGGCATCCAGCACCAGGTCGCCGCGCACGATGATCTTCTTCTCGCTCTCGGGCGTGGCGGTCAGTGCCTCGCGCCGGCGGAGCACCGCCTTGATGCGCTCGATCAGCAGGCGCATGGAGAACGGCTTCTTGATGTAGTCGTCGGCGCCCATCTTGAGACCGAGCACCTCGTCGACCTCGTCGTCACGCGAGGTCAGGAAGATCACCGGCACGTCGGAGACCCGGCGCAGGCGCGTCAGCACCTCCATGCCGTCGATGCGCGGCATCTTGATGTCGAGGACCACGAGGTCCGCCGGCTGCGCGGCCAGGCCTTTCAGCGCCTCGGTGCCGTCGCCGAAGCTGCGCACGCGATATCCCTCGCCTTCCAGCGCAATGGATACCGATGTCAGGATGTTGCGGTCGTCATCGACGAGGGCGATGGTGTCGCTCACGTCTGTCCCTCCTATTGCGTCCCCGGATCGTCTCACGACAGGGCGTAGAGCGAAAGCGGGCCGGGTTTCGGGCCGGAATGCGGCAGGGATGCGGCAATCGCCCCTCCATGGCGCGATTTTGCTCAGGAACGGCGCAATGGTCGTCGGCTGACCACCATGAAGCGGGCGCCGTTGATCAGCACCGAGGCGACGCAACCGGCCGCGACGCCGCCCATCAGGCCGGCGGTGCCGTAATCGAGGCGGAAGGCAAGGACCCAGGACACCGGGATCGCCAGTGCCCAGAACGCGGCGAGCTGCGCCAGCAGCGGTCCCCAGACATCGCCCAGCGACCGCAGCGCGTTGGCCAGCACCGCCTGCGGACCGTCCGCCACCATCATGCAGCCGGCGACGGTCAGTGCGGCCGCGGCCTGGGCGATGACAGCCGGATCGGAGGTATAGAACCCGATCAGGGTTCCGGGGATCGTCAGGAACAGGCCGCCCAGGAACGCCATGACCAGCGCGCAGATCCCGACGCCCACCAGCCCGGCCATGACGACGCCGGGCCGGTCGCGGCGGCCGACCGCATTGCCGACGCGGATGCTGGTCGCGGCCCCCAGGCCGATGGCGGACATGAAGGCGAGCGCCAGCAGGTTGTGGGCGATCTGGTAGCCGGCGACCTCGGTCCGGCCGAGCAGGCCGGCGAGCTGGGTCATGGTCATCAGCGCGGCGACCTCGATGAACATGGTCAGGCCCATCGGCACGCCGATCCGGCGCATGCGCCGCGCGGCGTCCGGCAGCGCCGCCTCCCGGCTGCGCACGCCGAAATGGCCGGGACTTGCCACGAAGAGGACGTAAAGCACCGCGACCACGGCGGTGACCCACCGTGTCAGCGTCGTCGCCAGCGCCGCGCCGGCCGCACCCATCGGCGCCACCAGGTCCAGCCCGAGCACCGGGTTGCCGTAGATCATCACCCAGTTGAGGCCGAAGTTCAGGACATTGGCGCCCAGCATGATGATCATGCCCGGCGCCGGCCGCCCCGTGCCCTCCAGGTAGAAGGAGCAGGCGACGAAGATCATCACGCCCGGCATGCCGTAGCCCAGCATGTGCATGACCTCGCCGCCGCCGTCGGCCAGGTCCGGCGCGTGTCCGATCGCCGACAGGAACATGCCGCCAGCCTGGCAGATGCCGAGGAAGACCAGCCCGATGCCGACGGCATAGACCATCCCGGTACGCCAGGCGTGGCCCGCGGCCCGTGGTTCGCCCGCACCCATGGCCTGGCTCGACAGCACGCTGACGCCGAGCAGGAACCCCAGTCCCAGCAGGGTCAGCGCAATGGTCGGCGACAGCCCGAGGCCGAACCAGGCCAGTTCCTGCTGGCCGGCATGGCCTGTCATGGCGGTGTCGACCGCCATCATCACCAGCACGCCCGAACGCGCGACGACGACCGGACCGGCCAGCCGCAATGTCTGCGCGACATGTCGGCGGAAACTCGGTGTCGTGACGGGGATCGGTTCGGCGAGCGCGGTCATGGCGCGAACCTATCGCCGGCCGCCGGATCGGCAACCGGCATTTCGGCCTGCATGCCCTGCCCGGCGGTCAGGCCGCGCGGAGGTCAGGCCGCCTGCCGGGTCAGGGCGAGGAAGATGTCCTCCAGGTCCGATTCCTCGGTGGTCACGTCCGCGATCACCAGGCCGGCCGCCTGGACCGCGGCAATGAACCGTCCGACCGCGTGCTCGGACGGCCGGTAATGCAGGATGATCCGGCTGCGTTCGGCATCCAGGCTGCATCCGAGTTCCTGCAGGGCCGCCGGCAGCACCTCCAGTTCGCCCTCCACGCGGATCGCCAGGGTCTTGCTGTCGAGACGCTGCATCAGTTCGGCCTTCGGTTCGCAGGCCACCACGGCGCCATTGCTGATGATGGCGATGCGGTCGCAGAGCTCCTCGGCCTCCTCGAGGTAGTGCGTGGTCAGCACGATGGTGGTGCCGTCCGCGTTCAGGCGGCGGATGTAGTGCCAGAGCTGCTGGCGCAGTTCGACGTCCACCCCGGCTGTCGGCTCGTCCAGCACCAGTACCGGCGGGCGGTGGACCATCGCCTTGGCCACCAGCAGGCGCCGGCGCATCCCGCCCGAGAGCGTCCGCGAATAGACGTCGGCCTTGTCGGCCAGGCCCATGGCGTCCAGCACGGCCATGGTCGCGCGTTCCTTGCGCGGCACGCCGTAGAGACCGGCCTGGAACTCCACCACCTCGCGCGGCGTGAAGAAGGCATCCAGGTTGAGCTCCTGCGGGACGACACCGATGGCCGCGCGGGCCTGCCGCGCCTGCCGGTCGATGTCGATGTCCCAGATGCGGGCGGTGCCCGAGGTCTTGATCACCAGGCCGGCCAGGATGTTGATGAAGGTCGACTTGCCGGCGCCGTTCGGACCGAGCAGGGCAAAGAACGACCCGCGCGGCACGTCGAGGTCGATGCCGTCCAGCGCCCGCTTCTCGCCCGTCCGGCCGCGATAGACCTTGACCAGGTCGCGGACCGAGATCGCCGTCGGCGCACTCACGCGGACACGTCCGGATGGCGGTCGGCGACACACAGCGCGTGGTCCGACAGGACGCGGATGACGCGGCAGTCGGTGACCGTGCCGCCGGAATGATGGTCGATCATGCGTTCCAGTTCCCGCTTCAGCGCGGCCAGGCTGCGCATGCGGCGCTCGACCGCCGCCAGCTGCGTGCGCGCGATCGCGTCGGCCTCGGCGCAGGACCTGTCGGGCCGGTCGGACAGTTCCAGCAGGATCCGGATGTCATCGAGGCCGAAGCCCAGTTCCCGGGCGTGCCGGACGAAGGCCAGCCGCTCCAGCGCGGCGCGGCCATAGCGGCGCTGGTTGCCCGCGGTCCGGCTTGCCTCGGGCAGGATGCCGATGTCCTCGTAATAGCGGATCGTCGGCACCTTGCAGCCGGTCTCGCGCGCCAGCTCGCCGATGGAAAATTCCGTCATTTCGCCCCTTGAACCTCCAGTGGCTGGAGGAACCATGTTGTCCGGCAGGACCAGAAGCACAGAGGGTGCGACCATGAGTGCGGCCTGCGGCCACCATCACGACGACCTGCCGACCGACAGCCGCCCGTTCCGACGGGCGTTGTGGGCGGTCATCGCCATCAATGCAACCATGTTCGCCGTGGAGGTCGCGGCCGGCGCGGCGGCCGGCTCCCGCGCGCTGCTGGCCGATTCGCTGGATTTCCTGGGTGACAGCGCGACCTATGCGGTCAGCCTGCTGGTGCTGGGCGCCGCGCTGGCCATCCGCGCCCGTGTCGCGCTGTTCAAGGGCATCAGCATGGCGGCGCTGGGTCTGGCCGTCGGCCTGATGACCGCGCTGTCGGTCCTGGGCGGCGCGACACCCGAGGCACCGGTGATGGGCGTGGTCGGCGCGCTGGCACTGCTCGCCAACCTGGCCAGCGTGCTGTTGCTGCTCCGGTTCCGTGACGGCGACGCCAACCTGCGCTCGGTCTGGCTCTGCTCGCGCAACGACGCCATTGGCAACGTCCTGGTGATTCTCGCGGCATGGGTGGTCGCGATGACCGACAGCCGCTGGCCCGACCTGGTGGTGGCCGGGATCATGACGACGCTGTTCCTCTGGGGCGCGGCGCAGGTGATCCGCCAGGCCCGGCAGGAGCTGGCGCATGCGCGCCACGGCCACGCCGCGCAGGCTTGAACCCCCTGCCCCCGGCGCTATCATCGCGGCCGGTCCGCCCGGACCGTGTCGCAACCGGAGTATCGCCATGGAACCTGTGGAAACCGTCGAGGTCACCGATCACCGCATCGCCTGCGATGGCGACAGCGGCCCGCTCGGCCACCCGCGCGTGTTCCTGGAGATGGGTGAGAAGACCGCGGTCGATTGCCCCTATTGCGGCAAGCATTTCGTGCTGAAGGCAGGCGCGAAGGCCGCCACGGCGCATTGAGCGCGTGATGGCGGACAGTTCGGGCAAGCACCTCGTCTACCTCGTCGACGGCTCCGGTTACATCTTCCGTGCCTACCACGCGCTGCCACCGCTGAGCCGGTCGGACGGCACGCCGGTCAATGCCGTCCTCGGCTTCTGCAACATGCTCTACAAATTGGTCGACGACCTGGCGCATGCCGGAACGGCGACGCATCTCGCCGTCATCTTCGATACGGCACGGAAAACATTCCGCAGCGAGATCTACCCCGACTACAAGGCCAACCGCCCGCCGCCGCCGGAAGACCTGGTTCCCCAGTTCCCGCTGTTCCGGGAGGCGGCGAAGGCCTTTGGCGTGCCGTCGCTGGAGATGGAGGGATTCGAGGCCGACGACCTGATCGCCACCTATGCGGAGCAGGCGCGGCAGGAGGGCCACGAGGTCGTCATCGTCTCCTCCGACAAGGATCTGATGCAGCTCGTTGGCGACGGCATCCGCATGCTCGACCCGATCAGGAACCGCGACATCGGCCCGGCCGAGGTGCGCGAGAAGTTCTTCCTTGGTCCCGAGATGGTCGTCGACATCCAGTCGCTGGCCGGCGATTCCACCGACAATGTGCCGGGCGTGCCCGGAATCGGTATCAAGACCGCGGCGCAACTGCTTGAGGAATATGGCAATCTCGACGCGCTGCTGGAACGCGCGGCCGAAATCAAGCAGCCGAAGCGACGCCAGACCCTGCTCGACAACGCCGACATGGCGCGGATCAGCCGCGACCTGGTGCGCCTGAAGCGCGACGTTCCCGTCACCGACCACATCACCGACTTCTCCATATCCACGCCCGATCTCGACGTGCTCGGCCCGTTCCTGGAGCACAACGAGTTCCGCTCGCTGCTGACCAAGGCACGGGCGCGCTTCGGCGGCGGCCGGCCGTCGGGGACAGCGGGCACAACGTCCGCGACGGCGGCGCCCGTGATTGCGGTCGAGGAAGCCCCTGCCCTGGACCGGACCACCTACGAGCTGGTGCAGGACGAGGCGGCGCTGAAGCGCTGGATCGCGGAAGCCACGGCCAGCGGAATCGTGGCGGTCGATACCGAGACGACCTCGCTGGACGC
Organism: Pseudomonadota bacterium; assembly: GCA_036154895.1. GTDB lineage: Bacteria > Pseudomonadota > Alphaproteobacteria > Minwuiales > Minwuiaceae > Minwuia. Next base: position 119,282 of record JAYZWD010000047.1, read on the forward strand.
GGTCGCCGCGCAACTGGTCGGCGTCTCGCTGGCCACGGCGCCGGGCCGTGCCTGCTACATCCCGCTCCGCCATCGCGGTGCCGCCCCGGAGGGCCAGCTCGACTTTGGCGGCGCGGCGGAGAACGCGCCGGAGCAGATTCCCGTCGCGCGCGCCATCGAACTGCTGGCGCCGATGCTGGCGGACCCGGCGGTGCTGAAGATCGGCCAGAACATCAAGTACGACGCGACCGTGCTGGGTCGCGCCGGCGCACCGGTCCATCCGGTCGACGACACCATGCTGCTGTCGTTCGTCCTCGACGCAGGCCTGCATGGCCACGGCATGGACGAGCTGTCGAAGATCCACCTCGACCACGCGCCGATCGCGTTCAAGGAGGTGACGGGCAGCGGCAAGGCGCAGATCGGATTTGACCAGGTACCGCTGGACAAGGCGCGCGACTACGCCGCCGAGGACGCCGACGTCACCTTCCGCCTCTGGCAACTCCTCAAGCCCCGGCTGGTGCACGAGCACATGGTCTCGATCTACGAGACCATCGAACGCCCGCTGGTGCCGGTGATCGCGTCCATGGAACAGGCCGGCATCAAGGTGGACGCCGATATCCTGCGCCGGATGTCGGCCGACTTCGAGCGCCGCGCGGGCGAACTGGAGACGGAGATCCACGGACTGGCCGGCGAGGAATTCAATGTCGGCAGCCCGAAGCAGCTTGGCGAGATCCTGTTCGAGCGGATGAGCCTGCCGGGCGGCAAGAAGACCAAAACCGGCGCCTGGGGCACCGATGCCGACGTGCTGGAGGATCTGGCCGCACAGGGCGTCGAACTGGCACGTCGGGTGCTGGACTGGCGCCAGGTCACCAAGCTGAAGTCGACCTACACCGATGCCCTGCCGCGCGAGATCAACCCGGAGACGGGGCGCGTCCACACGGCATACCACATGGCCGGCGCGGCGACGGGGCGGCTGGCGTCATCGGACCCGAACCTGCAGAACATCCCGATCCGCACCGACGAGGGCCGCAAGATCCGCACGGCCTTCGTCGCCGAGCCGGGCTGCCGGCTGATCTCGGTCGACTACAGCCAGATCGAGCTGCGCATCCTGGCCCATGTCGCCGACATCCAGGCGCTGAAACGTGCCTTCGCCGAGGGCATCGACATCCACGCGCTGACAGCGTCCGAGGTCTTCAACATCCCGCTCGCCGAGATGGACGGCGCGACACGGCGCAAGGCCAAGGCGATCAACTTCGGCATCATCTACGGCATCTCGGCCTTCGGCCTGGCGCGCCAGCTGCAGATCCCGCAGGGCGAGGCGAAGAGCTTCATAGACGCCTATTTCGAGCGCTATCCCGGCGTCCGCGACTACATGCAGCGCACCCGCGCCGAGGCACACGAGAACGGCTCGGTCAGCACGATCTACGGCCGGCGGGTGCACCTGCGCGGCATCCGCGACAAGAACCCGGCCAAGCGAAACTTCGCGGAACGCGCGGCGATCAACGCGCCGATCCAGGGCTCGGCCGCCGACGTCATCAAGCGTGCGATGATCCGGATACCCGGTGCGCTGGAGGCCGCCGGGCTCAACGCACGGATGCTGCTGCAGGTCCACGACGAACTGATCTTCGAGGCGCCCGAGTCGGAGGTCGAGGAGACGGTCCAGGTTGTCCGCGCGACCATGGAGGGTGCGGCGCACCTGTCGGTACCGCTGGTGGCGGAGGCCGGCGTCGGCCTCAGCTGGGCCGACGCACACTAGGCAATCGGGCTCAGCCGCGCGTCGCCGCCCAGCGTTTCAGCGCATCCGCCGACCAGATATCTGCTCGGTCATAGAACTCCGGCACCGCGGGTACGCCATCGGGCAACTGCACCCACGCGAGCCTTGTCGCGGTGAAGATGTGGATGTCCGGCGGCAGCGCGCCCGGATCGTCGAGCGTGCCGACACGGATGAAATTCACCTTCGGCCCGGCATCGGGGTAATTGCTCCAGAGCGCCACGTGACAGGCCGGGCAACGCCAGATCCGCTGGCCGCGTCCGCTTGCCGACGGCGTCATCACGGCGACCGGTTGACCACAGAGCACGGTGACTCGTGCGGCCTCGATCACCGCGTTGATGGCGAAGGCCGATCCGGTCTCCCGCTGGCACCAGGTACAGTGACAGGCATGCACGATCATCGGCGGTCCGTCCATCCTGTAGCGCACCGCGCCGCAGGTGCAGCCGCCTTCCCGCATCACGGTCATCGCGTGGCTCCGTTCACAGATGATCCACGCCGACATTGACGTGAACATCCAGAGAACGCAACCCGTGTCGGGTCAGGCGCCGAGTTCGGGTACCGGGCGCATGTAGACGCCGGCGATCTGCCAGTTGCCGTCGTCCTGGCGCTGCATGATGTAGCGCCCGATGGCACCGGTGCCGTCAGGGCCGATGAAGTGGACGTCCTGCGCCCATTCGGCCCCGACCTGTTTCAACGCGCCGAACGCAACCGAGCGCGGTCGATACACGGCCGGGTAGCCATGCCGGACCATGGCCATGAAGGTGTCGGGATCGCGGAACTGCCACTTGATCACCGGCGCGGCAAAGGAAAAGGCCGTTTCCGCATCGTCAGCCTGGAAGGCCCGCAGTTGCGCCGTGATCACCGCGCGAATGGCGTCCCCGGGCTCGGCCGCCGCAACCGGTCCGGTCGCAAGCCCGAGCAGCAGGAAAAGCATCGCACCCAGTCGGACCATGGCCTCACCCCGTTGTCGCCATCGCAAGGATAGACGAGGCCGGTGTCGACGCGGATCACAATGCCGGGTGCCGCAATGGAAAGGGGCCGCGACCCTGCGGTCGCGACCCCCGTCCTGTTCGTCGTGATGGAGCGGTCTAGCGACCGGTCACATCATGCCGCCCATGCCACCCATGTCGGGCATGGCCGGGGCAGCCGGCTTGTCGTCCGGCTTCTCGGCGACCATGGCCTCGGTGGTGATCAGCAGGCTGGCGACCGAAGCGGCGTCCTGCAGCGCGGTGCGGACGACCTTGGTCGGGTCGATGACACCGGCCTCGACCAGATCCTCGTAGGTCTCGGTCTGGGCGTTGAAGCCGAAGCGGACGTTGTCCTGGTCCAGCAGCTTGCCGGCCACGACCGCGCCGTCGACACCGGCGTTCTCGGAGATCTGGCGCGCCGGGGCCTGCAGGGCCTTGCGCACGATCTCGACACCGACGTCCTGGTCGCTGTTGACACCCTTCAGGTTCTTCAGCGCACGGATCGAGTACAGCAGCGCGGTGCCGCCGCCGGGGACGATGCCTTCCTCGACCGCAGCGCGGGTCGAGTGCAGGGCGTCGTCGACGCGATCCTTCTTCTCCTTCACCTCGACTTCCGAGGCGCCGCCGACCTTGATCACCGCAACGCCGCCGGCCAGCTTGGCCAGCCGCTCCTGCAGCTTCTCGCGGTCATAGTCGGACGTGGTCTCGTCGATCTGGCGACGGATCTGGCCGCAGCGCGCCTGGATGTTGTCCTTCTCGCCCGAGCCGTCGACGATGGTGGTGTCTTCCTTGTTGATCACAACCTTCTCGGCCGTGCCCAGCATGTCCAGGGAGACGCTTTCCAGCTTGATGCCCAGGTCTTCGGAGATGACCTGGCCGCCGGTCAGGATCGCGATGTCCTCCAGCATGGCCTTGCGGCGATCGCCGAAGCCCGGGGCCTTCACGGCCGCGACCTTCAGGCCGCCACGCAGCTTGTTCACGACCAGGGTCGCCAGGGCCTCGCCCTCGACATCCTCGGCGATGATCAGCAGCGGGCGCTGCGACTGCACGACAGCCTCGAGGATCGGCAGCATCGGCTGCAGGCTCGACAGCTTCTTCTCGTGCAGCAGGATGTACGGACGCTCCAGCTCGACCTGCATCTTGTCGGCGTTGGTCACGAAGTACGGCGACAGGTAGCCGCGGTCGAACTGCATGCCCTCGACGACGTCCAGCTCGGTCTGCAGGCCCTTGGCCTCCTCGACCGTGATGACGCCTTCCTTGCCGACCTTCTCCATGGCCTCGGAGATGATGCGGCCGATCTCGGCCTCACCGTTCGCCGAGATGGTGCCGACCTGGGCAACCTGCGACGACGAGGTGACGGCGGTCGAACGGCTCTTCAGGTCGCTGATGATGGTCTCGACGGCCAGGTCGATGCCGCGCTTCAGGTCCATCGGGTTCATGCCGGCGGCGACGGCCTTCAGGCCCTCGCGCACGATGGCCTGGGCCAGCACGGTCGCGGTGGTGGTGCCGTCGCCGGCCTCGTCATTGGTCCGCGAGGCGACCTCGCGCACCATCTGCGCGCCCATGTTCTCGAACTTGTCCTTCAGTTCGATTTCCTTGGCAACGGTCACGCCGTCCTTCGTGATGCGCGGGGCGCCGAAGGACTTCTCGATGACCACGTTGCGGCCCTTCGGGCCCAGGGTCACCTTCACGGCGTCAGCCAGGATATCCACGCCGCGCAGCATGCGGGTGCGGGCGTCGGTGCCGAACTTTACGTCTTTTGCAGACATGCGTTTCTGCTCCTGTTGATTGGACGGTGCCACCGTGACGGCGGCACACTGTCAGTCAGTTGAATGCGTGGAACGCGAGGCTCAGGCGGCCTTGGCGGCCTTGGCGGACTCGATGACACCCATGATGTCCGACTCCTTCATGATCAGCAGCTCTTCGCCGTCGATCTTCACCTCGGTGCCGGACCACTTGCCGAACAGCACGCGGTCACCAACCTTGACGTCCGGGGCGATCAGGTCGCCCTTTTCATTGCGTGCACCGGAACCGACGGCGACGATCTCGCCCTCCATCGGCTTTTCCTTCGCGGTATCCGGAATGATGATTCCGCCAACCGTCTTTTCCTCGGAACCAACACGGCGAACGACCACACGGTCGTGCAGAGGCCGGAAGCCCATAGTTAGACCCTCCCGTCAGAGTGCGTCTGAGATAAATTTCACTGCACTGTTAGCACTCACTCGATCTGAGTGCCAACAGTGCTGGCAAGCATCTAGGCGGCGCGACGCGGCCTGTCAACGCCTGTGAGCGGAAAAAAAATCCGGCGCGCTCGATCGGCGCCGGCATTCTGGCAGCACTCGCCATAGATAAGTGCTAACATACTGTAATTAAACATTTTTTATTGTCCGCGGCGCAGCATTGGCGAAGAATGATGACGTTGCGGTTACAAGGAGTTCGATCATGACCGAGTTTGAACTGCGCCTTGCGGGCTACCGTCTGACCACGGCGGAAATCCTCTACCACATGCCCGACCATCCCGGTCTGCTGCAGACCTTCGTCTGGCAGACCCTCGATCTGGCCCCGCAATATCCGCGACTGCGCAAGTTCCTGGACTTCTGGAAGGCCGAGATCGAGGCGCCCCTGCATTCGGTCCGGCTCGCCAGCGGCCAGGTGATCAAGCCGGCGGGACTCAATCATCACGATGTGCACCTGACCCTGCACTGAGTGCCGGGCACGTCCGGCCGGCGGCGGCCAGAAAGCTCCACGCACCTCGACATGCACGTCACGATTGGCTAAGTGCGGGCGACGCCCACACGCGGGTCGGCCTGCATCTGGATAATACCGGGCCATCCGCTGTCACGGAGCCCTGTGCATGCTGAGGATCGCGCTGACTGCCGACCCCGAGATCGAGGTGCCGCCAAGGTTCTATGGCGGCATCGAGCGTGTGGTCGACATGCTCGCGCACAGCCTGACCGAGGCGGGCCACGACGTGACGCTGTTCGCCCATCCCGCCTCCCGCTCGGCCGGACGCCTGGTTGCATGGCCCGGCAGTGACAGCCGCTCTGTCACCGACACCGCGCGCAACATGGCCACCCTGGCGCGGGAGGTCGCCCGCGGGCGTTTCGACCTGGTCCATTCCTTCTCCCGCATCGCCTACATGTTGCCCATCCTGCCGTTCGGCGTGCCGAAACTGATGACCTACCAGCGGGAGATCAGCCGCAGGTCAATCAGCCTCGGGCACCGGCTGTCACGCGGAACGCTGTGGTTCTCGGCCATCGGCCATCACATGATGCGGTCGGTCGGCGATATCGGGACGTGGCGAATGGTGCCCAACGGCGTTCCGCTGCGCGCCTTTTCCTACAGCGCCGACCCTGGCCCGGATGCCCCGCTCTGCTTTCTCGGGCGAATCGAGGAGATCAAGGGGCCCCACCTCGCCATACGCATCGCCAAGGCGAGCGGCGTCCCGCTGGTCATCGCCGGGAACATCCCCGATGCCCACAGGTCCTGGTACGAGCGTGAAGTGGCACCCCACATCGATGGCCGGTTCATCCGCTATGTCGGCCCGGTCGACGACGTGCAGAAGAACGCGCTGCTCGGGCGCAGCCGCGCGTTCCTGATGCCGATCCTGTGGGAAGAACCGTTCGGCATCGTGATGGCCGAGGCGCTCGCCTGCGGGACACCTGTTCTGGGCCTGCGGCGCGGTGCGGTTCCGGAAATCGTCGAGGATGGCGTTTCAGGCTTTGTCACCGATACGGTCGAGGAACTGGTGGCATGTGTGGCAAGACTGCCGGAACTCGACCGCGCGGCCAGCCGCCGCCGCGCAGAGACCCGCTATTCGGACACCGCCGTCGCCGCAGCCTATCTCGGGGTCTACCGGGAGATGATGGGTCGCACATGACTGCCCCGACCGAGAACCGGGCGACGCGGCTTGTCTGCCTGGTGACACCGGGCCACCTCGCCACCAACCCCCGGCTGGTGAAGGAGGCGGATGCGCTTGTTGCCGCCGGCTACCGCGTCTGCGTCATCGCCTGCGACTACATCGCCTGGGCGCGTGAAGCCGAGGCGGAGTTCGCGGACCGGCCCTGGAGCGTGGCGAACCGTGTCCGCTTCGGCCCACTGGCACCGCTGCATGTCCGTATCCGGCATGCCCTGGTCATGCGCGGCGCGCGATTTCTGTTCAAGGCAGGTCTTCGCGGCCTGGCGGTCGCAACCAGGGCCTGGAACCCGGTCGCGCCCGACCTCGTGTCCGCCGCGCTTCGGGTTCGCGCCGACCTCTACATCGCGCACTATCCTGCCGCCCTGCCCGCCGCAGCGGCCGCCGCGGCCCGGCATCGGACCCTCTACGCCTTCGACGCCGAGGACTTTCACCCTGGCGACACCCCGGACAGGCCGAAGTTCGCGGTCGACAAGGCCATCCTGCGTGTCATCGAGGGCGGCCTGCTGCCCGGTGCCGTCCACGTCAGCGCGGCGTCCCCGGGCATCTCGGCCGCCTACGCCGACGTCTACGGCATCGCGCGACCGGCGACCGTACTGAACGTCTTCCCGAAGAGCCATGCGCCGGCCGCGCCGACCGACCGGGGCGATGCCCACGCCCGGCCATCCGTCTACTGGTTCTCCCAGACCATCGGACCGGACCGGGGCATCGAATGCGCGGTCCGCGCAATTTCGATCAGCCGCGTTCGACCACACCTGTACCTGCGCGGCACCATCTCCGATGCCTATCGTGAATCCCTGCTGGAACTGGCGCGGACGACCGGAGCCGAAGGTCACGTCCATTTCTTCCCTCCCGCCGCCCCCTCGGAGATGGAGCGGCTGGCGGCGCACCATGATGCCGGGCTGTGTGGCGAGACCGGCCATTCGGCCAATCGACGGATCGCGCTGACCAACAAGATCTTCACGTTCCTGCTGGCCGGCATTCCGGTCCTGCTGAGCGCGATACCGGCCCACAGCGACATCGTGGCCGATCTCGGTCCTGCAGCGACACTCTACGATGTCGATGATGCCGACAGCCTGGCGGCCGCATATGACGCAATGCTGCAGGACCCCGCGCGCCTCGAGGCGGCCCGTTGTCACGCCTGGAAGCTGGGCCAGGATCGCTACAACTGGGACCGGGAACAGGCCACGCTGGTCAGGCTCGTCGACCGTTCCCTCGGTATCACGGCCGGGGGCACAGCAAATTCCGAACGGACTGGACATACATGACTGACACGACGTTGCTCGCACGCATCGCCGATGCGCTGGAGCGTCTCGCCCCGCCCCCGCCCGCCCTGCCGGACACCCGGGCCGCCGACGCCTTCGTCTGGCAGGCCGACGGCGCACGCCTGATCGCGGTGCCCAAGGTCAACCACGTCGAGATGGGCCTGCTGCAGGGCATCGACCGCGTGCGCGACATCCTGATCGACAACACGCGGCGATTCGCCAGGGGGCACCCGGCCAACAACGCGCTGCTGTGGGGCGCACGCGGCATGGGCAAGAGCTCGCTGGTCAAGGCCGCGCACGCGCTGGTCGGCGCCGAGTGCGGCCCGGGCCACCTGGTGCTGATCGAGATCCACCGCGAGGACATCGATTCCCTGCCGCGCCTGCTGGCCGTGCTGCGCGGCGCGCCGGACCAGCGCTTCATCCTGTTCTGCGACGACCTCTCCTTCGACCATGACGACACCAGCTACAAGTCGCTGAAAGCCGTGCTGGAAGGTGGCATCGAGGGACGGCCGACCAACGTGATCTTCTATGCCACCTCCAACCGGCGCCACCTGATGCCGCGCGACATGGTCGAGAACGAGCGCGCGACGGCGATCAATCCCGGCGAGGCGGTCGAGGAAAAGGTCTCGCTGTCCGACCGGTTCGGCCTCTGGCTCGGCTTCCATACCTGCAGCCAGCAGGACTACCTCGCCATGGTGCGTGGCTACTGCGCCCGTTTCGGCCTGCAGATCGACGACGAGGTGTTGCGGCTTGAGGCCGTCGAATGGGCCACCACGCGCGGCGCGCGCTCCGGCCGCGTCGCCTGGCAGTACATTCAGGACCTGGCGGGCCGGCTGGAAATGCCGCTCGACTGATCGAGCGCCAGCGGCGACCCGCCGAGCAGCCGTGCGGGGTCCACGGCCTTGCGCCGCTCGCGAACCTGGAAATGCAGTTGCGGCGGGCTGACCCCGCCGCTGGTGCCGACCGTGCCCAGCACGTCGCCACGCTGCAGTTCCGCGTCACGCTCGACGTCGATGCTGCCAAGATGGGCATAGGCGCTGGTGCGGCCGTCGGGGTGGCGGACCAGCACCAGGTTGCCGAAGCCTTTCAGCTCGTTGCCGGCATAGACCACCCTGCCCCGCTCCATGACCCTGACCGGTGTGCCCACCGGGGCGGCGATGTTGATGCCGTCATTGTGCAGCCCGCCCGGCTTGGCGCCGAAAGCCGACAGCACGCGTCCCCTCACCGGCCAGACCGGGCCGCCTGGCCGCGCCGATGCGGGACGGGCGGTTGTCGCCGGGTGCGGCGCCGGTTCGGCCGGCCGTGCTGTGGTCGCGGCCGGTGCGGATGGTTCGGGGGCAGCGGCGATGGCGCTGTCACGCGGTCGTGGCGGCGGCAAGGGCGGCACGGAACCGGCCGGCGCGCGTGCAATGGCGGTCACGATTCCGCCGTCGCGGCGACCGCCCGGTATCTTGAGGATCTGGTTCGGATGCAGGCGCCAGGGCTCGACCATGTCGTTCAGGCGGACGATCTCGTCGCGGCCGACATCGTAGAGTTCGGCAACGCTGGAGAGCGACTCGCCGGGCTGCACGCGATGCAGGCGGAGTTCGGGCAGGCGCAGTTGCTGGCCGGCCAGCAGGGTGTAGGGCGCGACAAGGCCGTTGGCCGCGATCAGGTCGCGCAGCGGGACGCCGGCCTTGCGGGCGATCGACCAGGCCGTGTCACCGTGACGGACGATGATGTCCACGCCGCGCGATGCCCCGGCCAGCACGACAGGCGGCGGCCCCGGCGGCACATCGGGGGCGCAGGCGAGCGGCAGCAGGGCGAGAAGCAGGATGACGGCGCGGCGATCCATGGCCCGCACGGTAGGAAGCCGGCCGCGTGGCGGCAAGTCGTGCTCAGCCGTCGCGCGGAATGCCTTCGATCAGCGGCACGAAGCGGACGGGCAACAGGTCCTCGCGATGGACCTCGCCGGCCGCATCGCGGGTGATTCGGACCAGCACCTGGTCGGAACCGCTGCGGCCCACGGGCAGGATCATGATGCCGCCGGGGGCGAGCTGGGCCACCAGGTCGGCGGGTACGTCACCGAAGGCGGCGGCGGTGACGATGATGCGGTCGAACGGCGCCTGCGCCGGCCAGCCACGGCTGCCGTCGCCCAGCAGGGTGACAATGTTGGTGTACTTCAGCTCGGCGAACAGCTTCTGCGCATCCAGCAGCAGGGTGCGGTGCCGTTCGACCGTGTAGACCCGGCGGCAGAGCAGGCTCAGCACCGCGGCCTGGTAGCCGGAGCCGGTGCCGATCTCCAGCACCTTCGACCGTTCCGCCAGTTTCAGCGCCTCGGTCATGTAGGCCACGACATAGGGCTGGCTGATCGTCTGGCCCTGCTTGATCGGCAGCGGGCGGTTCTCATAGGCCTGGTGGCGGAAGGCCTGGTCGACGAAGCGCTCTCGCGGCACCCGCTCGATCGCGCCAAGCACGCGGGCATCGGCGATGCCCTCGCGCCGCAGTTGCATGACCAGCCGGATCTTGCGGTCGATGTCGGCCACGCCGGCCCTAGTCCTGGAACAGGCGGGTGAGCGGGTCCAGCACCTCGCGCGCCGTCAGGTTCAGGCTGATCGGCGTGACGGAAATTCCGGCGCGCCAGATGGTACCGATATCGGTGCCGGGCGGCGGCATGTGCTGCTGGCGCCGCATGCCGATCCAGAAATAGGGAATGTTGCGCCCGTCAACGCGACGGTCGACGGTGATGTCGGTCTGGTCGCGCCGGCCGTGCGGGACCACGTGGATGCCGTTGACCTCGTCCGGCTCCACGTCGGGGAAGTTCAGGTTGATCAGCACGTCGGCTGGCCAGCGGGCGTCGACCAGCTGGCGCACGATGGCCGGTGCGTGGGCTTCCACCGTCTGCCACTTGATGACCTGGTCGGCGAAACCGACCTGGCTCAGCGCGATCGACGGAATGCCCAGCAGCGTGCCCTCCATCGCCGCGGCGATGGTGCCGGAATAGGTCACGTCCTCGGCGATGTTGGCGCCGCGGTTCACGCCGGACAGGATCAGGTCCGGACGGCCGTCGAGCACTTCCTTGACCCCCAGCATGACGCAGTCCGTCGGTGTTCCACGGACGGCGAAGCGCCGGTCGCCATGGGCGTGCAGGCGCAGCGGGTTGGTCAGGCTCAGCGAATGCCCTGCACCGCTCTGCTCGTGTTCCGGCGCGACAACCCAGACATCGTCGGACAGGGTCCGCGCGATCCGCTCCAGCACCGCCAGGCCGGGCGCCGCGATGCCGTCGTCATTCGTCACCAGGATGCGCACGATCCCCTCTCCCCCTCTTCAATCCGTGTCAGGCCGGCCGGATGACCTCGAGGCCGCCCATGTAGGGGCGCAGCACCTCCGGCACGACCACCGAACCGTCCGCCTGCTGGTAGGTCTCCAGCACCGCGATCAGCGCACGCCCGACTGCCAGGCCGGAGCCGTTCAGCGTATGAACGTGTCGGGTGCGCTTCTCCCCGGCGGCGCGGCAGCGGGCGTTCATGCGCCGCGCCTGGAACTCGCCGCAGTTTGAGCAGGAGGAAATCTCGCGATAGCGGTCCTGCCCCGGCAGCCAGACCTCCAGGTCATAGGTCTTGCGGGCAGAGAAGCCCATGTCGCCGCTCGACAGCAGCATGACCCGGTAGGCCAGGCCCAGCTGCTGCAGCAGCGTTTCCGCGCAACCGGTCATGCGCTCCAGTTCGGCGTCCGACTGCTCTTCCGTGGTGATCGAGACCATCTCCACCTTGAGGAACTGGTGCTGGCGGATCATGCCGCGCGTATCGCGACCGGCCGAACCCGCTTCCGCCCGGAAACAATGCGTCTTGGCGGCCATGCGCATGGGCAACGCGGCGGTGTCGACGATGGAGTCGCGGACCAGGTTGGTCAGCGGCACCTCGGCCGTGGGAATCAGCCAGTGATCGTTGCCGGCGCGGAACTGGTCCTCGCGGAATTTCGGCAACTGTCCGGTGCCGAACATCACCTCGTCGCGCACCAGCAGCGGCGGATTGACCTCGACATGGCCGAATTCGTCGACCTGGGTGTCGATGAAGAAATTGCCGATCGCCCGCTCCAGTCGCGCCAGGGCGCCCTTCAGCACGACGAAGCGCGCGCCGGACAACGCGGCGGCGGCATCGAAATCCATCAGGCCGAGGCCCTCGCCGATCTCGAAATGCTCCTTCGCGGCAAAGGCATGGCGTTTCGGCTCGCCCACGGTGCGGACGACGACATTCTCGTCCTCTCCGGGACCCACCGGGACATCGGCGGCCGGCAGGTTCGGAATGGCCGACAGCACCTCGTCGAGCGCCGCGCCGCGCGCACGGTCCTCTTCCTCCAGGCGCTGGATCTCCGCCTTCAGGTCGGCGGTCGCCTGCATCAGGCGCGCCGCCTCGGCCTCGTCGCCGCTGCCCTTGGCCTTGCCGATCGCCTTGGCGGTCGCGTTGCGTTCCGCCTGCTTCTGCTGCAGTTCGTTCTGGACCGACAGCCGCCCCTCGTAGAGCGCGACCAGTCCTTCGGCGCGCATATCAAGATAGCGGGCACGCATGCCCTGGTCGAAGGCGTCCGGATTCTCCCGGATCCAGCGGATGTCATGCATGATTCACGTTCCGGCAGGTCTGCTCAGGCGCAGGCGTTATAGGAGCCGCGCCGGACTCCGTCCAGCGGCCAGCCGGTCGGGCCTCAGTTCCCGTCCTGCGCGGCCTTCTCGGCCGCCGCGCGCCGCCGCTCGATATAGACGGCGGACAGGATCGAGATCTCGTAGAGCAGGATGATCGGCACGGCGAGCGTGATCTGGCTCATCGGGTCCGGCGGGGTCAGGATCGCCGCGGCGATGAAGACGCCGACGATGGCGTACTTGCGCTTGGCGCGAAGGCCGGCGGCGCTGACGATCCCCACGCGCGCCAGAAGTGTCAGCACCACGGGCAGCTGGAAGCAGATGCCGAAGGCGAAGATCAGCTTCATCACCAGGCTGAGATACTCGCTGACCTTGGGCTCGAGCTGCACCGCCAGCGCGCCCTCGCCCGCCGGCGCCTCGAAGCTCAGGAAGAACTGCCAGGCAACGGGCATGACCAGGTAGTAGACCAGCGCCGCCCCGATCAGGAACAGCACTGGCGTCGCCACCAGGAACGGCGCGAACGCCGCCTTCTCGTGCTTGTAGAGCCCGGGCGCGACGAACATGTAGATCTGCGAGGCCATGATCGGGAAGGCGAGGATGAACGCCGCCCAGAAGGCGACCTTGACCTCGGTGAAGAAGGCCTCGTGCAGCGCCGTGAAGATCATTCGCCGCCCGTTCTCGGCGCCGACAAGATCGACCAGCGGCTGCGTCAGGAAGTGATAGATGTCCTGCGCGAACGCGAAGCAGAAGATGAACGCGACCAGCACCGCGCCCAGCGAGTAGAGCATGCGGTTGCGCAGTTCGACCAGGTGCTCGACCAGCGGCTGGCGATTTTCCTCGACCGCGTCATAGGGCGAGCCGTCGGGCGCGTTGCCCCCGTTTGTCGCTTCGGTCATGCGGCACCGCCGGCGGCGCTGCGCGGGGGCGAGGTCTCCCCGGCAGGGGTTTCCGGCGCACCGGTCGTAGCGGCCGCAGGCTTGCCGGTCTCGGGCTTTCCGGATGCAGGCGAATCGGTTGACGGCTTGCCGGCTGCCGGCTGGGTGGCTGCGGGCCTGGCGGATTCAGCGCCATCATTCGGGGCGGCGACGGCCGGAGTTTCGGGCGGGGCCGACGGCTTCGAGGCAGGGCCGGCCGGGGAAATCTTCGGGTCCGGGTCGTCAAAGACACCGTCGAACGTGCCGGACTGGTCCAGCATCGACCCAACGCCGGACGTGGCATCGCGAACCGTATTGCGCAGCTTGTCCAGTTCGGCCTCGCGCGCGACATCATCGAGCGTGTTCTGGAACTCGCGCGCGACGGACCTCGCCTTGCCGAGCCACTGCGTTACCGTCCGGTAGACGACCGGCAGTTCCTTCGGGCCGAAGATCAGGATGGTCGCGACGCCGATCACCAGCAGTTCGGACCAGCCGAGATCGAACATTCGATACGTCCTCTTCGCCGGCTAGTGCGCCGACGCGATCAGCCCTGGGTGGCCTTGTCCTTGGACTCGGTGACCTTGGCCGTCTCGGTCGGGGCGGCTTCCCCGTCCTCGTCCTTGAGGCCCTTGCGGAAATTCTTGATGCCGCTGGCCAGATCGCCGGCCAGGCGCGACAGCTTGCCGCCACCACCGAACAGGATGAGCACCACCGCCAGCACGATCAGCCAGTGCCAGATGCTGAAAGAACCCATGAGCCGACTCCCTTGGCTTTTTGCGGCCGCGTTTTCGGCGCGACGCTGACCTTACCGTCTGTTCGCATCACAGGGAAAGACTATCGCCCGCTCCGCGTCCAGTGAAACCTTGACGCGGGTTCCGGGCTGCGGCGGACGGTCCACCACCCGTGCGCGAAGTTCCGTCCCGGCATCGTCACGCAGGATGACACGCCAGTAGGCGCCGATCAGTCGACGCCCCGACACTATCATGTCGTGACCGGTATCGCCCAGGACAAGGCCCTCCGGCCGGACCAGCACACGCGCCGGGCCATCCGCCAGGTCGGCGGGCGCCGTGCCGAAGGCTGTCCGTGCGGTTCCACCGGCAACCGTTCCGGCAATCTCGTTCACCGGGCCGAAGAAGCGCGCCATGAAGTCGTCGACGGGACGGAGGTAGATCTCGTCGGGCGGGCCCGCCTGCACCAGCCGGCCACCGCGCATCACCACGATCCGGTCGGCCATGCGCATGGCTTCCTCCGGGTCATGGGTGACCAGCAGCACCGTCGCGCCGTGATCCTTCAGCAGCGCCAGGGTCTCGTCGCGCACCGCGTTGCGCAGGGTGACGTCCAGGTTGGCGAACGGTTCGTCCATCAGCATCAGCGACGGCTGTGGCGCCAGCGCGCGGGCGAGCGCCACCCGCTGCTGCTCCCCGCCCGAGAGCTGGTGCGGATAGACCCCGGCGCGGGCCGTGAGCCCCACACGGGCCAGCATGTCGCGCACCCGCACCTCCCGCTCCGGTCCCGGCAGCCCGCGCAGGCCGAAGCCGACATTGCCGGCGACGTCGAGATGCGGGAACAGCGCGTAGTCCTGGAACACCATGCCGATGCCGCGCCCCTCGGGCGGCACCGCCACACCCGGCCCGGCGACCACCTGTGCCCCCATCGCGATCTCGCCCTGCTGCAACGGCTCCAGCCCGGCGGCGAGACGCAGGGTCGTGGTCTTGCCGCAGCCCGATGGCCCCAGCAGGCAGACGATCTCCCCTTCGGCGATCTCCAGCGAGAACCCGTCGACGGCGCGCACGTCGCCGAAACTGTGACTGAGCGATCTGAGGGACAGGCTGGCCACGGGACTCCGGATCCGGGCGGGAGAGGTACGGCAAGCTTGATAGTCGGTCGCGCCTGCGCTGGCAAACGGCCTGCTCAGTCCTCGTCCTCGCGGTCGACCGGCGGCAGGTCGAACAGGCCCGGATCGCGCGGCGTGGCCGACAGAAGACCGGTGGCCTTCAGTTCGTCAATGCCCGGCAGGTCGTCCAGGCTGGCGAGGCCGAAATGGATCAGGAAATCGTCCGTGGTGCCGTAGGTAACGGGCCGTCCCGGCGTCTGCCGGCGCCCGCGCGGATGGATCCAGCCGGCCTCCATCAGCACGTCCATGGTCCCCTTGGCCACCGCCACACCGCGCAGGTCCTCGATCTCCGCACGGGTCACGGGTTGGTGGTAGGCGACGATGGCCAGCGTCTCGACGGCGGCGCGGGAGAGCTTGCGGCGCTCCACCCGTTCCTCCTCCAGCGCGTCGGACAGATCCGGCGCGGTCCGGAACAGCCAGCGGCCATTCACCTGGACAGGCTCGATGCCCCTGCCCCGGTAGTCGCGCACCAGCGCGTCCAGCACGGCGGCGATGTCGGTGCCATCGGGCAGTGCCCGTGCGATGCGCGCCGGATCGAGCGGCTCCCGCGCCGCGAACAGCAGCGCCTCGACGATGCGGAGGTGTTCCCGCTCGGTCATGCCCCTGCCTGTTCGCGCCGTCGCACGAACACGGGACCGAAGGTGCGCCCCTGGCGGAGCTCGATGTCGCCCTGCCGGGCCAGTTCCAGCGCCGCCAGCAGGGTCGAGGCCATGGCCGAGCGGCGGGTGAAGGGATGGCTCGACGACGGCGGCAGGAAGGCCTGCAGGCTGGACCACTCGGGCAGCGCGCCGAGCAGCCGGCGCATGCGTTCGAGGGCCTGTTCCACCGTGACCACCTTGTCGCGACGGACGCGCAGCGGCTCGTTCTCGCCCAGCGACTCGCAATGCGCGCCATAGGCCTGCAACAGGTCGTAGAGGCTGCACTCCCAGTGTACCTGCCGGCGCACGTGCACCCCCTCGGGCGCGCCGCGACGATGGAAATCCTGGCCCAGCTGCGGGCGGCGGAAGATCGTGGCGCCGGCCTTGCGCATCGCCTCCAGCCGGCGGAGCTGCCAGGCCAGCCGTGCCGCCATCTCGGCACCCGACGGTTCCTCGCCGTCCGGTTCCGGGTCGGGCAGCAGCAGGCGCGATTTCAGCCAGGCCAGCCAGGCGGCCATCACCAGGTAGTCCGCTGCCACCTCGATGCGGAGTTGCCGCGACTGTTCGATGAAGGCCAGGAACTGGTCTGCCAGCTTCAGGATCGAGATGCGGGCAAGATCGACCTTCTGGTCGCGCGCCAGGTCGAGCAGCAGGTCCAGCGGCCCCTCATAGGCGCCGAGGTCGACGATCAGGCGCGTCGTCTCGGGGACGCGGGGCGCGTCCTCCTCGAAGTCGGGGCGTGGCGTGTCGGGTGCGGTCATGGCACTCGCGAATCGATGCAAGCACCAAGTCTACGACCGGATCGCCGTTCAGGCGACGATGCCGAGCAGCTCCCGCAGACCCTGTTCGCGGTCAAAGGCTTGCGGCGTGGTGCGGGACGCCGTGGCAGTGGCGAGGCGCCGGGCGGCGTCTGCCGTGATCTCGGGCAGGGCCTCGCAGACCGCGCGGATGGTCTCGAAATTGCCCGAGCACTGCAGGACACCGTCGCATCCGGCGGCCAGCGCGGCGCGGGCAATCTCGCCCGGCGCACCCGACAGCGCCTTCATGTCGATATCATCCGACATCAGGAAACCATCGTAATTCCAGTTGGTTCGGACCAGATTCTCGATCACCGAACGAGACAGGGTCGACGGCAGGTCGGGGTCAAGCGCCGGCAGCATCAGGTGCCCGGTCATGGCGAGGGGTGACAGCGGCCCGAGTTCGCGGAACGGGCGGAAGTCCGTGCGATCGAGGTCTTCGCGCGTCCCCTCGATCACCGGCAGGTCGAAATGACTGTCCAGCGAGGCCCGGCCATGCCCCGGTAGGTGCTTGATCACCGGCAGGATGCCGCCGGCCTTCAGGCCCGAGATGATCTCCCGCCCGAGGTCGATGACTGTCTCCGGGTCATCGCCGAAGGCGCGGTCGCCGATGGCGACATGGGTCTGCGGCCAGCGCAGGTCGAGGCACGGCGCGCAGACCGTGTCGAAGCCGCAGGCGGCGGTGTCGGCTGCGATGATGCGGGCCAGCAGCCACGCGGCCCGACGCGCCAGCGCGGGGTCGGTCCGCCAGATCGCGCCGATCCGCCCCTGTGGCGGCAATTGCGGCCAGAGCGGCGGTGCCAGTCGCTGCACACGCCCGCCCTCCTGGTCGACCAGGACCAGAGCGTCCGCGCGCCCGACGGCCGCACGCAGGTCATGGGTCAGGCGACGGAGTTGCGCGGCATCGATCACGTTGCGTCGGAACAGGATGAAGCCGACCGGGTCGTACTCACGGAAGATCGCGCGTTCGTCGGCCGTGATGTCCGGGCCGGCAATGCCGAAAATCGCGGGCAGCACGCTCAGTTGCTCCGGCGGGCAGCCAGGCAGCCAAGCCCCTTCGCCTGGACCTGGATGCAGAAGGCGTTGGCCGCGTCCCGGCTGGGGAAGTCGCCCGCGCGCAGCCGGAAATAGATGCCCTTGTCGCCGAGATCGGCCCGGACGACCTCGTGCTGCATGCCTTTCAGCAGGTCGCCGGCCTTCTTGCGCGCGTTCTCCCAGGCTTCCTCGGCCGAGGGCGAGTCGCGAAAGGCCGCGAGTTGTACCTGCCATTCGCCCTTCGCCGCTGTCTTCGCGGCCGGCTTCGGTTCAGGTTCCGGGGCAGGCCTTGCCACCGGGGTCGGCTCTGGCTTCGGCGCGGGTGCAGGTTCGGGTTTCGCGACCGGTGCCGGTTCGGCCTTCGGGGCGGCCACCGGCGACGGTGCCACGGTTTCCGGGCGCGTGGGCACGTCGATCACCTTCGGTGCCTCGGCATCGGGTTCAGGTTCGGCAACCTGCTCCGGGTCCGGTTCCGGCTCAGCCTTCGGTTCGGGCAGCGGCGCCTCCGGCGGGGGCAGCAGCCGTTCGATCCGCTCCGCCGGCTGGCCGGCCCGCGACTCGAAAGTCTCGTAGACGGTCTTGTCCTGGTCGGGCACCGCGACGCCGCCCGGGTCATCGGGCTTCACCCGGTCGGGCCCGTCCGGCGCCCGCACGATCGGCACGGCATCGGACGATGCCATCTCGGGCACCGAGCGCTCGTCCTGGAAGGCGAACCAGACCGCGACGACAAAGGCGAACAACGCCACCAGCACGGCGCCGCCGGCGATCAGGCGCCAGCGTGCCGGGTTGGCCGTCTCGACGGTCTCGCGTCCGCCTGTCGCCATCAGCGCATTTCCTCCACCGGCTGCACGCCCAGCACCTCAAGGCCGCTGCGCAGCACAGTGCGCACGCCCTCGACCAGCGCAAGCCGTGCCAGGGTCAGTCCCTCGTCGTCGGGCTGGATGAAGCGGAGTTCGTGCGCATCCTTGCCGAGCGTCCAGAAGCCGTGGAAGGCCGAGGCAAGCTCGTAGAGCCAGAAGGCCAGGCGATGCGGCTCCGCCGCCTCCGCCGCCTGCTCGACCAGCCGCGGCCAGGTCGCGAGCTGGCGGATCAGCGCGAGTTCCGCCGGATGCACCAGTCGCTCCAGCGGCGCCGACCGGATCGCGGCGTCGGAAATATCCAGTCCGGGCATGTCGCGCGCGGCATTGCGGAAGACCGAACAGCAGCGGGCATGGGCATACTGGACATAGAAGACCGGGTTGTCCCTGGACTGTTCCAGCACCTTCGCGAAGTCGAAGTCGATCGGGGCCTCGTTCTTGCGCGTCAGCAACATGAAGCGCACGACATCCTTGCCAACCCGGTCGACGACGTCGCGCAGGGTGACGAAGGTCCCTGCCCGCTTGGACATCTTCACCGGCTCGCCATTGTCGAGCAGCTGCACCATCTGGCAGAGCCGGATGGTCAGGCGTCCCTTGTCGTTGGTCACGGCGCGTGTGGCCGAGACCATGCGCTTGACATAGCCGCCATGGTCGGCGCCCAGCACGTCGATCATCTCCGGGAAGCCGCGGCGGAACTTGTCCAGGTGGTAGGCGATGTCGGCGGCGAAATAGGTCCAGCTTCCGTCCGACTTCTGCAGCGGCCGGTCTATGTCGTCGCCCCATTCGGTGGCCCGGAACAGCAATTGCGGGCGCGGCTCCCAGTCGTCCGGGGTCTTGCCCTTCGGCGGTTCCAGCACGCCGGTATAGACCTGGTCCCGCGATTCGAGTTCCTCGATCACCTGCCTGACCCGGCCATCGAGGTGGATCGCGCGCTCCGAGGAAAAGACGTCGTGGCGCACGCCGAGCGCGGCCAGGTCCTCGCGGATCATGCCCATCATCCGCTCGACGGCGAACTGGCGGAAGGTCTCCAGCCAGTCGGACTCCGGCCGGTCCAGCCAGCGCTCGCCATCGCGCGCGGCCAGTTCCTTCGCGGGTTCGACCAGGTAGTCGCCCGGATAGAGTCCCTCCGGAATGTCGCCCATGTCTCGGCCAAGGGCCTCGGCATAGCGGTGGTGGAGCGAGCGGGCGAGCACGTCGACCTGCGCGCCGGCGTCGTTGATGTAGTACTCCTTGGTCACCGCCCAGCCGGCCTTGGCCAGCAGGCCGGCCAGTCCGTCGCCAAAGACGGCGCCGCGCGCGTGACCGACATGCATCGGGCCGGTCGGATTTGCGCTGACATATTCGACATTGACCGGCCGGCCACCACCGAGGTCGGACGCGCCGTAGGCCGTGCCGGTCGCCAGAACGGTACGGAGCTGGCCCTGCCAGAAGGTGTCTGTCAGGCGAATGTTGATGAAGCCGGGGCCGGCGATCTCCACCGCCGCGACGCCGTCCAGCCGCTCGATCTGCGGCTTCAGCGCCTCGGCGATGTCACGCGGCTTCATCCGCGCGGCCTTGGCCAGCGCCATCGCGGCATTGGAGGCAAGGTCGCCGTGGCTCGGGTCACGCGGCGGCTCGACCGTGATGGCCGTGGTGTCCAGCCCGTCGGGAAGCGAATCCAGCGTGCCGACCGTGCCGGCAATGGTGTCTCGGAACTGGCGATAGAGGTTCATGGCGAATCGCTCGGGGGCGCTCCCGGACAGTAACGGATCGGGTGGATGGGGCCAAACGGTCCGGCCATGCAGGTGCCGGTCCACCGATTGACAAACGGTCGCGCGGGTCTAAATCCCTTGTCAGTTCAAAGCAAGCCCGGGACCCGACAGGATACCATGGCCGCAGATACCGCCAGCGCCCCCGCCGAATTCGCCGTGACCGGTGCCGCCGCGCGCCGCATCGCCGAACTGATCGCCGAGGACGGCCGATCCGGCCTGAAGCTGCGTGTCGAGGTTCTCGGCGGCGGCTGCTCGGGCTTCCAGTACAAGTTCGACTTCGACGAGGCCATCGCCGACGACGACCTGGTGATCGAGCGCGACGGTGTCGCCGTGCTGGTCGATGCCGTCAGCCTGGAATACCTGCGCGGCTCCGAGTTCGACTATGTCGAGGAACTGATCGGCAGCTCCTTCCAGGTGCGCAATCCCAATGTCACCTCGTCCTGTGGCTGCGGTACCTCGTTCTCGGTGATGTAGGCGCGGGCGTCCGCTGCCGCTAATGTCGCGGCGGAGGGATTCGACCGATGCGCATCGCGACCTGGAACGTCAATTCGATCAAGGCCCGCCTGCCCCGCGTGCTGGAGTGGCTGGAGGAAGCCGCGCCGGACGTGGTCTGCCTGCAGGAGATCAAGTGCGAGGACGGCAAGTTCCCCGCCGAGCCGATCGAGGACCTGGGCTACAACATCGCGGTCCACGGCCAGAAGACCTACAACGGTGTCGCCATCCTGTCGAAGCGTCCCATCGAGGACGTCATGGTCGGCCTGCCGGGTGACGAGAGCGACGAACAGGCCCGCTATATCGAGGCAACCGTCGACGGCATCCGGATCGGTGGCCTGTACCTGCCGAACGGCAACCCCTATCCCGGCCCGAAGTTCGACTACAAGCTCGGCTGGATGGACCGCCTGATCGTCCGGGCTGAGGCGCTGCTGGCCGCCGAGGAGACCTTCGTGCTCTGCGGCGACTACAATGTCTGCCCCACCGACATCGACGTCTACGATCCGAAGGGCTGGGTCGATGACGCGCTCTGCCGTCCGGAATCGCGCCAGCGCTTCCGGCGCCTGGTCAACCTGGGCCTGACCGACGCCATCCGCGCCTTCAACCCGGTCGAACACCTCTACACGTTCTGGGATTACCAGGCCGGCGCCTGGCAGAAGGACAACGGCCTGCGCATCGACCACCTGCTGCTCTCGCCGCAGGCCGCCGACCGGCTGGTCGCGAGCGGTGTCGACAAGGCCCCGCGTGGCCGCGAGCGCGCCTCCGACCATACCCCGGCATGGATCGAGCTCACGGAGACGACGTGATGACGGAGCTTTCAGGCGGCTGCCTCTGCGGCGCGGTGCGTTACACGGTCACCGGCGGGATCGACAAGTCCGGCATCTGCCATTGCCGCCAGTGCCAGAAATGGACCGGTGGCCCCTTCTTCGCCGCCTTCGAGGTCAAGGCCAGCGACATTGTCTGGAGCGGCAGCCCGGTCGAATGGCGCTCCTCCGGCATCGCGGTCAGGGCGCACTGCCCGACCTGCGGCACGCCGCTCTACTGGCGCGGCGACGCCAACCGCGACCGCTTCGACATCGCGACGGCGACCCTCGATGATCCTGAAGCCATGCCGCCGACCTATCACATCTGGATCAGTTCGGCGCTGACCTGGCCCCGGATCGCGGACGACCTGCCGCGCCATCTGCAAGAACGGCCCGGCGACCAGGCCCCGTGACATGGACCCGGTTCACCTGCTGCTGCCAGCCGCCGCCCTGATGCTTCTCGGCCTGCTGGCCTGGGCGGCGGGCGGGCGCTGGCGCCGCGGGCTCGACCGGGACGCGATCCGCGCGGCCGTGGCACTGGAGGGTCATCGCGCCGGCACCATCCTGCTGGCCGATGACCGTCGCGCGGCGCTGGTCTGGCTCGACGACATGACCGCCATCGCCACCATCGGCAGCGTCGGCACCCATCCGGTGGTCTCGGTGATCCGTCCCGGCGAGATCGCGGAGATCGGCATTTCCGGGCCGCCGTCCCGGCTCTGGATCCGCCGCCATGGCCCCGGCCATACCCGTTTCAGCATGCGTCTCACCGATCCGGCGACACTGGACCGGTGGCGCAAGGTGCTGATGCTGTTCGGCGAACTGCCCGCCGATCCGGCCATCGACAAGGTTGCCGGGCCGGACGGCAGGCATGTCGTGGCCTGATCAGACCCGCTCGACCACCAGGGCGATACCCTGGCCGACGCCGATGCACATGGTGCAGAGCGCGTAGCGGCCACCGGTGCGGTGCAACTGGTTGACCGCGCCGATGACCAGCCGCGCGCCGCTGGCGCCCAGCGGATGTCCCAGCGCGATGGCGCCGCCATGCGGATTCACGTGATCGGCGTCGTCGGGCAGGCCAAGCTGGCGGGTGACGGCCAGCGCCTGGGCCGCGAAGGCCTCGTTCAGCTCGATCACGTCCATGTCGTTGATGGTCAGGCCCACCTGCTCCAGCACCTTGCGCGAGGCGGGCGCCGGGCCGATGCCCATGATCCGCGGCGGCACGCCGGCGGTCGCCATGCCGAGGATGCGGGCGCGCGGGGTCAGGCCCTGCCTGGACGCCATGGCTTCGGAGGCGATGATCATGGCGCAGGCGCCGTCATTGACGCCCGAGGCATTGCCGGCTGTCACCGTGCCGCCGTCGCGGAACGGCGCCGGCAGCTTCGCCAGCGCTTCCAGCGTGGTCTCGCCACGGATGTGCTCGTCGTCGGCGACGATCACCGGGTCGCCCTTGCGCTGCGGGATGGCGACCGGCGCGATCTCCTCGGCGAAGATGCCGGCCTTCTGCGAGGCGGCGGCGCGCTGCTGGCTGCGCCAGGCAAAGGCGTCCTGGTCCTCGCGGGTGATCTGGAACTCCTCGGCGACGTTCTCGGCCGTCTCCGGCATGGAATCGACGCCGAACTGCTTCTTCATCTTCGGGTTGACGAAACGCCAGCCAATGGTGGTGTCGTAGATATCGGCCGAGCGCTGGAACGCCGCCTCCGCCTTGCCCATCACGAAGGGCGCGCGGGTCATGCTTTCCACGCCGCCGGCAATGGCAAAGGAGGTCTCGCCGGCCCGGATGCCACGCGCGGCGGTGCCGATGGCATCGAGCGAGGAGCCGCAGAGCCGGTTCACGGTCGAACCCGGCACGCTGTTGGGCAGCCCGGCCAGCAGCAGCGCCATGCGGGCGACATTGCGGTTGTCCTCGCCGGCCTGGTTGGCGCAGCCGTAGATCACGTCGTCCACCGCCTGCCAGTCGACACCGGGCCGGCGCGCCATCAGCTCGCGGATCGGATGTGCGGCAAGGTCGTCGGCGCGGACCCCCTTCAGCGCACCGCCAAAGCGGCCGAACGGTGTACGGACGGCGTCACAGACAAAGGCCTCGGCCATGGGTTCCTCCTGGAATTCTCGAATGGCGTCCAGGCCAAGCTAGTGCATTGGCACGCGCCGGGAAATCGCCTGGAGACTACTCGGATATACGGTCGCCAAAGAAGGCATGCCGGACCCGGTCGCCGACATTGATCCCTGCCAGCTTCGCGAAGCCGCCATTGATCTCCAGCACCGCCAGCGCCGGCCCCTTCGAGAAGATCGAGGTCCAGTCCTGCGGCCGGGCATTGGCATGGATGTGGTTGATCCTGCCGTCGCTGGTGATGAACAGGATATCCAGCGGAATCCAGGTATTGCGCATCCAGAAGACGCGGGGCCTGTAGTCGCCGAAGGTGAACAGCATCCCGCCGGTCGCCGGCAGGCTCTCGCGGTACATCAGGCCGCGTCGGATCTCCTCGCCCGTGGCGGCGACTTCGACGTCAAAGCGACGCGGGCCGCTCGCCGTCTCGACGATCAGCGGCGTGGTCTCGCTGGCCAGCGCCGGGATGGACACGAGGCAGAACACGAGCAACGTCAGCAGGCGGCGCATGGGGAGAGCCTCAATCGGCGGCGTCGAGCAGCGGTGAATCGACCAGCGCGCGGACACTAGCACGGATCGGCCCCTCGTTCGGGGCGTCGGCGAGGGTGGTAAACCAGTGCCGAGGCGGGTTTCGACCTGCCTGACGATGCCACTCCAGCACGCGCAGCACGGCCTCGGCGCCCGGCGGCAGCGTCGAGGGCCTGGCAAAGCCGGCCAGCGCGCCCCAGATGCCGGTCCAGCAGCGCGCGACGGACCAGGGATTGTAGCCCCCGCCCCCAAGCACGACCAGTTTCGGTGCGATGCGGTCGATGGCACGCACCGCGCGCCAGAGCGCCCGGTTGGAAAGCGACAGGCGGCTCAACGGGTCGTCGGCCAGCGCGTCGGCGCCGCATTGCATCACAACGACCTCAGGCGCGAAGGCCTGCACGCGCGGCAGGATGCCGGTCTCGACCACCAGCCGGAACTCGCTGTCGTTGACCTGCCGCGGCAGGGCGAAGTTGGCGACCGTCGCGGACTGCCGCTGCGCCGCCCCGGCCCGGTGCGGCCAGCGCCCGTACTCGTGCGTCGAGACCAGCAGCACGCCCGGGTCGTCATGCAGCGCGTCCTCCACGCCGTCGCAATGATGCGCGTCGAGATCGACATAGGCGATGCGGCGGACGCCACGATCCTGCAGCCGCAGGATCAGCAGCACCGGATCATTGAAATAGCAGAAGCCGGAGGCGCGGTCGGGGCGGCCGTGATGGGTCCCGCCCGCCGGGCTGTAGACACGGTCGGCCTCGTCGCCGGCGATCAGCTCGGCAGCCATCAGGCTGGCCCCGACGGCCGTCGCGGGACGGCGGAAGACCTCGCCGTAGACCGGGTTCTCCAGCCGGCCGATGTTGTAGCGCTCGCGCAGTTCCGTGTCGGCCACCTGCGCCGCCTCGGCGCGATGCACGGCGGCGATGTAGTCGCGGGTATGGAAGCGGGCCAGGTCGTCGTCACGCGCCGGCGCGCTCTCGCGATAGACCGCCGCATCCAGCCAGCCCAGCGCGCGGCAGAGATCCATCACTGTCGAGACACGCGGGATGGCCAGCGGATGACGTCGCCCGTAGCGCGAGGCGCGATAGATCTCGCTGGCGATGAAGACCGTGCGGGGACGCATGGGGCTCCGACATCGTTCCGTCACGGCGCTCGACAGCGCCGCCATGGCAGATATAGTGCGGTGATCCGGGGGAGCCGCAAGGGCGGCTGAGAGGTTCCGCGACGGAACGACCCCTAGAACCTGATCCGGCTCGTACCGGCGTAGGGAAGGAAGGCACGAGATGGGCGGTTCCGCCCGCGCCGTGCAACGGGGCCATGGCAGCCCCGGCATGGCGATCCAGCTCCGATCGATCGGTGTCAGCTTTGGCGGCCGCGCGATCCTCGACCGGCTCGATCTCGATATCGACGCCGGCGGGACGACGTGCATCCTCGGTCCGAGCGGCATCGGCAAGTCCACCCTGCTCCACCGCATCGCCGGACTGGTCAGCGGCGACGGCAGCGTGCACGCCGCGGACGGGCGTCCGCTGCAGGGTCGCATTGCCTGGATGGGCCAGACCGACCTGTTGCTTCCGTGGCTGAACGTTCGCGACAACATCATGCTCGGCGCAAGATTGCGCGCCGAACCCTATGATCTCACGCGATTTTCCTCCCTCGTTCTCGATGTCGGCCTTGATGACGCGCTGACGAAACGGCCTGCGGAACTGTCCGGCGGCATGCGCCAGCGTGCGGCACTGGCCCGCACCTTGATGGAGGATCGCCCGGTGGTGCTGATGGACGAACCGTTTTCATCCGTTGACGCGCTGGCCCGGTTGCGCCTCCAGGACCTCGGGGCACGGCTGCTGGCCGGTCGCACGGTGGTGATGGTGACCCACGACCCGTGGGAAGCGATCCGGATCGGCCATCGGATCCTGGTCCTGTCCGGAAGCCCGGCGCGGATCGCGCTGGACCTGCGACCGGGGGAACCGCGGCTTCCGCGCGCGGTCGACACGCCGGAGGCCACGCGCCTGTGGCGCGAGATCGTTTCTGCCCTGGGGATCGGTACATGAGGGTGATGGTGTCCGCCCTCGCGATCCTTGGCGCCCTGCTGGCGCTCTGGCAGGCGGTGGTTACGCTGACCGGGGTGCCGCCCTTCCTGCTGCCGGGACCGGCGCGCGTCGCGCGGACACTGGTCGAGCGCCACGAACTGATCCTGGAGCATCTCGGCACCACGGCGACGGAGATCGTGCTCGGCCTCGTGATCGGGACGCTCCTCGGATGCGCGAGCGCCATCGCCATCCACGCCCTGCCGATGGCCCGTCGCGTCGGACTGCCCCTGCTCGTCGCCAGCCAGGCCGTGCCTGTCTTCGCCCTGGCGCCGCTGCTGGTGCTCTGGCTCGGCTATGGCATGGAGTCGAAGATCGCCATGGCGGTCCTGATCATCTTCTTTCCCGTTGCCACCGCCTTTCTGGATGGCCTCCGTCGTACCGACCGCGGCCATCTCGAACTGGCCGGCGTGATGCTGGCCGGCCGGGGCTGGCGCGCCCGCTGGGCCATCCTGCGCCATGTCCGCATACCCGCCGCCCTGCCCGCCCTCGGCTCCGGCCTGCGCGTCGCTGCCGGGGTGGCGCCTATCGGTGCGGTGATCGGGGAGTGGGTCGGCTCCGGCGCCGGCCTCGGCTACCTGATGCTGCATGCCAACGGGCGCATGCAGGTCGACCTGATGTTCGCGGCGCTGTTCGTGCTCGCCGCGTTCGCCGTCCTGCTCTGGTTCGCCGTGGACCGGGGTATCCGCCTGTTGCTGCCCTGGCAGCCCGACAGCTTTTCCGAACCCGGGGAGACCGAGAAATGATCCGCACCCTCATCGCGGGGCTGGCGCTTGCCATGACCCTCGCCACGACACCGGCCGCGCGCGCGGCCGAGCACCTGACCGTGCTGCTGGACTGGTTCGTCAATCCCGACCACGGCCCGCTGTTCGTCGCGCGCGCCATCGGCGCCTTCGAGAAGCATGGCCTCGAGGTCGAGTTCGTTGCCCCGGCGGACCCGAACGACCCGCCGAAGCTGGTCGCCGCCGGCAAGGCCGACCTCGCCATCTCCTACCAGCCGCAACTGCACATCCAGGTCGCCGAGGGCCTGCCGCTCCGCCGCATCGGCACGCTGGTGGCCACGCCGCTGAACTCGCTGGTGGTGCTGGCGGACGGTCCGGTAAAGTCCATCGCCGACCTGAAGGGCCGCAAGGTCGGATACTCGGTCGGTGGCTTCGAGGACGCGATGCTGGGCGCCATGCTGGAGCGGCACGGCCTCGCACTCGGCGACGTCGAGCTGATCAACGTCAACTTCTCGCTCTCGCCGGCCCTGATCTCGGGGCAGGTCGACGCGGTGATCGGAGCCTTCCGCAATTTCGAGCTGAACCAGATGGACATCGTCGGCCATCCCGGTCGCGCGTTCTATGTCGAGGCCGAGGGCGTGCCGGCCTATGACGAACTCATCATCGTGGCCCATGCCGACCGCACCGGGGATCCGCGCTTTCCGAAGTTCCTGGCGGGCCTCGAGGATGGTGTGCAGTTCATGATCAACCGGCCGGCCGAAGCCTGGGAACTGTTCCTGCAGTCCAACCACGAGCTGGATGACGAACTCAACCGCCGCGCCTGGCGGGACACGCTGCCCCGCTTCGCCCTCCGGCCCGCGGCGCTGGACGCCGGCCGCTATGACCGGTTCGCGAAGTTCCTGGCAGATCGCGGGCTGATCAAGACGGCAGGGCGCGCCGAGGACTATGCCATCGAACTGCGCGACTGAACGGAAAGGCCGGAAGGCCGCGACCCGCGGGGTATCAGGTCAGCCTGACCTCGCGGGCCAGCAGGCCCTTGGAGCCGCGGTGAACCAGCACGCGCAGCTTCTGGCCCGGCTGAACCACCGTCAGTCCGACACGCCGCAGGGTCTCGATATGCAGGAAGATGTCCGGCTCGTCGGGGCCGATGGTCAGGAAGCCGTAGCCACGGATCCTGTTGAACCATTTGACGGTGCCGACATGCTCCTCGATCGTCCCTTCCTCGTCGGGATCGACCTCCGGCATGTCATGGCAGGCACCCGCCGCCTCGGTCTCCGGGTGGGTATCCTTGTTGACCGGACGTACCTGCAGCACCGACAGCGCCTGCATGCCACGCGGTCCGGCCGACACCTCGCACCAGATCTCGGCGCCTTCCTCGATGAAGGACAGCCCGGCCTTCCTGAGGCACGACAGGTGAAGGAAAATATCCCGCCCGTCATCGCCCGTGATGAAGCCGTAACCCTTGACGTAGTTGAACCACTTGAGCCGTCCCTTGGCCTCGAGCGTCGTGGGTTCGACGATACTCCGAGGGTGTTCCATCCCTGACATGGCGCTACCGCACTCTATTGTTACGCTTTTTTTCGAGCCTAACAGGTTCCCCAGCCCACCACAAACATTCACGCCCGCGAAATGGACAATTCGCCCAAAAAAAGGGCAGTGCTGCTGACACACAGCCGGCCGGCCGGAACGACGACAGGCAACGGGTTGCGTGCACGCCATCGCTCGGGCTATGAGCATCGTTGCGGTCCGGTGTCCGGACGCGCGGTGGAGGGAGCTGGCCAGGACGTGATGCGAGCCATCGGACTTCTGACGGTGCTGGCCGTAACCTGGCTTCTGCTGTCCGGAATCTACGATCACGGCCTGCTGTACTGGCTCGGCGCCGCATCGTGCCTCACCTGTGTCTGGGTCGCGCACCGCATGGACGTGGTCGACCACGAGGGCGTGCCGCTGCCGGACCTCGGACTGCGCATCCTGCCATACTGGGGCTGGCTGTTCATCGAGATCGTGAAGGCGAACATCGACGTCATACGCCGCATCGCGCGCCTGCACCCCGACATCTCGCCGACCCTGGTCCGCAGCCCCGCGCTGCAGGCGACGGACCTCGGAAAGGTGATCTACGCCAACTCGATCACGCTGACCCCCGGTACGTTCACCCTCGATATCAGCGAGGAGGGAATGCTGGTCCATGCCATTTCCCGCGACGGTGCCGACGGCGTGCTGAGCGATGACATGAACCGGCGCTGTGCAGCGCTGGAATCGGCGCGCCTGCACCGGACCGTCGCCGACGCGCGACTGGAGGACGAACGGTCATGATGTTCGGTGCCGCGGCGCTGGGCCTGTTGTTCGCCATGTTGCTGGCCATCATCCGCTCGCTTCTCGGTCCGACGATCTACGACCGTGTGCTGGCGGTGAACATGTTCGGCACCAAGACGGTGCTGCTGCTGGCCGTGCTCGGCTTTCTCACCGGCCGGCCGGATTTCCTCGACCTCGCGCTGATCTACGCGCTGATGAACTTCATCGGGACCATCGCCGTCATGAAGTACGTCCGCTATCGCGACCTGGGACAGTCAAACCTCGGATGAACGCGACCTGGATCGATATCGTGGCGGCCGTGCCGCTGTTCGCCGGCTGCCTGCTGACGGTCATCGGGGCCTGGGGCACGCTGCGCCTGCCCGATTTCTACACCCGCATGCATGCGGCCAGCGTGACGGACACGCTCGCGACCTTCCTGGTGCTGCTGGGCCTCGCCGTCATCGCGGCATCGACCGGCGACTGGCTGATCATCGTCAAGCTGACCATGATCCTGGGCTTCCTGTGGTTCACCAGTCCGATGGCCGCCTATGCCATCGGCCACGCCGCCTATTTCTCAGGTCCGAAGCCCATGCTGGACCATGACCTGGTCAACGATCCGGACCGCGCCGCATGAACTGGGAAGCGCTCATCGACATCATGCTGCTGGCGCTGCTGCTGCTGGTCGCGATCGGCATCGTGCGCCTGCGGAACCTGTTCGCGGTGGTCCTGCTGGCCGGCATCTACAGCCTGCTGATGGCGCTGGTGTTCACGTTGCTGGACGCGGTCGACGTTGCCTTCACCGAGGCCGCGGTCGGCGCCGGGGTCTCCACCATCCTGTCGCTCGGCACGCTGGCGCTGATCGACAGCCAGCGCGAGAAGATCCCGTCGCGCTTTGCCTTCACGCCCCTGCTGCTCAGCGTCGCCACCGGCGCACTGCTGATCTGGGGCCTGTCGGGCATGCCGGAGGTCGGCAGCCCTGATGCGCCTGCGCAGCTCCACGTCGCGCCCTACTACATCGAGATGACACCCGTGGAGATCGACGTGCCGAACATCGTCACCGCTGTGCTGGCCAGCTATCGCGGCTTCGACACGCTGGGCGAGGTCGCGGTGGTGTTCACCGCCGGTGTGGGTGTCATGGCCCTGCTGGGATCGATCCCCGCGGTCTATTCGCGCGGTCGCCGGCGGCGCCAGCCGGACGCGGAGCGCGCCGACACATGATCCATCATCTCATTCCCCGCGTGCTGGCCAAGCTGCTGATACCGTTCATCCTGCTGTTTGGTCTCTACGTGCAGTTCCATGGCGACTTCGGTCCGGGCGGCGGGTTCCAGGCCGGCGTCATCTTCGCCGCCGGCATCATCCTCTACGCGCTGATCTATGGCCTGCAGGCGGCACAGAGCGTTATCCCCGCCCGGCTGGTCGCGGCCCTGATGGCGCTGGGCCTCCTGATCTATGCCGGTGTCGGCGTCGCCACCATGATGCTGGGCGGCAACTTCCTGGACTACGACCTGCTCGACAGCCACGACCCGGTCCACGGGCAGCACCT
Source organism: Pseudomonadota bacterium (assembly GCA_036154895.1). Lineage (GTDB taxonomy): Bacteria > Pseudomonadota > Alphaproteobacteria > Minwuiales > Minwuiaceae > Minwuia. The sequence continues at coordinate 150,241 of JAYZWD010000047.1, forward strand.
CGGCATCCTGGTCATCGAGTTCGGCGTCGGCGTCACCGTCGCCGCCGTGATGATCACCATCTTCTACCAGTTCGCCGGCCGCCTGCACCTGGTGCGGGATCTCGAGGCGGAATCGGACGGATCCTGACCGATGGAATGGCTCGGGCACTACAACTACTGGTTCTTCGCGGTGCTGATGTCCATCGGCATCTACATCACCATGAGCCGGGGCAACCTGGTGAAGAAGGTGGTCGGCCTGAACATCTTCCAGGCCAGCGTGTTCCTGCTCTACATCAGCGCCGGCAAGATCTGGGGCGGTACCGCGCCGATCATCGAGGAGGGACTGTCGCGGCCCTTCTCCAACCCGCTGCCGCACGTGCTGATCCTGACCGCCATCGTGGTCGGTATCTCCACGACGGCGCTGGGACTCGCACTCGTCGTGCGCATCCGCGAATGCTACGGCACCATCGAGGAAGACGAGATCCTGGAGGCCGAGGCGGAATTCGAGGCTGACCTGGCACGGAGCGGCAATCCGTGAGTGGTGCCGCAACCGGGGGATTCGACCTGCTGACCCAGCTTCCGGTCCTGCAGGTGGCGGTGCCGCTGGTGGCCGCGCCGCTCTGCAGCCTGCTGAAGGGCCGCAACCTCGCCTGGGCGCTGGCCACGGCCGTCAGCGCCGCGACATTCGTCATCGCGTTGCTGCTGCTGCAGATGGTGCGTGCAGACGGCCCGATATCCTATGCGCTTGGCGGCTGGGCCCCGCCCGTCGGGATCGAGTACCGGGTCGACACGATCAACGCCTTCGTGCTGCTGATCGTCTCGGCGATCAGCCTGATCGCCCTGTCCTATGCCCGCGTTTCCGTGGCGCGCGAGGTTCCGCCCTCGCGCCATCACCTGTTCTACACCGCCTGGATTCTCTGCCTGACCGGGCTGCTCGGCATCGCCATCACCGGCGACGCCTTCAATGTCTTCGTGTTCCTGGAAATCTCCTCGCTGTCAAGCTACGTGCTGATCGCGTCCGGTCGCGACCCGCGTGCGCTGACCGCGTCATTCCAGTACCTGGTGCTGGGCACGATCGGCGCGACGTTCTACCTGATCGGCGTCGGCCTGCTCTACATCCTGACCGGAACGCTCAACCTTGCCGACCTGGCGATCCGCCTGGCCCCGCTGGCGGACAATCCGACGGTCCTGGCGGCCGCCGCGTTCATCACCATCGGTATCGCGCTCAAGTTCGCGCTGTTCCCGGCGCATTTCTGGCTGCCGAACGGCTATGCCTTCAGTCCCTCGGCCGTGGCCGTGTTCCTGTCGGCCACCGCGACGAAGGTGTCGATCTACGTCCTGCTGCGGTTCGAGTTCACCGTCTTCGGTGCCGTCCCGGCCTTTGCCGACCTGCACTTTGCCAGCCTGCTGCTGCCCTTTGCCGTGCTTGCGTTCATCGTCGGATCTGTCAGCGCGATATTCCAGGACGACGTCCGCAAGATTCTGGCCTACTCGTCGGTCGCCCAGATCGGCTACATGGTGCTCGGCATCGGCCTGCTGAACGTCGACGGCCTGACCGGCGGCATCGTCCACCTGTTCAACCACGCCCTGACCAAGGCAGCGCTGTTCATGGCGGTGGGTGCCCTGGTGATGCGCGCCGGCTCCGGCCGGATCGAGGCGCTGGCCGGCATGGGACGCCGCATGCCGCTGACCATGTTCGCGTTCGTGCTGGCCGGGCTCAGCCTGATCGGCGTCCCGACCACGGTGGGCTTCGTCTCCAAGTGGTACCTGATCCTCGGCGCGTTGCAGACCGGCCCCGCCGGCTATGCGATCGCCGGCCTGGTGCTTTTCTCCTCGCTGCTGGCGGTGATCTACGTCTGGCGTGTGGTCGAGGTGGCCTATTTCCGCGATCCGCATCCCGACACCCCGCGGGTCGAGGCGCCGATGGAGATGCTGGTGCCGATGTGGATTCTCACCGCCGCCTGTTTCTGGTTCGGCCTGGATACCGACCACAGTGCCGGCATCGCGCGTGAAGCGGCGATGGAACTGCTGGGAGTCATGCGATGACCCCGGAACTGCAACTGCAACTCGCGGTCCTGCTGCCGCTGGCGGGCATGATCGGCATCGCCCTCGCCGGCCGCAGCCCGAACCTGCGCGAGACGGTCACCTTCATCATCGCCATCGCCAACGCGGTGAACGTCTGGACGCTGGTGCCGAAGGTGGTCGCCGGCGCGCGCCCCGAGGTGGTGCTGTTCACGATCATGCCGGGCCTGGACCTGAAGTTCGCGCTCGAACCGCTCGGCATGATGTTCGCCGCGGTGGCCGCCACCCTCTGGATCGTCAACTCGATCTATTCGGTGGGCTACATGCGCGGCAACAAGGAGGTCCGGCAGACCCGCTTCTATGCCTGCTTCGCCCTCTCCATTGCCGCGGCCCTGGGTATCGCGTTCGCCGGCAACCTGCTGACCCTGTTCATCTTCTACGAGATCCTGACGCTCTCCACCTATCCGCTGGTGGTCCACAAGGAAACCGACGAGGCCCGCCGCGGCGGGCGCACCTATCTCGGCATCCTGATCGCCACCTCGATCGGCCTGCAGCTCCCGGCGATCATCTGGACCTGGAACCTGACCGGTACGCTGGATTTCGCGCCCGGCGGCACGCTGGCGGGCAAAGTGCAGGGCATCTCGGCCGGCGTGCTGCTGGCGCTCTACATGTACGGCATCGGCAAGGCGGCCCTGATGCCGATCCACAAGTGGCTGCCAGCCGCAATGGTCGCGCCGACGCCGGTCTCGGCGCTGCTGCATGCCGTCGCCGTCGTGAAGGCGGGCGTGTTCACGGTGATCAAGGTCATCGTCTACGTCTTCGGCCTGGACCTGATCAGTTCGGAGCCGTCGACCAACTGGCTGGTCTATGCCGCCTGCATCACGCTGACACTCGCCAGCCTGATCGCCATGCGCCAGGACAACCTGAAGCGCCGACTGGCCTATTCCACCGTCAGCCAGCTTTCCTACGTCATTCTCGGCGCGGCGCTCGGCACGGCAATGGGCGTTGTCGGCGCCGGGCTGCACATCGTCATGCACGCCGCCGGCAAGATCACCCTGTTCTTCTGTGCCGGCGCCATCTACGTGGCGCTGCACAAGACCGAGATCTCCGACATGAAAGGCATCGGCCGGATCATGCCGGTGACCATGGCCTGCTTCGCCATCGGCGCGCTGAGCGTCATCGGCCTGCCACCGCTTGGCGGGTCGTGGTCGAAGATGTTGCTGATGGTCGGCGCCGCCGACGCCGGCTTCCAGATCGTGATCGGCGTCCTGATCCTCAGCTCGCTGCTGAACGTCGCCTACCTGCTGCCGATCCCGCTGCACGGTTTCCTCTACCGCCCGGCCGGCGCGCCCGAGGGGCCGGTGGCGATCAAGGAAGCACCGCTGCCCTGCCTGATCGCCATCGTCATCACGGCGAGCCTCTGCGTGGTGCTGTTCTTCACGGCTGGCCAGATCGTCGAGTTCCTCCAGCCGATCGCCACGCCTGTGGCGCCGGCGGGCTGACGGGAGGGCACACGGATGAGCTGGACCGAGATCCCGACCGGCCTGATCTTCTGCCTCGGCGGTGTGCTGGCGCTGCTGCTGCCGCAGGTCCCGCGCAAGCTGCTGCTGCTTGCCCTGCCGCTGCTCGCCGCCTGGCAACTGCTGCAGGTCCCGGACGGTGCCACCATCGAGGCGCCGCTGTTCGGCGTCACGCTGCAGCTGCTGCGCCTCGACGGCCTGTCCGCGGTCTGGGCCTTCGCGTTCTGCGCCGCCGCCCTGATCGGCGCGGTCTACCAGGCCCATGTCCGCAACCGCTACGAGGATGCGGCGCTGGCGATCTATGCCGGCGCAGCGATCGGGGCGGTGCTGGCCGGCGACCTGCTGACGCTGTTCGTCTGGTGGGAGATCACCGCGGTCACCTCAGTCGTGCTGGTGGTTGCTCCGGGGACCGAGACCGCCATCCGCGCCGGCATGCGCTACCTGCTGGTCCAGATCGCCTCCGGCGTGCTGCTGCTGGGCGGCATCGTCGTGCACTGGCGCCTGGGCGATGGCATTGCCTTCGATGCCCTGGACGCCTCGACCACCGCCGGCCTGCTGATCCTGCTGGCCTTTGGCATCAAGGCCGCCTTCCCGCTGCTCGGCGCCTGGCTCTCCGATGCCTATCCCGCGGCCAATCCGACCGGAACCGTGGTGCTGTCGGCCTTCACCACCAAGATGGCGATCTATGCCCTGGCCCGGGCCTTCCCCGGCACCGAGGTCCTGATCGTGCTGGGCGCGGTGATGGTGCTCGCCTCGCTGGCCTATGCCATCATGGAGGACGACATCCGACGCATGCTGGCGCACAGCCTGAACAGCCAGCTCGGCTTCATGGTGGTCGCGGTCGGCATCGGCACCGAACTGGCCATCAGCGCCGCCGCCGCCCAGGCCGTCGCGCACATTCTGTACAAGGGCCTGATGTTCATGGTCGCCGGCGCGGTGATCGTGCACACCGGCACCGGCCAGGCCAGCGCGCTGGGGGGCCTTGCCCGCCGGATGCCGCTCACCTTCGCGTTCTGCATTGCCGGCGTACTGGCGATGTCCTCGCCGCTGTTCGCGGGCTATGCCGGCAAGGCGCTGGTGACCTCGGCGGCCGACAAGGTTCACTGGCTGCTGTGGCTGGTCCTGATGGCCGGTGCGGCGGGTGCCTTCGCCGTGCCTGGCCTGAAACTGGTCCACGGCCTGTTCCTGGCGAAGGATGCAACGCCGGTCGCCGAGGGCCGCCCGGTGCCCGCCAACATGCCGGTCGCGATGGTACTGGCGACGCTGGCGAGCCTCGCCATCGGGCTGTTCCCCGATCGCTTCTACGCGCTGATGCCCTACCCCGTCAGCTACGATCCGAATACCGTGAGCCACCTGCTGAGCACCGCCGTGATGCTCGCCATCGGCGCCATCTTCTACGCGATGCTGCGCAAGACCGTTTACTGGCGCGGCGCGGATCTCCGGCCATTGCCGGAGTCGGACTGGTTCTACCGGCACGGCCTGCAGGACATCTGGCGCCAGGTGCAGGACTGGGCAGCCGAGACCTCGGGGGCGCTGACGGGCGGACTGAAGCGCTGGGTGCTCGCCATCATCGGCACCGCCGGACGACTGGGCGGTCCGGCCGGACTGCTGGGCAAGACCGTCACGCCGGGCGCCGGTGTGTTCTGGCTGACCGCGATGCTGGGCCTGTACCTGCTGATCTTCCTCGCCTGATCCGATGCCGCGCACCGTTCACCTGATCCGTCACGGCCAGTCGACCTTCAATGCGCAGATGTCGCTGACCGGCGTCGACCCGATGTACTTCGACGCTCCGCTCTCGCCGCTGGGACACGAGCAGGTGGCGAACCTGCGCCGCCAGATGGAATCGCGCGCCGTCGACCTGGTCGTCACCAGCCCGTTCACGCGCGCCATCCAGACCAGCCTCGGTGCCTTCGGCGGCCGGGACCTGCCGGTCGTGGTCGAGGCGCTGCATCGCGAGCACCTGGCCGCGAGTTGCGATGTCGGCCGTTCGCCGTCGATCCTGCGGACCGAGTTCCCCGAACTGGACTTCGACCACCTGCCCGACCCGTGGTGGCACGTCGAGGCGCACCATCCCGGCCCCTTCGCGCACGAGCCGCAGGACACGGTGATGGAGCGGGTCAAGCGGTTCCGCGGCTGGATCGCCAGCCGGCCCGAACGCCACATCGTCGTGGTCGGACACGGCACCTTCTTCTACATGATCCTCGGCCGCTTCCTGCAGAACGCCGAAGTCGCCGAGATGAGCCTGTAGCGCCGGAGCTCAGGCGCTGCCGGGCGTTCCGGCGAACCCGGCAAGGAACGCCAGGTCCAGCGGCAGCACCTCGCCCAGCCACAGCGGATGGGTGCCGTGATCGGCCAGGTCATTGCCGGTGTCGGGATGCACCAGCACGGTCAGGCCGCGCCGGTTCAGCATCAGCCAGGGCATCAGTTCCGGGAACACGTCGGCCCCGAAGGCGATCTGGTACATCGGCGACGGATGCGGCCCGACCGGCTGGTCACGCCAGCGGCCCGGCGTCACGTCGAAGCGACCGATCAGTTCGGCCCGCAGCACCGCGGCCTCGGCCCGTTCGGCCTCGTTCCGGTAGTAGACATGCGCGTGGTAGCCGTGAATGGCGCTGGCTTCGGTCATTGCGTTCCCCTGTCTCTCCCCGGCCATATGACCGCCGGGGAAATGCGCCGCAAGCCTGCGTGCGGAAATGCACCGTTTCCGTTCAGTGTTCCACCAGCGGGAAATGGCAGGCCACCGCCCGACCGTCGGGCAGGTCGCGCAGTTCCGGCACCTCCCGGGCACAGCGCTCGCTCGCCAGCGGGCAGCGGGTGCGGAAGCGGCAGCCGCTCGGCGGTGCCAGCGGTGACGGCAGGTCGCCCTCGACCAGTTCGACCGGTCGCGGCGTCACCGTCGGGTCCGGGACCGGGATCGCCGACAGCAGCGCGCGGGTATAGGGATGCGCCGGCCGGGCATAGAGCAGTTCCGAGCGCCCGACCTCGCAGAAGCGGCCGAGGTACATCACCGCCACCCGGTCGGCCACGTTGCGCACCACGGCCAGGTCATGGCTGATGAACAGCATGGTCAGGTCGAACCGCGTCTTCATGTCCTCGAGCAGGTTCAGGATCTGCGCCTGGATCGACACGTCGAGTGCCGAGACCGGCTCGTCGCAGATCAGCAGGTCCGGTTCCAGCACCAGGGCCCTGGCGATGGAGATGCGCTGGCACTGACCGCCGGAAAACTCGTGCGGGCGCTTGTCCATGGCGATGGCCGGGTCGAGGCCGACCGTGTCCAGCACCTCCGCCACGCGTTCCCGCCGGCTGGCCGGTGTACCGATGCCGGCAACCGCGAGCGGCTTGGCGACGATCTCGGCCACGCGCTTGCGCGGGTTGAGCGACGAGATCGGGTTCTGGAAGATCATCTGGAACTGGCGGCGCAGCGACCGGAGGCTGCTGCCCCGCTGGCGCGTCAGATCGACCCCGTTCAGTTCGACGCTGCCGCCGGTTGGCGGTGGCAACTGCATGACGGCACGCGCCGTCGTCGACTTGCCGCAGCCGGATTCGCCGACCAGGGCCAGGGTCTCGCCGCGCGCCAGGTCGAAGCTGACACCGCTGACCGCATGCACCGTGCCGCGCCCGACCGGGAACTCCATCACCATGTCGCGCACCCTCAGCAGCGGCGCGTTCATGCTGCCGCCTCCAGCCCGCGCGGGAACCAGCAGGCAAAGCTGTGCGCGGCGCAGCCGCTGTCGGCGCTGAGATCCGGCACCTCGACCCGGCAGCGCTCCTGCGCGGCGGCGCAGCGTGGCGCGAAGCGGCAGCCGGCCGGGGGATCGATCAGGCTTGGCGGGCGCCCGGCGATGGCGTTGAGGCGGGTGTGCGGCGGCGCGTCCAGGCGCGGGATCGAATCCAGCAGCGCCTGCGTGTAGCGCATCCGCGTCCGGGCGAAGAGCTCCCGCACCGGGGCGGTCTCGACGATCCGCCCGGCATACATCACCGCCACACGGTCGGCGCGGCCGGCGACCACGCCGAGATCATGCGTGATCAGGATCATCGCCATGCCGCGACGCCGCTGCGCGTCCTTCAGCAGCTCCAGGATGCCGGCCTGCACCGTCACGTCCAGCGCGGTGGTCGGCTCGTCGGCGATCAGCAGCTTCGGCTCGCAGGCCAGCGCGATGGCGATGGCGACGCGCTGGCGCATGCCGCCCGACATCTGGTGCGGGTACTGGTCGACGCGCACTTCGGGCTGCGGGATACCGACATCGCCCAGCAGCGAGATGGCCTTCCGCCGTCCCTCCGCGCGCGGCGTGCCGAAGTGGAAGCGCATGCTCTCCGAGATCTGTTCCCCGATCCGCAACACCGGGTTCAGGCTGGTCATCGGGTCCTGGAACACCATGGCGAGGCCCGGACCCGAGATCGCGCGACGCTGCCGCCGCCCCAGTGTCAAAAGGTCGGTGCCGTTGAACAGGATGCGGGACTGGTCGGGAACACGGGCATAGGACGGCAGCAGGCCCATGATGGTGCGCGACAGCACCGACTTGCCGCAGCCCGACTCGCCGACCAGGCCCAGGGTCTCGCCGGCGTCGACGTGGAACGACACCCCGTCGACCGCGCGGACCAGGCCGGCCCGGGTGTCGAAATGGGTCGAAAGCTGCTCGACCCGGAGAAGCGGTCCGTCGGCCATCAGATCGCCTTTTCCTTCACGTCGGCGAAGCGGCTGCGCAGCGCATCGCCCACCAGGTTGAACGACAGCACCGTCAGGAACATCACCAGTGCCGGGGCGAGGCTGATGTGCGGCGCATGTTCCAGTTCCTCGCGACCGCCGGCGATCATGCCGCCCCAGCTCGGGAACGGCGCCGGCACGCTGAGGCCAAGGAAGCTGAGCGCGCCTTCCGCGACGATGGCGGTGCCGACCGCGACCAGCGCGTAGGCCACGACGGGCAGGACCACGTTGGGCAGCAGTTCGCGGACCAGGATGTTGGTGTCCGTCGCGCCGATTGCCCGCGCCGCCAGCACGAATTCGGAGGTCGAGAAGTTCAGCGTCGCCGCCCGGCTGATACGGGCGAAGACGGGAATGAACAGCAGGCCCAGGCTGAAGGTGACGATGAACAGGCTGCCGCCGAAGATCAGCGCGAACAGCAGCAGCACCAGCGCCGGGATCGCCAGGAAGGTGTCGATGACACCGACGATCAGCGCCCCCGTCCGCCCCTTGAAGTACCCGGCGATCATGCCGAGCGGCATGCCGAAGGCCATGCCGACCAGCGGCGCGCAGAATCCGACGGTCAGCGAGACGCGTGCGCCGTACAGCGTGCGGGCCAGCACGTCACGGCCGAGCATGTCGGTGCCGAGCCAGTGGGCGGCGCTCGGACCCGCCTTCAGGGCCGTGAAATCCATCCCGTCCGGGTCGGGAATCGCCAGCCACGGCGCCAGCATCGCGGCCAGGCTGATCAGGATCAGCCATCCCGCCGGCAGCCAGAAGAACAGCCCGAAGCCGGAGCGCCGGGCCCTGCGGATGCCAAGCCGGTGGCGGATCGAGGCCATGGCGGCGTCAGACATCGGCCCGCTCCGTACGCACGCGCGGGTCGAGCACCGCGTAGAGCATGTCGACCAGGAAATTGACGAAGACATAGGCGAAGGCGATGAAGGTCACCACGCCCTGCACCACGATGAAATCACGGGCATAGATGGCGCTGATCAGCAGCCGCCCGACGCCGGGCAGCGCGAAGATGCTCTCGATGATGATCGAGCCGCCGACCAGGGTGCCGACCTGCAGGCCGAAGATGGTGATCATCGAGAATGACGCCGGCTTCAGCGCGTGGCGCAGGATGATGTACCAGGTCGGCAGACCCTTGGCCCTGGCCAGCGAGATGTAGTCCTGCTGCAGTACCCCGATCATGTCGGCGCGCAGCACCCGCATCAGCACTGTCCACTCGGCAAGCGCGATGGCGAGGCCAGGCAGGATGAAGGCCCTGAGATTCGCCCACAGCCCCTCCGACAACGGCTTGTATTCCGATGTCGGCAGCCATCCGAGATTGAGCGAGAACAGCAGGATCAGCACGATCGCGCCCATGAAGGGCGGGACCGACAGCGACATGAACCCGGTGGCCGCGATCACCCGGTCGGCCGGACGGCCCGACCGCCAGGCGCTGAGGATGCCCAGCGGGACGGCCAGCAGCAGCGCGAAGACCTGCGCCACCAGCATCAGCTCCAACGAGACCGGAAATCGGGTGAGAATGCCCTCCAGCACCGGCTCGTCGGTGCGGTAGGACCGACCCCAGTCGCCGGTCACGAAATTCCCCAGCCACTCGACATAGCGGACCGGGATCGGGCGGTTCAGGCCGAGGTCCTCGCGGATGGCCTCCACCACCTCCTCGGTGGCGTCCTGTCCGGCAATGTCATAGGCGACATCGCCGGGCAGCACGCTCACCAGCAGGAAGGTCAGGAAGGTGACCGCGAGGACGACCAGGACAAGCTGTCTCAGCCGGCGCAGGACATAACGCATGGCGCTTCAACCACGCTGCTTTGCGGTCTGTGTTCCGGCCTACTTGTCCTTCCAGGCGCCCGAGACGCGCACCACGCCCAGCGTGTCGAAGCTGATGTTGTGCACGTTGGTATTGTGGAAGGCGTAGTACTTGTTGGCGCCACGCCAGGTGTAGGTGCCCTCGTCGTTGACCATCCGCATCAGCTCGCAGTGCTTCTCCTCGCGCACTGCCGGATCGGCTGCCGTCCGCATGGCCATGGCCGCCTTGTCCATCTCGGGCGACTTGAAGCGGGCCAGGTTGTAGGAGCTTTCGGAGTAGGTCAGCGCGAAGGTCTGCGGGCCGACATCCTCGGCATCGCCGATGCGCCAGCCGGAGATCATGAAGTCGTTGGTGAAGACCTTCTTCACCAGCGTGTTCTGGTCGACGGGGATCAGCTCCAGTTCGACGCCGACACCCTTCAGAAGCTGCTGGTAGATCTCGCCGAATTCCCGGCCGCGCGGCGTGGTGGTGTGGATCATCGAGATCTTCACCGGCTTGCCGTAGTCGGCCAGCAGTTCCTTCGCCTTCGCGGGGTTGTACTTGAGGTAGCCGGCATCGCACTTCGAATCGACGCCGAGCGGATGTTCGGCCGCCGGGCGCGTGTCCTGCCAGGAGATCTTGATCAGCGCGTCCTGGTTCCAGGCATAGGAGATGGCCTGGCGGACCCGCTTGTCGTCCAGCGGCGGCTTGGAGGCATTGACGATGTTGATCGCGGCGCCCTTGCCGTCGCGGCTGACGGTGACCAGCGACTTGTCGGCCTGGGCCTCGACGATGGAACTGCCGCGGTCGGTCCAGATCACGTCGACCTCGCCGGATTTCAGGCTGGCGAAGCGGGCCTGGGTGTCGGGCAGGATACGGAAGACGAGCTTGTCGAGATGGGCCGCGTCCGCGTTCCAGTAGTCCGGATTGCGCACCAGCGTGATGGCATCGTCGCCGGCCCAGCTTTCCAGCTTGTAGGGGCCGGTGCCGACCGGTTCGCGGTTCTGCTTGTCGGCGGCGACATTGGCGCTGGAGGGAATGAGGCCGATCATGCTCGGCGAGGCCAGGTTGCCCAGCAGCGGCAGCCACGGATGGGCCAGGTCAAAGCGCACGGTATGGTCGTCGACCGCCGTCGCCCCCTTGATGGCGGTGATGAAGGTGCGGCTGGCCGACTTGTTGGCCGGGTCGAGGATGCGGTTGAAGTGGTCGGCGACGTCCTTCGCGGTAAAGGGCGACCCATCGTGGAACTTCACGTCCTTGCGCAGCGTGATGGTCCAGCTCTTCTGGTCCTCGGACGGCGTCCAGGTCAGGCCCAGGTTCGGCTCGAACTCGCCAGTGTTCTCGTTGAACTTCAGCAGGGTGTCGTGAATGGCCAGCGATTCCGTGCCGGCGCTGGCGCCCAGAACGCCGCCCTTCACGGCATCGAATCCGCGCGAATCGGTCTCGACGCCGACGGTCAGCGTGCCGCCCTTGACCGGCGCGCCGTCGGCCTGTGCCGGGCCCTGGGCCAGCAGCGCGGCCATGACGACGGACATCGCCACACCCGACAGCCATCGGACGCGTGCGGACTCCACCTTCGCGTGAAACATCGTATCCTCCCTGTCTGCCACCCTGTCGTTGCAGGGCAGTCATGTGTTTTTTCTTTTCGGCCCCGGTTCGCCGGAGTCCGTCGCAAAGGCTAGTGTCGTTCGCCGCGCAATGTCCACCCCGGAAAGCGGGTCTGGCGCGCAACTTTATGTCTTCCGGTCACCGCGCCGGAAAACCCCTGGGGAGCATGCGATGAGCCATCCGTCCGACTGTGTCTTCTGCCGTATCGTTGCCGGGACCCTGCCCTGTTTCCGCGTCTTCGAGGATGCGGAGACCCTGGCGTTCATGGATATCAATCCCTTCAACCCCGGACACGCCCTGGCAATTCCGAAGGCGCACTTCGCCAATGCCTACGAGATCCCGGCGGACCTGGCCGGAGCAACCATGGCGACGGCCACGCGGGTGGCGCGCGCGGTGCGGGCGGTGCTGCAGCCGGACGGCATCAACCTGGTCCAAGCCAATGACATCGGCGCGGGCCAGACCGTGTTTCACTTTCACGTGCACATCTTCCCGCGCCGGCTCGGCGACGCGGCCAGCCTGAACTGGGACCAGGTCCCGGGCGACATGGCGTCGATCAAGGCGCTGGCGGAGAAGGTCGCGGCGGCGATCTGAGACTCAGCCGAGTTTCAGGTTCAGCAGCATGGTCTCGGTATAGAGGTGATCGACGCGCCAGTCCGGCAGGGCCGGGTCGGCGCGGCGCACCATGCGGCGATAGCGCAGCGCCTCGTGTCGTCCGCGGACCGGGTGTCCGTCCAGGAAGCGCGCATCGACCAGCAGCCGCGCGCGCGGATCGTCGCCCAGGATGGCCGGCGCCGCCGCATCGACCAGGCCGGCGAAGACCTGCGGATCGCCGCAGTAGACCAGGTCGTGGCAGAGTCCCTGGTCGCCGCGATCCTGTTTCAGCGCGAACACCAGGACCTGTCGTTTTCCCTCGGCCAGCAGGATCGGCCAGGCCGGCAGGTCGGCATGGTCGTCCAGGTAGCGCTGTTCCTCCGGCGTCACGCGCGGACGGATCAGCGCCGGATCGCGCAGCACCTCGACCTCCGGATCCGCGCGGCGGCCGTCCGGCATCCAGACCACCCGTTCCACGTCCAGGTCGCGAAAGCCCGATTCTTCCAGGATGCCGTGCACGCGCTTGCTGGGGTCGAAGACCGTGTAGGTGATGTCCGCGCGCTCCTCGTAGGTGCGCATCATCTTCTGGCCGAGATTGTGACCGCGCCAGTCGCGATGGACATAGAGCGAGGTGAAGCTGCCGAAGGTGCGCTCCACACCGTCGATGCGCCGCATGGAATAGACATTGCCGTGGAAGCCGACGATCTCCCCGTTCGACTCCGCGACCATGCCGCAATGGGGCTTCTCGCCGGCCCACTCATAGGCAAGCAGTCGCCGGAACACCGCTGGCGGAACCTTCGGGTTCATGTGCAGGTGCAGCAGCCCGGCGACATGGTCGATGTCGCGCGGCTCGCCGGGGCGGAAGACAGGATCGCTCATGCGTGCATGACCTCCGCCGCGCCGAGCCAGCGTGCCGCCGGGTGAGCAGCCACAAGTGCCAGCAGGTCGTCCATGACCTGCCAGATGGCATCGTCGTGCAGCCAGACATGGGTCAGCAGGCCGGTCGGCTCCGCCGCGTCCACCATGCCCCCGCGTCGCGCGCGCAGATGCTCGGCCAGCCGTCCGGCCGTCTTGTCAGCACCGATGAACGCCCGGTCGCGTTTCCAGCCGATGATGTCGCAATGCCCGTTCACCGCCCGCAGGCCCTCGACCGGGCATGCCGCGGCACGCGGCCCGAACACGCTCAGCACGTCGTAGCCAGCCGCGGGCAGGTGCGGCAGCAGGTCCGGCGCGATGCGGTTCCAGGGCGGTCCGAGCATGGGCTGGAAGCGTCCGTCGAACAGGTCGATCATCCTGGTCCGGCCCCGCGCCAGCTCTTCCAGTATCGCATCAACCGGACGATGCAACCCGAGTTCCCATTTACCTTTCACATCTGCTGGCGAGTGATCGGCATGCATCCAGCCATGCTGCACCGGAACCGCCGTCGGGCAATCCAGGACAGGTGCCGCCAGCGCGTCCACGGCCTTGCCGGGCACCACGGCGACGAACACCGGCGCGGCGTGGCGGGCCGACAGGTCAAGCATGCGGCGGACCTGGTCGGTCGGCGCCTCGGCGTCGTCATCACGCCACCAGAGCGTTGCGGTCTCGCCCGCCTCCCCCCACGCGTCCAGTTCGGCCCTGAGCGGATCAAGTCCGTCCATCGTGCATGCCCGTCCCGTGTTCCCCGAATGGCGTCGCTTCTGCGGGCTGTTCCGCCCGGCACGCATCCGGCATAAGTCCCGGCCATGACCGAGACAACCGTGAATCTCGCCGATCCCGCCTCCTTCGACCACTGGGTCGAGGATGCGATCCGCTTCGGCGATATGGATGCGACGAACCACGTCAACAACGTCGCTTTCCTGATGTGGGTCGAGGACGGGCGCGCGCCGTTCATGCGCCTGCCCGGCCTGCCGGCCTATACCGACCGCTCCCGCTTCATCGTCGGCAATGTCGCGATGCGCTACCGCCGCCAGGCGCACTGGCCGGGGCGTGTCCGCATCGGCAGCCGGGTGCTGCGGGTCGGCCGGACCTCGATGCTGCTGGCCACCTCGCTGTTCGTCGACGATGCCTGCGTCGGCACGGCCGAGACCACGATGATCTACATCGAGGACGGAAAGTCCGTGCCGATCAGCGACGCCGTCCGCGCGCGGCTGGTCGAACTCGGCGGATCGACAGAGCCGGCCCCCCTGCCCGAGCCGCCACCGGTGCCACTGACCGATCCGGCGAGCTTTCCGCACTGGGTCGAGGACAATGTCCGTTTCGGCGACATGGACTCGACAGGGCACGTCAACAACATCTCGATTGCCCGCTACGTCGAGAGCGGCCGCGTCCCCTTCATGCGCGGCCCCGACATGCCGCTGTTCACGCCCCGCCAGCGCTTCGTGGTCGGTGCGGTCTCCATCCGCTACCGCGCCCAGGCCTTCTGGCCCGGCGCGATCCGCATCGGGACGCGGGTGCTGCGGCTGGGCAATACCTCGGTGACCACCGGGCATGGCGTGTTCATCGACGGCACCTGCATCGCCACGGCCGAAACCGTGATGGTGTTCATCATCGAGGGGCGCCCTGCCCCGCTGCCCGACGACGCGCGGCCCGTGATCGCGGCAATGCTGCCCTGATCCCGCCCGCCGCCCCGCGGCGCATCACCCCGCATTGATTGACCGGTCGCCGGACCGTAGACTTCCCCTACGGAAGGCATGATCGGGACAGGACGACATGCGGCTGGTCCTGCATCTGTTTGCGATGGCGGTGCTGCTCTTGCTGGCGGCGGGTCCTGCTCGGGCCGAAGTCGCGTCCGATGTCGTCTTCAACATTCAGCGTGCGCTGCTGGATCTTGGCTATGACCCGGGCGACGCCGACGGCCGGATGAAGCCCGAGACCGAGACCGCCATCCGCGCCTACCAGCGCGCCAACGGCCTCGCCGAGACTGGCCGGGCCGACGGGCCGCTAATGCTGAAGCTGTGGGAAGCATCGCAGGCCCGGGCGCCCAGGAATGCGGACGCGCAGTCCACTGCCGCACGACCATCCAAGACATCCGAATCCAGGTCAGACGGCGGGAAGGCCAGTGTCAGGAACGGCCGCGGTCGCATCGTGCACGACAACGGTGCGGTCTATGAGGGCGATATCCGCGACGGCAAGGCCCATGGCAGAGGCAAGTACGTCTACAACGACGGCGGCACCTATGAAGGCGCCTTTCAGGACGGCCTGCGTCATGGCAAGGGCATCTATCGCTTCCCCGGCGGATCGATCTACGAGGGCGAATGGAAGGCTGGTAACCGGAGCGGCACGGGCCGCATGACCTTTGCCAGCGGCGGCTACTACGAGGGCGGCTGGCTGAACGACAAGCGGCACGGCCGGGGCTTCGACGAGTTCGACGACGGCAGCACCTATGACGGGGAATGGTCCGAGGGCGAGCCGCACGGCCAGGGCGTCATGCACTACCTCAACGGCGACATCTACGACGGCGCCTGGAAGAAGTGGACCCGTCATGGAGAGGGCAAGCTGACCTATTCCAGCGGGGCGGTCTTCGAGGGGACATGGAAAGATGACCTGGCAGATGGCAGCGGCCGGCTGCGCTACAGCAATGGCAATGTCTACGAGGGACAGTGGAAGGCCAGCAAGCGCCACGGCTTTGGCGAGTTGAGGTTTGCCGATGGCGGCGACTACAAGGGCCAGTGGCAGGACGACAAGCGCGAGGGACGCGGCAGTGCCCGGTATGGAAACGGCAGCACCTACGAGGGAGACTGGAAAGACGGCGAGCGCGAAGGTCGCGCGACGATGCGCTTTCCAAGCGGCACTGTATTCGAGGGCGAGTGGCGGGACGACCGGCCGACAGGAAGCGGCACCTTCCGCTATACCGACGGAAGGCGTTACGAGGGGCAGGTCGGCTGGAAACTCGAGGCCGATGTCCTGATGATCGATCCCGACGGCGACGGTACGTTGTACCAGATGGATGGCGACCGCTATGTCGGTGCGTTCAACAACGGCTCGTACGACGGCTATGGCACCTACTGGTTCGCGAATGGTGACTGGTGCGCCGGTGTCTGGACCGATGGCCAGCTGATCGGCTATGGCAACGGCATCTACGGGGGGCGTTCGACCACCTGCAGCAAGGTCGGAACCACCATTACCTTCCACTGACCGGACCGGGCCAGGAGGCGCGCATCCGCGCCCTCGGCAACATCAAGTCACTGATCTGGAAGGAAATTGGCTCCCCGGGTAGGATTCGAACCTACGACCAACCGGTTAACAGCCGGTTGCTCTACCGCTGAGCTACCGAGGAGCAGGCAGGCGGGCCGGCGATATAACAAACCCTCCACCGCTTGGCCAGAGGAAATGTTCCCGACCCTGCCCGGGCCGTCCGGCCCCTTCCCTTGCGGGTCGGGACTGTACGGGGGTCCGGGACGGATCTGCCGCTCTGGAGGCGCGGGCCGGAATCGAACCGGCGTACACGGATTTGCAGTCCGCTGCGTAACCACTCCGCCACCGCGCCCCGGAGCCGGCGAGCCCCGGTGTATAGGAACGCGCCCTTCGGCGGTCAAGCGCCATGCGCGGCTGCATACAAGCTGTTACGCGCGCCGCATTGCACCGCACACAGCCCGACACTATAAGCGAATTCGGTCCGGCCGCGCGGCGGGCCGACGGTATCCCAGCGAAGAGGGTGCGCGACGTGATGGATTTCCAGGCTGCCCGCACGGCGATGGTGCAGAGCCAGCTGCGCCCGAACCGGCTGACCGACGAGCGCGTGACGGATGCTCTTTTGACCGTGCCGCGCGAACGCTTCCTGCCCAGGGCGCTGGCGAATGTCGCCTATGCCGACGAGGACCTGCCGCTGGGCGGCGGCCGCTACCTCATGGAACCGATGGTGCTGGCGCGCCTGCTGCAGTGTGCCGCCATCGAGGCCGACGAGGCCGTGCTGCATATCGGCTGCGCCAGCGGCTACGCCACGGCGGTGATGGCACAGCTCGCATCCTCGGTCGTGGCAGTCGAGAGCAATCCCGAACTGGTCACCCAGGCCACCGAGACCCTGTCCGACCTGCAGGTCGCGAACGCGGCCGTTGTCGAGGGCGATCTCGGCAAGGGCCTGCCCGACCAGGGCCCGTTCGACGTCATCCTGGTCGAGGGCGCGGTCGCGGAACTGCCGCCGGCGCTGCTGGACCAGCTTGCCGAGGGTGGCCGGTTGCTGGCGGTGCTGCGCACCCGCGGCCTGGGCGTGGCGACGATCTGGAACCGGGAGGGCGGCGTCATCGGCCACCGGGCGCTGTTCGATGCCGCGACGCCGGTGCTGCCCGGTTTCGAGGCGCGCCAGGGCTTCGTGTTCTGATGACCGCCGCTGTTCCCCTGGAAGTCGATCCGACCGAGGCCGTCGATCTGTTGCGCAATGGCGCCACCCTGGTCGACGTCCGCGAGGGTTGGGAGTTCGACGGTTGCAGGATCCCCGGCGCGGTCCATATCCCGCTGGGCGAGCTTCCGGCTCGTCTCTCGGAAATTCCGACGGATCGCCCCGTGGTGGTGAACTGTCACCACGGCGGCCGCAGCATGCGTGCCGTGCAGTGGCTCCGGTCGCAGGGCATCGGTCAGGCGACGAACCTGAAGGGAGGCATCGACCGATGGTCGATCGAAATCGACGGCAGTATTCCGCGCTACTGATTCCGGGAGCGGTTCTGGCGGGCGTCCTTGCTGCCGGCCCGGTCTCGGCCGAGACGCTGTCTGATGCCTTTGCCGCCGCCTATGCGGCCAATCCCACGCTGCAGGCCGAGCGGGCGAACCTCCGGGCGACCGACGAAGAGGTGCCGCAGGCGATCTCCGGCTGGCGACCGCGCGTCACTGTCACCGGTGACCTCGGGGTCAACCTGTCCGAGCGGCGGAACGGCGCCGGCGTCCGGACCGCGGATACCACCATTCCGTCCACGGCCGCGTTGACCGTCACCCAGCCGCTCTACCAGGGCGGACAGGTCACGGCGAACCTGGAATCGGCCGAGGCCCTGGTGCGCGCGGGCCGCCAGAACCTGCGCTCGACCGAACAGGACGTGCTGCTGGATGTCGTGACCACCTTCATGGACGTGCTGCAGAACCAGGCGGTGGTGAAGCTGAACTTCAACAACGAGGAGCGCCTGCGCCGCCAGCTCGAGGCCGCGAGGGACCGCTTCGACGTCGGCGAGATCACCCGCACCGATGTGGCCCAGGCCGAGGCGCGGCTGTCGCGTGCCGCCGCCGACCGCGCCCAGTCCGAGGGCAACCTGATCGCGGCCAAGGCGACCTACGCCCGCATCGTCGGCGCGGTGCCGGGGGACCTGGAGCCGCCGCCGCCCCTGCCCGCCCTGCCGCAGAGCGAGGAAGAGGCGCTGGCCGAAGCATTCCGTGCCAACCCGGACCTGCTGTCCATCATCGAGGTCGCCGCCTCGTCCAAGGCGGATATCCGCGCCACTTCGGGCCAGTTGCTGCCGCAGGTCGACCTGGAGGGTTCCGCCGTGCATGCGCTCGATTCGAACGCACCCGGCGACCGCAACAGCCAGCTGGAACTTCGGGGTGTCGTCACCGTGCCGCTCTACGAGACCGGCGTGGTCTATTCCGGTGTCCGCCAGCTGCGCCAGGTGCACAACCAGCGCCGCATGCAGGTCGAGGAGACGCGCCGCATCGTCGCCGAGGGTGTCACCCAGGCCTGGGAGGCGCTGGTCACCGCCCGCTCCCGGATCCAGGCCGGCCGCGAGGAGGTTCGCGCCAACGAGATCGCGCTGGAAGGCGTGATCCAGGAGGCCCAGGTGGGCGCACGCACCACGCTGGACGTGCTCGACGCCGAACAGGAACTGCTCGATTCGCAGGTCGCGCTGGTGCAGTCCGAACGCGACGAGTATGTCGCCGCGTTCCAGCTGCTGAACGCGGTTGGCCGGCTCGACGTCGTCTCGCTGGGCCTGAACGTCCCGGTCTACAATGCCGGCGCCAACTACAATCGCGTGCGCGACCTGTGGTACGGCACCGACGGCGGGCTGGACTAGACAGTTTTGCTGCGTTAACCAACTCTTAGCCTCAGCACGTTAGTGCTGTCGGGTGCCGCGGCCCGGTTCCGGTGTCGCGGCAGGTACCCCGGATTGCACGACAGTGACGGGCGCGGAGGATCATGGCGGACAGCAACGCCCAGAAAGAGCCGACGATGGAGGAAATCCTTGCCTCCATCAGGCGGATCATTTCGGAGGATGACGAGCCGGCCTCGACGGCGCAGCCGCCGGTCGCGGACGACCCGATGCCGCTGGACGACCTGATCGGTGACGATCTCGAGATCTCCGAATATGTCGAGCCGGAACCCGAGCCGGAACCGGAATACGCACCCGAGCCCGAACCTGAACCCGAGCCGCAGATGGCCGAGGTCGTCGAGCTGACCCACATGCTGCGCGATGACGGGTCGATCGAGGACCTCAACGATTTCGAGGACGAACCCGTGCAGCCCGCACCGCAGCCGTTCGCCGGCAGTCGCTACGAGGGCCTGTTGTCGGAACCGGTCGCGGCCAGCGCCGCGGCCTCGCTGGCCGGACTGGCCGGCGCGCTGTCGGCACAGCGCGATATCGCCGTGCCGACGCACCGCACGCTCGAGGACATCACCAAGGAGCTGCTGCGGCCGATGCTGAAGGACTGGCTGGACCGCAACCTGCCCGCCATCGTCCAGCGCATCGTCGAGCGGGAAATCGCCAAGCTGGCCGGCCAGGTCGACGACGCCAAGCGCTGATCGTCGCCCCGGGGCCGCGCCCCTTGACGCCCCCCGCCCCGCTGCCTAGACCACCGCACGCGCGGCCCGTGCCGCGCCATCTGTAACCATCGGGCAAGGCGGGTTCGGCGATGCTGGACAAAACCTGGCGACCGCAAGAGGTCGAGCAGCGGATCTATGAAGCGTGGGAACAGGCGGGGTATTTCCGCGCCGGCCGCGTGGACGGGGATCCCTACTGCATCGTGATCCCGCCGCCGAACGTCACCGGCAGCCTGCACATGGGCCACGCCCTGAACAACACGCTGCAGGACGTGCTGGTCCGCTGGCGCCGGATGAAGGGCCAGGACGCGCTCTGGCAGCCGGGCACCGACCACGCCGGCATCGCCACCCAGATGGTCGTCGAGCGCATGCTGGACAGGGAAGGCACCTCCCGCCACGACCTCGGCCGCGAGTCATTTGTCGACCGGGTCTGGAGCTGGAAGGCGGAATCCGGCGGCACCATCACCAACCAGCTGCGCCGCCTCGGCGCCTCCTGCGACTGGAGCCGCGAACGCTTCACCATGGACGACGGCCTGTCCGCCGCCGTCCGCAAGGTCTTCGTCGAGCTCTACAAGCAGGGCCTGATCTACCGCGACAAGCGACTGGTCAACTGGGACCCGAAGCTGCTGACGGCCATCTCCGACCTGGAGGTCGAGCCGACCGAGCAGGCCGGCCACATGTGGCACTTCCGCTACCCGGTCGAGGGTGAGGACGGCGCCTTCATCACCGTCGCCACCACCCGGCCCGAGACCATGCTGGGCGACACCGGCATCGCGGTGCATCCCGAGGACGAGCGCTACAAGGCGCTGGTCGGCAAGTTCGCCGTCCTGCCGCTGGTCGGCCGGCGCATCCCGATCGTGGCCGATGAATATGCCGATCCCGAGCAGGGTTCCGGCGCGGTCAAGATCACCCCGGCCCACGATTTCAACGACTTCGAGGTCGGCAAGCGCTGCGGGCTGGAGATGATCAACATCCTCGACGCCCATGCCCGGCTGAACGAGAACGTGCCCGAAGCCTATCGCGGCCTGGACCGCTTCAAGGCACGCGAGAAGGTCATCGCCGACATCGACGCGCTGGGACTGCTGGAAAAGGTCGATGACATCACCCACACGGTCCCCTTTGGCGACCGCTCGGGTGTCGTCATCGAGCCCTGGCTCACCGACCAGTGGTATGTCGACGCCGCGACCCTGGCGAAGCCGGCCATCGCCGCCGTCGAGGACGGCCGCGTCCAGTTCGTGCCGAAGAACTGGGAGAACACCTATTTCGAGTGGATGCGCAACATCCAGCCCTGGTGCGTCAGCCGCCAGCTCTGGTGGGGCCACCAGATCCCGGCCTGGTACGGGCCAGACGGCACCATCTTCGTCGAACTGACCGAGGCGGAGGCGCAGGCCGCGGCCGCCGCGCACTATGGCGCCCCGACGGAACTGCGCCGCGACGAGGACGTGCTCGACACCTGGTTCTCCTCGGGCCTGTGGCCGTTCTCGACGCTGGGCTGGCCGGAGAAGACGCCGGAGCTGGCGCGCTACTACCCCACCGACGTGCTGGTCACCGGCTTCGACATCATCTTCTTCTGGGTCGCCCGGATGATGATGTTCGGCCTGCACTTCATGGACGAGATCCCGTTCCGCACGGTCTACATCCATGCCCTGGTCCGCGACGAGAAGGGCCAGAAGATGTCGAAGTCCAAGGGCAACGTCATCGACCCGCTGGAGCTGATCGAGGAGTTCGGCGCCGACGCCCTGCGCTTCACCCTCTCGGCCATGGCCGCGCAGGGCCGCGACATCAAGCTGTCCCCGCAGCGGGTCGCCGGCTACCGCAACTTCATGACCAAGATCTGGAACGCCGCCCGCTTCTGCGAGATGAACGGCTGTGTGGCTGTGCCGGGCTTCGATCCGGCGAGCCTCAAGCTGCCGGTCAACCGCTGGATCGCCGGCGCGGTCGCGGCCGCGGTGAGCCAGGTCGACCGCGAGCTTGCGGCCTTCCGGTTCAACGAGGCCGCGGGCGCCGTCTACCGCTTCACCTGGAACACCTTCTGCGACTGGTACCTGGAGTTCGCCAAGCCGCTGCTGCTGTCCAACGACGAGAGCGCGGCGGGCGAGACCCGGGCGACGGCGGCCTGGGTGCTGCACCGCATCCTGCTGATGCTGCACCCGTTCGCACCCTATGTGGCGGAAGAGCTGTGGCAGCGCACCGGCGGCGACGGTTCGGTCATGCTGCAGTCCTGGCCGGAGACGGATTTCCTGGATGCCGATGCCGACCGCGAGTTCGGCTTTGTCATCGGACTGATTTCCGAGATCCGTTCCCTGCGCTCGGAGACAAACGTCCCGGTCAAGGCAGAGATGGCCGCGCATTTCCCGGAGGCGGACGCGACGCACCAGGGCTGGATCGGCACCAACTGGGAACTGATCTCCCGCCTTGCCCGCCTGTCGGGCATGGAAACGACGATGCCGAAGGGTCAGGGCGCCGCCGAGATCGTGGTCGATGGCCTGCGTGTCGTCCTGCCGCTGGCCGATGTCATCGATATCGACGCCGAGCGCAAGCGGCTGGCACGCGAGGTTGACAAGCTGGACGGCGAGATCGCACGCATCGAGAAGAAGCTGTCCAACGAGAGCTTTGTCTCCCGTGCGCCCGAGCATGTGGTCGAGCAGGAGCGCGAGCGCAAGGAAGAAGCCACCGCGGCCCGGACCAAGCTCGGCGCCGCCCTGAAACGCCTGTCCGCGGCATGAACGCGGCGGGCCGGAATGCCCTTCTGGCCCTGCTGCTCGCGCTGGGCCTGGCAACGACGGCGGCGGCGCAGGAATGGGCCGACCGGTTCAACGCCTATCTGGTCAGCCCCGACTACCTGGACGCGATCGCCGAACAGCTCGACCTGATCGAGAAGGAAGTCGCGCCCGAATGCGTCCACGTGGTGGACAGCGCCGACCGGGTTGCCATTCGCATCCGCCGCGAGCCGGCGTTCGAGGCCGGCATCGACTGGCCCGTCGCCGGGCAATGGCGCGAGCAGCTGGCGGTCGAACGCTGTGGCCGGGAGGTGCTGCACAATCTGCTGGTCACGGCCGCACCGGACCGGCCGCCGCATTTCACCCTGCTGTTGCCCGGCAGCACGCTGGCGAAACCGGAGACCCAGGTCGCGGCGGCTCGCCCGGTCGTCGCCGTCGCGGAGGGGCGCTATGGCCGCGAGTGCCCGGCCGGCATGCGCCAGATCGTGGAGACCCGCTTCGACGGCTGGCGCGACGGGTCCGAGGGACGTCCGCCTGCCGAGCAGACATGGCGCGAGACCTGGACAGTGCGACTGTGCGAGCGCACGGTCGACGTCAACATCACCTTCGAGCCCAACGGCAAGGGCGGCCGCACCTGGACCATCGACATCGCCCGCTGACCGGCACCTCAGGCTGACGGG
The DNA here is from genome assembly GCA_036154895.1 of Pseudomonadota bacterium. Classification (GTDB taxonomy): domain Bacteria; phylum Pseudomonadota; class Alphaproteobacteria; order Minwuiales; family Minwuiaceae; genus Minwuia. The sequence continues at coordinate 173,557 of JAYZWD010000047.1, forward strand.
CGCCCCTAGCTGACCGGCAGGATCCGGCGGCTGCGCCCGCTGTCCTCGGCTAGCGGGTGATGATGGAACAGCCGGTTGAGGCGTCGCATGGGCCGGTCGCTGCGGATCAGCCGGGCGGCGAACGCGATGAACGGCGGATGGGTGAACAGGGTCCAGTGGTCGACCCGGCCGCCCGGTTCGGGCAGGTCCAGTGCCTCCGCCACTTCCGGCGCATCCATGCACAGGTCGACCCAGCGCGAATACCGCACGAACAACGGCTTGCCGTGACGACCGATCACCGTGCCCCCGACCAGCACCCGGGTGATGCGGTCCCAGAATGTCAGGGGGCCGAATTCCTCCCGCCGCACGAAGGCGGCGAACCTGCGACCCCAGTATTCCAGCACCGAATCGCGGGTCGTCATCAGGTTGTAGACATGGGGCCGGCCGATCCGCGCCTGGTTGATCGCGTTGAGGACAGCGCGGGCGTGTCCTCTGTGCTCGGCACCTGCGATCAGCACGATGCGTTCCATCGCCCCCAGTGCCGGATGGCGACGCTCGGCCAGCAGTTCCACCGCCTTGAGCGCCACGCGCGTCCCCAGGCTGTGGGCATAGATCGACAGCGGACGCCCCGGCGCCACGGCGTGCAGCCGGGCAATCAGGATGGCCAGGGCGAGCCCGGCATTGGTCGCACGCCGGTAGGCCCTGGCATAGTAGGTTGTGGCGCCGCGCTGGCGCCACGACACGCTGGACAGCCAGTCGCGCCAGGTTCCATGGCGATAGGCCGGATGACTGGACCAGCCGAACGCGACGGCAAGACCGGTCTCGCCGCTGTCATCCTCGAAGCCCAGCCGCTTCGGCCATGGCGTCGCATGGGAATCGCGCTCGATCTCGCCGCCGGGTTCGCTGTCAGGCTCGACGAAATGATAGATCTGCGAATGCGGATTGGCACTCCGGGTGGCCGGTGTCGCGGGTGGTGCCTCCGGTGCGTACTGGAAGCCGTGGATCATGATGGTGATCGGGCCATTGGCCGGGATCAGCCGGGCCAGATGGGCGTCGAGATCACCAGGGCCGTCCAGCGCGTGTTCGCCAACCGGCGTGATCCGACCCGTCATCCGAGCCCTGTCATAGGGTTCCGGGTCCAGCGTGCCATCGGCCGTCGGAATGTGGATCCACCAGGGTCCCGTGCCCTCTCCGACCGTTGCCGGACAGACCGAAATGCGTGCCATCGCCATGCGGCCGGGCCTCCCGTCCCGATCCGGCCGGGCGTCGCCGCACCGGCGGGGCTGTTCTCAGCCTTCGAATATGATCGCGCCGATCAGCACATCCACCGTTTCGCCGTCACTTGCAAGTGGCAGCAGCAACCGGCGATAGGCCACGGGTGCGATCTCGCCCGAAAGGCGCATGGTCCCGCGGGTCATGCAGGGGCGTCGCTGCTGCACCACGTAGTCGAAGTCGCGCCGCACCGCCGGCCAGTCCGGGCCAAGCCAGCTCTTGTCCACCGGTTCGCCGGTCACGTCATGACCGAAGCGGTCGGCGACCGAGGTGCCGACGAGCCGGTAGCGGTACTGGCCGGCGCCATGGACGTCGATCAGGATGACATGCGGCAGCACCGGAACGATGGCTGCGGGGTCGATAGCAACGCGCGCGGGCAGTCGATCGCCGTCGCGGCAGGAACGCCAGTACCGTCCCAGGCGCACCAGCAACGGGTGCGCCAGGGTGGCATCGTCCGGATCCCTGAAAACCTCGAGCGTCACTTTGCCGGCTGCTGTCTCTGAAACTCCTTTGCAATCAACGCATGGTCATTCTTTAAGCAAGATTAACGCACGGGCATGCCGGCCACATCGGTGAGGGCTGGCCATTGCGGGCCACACCCGGGGCACGCCACGGATATTTCGCGCTTGCGAATTATATCACTCTGACATATATCGAACCAATCAACCAGATTGCAGACAAGGGCCAGGCCGAACCGTGGATATCCGCACCCTTTGCCTCGGCATCCTCACCATGGGCGATGCCACCGGATACGAGATCAAGAAGTTCTTCGAGGAACGCCTCAGTCATTTCTACGAGGCGAGCTTCGGCTCCATCTACCCGGCATTGGGGAAGATGACCGATGATGGCTGGGTCCGCTGCTCGGCCCAGGCCCAGGATGGCCGGCCGGACAAGAAGGTCTACACGATCACGCCCTCCGGGCGGATGGCGTTCCTCGATGCCCTCGGCAAGGATCCGCGCAAGGACCGGATCCGCTCCGAGTTCCTCGCGATGATGATGTTCTCGGACCTGATGAGCACTGCCCGGGTCTCGTCCCTGATCGACACGCGCATCGCCGACCTGCAGTCAAAGCTGGACGAGATGGATGCCTGCGCCGCCGATGCGACCACACCCGTCGACCAGTTCATCCTGGGCTTCGGCCAGGCGGTCTATCGCGCCGAGATGAACTACCTCCAGGACAATCGACATCTCGTCGAGGCCCAGGCCCTGATGTCGGGACGGGCCGCCGAATGACCCCCGCTCCACGCGCACCCATGGAGACACAGTCGTGAACCGCTCAGTCCTCATCGCCATCGTGATCGTTGTCGTCGCGGTCGGCTGGATGCTCTCCGGCACGCTGCTGGACGAAGTCGAAGGCGACACCGCCGGTGCCGTCGCGACAGAGGGTGCGCCGGCCGGTGCGGCGCTCGCTTCCCCCGAGCCCTCGACCCACGAAAAGCAGGTGATGAGCGTGCGTACGCGCATCAGCACCGCGGAACCGCACGACCAGCACCTGGTTGTCCGCGGCCGGACCGAGGCCGTGCGGACCGTCATGCTGGCCGCCGAGACCCAGGGCCGGGTCGAGAAGATCTACAAGGGCAAGGGCGAGTATGTCCGGCGCGGCGACCCCATCGCCAAGCTAGCTGCCGGTGCCCGCGACGCGCAGATGATCGAGGCCGAGGCCCTGATCCGCCAGCGGCAGATCGAGTACGAGGCCGCGCTGAAGCTGAACCAGAAGGGCTATCGCGCGGACACCCAGCTCGCCGCCGCGCAGGCTGCGCTCGACTCCGCCAAGGCCGCCAAGATGAGCATGTCGGTCGACATCGACTATCTCACCATCCGCGCGCCGTTCGATGGCGTGATCTCCGAGAAGCCGGTCGAGCTCGGCGCGTTCCTGAAAGTCGGCGAGCCGGTCGCGCGCGTCGTCGACCAGGATCCCGTGCTGGCCATCGGTTTCGTTTCCGAGCGCGAGATCGCAAGGGTGGAGGAAGGCGTGAATGCCCGCGTGAAGCTGGTCGACGGGACCGAGCACACCGGCCGGATCCGCTACGTGGCACCGATTGCCGACGCCTCCACCCGGACGTTCAAGGTCGAGGTCGAACTGGACAATCCTGACCGCTCGATCCCCGCCGGCGTCACCGCCGAGATCTCCATCGCTGCTGGCAGCGTGCCGGCGCACTTCCTGACCCCCGCGATCCTGACGCTCAACGATGCGGGCGAGGTTGGCGTGCGGGTGATCGGCCCGGGCAACCGCGTCGCCTTCGTCCCGGTCAGCATCGTCGCCGACCAGACCGACGGCGTCTGGGTCAGCGGCCTGCCGGTCCAGGCGGAAATCATCGTTGTCGGCCAGGAATTCGTCCGCGAGGGCGAGGTCGTGAAGATCGCGAAGGCGGAGTAGCGCAGCATGAACGCCATCATCGACGCCGCGATCGGGCGCGCGCGGACCATCATCGCCACGCTGGCGCTGATCCTCCTGGCCGGCACGGTCGCCTACCAGTCGATTCCGAAGGAATCCGACCCGGACATCAACATCCCGATCATCTACGTGTCGATGACCCATGACGGCATCTCGCCCGAGGATGCCGCGCGCCTGCTTGTCCGGCCGATGGAGCAGAAGCTGCAGGGCATCGAGGGCGTCAAGGAGATGCGCTCGATCGCCGCCGACGGCTTCGCCTCGGTGACGCTGGAGTTCGACGCCGGCTTCGACGCCGACAAGGCCAAGGACGACGTCCGCGAGAAGGTCGACGAGGCCAAGCCGGAGCTGCCCGAGGAGACCGACGAGCCGGAGGTGCACGAGGTCAATTTCAGCCTTTTCCCGGTGCTGGTGGTCACGCTGTCGGGCGACATACCGGAACGCACGCTGTTCAGGGTCGCCCGGGAACTGAAGGATGACGTGAAGGCGCTGCCCAACGTGCTGGATGTCGACCTGGTCGGCGAGCGCGAGGAACTGCTGGAGATCGTGCTCGACCCGGCCAAGCTGGAAAGCTACCAGATCGACCAGGCCCAGCTGATCCAGACCATGACGCAGAACAACCGCGTCGTGGCGGCGGGTGCGATGGACACGGGCAAGGGCCGCTTCGCGATCAAGGTGCCGGCGCTGTTCAAGACCGCGGGCGACGTGCTGAACCTGCCGATCAAGACCGAGGGCGATGCGGTCGTCACGCTGGCCGACGTCACCACCGTGCGCCGGACCTTCAAGGACGCGCTGACCTATGCGCGGCTGAACGGTCAGCCGGCGGTGGCGCTGGAAGTGAAGAAGCGCCTGGGCGTCAACATCATCGACACCATCGACCAGACCCGAAAGCTGGTGCTGGAAGAGGCAGGCAACTGGCCGCCCGGTGTCCAGGTCTCGTTCAGCCAGGACAAGTCGAACGACATCCGCAACATGCTGACCGACCTGCAGAACAACGTGATCAGCGCCATCCTGCTGGTCATGGTCGTGGTCGTCGCGGCGCTCGGCCTGCGCTCGGCCCTGCTGGTCGGCGTCGCCATTCCCGGCTCGTTCCTGATCGGCATCCTCTACCTGTACATGTTCGGCTTCACCATCAACATCGTGGTGCTGTTCGCGCTGATCCTGGCGGTCGGCATGCTGGTCGACGGCGCCATCGTGGTCACCGAGTTCGCCGACCGGAAGATGGCCGAGGGGCTGGACCGGAAGGTTGCCTATGCACAGGCGGCCAAACGCATGGCCTGGCCGATCATCGCATCCACCGCAACGACGCTGGCCGCCTTCATGCCGCTGATGTTCTGGCCCGGCGTGGTCGGCGAGTTCATGAAGTTCCTGCCGCTGACGCTGATAACCACCCTCTCCGGCTCGTTGCTGATGGCGCTGATCTTCATCCCCACCCTGGGTTCGGTCGTCGGCAAGGCCTCGACCGGGGAGAACAGCGCCGTCGCCGCCGCCGAGACAGGCCCGCTGCGCGACATTCCGGGTGCCACCGGCGTCTATGCCCGGCTGCTGCACACGCTGGTGCGCCGCCCGCTGCTCTGGCCGCCGATCATCGTTGCCGGCACGGTCGCGCTGCTGATCGGCATCAACGTGCTCTATGCGTCGGTCGGCAAGGGCGTGGAGTTCTTTCCCGAGGTCGAGCCGGACCGGGCGCTGGTCTATATCCACGCGCGCGGCAACCTCTCGATCCGCGAGCAGGACGACATCGTGCGCGAGGTCGAGCAGCACGTGCTGCAACTGGACGACTTCTCGACCGTCTACACCCGCTCGGGCAAGCGGACCGAGGACGGCAACGACATCTCCGAGGACGTGGTCGGCATCATCACGCTGGAGTTCAAGGACTGGCAGGCCCGCCGTCCGGCCGACGTGGTGCTGGCCGACATCCGCAACCGCACCCACGACATCGCCGGCATCGAGGTCGAGACCCGCAAGGAGGAAGGCGGGCCGCCGACCGGCAAGGACATCCAGATCCAGATCACCTCGATCTACGCCGACCTTCTCGGGCCGGTGGCGCAGCAGATCCGCGAGCATCTGGAAACGTCTGTCGACGGTCTCCGCGACGTGGAGGACACCCGCCCCCTGCCCGGCATCCAGTGGGAACTGGAGGTCGATCGTGCCCAGGCCGGCCGCTTCGGCACCGACGTGGCGCAGATCGGCGGCATGATCCAGTTCGTCACCAACGGCGTGAAGGTCGACGACTACCGCCCCGACGATTCCGAGGAGGAGCTGGATATCCGCGTCCGCTTCCCCGAGTCCTACCGCAATCTCGATCAGCTCGACGACCTGCGCATCAACACGCCCGCCGGCAACGTGCCGCTGTCGAACTTCGTCCAGCGCACCGCCCAGCCCAAGGTCGGCCGCATCGAGCGCACCGACGGCAAGTACAAGCTGGTGGTGAAGGCGAACGTCGCGCAGGAGGACGACATCCTGGTCGACGACAAGGTGAAGGAGATCAAGGCCTGGCTGGCGACGCAGAGCTTCGATCCGCGTGTCGACGTGGCGTTCAAGGGCCAGGACGAGGAGCAGGCCCAGGCCGAAGCCTTCCTGGTGTCCGCATTCCAGGTCGCCCTGTTCATCATGGCGATCATCCTGGTGACGCAGTTCAACAGCTTCTACCGCGCCTTCCTGATCCTCACCGCGGTGATCATGTCGACGATCGGCGTGATGATCGGCCTGCTGGTGATGAACCAGCCCTTCGGCATCGTCATGACCGGCGTCGGCGTGATCTCGCTGGCCGGCATCGTGGTGAACAACAACATCGTGCTGATCGATACCTATGCCCACCTTGAGAAGCAGGGCATGAACGCGCTGGAGGCCATCGTGCGGACCGGCGCCCAGCGTCTCAGGCCGGTGATGCTGACCACCGTCACCACAATCTGCGGCCTGGTACCGATGGTCTTCCAGGCGAACATCGACTTCTTCAGCCGGGACATCACGGTCGGCGCGCCGTCGACGCAGTGGTGGGTGCAACTCGCCAGCGCCGTGGCCTTCGGTCTCGCCTTCGCCACCGTGCTGACCCTGATCCTGACACCGTGCCTGCTGGCGCTTGGTTATCGTGTCGGTCAGGTATTCCAGCCAATCGCCTGGATCCGGCGCAAGGTTTTCCGCCGCAAGCCGGCACAGACGTCGCACACACCGGAGATCGACATGGCACCGGCCGAATAGGACCGGCGTCAGGCGGCACGACGACAAGGGCCCCGGAGAGTCCTGGCGGGCCTCCGGGGAGCGGCCGACGGCGCGAATCCGGGAACAGCGTCGCGGTATCCGGGACCTGATGCCATGCTCTCGCTCCGGCGAAGGCCGGAGCCCATGGCTCGCACGCCGGCGGAATGGACCCCGGGTCAGGCCCGGGGCAAGACGACAAATTCCTGCTCCGGCGAACGCCGGAGTCGATGGCCGGTTCGTTTCAGGTATCCGTCAGACCGGACGCGTCAGGTCGATCAGGCGTCCTTCTCGCGCGCGGCCAGGGCCGCCTGCGCCGCCGCCAGGCGGGCGATCGGCACGCGGAACGGCGAGCACGAGACATAGTCCAGCCCGACGCTCTCGCAGAAGCGGATGGAGGCCGGATCGCCGCCATGCTCGCCGCAGATGCCCAGCTTGATGCCGGCGCGCACGCTCCTGCCCCGCTCGGCCGCGATCTGCACCAGTTCACCGACGCCATCGACGTCCAGGCTGACGAACGGGTCCTTCTCGAAGATGCCGTTCGACAGGTAGTCCTCCAGGAACGAGGCCGAGTCGTCGCGGCTGATGCCGAAGGTGGTCTGGGTCAGGTCATTGGTGCCGAATGAGAAGAACTCGGCCGTTCCCGCGATCTCGGCCGCACGCAGCGCGGCGCGTGGCAGTTCGATCATGGTGCCGACCAGGTAGTCGACATGATGACCGGTTTCGCTCTCGACGGCCTTCGCGACCGCGTCGACGCGGGCCTTCAGCAGGTCGATCTCCCGCTTCGTCGCCACCAGCGGGATCATTATCTCCGGGATCACCGGATCGCCGGTCGTCCTGGCCACCGTTGTGGCCGCCTCGAAGATGGCGCGCGCCTGCATCTCGTAGATCTCGGGGAACGAGATGCCGAGACGGCAGCCGCGATGGCCCAGCATCGGGTTGAACTCGTGCAGTTCGGCCGCGCGGCGGCGCATCTGCTCGGGCTCGGCGTTCATGGCCTCCGCCACCTGCTCGATTTCCTCGTCGGTCTTCGGCAGGAACTCGTGCAGCGGCGGGTCGAGCAGGCGGATGGTCACCGGCAGGCCGGCCATGATGGTGAACAGGTCGATGAAATCCTGGCGCTGCATCGGCAGGATCTTGGCCAGCGCCGTGCGCCGCGCCTCGACCTTGTCGGCCAGGATCATCTCGCGCACCGCCAGGATGCGGCTGTCCTCGAAGAACATGTGCTCGGTGCGGCAGAGCCCGATGCCCTCGGCGCCGAATTCCCGCGCGGTGCGGGCATCGGTCGGCGTCTCGGCATTGGCGCGGACCTTCAGGCGGCGGATCTCGTCGGCCCACTCCATCAAGGTCGCGAAGTCGCCCGACAGCTCGGGCTGGATCGTCGGCACGGCACCGGCCATCACCTCGCCGGTCGAGCCGTCGATGGTCAGGATGTCGCCGGCGACAAAGACCCGGCCCAGCGCCTTCATCTCGCCGCGCCTGTGGTCGATGCGGACATGGCCGGCGCCGGAGACACAGGGACGGCCCATGCCACGCGCCACCACCGCGGCGTGGCTGGTCATGCCGCCACGGCTGGTCAGGATGCCCTCGGCGGCATGCATGCCGTGGATGTCCTCGGGGCTGGTTTCCTCGCGCACCAGCAGCACCTTGTCGCCCAGCTTGGCCAGGCGCTCGGCGTCGTCGGCGGTGAAGACGATCTTGCCGGACGCCGCGCCGGGGCTGGCGGGCAGGCCCTTGGCGATCACGTCGCGCGGCGCGGACGGGTCGAGCGTCGGGTGCAGCAACTGGTCCAGCGAGGCCGGGTCGATGCGCGCCACGGCTTCCTTGCGGGTGATCAGCCCCTCGGTCGCCATGTCGACGGCGATCTTCAGCGCGGCCTTGGCGGTGCGCTTGCCCGAGCGGGTCTGAAGCATCCACAGCTTGCCCTGCTGCACCGTGAACTCGATGTCCTGCATGTCGCGGTAGTGCGCCTCGAGCGCCTGGTAGACGCGCACCAGTTCGCCGAAGACCACAGGCATGGCCACTTCCATCGAGGTGGCATCGTCGCCCGACTTCACCCGCGCGGCCTCGGTGATGAGCTGCGGCGTGCGGATGCCGGCGACCACGTCCTCGCCCTGCGCGTTGATCAGGTACTCGCCGAAGAAGATGTTCTCGCCGGTCGACGGGTCGCGGGTGAAGGCGACGCCGGTGGCCGAGGTCTCGCCCATGTTGCCGAAGACCATGGCCTGCACGTTGACCGCGGTGCCCCAGCTCTGCGGGATCTCGTGCAGGCGGCGATAGGTAATGGCGCGGTCGTTCATCCAGGAGCCGAAGACGGCACCGATGGCGCCCCAGAGCTGGTCGCGCACGTCCTGCGGGAAGGGCTTGCCGGTGGCCTTGGCCACCTCGTCCTTGTAGCCGGCGACGATGCGTTCCAGATCCTCGGCCGTGAGCTCGCTGTCCATGACGACGCCGCGGGTGTCCTTGACCCCTTCCAGCAGGTCCTCGAACACGCCGTGGTCCACGCCCAGCACGACATCGGAGTACATCTGGATGAAGCGGCGGTAGCTGTCGAAGGCGAAGCGCCGGTCGCCGGCCTTGGCGGCCAGCCCCTCGACCGTGGTGTCGTTCAGGCCGAGGTTCAGCACCGTGTCCATCATGCCCGGCATCGACGCGCGGGCACCGGAGCGGACCGAGACCAGCAGCGGGTTGGCGGCATCGCCGAAGTCCGCGCCGACCAGCCGGCCCACGGCCGCCACGGCCGCGTCGACCTGGCCCTGCAGCTCGGCCGGATAGGTCTCGCCGTGGTCGTAGTACCAGGTGCAGACCTCGGTGGTGATGGTGAAGCCCGGGGGAACCGGCAGGCCGAGATTGCTCATCTCGGCCAGGTTGGCGCCCTTGCCGCCCAGCAGGTTGCGCATGTCGGCGCGCCCCTCGGCGCGGCCGTCACCGAACGTGTAGACCCACTTGCTCATCTCAAGCCTCTCGTTCAGTTGCCCGCCCGGTCGGAGCCGGGCGCGCCACAGATCAGCCCTGCCCCTCGATCCGCGCGAAGTCGGCGACGCGGTGCAGCGTCGTGCGGATCTCGGCCAGGAGTTTCAGACGGTTGGCCCGGAGGGCCGGATCGTCGGCATTCACGGTCACGCCGTCGAAGAAGGCATCCACGGGCGCACGCAGGGTCGCCATCGCCGCCATTGCAGCAGTGAAGTCTTCCCGCTCGACCGCCGCCAGCGCCTGCTCGGCCGCCGTCGTCAGCGCGGTGCCCAGGGCCCGCTCCGCCGGTTCGGCGAAGATGGCGCGGTCGGCCGGGCCGTCAAAGCCGGCGCCGTCCTTCTTTTCCTCGATGCGCAGGATGTTGGCGGCGCGCCGGTAGGCCACGATCAGGTTGGCGCCATCGTCGGAAGCGACAAAGGCACTCAGCGCACCGACGCGGGCCATCAGGCGGACCAGGTCGTCCTCGCCGCCCAGCGCGAACACGGCGGTGATCAGGTCATGGCGCACGCCCTGCTCGCGCAGGTGCACGCGCAGGCGGTCGGCGATGAAGTCCAGCAGTTCCGCCGTCACCGTCGCCGCGTCCGCCGCCTCGCCCACCAGGTCGCCGGCAATGCCGGCATGGGCGGCACCGAAGGCCTGGGCCAGCGGCAGGCGCAGGTTGTTTTCCAGCACGATGCGGATCACGCCCAGCGCCGCGCGGCGCAGCGCGAAGGGATCGCGGGAACCCGTCGGCTTCTCGCCCACGGCGAAAAAGCCCGCCAGGCTGTCCAGCTTGTCGGCCAGCGCCACCGCCATGGCCACCGGCGCGGTCGGGCAGGCATCGCCGGGCCCGGCGGGGCTGTAGTGCCAGCGGATCGCATCGGCCACAACCGCGCTCTCGCCGTCATGGATCGCGTAGTAGCGGCCCATGAAGCCCTGCAGCTCCGGGAATTCGCCCACCATGCCGGTGGTCAGGTCGGCCTTGGCCAGCAGCCCCGCCCGTTCCGCCGCCGCCGATTCAGCGCCGGTAAAGCCGGCCAGCCAGCCGGCAAGCCTCGAGACACGCTCGGCTTTCCGGCGCAGCGTGCCCATGCGGGCGTGGAAGACAATGGGGTCGAGATCGCCAAGGCGGCTGTCGAGCCGGCGTGCGCGGTCCTGGTCCCAGAAGAAGCGTGCGTCCGACAGGCGGGCGCGCAGCACCTTCTCGTTGCCGGCGATGATCGTCGCGCCGCCGTCTTCCGCGACCATGTTGGCGACCACGGCAAAGCGCGGTGCCAGGCTGCCGTCGGCGTGGTCCAGCGCGAAGTACTTCTGGTGCGTGCGCATGGAGGTGGTCAGCACCTCGGCCGGCACGTCCATGAAGCTGTCGTCGATGCGCCCGACCAGCGGCACCGGCCATTCGACCAGGCCCGCGACCTCTTCCAGCAGGCCCGCATCCTCGTGCAGGTGCAGGCCCTCGGCGGCAGCCAGTTCGCGGACACGCGCGTCGATCGCCTGCTTCCGCTCCTCGCGGTCGAGGATCACGCTGGCTTCGCGCAACTTCGCAACATAATCATCGAAGCTACTGACGGAAAACGGCTTCGGTGCGTGGTGACGATGGCCGCGCGTGACGTCCGACGCCTGCACATTGCCATAGCGGACCGGCAGCACGGCACCGTCGAACAGGCACAGGATGGACTGCAGCGGCCGGACCCAGCGCACCGTGTTGGCGCCCCAGCGCATGGACTTGGGCCAGGGCAGCCGGTGGATCGCCGCCTCGACCAGCGCCGGCAGCACTTCGACCGTCGCCTGCCCCTTCTTCTCGATCACCGCGAACAGGAAACTGCCCTTGGGCGTCTCGCGCTCCTCGAGCTGCTCCCGCGTCAGGCCTGTGGAGCCGAGAAAGCCCTCGATGGCCCTGGCCGGTGCATCGGCGCGCGGGCCGCGGCGTTCCTCGCGCACGTCCTCCTGCGCCGCCGGAATGCCGGTGACGGACAGGACCAGCCGGCGCGGTGTCGAATGGGCCACAGCGCCTGCGACCTTCAGGCCGGCACCCGCCAGTTCCTCCAGCAGCAACGTCTTCAGGTCCTCGGCCGCGCGCACCTGCATGCGGGCCGGGATCTCCTCGGAGAGGAGTTCGAGCAGAAGATCGGCCATGGCTCAGGCCTCCGCCGTCAGGTGGCCACGCGCGCGCAGCCATTCCTCGGCCGAGCGCTTGGCCAGCGCCCGGACCCGGCCGATATAGGCCGCGCGCTCGGCGACCGAGATCACGCCGCGCGCGTCCAGCAGGTTGAAGACGTGGCTGGCCTTGATGCACTGGTCATAGGCCGGCAGGGCCAGTCCCTGCTCCGCCAGCGCCAGGCACTCGCCCTCGGCGTCCGTGAAGTGGCGGAACAGCATCGCGGTGTTGGCGTGTTCGAAATTGTGCGCCGAGTATTCGCGCTCGGCCTGCAGGAAGACGTCGCCATAGCGGACGCCACGGTCGTTGAACGCCAGGTCGTAGACATTGTCGACGCCCTGCACGTACATCGCCAGCCGCTCCAGGCCATAGGTCAGTTCGCCGGATACCGGCACGCAGTCGAAGCCGCCCACCTGCTGGAAATAGGTGAACTGGCTCACTTCCATGCCATCGCACCAGACCTCCCAGCCCAGGCCCCAGGCGCCCAGCGTCGGGCTTTCCCAGTCATCCTCGACAAAGCGGATGTCGTGGTTCTTCGGGTCGATGCCGATCTCGTACAGGCTGCCGATATACAGCTCCTGGAAGTCCGGCGGCGACGGCTTCATGATCACCTGGAACTGGTAATAGTGCTGCAGCCGGTTCGGGTTCTCGCCATAGCGTCCGTCCTTGGGTCGGCGCGACGGCTGGACATAGGCCGCGTTCCACGGCTCCGGGCCCAGCGCGCGCAGCGTCGTCGCCGGGTGGAAGGTACCGGCGCCCACTTCCATGTCGTAGGGCTGCAGGATCAGGCAACCTCGCGCCGACCAGTAGTGCTGGAGGCGGAGGATCAGATCCTGGAACGACGGCGCCCTCGCCTCGCTCTGGCCCATGCTACTCGTCCTTGCTGTGCTGAAGACTGGGTCGGCGCGCGTACCTAATGGCCGCAGGACGCCACGGTCAAGCGGCAGACCGTCGCCCTTTGCCCGCGCGCAGGCTATAGCAGGCCCATGATCGCCCCAGACGCCCCCTCAGCCATCCGCTGGCGCCCCATGACCCCGGCCGACCTGCCCGGCGTCCACCGCGTCAGCGAGATCGTCCATCCGTCCTTTCCCGAGGCGCCGGAGATCTTCGCCGAGCGCTGTGCGCTGGCGCCGGAAGGCTGCCACGTGCTGGTCGGGCCGGAGCAGCGATATTTCGGCTACATGGTCGCCCATCCATGGACCAGGGGCATGCCGCCAAAGCTCGACACGCTGATCGGCGCCATCCCGTCCAGTCCCGATGCCTTCTACATCCACGACCTGGCGCTGGTGCCGGAGGCGCGTGGCACCGGCGCGGCGGCCGACATCGTCGACCGGATCGTGGCGCTCTCCGACGGCCTCGGCCTGCCCGAGATGACGTTGATCTCCGTGAACGACACCACGCGCTTCTGGGGCCGCTTCGGCTTCATCGTTGACCCCGACCCGCTCTATACCGAGCGCCTGCTGAGCTACAGCGACGACGCCCGGTTCATGCGCCGCCCGGCTTTCGCCCGCTGACCCGGGTCAGCGTGCCGGGCACGAACGGTGTCGCCGTGACACCGGTAAAGCCCGCCGCCTCCAGGTAGCCGATGCACTCGGCCTCGGTATGGCCATGGCCGGTGGACCCGGGAATCGCCTCGTAGAGGCCCCAGAGCGCCGGCCCGATGGGCCCCATGCGGTCGTCGTCCAGGATCTCGCCCACCAGGTGATATTCCCCGCCCGGCTCCAGCGCGTCGAAGATACGCTGCACCAGTCCCTTGATGATCGGCGTGTCGTAGATCGGCAGGTTGGAGGCCTGGATGGCGACGTCGCAGCCTGTCGGCAGCGGGTCCTTCGTGAAATCGCAGGCCGCCGCGCTGACCCGGTCGCCGACGCCGTGTTCGGCGATGTATTCGCGCGTCACCTCGACCACCGGCGGCAGGTCCAGCACAACGGCCTCGATGCCCGGAATGGTCTCGGCGGCGATGATGCAGTAGGCGCCCGAGCCCCCGCCCAGGTCCATGATTCGCTTCCGGCCCCTGAGGTCGACGTCGCGGTGGAACTTCCGCGCCGCGCCGAAGCCGATGGACGATGTCGCTGCGTGGTACTCCCTGGCACTCTCGACCGTCAGGTCGTCATACATGCCGAGGCGGTCGGTCTCCTGGCGCTGCAGGTGGTCCGCCATGCGGTTCCAGTCGCCCCAGCTTTCCCGCAGGAAGGTCATCCAGGTGCCGGCGTAGGTCGGTTTGTCCTTCACCAGGAAGCGTTCGACATCGGCGGTGTTGGCGTAGCGGCCCGCAGCGTCGCGCTCGACCAGGCCCATGGCCGCCAGCACGTCCAGCAGGCGCATGGCATTGCGCGTGCCGATGCCGGCCGCGGCGCCGAGGCTGTCGAAGGTGTTCGCGCCACCGGAAATGTGCGTGAAGACGCCGAGATCGATGGCGGCGTAGAGCGCGCCGGTCTCCCAGTGCGCCTTGGCGATCCGCTGCAGGCGCACGGTGTCGGGCCGTGGTGTCGTCATGTGTGTCCTCCCCAGGATCGCCGCATCCTATCGCCGGTTTCCCGGTTCAGGGAATTCTTAACCCTGACTGGCCATGCTCGGCCCGCATTCACCAGCGGGCGGGGAACATGGCGGTCGCGACCAGGACCGGCGGCAAGGCGGCCGCGAAGGCCTTCGAGGCACGGCTGGACCGTGCCCGGAACCTGCAGCGCGCGGGCGACGCGGTCGGTGCCATCGCGCAGTTCGAGGCTGCGTTGAAACTGGCGCCCGGTGACCCGTCGGCGCTGGCGGCTCTGGGCGAACTGGCCCGCGATCTCAATGCCCCCGAACAGGCCGCCGGCTTTTTCCGCGCGGCGCTCACCGCCGATCCGGCATCCGTCCGGGCCCTGCACGGCATGGCGCACGCGCTCCGCGATCTCGGTCGGCAGGAGGAGGCGGTGGGGCTGCTGCAGTCCGCCCTGCCCCTGCAGCCCGCGGCGGCACCGCTCTGGACCGCCATGGGCGTGCTGATGGCCGATGTCGAGGACCACGACAACGCGGAAACCTTCCTGTCCGAGGCGCTGCGACTCGACCCGACCGACGGCGCGGCCGCCGGCAACCTGGCCGAGGTGCTGTTCTGTGCCGGTCGCATCGACGATGCCCGCACCGCCTATGCCCGCGCCCTGAAGCTCCGCCCCGGCGACGCCGCGCTGCGGTTCAACCATGCGCTGTTCGCCCTCGGCACCGGCGACATCGCCACCGGCTGGCGCGACTACGAGGCGCGGCTGGACCGCCGCTATCCCCGCTTCGTCCGGCGCGACACCAGCTTCCGCCGCTGGAACGGCCAGCCAATACCGAAGGGCCGGCTGCTGGTGCTGGCCGAACAGGGCGTCGGCGACGAACTTCACTTCCTGCATTGCGTGGACGACGTCGCATCGCGCGTCGGCGAACTGTGGTGGGAGGTCGATCCGCGCCTGCTCGACCTCTGCCGCGCCAGCTTCCCTGCCGTGCAGTTCATGCCCTGGCAGGCGAGCGCCAGACCGGGCTTCCACCGCTCCCATGCCTGGACGAAGGACGCGCCGCGCTTCGATGCGGCCATCGAGGCCGGCAGCCTGCAGACCCTGTTCCGCCGTGATCCCGCGTCGTTCCCGGCCGCACCACTGCTCGATGCCGAAACCGCCCATCCCGCCCCGGACGGCCCTCTGCGCATCGGCCTGAGCTGGACCAGCATCCGCCGCAACCGCCTGAGAGACCGTGGCTATGTCGCGCTCGACGATCTCGGGCCGCTGCTGTCGGTGCCCGGCATCGAATGGGTGAACGTCCAGTATGGCGAGGTGGACGCCGACATCGCCGCCGCCGAACGGCGCTTCGGCATCCGCATCCATACCGAGGCGGGCCTGGACCTGAAGGACGACTTCAGCGGCACCGCACGGCTGATGGGTTCGCTCGACCTGGTGATCGCGCCGACCAACACCGCCCGCCAGCTCGCCGCCAGCCTCGGCGTGCCGTCGCTGGTGTTTTCCCGCCTGCCCTACGAATTCGCGCTGGGCCAGGCCGTCAACCCGTTCTTCCCGTGGATGGAGGACGTGGTGCGCCTGCCGGACCGGGTCTGGGCCAGGGCGGTCGAAACGGTCGCCGGAAAGGTCCGGGCACTGGCCGCGCGTCAGCCGGCCGAGCGCAGCTCCGCCACCCGGCGCGCCATCCGCTCCAGGTAGCCATCGACCAGCCCGACCTCCCGCAGGTGCTGGCGGGTGCTGTCGAGATACTCGACGCACGACCCGAGGAACCCTTCCGCGACGGCAATGGAGCGGGCCACGGTGTCGAAGTCGGCGGTGCAGAAGCGTTCGTGCCTGCGGTTCATCGCGAAGGTCACCGCGCGGAACACGCCATCCGCGCCGTGGCAGCGCACCATCACCGGGCGATAGGTCGAGGCCAGCATCTCGCGGCGCCAGAGCAGGTCGAGTTCCTGCTCGGCGGCTTCCGGCGCAATGCGGTAGGCGATGCCGTCGCAGCAGCCGCCCCGGTCCAGCGCCAGCATGCGGCCCGGCTGTTCGGGCGTGCCGCGCCCCATGGGCATCTCGATGCAGAAGCGCCGCCGGAGGCCGTAGATGCGCGCCGGCCGGCGCTCGACGAAATGGATCGCGGGGTTCCAGATCAGGGAGCCATAGCCGAAGACCCAGACCGGATCATCGCCGAAGGCCCGCAGCGCGCGGTCGCGGGAGGCCAGGCGCGCCTCTTCCGGCAGGCGCTGGATCAACCCAAGGCGCTCGGCCTCCTGGATCCGCACCTCGTGCTCGCGGCGCAGCAGCGTGTCGCGGGTGATCTTCACTTCCGGCTCGCTCATCCGTCCACCGGCCTGCAATAGCTCTCGCGCACGAACAGCGCGAGCACGCTGCCCACGGCGCAGGCAGCGGGAAGCACGATCAGCGCGCTGTCGAAATCGGCGATGGCATAGACCGGCACGCCCGTCTCCGTGTTCACCGAGCCATCCCAGTGCAGATCGAGCATGAACCCGACCAGCGGCTGCAGCAATGCCCCGCCACCCACGAAGAATCCGTTCACGAAGCCAGTGACGACGCCTCCGATGGACGCCGGTGACAGCTCCCGCGCGGCGGCGAGCATGATGATCATCGATCCGCCGAACAGCCCGGTGAGGAAGATCAGCACCTGGCGCGTGCCGAGATCGAGCTCGAAGCCTGACAGCATAAGCACCCAGAGTGCCAGCGAGGCGAATCCACAGATCACCAGCGACGGCTTGCGGCGGCCGATCCGGTCGGAAATGAAGCCACCCAGCGGTCCGCCGATCAGGAAGCCGATGGACATCAGCGAGGTGGAAAAGCCGGCGACCTCACGGCTTACACCGTGCGCCAGCATCAGGTGCGGCACGCCCCAGAGCAGGCCATAGGCCAGGAACGGCCCCGACACGCAGAGTCCGTAGAAGCCGAGGATCCAGTTCTGCGGGCGGCGCACTGTCTCGAGCAATGCACGGCCAAGGCTCTGCGTGCCGGTCCGCTGGACGCGACCGCCATCGGGCCGGTCGCGCACCACCAGCCAGATCGCCAGCGCCAGCAGGATGCCAAAGGCGGCCGCACCGACCAGCGGCGCCCGCCAGCCGAAGTTGTCCACCAGGCCACCGAGAGGACCCTGCGCCAGGAAGCCGCCAACCATGCCGGTCCCCATGGTCAGGCCCGAGAACATGCCGAAGCGCCGGGGCGGGAACCAGGCGGCGGCTATCGTCAGGCCGGAGATGAAACTCACCGCGCACCCGGCCCCGATGGCGAGGCGACCGACATATGCCACCCAGATGTCGTCCGCTATGGCGAAAGTCAGCGCGCCTGCCGCCGCCAGCGCCATGCCGCCGGTCAGCAGCTTCCGTGGCCCCGTCCGGTCCAGCAGGATGCCGATGGGGATCTGCAGGCCGGCATAGACGTAGAGGTACAGCGCCGCGAGATTGCCGGTGATCGCCGCGCCGACCGAGAACGTCGCCATCAGCGGATCGACCATCACCGAGGGCGAGGCGCGCAGGAAAAAGGCGTAGCCGAAGCAGACGGCGCTCAGTCCCCAGACCAGCCAGGCACGGCCCCCGCCCTGCCGGTGGCCGGCAACCGCGCCGTCCGTCGCCGTCGCCGCCGTCATGCCGCAGCCCGTGCCGTCAGGTCGAAGGCGCCGGCCAGCAGTTCGTAGGAGCGCTTCCGGGCCTGGAAGTCGTGGCTGATGGTGACGACGACCAGCTCGTCGACGCCGTACTTCGCCGCCAGCGCTTCCAGCTTCGCGCGCACCACGTCCGGCGTGCCGAAGATCGAGCGGTCGCGATTGGCCTCGATGATCGCGTAATCGTGCGGCGAATAGGGATAGGCCTCCGCCTGTTCCGGCGTCGGGAACGGCCCCAGTTCGCCCTTCATCAGGCGCAGCAGCCAAAGGTCGCGGGAGCGAATCAGGTACTCGGCCTCGGCCTGTGTATCGGCCGCCAGCGCGAAGGCGCCAACCGAGGCGACGGGCTCCGGCCAGCGCGCCGAGGGCCGGTAGTGCTGGCGCCAGGCCTCCAGCACCCGGTCGCCGCCCTCCGGGTTGATGAAGTGCGCGAACGAGAATGGCAGGCCGAAATGCGCGGCATAGCTCGCACTGTCCGCGGTCGAGCCAAGCAGCCAGACCTCCGGCGCGCTCTCGCCCGACGGCTGGGCCTCGATGCCGCGAAAGGGGTGATTATCCGGAAGCGATCCCTCAAGAAAGCTCACCACATCCATGACTTGCCTGGGATAATCGTCAATGTCGGCGTGACCCGGCCCGACACGCATTGCCTGCATGGTGCGGTAGTCGCTGCCCGGCGCGCGCCCCATGCCGAGGTCGATCCGGCCGGGGTGCAGCGCCTCCAGCACGCGGAAACACTCGGCGACCTTCAGCGGCGCATAGTGGCTCAGCATCACGCCGCCCGAGCCCACCCTGATATGCCGCGTCGCCTGGGCAATGTGGCCGATCAGGATTTCCGGCGCGGTGCCGGCCAGGCCGCCGGAGGAATGATGCTCGGCCAGCCAGTAGCGATGAAAGCCGAGACGGTCGCAGAGCTGCGCCAGCTCCACCGATTCCCGGATCGCCTGCGCCGGCGTGCAGCCAAAGCGGATCGGGCTCTGGTCCAGCACGCTCAGTCGCATTTCCGCGCCTCCGGGGTTGCCGGGCCGCCAGTCCTGCCCTTTCCTGCCATGGGTTCGAGATAGCGCGGGGAGAGACGGGATGGAAGATGTGCGGATCGCGGAGGTGCTGCGCTTCTGGTTCGAGGAACTGCGGCCCGAGCAGTACTGGACCAGGGACGACGCGCTCGACCGCCGGATCATCGCCGACTTCGGCGCGCTGCATGCCGAGGCCGTGTCGGGCGCGCTGGCCGGCTGGATGGCGACGCCGGAGGGTGCGCTGGCGCTGGTGATCGTGCTGGATCAGTTCCCGCGCAACATGTTCCGCGGCGACCCGCGCAGCTGGGCCAGCGACAGCCTTGCCCTGGCACATGCGAAAGCCGCCATCGACCGCGGCCACGACAGGGCACTGCCCGCCGAACGACGGCATTTCCTCTACCTGCCCTTCGAGCATTCCGAGGACCTGGCGATGCAGGAGCGGTCGCTGGAACTGTTCGGCGCCATGCCCGACCTCAGCCCCGAGGCGAAGTTCGCGGTGGAGCGCCACCACGAGATCATCGCCCGCTTCGGGCGCTTCCCGCATCGCAATGCCGTGCTCGGCAGGGTGTCGACGCCGGAAGAGATCGCCTTCCTGAACGAACCGCACAGCAGCTTCTGACGGATCGGGACTTCTCCCCGCCCCCGCGCCGGTCCAGACTTCGGCCGGGAGAGGGACGACATCAGGGGAGGATGCCGTGGCAGCCATCGCGTTTGAACTGCCCGAGGACGTGCAGCAGGTCACCGAGGGCCTGATCGCCTTCGCAAGGAAGGAGATCCTGCCGCGCCACCAGCGCCACAAGAATTTGCTGGAGGACGGGCGGAAGCTCTATGCGGCCGACGGCCGGCTGTCGCCGCCGGTGGTCGAGCTGATCCGGGAGGTGCGCATGGCCGCCTCCGAGGCCGGCTATTACCAGATGTGCGTACCCGAACACCTGGGCGGCGGCGGGCTGGGCATGCAGGCCTATTATTCCGGCTGGCAGGCGCTGTTCCATTTCTGCGGCCCGCACAACTGGCTGATGCTCTACGCGATCAGCCACTGGGCCTTCGGCCCCAGCCGCCTGCTGGAAAAGGTCACCGACCGCGCCCGCGACGAGATCCTGGAACCGCTGATGTCGGGCGCGAAGGGCATGTGCTTCGGCCTGTCCGAGCCGGGCGCCGGTTCGGACGCCACCATGATCCGCACGAAGGCCGTGCCCGACGGCGACGGCTGGGTGATCGAGGGACGGAAGATCTGGACCACCAATTCCCCCATCGCCGATTACTGCATCCTGTTTGCGGTCACCGACCCGGAGCGCGCGGCGAAGAAGAAGGGCGGCATCTCCGCCTTCCTGGTGCCAACCTCGGCACCGGGCTTCGAGGTGCAGCGCATCGTGAAGATGTTCGGCCATATCGGCGGCGACGAGGCGGAACTGCGCTTCGAGGGGCTGCGCGTCGAGCCGTGGCAGCTGGTCGGCGAACTGCACAACGGCTTCGCCACGGCGCTCTACGGTGTCTCGCTGGGCCGGGTCTACAACTCCGCCCGCGCGGTCGGCCTGGGGCGCTGGGCGCTGGAACTGGCGCTGGAGTATTCCAAGGCGCGGGAGGCCTTTGGCACCACAATCTCAGAGTACCAGGGCGTCACCTTCCCGCTGGCCACCTCGGCCATGGAACTGCACGGCGCACACCTGATGGGCCTCAATGTCACGAAGCTGCTGGATGCCGGCGAGCCGGCGATCAAGGAGCTGTCGATGACCAAGACCTGGTCGGTCGAGACCGGCGTCCGCGCCGTCGACCGCGCCATGCAGACCCACGGCGCCATGGGCTTCACCAACGAGGTCGGGCTGGTCGACGCCTGGCACGCGCTGCGCATCATCAACGTCGCGGACGGCACCAACGAGATCCTGCGCCGCACCATCGTCCAGCGCCTGCTGAAGGGCGACACGGACCTATGAATTTCACCGCGAACGGTTCGACGACGCTATATTGGACGTCATGAACCGGCTTTCTGACATTCACGAAGACAGACAGTATGCCCGCGGCCCGGGATTGGTCGGTATCGGGCTATATTCACTGGCCGAAGCGGCAAGGCTGCTGGGAGGGCGATCCGAATCAATTCGTCGCTGGATGACGGGCTACAAGGCATCGACCAAAGGCGGTCGCCGCCGGTATGATCCAATATGGTCGCCTGACATCCATCTCGACGACGGTGCGGCATATCTGAGTTTCCGGGACCTGATGGAACTGAGGGTTGCACTCCTGTTCATTGGTCGCGGAGTGGGACTGCACACACTTCGACTTTGCCATCAGCGCGCGTCTGCAGTGCTCGAAACTGACCGGCCGTTCTCAAGTGCGCGATTCCGAACCGATGGGCGGACCATATTTCTTGACCTTGCGGAAGAAGCCAACGACGACGGCCTGATGGATTTGCGTCTGGGACAATGGACCTTCAGGAAAGTCATCGAACCAACTTTCCGGGATCTTGATTTCGACGGTGATCGCCCGGCTCGCTGGCGACCCTACGATGGTCGGGACAGCATCGTCGTCGATCCCGAGCGGTCATTCGGACAACCCATAGCCAATGCGTCCGGCGTACCGACAGCAACGCTCGCTCGGGCGGTCAATGCCGAAGGCTCGATCCGCGCAGCTGCGGCTGCATTCGAAGTGCCTGTCGTGGATGTACGCGACGCGGTGGCCTTCGAAGAGCGCCTGGCGGCTTGAAGCTGTTTTTCGACAACAACTTACCTCCGCGTATCGCTCACGCGGCGAACATCTTGCTGGCGCCGGAACATTCTGCCGTAGCGCTGAGAGATCGGTTCGAGCCGTCCATCAAGGATGTCGACTGGATGGCGGCGTTGGGCTTGGAGGGAGGCTGGGTGGTGATTTCCGCAGATATCCGAATCCTCCGGAATGCAGCGGAAAGGCAGGCGTTCCGGGACGCCCGTCTGGTTGGGTTCTTTGTGGAGCCGGGTGTAGCAAAGCTTGATCGATTGATGCAGGCATCAGTCCTTTTCAGACGCTTCGACGAAATTCGGCGTCAGGTCGACTTGATCAGCCCACCAGCGACATTCTCGATTCCGTTCAAGGGCCGCCTACGGCAACTGCCGACCTAACATTCAGACAGGCCAAAAGACCCCGGACACCACATGGCATCCGGGGCCTTCGAATGTCGACGGACAGCCGCCTCAGTGCGCGGGGCGGAACATCCGCATCAGCGCGCCGAACAGGCTCGGCCGCAGGATCGCGGGCGCGGCGGCGGCAATGGCCGCGGGGCGAATCGCGGGCGCCATCACGTCGAGGCGGGTGGCGGACATGCAGGTCCGGGCGAACAGTTCGAACATCGGGTCGCTCCTCTGTGGCTGGCCGTTGGTGGTCAATTCCGTTGGCCGTGGAGATGACATCGCGACCCCCGATCTGCTAGTCAGGAATAGTTTTCATCTGTAAGCGGAGGTTACAGATGAGCGGACCCGCCATGCCGCCCTTCGCCATGTTGCGGGCGTTCGAGGCGGCGGCCCGCCATCGCAGCTACAGCGCCGCAGGGCGCGAGCTGAATGTCACCCACGTCGCGGTCAGCCAGCAGGTGCGCCGGCTGGAGGACTGGATGGGGGTCCCGCTGATGCAGCGGGAGGGTCGCGGCGTGGTGCTGACCGCCGACGGCCAGCGCCTCGCCACCGGGCTGCTGGAAGGCTTCGGCACCATCCGGGAGACCGTCGCCGCCTTCCGTGCCTCTGACGCCGTGCGACCGCTGAAGATCTCGCTGACACCGAGCTTCGCGATGAGCTGGCTGATGCCGCGCATCGCCACCTTCCGCGCCGAGAACCCGAACATCGAACTGATGCTGAACCCGTCCGCCGACATGGTGGACCTCAGGCGCGACAGCTACGACCTGGCGATCCGCTTCGGCGACGGCGACTGGCCAGGCGTGGAGAGCGAGCCGTTCCTGCCGTCGCGCTTTGCCGTGGTCGCCGCCGCGGCGCTGGTCGCCGGCAAGGCCATCGAGACGGCCCAGGACCTGACGAACCTGCCCTGGTTGCAGGAGGTCGGCACCGATGAACTGCTGCTGTGGCTGGCGGCCCGTGGCGTGAAGGTCGAGGACAAGCACGACATCGTCCACCTGCCCGGCTACATGATGCTGTCGGCGCTCAGGGAGGGTCAGGGTGTCGCCTGCACCGCGCGGGTGTTTGTCGAGGACGACATCGCGGCGGGACGGCTGGTGGTGCTGTTCGAGGATGACGACCCCGACATGCGCACCGGATATCACCTGGTGCGCCGGCCGGGACCGATGCGCGAGCCGCTGAAACGCTTCGTCGGCTGGCTGAAGCGGGCGGCCCGCGCCGATGCCGCCATGACGGCGGAGGCGGCGCGGACCTGATCCCCGCGCCGGGTCAGAGACCGCGGGCGATGATTTCCTTCATGATCTCGTTGGTGCCGGCATAGATCCGCTGCACGCGGGCGTCGGCGTACATGCGCGAGATCGGGTATTCCCACATGAAGCCGTAGCCGCCGAAGAGCTGCAGGCACTCGTCGACCACCTTGTTCTGCATGTCGGAGCACCACATCTTCGCCATCGACGCGGTCTCGGCGTCCAGCTGGCCGTCGACCACCTTGACCAGGCAGTCGTCGACGAAGGTGCGCGCCACCTTGGCGATGGTCTTCATCTCCGCCAGCTTGAAGCGGGTGTTCTGCATCTCGATCAGCGGCTTGCCGAACGCCTTGCGCTCCTTGCAGTACTCGACGGTCAGCTCGACCGCGGTCTCCATCGCCTGCGCGGCGGAGATCGCGACCTGGATGCGCTCCCAGGCCAGTTCCTGCATCAGGTAGATGAAGCCCTTGCCCTCGTCGCCCAGGATGCGGTCGGCGGGGATGCGGACATTGTCGAAGAACAGCTCGGAGGTGTCCTGCGCCTTCAGGCCCAGCTTCTTCAGCCGGCGACCCTTGTCGAAACCGGCGTCGTCACGCTCCAGCAGCACCAGCGAGATGCCCTTGGCGCCCTGGCTGGGGTCGGTCTTGGCCACCACGATCACCACGTCGGCATTCCAGCCATTGGTGATGAAGGTCTTCTGGCCGTTGACCACCAGCTCGTTGCCGTCCTTCAGCGCGGTGGTGCGCACGCCCTGCAGGTCCGAGCCCGTTCCCGGCTCCGACATGGCGATGGCGCCGATCATCTCGCCGGTCGCCATCTTGGGCAGGTACTTCTTCTTCTGCTCCTCGGAGCCATAGGCGTTGATGTACGGCGCGACGATGTCGTTGTGCAGCCCGAAGCCCAGGCCGGTCAGGTTGAGGCGCTGGACCTCCTCCATGATGATCGCGCTGTAGAGACGGTCGGCACCCGAGCCGCCGAATTCCTCCGGGATCGAGGTGCAGAGAAAGCCGAGTTCGCCCGCGCGCAGCCAGGCCGAGCGGTCGACATAGCCCTGGGCTTCCCACTTGTCGTGGTGCTGGGCGATCTCGTCCTCGAGGAAGCGCCGGAAGGAATTGCGGAAGATCTCGTGATCCTCGCTGAAGATCTCGCGCTGAAAGCCCATGGTGTCCTCTCTCTCCCCGGAAAGGCGCGGTGGCGGCACCGCGCACCGACGTTCGCGTAAGTCCGGTCAGGTTATAGCCATGACCGTACCTACCTGCCAGTAGGCACGCTCAGTCGCGGGAAGGCGCGCCGCCCAGGGCACGGATGCGTTCCAGCACCGGCCAGAGCGGGCTGTCGGGGCTGGCCGGTCCCGGATCGGGCGCCGGTTCGCCGTTGCGCGCGGCAAGCACCGGCGCGAGGTCCGTGATGACCGCGGCGAGTTCGGCCAGGTGCAGGGGCTTGGACAGCATGCCGTCCATGCCCGCGGCACGGAATGCCTCGCCGTGCGTCGCCGAATCATGGCCGCTGATGCCCAGGATCACCGGCCGGGCGCCGTCACGCGAACGGATTGCCCGTGTCGCGGCGATACCGTCCAGGCCGGGCATGCGGATGTCCATCAGGATCAGGTCGTAGGGAATGCGGCCGGCACGGGCCACCGCCGCCTCCCCGTCCGCCACGCTGTGCACCCGGTGTCCCAGGTGGCGCAGCATGGTCTCCAGCAGTTCGCGGTTGATGGCATTGTCGTCAGCCACAAGCACCTGGAGCCCGGGCGCCGCCAGACCGGCCTCGTCACGGCGCGGCGGCAGCGGTGGCGGCTCGGCGCGGCGCAGGCGCACGGCGAAGCGGAAACGCGAACCCAGACCGGGGTCGCTCTCGACCTCCAGGCTGCCACCCATGCGCTCGACCAGGGCACGTGTGATCGCCAGGCCCAGCCCCGCACCGCCACGGCGTCGTCCTTCGGCGGTCTGCCGGGCCGGCAGGAAGACCTTGTCCAGGTCCTCGGTCGCGATGCCGCAACCGGTGTCGGTGACCTCGACGGTCAGTTCGAAGGCGGCACCGAGATTGCGTCCGTTCACCTCCAGCCAGATATGGCCACCGTCGGTGAACTTCACCGCATTGCCGATCAGGTTGAACAGCACCTGGCAGATGCGGTCGCGGTCGCCGACGGCCGCAACGGGCACGCCGGCACCGACGCGGGTCTCGAACACCAGTCCCTTGGCGGTGGCCCTGGGGCCCATCACACGCTGGACGTGGTGGATGGTGTCGATCGGGTCGAACGGGGCATTTTCCAGCTGGAACATGCCGCCATCCAGGTTGCCGAAGTCCAGCACGTCGCGCACCAGCTTCAGCAGGCCGTCGCCGCAGTCGCGGATCGACCCCACAAGTTCGCGCTGGCGCTCGTCCAGTTCGGTTGCCAGCAGCAGTTCGGAGACGCCCAGCAGCCCGCCCAGCCCGTTGCGCAATTCGTGCGCGATGGCCGCGAGATACTCGGGACCCTGCTCTTCGGCGGTCTCGCGTTTCGGTTTGCTGGACACGGCTCGATCCGGGGAAATGTCCCGCCAACCCTGCCCCATCAGGCTTAAGGAAGGGTTGCGGTTCTCACCCGCCGGTTCGCGCGGTGGTACGGATCGTGCGACTGAGCAGGATCACAGGGATCACGCCGGCGATGACGATCGCGAGGGCCGCCGGCGCGGCCTGTTCGAAGCGCTCGTCGGAGGCGTACTGGTGCGAGATCGTCGCCAGCGTGCGGAAGTTGAAGGGCTGCAGCGCCAGAGTCATCGGCAGTTCCTTCATGGTGTCGACGAAGACCAGCAGCGCCGCTGTCAGCACGCTGGACTGCAGGGCAGGCCAGTGCAGGCGCGGGATCAGCGCGAGCGGGCGGCAGCCCAGCAGGCGCGCCGCATCGTCGTGGCTGCGCGGGATCCGCTCGAACCCGGCCTCGATGGCGCCGTGCCCCACCGCGATGAACCGCGCGGAACAGCCGAACAGCAGTGCGAACAGCGAGCCGGACAGCAACAGCCCGCTGGAGACGCCGAACCAGTCGCGCATCAGGCCGTCGACGGCATTGTCGAAGGCGGCGAGCGGTGCCAGCACGCCGACGGCCAGCACCGAACCCGGAATGGCATAGCCCACGGAGGCGACCCGGCTGCTGCCCTGCAGCAGGCGCGAGCGACCGGTCCGGTTGGCGAAGCCGAGCGACAGCGCCAGCAGGCAGACGACACCGGCCGCGGCGGCGGACAGCTGCAGCGAATTCAGCAGCGCCGGTCCGAGATCGCCGGTGAACAGGCCGCCCATGCGCCGCCAGGACATCCAGACCAGCAGGCCGAACGGCAGCACGAAGCCCAGGATGACGGGCAAGGCACAGCCCAGCATCGCCAGCCAGGCGCGAATCCCGGTGAGCCGGACACGCGGCGTCACCCCGCGCGCCTGCCTCGGGTCGGCGAAGCGCCGGTCGGCCCTGGCGCGCCGCTCCAGCCACAGCAGGCCGGCGACGGCCCCGACCAGCATCAGGGCCAGGCCGGCCGCGCCCTCGATCGAGTGCATGTTGAGCCAGACATGGTAGATGCCCGTGGAGAACACGGTGACGGCGAAGAAGTCCACCGTACCGTACTCGTTCAGCGTCTCCATCAGCGCCAGCGCCACGCCGACCACGATGGCCGGCCGCGCCATGGGCAGCGCCACGCGGCGGAACGCGGCACCGTGTCCGTGTCCCAGCATGCGGGCGGCGTCCAGCGTCGCGCGCGACTGCGCCAGGAACGCCGTCCGCGCCAGCAGGTAGACATAGGGATAGAGCACCAGGACCAGCACGACGATGGCGCCCGGCAGGGTGCGAATGGCCGGGAAATCGTAGTCGAGCGCGTTGCGCCAGCCGAACAGCGCCCGCAGGCCACTCTGCACCGGCCCCGTATAGTCGAGGAAATCGGTGTAGACGAAGGCGACGATATAGGACGGTGCCGCCAGCGGCAGCATCAGGGCCCATTCGAACTGTCGCCGCAGCGGGAATTCGTGGATTGCGACCAGCCAGGCCGCACCGACCCCCACGGCGGCGACCCCGACACCGACGCCGGCCGCCAGCAGTGTGGTGGTCCGGGCATACCCGCCCAGCACGGTGGCGATCAGGTGCGGCCAGATGCCGGCCTCGACGTCCAGGGCAAAGACCACCAGCGCACAGAGCGGCAGCGCCACCAGCCCGATGACCGGAAAGGCGACGAGGCCGGCCACACCGGCCGACCCCGTGCGAAATCCTCGCTCCGCCGAAACGGAGATGTCTGCCTGAGCCCCCATCAGGACGCCGGTCCTAGTGCCGCGGACCGTTCGCGTACAGGCCCAGCGTCACGGCGCGGCGCCATGACGCTGGGGCAGGTCGCGGCCGCGTGGCTCAGCCGGCGGCACCGGAGCGATCGACCAGCCGGGCCGCCGCGGGCCGGTGGGCACCGATCTCGGCGACGTTCAGCGTGTCCTCGGTGAAGTTTCCGAACACGGCGATCACAGGGTCGCTGGGCACGCCCTCGACCACCGGGAACTCGAAGTTCTGCGCCGCGTAGATCGCCTGGGCCTCGGGGCTGACCAGGAACTCGATCAGCTTCCGCGCGTTCTCCGGATGCTTCGCGTGCTTCGTCACGGCCGCGCCGGTGACGTTCATGTGCGCGCCGTCACCGGACTGGTTCGGGAAGGTCGGGCGCACCATCTCCGCGTCCGCCTTCTGCTCCGGATTGGCCAGCATCAGCCCGTAGTAGTAGGTATTGCCGACGGCGATATCGCAGACACCCTGCGCCACCGCCGAGATCTGGCCGCGGTCATTGCCCTGGGGCTTGCGGGCCAGGTTGGCCACGAAGCCCTTCAGCCAGGTCTCGGTCCAGGCCTCGCCGTGCTTGGCGATCAGCGAGGCGATCAGGTCGATCGTGTACTCGTGGGTCAGCGGCCGGGTGCAGATCCGCCCCTTCCACTTCGGATCCGCCAGGTCCTCGTAGGTGATCTGCGTGTCCGCCGGCACACGCTCGCGGCTGGCATAGACGATGCGGCTGCGCTTGGTGATGGCGTACCAGCGCCCCTCGGGATCGCGCAGATGCGCCGGCACGGCGGCGTCGAGCGCCGGCGAGGTCACCGGCTGCACGAGATCCTCGGACACCAGTTCGACAAGGCGCCCGGCATTGGCGGTGATCACCAGGTCGGCCGGCGTGTTCTCCCCCTCGGCCTTCAACCGCTCGGTCAGGCTCTTGTTGTCATAGACCATGTTCACCGTGATCCCGGATTCGGCGGTGAACGCGTCCAGCAGGGGCTTCATCAGTTCCGGCTGGCGATAGGTGTAGAGATTGACCTCTTCCGCGGCATGCGCCGTCACCGGCAGGGCGACTGCACCTGCGAGCGCAAGCGCGGCGACGCGACCGGCTACCTTGCGAAGAAACATGAGGACGTTCTCCCGTGATCGGACTGTTTGTGAAACTGCGTTTCATTATCGCTTTGACGTCGCCAACGCAACACGAATGACAATCATTCGCATCACATCGCCCGGCAATCAGCGGTGACCACCCGGGTTGACGTCGCGGAATGCGGTACAGCGCGCTGCGTCACCCTGCCCGCCAGCTTCCGCTTGCCGCGCCACGACGGTCGTCTATCGTCCGGCGCCATGACCGATCTGGCGCAGGGTTCCCCCACCGAACGCGTACGTACCCTGGCCGTCTTCTTCGGCCTGGTAATGTGCTGGGGCCTGCTCTGGCCGACCATGAAGATCGCGGTCAGCGAGATCCCCATCCTCCCCTTCCGATCCATCACCTCCCTGCTGTCGGCGTCCGCGATGGTCGTGATCACGCTGGCATGCGGACACAGCCTGCGGGTGCCGCGCGACCAGTGGCGCGCACTGGTCATCGCGGGCGTCTTCAACGTCGCGGCCTGGCTTTACTTCTCGGCTGTCGGCGTGTCGCTGCTGCCGGCCGGCCGTGCCGCCCTGATCGCCTACACCATGCCGGTCTGGGCCTTCCTGATGGGCATACCGCTGCTGGGCGAGCGCGTGACAACATGGCGGATCATCGGCCTGCTGCTGGCGATGGGCGGGCTGGCGGTCCTGATGGGCGACGACATCGTGCGCCTGGGCGAGGCCCCGGTGGGTGCGCTGGTGATGGTGTGCGCCGCGCTGGCCTTCGCGTTCGGCACGGTCTGGCAGAAACACGTGCAGTGGCGGATCGCGCACCTGCCGATGCTGACATGGCAGCTGATCATCGGCACGGTCCCCATGACACTGCTCGCACTGCCGGAGTTCGGGAGCATCGGCGCGGTCTCCTGGCAGGCCATTGCGGCAACGCTCTATGCCGGCCTGATCGCGCAGGTCTTCGGCCTTGGCGCCTACCTGTGGCTGGTCCGCCGCCTGCCGGTAAAGACGTCGTCGCTGTCCATGCTGCTGGTCCCGGTCTGCGGCCTCGGTGCCTCCGCGATCCTGCTGGGTGAGCGTCTCGGCCTGGCCGAACTGATCGCCTGCGGGCTGATTCTGGCGGCCATCGGCACCGCCCTTGCCGGCGGAGGCACCCCGCAACGCCGCTGATGCAGCGGCTTCGGGCGACAAGCCCGCGGAACGCATACGGCAGTGCAAACGTCGTCATTTGCGGACGGCCTGCTTTCGTTATAATGCCGCACGCCGGTCGGGCCTTGTGGCCGCCGCATGCGTAGCTTCACACTGCAAACGACGGGGGTCATTTCATGAGCGGAGCGAAAAACAACGGCAGCGCGACCGTAGCGGTCGGCGCCGGCTCGAGCCAAAAATTCGATGTCCTGTCCGGAACCGTCGGCCCCGATGTCATCGATATCCGGAAGCTGTACGGCCAGACAGGCATGTTCACGTACGATCCCGGTTTCACCTCGACTGCCAGCTGCCAGTCGGCGATCACCTATATCGACGGTGACGAGGGCGTTCTGCTGCATCGCGGCTATGCCATCGAGGAACTGGCCGAACAGTCCGACTACCTGGAAGTCTGCTACCTGCTGCTGAACGGAGAGTTGCCGTCGGCAGAAGAGAAGAACAAGTTCGTCAACACGGTCACCCGGCATTCGATGCTGCACGACCAGATGAACTATTTCTTCCGCGGTTTCCGTCGCGACGCCCACCCGATGGCCATCATGACCGGCGTCGTCGGTGGCATGAGCGCCTTCTACCACGACTCCACCGACATCAACGATCCGCGCCAGCGCGAGATCGCGCAGTTCCGCCTGCTGGCGAAGATGCCGACCATCGCGGCCTGGGCCTACAAGTACTCGGTCGGCCAGCCGTTCGTGTATCCGAAGAACGACCTGAACTTCGCCGAGCGTTTCCTGGACATGATGTTCGCCGTCCCGGCCGAGTCCTACCGGGTCGACCCGATCCTGGCCAAGGCCATGGACAAGATCTTCATCCTGCACGCCGACCACGAGCAGAACGCCTCGACCTCGACCGTCCGCCTCGCCGGCTCTTCGGGCGCCAACCCGTTCGCCTGCATCGCCGCCGGTATCGCCAGCCTCTGGGGTCCGGCCCATGGCGGCGCCAACGAGGCCGTGCTGAAGATGCTGAACGAGATCCAGACCCCGGATCGCGTCGGCGAGTTCGTCAAGAAGGCCCAGGACAAGGACGATCCGTTCCGCCTGATGGGCTTCGGCCATCGCGTCTACAAGAACTACGACCCCCGCGCCAAGGTGATGCAGAAGACCTGTCACGAGGTGCTGGGCCAGCTGGGTGTCGAGAACGATCCGCTGCTGCAGATCGCGATGAAGCTGGAAAAGGTGGCGCTGGAGGACGAGTACTTCATCGAGAAGAAGCTCTATCCGAACGTCGACTTCTACTCGGGCATCATCCTGAAGGCGATGGGCTTCCCGGTGGAGATGTTCACGCCGCTGTTCGCGCTGGCACGCACCGTCGGCTGGATCTCGCAGTGGGCCGAGATGCTGGAGGACCCGCACCAGAAGATCGGTCGTCCGCGCCAGCTCTACATCGGCGCGCCGCGTCGTCCCTACGTCCCGATCCACCAGCGCTGACACCATGGCGCGTGGCCGCCCAGGCGCTGCCGGTTCGGGGTCCCCCAGGGGGCCCCGCATCGGCATTGCCCAGGCGCGGCTGCACACGGTGATCTCCGCCCCGCGCGACCTGCCGCGGGGCGCGAACGACAACCAGCGCCAGACGCTGCCGCCGGTGGTCCGGCGACTGGCGCTGGCGCTGTTTCTCGCCGGCCTCGGGCTGGCGCTGGTGCTTCTGGCGGGCTGAGGCTCAGCCCGCCTTCAACGGCACCCCGCCGAACCGCTCCATCGCGACAATGTCCTCGACGGGGTTGCGCTTCAGCTTCGTCAGCTGCTTCACCGGCCTGCCCAGCGGCATGACCGCGGCAACGGCGAACTCGGCCGGAATGCCCAGCAGCCGCTTCAGCTCGGGCTCCTGCGCCACGGCCAGGGTGGTGATCGTGCCACCCAGTCCGGCCTGCCGCGCCCCCAGCAGCACGTTCCAGACGAACGGGTAGACCGAACCGCCGCTGATCACGCCGACGCGGTCCAGTTCCTTGTCCAGCGAGGCAACGAGGCCGAGATCGACGATGAACACCAGCACAACCGGCGCCTTGATGAACGGCTTGGTCAGCACTGCCGGAGGCGGTGTCGCTGCGGCGATCTCCGGCGTCACGCTGGTCGGGTGCACCGAGTTCCACGGGCTCTCGCCGGCCTTCACCTGGGCGATGTAACGCTTCGCGCCCGGCTCGGCCAGGCGCGACAGCTCGGCCTTGGTGGCAGGGTCGCGCACGACGATGACCTTGTTGCCCTGCCGGTTGCCGCCGCTGGGGGCAAACCGTGCATTCTCGAAAATGCCGTACAGCGTCTCGTCGCTGACCGGATCGTCGGTGAAATCGCGGCACGCGAACGTCGTCCGCATCACGTCATAGAGTTCCATGGTCGGGCCTCCCCTGCCCTCTCCGGCCGGATTGCCGTCCCCGGCCCCTGCATCGATCAGCCAGTGGCCTCAGGCCGCCATCGGCTTCCGTTCGATCAGTTCGATCTTGTAGCCGTCCGGATCCTCGATGAAGGCGATCACCGAACCACCGTGCTTCATCGGTCCGGGCGCACGCGGAATCGGAACACCTTCCTTTTCCAGCGCCGCGCAGGTGGCGTAGATGTCGGGCACGCCGATGGCCAGGTGGCCGAAGCCGGTGCCGAGCGCATAGGGTTCCTGCTGTCCCCAGTTGTGGGTCAGCTCGATCACCGTGCTGTCGATCTCGTCGCCATAGCCGACGAATGCCAGGGTGAACTCGCCGGTCGGGAAATCCTTCTTCCGCAACAGCTTCATGCCCATCAGGCGGGTGTAGAAGTCGAGCGAGCGGTCCATGTCCTTGACGCGGATCATGGTGTGCAACAGCCGTGCGCCGTCCATTTCAGGTCCCTTTCCGCTGGTCGATGAGATTCATTACCACGCGTGCCGCCTTGCCCGAAGGCCAAAGCTCCCCGGGTTTCAGCATGGCGCCAACGATGCGACCGGCCTCGATCTGGCGGTCGCGTGCGGCGCTGTCACCCAGCGCCTGGACCAGCGCCGGCGCGATACGGTCGGCTCGGCAATTGTCCTGCAGCAGCTCCGGCACGATGGTGTCCTTCATCAGGATGTTCACCAGGCTGGCCCACCGGATGGTCAGCACCCGCTTCGCGATGGCCGCCGTCAGCGGGTTGAGGCGGTAGGCGACCACCGCCGGCGTACCGGCGAGCGCCAGTTCCAGCGCCACCGTGCCCGACGCTGCCAGCGCGACATCGACGGCGTGAAAGGCATCCATCTTCCGCTCCGGTGCGACGACGACGAACTTCGCGTCGAGCGTGCGGAGCAGCGCCGTCACCTCCGGCTCAAGCGCCGGCAGGGTCGGCGCGACGATCACCGCGTCAGGCGCGGCGCGCAGCACCTCGCGCAGGGAATCGATGAAGATGCCCCCCATCCGGCGCAGTTCGCCCCGGCGGCTGCCGAACAGCACGCCGATCACCGGCACATGGCTCGGGATGCCGTGGTCCTTGCGGAACTGGCGCGGATCGCCCTTCCAGCGCTGTTCCGCCTCGATGGCCGGATGGCCGACGAAACTGGCCGGCAGGCCCTCGATCTCGAACAGCGGTGGCTCGAACGGCAGCAGGGTCAGCAGGTGGTCGTAGAGCGCGGCGACCTTCTTTGCCCGGTGCGGGTGATAGGCCCAGACCGACGGCGCCACGTAGTGCACTTTCAGGATGTCCAGGTCCTGGATGCGCCCGACGAGGCGGCGATTGAAGCCGGGCGAATCGATGGTGACGATGCAGTCCGGCTGCGCCTCGCGGACCAGCGCCTCGGCCTCGGCGATTCAGCGGCGCAGACGCAGCGCCCGCGGCAGTACCTCGAACAGGCCCATGACCGAGAGCGTCTCCATCGGGAAGATGCTGGCCAGGCCCTGGCGCGCCATCTCCGCGCCGCCCACGCCGATCACCTCCAGCCGGTCGCCGGCCAGGTCGCGCAGTCCCTCGATCAGACGCGCGCCCAGCACGTCGCCGGAGGGCTCGCCGGCCACCAGCATGACCCGGACCGGATCCACCGTCAGACCTCCCCGCGCCTCACACCGGTGATGAACAGTCCGAGTTCGTCGGCCACCCGGATCGTCGCCGCACGATCCACCGCCATCGACGCCTCGGCCTCGGTGGCGATACCCGCCAGACCGGCGGCGTGGGCGCGCCTGACGGTCTCGACGCCGATGGTCGGCAGGTCGACACGACGGTCCTGTCCCGGCTTGGTCAGCTTGACCAGCACGCCGCCAGACCCCGCCACCAGCCCGACACACCGATCCAGCATGCGGTCGGTGCCCTCGGCGGCCTCGACCGCCAGCACCAGGCCGTCGCGCACCACGGCGCCCTGGCCGATATCCAGTTCACCAAGCCGGTCCACCACCAGCATGGCCTTGGCGATGTCGGCGCGGGCCTTGTCATCCGGACGGTGGCGTCCCATCGGTCCTGCGCCGATCAGCACGTCACCGGCAATGTCATGGGCGCCGAACACCGTCAGTCCCTTGCCCTGGAAGAAGTCGACCAGCACCTGCAGCAGGGCATCATCACCCTTGCGCGCGGCCGCCAGCACCCTGGGCAGCAGGCCGATACCGGTCATGTCGGGGCGCAGCTTGCCGAAATCGGGTCGTGCCACCTTGCCGACCATGCAGACGCAATCGCAACCGGCCTGCCGGAGCGCGGCCAGGGTGCCGCCGACCTTGTCGAAGCGGATGAAGCTGTGGGGGTAGCGGGCCAGCAGCGCCGGGTCCGTGACCCCCTCGAAGGCCAGGACATGGACGCTCATGCCACGCGCCTCCGCGGCGGCCGCAACGTCCGCAGGAACGTTCCCGCCGCCGGCGATCAGGCCGAGCCTAGAGGTCGGCATCCTTGCGCGGGAGGCAGAGGCCTCGCGCCGAGTTGGTCCGGACGAAATCAAGGATGTCATTGACGCCGGCCTCGCCCTCGAAAAGCTTCTCCGCGTCCGCCACCTTCTCCTCCATCGTGCCTTCCGGCGCGAACAGGAAACGATAGGCGCGCCGAAGGGTCGCGATCTCGTCGCGGGTAAAGTTCCGCCGCTTCAGGCCGACCAGGTTCAGACCGTCGAGCGCCGCCAGGTTGCCGCGCGCCAGGCCATAGGGGATCACGCCGCCGCCCAGCGCCGAGGCGCCCCCGATCATGGCGTGCTTGCCGATCTTCACGAACTGGTGGACCGCGGTCAGGCCACCGACGATGCCCCAGTCGCCCACCTCGACATGGCCACCCAGCGTCACGTTGTTGACGAGGATGCAGTGATCGCCGATCCGGCAGTCATGCGCCACATGACAGCCGATCATCAGCAGGCAGCCATTGCCGACCGTGGTCAGCATGCCGCCGCCCTCGGTCCCCGGGTTCAGCGTCACGTGCTCGCGGATGATGCAGTCGCTGCCGATCTCCAGCCGCGAGGGTTCGCCGCCGTACTTGGTATCCTGCGGCGCGTGCCCGACCGAGGCGAAGGGATAGATCTTCGTCCGCGCGCCGATCCGGGTGCGGCCGGCGACCACGACATGCGACAGCAGTTCCACGCCGTCGCCGATGTCGATGTCACCATCCAGCACGCAATAGGGCCCGATCCGGACGTCAGCGCCCAGCCGGACATTGTCGCCGACGATGGCGCTCGGGTGGACCGATCCGGTCATTCAGAGCTCTTCCTGTATCATGGCGGCGAACTCGGCCTCGGCGACGAGATGCTCGTCGACGAAGGCCTCGCCCTTCATCTTCCAGATCATGGTGCCGCGACCGCGCAACTTGTGCACGTGCACCTTCAGCTGGTCGCCGGGGCCGACCGGGCGGCGGAAGCGGCAATTGTCGATGGTCATGAAGTAGACGACCTTGCCCTCCATGCCCTTGCCGAGGGTCTGCGCGAACAGCACGGCCGAGGTCTGGGCCATGGATTCGATGATCATCACACCCGGCATCACCGGCTGGACCGGGAAATGCCCGACGAAATAGGGCTCGTTGATGGTGACGTTCTTTATGCCGACCGCGCTCACATTGGGGACGATGTTGATGACCCGGTCCACCATCAGCATCGGATAGCGATGCGGAATCATCTGCATGATCCGGTTGATGCCGATCGGACCGATGCCGCCTTCCACCCCCTCCGCTGCTGTCATTCACCCTTGCCCTTCTTCTCCGAAAGCCGCTTCAGCGCCGCGAGTTGCCGCCAGAACTCCCGCACCGGGACCGCCGGCTGGCCCAGGATCGTCGCACCGGCATCCTGATCGTTCATCACCCCGGACTTCGCGCCGATCCGGACACCGTCGCCGAGCCGGATATGCCCGGCTATGCCGGACTGGCCACCCGCCTGCACGAACCGTCCGAGCCGGGCAGACCCTGCGATCCCCACCTGGGCCACGAGAATCGAGCCCGATCCAATTTCAACATTGTGGGCGATCTGCACAAGATTATCGATCCAGACGTTGTCGCCGACGATCGTGTCATGCCCTGACCCGCGCGCGATGCAGCTGTTCGCACCGATCTGGCAGTCATTGCCGATGATGACCCGACCGATCTGGGGCACCGGCACATGCCGTTCCGGATGCGGCGCAAAGCCGAATCCAGCCGTCCCGATCCTGGCCCCCGACTGGGCGTGTACCCGGTCGCCCAGGATGCAGCATTCGAGGCTGACATTGGCATCGATCCGGCAACCGGCGCCGATGATGACGCCCTCGCCCACCGTGACACTGGGGCCGATCACGCTGCCCTGGCCGATCTCCGCCCTGGCGCAGATAACCGCGCCGGCCGCGACCTGCACGCCCTCGCCCAGCACGGCGGATGCGTCGACGACGGCCGAGGGATGCACGCCGGCGACGGCGGCGGCCTCCGGGTAGATCAGGCCGGCAATGGTGGCGTAGGCCAGGTAGGGATGCGGCGTGACAAGCGCCAGTGACCCCTGGGGTACACGGTCCGCGAACTCCGGCGCCACGACGCAGAAGCCGGCGGCCGTGGCGGCCAGCGCCTTCAGGTACTGGCGGTTGTCCAGGAAGCTGAGATCGCCGGCCCCCGCCGTCTCCAGCGGAGCCACGTCGGTGACGACCGCGCCTTCGGCACCTTCGGGCAGCTTGAACAGTTTCGTCCGCGCGGCAAGTTCGCCCAGCGTGAACGGGCCGGCACGCCGGTGGAACCGCGGGTCGGCCATCAGAAGCCCTGCGGCTTTTCCACGGTCATGGACGGCAGGCGACGGTCCAGACGCTTTATGATCTCCGGCGTGATGTCCAGCTCGGGCGCGGCCCAGCTGTAGGCGGAGCGGTCCAGCACCATCATGAAGGACTTCTCCTTCTGGAGTTCCTCGATGATCGAGAGCACCTGTGCCTTCATGACCTCGAAGGCCTGCTGACGCACGCGGTCGATGGCGATCCGCCGCTCCTGCAGCAGGCGCTGCGCGTCGGTATAGCTCTTCTGCAGTTCAAGCTGCCGCTGCTGCTGGGCGTCGGGCGCCAGGATCGCCGCCTGCTGGCGGAACTGCTCGGACTTCGCCTTCAGCGCGGCTTCCTCGGATGCAGCCAGCTTCTCGAGCTGCGTGATGAAGACCTTGATCTGCGAGGTCACGCTCTGTGCGGCCTTCGCCTCGCGCAGGATTCGCTGGGAATCCATGGTGGCGATGGGAAGGCCGGCGGACTGGGCCATAGTGCCCGTGGCGCTGACGCAGAGAATGATCGCCGCCAGCAACGCGACGAGCCGGCCGATGCGCATCATGTCGGATACCCCTAGAACCGTGTTCCAAAACTGAAGCGGAAGACTTCCGTTTCATCGACGTTGTTCTTCACGATGGCCCTGCCAAGGTCGAACAGCAGCGGCCCGAACGGTGACGACCAGGTCAGGCCCACACCGACCGACAGGCGGGGTGCGCGGTCATCGACCACGCCGCCATTGGCCACCACGCCGAAGGCCGTACCGTAGTCCGAGAACACCCGCCCGGAAAAGCCCAGCTCGTCGGGCAGGCCGATCGGGAAGCTCAGCTCCGAGGAGCCGGTGACGAAGAACTCGCCACCCAGGGCGTCGTCGGTCGCGACGTCGCGTGGTCCGATGCCGCTGGGGGCGAAGCCGCGCAACGTATCGCCACCAATGAAGAAACGCCGGTTGATACGGACGTCCTTGGTCACGCCGACGACGGCACCGCCGCGGACAGTCTGGCTGAACACCAGGTCATCGGTCAGTGCGAAATACTGCGTATGCCGGGCCTGGGACTTCACGTCCCGGACGGTGCCGCCGAGGCCGGCGAATTCCTGGCCGAAGGTCGACAGCGAACCGGTGGTCGGCTTGATCGGATCATCGGTCAGGTCGAGCTTCAGTTCGTAGCCCACCGACGATGTGAGCGAAATGCCCTGCTGCTGCTTGATGAACAGCGAGGCCTTGTTGTCCACGTTCTTGATGTTGTCACGACGCAACTGGTAGTTGAACGTCGCACGCAGCGCTTCCGTGAGCGAGAAGCCGGTCCTGAGACGGAATCCGGTCGTGTCCTGGTCAAAGGACGACTCGTCCTGGAAGTTTATGCTGGTGTTGAACAGGTCGATACCCGCCGCGACCGGCTTGCCCAGGAAATAGGGCTCGGTGAATGACAGGTCGACCTCGCGCCGGCGCAGCGACAGCGAGAGCGAGAGCCGCACATCCTGGCCGCGCCCGAGGAAATTGCGCTCCCGGATCGAGATGTCGCCGATGATCGCTTCCGTGGTCGAGAAGCCGGCACCGATCGACAGTTCGCCGGTGGATTTTTCCTCCACCTCGACCTTCAGCACCGCCTTGTCGGGCGCCGAGCCCTGCTCGGGACGGATGTCCTGCTTCTCGAAGAAGTCGAGGCCGCGCAGGCGCCGGCGCGAGCGGTCGAGCTTTGCCGTGTCGAAGGCGTCGCCCTCGATCAGCTGGATCTCGCGTCGGATCACCCGGTCGAGCGTCCGGGTATTGCCGACGATGTCAACGCGCTCGACATAGACGCGCGGCCCCTCGCGCACCTCGTAGGTGATGTCGACCACGCGGTTCTCACGGTCGCGCCTCTGGCGCGGTCGCACGTCGACGAAGGCGAAGCCCCGCCGTCCCAGCGTGTACTTGATGGCCTCGACCGACTTCTCGATCTGCTGGCCGTTGTAGATCTCGCCGGGCTTGTCGAGGATCTGCTGTCGCAGCGTGGCCTCGTCGACATCCCTGATTTCCGCCTTCAGATCGACCTTGCCGAGCCTGTACTGCTCGCCCTCCTCCACCGTGAAGGTGATGAAGAAGTTCTCGCTGTCGGGCGTCAGTTCGGCGACCGACGACACGACGCGGAAATCGACGTAGCCGCTCTTCTGGTAGAACTGGCGCAGCCGGTCGCGGTCAAACGCGATGCGGTCCGGGTCATAGACGTCGGAGGCGGACAGGAAGCGCCACCACGCGCTCTCCTGTGTCACGATGGCACTGCGCAGGTCGGTGTCGCTGAACGCCCTGTTGCCGAGGAAGCGGATGGCCGCGATCTCGGTCGCCTCGCCCTCGGAAATCTCGAAGACCAGATCGATCCGGTTCTGCGGCAGCTGGATGATCTTCGGTTCGATGGTCGCGGCGAAGCGTCCGCTCTGGCGGTAGAGCTGCAGCAGGCGCTGCACGTCGCTCTGCACGCGGGCACGGGTGTAGACGATGCGCGGACGCAGCTGCACCTCGGTGCGAAGCTGGTCTTCCTTGATCAGCTTGTTGCCCTCGAAGGCCAGCCGGTTGATCACCGGGTTCTCGACCACGCTCACGACCAGGGTGTCGCCCTGGCGGCGCAGCGTGACGTCGGCGAACAGGCCCGTGCCGTAGAGGGTCTTCAGTGCACGGTCCAGGCGCTGCGGTTCGAACAGGGTTCCCGGCTCGAGCTGCATGTAGGAGCGGACGGTCTCGTCCTCGATGCGCTGGTTGCCCTCGACCAGGATGTCGCGAATCACCGCCGACTGCGCCTGCACCGTGAACGGTGACAGCGCGACCAGCATCGCCAGCAGGATCAGGCGCAACCTCACGCTTCGATCCACCTTCCGTTACAGGCGGTCCTGTCAGGAAAACAGGTTTCGGACAAAATCCACGACTCCGAGGTGAAGAATGTCGTTGGTGGTCGCCAGGACCATCAACGCCAGCACCATCGCCAGTCCAATCTTGTAACCCAGTTCCTGCGTTGCCGCTCCCAGCGGGCGCCCTCGCACCGCCTCGACGGCATAGAACAACAGATGCCCGCCGTCCAGCATCGGGATCGGAAACAGGTTGATGAGACCGAGGCTTATCGAAAGAAATGCGGCGAAGCTCACCAGCGAGGCGATGCCGACCGACGCCGCCTGTCCCGACATCTGGGCGATGCCGGCCGGCCCGCGAAGCTCGTCCAGCGGGCGTGCGCCGGCGATCATGTCGCCTATGGCCTCCAGCGAGCTTGTCACGACGATCCAGGTCTGCCGCACGGCCTCCGTCAGCGCGCCAACGGGACCGAGTTCGCGCCAGCTGCCCTCGACCGAACGCACGCCGAGCTGGCCGACACGGCTGGTATTGCCGAAGCGGTCAGTCAGTTCGACCACGCGCGGCTGCACCTGCAGCGACAGCTCGCGCCCGTCGCGCTCGATCAGCACCTCCATCGGCGAATCGAGGTTGAGCGCCACCACCCGCCGCAGGTCCTCGAAGCTGTCGATGCTGCTGCCACCGGCGCTGACGATCAGGTCACCGGGCTGCATCCCCGCCTCGGCCGCCGGGCTGTCCGCGACCACCTCGGAAACACGCGCCGTGGTAAAGGGCTGGCCGAAGGAGACGAACAGCATCCAGAAGATCGCGATCGCCAGCAGGAAGTTGGCGATCGGCCCGGCGGCGACCACGGCCGCACGCTGGCCCAGTGACTTGGAGTGGAAATTGCCCGGATCGGTGTCCGTCCGGTTCGCCTCGACATCGGGCGTGCTCGCCGCGCCCACGTCGCCGCGGAACTTCACGTAGCCGCCGACCGGGAACAGCGACAGCCGCCAGCGGGTGCCGTGACGGTCGTTACGCCCCCAGATCTCGCGCCCGAACCCGACAGAGAAGACCTCGACGCTGACACCGCACCAGCGGGCGACAAGGTAGTGCCCCATCTCGTGGACGAAGACGAGGACGGTCAGCACCGCCAGGAACGGGATGACGTACTCGATCAGGAACATGCTGCCTCCGGTGCGACCATGACGTCAGGCCGGGGACCGGCCGGCGTCCGGCACTGCGGACATGGTATCTCGGACCGGCCCGCTCAAGCCGCACCTCCGGCAACCAGGCGCCCGGCGTGCTCACGCGCCATGGCATCAAGGGCCATGATGGCGTCCAGGCTGCCGGCATCGGGACGGTTGATGCCCTCCATCACCCGCTCGACGATGGCGACGATGTCCAGGAAGCCGATGCGCCCGGCCAGGAAGGCCGCGACCGCGACCTCGTTGGCCGCGTTCATCACGGTCGCCAGCCCGGCACCGCCGTCCAGGCAGGCGCGCGCCAGCCGCAGCGCCGGGAACCGCTCCGGGTCCGGGGCCTCGAAGGTGAGTTGCCCCAGCTTCGCCAGGTCAAGTTTCGGCGCCGGGGCCACGATCCGTTCGGGCCAGGCCAGGCAATAGGCGATGGGCGTGCGCATGTCCGGGCTGCCAAGCTGGGCCAGCGTCGAGCCGTCCACATACTCGACCATCGAATGGATGACCGACTGCGGATGCACCAGCACGTCGATCTGGTCGGCCCTGAGCGGGAACAGGTGCCAGGCCTCGATCATCTCGAGGCCCTTGTTCATCATCGTCGCCGAATCGACGGAGATCTTGGCGCCCATCGACCAGTTGGGGTGGGCCACCGCCTCCGCCGCCGTCACCTTCGCCATTCCGGCGCGGCTGCGGCTGCGGAACGGCCCGCCCGATGCGGTCAGGATGATGCGGGCCACCGTTTCCGGCCGCGCCGCATCGAACACCTGGAAGATCGCGTTGTGCTCGGAATCGACCGGCAGCAGCGTCCCGCCGGACAGCGCCAGCTCCCGCATGACGATGTCGCCGGCACAGACAAGGCACTCCTTGTTGGCGAGCCCGATGGCGGCGCCGCGGCGTACCGCGGCCAGCGTCGGTGCCAGGCCCGCCGCACCGACGATGCCGGCCATGACGAAATCGGAATCTCCGTCCGCGGCCTCGACGATCGCCGCCGGTCCGGCAGCCGCTTCGATGCCGCTGCCCGAGAGCAGGTCGCGCAGGGCGGCGAGATGGGCCGTATTGCCGATCACCGCCAGGCGCGCCCGGTGCCGGATGGCCAGTTCGGCAAGCGCGGCAACATTGTCCTGTGCCGTCAGCGCGTCGACATGGAAGCGGTCCGGATTGCGCCCCACGAGGTCGAGCGTGCTGAGGCCGATGGACCCCGTCGCCCCCAGAACGGTGACCCGGCGCGGCGCGGCATCGTTCTCCGGCAGACGAATACTGGCGCCCTGCACGTTCATGGCGTGGTTCCCGTCATCACGACTCCCAGGGCAAAGACGACAGACGCGACGATCAGGCCGTCCACGCGGTCCATCACGCCGCCATGGCCGGGAATGATAGACCCCGAATCCTTGACGTTGAAATGCCGTTTCCAGCCGGACTCGAGAAGGTCGCCCGCCTGTGCCGCCAGCGACACGGCAACGGCCGCCCCCAGCGCCAGCGGCCATTCGGTCGTCGATCCGGCGATCTCGTGCACCGTCATGCCCGCCCATCCGCCGAGCACCACTCCGCCGGCGACGCCCGACCAGTGCTTGTTCGGGCTGACCCTTGGCCAGAGCTTCGGGCCACCGAAGGTACTGCCGGCAAGCCAGGCGCCGATATCGGTCGTCCAGACCACGGCGAACAGCCAGAACACCGGCTCGACGCCCCTGGCCCGCAGCATCAGCAGCGCGAATGCCGGCAGGGCGACATAGAACAGCGCGGCCATCGACCACCACGCCC
The DNA here is from genome assembly GCA_036154895.1 of Pseudomonadota bacterium. GTDB lineage: Bacteria > Pseudomonadota > Alphaproteobacteria > Minwuiales > Minwuiaceae > Minwuia. The sequence continues at coordinate 216,347 of JAYZWD010000047.1, forward strand.
CGGCATCCTGTCGCCGGCCATCGGCCAGGACCAGCGCGGGTACGGCGAACAGCGACGCGGCCATGGCAAAGGCGGCCTGCAGCGGGCTGCCGGCCGAATGGGCGATCCCGCAGATGGCCACCATCGCGACCATCGCCCATGTCGCCGTGGCGCCGGGCACACCGGCGACGCTGCGAAATTCCAGCAGGACCAGGGCGGCCAGGACGGTTACCAGGATGGCGAATGGCAGGATTCCCGCCGACACCACCAGCGCCGCAAAGGCGGCCAGAACCAGCGCCGAGGCGACGCGACGGGTCAGCTGACGCTTTCGGTCAGTCACTGCGTCCGCCGAAACGGCGGTCGCGCCTGCAATAGACCTCGATGGCCCGGAGCAGCGCGTCACGACCATAGTCGGGCCAGTAGGTCTCGTCGAAGACCAGCTCGGAATAGGCGGCCTGCCACAGCAGGAAGTTCGAAAGCCGCTGTTCGCCGCTGGTCCGGATGAGCAGGTCGGGTTCCGGCACGTCTGGCAGGTCGAGGCAGCGACCGACCGCGGCCTCGTCGATGTCGCAGGGCCGCATCTCGCCGCGCGCCACGGCCTCGGCCAGCAGCCGCGCCGCCCGCACGATCTCGGCCTGGCCACCGTAGTTGACAGCGATGATAAGCGTCAGGCCGTCATTGCCGGCGGTCGTGGTTTCGGCATTCGACATCAGCGCCCGGATGTCCTCTGCCAGGCGCTCCCGGTCGCCGATGAAGCGGACCCGCACGTTGTTGGCGTGCAGTTCGGCGATCTCCCGCCGCAGGTAGAGCCGCATCAGGCCCATCAGGTCGCTGACTTCCTCGGCCGGGCGACGCCAGTTCTCGGAGGAAAAGGCATAGAGCGTCAGGTAGCGGACACCCAGCTCCCGCGCGGCCCGAACCGTCGCCCGGACAGCCTCCGCGCCGCGTCGATGCCCGGCGACCCTGGGCATGTTGCGCGCCTTCGCCCAGCGCCCGTTGCCGTCCATGATGATGGCGACGTGGGTCGGCAACGGCTCGAGGATGATCTCGGTTTCGGGCTCGGCCATCCGGTCAGACCTGCATGATTTCCTGCTGCTTGGTGTCCAGCGCCTGATCGATCGCCTTGATGGCCTTGTCGGTCTCGGACTGGACCTCGTCACCATAGAGGTGCTGGTCGTCCTGGCTCATCTCGCCTGACTTTTCCAGGCGCTTCAGTTCGTCCATGGCATGGCGGCGGATGTTGCGCACGGCGATACGCGCCTGCTCGGCATACTGCGCGGCCACCTTGGTCAGATCGCGGCGCCGCTCTTCGGTCAGTTCCGGGATCGGGACACGAATGGTCGCACCCTCGGTCGCCGGGTTGAGACCCAGGCCGGAATTCCGGATCGCCTTGTCGACGGCACCGATGTTGTTGCGATCCCAGACCTGAACGGAAATCAGCCGAGGCTCCGGGACACCGATGGTGGCCAGCTGGTTCAGCGGCATGTCGCTGCCATAGACCGGCACGAGCACGCCATCCAGCAGCGACGCCGACGCCCGACCCGTACGCAACCCGCCGAAGTCCTTGCGCAGTGCCTCAACGGCGCCCTGCATCCGTCGCGTCACATCGTCGAGATCAAGCTCGGCCATCCGTCTCCTCCGCCGACATTTTCGTCATCTTCTATGTATTCTCGACAATCGTCGAGCGGCCTTGCCCTGTCAGGGCGGCGGCAAATCCGCCGGGCGTATCAAGGGCGAACACCATGACCGGAATGTGGCTCTCGCGCGCAACCGCGAAGGCCGCGACATCCATCACACCCAGATTGCGCGCGATGGCATCGTCGAAGCCCAGCCGCTCATAGCGGGTCGCCGACGGGTCCTTCTTCGGATCCGCCGTGTAGACACCGTCGACCTGCGTGCCCTTGGCGATCAGGTCGCAGCCCAGCTCGGCCGCCCGCAGCGCGGCGGCGGTATCGGTGGTGAAGAAGGGATTGCCGGTACCGCCGACCGCGATGACGATCTCGCCGCGGTCCAGTGCGGCGCGGGCGTCGTGACGCGAATAGGCGGGACAGACGGTCGGCATCGGAATCGCCGAATGGGCCGACGCCCTGTAGCCCCTGCGGGTCAGCACGTCGGCAAGGGCCAGCCCGTTCATCACGGTGGCCAGCATGCCCATCTGGTCGGCGGCCGCGCGGTCCATGCCGCTGGCAGCGGTCCTGACGCCGCGGAACAGGTTGCCACCGCCGACGACGATGGCCACCTCGATCCCCAGGTCACGCACGGCACCGATGTCGCCGGCAATGCGGTCCAGCGTCGGGAAATCGATGCCAAAGGCGGTATCGCCCATCAGGGCCTCGCCGGAGCATTTCAGCAGCACCCTGCGCCAGGGTCCCGTCCCAGGCATGTCGTGCCTCCCTGCTCCGCGGCCGGCCCCGGCCCGGTCCTGTATCCGGTCAGCGACCAGTGGCGGCGGCGACCTCGGCGGCGAAGTCCTGCTCCGCCTTCTCGATACCCTCGCCCAGGGCGAAGCGGACGAAACCGGTCAGTACCACCGGCGCGCCGATCTCCTTCGCGGTGTCCTCGACGGCCTTGCCGACGGTGCGGTCCGGGTCGATCACCCAGGCCTGCTCCAGCAGCACCACTTCCTGGTAGTACTTGCGGATACGGCCCTCGATCATCTTGTCGACGATGCTGGCCGGCTTGCCCGAGGCCAGCGCCTGCTCGCGCAGGACCGAACGCTCGCGCTCGACCAGGGCCGGATCGAGGTCCGCGGTGCTGACCGACTGCGGGTTCGCCGCCGCGACGTGCATCGCGATCTGCTTGCCCAGCTCTTCCAGCTTCGCCGCGTCACCGGTGGATTCCAGCGCGACCAGCACGCCGATCTTGCCCAGACCCGGTGCCACCGCGTTGTGCATGTAGCTGGCCACCACGCCCTGCGGAACCGACAGCGTCGCCACGCGGCGCAGCGACATGTTCTCGCCGATGGTGGCGATGGCGTTGGTCAGTTCCTCGGCCACGGTCCGGCCGGTGCCCGGATAGGCCGCGGCGTTCACCGCCTCCAGGTCACCCGACGAGGCCAGCGCGATGGCGCTGATCTGGGCCACCAGGGCCTGGAACCGGTCGTTGCGGGCAACGAAGTCGGTCTCGGAATTCAGCTCGATGACCGCCGCCTTCGCGCCGTCGGCCGCGATGCCGACCAGGCCTTCGGCCGCGGTACGGCTGGCCTTCTTCGCCGCCGCCGCCAGACCCTTCTTGCGCAGCCAGTCGACAGCCGCCTCCAGGTCGCCGTCCGTCTCGGCCAGCGCCTTCTTGCAGTCCATCATGCCGCCGCCGGTCTTCTCGCGCAGCTCCTTGACCAGTGCCGCCGTGATCTGTGCCATGATCGCCCCCGTTCTACTGGGTATCGGTTTCAGGGGGCGGACGCGTCCACCCCCGGTTGGTCTCGGTATAAGGGGGCGGACGCCGCGCCCCCGTGTCCCGTCCGCTCAGGCCCCGGGCGCGGCGTCCGCGGCCGGCGCCTCGGCTTCGCCCGCATCCTCGGCCGGCAGCGGCTCGAGCATCGGGTTCTCCATCGCGCCGAGATCCTCGTCGGAGACGGCCATCTCGACCTGGATACCGTCCAGCACGGCCTGGCTGAACAGCTCGCAATACAGGTTGATCGCACGGAGCGCGTCGTCGTTCGCCGGCACCGGGTGGTCGATCGGCGTCGGATCGGAATTGGTGTCGCAGATGCCGACCACCGGGATGCCCAGCTTGCGGGCCTCGGCGACGGCAATGTGTTCCTTGCCGGTGTCGATCACGACCATGACGTCGGGCAGGCCGCCCATGTCCTTGATGCCGCCCAGCGCGCGGTCCAGCTTGTCGCGCTCGCGGGTCAGGGTCAGCATTTCCTTCTTGGTCAGGCCTGTCTGCTCCTGCGACAGCAGTTCCTCGAGCTCACGCAGACGGCGGATCGAGTTGGACACGGTCTTCCAGTTGGTCAGCGTGCCGCCGAGCCAGCGGTGGTTGACATAGAACTGGGCGCAGCGGCGGGCCGCGTCGGCCACCGGATCCGAGGCCTGGCGCTTGGTGCCCACGAACAGCACGCGGCCGCCGGCGGCGACGATGTCGCGCACGACCTTCAGGGCCTGGTGCATCAGCGGGACCGTCTGCGACAGGTCGATGATGTGAATGCCGTTCCGCGCGCCGAAGATGTACGGCTCCATGCGCGGGTTCCAGCGGTGGGTCTGATGGCCGAAATGCACGCCGGCTTCCAGCAGCGCGCGCATCGAAACGTCTGGCAGTGCCATGACTCTATGCTCCTTTTCCGGTTTGCCTCCGCGAAACCTGGTCCAGCCGGATGCCGGACACCGGATGGCCGGACGGGTGTGTCTCTCCGCCGGCCGCGTTCCGCGTGCGTAGTCGCGGCGGGTGATAGCCGCAGACGGCCGAAAGCGCAAGCCCGGAGAACGGCCCGCGCAACGCCCCGACCGCACCGCCCCTGCCCGTCCGGCCGGTACCGACGGATGTCCGGTCGGGCGTGCTCAGATCTCGCTGACGTCGACCACCCCGCGGAGCGATTTCAGCGACTGCCGCACCGTCCGGTCGATGCGGTACACGGCGCCCAGCCGCGCCCGGACCTCGTTCCCGGTCTGGCCCTCGCGCACCACCAGCTGCACGACGCCTCGGCCGCCGCGCGCCCGTTCCAGCGTTGCCCTCAGCGCCGGCAGCACTTCCGGTTCGACGACGATGATCTCGGCACCGGCCGTCGCATCGGCGACGAACTCGTCCAGATCCTCGATCGCCATCAGCGTCAGGGTCGGCTCCTCGCGATCTCTCCGCACCTCGAACCTGAACAATCCCGTCCGGCCGGCCTCCAGGCTGTCGCGATGGCGGGCCAGCGCATCGGCGAAGCAGAGCAGCTCACACTCACCGCTCGGGTCCGACAGGGTGACGAAGGCGAAGGCCGTGCCCTTGGCCGAGCGACGGAACTGCACCGCCGACACCGTCGCGCCGACGGCACTGTTCTTGATCCGCCCGGCCTGGACCGCCTCGTGAACCTCCTCGATCGGCAGCACACCCTTCTGGCGCAGCCGCCGCTGGTAGTCGTCCAAAGGATGGCCCGAGAGATAGAAGCCGACGGCGGCGCGTTCCTCGGCCAGCCGCTCCATGTCGTCGAAGGGTTCGGCACGGGCCAGCGGCGGCCGGTCGCTGCCGCCGCTGCCGCCGCCACCGAACAGGCCCATCTGGCCCGAATCGCGATCCGACGCGGTCTGCGCCGCATGCCGCGTCAGCACGTCGACCGACTGCAGCACCTGGCGGCGATTGCGGTTCAGCCCGTCGAAGGCGCCGGCGCGGGCCAGGTTCTCCAGCTGGCGCTTGTTCAGTGCCGACGGATCCACCCGCTCGGCGAAGTCGAACAGGTCGCGGAACGGCCCGCCCGACGTCCGCGCCGCAACGATCTGCGCCATGGCCTCGGCACCGACATTGCGGATCGCCGCCAGCGCATAACGGATACCGAGAACGTTGCCCGCCGCATCGCGCTCGACGCCGAACTCGACGCCCGAGCGGTTCACGTCCGGCGGCAGCAGCGGGATGCGAAGCCGGCGCAGTTCGCGGCGGAACACGTCCAGCTTGTCGGTATTGCCCATGTCGAGGGTCATCGACGCGGCGATGAAGGCGGCCGGGTGATTGGCCTTCAGCCAGGCGGTCTGCCAGGAAACGAGCGCATAGGCCGCCGCGTGGGACTTGTTGAAGCCGTAGCCGGCGAACTTGCCGATCAGGTCGAAGATCGATCCGGCCTTCTCGGCGTCGACATTGTTGGCGGCGGCGCCCTCGATGAACCGGCTGCGCTGCTGGTCCATCTCCTCCTTGATCTTCTTGCCCATGGCGCGGCGCAGCAGGTCGGCTTCGCCCAGGCTGTAGCCCGAGAGCACCTGCGCCATCTGCATCACCTGTTCCTGGTAGACCGGGATGCCGTAGGTCTCCTCCAGGATCGGCTGCAGCAGCGGATGCGGATAGTCCGCGTTTTCCCTGCCGTGCTTGGTGGCGATGTACTTCGGGATGTTGTCCATCGGACCGGGGCGGTAGAGCGCCACGATGGCGATGATGTCCTCGAACTTGTCGGGCCGCATCTGGCGCAGCACGTCGCGCATGCCCGAACTCTCCAGCTGGAACACGCCGACCGTCTCGCCGCGCCCCAGCATGGCGAAGGTGGTCTCGTCGGCATCGGGAATGTCGGCGAGGTCCATGCCGATGCCGCCCGCCCGGACATGACCGATGGCACGGTCCAGCACCGTCAGCGTCTTCAGGCCGAGGAAGTCGAACTTCACCAGTCCGGCCAGCTCGACATATTTCATCGAGAACTGGGTCACCGGCATGTCCGACTTCGGATCGCGGTAGAGCGGCACCAGTTCCTCGAGCGGGCGGTCGCCGATCACCACGCCGGCCGCGTGGGTCGAGGCGTGGCGGTACAGCCCCTCCAGCCGCAACGCCAGGTCGACCAGGTTGCGGACGGCGCTGTCCTCGTCGTACTGCGCCTTCAGCCGTGGTTCCTCGCCCAGCGCCTGCTTCAGCGTCACCGGATTGGCCGGGTTGTTCGGCACCAGCTTGGAGATGCGGTCGACCTGGCCATAGGGCATCTGCAGCACGCGGCCGACATCGCGCAGCACGGCGCGCGCCTGCAGCTTTCCGAAGGTGATGATCTGCGCCACCCGGTCATGACCGTAGCGGTCCTGCACGTAGCGGATCACCTCGTCGCGCCGGTCCTGGCAGAAGTCGATGTCGAAGTCCGGCATCGACACGCGCTCGGGGTTCAGAAACCGCTCGAACAGCAATCCGTAACGCATTGGGTCGATATCGGTAATCGTCAGCGCCCAGGCCACCAGCGAGCCGGCACCGGAGCCGCGCCCGGGTCCCACCGGAATTCCCTGGCCCTTGGTCCACTGGATGAAGTCGGCGACGATCAGGAAATAGCCCGGGAAGTCCATCCGGATGATGATGTCGAGTTCCAGTTCCAGCCGGTCGCGATATCCGGTCTCGTCGAACGGTCGCCCGGCCTCCCGCATCGCCGCGAACCGCACATCCAGCCCCTGGCGCGCCATCACCCGCAGGGCCTCCGCCTCGCTGCCGCCGACCGAGGATTCGAAACGGGGCAGGATGGGCTTGCGCACAGGCGCCATGTAGCCGCAGCGCCGGGCGATGACGAGCGTGTTGGCGATCGCCTCCGGCAGGTCCGCGAACAGCGCCTTCATCTCGTCGGCCGATTTCACCCGGTGTTCGGGGGTCAGCCGGCGACGTTCCGACTGGCTGACATAGGCCCCCTCGGCGATGCAGATCAGCGCGTCATGGGCCTCGTGCATGTCCGCGTCGAGGAAGTAGCAGTCATTGGTCGCCACCAGCGGCAGGCCGCGGTCCATGGCGAGATCGATCATCGGCCCCTCGACCGCCGATTCGGCGTCCAGGCCGTGACGCTGCAGTTCGACATAGAGCCGCCCGGGGAAGCGCGCCGCCATGCCGTCGAGCCAGGCCGCGGCTGCCGCCTGGTCACCGGCCGCGAGCATCATGCCCAGCGGGCCGAAGGCTCCGCCGGTCAACGCGATGATGCCGTCCGTTCCGCCCTCCAGCGCCTCCGGCGCCAGTTGCGTGCCGAAGGCCGGATCGCTCTTCAGGAAGGCATGGGACACCAGCCGCGCGAGATTGAGATAGCCGGCCTCGGACTGCGCCAGCAGCACCACCGGCGCCGCCTGCGGGCGGGGCATCCCCGCCTGCCGGGTATCGGAGCCATAGCGCAGCGCCAGCTGGCATCCGACCACCGGCTGCACGCCCTCGCCGGCCAGCGCCGGCCCGTAGTCCATCACGCCGAAGAGATTGTTGGTGTCGGTGACCGCGACCGCCGGCATGCCGAGCCCCGCGATCTTCCGTGCCAGGTCCTTGACCTTGATGGCGCCCTCGGAGAGCGAATAGGCCGTGTGCAGCCTCAGGTGCACGAAATCCGCATGTGCCATGAAGCCTGTCTCCGCCCTGGGACCGGGCGCGGACACCGCGACCGAATCCGGTCAAGACCGCCATTGTGGCGCCGCATGACGCCCGGCGCGACCGGAGTGCCCGGCCGACCGCGCGAAAAGTTGTGGAAAACCCGCCCGCGGGGCCGGGACGCCGCCTCAGCCAGCCAGCGCGCCAATGATCTCCGCCCAGGCCGCCAGCGCGCCCCACAGACCCACCAGGGCTGCCACGCCGCAAATGTCCTTCATCACGTCCATCATCGCCTCCTGTCGGTTCCGGCGACGATGTTTCTATATTGTTCTCTTAATGTCAACGTCCGTTCACAATGACGGGCGCAAGTCAGAGATCGGCGGGAACGATCAGTCCGTCGCGCAGGGTGACTGCACGGTCCAGCCGCGCCGCCAGCGCCATGTTGTGCGTCGCCAGCAGGACGCCGATGCGGTTGGCGCGGACGATGCCGAGCAGGCTGTCGAAGACATGGTCGGCCGTGCGCGGATCGAGGTTGCCGGTCGGTTCGTCGGCCAGCAGGACCGCCGGGGTGTTGGCGACAGCGCGGGCGATGGCCACGCGCTGCTGCTCGCCGCCGGACAGCCGGGCCGGCCGGTGGTCGGCGCGCTCTGTCAGTCCCATCAGGTCCAGCAGTTCCCCCGCCCGCGCCCGCGCGGCGGCGCGCGCCTTCCCGGCGATCATCTGCGGCAGCATGATGTTCTCGGCCGCCGAGAATTCCGGCAGCAGGTGATGGAACTGGTAGACGAAGCCGAGCGACAGCCGGCGCGTCTCGGTCCGCTGCCGCTCGCTCATGCCTGATGCCGCCTTGCCGCGCACGCTGACCTCGCCGCCGTCCGGCGGCTCCAGCAGTCCGGCGATCTGCAGCAGGGTCGACTTGCCGGCCCCCGACGGGCCGACCAACGCCACGACCTCGCCCGGCGCCAGCTCCAGGTCGGCGCCACGCAGCACCTCGAGTCGGCGGTCGCCCTGGTGGAAGGTGCGGACCACGCCCGACAGCCTCAGCGCCGTCTCACTCATAGCGGAGCGCCTCGACCGGATCGAGCCGGGCGGCCCGCCACGCCGGCCAGATGGTCGCCAGCAGCGAGAGGCCCAGCGCCATGACCAGCACAAGGACTGTCTCGCCGGTCTCCATGCGCGCCGGGATCTGGGAGAGCCAGCGGATCTCCGCCGACCAGATCACGGTACCGGTCAGGCTTTCCAGGAAGCGCCGGATGGCATCGATGTTGAGGCAGAAGGCGACACCGAGCGCGAAGCCCGACAGCGTGCCGACCACGCCGATGCTGGCGCCGGCGATGAAGAAGATGCGCAGGATCGACCCGCGCGCGGCACCCACGGTGCGCAGGATGGCGATGTCGCGGCCCTTGTCCTTCACCAGCATGATCAGGCTGGAGATGATGTTGAAGGCGGCCACCAGGATGATCAGCGTCAGGATCAGGAACATGACGTTCCGCTCCACCTCCAGCGCCGCGACGAAGCTGGCATTGGCCCGTTGCCAGTCAATGACCCGGACCGGGCTGCCCGAGAGCGCGCGATAGATGTCGTCGGCCGCGCGGGCCGCGTCATCGGCGCTGTCGAGCGTCACCTCCAGCCCCGTGACGCCGTCGGCGCCGGTGCGGAAGTAGCGCTGGGCCTGATCGAGGCTCATGAAGACATAGCTCGAGTCGTACTCGTACATGCCGACCTCGAAAAGCGCGACCACCCGGTAGGTGGCCAGCCGGGGCACGAAGCCGACGGCGGTCGCGGTGCCCTTGGGCGAGATCAGCGTGATCGGGTCGCCGACACGGACGCCGAAGCGTTCCGCCATGCGGGCGCCGATCATCACGGTCGACGGCTCCGCCAGTGCATCGGCCGAACCCTCGACCAGCTTCGATGACAGCGCCGTATGGGTCTTCAGGCCATCGATGGAAAGGCCGCGGACCAGCGCGCCCCGCGCCTCATCCCGCGCGCTGACCATCACCTGGCCCTCCACATAGGGCGCGACACTGACCACGCCGCCGACGCCGCGGACCACGCCGGCCCGGGCCGCGTAGTCGGTCATCGGCTCGCCATAGGTCAGCACCGAGATGTGCCCGTTCAGGCCCAGGATGCGGTCCAGCAGCTCGGTGCGGAAGCCGTTCATCACCGCCATGACGATGATCAGCGTGGCCACGCCCAGCGCGATGCCGACCAGCGAGAACCAGGCGATGACCGAGATGAAGCCCTCGGCGCGACGGGCCCGGAGGTACCGGGCGGCGATCATCCACTCGAAGGGCCTGAACATCCGGGCGTCAGCCCTGCCCGGTGATGCGGTTCAGCGCGGCCCCGGCGGTCATCGTTTCCTTCTCGCCGGTGGCACGCCGCTTCAGTTCGACGGTGCCGTCCTTCAGCCCGCGCGGACCGACCACCACCTGCCAGGGCAGGCCGATCAGGTCCATGGTCGCGAACTTGCCGCCCGCCCGCTCGTCGGTGTCATCCACCAGAACGTCCAGGCCCGCCGCCGAAAGCTTCTGCTCCAGGTCGGCGCAAGCCGCGTCGCAGCCCGCATCGCCGGCCTTCAGGTTGACGATGCCGACATTGAAGGGCGCCACCGAGTCCGGCCAGATGATACCGGCCTCGTCATGGCTCGCCTCGATGATCGCACCGGCCAGCCGCGAGACGCCGATGCCGTAGCTGCCCATGTGGACCGGGTTCTCGACGCCGTCGGGCCCGGCCACCTTCGCGCCCATCGGACCCGAGTACTTGGTGCCGAAATAGAAGATGTGGCCGACCTCGATGCCGCGCCGCGCGACAAGCTCGGCCGCCGGGACAGGACAGTTCGCGGCGTCGTGCTTCTCGTCGGTGGCGGCATAGACCGAGGTCCAGTGGTCGACCAGCGGCTGCAGGTCGCCGCGATAGTCGACGTCCTGCGGCACCTGCATGTCCAGCAGGCCCTTGTCGCAATAAACCGCCGACTCGCCGGTGTCGGCCAGGATGATGAACTCGTGGCTGAGGTCGCCGCCGATGGGGCCGGTGTCGGCGGCCATCGGGATCGCCTGCAGTCCGAGGCGGGCAAAAGTCCTCAGGTATGCCACGAACATCCGGTTGTAAGACCTTCTGGCGCCTTTCTGATCCAGATCGAAGGAATAGCTGTCCTTCATCAGGAACTCGCGCCCGCGCATGACACCGAAGCGCGGCCGGACCTCGTCGCGGAACTTCCACTGGATGTGGTACATCAGCCGGGGCAGGTCACGGTAGGAGCGCACCGAGCCGCGGAAGATCTCCGTGATCTGTTCCTCGTTGGTCGGGCCGTACAGCATGTCGCGGTCGTGGCGGTCGCGGATGCGCAGCATCTCCTTGCCGTAGTCGTCATAGCGGCCGGACTCGCGCCACAGTTCCGCCGGCTGGATCGTCGGCATCAGCAGTTCGAGTGCACCGGCGGCATCCTGTTCCTCGCGCACGATCTGCTCGATCTTCTTCAGCACGCGAAAGCCCAGCGGCAGCCAGCAGTAGATGCCGGCGCTCGACTGCCGGATCATGCCGGCACGCAGCATGAACCGGTGCGAGGCGATCTGCGCCTCGGACGGCGTTTCTTTCAGGACGGGCAGGAAATATTCGGAAAGCCGCATCGGGGAAGCTCCGTCAGCATCAACAGCGGGCATCGGTCCCGCCTTGTAGGGAATGCCGCGACCGCACGCAATCGGGCGCCGTGCGGCACACGAGAACGCGCAGCCAAATGTGGCACCCGTCGGGCAGTGCCGGCCTCAGCTCAGGTCCGGCACCACGATCCAGGTGGCAAAGGCGCTGGCGACCACGGTTCCGGCGGCGTTGAAGACCGCACTGCCGGCGAAGGCCTTGCGGCCCTCCTCGCGGATCGGCCAGGCCACCACCGTGCAGTCCTCCTCCGGCGCGACCTTGCCGGTCACCTCGCCGACGATGGTTCCCAGCAGCATGTTGCCCTGGCTGGAGCCATGGAAGGCCCAGGCACCGGGACAGTCCAGGGCCGCGAAGACATAGCGGTCGGCGATCATGCCGTCCTCACCGGCGAAGTTCCCGTGCGGGCGCCAGGGTGCCGCCACCAGTCGCGTGCCCTCGACGGGACCGGTGAAGACACGCAGCGCATCACCCGGTTCCCGCATCGAGCCGCAGACGAAGCAGTGCGGAACGGGACTGTGGACATGGCCGTAGAACTTCGCCGTCGCCGCCTCCGCGGCCGCGCGGTCGGGACAGGGCGGAATGTCGAGGGAGAAACTGCCGGGCTTCACGCTGGCGACCAGCCGTCCCTCATGGCGGACCTCGAAGCCGTCTCCCACCGCCGTCAGCGGCATCGGTGTGTCCAGCGGCGGCGGCGCGCGGAGACTGATCTCCGCCGGTCCGTCGACCAGGTCCGCCAGCACCCCGGACACGTAGCCGCCATTGCCGGACCGCGACGGTCCGCGAAAGCGTTGGGCGATCACGATTTCTGCCACTTCTCCCTCCCTCGATTGCGCCCTACCCTTACCCCAACCAGAAGCTGGCTTCACCGGGAGGAAGCGACATGGCGGACCTGCACGGTGACCGCAACCTGAGCGTCGTGGTCGATACCACCCTGATGGACTGGCAGCCGAGCCCGTCGCCGGGGGTCTGGCGCAAGCGGCTGGAACTTGTCGGCGACAGCGAGAAGGGCATGGTCACCTCGGTGGTCAAGTTCGCCCCGGGCGCGCAGTTCTCCGATCATGCGCATCCGCTGGGCGAGGAAGTGCTGGTGCTCGACGGCACCTTCGCCGACGAGCATGGCACATATCCCAGGGGCAGCTTCACCCTGCTGCCGACCGGGTCGCGCCATCATCCCGTGACGCCCGAGGGCTGCACCCTGTTCGTCAAGCTCTGCCAGTATTCCGGCGCCGACCGCCCGACGAAGCGGCTGGACAGCACCGACGCGGCCGCCTGGATCCAGACCGGCCCCGGTCGCCGCATCTTCCCCGTGTTCAACGAGGACAAGTGGCCCGAGAAGATCTACCTCGCGCGCCTCGATCCCGGCGTTCGCATCCCGCTGCACGATCACGCCGCCGGCGGCGAGGAACTGTTCGTGATCGAGGGCTCGCTGGCCGACGAGAACGGCCACTATCGCGCCGGCACCTGGCTGCGCTTCGCGCCGGGCAGCGAACACGCACCCTACACCGACACCGGCTGCCTGCTTTACGTCAAGATCGGCCACATGGGCTGAGCCCCGAAACGGAGAACCGACCGATGAAGCTCTTCTACTCGCCCTCCTCGCCCTATGTCCGCAAGGTGATCATCGTGGCGCTGGAGACCGGCCTGAACGACCGGATCGAGCGCCTGCCGGCACAGACCACGCCGATCGCGCCGAACCCCGACCTCAAGGCCTCGGCGCCGCTGGCCAAGGTGCCGACCCTGGTGACGGACAGCGGCCTGGCACTGTTCGACAGCCGCGTGATCGCGGAATACCTGGACAGCCTGCATTCCGGTCCGAAGTTCTTCCCCGCGGGCGATGCGCGCTGGCCGGCACTGCGCAACCACGCACTGGGCGACGGCCTGCTGGATGCCGCGCTGCTGGTCCGCTACGAGGGCTTCCTGCGCCCCGAGGCGCTGCGCTGGTCGGAGTGGTCGAGCGGCCAGTGGGGCAAGGTCGAGGGCGCCCTGGCCGACATCGAGGCACAGGCAGACGGCCTCGGCGACACCCTGGACATCGGCACGGTCGCCATCGGCTGCGCGCTCGGCTACCTCGACTTCCGGTTCGGGGACAGCGGCTGGCGCACGAAATTCCCGAAGGCGGCGGCCCTGGCCGGCCGGCTGGGCAAGCGCCCGAGCTTCGCCACCACTGTCCCCGGCTGATCGGACGCGATCGATGGAGGTCATCCACTACACGGACTTCAAGAGCCCCTACGCCTACCTGGCCAAGGCAGAAATCTATCGCCTGGAGGACACCTACGGCATTCCCTTCGCCTGGCGGCACCTGACCCTGAAGATCGACACCTATCTCGACGCGGTCGAGGTCAGGACCGCGCACAACTGGCGCAAGGTGAAATACGCCTACATGGACGCAAGGCGCCTCGCCAACCGCCAGGGGCTGACGCTCTACGGACCGCAGAAGATCTTCGAGAGCCGTCCGGCCGGCATCGGCATGACCTACGCCATGGAACAGGGTCTGCTGCGCCCCTATGCCGACCATGTCTTCGACCGGTTCTTCCGCCGGGACATCGAGACCGGCGACCCGGCGGTGATCGAGGATGCCCTGAAGCGGATCGGGGCCGACACAGCCGGCTTCCAGGCCTGGCACGACGGGCCGGGCGGCGAACGCCACGACCGGGAGCGTGCGGAGGCGGAGGAGAACGGCGTCTTCGGCGTGCCCAGCATCGTCGTCGACGGCGAGCTGTTCTGGGGCGGCGACCGGCTCTGGATGGTCGAGGAGAAGCTGCGGCAGGCGACGGGAAGAACCGCATCATGACCGCACCTGCACGCGACCCGGCCCTGCCGCTGCATCCGTTCCGTGTGCTGGACCTGACCCGCGTCCGCGCCGGCCCGACGGCGGTGCGCCAGCTGGCGGACTGGGGCGCCGACGTGATCAAGATCGAGATCCCGGACTCGGCAGGCGGCGACGGCGGCCTGGGCGGACCGCGCCACGGACCCGACTTCCAGAACCTGCACCGCAACAAGCGCTGCATGGAACTCGACCTGAAGCAGCCGGCGGGCCGGGAGGTGCTGTTCGACCTGGTGCGCGGCGCCGACGTGGTGGTCGAGAACTTCCGCCCCGACGTGAAGGACCGCCTCGGCATCGGCTGGACCGAGCTGGAGGCCGTCAACCCCGGCATCATCCTCGCCTCGATCTCCGGATTTGGCCAGGACGGGCCCTATGTCGATCGCCCGGGCGTCGACCAGATCGCGCAGGGGCTGGGTGGCCTGATGTCGATCACCGGCGAGCCGGGACGCGGGCCGATGCGCGTCGGTATTCCCATCGCCGACCTGACCGCCGGTCTGCTGGCGGCCCAGGGCATCCTGATGGCGCTGCTGGAACGCCAGCGCACCGGCAAGGGCCAGTGGGTACGCACCTCGCTGCTGCAGGCGCAGACCTTCATGCTCGATTTCCAGGCCGCGCGCTGGCTGGTGGACGGCGAGGTCGCGGGCCAGGTCGGCAACGAGCACCCGACCGCTGTGCCGACCAATGCCTGGGCCACCGCCGACGGGCATATCAACCTCGCACCCGTGGGCGACCGCATCTATGCCCGCTTCTGCGAGGCCGTCGGCGCGCCCGAGCTGATCGACCATCCGGACTACGTCTCGGCCAAGGCGCGTTTCCGCAACCGCGCCGCCCTCAATGCCCGGATCGCGGAGATCATCGTGACCCGCACAAGCGCCGAGTGGATCGAACTGCTGAACGCCGCCGGTGTGCCCTGCGGCCCGATCCATTCGATCGATGCCACCTTCGCCGATCCCCAGGTCTGCCATCTCGGCATGGCGCGGGCCGTCGAGGACGGCGGCGCGCCGATGCGGCTTGTCGGTCAGCCCATCGACATGGGCGGGCATGAACCCCGGATCCGGCACCGGGCCCCCGACAAGGGCACCGACACCGATGCGGTGCTCGCCGAACTCGGCTATTCAGGCGACAGGATCGCGGCGCTGCGCGCCGATGGCATCGTCTGAGAAGGGGGCGCGGCGATGGAACTGAAGACCACGAAGATGATCGCGAAGGTCGAGGACGGCATCGGCTGGATCGTCTTCAACCAGCCCGAGAAGCGGAATGCGGTGTCGGTCGAGATGTGGGCGGCGATCCCGGAGATCGTTGACGCTTACCTGGCCGATCCGGCGGTCCGCGTCATCGTCATGAAAGGCGCGGGCGAGCAGGCTTTCGTTGCCGGCGCCGATATTTCCGAGTTCGGCGAGAAACGGAACTCGCCGGAGGCGACGAAGTTCTACGAGGAGGTATCGGGCAAGGCCTACATGGCGCTCGCCACCAGCCCGAAGCCGGTGATTGCCATGATCCGCGGCTTCTGCATCGGCGGCGGCCTGGCCGTGGCGCTGTCGGCCGATATCCGCATCGCTGCCGACGATGCCACCTTCGCCATTCCCGCCGCGCGGCTGGGCCTGGGGTATGGCGCCGGCGGCGTGCGGCGCCTGCTTGAGATCGTCGGCCCGGCCTATGCCAAGGAAATCTTCTTCACCGCCCGGCAGTTCGACGCCACCGAGGCGCGCGAGATGGGACTGGTCAACCGCGTCGTGCCGGTGGCGGACCTGGAGGCAAGGGTGCGTGACTATGCCGTCCGCATCGCCGCCAATGCCCCGCTGACCATGCGCGCGGCCAAGCTGACGGTCGACGAACTGCTGAAGGACAAGGACAGGCGCGACATGGCGGCGTGCGAGGCGGCCATCGAGGCCTGTTTCGCCAGCGCCGACTACCGCGAGGGCCGCACCGCCTTCATGGAAAAGCGCAAGCCCGTGTTCCGGGGCGAGTAGGACGCCATGGCGGGCGAACAGTCCATGCTGATCCGGTTGTACGAGAATTTCCGCAACCGCGATGTCGACGCCATGCTGGCCATGATGTCCCCGGACGTCGAATGGGCCAGGGATACCGGCGATGGTTACCTGTCGGGCCATGATGCCCTCAGGCAGCACTGGCACCGCGAGTGGCAGGACTTCGCGACCTATCTCGATCCGCAGTCGTTCAGCGTCACGCGCAACGAGCGCACGGCAGTCCAGGTGATCCGGACCGTTCGTGACCTGCAGGGGCGCCGCCTGTCGGAGACGACGCTGGGACACATCTTCACCATTCGCGACGGCCTGATCGTCCGGCTCGACATCCGCGAGAGCCGAGCGCCGGACGTCGCCTGATCCGCGCGGCAGTTCTCGGTTCATGGTTGCAGGGGGAGGCAGCATGCAGCAGATCCGGATCGAACACAGGGGTGCGGTGGCCCTGGTCACGCTGGCCCGGCCGCCAGCCAACGCGATGGACATCGCGCTCACCGACGAAATCGCCGACGTGTTCGATCGCCTGGGGAAGGACGGCCAGACCCGCGCCGTCGTGCTGACAGGCAGCGGCAAGGCCTTCTGCGCCGGCCTGGACCTGAAACAGGTGCCGGGCTTTGGCGATGCCGACCAGCGCGCGCTGCTCAGGGCACTCAACCGGGCCTTCCTGGCGGTCTATGATTGCCCGGTCCCGGTCATCGCCGCATTGAACGGTCATACCATCGCCGGCGGGCTTGTCCTCGCGCTCTGCTGCGACTGGCGGATCGCCGCACGCGTGCCGATGCTGGTGGGCGTCACCGAGGTGCGGGTCGGCATCCCCTACCCGCTCGCCGGCATCGAGGTGGTCCGGGCCGAGCTGTCGCCGCCGGTTGCCCGCGAGTTCGTGCTGTTCGGCCAGAACGTCGATGCCGAGGCCGCGCTGCGGGATCGCGTGGTCGACGCGCTGGTCGAGCCGGCCGAACTGGAAGCGGCGGCATTGAAGAAGGCCACCGAAATGGCCGCGCTGCCGCTGGAGGGATTCGCGAAGATCAAGCGCCAGCTCCGTGCACAGGCGCTGGAGCGCATGCGGGCCGTCGTGTCTGGCGAGGATCCCTATGCGGGCAACTGGCTGAGCGATGAAACGAAGGCCGCGGCGGCGGCGATCCTGGCCGGTGGCCGGGGCTGATCAGGCCCGCCGCGTCCAGGTCGCCAGCCGCTCCACGGCGCCATCCAGCACCGCATCCTGCTTGCAGAAGCAGAAGCGGACAAAGTGCTTCGGCGCGTCCGGCCCGGCATAGAAGGCACTGACCGGCACGACCGTCACGCCGGCCTCCGTCGTCACCTGCTGGCAGAACTCGACGTCGGTGCCGTTGAAGCCGAGCGAGCGGATGTCGGCATTCAGGAAATAGGTGCCCTGGCAGACGGCGGTCGAGAACCCGATGCCCTGCAGGCCGTCGCGGATGCGGTTCCGCTTGGCCTCCATGTGCCCGCGCAGGCCGTCGAAATAGCTGTCGTCCTTGCCCAGGCCATAGGCCACCGCGCGCTGCAGGTTCGGCGCGGTGGTGAAGGTCAGGAACTGGTGCGCCTTGGCGATCCGCTGCGCCAGTGCCGGCGCGGCGGTCATGTAGCCGACCTTCCAGCCCGTCAGCGAAAAGGTCTTGCCCGCCGAACCGATCTTCACCGCGCGCTCGCGCATGCCCGGCAGGGTGATCAGCGGGATATGCGGCAGGCCATCGCAGACGATGTGCTCGTAGACCTCGTCGCAGACGGCAAAGGCGTCGTACTCAAGCACCAGGTCGGCAATCAGTTCCAGCTCGGCGCGGGTGAACACCTTGCCGGCCGGGTTCAGCGGGTTGTTGAGCAGGATCAGCTTGGTCTTCGGGCTGAAGGCGGCGCGCAGGCGGTCCGCCGGCAGGGTCCAGTGCGGCGGCTCCAGCCGGACCAGCTTCGGGATACCGCCCGCGCGACGGATCATCGGCAGGTAGGAATCATAAAGCGGCTCGAAGCAGACGACCTCGTCGCCCGGCTCGATCAGGCTGAGGAAACAGGCCGCCAGCGACTCGGTGGCACCCGAGGTGACGATGGTCTCGCTCGCCCAGTCGATGTCGAGGTCGTAGAAGCGCCTGCCGTGCGCCGCCAGCGCCTGGCGCAGTTCCGGCACGCCCATCATCGGCGGGTACTGGTTCGGAAACGCCTCCAGCGTCCGCGCCGCCTCGGCGCGCACGTCGTCGGGGCCGTTGTCGTCGGGGAAGCCCTGGCCGAGGTTGATCGAGCCATGCTCGATGGCGAGGCGACTCATCACCTCGAAGACCGTGACGCCGTATTCGGCGAGGATGGCGTTGCCCGCCTTCATGCGCATTTCCTCCGCTCAGGCGGCGCTAGATGCCCGAGCCTGAGGAGCGGATCAAGCGCCGAGTGCGAAGGGCCGCGCGCCGGCCGGCTTGTGGTCGAGCGCATCGCAGAGCATCAGGTAGAGCTTGCCCACGTCCGCGGACAGGAACACGCCCATCAGCATTTTCTCCTGGTCGGCCTGGCCCGCGGTCTGCATCAGCGACTCGAACTCGTTGACGTAGAGATCGACGAAGCGGCGGAAGTCGCCATCCGACTCGTAGAGAGCCGCGATCCGCGCGCGGTCCTGCGTGCCGACCAGCCGGCGCGTGAACAGGCCCTTGTCGCCCCGGTAGTGCCGCTTCCATTCCCGTTCCGTCGCTGCCGGATCGAGCACGCGATGCAGGTCGAGCGCCAGCGAGTTCAGGCCCTCGGCGACGAAGGCCGCCGATTTCAGGAAGCGCCGGTCACGGAACTCGCTGGACCGGTTGCGCATCTCGACAGCCGCGCGCGCCGCCGCCCCGGCGGCCTTTTCCAGCCGGGAGGACTGGGCCTCGAAAGCCCGCGCGGCAAGATTGGCCTGCAGCGTCGCGGCCTGGCCGGCGGTGGCGATCGTCGTCGCCTGTTTCGACAGGACTTCCTCTGCTTCCCGTGCCGCCCGTTCGGACTGCGCCAGCGTCTCGATGAAGGACGCCTGGCGCTGTTCCATCAGTCCGGCCCCGTGTTCGGACGTGGCCCGCAGCGCCTCCCCGGCCTCGGTCAGGTTGCGCAATGCCGTGTCCAGCCGCTCGACCGTGGCCAGCCCGTCCTCACCCAGCGCGCTGGCCGCGTCGCGTGTCTTGTCGAGCCGGGCGGCAAAGGTCGCCGAAACGGTCTCGACCTCGCGCATGGCGTCCTCGACCGCGAACTTCAGGCTCTCCGCGTCGGTCGTGGCACCGCTGGCCGCCTGGTCGAGGCGCTGGCGTACAGTCTGGAAGGTGTCGGCCAACCGCGTTGCCGCCTCGTTGGCGGCCGTGCCGGCCGTGTCCAGCGCCGCGAGCCGGTCATTCAGTTCCTGGCTGACACGTGAACCGGTCTGCTCCAGCACGCCGGCCAGTTCGCCGAAGCGTGTCGCCCGCTGCTCCAGCCCCGCCACCAGTTCCGCTGCCTGCCGTGCGGCATCCGCCTCCGATGCCGCGGTGCGGTCGCTCGCCTCCCTCAGGCTGTCCAGCGCCTGCAACAGGGTCGAGGTACCGCCAGCGGCAGCCTCGGCCAGCGTGCGGGCCTGTCCGGCGAGCGCCGCGCCACGCGCCGCCAGCCCGTCCGACAGGGCCTCGCCCTGCTCGGCGATGGCGGCCATGCCGTCCCGCGCGGCCGTCGCCGCCTCGGACAAGCGGCCAATGGCGGATTCGACCGTCGCGGCCCGATCCAGCCCGCCGTCGATGCTGGCCATGGTCTCGGCCAGGATCGTCGCTGCACGCTGCGCCGCTTCGGAACTGCGCAGGCTCGCTGCATCGATGCCGGCGGCGGCATTCTCCATCAGGTTGCCCGAGGCATCGGCCCGGGCCGCGATGGTCTCCAGCAGTCGCGCCACATGACCGGCGCGCTCGGCGGCCAGGCGCTCGCTCTCGGCAAGCTGCAGCCCCTCCGCCTGCATCCGCGCCAGCATCTCGACCAGGCGGTCGGTGCCGCCCGATGCCCGGTCGACCAGCGACGCCGCTTCGCCGGCGAGGTCGGCGGCGCGTTCCGACAGGCGGGCCGCAAGGTCCTGCCCCTCGACCGAGATCGCCGCCATGCGCGCCTGTGCCGTCTCGGCGGCGCTGGCCAGACGGTCCACGGCAATCTCGATGTCGCCGGCACGCTGCATGCCCGCCTCGATGGCCGTGACGGTCTCGCCCATGGCCGCCGTTGCGGTTCGCGCAGCCTCCGCCCCGCTGGCGCTGGCCTGCTCGATGGCCTGGCTGGCGCGCACCAGCCGCGCCTCCGCATCGCCCGCGCGGGCGGCCACCGTCTCGATCTGCCCGGTGAGTCCCTCCGCACGTGCCCGCGCCTCATGCGCCAGCCGCGCGGCCGTCGCCGAAATGGCATCGGCCTTCAGTTCCAGTTCGCCCGCCGCGCCGCCGACCCGTGTCGCCGCGCGATCCGCCGCCTCGTCGATGGCGTCCACGCGCTGGCCAAGCTCGGCCGCCAGCGCCATCACCTTCTCGCGCACCTGTTCGGCCTCCGCCGTCAGGCCACCCGTGCCAGCCTCCAGCGCCTCGACCATGACACGCGCCAGGTCGCCCGCCTCGTCGACGCGGCGGGCCATGTCCTGCAACCGTGTCGACAGGACCAGCGCCCGTTCGTCCGCGCTGCCCTGCAGCCGGGCGACAAGTTCGGCCATCCGCTCGCCCTCGCCGGCCAGCGCTGCCCCGGTCGCCTCCAGTCGCGCCTGCAGGTCGGCGGCCTGTCCCTTCACCGCGTTGGCGGCGAGATCGATACGCCCCGACTGCCGGGTCGCCGCATCGCCGAGTTCGACGATGGTCGCGGCCAGGCCGGTGGTGGCGCTGTTCAGGCTGCTGACCGTATGCGACAGCCGCGCATGCAGGGCCGTTGCCTCGGCGCCGCCCTTCCCGGTCGCGGCGACCAGGTCGCCGATCATCAGGTCGATCTCCGCCGTGCGCTCGGCCAGCGTTGCCGCCGCCGTGGTCGCGGCCTGGGCCGCCGCCGCCAGCCGCCCGTCGAGGCCGGCCGCCGTGCTCTCCACGGTCTCGCGCAGCAGCATCGCCCGCTGCTCCAGCCGCTGTCCCTCGCCCTGGACCAGCGCCAGTGCCTCGCGCGCGCTGTCCCCGGCCAGGCCGAAGCGCCGGACCATGTCGTCGACCATGCCGGCGGTGTCGCCGCCAATGGACGACGCCGTCTCCGCCAGCGACCGGGAGAGGTTCGCGAAGACCGCCGCCCGCGCTTCGAGGATCGTCGTCAGGTCGCGCAAGCGGCCGGCCGCCGCCTCGGAACGATCAGTCAGGCCGCCGGCTGCCGCATCGACGGTTCCGACGCTCTCCCGCAACAGGTCCATGGACTGCCGCGCGCGGTTGTCGAGGCCGTCGATCATGCCGGCCGCCGAGCCGACCGCGTTCTCGATATCGCGGAACAGCAGGGCCAGTTCGGCCGTGCGTTCGGCAAGCCGCGATCCGGCAGCGGCCGAGTCCGCATCGGCCTGCGCGCCCGCACGCTGCACCGCTGCCAGCCGTGCCTCCAGGTCGGCGACCAGGCCGGACACCGCCCCGGACACCTCCACCAGTTGCGCACGGGCACCGGCGCCTGCGGCTTCCACCCGGTCCGCGACCAGGTCCATGCGGGCGGCGAGTTCGGTCTCGGCCCGCGCGGTCGCGGCTTCCATCCGGTCGCCCAGGGTCTCCAGCACGCGCGCGCGATGGTCAAACGCCTGCTCGGTGCCCTTCAGCGTGTTGAGGGTCCTGAGGCCGCGCTCCTCGACGCCGCCGGCAGCGTCCAGCAGGCTGCTCGCCGCCTCCGCCGCGCGGGTTTCCAGCCGGCCCGTGGCCGCATCGACCTCGTTCACGCTGCCGCCAAGGCGTTCGGCCGCCGCGAGGCTGCGCTGGGTCACCTGCTCGATGGAGGCGACACCGCTTTCCAGCATCGCCCGGATGTCGTCCAGCACGCCCAGCAGGTCGTGCGAGCGGCCGGACAGGTGCTCGACCGAGGCATCGCCGCGCGCAGCCGCCTGGGCCGCCTGCTGTTCCACGGCCTGCAGGCGCACCCCGAGTTCGGTCATGGAGTCGCGGAGCGCAGAAACGAAACGCGACAGCCGCACCTCGGAGCGTTCGGCCGAGGATTCGGCGAGCGAGGCGGCACCGCGCAGACGCTCCTCCAGCCTGTCAACCAGTTCCGAGACGGTTCCAGTGACATGTTCCACCGTTGCATCGACCGACGCCTGACCGGACTGAAGACCTGACACGGTGCCGGCAAGGCGACCGTCGGCATCGGCAAGAGCCGTGACCGTCAGGGCAATACGGTCCGCCGCCTCGTCGCTGCGCGAGAGCGAGTCCGTCGACTGGTCGGCAAGCTGGCGCATCTGGTCCGCCAGGCGCTCGGCGGCTGCACGCGCATTCTCCCCGGCGGCAACCAGCGCCTCCTCGGCCTCCGCCGTACCGACATTGATGTCGTCGAGCGACTTCGCCAGGCCGGCCGTGCGCTGGCCGACCTTCTGTGCCGCCGCGTCCGCGACAGCCGCCGCGCGATCAGCCGTGTCGGACAGTTCGGTGAGCCGCTGTGCGCCCTGCTCGCCCAGGCGGATGACCGCGGTCTGGGCGTCGCCCAGAACATTGCGCAGCCGGCCGACCTGGTCCTCGATCCCCTCCCGGACGCTGCCGGCCTGGTCCATGGTGCGGGCCACGGTCTGCGCCAGCGCCTCGACGCGGTTGCGGATGTCCTGCACCGCGCCGGCGACCTGGCGCGTCACCGACTCCGATTCCTCCCGCAGGCGGCCCAGCGGCTGGCCGATGGTCTCGGCGATCTGGCGCGCGCGCTTGCCGACATCCTCGACGGCCGCGTCGGCACTGGCGACCTGGGCACGGAGCGACTGCTCGATGACCGCGGTCTGCCGCCCGGCTTCTGACACCGCCGCGCCAAGCCGGCCGGCCTGCACCTCGCCGAGAGTCCGTATCCGGGAATCCAGTTCGCCGATCCGCTCCAGCAGCGCCTGCTGGCTCGACGCCCGCTGGTCCAGCAGTCGCGACAGCTCGTCGGCCTGCTCGCCCGATTTCTGTGCGGCGTCGCCCAGCGCACGCGCGCCACGCCCAATGCGCTCGTCCAGTCCCGCCACGCGCTCCAGCGCATTGGCGGTCTCGCTCTCCAGTGTCTGGCTGAGCCGCCGCAATGACAGCGTCATGGCGTTCAACCGCGCCTCGGCCTCGGCATTGGGGAAGCTCATGTCGCGCAGTACGCGCGCAAGGGCGGCGCGGGACTCGCGCGCGTCGACACTGCGCCAGTACCAGAAGCCGGCCAGCCAGGCGAAGGCCGGCGGCACCGCAAGGGCAAGCACCACGAAGGCCAGTTCGTGCGGCAGCATCAGCGCCAGGGCACCGAAGCCGCTGCTCGCGCCGACATAGAGAAGACCCAGGAAGATCCAGCCGACCGACACGATGGAGAGCAGGACCGCGACGGAACGCCGGACCGCCACGGCCGCGCGGGCACCGCCCCGCGAGTCTCCGTCCCGACGTGCCGCGGCTTCGTCCGTCGAGCCCGATTCCGGCCATTTGAGCAGCATCAGCCCGTTCCCTTCCCGATCCGATCGACCTCGCCGGACAGTTCGTCCCGCGTCGCCACCAGTACCTCGCGCAGCCGCCGACCCGCGACCCCGGCGTCCTCCGTGCCGGACAGCACGCCGGACGCCAGGTCCGCCAGTCCGTCCAGGCCAAGGTTGAGCGCCACGCCGCGCACGGTGTGCGCCACGCCCTGCACGACCTCCGGGCCACCGTTCTCCAGTTCACCGGTCCAGCGGTCGAACTCGGACAGCAGGTCGGCCGCGAGCGCACGGGCGATCTCGATGCCATGCTCGTCGACCAGCCGCGACACCGGCCCGTCGGTCGCCCGGCGTGCGTTCGCCGCGACCGAACTGCGATCCCTGAGGATCTTCAGCAGGGCATCCGCCTCCAGCGGCTTGGACAGATAGCCGTTCATGCCGGCGTCGAGGCACCGGGCAATGTACTGGTCGGCCGGATGCGCCGTCATGGCGATGATCGGTATGCTGCCGACCGCGCCGGGAAGCTGCCGGATCGCCCGCGTCGCCGCCAGCCCGTCCATCTCCGGCATCTCGACGTCCATCAGGACCAGGTCATAGGGCAGCGCACGCAGGGCCTGCAGCGCCTCCCGGCCGCTGCCGGCGGCGAAGCCGTCATGGCCCGCGGTTTCCACGATGGTCATGGCGAGCTTCTGGTTCACGGGTACGTCGTCGACGACCAGGACGCGCAGCCGGACGCCCGGGGTTTCGGGCGCCGGACGGGCCCGTCCCTCGTCCTGTGCCACCGGCGCGCCACTCAGCGCCCGATGCAGGCTCTGGCGGCGCAGCGGCTGCAGCAGCCGGGCATCGAACAGCGCGTCGTCCTCCTCGGCGATGGCCTCGACGACGCCGACCGGAACCGTCAGGACCAGGCGACAATCGGCCAGCGCCGGATCGGTCGCCACCGCGCGCGCCAGCGCGGCGGCACCGTCCTCGATCCGCCAGTCGACCAGCAGGACCCGCCTGCGGCCCGCGCCCGGCACGATCCGCGCGAGCGCCGCCAGCGCACCGGCCCGGTCGCGCGCGGCCTGCACGGCGGCACCCCAGTCGCGGATCTGCTCCATTGTCATGTCGCGGGTCGGGCCTTCCGGACCGGCGACAACCACCGTGGTGGACTTCAGGCTCTCGAGCCGGCGCAAGGTGCGGCCGTCGCGCAGCGGCAGATCGACGGTAAAGGTGGTGCCGACCCCCGGTGTGCTGTCGACCGTGATCTCGCCGCCCATCGCCTCGACCAGCCGGCGCGAGATCGCCAGGCCCAGGCCGGTTCCGCCGAAGCGCCGCGCGATGCCGCCGGCCTGGCTGAACGGGCGGAACAGCCGGGGCAGGACGTCGGCCGGAATGCCGATTCCGGTATCGGAAACCGCGATCCGCACCATGCCGCGCCGCTCCGGCGACAGGTCGACACGGACCGACACGTGTCCCTCCTCGGTGAACTTGACCGCATTGGCGAGCAGGTTCAGCAGCACCTGGCGCAGCCGGCCGGCATCGGCGGTCATGATGTCGGGCACGTCAGGGGCGATGTGGCTGACGATCTGCAGCCCGCGCGCCTGCGCCCTGGCGGCCATCAGTCCGACCGCGCTCTCCACGGTCTGCGCGATCTCGAACGGTGCGGCATCCAGGTCGACATGCCCGGCCTCCATCTTGGTGAAGTCCAGGATGTCGTTGATCAGGTTCATCAGGGCGTCGGCCGATTCGCGGACGATCTCGGCATAGGACTGCTGCTGCGCCGAGAGGCGGGTGCCGAGCAGCAGTCCGGTCATGCCGATGATGCCGTTCATCGGCGTGCGCAGTTCGTGGCTGATGGTGGCGAGAAACTCCGACTTGGTGCGGTCCCCGGCCTCCGCCTGCACACGTGCGCTGTCGGCCGCGCGGTGTGCCGCCTCCAGCCGCTCGATCAGGTCGGTGTTCTCGAAGCGCAGCGCCATGGTCTCGCGGAAGCGGCGGTTGAGTGCCCGCATCCAGGCGAACAGCACGGCGAGGGAGACCAGCCCGGCCGCCGCCGTGGCGAGCTGCGTCTCGTCGCCCGCCAGCGCCAGCAACACGATCATCGGCAGCGCGGTCGGCAGGGCAAAGGCGAAATAGGACGGCGGATAGAGCGCCCGGTGGACCACCGCCGCGACCAGGGAACCGAAGCCCAGCAGCGCCAGCAGCGCCTGGTACTCGAAGTCGGCGGAAGCCGCGTAGCCGGCCAGGCCGGCGCCCCAGACGCTGCCGACCACCGCAGACAGGCCGGCATAGCGCAGCGCCCACGCTTCCGCATTGTCGACACGGGCGCCCGCATTCTCCCAGGCCGCGCGCAACCGGTCGCCGGTGACCAGGAATGCGGCGGCGCCGACCGTCAGCATGATGGTGGGCCAGAGCGGTGCCTGGCCGAGGAATACCGTGGCGAGCACGGCGACAATCATGAACGGGCTGACGCGCAGGCGGGCGGACTCGCGGATCAGCTCGCCGATCATCTCCGCCCGGACGCGCTGGTCGCGGTCCAGCGGCGGCCCGTCACCGGCCGCACCGTCCCCCGACGGCCGGGCATCTGTCCGGTCCGCACGTGTGTCGGGCACGTCGATCGCGTCCGCGCTGCTCATGGCACCGCTGTTCCTGTTGCCGCTGCACCGATGCCCCCCGTTGACAGACTGTCACGCGCGGCTAACCAACGCAACGCCAAGGCATTTCGCGGCTACCAGGCGGTATAGCCACCGTCGACGACGATCTCTGCACCGGTGACGAATCGCGATTCGTCCGAGGCAAGGTAGACCACCGCACTGGCGATGTCGCCCGGCGCCCCGAGATGCCCGACCGGGTGGCGGCTGGCGATGAAGGCCAGCGCCTTGTCCGCCTGGCCGGTGCGCGCCACGCCTTGCTGCACCATCGGGGTGTCGATGTAGCCCGGATGGATCGAGTTGACCCGGATGCCGCTCTTCGCCTGCGCCGCCTCGACCGCTGCCGCCTTGGTGAACAGGCGCACACCGCCCTTGGAGGCGCAGTAGGCCGACGCGCCGGCATTGCCGACAAGCCCGAGGATCGACGAGATGTTGATGACCGAGCCGCCATCCTTCATGCGCAGGAACGCCGTACGGGTGCCGAGGAAGACGGAATCCAGGTTCACGGTCATCATCTTGCGCCAGAAGGCGAGATCGCTTTCGGCGACCGGCCGGGTAGCGCCCATGCCGGCATTGTTGACCAGCACATGGATCGCACCGAAACGGGCTTCGGCGGCATCCGCCACGCTGTCCCACGCTGCCTCGTCGGTGACGTCCTGGGCCAGCGCCAGGCAGTTTCCGCCGGCCGCCGCGATCTCCGCGGCGACCGCCTCCGGTGCGGCCAGGTCGGTGGCGACGATGCTGGCGCCCTCACGGGCGCAGTACAGGGCGGATTCCCGGCCCAGCCCGGAGGCTGCGCCGGTAATCCAGACGGTCTTGCCGTCCAGCCGTGCCATGACGGTCAGGCCAGCGCGCCGGAGGCCTTCAGCTTTGCGATGGCATCCGCCGCAAAGCCCCATTCCGCCAGCGCCTCCTCGGTGTTGTCACCGGGGTTCGGCGCCACCGTCGGCACGCCGGCCGGCGTACCGGCAAAGCGCGGGGCGGCCGCCGGCTGCACCACGCCCTCGACCTCGACGAAGGTGCCGCGGGCGACGTTGTGGGCATGCTTCGGCGCCTCGTCCATGTCGAGCACCGGCGCGAAGCAGACGTCCGAGCCTTCCATGATCGCGCACCACTCGTCCCGCGTCTTGGTCCTGAAGACCTTGCGCAGCTTCTCGCGGTACTCGTTCCACTTCTTCGGGTTCATCTGGTCGGGGATGTCATCGGCGCCGAGGCCGGTCTTCTCGACCAGCTCGAGGTAGAACTTCTTCTCGATCGAGCCGATGGAGACATGCCTGCCGTCCTTCGTCTCGTAGACGTCGTAGAAGTGGGCGCCGGTGTCCAGGATGTTGGTGCCGCGTTCCTGGCTCCAGCGACCGGCGGCCTTCATGCCGTAGATCGCGGTCATCAGGTTGGAGGCACCGTCGATCATGGCCGCGTCGACCACCTGGCCCTTGCCGGACTGGCGCGCCTCGATCAGCGCCGCGAGGCAGCCGAAGGCGAGGTACAGCGCGCCGCCGCCGAAGTCGCCGACCAGGTTGAGCGGCGGCACCGGCCCGGAATCCGTGCGACCGATGGCGTGCAGCGCGCCGGTCAGCGCGATGTAGTTCATGTCATGGCCGGCGGCATGCGCGATCGGTCCGGTCTGGCCCCAGCCGGTGACGCGGCCATAGACCAGGCGTGGATTGCGCCTGAAGCAGTCGTCGGGGCCGAGACCCAGGCGCTCGGTGACGCCGGGGCGCATGCCCTCGATCAGGATGTCGGCGGTCTCCACCAGCTTCAGCACGGCCTCGACGGCCTCGGGCTTCTTCAGGTCGGCGGCCACCGAACGCTTGGAGCGGTTCAGCAGGTCGGCCTTGTTGCTGCCGCGGCTGATGCCGAGATCGGCCTCGGCCATGCGGTCGATCCGCACCACGTCGGCGCCGAGATCGCCCAGCAGCATTGCCCCCATCGGGCCCGGGCCGATACCGGCCAGTTCGACCACCTTGATTCCCTTGAGCGGTCCGACACCACGCATGTCACTTTCCTCCCCAGTCCAGGACGCGGCGTACTGTGCGGCATCCGGAAATCCTTGTCATCCGCCGCGCGCGCCGCTTACCTCCCCGCGACCGCCGGCCCTCGCCGGTCTCGATAGCCCGTCCGGGAGCGTCTCGTCCACCATGTCCGTCGCGTCCGCCAGCATGACCGCCCCGCGCCTTGCCGGCCCCCTGCTGATGCTCGCGGCCAGCGCGCTGATCGCCGTGACCTCGCTGATCGCCAAGATGCTGGGCCAGGACGGCTTCGGCCCGCCGCTGCACCCGCTGCAGGTCTCGGCCGGCCGCTTCGTCTTCGCCTGGTGCACCCTGGTGCCGGTGATGCTGGCGATGCGGCCGGGATTCGCGGGCGCATCGTGGTCGCTGCATGTCGGCCGCACCCTCTGCGGCTGGGGCGGCGTGAGCTGCATGTTCGCCGCCGCCGCGCGCATGCCGCTGGCCGACGCCACCGCCATCAGCTTTCTCGCCCCCATGGTCTCAATGGTGCTGGCGGTCGTGATCCTGGCCGAAAGGGTCGGCCCCTGGCGCTGGGGCGCGGCGGCCATCGCCCTTGCCGGGGCGCTGTTGCTGATCCGCCCCGGCACCGAGGCCTTCCGCCCCGTGGCGCTGGTGGCGCTGGCATCGGCCGCGCTGATGGGGCTGGAGATGGTGCTGATCAAGCGCCTGTCGGGCCGCGAGCCGCCGATCCGCATCCTGTTCGTCAACAACTCGATCGGCGCCGCTGTCGGACTCAGCGCAGCCAGCTTCGTCTGGATCTGGCCGACACCGGAGCAATGGCCGCTGCTGGTGGCGCTCGGCATGGTGATGGTCACGGCGCAGACCTGCTTCGTGCAGGCGATGAAGCGCGGCGACGCGAGCTATGTCGCGCCGTTCTTCTACGCCACGCTGGTCTTTGCCAGCCTCTATGACCTGGTGCTGTTCGGCGTGATCCCGGTCCCCCTCAGCATCGCCGGCGCCGCGCTGGTACTGACCGGCGCCATCGTGCTGGCCTGGCGGGAGAACCGGCGCCCTGCCCCCGCCCCCGTGGCCGCACCGGATTAACCGCACCTTCATCGTTCATGCCCATTGTCCGGCGAGTACGACGCGGCCATCCGGTGACGCGTCCGGACGGGCGAGGAACATCTGATGCAGCAGGCGGTGGCGATGGCGAAAACGGCGGAGTCCGTCGGCGCCGTGTCGACGGAACAGGCAATCGAGACCGCGCTGGAGGCCATTGCCCGGGGCGCCTTCGACGCTGTCCCCGACGGCCAGGACCGCGTCGGTCGAGCGATTCGCAAGCTCGCCGACAAGCTGCGCGACGACGCACGGCGCCAGATGGGCAACGCCGTCGCCCAGGCCACCCGCACCATCGAGGAGACGATCACCGCCTCGAACCTCTATCGCGGTGCCACCGAGGACAGCGAACGCGCGATGTCGATTGCCGCCGCCGCCGAACAGCTTGAGGCCACGGTCACCGGCATTGCCGACCGCGCCCGCATCGCCTTCGACAACTCGGCCGCCAATTCCAGGGCCGGCGTCCAGGGCAACACGATATCCGCCGCGACGACGAAGGAGATGAACGGCGTCGCCGAGGCCGTGGAGGCCGCCGCCGGCCGGATCGAGAAGCTCACCCAGGTCTCCGAGCGGATCGGCCAGTCGGTCGAGGAGATCGAGCTGATCGCGCGCAAGACCAACCTGCTGGCGCTGAACGCCACCATTGAGGCGGCGCGCGCCGGCGAGGCCGGCAAGGGCTTCGCCGTCGTCGCCGGCGAGGTGAAGAGCCTGGCCCAGATGACCGCGGCCGCCACCCGCGAGATCCGGGAGCGGATCGAGACGCTGCGCGCCGAGATGACCTCGGTCGCCGGCGTCATGCAGACCTCGGCCACCGCTGTCGCCGCCGGCCGCCAGAGCGTCGGCGAACTGGGCGAGACCATTGCCGGCATGGCAAGCCGCGCCGGCGAGACCCGCGTGCACATGGCCGAGATCACCGACATGCTGCAGCAGCAGCGTGCCGCCACCACCGATGTCTCCTCGGGCATCCAGACCATTTCCGGCAACGCGCAGGCGACGCTGGACGAGATCGACGGCCTGATCGAGGCGACCGACGCCGCCCAGCGGGAAATTGTCGGTACCCTGAACCGGATGATGGACGCCGACATCCCGGCCAAGACCGTGATGGTGGCCAAGGTCGATCACCTGCTGTGGCGCAAGCGCCTGGCCGACATGATCACCGGCCGCACCCACCTCCGCGCCAGCGAACTCGCCAGCCACACCCATTGCCGTCTCGGCAAGTGGTACGAGGCCCAGAAGGCCACCGCCATCGGCCGCACCCCGACCTTCCGCGCGCTGGAGGAGCCGCACCGCCTGGTCCATACCCATGGCATCAAGGCGGCCCAGCGCTTCGACGCCGGCGACGTCAAGGGCGCCCTGGCCGAGATCGACCGGGTCTCCGAGGCTTCGGCCGAGGTGCTGCGCCTGCTCGACGACCTGGCCGGCCAGATCTCCTGACCGGCCCCGGTTGCCGGGGCCGGCTACAGCGCCAGCAACGGGTTCGGATGCATGGCGCCAGGTCCGCCACTGCCATAGGGCCGGGTAATGATCTCCAGCAGGTGGCCGTCAGGGTCAGCGAAATAAAGTCCGCGACCATCGTCCCAGCGATTGATTTCGCCGGCCTCACGGCGGAACGGGTCCGCCCACCAGGTCAGGCCGCGTGCCCTGATCCGGTCCAAAATTGCATCGAATTCTGCCTCGCCGACCAGGAATGCGAAGTGTCTCGGCACCACCGCACCCTCGGCCGGCACGTAGTCCAGCGATGTTTCGCCCACCTGTACTACCGTGAAATGCGCCAGCCGTCGCGGCGCATCGAGACCGAGCACCCCGGTCACGAATTCCGCCGTTGCCCGCGGGTCCGTTGCGTGGACGATGGTATGGTTCAGGCTGACGGCCATACCGGCCCTCCCCGCTTCAGTTGACCTGGCGGTCGCGGCCTTCCCAGAACGGCTTGCGCAGTTCGCGCTTCAGGATCTTGCCCGACGGGTTGCGCGGCATCTCCGCGATGAAGTCCACCGACTTCGGCGCCTTGTAGCCGGCGATCCGCTCGCGGGCATGGGCGATGATCTCCGCGGCGGTCGCGCTCGCGCCCGGCTTCAGCACCACCATGGCCTTGACCGCCTCGCCCCACTTCTCGTCGGGGACGCCGATCACGGCGACGTCGGCGATGGCCGGGTGGCCGAACAGCGCGCTTTCCACCTCTGCCGGATAGACGTTCTCGCCGCCCGAGACGATCATGTCCTTGATGCGGTCATGGATGTAGAGCCAGCCGTCCTCGTCCAGGTAGCCGGCATCGCCGGAATGGTACCAGCCGTCGCGGATCGCCTGTGCCGTGGCCTCCGGCCGGCGCCAGTATCCCTTCATGGTCTGGCGCGTCCGGCAGATGATCTCGCCCACCTCGTAGGGCTTCGTGTCCCGGCCCTCGGCATCGACGACCCGCAGCTCGACGCCGAAATGCGCCCGGCCGCAGGATTTCATGCGCGGGCTGCCCTCAGGCCTGTGCTCCTCGGGCGGCAGGTAGGTGACGGCACCGGCCGTCTCGGTCGAGCCATAGACCTGGGCGAAGCCGCAGCCGAACAGGCCGACGGCGCGCTGCAACAGGTCCAGCGGGATCGGCGAGGCGCCGTAGATCACCAGCCGCAGCGACGAGAAATCGGTCTTCGTGACGTCGGGGTGCTGGGTCAGCAACAGGATCACCGCCGGCACGAACAGCACGACCGAGATCCGGTCCTGCGCGATGGTCCGCAGGATCGCGCCCGCGTCGACCTCGGCGTGCAGCACGTTGGTCGATCCGGCATAGAAGCCGATATTGCCCCAGCCGCCGCCGGCGATGTGGAACAGCGGCATGCAGATCAGGTTGACGTCGTCGGCGGTCCAGTTGCTGTAGAGTTCCAGCGCCGGCCCGACCAGCGACAGCATGTTGGCGTGGGTCAGCTCGACGCCCTTCGGGTGCCCGGTGGTGCCGGAGGTGTACATCTGCACCGCCGTGTCGTCCTCGGAGACGTCGACCGGGCACGGGCTCTCCGGGGCCGCATCCCGCCACGCCGTGTAGTCGGCCCAGCCCGGTTCGGCGAAGTCGATCGCAACGATCTTGCGCACCGTCTTCAGGTCATCGGCGATCCTGCGCACCAGGCCGGCATGGGCCTGGTCGACAAAGAAGATCTCGGCCTCCGCGTCGTCGACCACGAAGGCGACCTCGGGCGGGGCGAGACGGAAGTTCACCGGCACCAGCACCGCGCCGCACTTGGCGGCGCCGAATTCCAGTTCGTAGAAGTGGTCGCTGTTCGCCGCCAGCAGCGCGATTCGCGCGCCCTTGGTGATCCCCTCCGCGACCAGCGCGTTGGCGACCCGCTCGGTGGCGCGGTTCAGGGCGTCATAGGTCCAGTTCCGGTCCCGGAACTTCAGCGCGATCTTGTCGCCGCGTTCCTTCGCATGATGGCGCAGAATGTCTCCGAGAACCTGCACGCCTGCCTCTCCCCCTGGCTGGTATCCACTGCTCGCTCACCGGCTTTTACCGCCATGGACCGGCCTCCGTCACGGCCCTATGTTCGCCCTTTGCCATCACAGGAGGCGGACATGGCGGAGCATCGGCCGGAGAGCGAGGCGGAACTCAGGGCGATCTACGGTGAGGTCTCGGGTCGCGCGGCGCGCAAGGCCATTCCGGCGCTGGACAGGCATTGCATCCGCTTCATCGAGCTGTCGCCGTTCCTGGTGCTGGGATCCGCCAGCCCGGAGGGACCTGCCGACGTCTCGCCCAAGGGCGACACGCCGGGCTTCGTGCGTGTGCTCGACAGCAGGACCATCGCCATCCCCGACCGCCCCGGCAACCGCCGCATCGATTCGCTGCTGAACATCGTGGCCAACCCGCATGTCGCGGTGATCTTCATGATCCCGGGCATCAAGGAGACGCTGCGCATCAACGGCCGCGCCCACGTCTCCACCGAACCCGGGCTGCTCGACCTGATGATCGAACAGGGCAAGCGGCCGGTCAGCGCCATCGTCGTCGAGGTCGACGAGACCTACCTGCATTGCGCCAAGGCGTTCATCCGCTCGAAGCTCTGGGACCCGGAAGTGCAGGTCGAGCGCACCGTGATGCCGCCGCTGTCGAAGATGATCGCCGACCAGCTTGGCGACGAGATCGACGTGGATGCGTCCGAGAAGGCACTTGAGAAGGCCTACCGCGAAACGCTTTATTGAGCGCCGGACCAGACGGAACACCTTCGGGGAGGAAGGCGAGCATGGCGAAGATCGGATTCATCGGCGTCGGCAACATGGGCGGGCCGATGGCGCGCAACCTGCTGAAGGCCGGCCACGAGGTGACCTGCTTCGACCTGTCGGCGGCGGCGGTGAAGGCCGTCGTCGATGCCGGCGGTACTGCGGCGGCGACGGCGAACGCGGCGGCTTCGGGCCGGGAGATCGTGGTCTCCATGCTGCCCAAGGGCGATCATGTCCGCGCGGTCTACCAGGGCCCGGACGGCATCCTGGCCGCGGCTGACAAGGGCACGCTGTTCATCGATTCCTCGACCATCGACGTCGATACCGCCCGCAACGTCGCGGCCGACGCGGCGGCGGCGGGCCACATGATGATCGATGCCCCGGTCTCGGGCGGCGTCGGTGGCGCCGAGGCCGGCACGCTGACCTTCATGTGCGGCGGCTCCGACACGGCATTCGCCAGGGCGAAGCCGGTGCTGGAGGCCATGGGCGGCAAGATCGTGCATGCAGGTGGTCCCGGCAACGGCCAGGCGGCGAAGATCTGCAACAACATGATGCTCGGCATCTCGATGATCGGCGCTGGCGAGGTCTTCGTGCTGGCCGAGAAGCTGGGGCTGGAGGCACAGACGGTCTACGACATCGTCTCCACCTCGTCGGGCTATTGCTGGTCGATCAACGTCTATTGTCCGGTACCCGGCCCGGTGCCGACCAGCCCGGCCAACCGCGACTACCAGGCGGGCTTCACCGCCGAGAACATGCTGAAGGACCTGCGCCTGGCCCAGGCGGCGGCGAAGTCCACCGGCACCGCGACCCAGTTCGGCGCCGAGGCCGAGCGTCTCTATTCCGAATACGCCGAGAAGCTGGCCCAGGCGGCCAAGGACTTTTCGGGCATCATCACCATGATCCGCGAGAAGAGCGGCGGCTGAACGGAGACGGCATGAACTACTGGCTCTTCAAGTCGGAGCCCGGCGCCTGGAGCTGGGAAGAACAGGTCGGGCGCGGCCCGGACGGCGAACACTGGAACGGCGTCCGCAACTACCAGGCCGCCAACAACATGAAGGCCATGAAGGTCGGCGACCGGGGCTTCTTCTACCACTCGGTCAACGAGAAGCAGGTGGTCGGCATCGTCGAGGTGATCCGGGAATACTACCCGGACCACACCGATGAATCCGGCCGCTTCGGTATGGTCGACATCAAGGCGGTGCGCCCCTTCGTGAAGCCGGTCACCTTGGCCGACATCAAGGCCGAGCCGCGTCTGGCCGACCTGCCGCTGATCCGCCAGTCGCGCCTGTCGGTGATGCCCATCCCGGCCGACGCCTGGAAGCTGATCTGCGAGATGGGCGGCACCGAACCGTGACTGCCGGGTCGCCGTCTGCCAGTGACACAGCCCCGTCCGGCCGAGATCGCCCCTGATGGCAACGCGCTTCCGCTCCGGCGAGGGTCCCGAACTCCAGGCGGCGCTGGAGGCCCTGTTCCAGGCCGATCCGGACCTGCACCGGGCGCGCGGCGTCGCGGGCGCCCTGCCCGACCGCAAGCGCGATCCGGGCCTGAAGGCGCTGATGCGGCTGATCGTCGAGCAGCAGCTCTCCGTCGCCTCGGCCGCCGCCATCTGGGGCCGCATCGAGGCGGCGACAAAGCCGTTCGGCGCGCGCCGGTTCCTCTCCCATGACGACGAGGCGTTGCGGTCCTTCGGGCTCAGCCGGCCGAAGATGGCCTATTGCCGGAACCTCGCCGAGGCCGTGGCCAGCGGCGCCCTGCCGCTGAAGGCGCTCGACGCCATGCCCGACGACGAGGCCATGGAGACCCTGATCGCGGTCAAGGGTATCGGGCGGTGGACGGCCGAGGTCTACCTGCTGTTCGCGCTCGGCCGCGACGACATCTTCCCGGCCGGTGACGTGGCGCTGCAGGAGGCAGTGCGTCACTTGAAGGACATGGACGAACGTCCTCAGGAAAAAGCGCTTTATGCCATCGCCGAGCAATGGCGGCCGCACCGCGGCGTGGCGGCCCGGCTGCTCTGGCGCTACTACGGCGTGGTGCGCAAGCGGGTGGACCCGGTCAGCGTCAGAACGGGCTGAGCAAGGCTCCGGCCGGCCTGGGCCTCAGCCCGGCAGCATCGACAGCGCCACCAGCACGGCGGTCTCCGCGCCAATGCAGCAGGCGCCCAGCACGTCCCCGGTGAAGCCGCCGAAGGCCCGCGATGCTGACCGCGCAATCCAGGCCACCACGGCGGCGGCGAGCAGCAGCACCAGCACGACGTCCAGAATTCCGGCCGGCCCGAACAGCATCGCCGGAATGGCGATCACTGCCGCGATCGCCAGCGCCGAGCCCACCGTTCCCGGCGCCGGAATACCGGCGGCATGGCCGCTGCCGTCCGGGCGGGCCGGGGGCAGCGCCAGCATCACCACGCCCATCGCCGCACGCCCCGTGGCGCAGGCCGCGAGCAGCACCCAGATCGCATCCGCCGCGCCGAACTCCGACAGTGCCGCAACACGGGCGATCACCAGCAGGATCAGGGCGACGGCACCAGCGGCACCGAGCCGGCTGTCGCGCATCGCCGCCAGCCGCCCGTCCCGTCCGCCGCGCGCCGCGAGGCCATCGAAGAAATCGCCGAAGCCGTCCTCGTGCAGGATGCCGGTCAGACCGGCCATCGCGGCAACGGCGACCACCGCCGCGATCACCGCGCCCGCGCCCAGGCAATGGGCGACGACGAAGCCTGTCGCGCCTGCAGCCGCAACGACGACGCCAACCAGCGGAAAGGCCCAGACGGCATTGCCGAGGCTGGTGCCGGCCGTGCCGCGCCCCATCTGCACGGGGATGCGCGTGAGCCAGCCCAGCGCCAGCGACGCGGCCGTCTC
Organism: Pseudomonadota bacterium; assembly: GCA_036154895.1. Classification (GTDB taxonomy): domain Bacteria; phylum Pseudomonadota; class Alphaproteobacteria; order Minwuiales; family Minwuiaceae; genus Minwuia. The sequence continues at coordinate 252,981 of JAYZWD010000047.1, forward strand.
CAGCCGCACAAGCGTCGGGTCGTTCAGCATGGCCGCGCACCTCCCGCAGGTTTCATCACCAGGGGCAGGCCGGCGGCAACGAAGACGACGCCATCGACGGCAGCCGCGACCTGCTGGTTCAGCATACCCTGCGCATCGCGGAACCGCCGCCCCAAAGGCGTGTCCGGGACGATGCCGAGCCCGGTCTCGTTGGAGACAAGCACCGTCGGGCCTTGCCGGGCGGCCAACGCCGCCATCAGGTCGCCGGCCGCGGTGCGCCAGTCACGTTCCGCCAGCATCAGGTTCGAGAGCCAGAGGGTCAGGCAGTCGACCAGCGCCACCTCCCCGCCGCATCGCCCCAGCGCGGCCGGCAGCTCCAGCGGTGCGTCGACCGTGGTCCAGCGCCCGTCGCGGCGGGCACGATGCTCCGCGATCCGCGCCTTCATCTCGTCATCGAACGCTTCCGCGGTGGCGATGTAGGTCAGTGGTGCGTCACCCGCGAGGTCGAGGGACAGGCGTTCGGCCAGCCGGCTCTTGCCCGACCGCGCGCCGCCCAGCACCAGGACGGAACGTGGCCGCAGGGTGCCGAACAGGTCCGCGACCGCGCCCACCGCCCTCAGCCCGACTTGCCCGCGACCGCCGCCTCGGCGAACGTCGCCATGCCGCTGTGACAGGCCAGCGCCGCCCGCACAAGGCCGAGCGCGGTCGCACCGCCCGAGCCCTCGCCGAGCCGCATGCCAAGCCCCAGCAAGGGCCGCAACCCCAGGCGCTGCAACAGCTTGCGATGCCCGGGCTCGCCGGATTCGTGCGCCGCAAGCGCGTGCGCCAGCCCGTCGTCGCCGGCCAGGATCTGCAGTGGCGCCACGGCGGCAGTGACGATGAAGCCGTCGAGCAGCAGCGGAATGCCGGCCCGGCGCGCCGCGAGGCAGGCACCGAAGATCGCCGCCATCTCGCGCCCGCCAAGACGGCGCAGCGCCTCCAGCGCGTCGTCATGCGCCGCGCCGTGAATCATCAGCCCGCGCTCGACCACGGCTGCCTTGCGAGCGACGCCGGCATCATCGAGCCCCGTGCCCCGGCCGGTCCAGTCGGTCGCGGGACCGCCAAACAGCGCCGTCGCGACCGCTGCGGCGGCTGTCGTGTTGCCGATGCCCATCTCGCCGAAGACCAGCAGGTCCTCGTCGCCGGCGACCGAATCGAAGCCCAGTGCCACGGCGTTCAGGAATTCCTCTTCCGACATCGCCGGTTCGGCCGTGAAGTCCGCGGTGGGTGTGGCGATGCCGCAGTCGACGGTCGACAGCTCGGCACCGAATGCCCGCGACAACTGGCAGATCGCGGCGAATCCGGCGTTGAAGCCGGCAAACATCTGCGCGTTCACGGCGTCCGGAAAGGCCGAGACCCCGTGCTTCGTCACGCCGTGGCTGCCGGCGAAGATGATCACCCGCACCTTGTCGGCGCGCGGGATTTCCCGGCCCTGCCAGGCCGCGAGATGCACCGCGATCTCCTCCAGCCGGCCCAGCGAGCCGGCCGGCTTCACCAGTTGGTCCTGGCGGGCCAGCGCGGCATGTCGCGCGGCGCGGTCGGCCGGCGGCAGGTCCCGCGCCAGCGCGCGCAGGACGTCGAACGTCGAAATGTCCATGAGGTCCCGATCCCGGATTCGTCGCCGGCATGATGGTGGCGTGCCCCCGCCGGGGCAAGCCATCGAAGCGGTTCTTGCCAGCCGGGGCGCAAACTGCGATCTTCGCTGTTGCAGCGGTTTCGTCCGACCGACCGGAAGGGCGAACGAAAGAGGGAACACGGTGCGGCGTACCCATCAGGGACCAAATCCGTGACTGCCCCCGCAACTGTAAGCGTCGAGGACGCCCGACATGCCACTGGCGATGAGCCGGGAAGGCCGGGCAAGCCGATCGAGGCGCGAGTCAGGAGACCTGCCGCGTGCGGAACGAGAACACCTGGCGTCGCCGGTGGGGCGACATAGGAGAAATGACATGACGACCAAGACCGCGCGCACCCAGGACCTGGTTTCCGATCGCGCCCGTGCCGTTCCGGCCGCCATCGCGGCGCTGCTGTTCGGTGCCTTCCTTGTTTTCGGGGCTGGCCTTGCCCAGTCCTCGACGCTGCACAACGCCGCCCACGACGGCCGCCACAGCTTCGCTTTCCCCTGCCACTGATCTGACATGTTCAGGCGCATTTTCGCGAGCGGCCTCCTGGCGGGGCTGCTCGCAGGGCTGTTTGTCGCCGTGCTGCAGCAGGCGACGACGGTCCCGCTCATCCAGTTTGCCGAGACCTTCGAACAGGGCGGCGAAGCGGACACCGCTGCCCACGCCCATGACCATGGCGAGAAGCCCCATGACCATGGCGACAGTCACGACCATGCAGGCAACGGACATGATCACGGCGAGGGCTGGATGCCGGAAGACGGCATCGAGCGCATCTTCTACACCGCCCTCTCCTCGGTCGTGATCGGCTGTGGCTGGGCGCTGATGCTGGTGGCCCTGGTGGCGATCAGCGGGCGCCGCCTAGATGCCCGCAGCGGTATACTCTGGGGCGCCGCGGGATTCGTGGCGACGGCACTGGCGCCGGCCGTGGGCCTGCCGCCCGAACTGCCGGGATCGATGGCGGCCGAGGTCGACGCGCGCATCCTGTGGTGGATCGGCACCGTCGTCGCATCCGCCATCGCGCTGTGGCTGATGGTCTTCACGCCCGGCCGGATCGCCACCGCAGCAGGTATTGTCCTGCTGGCACTGCCGCACATCATCGGCGCGCCGCAACCCGATCATTTCGGCGGACCGGTGCCGCCGGAGCTGTCGGCGCAATTCGTTGCCGTGTCGCTTGCCCTTGCGGCGGTCTTCTGGACCGTGCTTGGCTGGCTGGCGGGCATGTTCTGGACCCGTTTCGGACAGGAGGCCTGAGCCGATGGCACAGGGCCAGGGGCGCATCCCGGCGACCGTCGTCACCGGCTTTCTCGGCGCCGGCAAGACCACCCTCATCCGCCACCTGCTGCAGAATGCCGGTGGCAAGCGGATCGCGCTGGTGATCAACGAATTCGGCGACCTGGGTGTCGATGGCGAGGTGCTGAAGGGCTGCGGCGTCGAGACCTGCAGCGAGGACGACGTGGTCGAACTGGCCAATGGCTGCATCTGCTGCACGGTGGCCGACGATTTCCTGCCGACCATGACGAAGCTGCTGGACCGCGAGTCGCCGCCCGATCACATCGTCATCGAGACCAGCGGTCTGGCCCTGCCGCAGCCGCTGGTCCGCGCCTTCAACTGGCCCGACATCCGCACCCGCGTGACGGTGGATGGCGTGGTCACCGTCGTCGACGGCGCCGCGGTCGCCGAGGGCCGCTTCGCCCATGACGAGGCGGCAGTCGACGCCCAGCGCCAGGCCGACGCCATGCTGGACCACGAGACGCCCATCGGCGAACTGTTCGAGGACCAGCTCGGCTGCGCCGACATCGTGATCGTCAACAAGACCGACCTGCTGTCCGACGGCGGCTTCGAGGCCGTGCTGGCGCAGTTGCGCCCCGACATCCGCCCCGGCGTGCGCGTGATCGGCGCCCGGCAGGGCACGGTCTCCCCCGCCGCACTGATCGGCCTCGGCATCGGCGCCGAGGACGACATTGCCAACCGCCCGACCCATCACGAGCGTGAGGGCCTGGTCGACCACGACCATGACGACTTCGAGAGCTTTCACGTCGAACTCGGCGAAATCACCTCGCCCGACGGGTTCGCCGCGCGCCTTGCGGCCGTGATCGCGCGTCATGACATCCTGCGCCTGAAGGGCTTCGCCACGGTCGCCGGCAAGCCGATGCGGCTGGTGATCCAGGCGGTCGGTCCCCGTGTCGATCACTGGTATGACCGGCCCTGGCGCGCCGACGAGACCCGCGCCACACGACTGGTGGTGATCGGGGAAACCGGACTGGACCGCGCCGCCATCGAGGCAGCGCTCGGCGGCTGATGCACCTTCTCCAGGCCCAGCCCGGCGCGATCGACGACGGGGCGGAGGCAGTCGACCTCGGCCAGACGCCGGGGGACGTGGTGGTGCTGAGCGCCGCTGACACGGAGATCGCCGCGCTGGCCATGGCACGGCGGAGTCTTGGCGCCGCCGCGCCCGACCTGCGGCTGGCGCAGCTTTCCCACCTGAAGCACCCGATGTCGGTCGACCTGTACGTCGCGAAGGTCATCACCGGTGCGAGACTGGTGGTCGGCCGGTTCCTGGGCGGCACCGGCTACTGGGGCTACGCGATCGACGAGATCGCGCATGCCTGCCGTGACAAGGACATTCCCTTCGCCGCCCTGCCCGGCGACGACCGTGCCGATGCCGACCTCGATGCCGTCTCCAGCGTCTCCGTCGAGACCTGCCGGCGGCTGCTGGCGTACCTGTCGGAGGGTGGACCGGCCAATTCCGCGCGGTTCCTGCGCGCCTGCACTGCGATCCTCGACGGCAAGGGCTTCGACGAACCGGCCGAACCCCTGCCCCGCGCCGGACTCTACTGGCCGGGCACAGACAGCCCCGACCTCGACGCGATCCTCGGTCCGGACCGCGCGCGACCGACCGCCTTCATCGTCTTCTACCGCGCGCTGGTGCAGGGCGGCGCTACCGCCCCGGTCGATGCGCTGGTCGACGCCCTGGCGAATGAAGGCGTTGCCGCCGTGCCGGTCTTTGTCTCCAGCCTGAAGGACGCCACCAGCCAGGCCACCATCGAGACCCTGATGGCCGACGCGCCACCCGACATCGTGCTGAACCTGACGGCCTTCGCGGTCGGCCAGCCCGGCGAGGCTGACGGCACCGCGGCCCCCGTGCGCACGGTACTCGAATCCGGCGACACGCCGGTGCTGCAGGTGGTCATGGCCGCCTCGTCGGTCGAAACCTGGCAGGACTCGGCGCAGGGGCTGGGACCGCGCGACATCGCCATGCACGTCGCCCTGCCCGAGGTCGACGGCCGCGTGCTGACCCGCGCCATCTCCTTCAAGGCCGGCGCGACCATCGATCCCGCCGTGCAGTGCGCCATCGTCCGCCCCGAGCCGCTGCCCGACCGCGTAGCCTTCGTCGCGCGGCTGGCGGCCAACTGGATTCGCCTCCGCCGCACCACGCCGGCCGGGCGCCGGGTGGCGCTGGTGCTGGCCAACTACCCGAACCGCGACGGACGCCTGGCCAATGGCGTCGGCCTCGACACCCCCGCCAGCGCTATCGCCGTGCTGTGCGCGCTGGAAGCGGCCGGATACGAGGTCGAGGACGCGCCCGCCGACGCGCAGGCACTGATGGACCGCATCCTGGCCGGGCCGACCAACTGGCTGACCGACCGTGTGCAGCGCACCGGCGGCGAGGTGCTGTCGCTGGAAGCCTATTCCCGGTTCCTGGCAGAGCTGCCCGAAGCGGTCCGGTCTGCGGTGGCGGACCGCTGGGGTCCGCCGGAAGCCGATCCGTTCTTCGATCCGGCGCGCGGCGGCTTCGTGCTGGCGATCCTGCGCTTCGGCCACGTGGTGCTGGGCGTGCAGCCGGCCCGCGGCTACCAGATCGACCCGAAGGCCAGCTATCACAGCCCCGACCTGGTGCCTCCACACGGCTACCTCGCATTTCACGCCTGGCTCAGGCAGGACTTCGGCGCGCAGGCCATCATCCATCTGGGCAAGCACGGCAACCTGGAATGGCTGCCGGGCAAGGCGCTGGCGCTGTCGGAGGCGTGTTTCCCCGAAGCCGCGCTGGGGCCGCTGCCGAACCTCTATCCCTTCATCGTCAATGACCCCGGCGAGGGCAGCCAGGCCAAGCGGCGAACCTCGGCCGTCATCGTGGATCACCTGACGCCACCGATGACGCGGGCCGAGACCTATGGCGCGCTCAAGCAGCTCGAGGGGCTGGTCGACGAGTACTACGACGCCGCCGGGCTGGACCGCCGCCGCCTCGAGCACCTGAAGCGCGAGATCCTGTCACTGGTGCGCAGCGAGCGGCTGGATGCCGATGCCGGCATCGACGCCGGCACGGACGACGACGACGCCTTCCAGCGCCTCGACAACTATCTCTGCGACCTGAAGGAGGCACAGATCCGCGACGGCCTGCATGTCTTCGGCGCCAGCCCGACGGGCCGGCAGCGCCGCGACCTGCTGGTGGCGCTGGCCCGCATACCGCGCCGCCGCGGCACGGAGGGCGATGCGTCGTTGCTGCGCGCGCTGGCGGCCGATCTGGACCTTGGCTTCGACCCGCTCGACTGCGAACCGGCCGCGCCCTGGACCGGGGCCCGGCCCGACATGCTGCAGGCGGTCGACGCCCAGCCCTGGCGCACGGCGGGTGACACCGTGGAACGGCTGGAACTGTTGGCGGCGGACCTGGTGGAAGAGTTGCCCCCCCACCCCGTCCCTCCCCCTCACGGGGGGAGGGAGATGGATGGCGTGATATCCCCACCCCCCTTGAGGGGGAGGGTCAGGGAGGGGGGTGATCGGCTGCCCCGGACGGTCCGTGTGCTCGAGATACTGTCCGGCACGCTGGCGCCGGCGCTGGATGCCTCGGGTGCGGCCGAGATGACGGCGCTGCTGGCGGGTCTGGACGGGCGCTTCGTGGCGCCCGGACCCTCCGGCGCGCCGACGCGCGGGCGGCCCGACGTGCTGCCGACCGGACGGAACTTCTTCTCCATCGACAGCCGCGCCATGCCGACCGAGACGGCCTGGGCGCTGGGCTGGAAATCAGCCAGCCGCCTGATCGAGCGGCACCTGCAGGTCAATGGCGACTGGCCGCGCGCCATGGCACTGACCGCCTGGGGCACGTCGAACATGCGCACCGGAGGCGACGACATCGCCCAGGCGATGGCGCTGATCGGCTGCCGCCCGACATGGGAGCCGGCGAGCCGCCGCGTCACCGGCTTCGAGATCCTGCCGCCCGGCGTGCTGGGGCGGCCGCGCGTCGACCTGACCTTGCGCATTTCCGGCTTCTTCCGCGACGCCTTCCCGACCCAGATCGACCTGTTCGATTCCGCCGTGCGTGCCGTGATGGCGCTGGACGAGCCCGACGACGAGAACCCGCTCGCCGCCGCCTTCCGCCGCGACCGGGACGCCCTGGTGGCCGGCGGCATGGATGCGGTGATGGCCGCCCGCCGCGCCGGCTTCCGCATATTCGGCTCGAAGCCCGGGGCCTATGGCGCCGGCCTGCAGGCGCTGATCGACGAGCGGCTGTGGGACAGCACCGCCGACTTCGCCGAGGCCTTCGTCGCCTGGGGGCAGTATGCCTATGGCGGCGGCACCGAGGGCGCGGCGGAGGCCGATGCCCTGCGCCAGCGGCTCGCCCGGGTCGAGGCGGTGGTGCAGAACCAGGACAACCGCGAGCATGACCTGCTCGATTCCGACGACTACTACCAGTTCGAGGGCGGGCTGGCGGCGACGGTCAGCCACCTCTCGGGCGCGAAGCCGCTGGTCTGGCACAACGACCATTCCCGGCCCGAGCGCCCGGTGATCCGCAGCCTGGAGGAGGAGATCGGCCGCGTGGTCCGCGCCCGCGCCGTGAACCCGAAGTGGATCGAGGGCGTGATGCGCCACGGCTACAAGGGCGCCTTCGAGATGGCGGCGACCGTCGACTACCTCTTCGCCTTCGCCGCCACCACCGGCGCCGTGAAGGACCATCATTTCGATCTGGTCGAGGCCGCCTATCTGGCCGACGATCGGGTGCGCGACTTCATTACCCGGCACAACCCGGCGGCGCTGGCGGACATCGCCGCGCGGCTGGACGAAGCCATAAGGCGCGGGCTCTGGCACCCGCGCGCCAACGACGTCCCGCACAGGCTGGACGCCATCCTGAAAGCATCGGGAAAGGACACGCCATGACCGACGCCACCGAAACTCCCGAAAGCGGCCGGACCGAAGACGAGAACGCCCGCCACGCCGAAAAGATGGCGCGCAAGAAGGCCGCGCGCGACCGCATCATGGCCACCAAGTCCGGCGAGAAGGGCCTGGTCGTGGTCCACACCGGCAAGGGCAAGGGCAAGTCGACCGCCGCCTTCGGCATGATCTTCCGCTGCATCGCCCACGAGATGCCGTGCGCCGTGGTGCAGTTCATCAAGGGCGGCATGGACACCGGCGAGCGCCGGCTGATCAACGAGCACTTCTCCGCACTCTGCCAGTTTCACACCATGGGCGAGGGCTTCACCTGGGAGACGCAGGACCGCGAGCGCGACATCCGCGCCGCCCGCGCCGCCTGGGAGAAGGCGAAGGAGCTGATCCTCGACCCGTCCATCCGCATGGTGCTGCTGGACGAATTGAACATCGCTCTCCGCTACGACTACATCGACGTCGCCGAGGTGGTGGACTTCCTGGAGGAGCACAAGCCGCCGATGACCCACGTCGTCATCACCGGCCGCAATGCCAAGGACGAACTGCTGGAGATCGCCGACCTCGCCACCGAGATGACCTTGCTGAAGCACCCCTTCCGCGATGGCATCAAGGCGCAGGTGGGCGTGGAGTTCTGATGGAATCGTGGTAGGAGATAGGTTACACTTCTCGCATGATCCGGAGCATTCGCCACAAGGGCTTGAAGCTTCTCTACGAGGATGACGACGGTCGAAGGCTGGCACCGGAGCAACGTGACAGGATCGGTCGCATTCTTGCGCGACTGGATCAAGCGAGAGAGCCCGCCGACATGGACGTCCCCGGTTTCAGGCTGCATCCGTTGAAAGGCTCACTTGCGGGTTTCTGGTCAGTTTCGGTCAGCGGCAACTTGCGTGTGATCTTCAGGTTCGAAGGGCAGGACTCCACCGATGTCGATCTTGTCGACTACCACTAGGAGGATGCGTCCATGAGTATGAAACGTCCGCCACATCCCGGTCTTTCGGTTCGCCATGACTGCATCGAGCCACTGGGGCTGACGGTGACCGAGGCAGCATCGAAGCTGGGCGTCAGCCGCAAGCAGCTCTCGGACATCGTCAATTGCCGCGCCGGGATTTCGGCCGAGATGGCGATCCGGCTCGACAAGGCGTTCGGCGGCGGCGCGGAGACCTGGTATCGCATGCAGGCTGCGTGGGACCTGGCGCGTGCCATGGAACACGCCGACGAGATCAGGGTCGAGCGACTTGTCCCGGCGGCCTGAGACCTGCGTCAGGCCCCTGACACCACTGGACGGTTCCGGGACTCGCACCCCGGATTTGCGTCATCCCCCGGAATCCCGCAGGGCTGTCCGGGGGATGAGGGCGCGCCGAAGATGGATGGCCGGCGCGGGAGCCGGCCACGCCGTCATGAGAAGTACGGCGCCCCGGGCTTGACCCGAGTGTCCAGTGAGATGCACCGAGCCACGGGCTCCGGGTCAAGCCCGGAGCGAGAGCACGGCATCACGTCCCGGACTTGCTCCGGGACCCATTCCGGCAGTTTCCGGGCCATGGGCTCCGGGTCAGGCCCGGAGCGAGACCGCTGCATCAGGTCCCGGATACCGCTGCGCGGTTCCGGGACTCGGGAACGGGTGAACGTTCCCCGGAAGCCCGCAGGGCTGTCCGGGGCCTGAAGCCAGGCCGAAGCCCGCACGGCTCAGGCCGTGACCACCTTGCCGGGGTTCATGATGCCGTTCGGGTCCAGCGCGGCCTTGACGCGGCGCATCAGGTCCATCTCCAGCGCCGACTTGTAGCGCAGGATCTCGTCGTGCTTGAGGCGACCGAGGCCATGCTCGGCGCTGATCGAGCCGCCCATGGAATGCGCGATGTCGTGGACGACCGTCGCCACCCGCTCCCACTGGTCCAGGAAGGCCTGCTTGTCGCCGCCGGCCGGCTGCAGCGGGTTGTAGTGGATGTTGCCGTCGCCGATATGGCCGAAGGCCAGCGAGCGGAAGCCGGGCACGATGTCTTCCAGGGCCTTGTCGGCAGCCGCGATGAAGTCGGGCATCAGGGTCGGGCGCACGGATATGTCGTGCTTGATCGAGCCGCCGCCGAGCTTCTGCGCCTCCGACAGCAGTTCCCGCAGACTCCAGAGCTCGCGCGCATGCGCCTCCGACTCCGCCAGCGCCGCGTCGATGACGAAGCCCTTCTCGAAACCGTCCTCGAGCGTGCGCTCCATGGCAGCGCGCAGCGCCCCGCCGCTCTCGCTCGACGACATCTCGATCAGCGCGTACCAGGGGTGCCGCCCCTCGATCGGCCGGCGCATCTCCGGCCGCATCTGGGCGACCAGGTCCATGCCGATCAGTGGCATCAGCTCGAAGCCGGTCACCTGCCCGCCCGAGGCCGACTTGGCCAGCGCCAGCAGCTCGACAGAGGCGCGCACGTCGGGCAGTGCCACCAGGCTGACCTGGCGGTCCGCCGGCTTCGGATAGAGCTTCAGCACCGCCGCCGTGATCACGCCCAGCGTGCCCTCGGCGCCGATGAACAGGTGCTTCAGGTCATAGCCGGTGTTGTCCTTGCGCAGCGCGCGCAGGCCGTCCCAGAGCTGGCCGTCGGGCAGCACCACCTCCAGCCCCAGCACCAGGTCGCGCATGTTGCCATAGCGCAGGACGGCGGTGCCGCCGGCATTGGTCGAGAGAGTGCCGCCGATCTGGCAGGTGCCCTCGGAGGCGATGCGCATCGGGAACAGCCGGTCGACCGCGTCCGCCGCCTCCTGCGCTTTCTGCAGGATCACGCCGGCCTCCACCGTCATGGTGTCGTCCAGCGGATCGACCGCGCGGATGCGGTTCATGCGGTTGAGCGAGAGGACGATCTCCTCGCCCTTCTCGAAGGGGATGCCGCCGCCGACGAGGCCGGTATTGCCACCCTGCGGGACAACCGGCGTCCGCGTCTCGTTGCAGAGCTTCAGGATCGCCTGCACCTGTTCGACGCTGTCGGGGCGCAGCACCACCGGCGTGCGGCCGAACCACTTGTCGCGCCATTCGACGAGATAGGGCCGCATGTCGGCCTGGTCGTCGATGAAGCCCCTGGGGCCGACGATGGATTTCAGCCGTTCGAGCACGGTGGGCGAGAGGTCGTTCATGGCGCGCAATCTACCGCTCCGGCGCGCCACGGCCAATGCGGCAATCGGCGAAAGGCCGGTCTTTTCCGAGCCGCTTGCGAGCCTGTCGCGACGGCTCCATATTCGGTCCATGGCCATCCTGAAGATTGCCCGCATGGGCCATCCGGTGCTGCGCAAGGTTGCACGGCCCGTCCCCGACCCGACGGCGCCCGAAGTGCTGACCGTCGTCCGCGACATGCTGGAAACGCTGGAGGACATCGCCGGCGCGGGCCTTGCCGCCCCGCAGGTGCACGTGTCCCAGCGGATCGTCATCTTCCACGTCCCGCCGGGGCGCGGCGACGAGGACATCGTGCCGCTGACCGTCCTGGTGAACCCGGTGATCGAGCCGCAGACCGAGGAGATGGCAATGGGCTGGGAGGGTTGCCTCTCGGTCCCCGGCCTGCGCGGCCTGGTGCCGCGCTTCACGAAGATCCGCTATCGCGGCTTCGGCATCGACGGAAAGCCCATAGACCGTACCGTCTCCGGCTTCCATGCCCGCGTCGTGCAGCATGAATGCGACCACCTGGACGGCGTGCTGTATCCGCAGCGGATGACCGACCTGCGCGACCTGGTCTTCGAGAGCGAGATGCGACACCTGATGTCGGCCATGACGATGGACGACGACCCGGAAATGCTGGAAGCCTGAGGGAGGTCCCGATGACCGACACCCTGGACGAAATCCGCGACCGCCTGGTCACCGTGGCGCTCGACCATGTCGCCTTCGACGGCTGGAGCGATGCCACCCTCGCCCGTGCGGCCGAGGAAGCCGGCGTCAGCAGGCTGGACCTCTACCGCGCCTTTCCCGGTGGCGTGGAGGACGCCCTCGACCACCACCTTGCCATGGCCGACCGCGCCATGGTTTCGGCGATCCTGGATCTCGATCTCGACGCCATGAAGATCCGGGAAAAGATCACCGCCGCCGTCCGCATCCGCCTGGAACAGGCCGCGCCACACAAGGAAGCGGTCCGCCGGGGGCTGCAGCATCTCGGCCTGCCCTTCCGCGGGCCACGGGCGATGAAGGCGCTGTGGCGCACCGCCGACCTGATCTGGCGCGCCATCGGCGACACCTCGACGGATTTCAATTTCTATACAAAGCGGACATTGCTTTCAGGTGTTTATGCATCGACCCTGATGTACTGGCTGAATGACACATCGCCCGATCATGCCGACACCTGGGCCTTTCTCGACCGTCGCATCGCCAATGTCATGACCATCGAGAAGACCAAGGGCCGGCTGCTGAAATCACGCGGCGGCCTGCCCCGCCCGTTCGAGAGCGCGGCCCGCATCGGCGCCCGCCTGCGCGAGGCCCGCAGCTTCCGCCGCTAGTCGGACACGCGGGCCGCTCCGGACATCATTGACCGGAAACCCGTGCGCAATCACACTCCGGTCACCACCGACAGATTGACGTTTACGTCAACGAAAGATATCGTTCGCATACGTACCGTTTGCTCAGGGAGGAGCCGCGTATGACCCTGCATATCACCCACGACGCCGTCTACGAGACCGTCGACCGGGATGCCTTTCCCGCCATGATGGATGTCGGCCGCTACAACCGCCGCTCCGATGCCTTCGACGAGATCATCTCCGCGACCCACGACCATTTCTGGGATCCGCTCGACCCGGCCTATGTGGACTTTTCGCAGGGCTTCGACCTGCAGAACGAGTACCTGATGCCGGCCTCCCAGGTGCCGGAGCTGTCGGGCGCCGTCTACGACCGCCTCGACGAGGGCCAGCGCATCCGCCTGGCCAACGAATCGACCCGCTGGGGCCTCTCCTCCATCCTGCACGGCGAACAGGGCGCGCTGAGCCTGTCGGCCAGCCTGTGCCATATCCTGCTGGATCCGGGTGCGCAGGAATATGCCTCCAACCAGGCGCGCGAGGAGGCCCGGCACGTCACGGCCTTCGCGAAGTACATCGGCCACCGCTGGGGCACCGCCTACCCGGTTGGTGACCACCTGGGCGAGCTGATGAACGAGCTGGTCATGGCGCCGGAGGTCTACAAGAAGCTGGTCGGCATGCAGATGCTGATCGAGGGCCTGGCCATGGGCGCCTTCGCCAACCTGCACCGCTACACCAACGACCCGGTGCTGAAGCGGCTGGTGCAGCTGGTGATGACCGACGAGGCCTTCCACCACCGCTTCGGCAAGATCTGGGCGGACCGCACCATTCCGAAGCTGTCGGCCGAGGAACACGTGATCGTCGAGGACTGGGCGGCGCGCTGCTTCGAGACACTGCTGTTCAACCTGACCAACATCCGCCAGAAGCGCGCGATCTACCCACAGTTCGGCCTGGACTGGGAATGGGTGCGCGACTCGGTGCGCGAGGTGGTCCGCGACCGCGACTCCAAGCGCCGCAACGACCTGAAGGACCCGACCAACATCATGCGCGTGCTGGTGAAGACCCTGCTGAACGCGGGCATCATCACCGACCGCACCCGAGGCCTCTACGCCAACTGGCTGGACATCGACAGCCTGGAGAAGGAAGAGGGCCTGCACATCGGCGAGGCCATCGCCGCAGACGGCATCGAGTACCTGAAGACCATCAACCGCGGCCGCAAGGTCATCGGCCAGAAGGTCGCCTGACCGGTCCGGACGAAACGCGCCGGTCCCCGGAATGCAATGGGCCGGGCGGCAGTGATGCCGTCCGGCCCGTGTCGCTTCTGCGCGGTCGCGGTCAGTCCGTCAGGTCGGACCAGAACTCCTTCACCTTCTCGAAGAAGCCCTCGCTTTCCGGGCTGTTGCGCTTGTCCTTGCTCTCGTGGCCGGCGGCCGCGAACTCCTGCAGCAGTTCCTTCTGGCGCTTGGTCAGGTTCACCGGCACTTCGACCTGCACCTGGATGTACAGGTCGCCATAGGCGCCGCCGCGCAGTTGCGGCATGCCCTTGGCCCGCAGGCGGAACTGCTTGCCGAACTGGGTTCCGGCCGGCACCTGCACCTTGGTGCGCCCGCCATCCATGGTCGGAACCTCGATCTCGCCGCCCAGCGCCGCCGTGGTCATCGGCACCGGCACACGACAGTGCAGGTCCAGACCGTCGCGCTGGAAGATCGGATGCGGCCGCATGGACAGGAAGATATAGAGGTCGCCCGGCGGTCCGCCCCGCTGCCCGGCCGCGCCCTCGCCCGCCAGGCGGATGCGCGTGCCGTCCTCGACGCCCGCCGGGATGTTCACCGACAGGGTCTTTTCCTTCTGCACCCGCCCGCGCCCGGAACAGTCGCCACACGGGTCGGAGATCACCTGGCCCTGGCCACCGCAGGCCGGGCAGGTGCGCTCGATCATGAAGAAGCCCTGCTGGGCGCGCACCTTGCCGATGCCGTTGCAGGTGGTGCAGCCCTTGGGCGCGGTGCCGGGCTTGGCGCCCGACCCGCTGCAGGTCTTGCACGACAGCACTGTCGGCACGGTGATCTGCGCCTGCTTGCCGATATAGGCGTCGTCCAGTTCGATCTCGAGGTCGTAGCGCAGGTCCTCGCCGCGCGCCGGGCCGTTGCGCCTGGCCCCGCCCCGCGCACCGCCCATGAACTCGCCGAACAGGTCCTCGAAGATATCGGCGAAGGAACTGGCGAATTCCTGCCCCGAATGGGCCCTGCCGCCGCCCATGCCGCCCTCGAAGGCGGCGTGGCCGAAACGGTCGTAGGCCGCGCGCTTCTCGGGGTCGCGCAGCACGTCATAGGCTTCGGAAAGATCCTTGAACTTCTGTTCGGCCGCGGCATCGCCCGGATTGCGGTCCGGGTGATACTGCATGGCCATCTTGCGGTAGGCCCTTTTCAGCGTATCGGCGTCGACGTCGCGCGGTACGCCCAGCAACTCGTAAAAGTCCGCCTTCGCCATCCGTGGCAGCCCCTCCGGTCAACGGGTGCGGGCGGCACGATCCCCGCGATCGCGCCGCCCGTCCAGCTTCACTTGGCCGGTCAGGCCGACTTCTTCTTGTCGTCGTCGACTTCCTCGAAGTCGGCGTCGACGATATCGTCGTCGGCCTTCTTGGAGCCCCCGGTACCGGCATCGTCGCCGCCCCCGGCTGCTTCCTGCTGCTTGTAGAGCTGCTCGCCCAGCTTCATCGACAGCTGCGCCAGCGTCTGGGTCTTCTCCGAGATCGCGTCCGCGTCATTGCCGTCCATCACGCCCTTCAGGTCGGCGATGGCAGCCTCGATCGCCGACTTGTCGCCGGCATCCACCTTGTCGCCCAGGTCGGCCAGCGTCCGCTCGGTGGTGTGGATCAGGCCCTCGGCCTGGTTCCGCGCCTCGACCGCCGCACGGCGCCTGGCATCCTCGGCCTTGTTGGCCTCGGCGTCCTTGACCATCTGGTCGATCTCCGCGTCCGACAGCCCGCCGGTGGCCTGGATGCGGATCGCCTGTTCCTTCGCGGTCGCCTTGTCCTTGGCCGAGACGTTGACGATGCCGTTGGCGTCGATATCGAAGGACACCTCGATCTGCGGCACGCCGCGCGGCGCCGACGGGATGCCGACCAGGTCGAACTGGCCCAGCAGCTTGTTGTCGGCCGCCATCTCGCGCTCGCCCTGGAAGACCCGGATCGTCACCGCCGACTGGTTGTCCTCCGCGGTGGAGAAGACCTGGCTCTTCTTGGTCGGGATCGTGGTGTTGCGGTCGATCAGGCGGGTGAAGACACCGCCCAGGGTCTCGATGCCGAGCGACAGCGGGGTGACGTCGAGCAGCAGGACGTCCTTGACGTCACCCTGCAGCACGCCGGCCTGGATCGCTGCGCCGATGGCGACGACCTCGTCGGGGTTCACGCCGCGGTGCGGTTCCTTGCCGAAGAACTGCTGCACGACCTCGATGACCTTGGGCATGCGGGTCATGCCGCCGACCAGGACAACCTCGTCGATGTCGCCGGGCTGCAGGCCCGCGTCCTTCAGCGCCGCCTTGCACGGCGGGATGGTCCGCTGCACCAGGTCGGCCACCAGCGTCTCGAACTTCGAGCGCGACAGCTTCATGGTCAGGTGCTTCGGGCCCGACTGGTCGGCCGTGATGTAGGGCAGGTTGATGTCGGTCTGTGTCGAGGACGACAGCTCGATCTTGGCCTTCTCCGCGGCTTCCTTCAGGCGCTGCAGGGCGAGCTTGTCGCCGCGCAGGTCGATGGCGTTCTCCTTCTTGAACTCGTCGGCGAGGTAGTTGACCAGCGCCATGTCGAAGTCCTCGCCACCCAGGAAGGTGTCGCCATTGGTGGAACGGACCTCGAAGACGCCGTCGCCGATCTCCAGGACGGAGACGTCGAAGGTGCCGCCACCCAGGTCATAGACCGCGATGGTCTTGCCCTCGGAGGACTTGTCCAGGCCGTAGGCCAGCGCGGCCGCCGTCGGCTCGTTGATGATGCGCAGCACTTCCAGGCCCGCGATGCGGCCGGCGTCGCGGGTGGCCTGGCGCTGCGAGTCGTTGAAGTACGCGGGAACGGTGATCACCGCCTTGTCGACGGTCTCGCCCAGGAAGGCCTCGGCGGTTTCCTTCATCTTCTGCAGGACGAAGGCCGAGATCTGCGACGGCGCGTATTTCTCGCTGCCGGCCTTGACCCAGGCATCGCCGTTGTCGGCCTTCACGATCTCGAACGGGGCAGTCTTGCCCATCTCGGTGACAGCCTTGTCACCGAAGGTGCGGCCGATCAGGCGCTTGATCGCGAACAGCGTGTTGGTCGGATTGGTCACGGCCTGGCGCTTGGCGGACTGGCCGACAAGGCGCTCGCCATCCTGCGTGAACGCGACCATGGAGGGCGTGGTACGCGCGCCCTCGGCGTTCTCGATCACGCGGGCGGTGCTGCCTTCCATGACGGCAACGCACGAGTTGGTCGTACCCAGATCGATACCGATAACCTTCGACATCAGAAACCTCTTCGTAACTGGCCGACGCGATTGGCCCGTTCAGGCACCGCACGCATCCCCTGGCGGTTTGGTTGACGTGCGTCACCGGGCACGGCCGACTTGCGGAGTGTCATGAGCGGGTGACGCGTCCTGCTATATAGGGGGGTGCCCGATGCCCCGCAACCCGAGCCGGAAGCCCGTCATGCTGCGTATCGCCACCTTCAATACCGGCCTCGCGCGGCTGCGCCTGCTGGGCCGTCCGGTCTTTGATGCCGTCCCCTTCCCCGACCTGCGCCTGCCCCTGATCCGCGACCGACTGGCCTCGGGGACAGACGGTGTCGACATCTGGCTGCTGCAGGAGGTCTATGGCGCCGACGCGGTCCGCGCATTCACCGCCATCCCCGGCTACGCGGCGGTCTCCGCCCTGTCGCTCGGCCGCGATTCGGGCCTGGTGACGCTGGTCCGTGACGGCCTTGCCGTTTCAGACGCGGAAATTGCGCCCTTCCCGGCCAATGACTGGGTCGAGGCCACGTTCGCAAAGAAGGGTACGCTCGCGGTCGATGTCGAGACGCCCGTCGGTCCGATGCGGATCGGCAACCTGCACACCAGCTATGACGGGCGCGGGCGGAAGCGCATCAAGGCGAAGGCACCGCTGAGCCGCGCGCGGCAGGTCGGCATTGCCCTCGACCTGCTGGAACGCGGCGGTGCGGGCCGCCACCTGCTGCTGGGCGGCGACGTCAATGCAAGCAAGGCACATGAGCCGGCGACCTGGCGGGTCGCGCCGGACCGGGGTTATGCCGACCTGCGTCTCGAAGCCGAGGCATATGACGATGCCGGCGTGACGAGTTGGGCGCCGGCGAACCGGCTGGCGCGCGGGCATGGCCGCAACGAGGACATCGACCTGATCTTCGCCCGCTGGCATGGCGCCCCGCTCCGCTGCAGCGCGCGCCACTTCCTGACCGAGCCGGTCGTGCCCCTGCCCGATGGCACCACGGGACCGCTGTCAGATCACTATGCGCTGCTGGTGGAAATTGCCGCCTGCCAGGCCGTCGTTGCCCCCGGGTAACACTGGCGATATCGCGTTCCGGCAGGCGATTGCCAAGGCTTCAAAGCGACCGTAAGGAGATTGTCCAGTACCTATAAAATGTCGGGAACCAGTGATGCAGTCGCAATCCGAACCGTCGACCCGCCGGGACCAGGCGCCAGCGGCGCGCACGTGGCATTCGCCGCAGATCACCGACCTCAGGACGGCGATCACCCGGGCCGGTAATTCGGGCGCCCTCAGCGACGGCACGAACAACACCTCCGCCTCCATTTCCTGAGGCCTGCGACCGACGCCTCCCGGGCGCGACAGGCGCCGGCGGCGATCCGAATGGCCGGTACCGTCGGACAGGTCGACCGCTCTCGATTCGGCCAGCAAGCCGCCAGACCCCGTTCCGGCATTACATGCGGTTGCCCTGTACACCGGCGACGCTGACGGAATTCCGGGGCTTGCGGGTGGCGGGGCAGTTGTATAGTTGAATACAAGATGTCTGAAATGTTGAGAGCGGAGTGCAGGATGCGGGTTCGTCTCGATACTTCTTCTCGCCGGGAACAGACCCGTCCAGCGAAGCGTTGGCATTCCCCGCTGTTGACGGAGCGAGCAATGGCAGGAACCCGCAACGTGTCCGGCGGCAGCCTCAACGACGGCACGTTGAGCGTTTCTGCAACAACCTCCTAGGGTCCGGTATCAGCGGCGGATCGGCCCTGCACGGCGACTGCCGTCGCGTCGCGCAGCGCCAGTTCCAGCAGGTCGAGCCGGTCGCGTGCCGGGTGATCGCGCCAGGCCGCGCGCGCCCTGGCTGAACAGGCCGCGTACCAGGCGGCGTCGGTCTGCAGCCGGACAAGGTCGTCCGCCCAGGCGGTCACCGTTGACAGGTCGGCCGGCCGGAGATGGTCGGCACCGGTCTCCATCGGGACCGGACGGAGCAGTCCGCCGCCATTCAGCATCTCGGGAACACCTCCGATTTCGGTCGCCAGCACCGGAATGCCGGCGGACAGCGCCTCCATCACCACGCGGGAACCGCTTTCGGGCCACAGCGAGAGATGAAGCAGCGTCCGCGCCCCGGCCCATGCGGCGGAAAGATCGGGGTGCTGCGGCAGGCAGGCCAGGTTGGGCGGCGGCCCCCTTCGGTCGCCCGAGACGGCCAGCAGTTCGTCGACCGTGAACCGGGATTCGACCACCGCGAAGCGGATGTCCGGTGCGACCTGCGATACCCGCCACATGATGTCGAGCGCCAGCCGGCCGCCCTTCTGCGGCTCCGGGTTGATGACCAGGCAGTAGGACGGCCGCGCACCGGCCGGGACGCTGACGGGCTGCATGAACTTCCCGACGGCCCTGGCCTCCACGCCCAGCACGCGCCTGCAGTGATCGGCGGTGAACGCGCTGTCGGTAATGACCAGCGCGGCGTCGCGCGTCATGTCGGGCGAACGCACGGACAGGTTGGAGACATACAGGACGACCGGAATCCCGCGCGCGGCGGCCGCACGCCAGAGGGCACGGTCGGCGGCACCCGGTCCGACGCCCAGGATCACGTCCGGGCGCCGCTCCTCCATCTGCCGCACCACCCGGTTGAAATACCGTTCCTCCTCGCGCGCCATCATCGTCGGCCGGAGCATCGTGGCGACCGGTACCAGGACGTGGATCCCGCCATCGGCTTCGAGCCTTGGCAAGCGGCGAGGGTCCGGCAGGGATGCCCCGATGCCGGCCAGGAACACGTTGACAGACGGCGTGACCGGGCGGTCGAGGCAGGTGGTCGTCACCGAACGGATCTCGTGCCCTGCCCGCGCGAGCGCCGCAAGCATGTCCCGGCAGGACCGCATGGCGCCGCTTGCGGGGTCGAACAGGCACAGGGTGGAAGCAAAGAGGACGCGCATTGTCGGACGATCATACCCGATGCCGGCTGACATGTCCGGAGACGGCAGGCCCCACCGTCCGCGCCCGGGCCAGTGAATCATCCGATGGCCAGGACGGCGACAGGTCCCGGAACGGGGCGATCAACCGGCCCGGGCGACCGGCGGACCGTTCACCGGCGATCACGTGGTCAGCCTGCAATCACCCACTCGCGCGATACGGGAAATTTCACATGCATGTTCGTTGAATCTTAAGCATCCCGGCCGATGCTCTGTCATAATCGCAAGGATGCTGGCGGAACGGTTTCCATGAGTGGCATGAGCGACAGGCCCGGTTTCGGACTCCCTGCACCCCTGCGGATCGCCGGGCTTTACGGCCTGTTCGGCGTGGCATGGATCCTGGGTTCCGACAGCCTGCTCGAATCCTTCCGCCTCGATCCCCGGGTCGAGCAGACGGTACAGACCTTCAAGGGCCTGGCGTTCATCGCGCTGTCGGTCCTGGTGGTGCTGGCCATTGCATGGATCATCGGCCGGCGCGCGGACAGTGCCCGCGACCAGACCGTCCGCCTGGCCGGCATGTTGCGCGATGCCCTGGGAAGTTCGGGCAGCGCGGCCTTTCGCCTCGATTCGACAACCGGCCGTTTCGAGATATCCGCCGGGGTCCGGCAGCTGCTGGGAATCCAGGGCGACGAACGGGCCACCGACTGGCAGTCCTGGCTCGACCTGATCCACCCGGACGACCGCGCACTGCTGCCCACGGCCAACGAGGTCTCGGAAGCCGGACGCCTGTCCTGCGTCCTTCGTCTGCGCACCGGCGACAATGGCTGGCGCTGGTTCCGGTTGCAGGCCGCGCGGCTGGCCGGACCGGACGACGATCACCCGGTCCTCTCGGGAACCATCGCCGACATCAGCGACATACAGGCATCGCGCGAAAACGCAGAACGCACGGTCTGGCTGCTGGGCGCACTGATCCGCGCCAATCGCGCCACCCTGACCGCCGGAACAGAGGACGAGCTGTTCGCCCAGGTCTGCGCCGCACTCACGGCAGACGGACGGTTCAGCCTCGCCTGGATCGGACTCGCCCGCCACGATGCGGAGCGGACAGTCGCCGTGGCGGCGACGTCCGGCCCGGCGCGCGGCTTCATCGACAACATGACGGTGTACTGGAATCCCGACCGGCCGGAGGGCAACGGCCTGATCGGTCGCTGCATTCGTTCGGGCGTCGCCCAGGTCGCACACGACGTCACGTCGAACCCTGCCTTCGCCATCTGGCGGACCCGGCTGGAGGCCTACAACTTTACCTCGTGCATCGCGGTACCCATCCCGATGGACGGCGAGACCGCGGCCGTGCTGGCCGTGTACGGGACCCTGCCCCAGAACTTCGATGCCGACGCCCAGGCGGTGATCGCCAATGTCGGCGAGGATATCGGCTTCGCACTGTCAGCCCTGCGCCATCGCGCGCGCCTGGCCGCGGCGGAACGCGCGCAGGAAGATGCGCGACGCGACCTCGCCGCCGGCCTGCTTGGTGCCGTGCGCGCGGTCTCGACCGCGGTGGAGATGCGCGACCCCTATACCGCCGGGCACCAGGGCCGGGTGGCCGATCTCGCCGCCGCCATCGCCACCGAGATGGACCTGCCGGCCAACGAGGTGGAGGAGATCCGTCTCGGCGCCATGATCCACGATGTCGGCAAGATCCGCGTGCCGGCCGAGATCCTGACCCGGCCCGGCCGCCTGTCGGTCGAGGAATTCGACCTGGTCAAGCGTCATCCGGAGCATGGATACGAGATCGTGCGCCATATCGGCCTGCCGGACTCCGTCACCAACGTGGTGCTGCAGCACCACGAACGTATGGACGGGCGCGGCTATCCGGCCGGGTTGCGCGGCGACCAGATCGCGCTGTCGGCCCGCATTGTCGCCGTGGCCGACATCGTCGAGGCCATGGCCGCGCACCGGCCCTATCGCGGTGCCCTTGGCATGGACAGGTCCATCGAGGAAGTCCGGCGCCTGCGCGGGACGGCGCTGGACGCCGGGGCCGTGGATGCCTGCATGCGGGTCGTCCGGCGTCGTGGCTTCGAATTCCGGATGCCGCCGCGCGACCGCATCAGCTGACAGCACATGTCCGGCCTGCGGGCCGCGCCCGGCTGACTTGAACCCCGGCATGTCGCCGAATACATTGGGATCGAAGTCATTCAATGGAGGACAACCATCCGATGACCGATCTTGCGCGGGACAACGACGCACCGACCACAGAGCGACGGATCTGGCGGGCTCCCAGGCTGACGGATGACCCGCTTTCGTCGACTGCCACCGGCGCAATCGGTGCCCAGGCCGATGGAACCAACACTGTCACGGCCACGAATACCGCGTCCTGATGCTGCATCCGGGGCGTCATCCCGGATCAGGACATGTCTCCGTTCGCACCGACTCCCTTCCGCCGATGCCCGACGTGCACGGGGCGCGAGCCGAATCGCGGTACCGCCCCAACATCTGTTCGTCGACAAGGCCGGAATGCCTGGATGCTCCGACCAGACCGGGCATTCCCTCACGCGTTCATTTTCCTGCGATCCCCCCGCTCGAAGGCAGCTTGAATCGCCGCGGCGAATGCGTCAGGTTCGAATGAGTAGCAACAGCAACTGGTGGACCCCCGCGATGAAGGCTGAAAGACGCGAGATCGAAGGGGCGCGGGTGCGCAAGAGCTGGAGCGCGCCGAGCATCCAGGAGATGCCTGCACGCCGGACCGACCTGAGCAGCGGACCGTTCCCCGAAGCGTCGATCGCACCGACCTTCATCAACGGCAGCTGAGACGCGCCGCATCGGATACGCTCCCAGGGTTCACGGGACCGCAACCCTCTCTGCGCGGCCATGCGTCATTGTCGGCGCCGAATGCCCTTGCAGTTGCGG
Source organism: Pseudomonadota bacterium (assembly GCA_036154895.1). Classification (GTDB taxonomy): domain Bacteria; phylum Pseudomonadota; class Alphaproteobacteria; order Minwuiales; family Minwuiaceae; genus Minwuia. Next base: position 275,497 of record JAYZWD010000047.1, read on the forward strand.
GTCATTCCCGACAATTTGACGAAGGACCGCTTCAGTCAGGACAGTGCAGTCAAAATGGTTTCACCGCGTTCAGCAGAGTCGCGAGAAGTACCCGATACACGCCGGCGGTGGCACGCCCCGCTCGTCGCGGACAGGTCCGTTGTCGATACCCGCAATGGCAGTGGCCCGCTCACGGACGGCCCTTCGGCGACGGAGCCTGTCGGCTCGTAACGGGCTGGCCGGACGACGCCCGCCATTGCGCCTGCAGGTCCTGACCGGAAGCGGCAGTACACCTCCAATCGCCGAAGGAACGACACATTCCTGAAACGGTAGCGCCCGGATTCCCGTGCTACTCGTCGTTCATCTTCAGCGCGGCCAGGAACGCCTCCTGCGGAATGTCGACCTTGCCGTAGGTCCGCATCCGCTTCTTGCCTTCCTTCTGGCGCTCCAGCAGCTTCTTCTTGCGCGTGATGTCACCGCCATAGCACTTGGCGGTGACGTCCTTGCGCAGTGCCGCGATGGTCTCGCGCGCGATCACCGACCCGCCGATGGCGGCCTGGATCGGGATCTTGAACATGTGCCGCGGGATCAGGTCCTTCAGCCGCTCGCAGAGCTGCCGCCCGCGCTCGTAGGCACGGTCCCGGTGCACGATCATCGACAACGCGTCGACCGGCTCCGCGTTCACCAGGATCGACATCTTCACCAGGTTGCCCTCGCGATAGCCGATCACCTCGTAGTCGAAGCTGGCATAGCCGCGGCTGACCGACTTCAGCCGGTCGTAGAAGTCGAACACCACCTCGGCCAGCGGCAGCTCGTACTCCACCAGCGCGCGGTTGCCGACATAGGTGAGGTTCGACTGGATGCCGCGGCGCTCCTCGCAGAGCTTCAGCACCTGGCCCAGGAACTCGTCGGGACACATCACGGTGGCCTTGATCCAGGGCTCTTCCATGAAGTCGATGCGCACCACGTCCGGCATGTCGGCCGGGTTGTGCAGTTCCTTGATGCTGCCGTCGGTCATGTGCAGCCGATAGACCACGCTCGGCGCCGTGGTGATCAGGTCCAGGTCGAACTCGCGTTCCAGCCGCTCCTGGATGATCTCCATGTGCAGCAGGCCAAGGAAGCCGCAGCGGAAGCCGAAGCCCAGCGCAGCCGAGCTCTCGGGTTCGAAATGGAAGCTCGAATCGTTGAGCCGCAGCTTGCCCAGGCTGTCGCGCAGGTCCTGGTAGTCGGCGGCATCGACGGGAAACAGGCCGCAGAACACGACCGGGATCGAGGGCTTGAAGCCCGGCAGCGGCGTCGCCGTCGGCTTGCCGTCGTCGGTCACCGTGTCGCCGACATTGGTCTCGGCCACGGTCTTGATGGAGGCGGTGAAGAAGCCGAGTTCGCCCGGGCCCAGTTCGTCGACGGTGGCCATCTTCGGGGTGAAGATTCCGACACGGTCGACCTGGTGCACGGCGCCGGTCGACATCAGCCGGACCTTCGAGCCCTTGCGCAGCATGCCGTCATACATGCGGACCAGCACGATGACGCCAAGGTAGGAGTCGTACCAGGAATCGACCAGCAGCGCCTTCAGCGGCGCCTTCGCGTCGCCCGTCGGTGCCGGCAGGCGCGTGATCAGGGCCTCCAGCACCTCGGGGATGCCGAGGCCGGTCTTGGCCGAGATCATCAGCGCGTCGGAGGCGTCGAGACCGATGACGTCCTCGATCTGCTCCTTCACCCGGTCGGGTTCGGCGGCCGGCAGGTCGATCTTGTTCAGCACGGGAACGATCTCGAGGTCGTTCTCCATGGCCAGGTAGACATTGGCCAGCGTCTGCGCCTCGACCCCCTGGCTGGCATCGACCACCAGCAGCGCGCCCTCGCAGGCCGACAGGCTGCGGCTCACCTCGTAGGTGAAGTCGACATGGCCGGGCGTGTCGATCAGGTTGAGCTGGTAGGTCTCGCCGTCACCGGCCTTGTACATCAGGCGCACGGTCTGCGCCTTGATGGTGATGCCGCGCTCGCGCTCGATGTCCATCGAGTCGAGCACCTGTGCCTGCATCTCCCGGCTGTCCAGGCCGCCCGTCGCCTCGATCAGGCGATCGGCGAGCGTGGACTTGCCGTGGTCGATATGGGCGATGATCGAGAAATTGCGGATGCGTGAAAGGTCCATGGCGGCGGAGTATTAGGGGCCATGCCGCCCCTTCGCAAGCACCGTCATCGCACCTGCGAACCGGGCCTCAGGCCGCCTGGCCCTGCCGGCTCTTGGCCACCAGCGCCAGGATCTCGGCCGCCGCCGCCGGGATGTGCGTACCAGGACCGTAGATGCCCGAGACGCCGGCCTTGCGCAGGAAGTCGTAGTCACCCGACGGAATCACGCCGCCGCAGATCACCAGGATGTCCTCGGCGCCCTCGGCCTTCAGCGCCGCCATCAGCGCCGGCACCAGGGCCTTGTGGCCGGCGGCCAGCGAGGACACGCCGATCACGTGCACGTCGTTCTCGACGGCGTCGCGCGCCACCTCTTCGGGCGTCTGGAACAGCGGTCCCACGTCGACGTCGAAGCCGATGTCGGCAAAGGCCGTGGCGATCACCTTGGCGCCGCGGTCATGGCCGTCCTGGCCCATCTTGACCACCAGCATGCGCGGGCGCCGGCCCTCGGCCTTCTCGAAGGCCGCGATGTCGGCCTGGATCTTCTGGAACCCGGCATCGCCCTCGTAGGCAGCAGCGTAGACACCGCTGACCGAGCGGATCTCGGCGCGGTGACGACCGAACACCGCCTCCATGGCGTCCGACATCTCGCCGACGGTCGCCCGGGCACGGGCCGCATCGACGCAGAGCTGCAGGAGGTTGCCGTCACCGGCCGCACCGGCCGTGAGCGCCTCCAGCGCCGCCTTGCACGCCGCCTCGTCGCGGGTCTCCCGGATCTTCTTCAGCCGCGCCACCTGGCCCTCGCGCACCCTGGTGGTGTCGATGTCCAGCACCTCGGGCGCGGTGTTCGTGGTCGGCTTGTACTTGTTCACGCCGACGATGACTTCCTCGCCGCGGTCGATACGGGCCTGCTTGCGGGTCGCGGCCTCCTCGATCATCAGCTTGGGCAGTCCCTCGGCCACGGCCTTGGTCATGCCGCCCATCTCCTCGACCTTCTCGATCAGCGCCCAGGCCTCGTCGGCCAGCTTCGCCGTCAGGGCCTCGACGTAGTAGGAGCCGCCCAGGGGATCGATCACGTGCGGAATGCCCGTCTCCTCCTGCAGCACCAGCTGGGTGTTGCGGGCGATGCGGGCGGAGAAGTCGGTTGGCAGCGCGATGGCCTCGTCCAGCGCGTTGGTGTGCAGGCTCTGCGTGCCGCCCAGCACCGCGGCCATGGCCTCGACGGTGGTGCGGATGACGTTGTTGTAGGGATCCTGCTCGGTCAGGCTGACGCCCGAGGTCTGGCAGTGGGTCCGCAGCATGGTCGAGCGCGGGTCCTTCGGGTTGAAGCCGCTGACGATGCGGTGCCACAGCAGGCGCGCGGCGCGCAGCTTGGCGACCTCCATGAAGAAGTTCATGCCGATGCAGAAGAAGAACGACAGGCGCGGCGCGAACTTGTCGATGTCCAGGCCCCGGTTGACCGCCGTGCGGACATACTCCAGGCCGTCGGCCAGGGTGAAGGCCAGTTCCTGCACCTGCGTCGCCCCGGCCTCCTGCATGTGGTAGCCGGAGATCGAGATCGAGTTGAACTTCGGCATGTGCTGGGCGGTGTAGGCGATGATGTCCGCCACAATCCGCATCGAGGGCTGCGGCGGGTAGATGTAGGTGTTGCGGACCATGAACTCCTTCAGGATGTCGTTCTGGATGGTCCCGGAGAGCTTGTTCGGCGCGACGCCCTGCTCCTCGGCCGCGACGATGTAGCCGGCGAGCGTCGGCAGCACGGCGCCGTTCATGGTCATGGAGACCGACACCTTGTCGAGCGGGATGTCGGCAAACAGGATCTTCATGTCCTCGACGGAATCGATCGCCACGCCGGCCTTGCCGACGTCGCCCATCACGCGCGGGTGGTCGCTGTCATAGCCGCGGTGGGTGGCCAGGTCGAAGGCGACCGACAGACCCTGCTGGCCGGCCGCGAGGTTGCGCTTGTAGAAGGCGTTGGATTCCTCGGCGGTGGAGAAGCCCGCATACTGGCGGATGGTCCAGGGCCGGTTGGCGTACATGGTCGCGCGGACGCCACGCATGTAGGGCGCGAAACCGGGCAGGCTGTCGAGATGCTCGAGGCCCTCCAGGTCGGCGGCGGTGTAGAGCGGCTTGACGTCAATGCCTTCCGGCGTCTTCCAGACCAGATCGTCGACCGTCTGGCCGCGCATCTCCTCGCCGGCCGCCTCGGCCCAGTCCTGAAGGGTCTTCCGCTCGCCGCTCATTGCCCAACCTCCACACAAGCACCTGACGGGCCTTATACCGCCTGCCGCAGCGCCAAGCCAACATGCGGATGCGCAGTGGAGCCCCGACAGGAACGAACGCTGATCCATTCTGTGATTGCATTGCGAAACGCATCCGGCGGCAGCTTGTGCCGGGCAACGCTCCCGTTTCGGGACAGTCGCCCCGTCCTGGCGCTGCAAAAATACTGCAAAACTTCATTATACGTTGAATTTCAAATGGTTAGATTTTGACCGGATTTTGAATCATCCGCCCGTGGCCGGCGCCGGGCGGCGGACAGGCCAGACTGGCACGCGTCGTGCTTACTTGGGAGCAACGCAGAACCTGGGTCAGAGACGGCCCGCAACGACCGGAGAAGCATGATGTATTACCTGCTGATCGTCGCCGCCGCCGGCTTCAACCTCCCGGCCGACAATGTGGACATCAACCAGGTCGCCCTCGAGACCACCCCGAACGAGGCGCTGACCGCCTACGACCAGCGCCGCATCAGCTACAAGGTGCGCGAGTGGCAGGGCGAACTGGGCCAGAACGGCAACGAGATGGTCGTGTGGTTCGGCAATTACGACAACCTGGACGCCTGCAAGGCCGCCCGCGCCGAGATCCGCATCGAGATGATCAACCGTGGCGACGAGCAGGCGACCCGTTCGGGCTGCTTCCAGAGCCGCGACACCACCGCGTCCGTCGCGCAGAACTGATCTTTCCCTTCCGGAAAACGCACGGGGGCGGATGCCGCAAGGTGTCCGCCCCTTTCCTTTTCCGGCGTCCTAGCGGATGCCCCGGGCGTCCGTCCGCGCGATGAACAGCAGGCGCAGGACGGCAGTCCAGATCAGCAGCGCCGTGGCCTGGTGGACGGCGCCGAGCCAGACCGGCACCACCAGTACCAGCGTGACGATGCCGACCGCGACCTGGAACAGGATGCCGTGGGCGATGCCGCCGGCGGTGCGCCGGGCACGGTCGTCATTGCCCTTGCGCGCGGCCATCCAGGCCCAGATGCCCACCGCCAGCAGCAGGTAGCCGTTCACCCGGTGCAGGAACTGGATGGTCAGGTGATCCTCGAACGGCGCCAGCCAAGCCGGATCGAAGGCGAACAGGCCATCGGGCACCAGCTTTCCGTCCATCAGTGGCCAGGTGGTGTAGACCATGCCGGCATTGGTTCCGGCGACAAAGGCGCCGAGCGCGATCTGCAGCAGCACCAGCGCCGTCAGACCGACCGCGAAGCCGTTCATTTCCGGCACCGCGATGCGGCCCGTCCCCTCTTCCCGGATGCGCCAGGCGGTCCAGACGATCAGGGCATAGATGATGAAGGCCAGCAGCAGGTGCGCGCACAGCCGGTACTGGCTGACATCCGGCCGGTCGACCAGGCCGCTCTGCACCATGAACCAGCCAAGCGCGCCCTGTGCACCGCCGGCCACGAACAGGAAGGCGAACCACGGGATCTCGTCGCGACGGATGCGCCCCGACAGCGCGAACAGCACGAACGGCACGAAGAAGACGATGCCGATGATCCGACCGAGCAGGCGGTGGCCGTACTCCCAGGCGTAGATGGCCTGGAAGTCCTCCAGGCTCATGCCGCGGTTGACCTTCTGGTACTCGGGAAAGTTCCGGTACTTCGCGAACTCGGCCTGCCACGCCTCCTCGGAAAGCGGCGGCAGCCAGCCGGTGACCGGGTGCCATTCGACCATCGAAAGGCCGGATTCGGTCAGGCGCGTGATGCCGCCGATCACGACCATCAGGAAGATCAGCGCGGCGACGGTGAACAGCCAGATCACCACGGCCTTGCGGCCGGAGCGGGTGACGGCGGCGGCGGACTCGATCTGCTTCATGTCCAACCCGATAGCTCCCGGCGCCGCGACGGGCGAGGCGCCGATTGCCGCAGATTCCGCGACGGACCGGCTGGCGACTTCGTGACTTGACCCGGCCGCCGTGACCCCGGATCGTCTCCTGCCCGTCCTGGTTGCAGGAGAACCCGATGACTGCCCCCGCCTCCCGCATCGTCGCCAATCACTATGTCCTGGCTGTGCCCGACATTGCCGTCACCGCGCGCTGGTGGATCGACGTGCTGGGCTTCGCGCTCGTGGGCGAGCCGGAGGGCTGGAAGCTGCTCCGCCGCGACAGCTGCATGGTAATGATCGGCGAATGCCCCGATGCCATCCCCCCGCACGACCTCGGCGATCACAGCTATTTCGGCTATCTGGTGGTCGACGACGTGGATGCCTGGTTCGCCGACATCCGCACCAGGGATACGGAGATCCTGTTCGAGCCGGCCGACAAGCCCTGGGGCATGCGCGAGATGGGGGTACGTACGCCCGACGGCCACCGCGTCATGATCGGCCAGGACATCGATCCGCCCGCCCCTGCCTGACGCCTGCCCCGCGTCCGCCGCGACTTGCCCGTGCGCGCGGTCCGTGCTGCGATGTGCGCCAAGGCAACAAGGGAGGGGAGGCCCGGCCATGCTTCTTGGCGCGATGTGCTACAACACCGAATACACCATCCAGCCGGTCCGGCTCGGGCAGGAACTTGAGGCACGCGGGTATGAGTCCGTCTGGTTCCCCGAGCACACCAACATCCCGGTCTCCCGCAAGACACCGTTCCCCGGCGGCGGCGAACTGCCGAAGCACTATTCGCACATGATGGACCCGTTCGTGGCGCTGGCCGCGGTCGCCTCCACTACGAAGACGCTGAAGCTCGGCACCGGCATCTGCCTGGTGATCCAGCACGACCCCATCGTGCTGGCCAAGACCGTGGCGACGCTCGACCTGATCTCCAATGGCCGCGTGCTGTTCGGCATCGGCGGCGGCTGGAACGCCGAGGAGATGGAGCAGCACGGCACGCCGTTCAACCGCCGCTGGAAGGTGCTGCGGGAGCGCATCGAGGCGATGAAGGCGCTCTGGACCAACGAAGTCGGATCGTACGAGGGCGAGTTCGTCTCGATCCAGCCGACCTGGTCCTATCCGAAGCCGGTGCAGCGCCCGCACCCGCCGGTGATCCTGGGCTCGGCCACAGGCCAGGGCCGCCAGCGCGTGGTCGACTATTGCGATGGCTGGCTGCCGATCAACGTGCTGCTGGACGACCTGCCGGCCGCCATTGCCGACCTGCGCCGCCGCGCCGAGGAGGCCGGCCGCGACCCGGCATCGATCGAGATTTCCATGTTCGGCCAGGTCGGCATGAACGAGGACCTGCTGAAGCGCTATCGCGACATGGGCATCGCCCGGACGGTGATCAGCCTGCCCGCCAGTTCCGAGGACAAGGCAATGGCGACCATCGACCGCTACGCACCGCTGATCCCCGACCTCGCCGCCTGAGCCGCTTCAGGCCACCATCTGCAGCAGGGTGATGACGTCTTCGGCGCCGGTCACCTTGCGCGGATTGGTGTGCAGCCAGCGGTCATGCAGGCTGTTGGCCGCCACCAGGTCGAACTGGTCGGGGCCGACGCCGACCTCCGACAGGCTGCGCGGCAGGCCCAGGCCGGCGACGAAATCGCCCACCACCTCCGACGCATCGGCGCCGGGGCGGCCGAAGGCCTCCGCCACCACCGCCTGCACCGCGCGCAGTTCAGGTTGTTCCGCGTTCCAGCGCAGCACCGCCGGCAGCATGATGCAGCTGGTATAGCCGTGCGGCACGTCGCAGGTGCCGCCCAGGATATGCCCGATGGCGTGGCTCGCCCCCATCGGCACGCCGGCGATCACCGCCGTCATCGAGAGCCAGGCGCCCAGCAGGCAGTCCAGCCGCGCCTGCATATCCGCCGGGTCGGCCTTGACCCCCGGCAGGCCGCGCGAGAGCAGCCGCAGCGCGTGCAGTGACGCGGCGTTGCAGTATTCGTTGGTGCGCGGGCAGCACAGCGCCTCGACCGCATGGTCGACGGCGCGGATGCCGGTCGAGAGCCAGACCCATTCGGGCGTGTGCACCGTCGGTGCCGGGTCGAGGATCACCGAGACCGGCACCAGCAAGGGATGGCGGTAGCCCTGCTTCACCTTGATGCGCGGGTCGGTGCAGCCACCCAGCGGGTTGAATTCCCCGCCGGACAGGGTGGTCGGCACCGACACCTGGCGCACACCGACAGGCCGGAGCTCCGGCATCGTCACCTTGCCGTCGGCGGTGGTGCCGATGCAGTAGGCGTCGAGCTCCGACATCTCGGTGACGCCATATTCCAGGCAGACCTGCATGACCTTGCCGGCGTCGGTGACCGAACCGCCGCCGAATGTGACCAGCAGGTCGGTACCGGCGGCGCGGGCGGCATTGGCGGCCTCCACCACCGCATCCCGGGGCGTGTGCGGCGGGATCCCGCAGAAGCGCCCGGCGTACCGCTCACCCAGGGCCGCGGCCATGCGATCCACCTCGTCGGTGGTGTCGTTCATGGTCTTGCCGGCCAGGATGAACACCCGCTCCTTGCCCAGCCGTTTCGCCTCGGCGGCAACTGCCTCCGCGGCCGGCTTGCCGAAGACCACCTGCTCCATCTCCGTGAAGCGGATCGCACCACCCTGGATCATGCCGCCCTCCCCTGGCGTCAGTTCCGTTTCTCTCCGGTCAGAAGTGCAGCGACAGGTCCCTGTGGTCGGACTGGCAGACCGCCATGAACAGCGACTGGTCGCGGTTCAGTTTCGGCTGCACCCGCGCGCCCAACGTGCCGCGGATGCCGTCCAGGTAGGCCGCGATGCCAGGCACCAGCGAGTCGGCGGCCGGACGCCAGCCCTTCTGCTCCTCGAACGCGTCAAGGGCAGCGGCGTACTCCTCCAGCGCCTTGTCACGGTTCTGCGAGCGCGGACCCAGCGCGCGACGCACCTTGCCCAGGCCGCTGGCAATGTCGCCCGCACCCTCGACAGCCCTCAGCTGGCGCTCGACTTCCTCGACCCGGTTCGCCGCCGCCTCGAAGTCGGCGGTGACGATGGTGTCGGCCAGCCCCCGGATATCGGCCTCAAGCGCCAGGAACGCCGGCGTCGCCTGCAGCACCGCCAGCACGCCGGCGGCCTGTTCGTAGGACTGGTCGGACGACCGCCGCCAGGTCAGGCGGGCCTGGTCCTCGACCTTCGAGACCTTCGAGAACTCGGTGTACACCGCCTTCCAGTCCGCGGGGATCCGCGCCTTCACGGCGGCGATCTCGGCCTGCAGTTCCGCCCGCCGGGCCTCCATCTCCGCACGCTCCTCGGCGGCGTCATCGCCACGCGCGCGGCTGATCCCGACGTCGAGCTCCCGCACCGCGAGTTCGAGCTGGCGCACGGACTTCTCGATCTCGCGCACCTCCCGCAGCCTGGGCAGGTAGTCCACCGCGGCCGCCTGGACCAGCTTCTCCTGCGAGAAGGCCTTCTCGAGTGCGGCCATGCCGGCATCGGCACTGTCGAGCGCGCGTTTCATGTCGCCGGCCAGTCCCTTCGGCAGTGCCGAGAGATCGAGGCCCCGCGCGTCGGCAACGGCCTTGCGCGTCGGATCGTCGGCGCGGGCCAGCTGTTCGCCGACATATTCCTCCAGGCAGTACTGCAGCCGCGGGTTGCGTGGCGGCGGCGCGGTATCCGACAGGAAGCTGGAACGGTTCGGCAGGTAGTTCACCAGCGGCGGGTAGAGACCGACGATCAGCAGCGCCAGCAACTGCAGCGAGATGAAGGCAATGACGCCCTTGTACATCTGGACGGTCTTGACCGTCGCCGGCGCGACACCGCGCAGGTAGAACAGCGCGAAGCCGAAGGGCGGGGTCAGGAACGAGGTCTGGATGTTCAGGCCGATCATGACGCCCAGCCAGACGGCGGTGATGTTGGCCGACGGATCGGCCAGCAGGATCGGCGCCACGATGGGCACCACCACCACGGCGATCTCGATGAAATCGAGGAAGAAGCCGAGGACGAAGATCACCGCCATGACGATGATGAACTGCACCCAGAAGCCGCCGGGCAGCGAGTCGAGGAAGTCGCGGACCAGGTCCTCGCCGCCGAAGCCGCGGAAGGCGGCCGTCAGCATCGCGGCACCGAGCAGGATGATGAACACCAGCGCGGTGGTCTTCGCGGTCTCCAGCATCACGCTCTTCAGCGTGTCCTCGATCTTCAGCACCCGCCAGCCGCTCCAGAGCAGCGCCCAGAGCAGCAGCAGCGCGCCGATGATGCCGAGCCCGATGCCGAGGAAATCGTCCGGGCTGTCAGCCGCCTTGATGTTCATCTCGAAGCTGGCGAGGGCCAGCGCGATGATCAGCAGGCCGGCGATGGCGATCAGGGCCGGGACATAGGTGTAGCGCGAGCGTTCGACCAGGCGGTAACCGCCCATGATCAGCGCGCCCGCCGCGCCGATGGCGCCGGCCTGGTTGACGGTGGCAATGCCGCCGATGATGGAGCCCAGCACCAGGAAGATCAGGGTCAGCGGCGGAACCAGGGTCAGGAACACCTGCCCCCAGAAACGGCGGTCCTTCTGTCCCTCGAACGGCACGGCCGGCGCGGCCTTCGGGCGGATCAGCGCGAAGCCGAGCACGAACGCCATGTAGAGCAGCACCAGCACCATGCCGGGCACGAACGCGCCGAGGAACATCTCGCCGGCGCTGGTCGAACTGACATCGAAGACCGACGGCATCGACAGCTCGCCGGTGGCCTCCTTGTGCAGCGCCTTGCGGGCCGTGCTGGCCTGGTCGACCGCCGAGGCCAGCTGGTCGGCCAGGATGATCAGAACGATCGACGGCGGGATGATCTGTCCCAGCGTGCCGGACGCGGCAATGGTGCCGGTCGCCAGCGAGGGCGAGTAGTTGTTGCGCAGCATCGCCGGCAGCGAGATCAGGCCCATCGCGACGACGGTGGCGCCGACGATACCGGTGGTGGCGGCCAGCAGGGCGCCGACGAAGATCACCGAGATGCCGAGACCGCCGGGGACCGGGCCGAACAGCTGCGCCATGGTCACCAGCAGGTCCTCGGCGATCTTCGACCGCTGCAGCATGATGCCCATGAAGATGAACAGCGGGATGGCGATGAGCGTGTCGCGCTCGACCTCCCAGTAGACGCCACGCAGGTTCGTCACGCCGGCCGAGAGCCACTGGGCGGGACCGCCGGTGTGGAAGTAGGCGTCGACATTGTCGGCGAACAGCCAGCCACAGCCGGCCGCGAGACCGATCGAGACGATGGCCGCACCAGGCAGCGCGAAGGCGACCGGAAAACCGGAGCCCAGCGCGAAGGCCATGGTGAGGATCAGTACGGCGAGAAAGAACAGCTCCATCGTCGGGTCCTCACGCGGTCACGGGCTGGTGGTCCTGATGACCGGGTTCGCCCCGGAAATCAGCAACAGCCTCGAGGAAATAGCTGACGAACTGGATCAGCATGGTCACCGCGAAGATCCCGAGGAACGCCGCCATCTGGTACTTCACGTACATGCCGGCCGGCCCGCTCTGCGAGACCTCGAAATTGGCGACGGGGCTGTTGATGATGGAGTGGTGCCCATCCAGCCCGATGTAGATGATCACCCAGCAGGTGCTGGCGCCCAGGACGATGCTGCCGAAGGCGTTGACCAGTCCCTTCAGCGTCGGACCGAAGCCGGAATACAGCACGTCGACGCGCACGTGCCCGTCCTCGAACAGCGTGTAGGCCGAGGCGAACAGGAACAGCGCCGCGTACCAGTAGCGCACCAGGTCGCCCATCAGCGCCTGTTCGTAGGAGAGGACGAACCGTGTGATCACGATGGTCAGTTCGGCGACGACGATCAGCAGGGCCAGCCAGGTGAAACCCAGGGTCCTGGAAAACAGCGCGATCACGAAGCCGGCCACGACCAGCGGCATGTGAATCCAGGGGCCGACGAACTGGCCGCGGCCGAGTTGCAGCGCGGCATCCTGTCCGATCATGCCCGGAAGCACGTTCTCGACCCGCAGGAAGGCGATGAAGGCGTCGACCAGGCCGACCAGCAGCACCGCCCAGAAGCAGGCGCGGATGAGGTAGAGATTGAAATTGTGGATCAGCCGCGCGTCCTGCCGCAGCGTGCGGCCGTTGCTGCGGAACACCAGCAATGCCCCCGCCGCGATCGCGGCCGGGTAAAGGGCCAGTTGCAGCCATGCCAGGCCACCGCCACCAGCGAGCGCCGCGGGCGCGCCCGGAAGTCCGAACGAGACCCCCAGTACATTGTTGACCAGGAACACGGCCAGGATGGCCAGCATCGACCAGCCGAATGTCCGGACCAGGGGAGCCGGCGCGGCCGGTACTGCCGATAGGTCGTTCACGTCATTGCCTGCCAATCTGTCGTCGGTCCGAACGTGCGGACCCGCAACGCGGTACGCCGCCCCGCTGCTCCCCAGCCAGCGTGCGAACCCGGAAAACGCAGAAAGGGCGAGGCGGCGACCGCCCCGCCCTTGCCGCTACATCATTGCGACCGCAAGGTCACCCGATGCCGAGAACGCGGTTGCGCTGGTTGACGAAGCGAACCTCGAACTGCGCCATGGCGCCGCCGATCTCGCGCAGCGCGGCCTGGAACGAGTCGTCGATCTTCGCGGCCAGCGCCGAATGGGCGCGGGTTTCCTCGAAGACTTCCGCCGCGGCCTCGCCGAAGGCATCCCAGACGTCGTCGCTGAAGTCGCGGATCTGCACGCCGTGGTCGTTGACCAGCTTGGTCAGGTAGGCACCGTTGTTGGCGCAGGCTTCCTCGAACTGGGCCGCATGCTCCTCGTAGCAGGCCGCCTCGATGATCGCCTTTTCCCAGTTGGTCAGGCTGCCCCAGAAGGAGGCGTTCATACCGAACGCCAGGCCACCGCCCGGCTCATGCATGCCGGCGGTGTAGTAGTACTTCGCCGCCTCGTAGAACTTCATGAAGTAGTCGTTGTACGGGCCGACCCATTCGGTCGCGTCAACGGCGCCGGAAACCAGGTTCTCATAGATCTGGCCGCCCGGCAGCGACACGGTGGAGACGCCCAGCTTGGACATCACCGAACCGCCGAGGCCCGGGATACGCATCTTGAGACCCTTGAGGTCCTCGCGGGAGTTGATCTCCTTGTTGAACCAGCCGCCGGCCTGGGTGCCGGTGGCGCCGACCGGCAGCGACTTGATGCCGAAGGAGCCCGACAGTTCGTCCCAGAGTGCCTGGCCGTCCTTGAACTTGATCCACGCGTTCCACTCGATCGTGGTCATGCCGAACGGCACCGACGTGAAATAGGCCAGGCCCGGATGCTTGCCGACCCAGTAGTAGTCCGCGCCGATATAGGCCTGCGAGTTGCCCGACGCGACCTCGTCGAACACGTCGAAGGCACCGACACGCTCGCCGGCGGCGAAGTACTCGGTCTTGATGCGGCCTTCCGACAGTTCGGCAATGCGCGCCGCGACGCGCTGCGCCGAAACGCCGAGGCCCGGGAAGTCGCGCGGCCAGGTGGAGACGATCGTCATCGTCTTGCCACCCTGAGCGATTGCGGGTGCCGCCAGCGCGGCCGTGCCAACACCAGCGAGTGCAGCACCTTTCAGGAAATTACGACGGTCCATCGTCCGGAAGCCCTCCGAGTTTCTCGTTTGTATCTTTCGCAGCCCTTCGTGGCGTTTTCCCGTTCGCCGTCGTGAAACTGCTGCGCCAAAGGTGGCGGAATTCCGGGGCCGATTGCAACCCGTTTCGTGCGAAACCGTTCATCGGAGCGCGCTGCACCAATCGGTGCGGGCGAACCATACCGGCGCCGGACCCATGCCCGATTGTACCGGATTGCCATTGTCTGCCGCCGGGGCGAGCGGCTAGTGTTGCCGCCGCCGGAGACATCGTTTCCCCTTCCGCCGGAGTACCAGGCCCATTTCCGGATTCAGCAATCGACAGCCGATCTTCAACGCCCCGCCCGCCACGATCCGGCTGGCCGGGGCGCTGGTCCTCATTCATCTCGGCCTGATGCTCGCGCCCCGCGGCTTCGAGCAGGAGGTCGAATACTGGCTCGCCTTCATCCCCGAGGCCTTCGCCCGGGGCGAGATGCGGGTCTGGTCCCTGCTGACCTACGCCCTGCTGCACGCCAGCCTGTTCCACGTCCTGATGAACGCCGCGATGCTGCTGGCACTCGGCAGCTTCGTCGAGCGCACGGTCGGCGCCACCACCTTCCTGACGATCTTCTGCCTCTGCACCATCGGCGGCGCGCTGATGTTCTGGGCCTTCGACGGCGGCGCGATGATCGGCGCCTCGGGCGGCGTCGCCGGCCTGTTCGGCACGGCCGCCGTCCTGCTCTGGCGCCGGCGCAGCTTCGATCCGCGCGCGCGCTCGATCATCACGGTGGTGGCGATCATCCTGGCGCTGAATGTCGGCATGGCGCTGCTCGGTGGCGGCGGAGTCGCCTGGCAGGCTCATATCGGCGGCCTCGCGGCCGGCGTGGTCTACGGCTATGCCGTGCTCGACCGGCGCCCGCCGGGGGGAGGTGGCGGCGGACGCCGCCGCCCGCACCTCAATGTCGTGGATTGAGCGGAAACACCAGGCTGAGCGCCAGCGACTCGACACCGGGGTTCTTCGTGCCGAGGCCGGCGTTGGAAATATGGTTGATGCTGGTGGCGATGCGCATGCCGCTGTCGAAGCGCCAGGCGAATTCCAGTTGCGAGCGGAATTCCAGCAGGTAGCCGAGATCCTTGCTGGCGCCCTGCATGTAGATGCCAGGTGCGAAGCTGGGGCTGATCACGAAATTGTCGGTGACGAAGAAGTCGGCGACAACGCCGGCATAGACATGGCCCGCCCGCTCCAGATTGACCATGAAACCCCCGAAGGGCTTGAACACCCAGAGTCCCTTGTCGTGACGGTACTCCACCCGCGCCTCGACCGAGTGTTCCTCGCGCTGGAAGGAATCGAAGTCGGCAATCGTGATGCCGAGCAGCGGGCCGTCATTCTCGGGCCCGGCCGTCGCCGGCGATGCCCACAGGGCCAGGCCGGCAACAAGGCCGGCGAGCCTGGCCCGCATTCCACCGCGCATGCGATTCCCTCCTGTCCGCGCCCCCGACACGGTTTTAGGAAAGCCGCGCGGTGGCGGCAAGCGCGGGTTTTGGCGCGGTTCCTCTGCCTCGCCTTCGCGTTGCTGGGCGCCGCCCCCGCACTGGCACGCGGCCCCGCGGAACTGCCGGCCGGCGAGAGTGGCACCGTGATCGAGGTCGTCGATGGCGACACGGTCATCCTGTCCACCGGAACCGAAGTCCGGATGGTCGGTATCCAGGCACCCAAGCTGCCGCTCGGCCGGCGCGGCTTCGAACCCTGGCCGCTGTCGGAAGAGGCGCGCGCGACCTTGCAGGCGCTGGTGCGCGGCCGGACCTTCACGGTCCATTTTGGCGGACAAAGGACTGATCGCCATGGTCGCGCGCTGGCCCACCTGCTGGCGCAGGACGGCACCTGGCTGCAGGGCGAGATGCTCCGGCTGGGTATGGCCCGGGTCTACAGCTTCGATGACAACCGCGCGCTGGTGGCCGAAATGCTGGAACTGGAGCGCAGCGCCCGGGCGGGCCGGTTCGGCATCTGGTCCCATCCGTTCTACCGCATCCTCGGACCGGACGACGCCGGAACGCGCATCGGCACTTTCCAGGTCGTCGAAGGCACCATCGTCGATGCCGCCCTTTTACGCGGCACCGTCTATCTCAATTTCGGAGCTGACTGGCGGACAGATTTCACGGTCTCGATCGGCCGCCGGGCGATGGCCCCGTTCCGCGCGGCGGGGCTGGAACCGGAGACCTGGAATGGCCGGCAGGTGCGCGTGCGCGGCTGGCTGGATCAGCGGAACGGTCCTATGATCGAAGTCACCCATCCGGAACAGATCGAACTTCTCGACGACAGGGGACAGGACGATGACTGAGTTCTTCCGTCGCCTCGCGATTGGCGTGCTGCTCGGCATGACCGCCCTCGCGCCGGCCTGCACGACGGTGACCAATCCCGCGACCGGCCAGCAGGAGATGACGGCTGTCAGCCCGGCCGAGGAAAAGCGGATCGGCGCGCAACAGCACCCGCAGGTGCTGGCCGAATTCGGCGGCGCCTACAACGACCCGGCGCTGGCCGGCTATGTTGATCGTGTCGGTCGCAGCCTTGCGGCCAATGCCGAGCTGCCCGCGGACGACTTCACCTTCACCCTGCTTGACACGCCTGTGGTCAATGCCTTCGCCCTGCCTGGCGGCTATGTCTACGTCACCCGTGGCCTGCTCTCGATCCTGAACACCGAGGCCGAGCTGGCAGGCGTGATCGGGCACGAGATCGGCCATGTCACCGCCCGGCACGGCGCACGCCGCCAGACCCAGGGCATGTTCGCCGGCATCCTCGCCGCCGGCGTGGGCATCCTGACCGGCAGCCGGGAGGCGGCTCAGCTCGGCCAGGTCGCCGCGCAGGGGTACCTGGCCAGCTATTCCCGCGACAACGAGCGGGAGGCCGACGGCCTGGGCGTCCGTTATCTCGCCCGCACGGGCTACACGACCTTCGCCATGTCCGATTCCCTGCGCGCCATCGGCCGCCACGCCGACTTCCTGGCGCGATCCGCCGGGCAGGAGGCGCAGAGCTTCAATTTCCTGTCCACCCATCCGCAGACACCCGAGCGCGTGGCGAATACCGTCGAGCTCGCCCGCAACGCGCAGACGGTTCCCGATCCCCGCATCGGCCGCGACGACTACCTCGCGGCAACCGACGGGATGATCTATGGCGACAGCCCCGAGCAGGGCTTCGTCCGCGGCACCAGCTTCCTGCATCCGACCATTCGGTTCGCCTTCCAGGTGCCCGACGAATTCACCCTCGACAACCTGCCCTCGGCGGTGATGGGCGCGGATCGCAACGGCGCCCGCATCATCTTCGACCAGGAGCCGGATCGCCGGAACGCCCGCGCCGGCGGCAGCATGACCAGCTACATCGCCAATGTCTGGGCACGCGGCGCGCGCGGCGGGCAACTGGAGGCGATGACCGTGGCCGGCATGCCGGCCGCGACCGCGGTGGTGCAGATGAACGCCGGCAACACGGCCTACGAGGCGCGGCTGGTCGCGATACGCTTCAGCCCCGACCAGATCTTCCGCTTCCTGATGGCCGCCCCGGCCCGCGCCTTCCGCGGTTATGACCGCCCGTTCCGCAACACCATCGAGAGCTTCCGGGTCCTGGGCGAACGGGAGGCGTCCCAGCTCAAGCCGCTGCGTCTGCGGGTGGTCACCGTCCGGCGCGGCGACACGGTGGAGAGCCTGGCGGCCAGCATGCGCATCGACCGGATGGATGTCGCGCGGTTCCGGACCATCAACGCCATGGCGCCCGACGAGGGAGTGGTGCCTGGCCAGCGGGTCAAGATCATCAGCGAATGACCCCCGGCAACTGACCGGCGTTCATTTTGCTTGACCGGTCCGGCGTGCTGCCACATCTCACGGTGCGCAGCGAAGGGAACCCGTCATGTCCAGTGCCGAAGCCGCCGCCCCCGCGGACACCCGTACCGCCCGCATGCGTGCGACCGGCCTGACAATCGCCCTGCTCGCCGCGCTGAGTGCGCTGGGCCAGTTCGCCACCAACATGTACCTGCCGGCCCTGCCCGCCATCGCCACCGAATTCGGTTCGGGCGGTCTGCTGGCGCAACTGACGCTGACCGCCTATCTCGCGGCCTTCGCCGTCGCGCAACTGGTCTACGGCCCGATCTCCGACCGGCTGGGACGCAAGCCCGTGCTGGTCTTCGGCATCATCGTCTTCACTGTCGGCAGCGCGCTCTGCGTCGCGGCGCCTGACATGGCGACCCTGATCGCCGGCCGCGTGGTCCAGGCCAGCGGTGCCGCCGGAACGCTGGTCGCCGCCCGCGCCGTGGTGCGCGACTGCTTCGACGGTCCGGCGATGCAGCGGGTCATGGCGCTGATCAGCATGTTCTTCGCCCTGGTGCCCGGCCTGGCGCCACTGACCGGCGGCCTGATGCAGGAGGTCGCGCACTGGCGCTGGATCTTCGGCACCACCGTGCTGGCCGGTGTGGTCGTCTTCGCCTGGATGATCCTGGTGCTGCCCGAAACCATCAGGTTCCGCCAGCCACGCCTCGACCTCGGCGGCCTGCTGCGCGGCTATGCCATCGTCCTCGGTTCGTCGGTGTTCCGCCGGTACGCCCTGGCCAATCTCTGCGTCTTCGCGTCGATGTTCGCCTTTTTCGGCGGTTCGCCGGCTCTGTTCATCGAGGTGCTGGGCGTCAGCGCGACCGAATACGGATTCTACCCGCCACTGGCCTCGCTGGGCTTCATCATCGGCGGCGCAATCGTCAGCCGCATGGCCGGCCGCATCACCGCCGCGCGGATCTGTACCGTCGGCCTCGCGATCATGCTGGCCGGCGCTCTGCTGATGCTGGTCCTGCCGGCCGCGGACGTGATCCACAAGCACACCTACACCGTCAGCATCGTCATCATCGTCTCCGGCATGGGCGTGTTCCTGCCGACGGCCATCGCCAGCGGCCTGCAGTCCTTCCCCGACTGCGCGGGCACGGCCTCGGCGATGATCGGCTTCCTGCAGATGCTCGGCGCCGCCATCGGCAGCGTGCTGGTCGGCGCGCTGGCCCCCGCCGCGCCGCTGCTGGTGGTGCCGGCGGTGATGTTCGGCGCCGGCCTGCTGGCCCGGGTGATCTTTGCCGTCGAGGGGCGCAGGGGCTGAGGCGCCCCGGCCCTCAGACCCGGTTCAGCAGCCGCGCGCGGATGGTGCCGTCCAGGCTGCGTATCTCGCGCACCACGTCGCGCCCGTCCTCCACGTCCCCCTCGGCGTCGAGCACCACATAGCCGATCTCGCCGTCGGTCTGGTAGTGCTGCGCCACGATGTTGATGTGGCGGCGGGCGAACACGTCGTTCAGCTTGCGCAGTTCGCCGGGCAGGTTGCGCTGGACCTGGATGAAGCGGGTCGCGCGCGTGCCCTTCGGCAGCTGCACCTGCGGGAAGTTCACCGCGCCGATGGTCGAGCCGACGTCGGAATATTCCACCAGCTTGCGCGCCACCTCGGCGCCGATGCGCTCCTGTGCCTCCTCGGTCGAGCCGCCGACATGCGGGGTCAGGATGACGTTGTCGCGTCCGCGCAGCGGGCTCTCGAAGCTCTCGCTGTTCGACTTCGGCTCCTTCGGGAAGACGTCGATGGCGGCACCCGCCAGGTGGCCGTCGTCCAGCGCCCGGGCCAGGGCATCGATGTCGACCAGGCTGCCGCGGGCGTTGTTGATCAGGAAGGACCCGGGCTTCATCGCCCGGATTTCCGCCTCCCGGAACATGCCGATGGTCTCCGGCGTCTCCGGCACGTGCAGGCTGACGACATCGGACATCGCCAGCAGCCTCGCCAGGCTCTCGACCGGCTCGACATTGCCGTGGCGCAGCTTGTCGGTGCGGTCGAAGTAGACGACCTTCATGCCCATGGCCTCGGCCAGGATGGCGAGCTGGCTGCCGATATTGCCGTAGCCGACGATGCCAAGGGTCTTGCCGCGCACCTCGTGGCTGGCGACCGCCGTCTTCAGCCAGCCGCCGCGATGCGCCGACATGGACTTGGCGAAGGCGCCACGCATCAGCATGACGATCTCGGCGATGGTCAGTTCGGCCACCGAGCGGGTGTTGGAGAACGGCGCGTTGAACACCGGAACGCCGCGTCGCCCGGCTGCGGGCAGCTCGACCTGGTTGGTGCCGACCGAGAAGCAGCCGACGGCGATCAGGCTGGTCGCGGCCGCCAGCACCTTTTCGGTCAGCCGCGTGCGGGAGCGGATGCCCAGCATGTGCACCCCCTTCAGCCGCTCGATCAGCGCCGCCTCGTCCAGCGCCGTCGGCAGGACCTCCAGGTTGGTGTAGCCGGCCGCGTCGAAGATGTCGGTCGCGGTGGTCGAGATCCCCTCCAGCAGCAGGCAGCGGATCTGGTTCTTCGGGCGCGAGAGTCCCTTTTGCATCATGTCCCTCCGGCGCGGTGCGGCCGGTCAGGAACTAGTGGATCGGCCCGGCGGTTTCAAACGGCGTCATGCCGCGCCCCGGCCGTCATCGCTGTCGCAGCCACCGTTGTCTCCCGTGCCGAACAGCCGGTCGACCAGCGCCTCCAGCCCGTCGGGCGCCATGGCCGGCGGCAGGTTGCCGGCGAGCCAGAGCGTCGCCAGGCCGTGCGCATGGGTCCAGGCCCTGAGTGCCTCCAGCCCCACGTCGCTTTCCGGGTCCGCGCGCACAGGCCGGCTCTCGGCCACGAAGCCGCGCAGCAGGGCCGCGGCCCGGCCGCGCGCTGCCTTGAGGTCCGCGTCGTCGCGGTCCAGCAGATCGGGGCGGAACATCACCTCGAACAGCGCCGGATGGGCGGCGGCGAACAGCACATAGGCCTTGCCCGAGGCCGGCAGCCGCGCCTGCCCCGCCGCCGCAGCCTTCTCCGCCGCGTCCGACAGCGCCGCGCAGAACATGTCGAGGCCCCGCACGGCCAGCGCCGTGAACAGCCCCGCGCGGTCGCCGAAATGATGCGCCGGCGCGCCGTGGCTGACCCCGGCGTCGCGGGCGAGCTGGCGCAGGCTCACGGCGGCGGCGCCGTCGCGGGCGATGGCGACCAGCGCGGCGGACATCAAGGTCTCCCGCAGGTCCCCGTGATGATAGCGGTCCGGCTTCCCCATGCGTCCACCCTGCCAAATCGAACTGGACACTGTCCAGATCGCTGCTATCTTGTCAGTGTCTAGTTCAGAGGAGACGCCGATGGCCGACACCATCCGCCAGCCGCTTGCCAATGCCGAGAACCCGGTCCTGCAGGGCAATTACGCGCCTGTCACGGCGGAGGTGACGGCGCATGACCTGCCGGTCACCGGCACGATACCGGAGGACCTGTCGGGCACGCTGTACCGGGACGGGCCGAATCCGGTGAATCCGCAGCCCGGTCATCACTGGTTCATCGGTGACGCCATGCTGCATGGCATCAGCCTGGCCGGCGGCCGCGCCACGGCCTATCGCAACCGCTGGGTCCGCACGAAGGCGGTCGAGGAGGCGAAGGGCTTGCCGGCGGCCCCGCTCAGCCCGAACCAGCCGATGGTGCAGGGATCGGGCAACGTCAATGTGATCGGCCATGGTGGCAGGATCCTCGCCCTGCCGGAGATCGGCCTGCCCTGGGAGATGGGTGCGGACCTGGCGACCGTTGGCCAGTACGACTATGCGGGTCGCCTGAAGTCCAGCATGACCGCGCACCCGAAGATCGACGGCAGGACCGGGGAACTGCTGTTCTTCGGCTACGACTTCGGCCCGGTCTTCCTGCGCTACCACGTCGCCGCGCCTGATGGCACGCTGAAGCGCACCATCGACATCGCCAAGCCCTACGGCACCATGATGCACGACTTCGCCGTCACCGCGACGCGGGTGGTCTTCATGGACTTCCCCGTGGTCTTCGACCTGGAGATGGCAATGTCCGGCCGGCGCCTGCCCTTCACCTGGCGCGACGACCTGCCCGCCCGGCTCGGCATCCTGTCGCGTGACGCGGAGACGGACACGACGCTGTGGATCGAGACCGATCCCTGCTACGTCTACCATCCGCTGAACGCCTTCGACGACGGCGCCAGGATCGTCATCGACGTC
Source organism: Pseudomonadota bacterium (assembly GCA_036154895.1). Taxonomy (GTDB): domain Bacteria; phylum Pseudomonadota; class Alphaproteobacteria; order Minwuiales; family Minwuiaceae; genus Minwuia. The sequence goes on from JAYZWD010000047.1 coordinate 297,267, forward strand.
GTCCGCCACCCGAAGACCTTCGTCGCCGGCAACCTGGAGGGCGCGGGCGGACACTCGCGGCTGGAACGGTGGACCATCGACCCCGATGCCGGCATCGTCGACCGCGTGATCGTCGACGACCGCGGCCAGGAATTCCCGCGCGTCGACCCGCGGCTGGAGTGCCACCCCCATCGCTATGGCTACTGCGTCGAGTTCGCGCTCGGTCGCGATCCGGGCAACCTGATCAGGCACGACATGCAGACCGGAACGCGCCAGATCCACGATGTCGGTCCGGGCGGCGCCGCCAGCGAGGGCGTGTTCGTGCCGCGCGGTCCGGGCGAGGACAATGGCTGGCTGCTGAGCGTGGTCTACGAGGCGGAGAGCGACAGCAGCCATCTCCGCATCATCGACGCCGCCGACTTCACCGCGCCGCCGGTGGCGAAGGTTCACCTGCCGCAGCGGGTGCCATTCGGCTTCCACGGGAACTGGGTGCCCGGGATGGGGTGACACCGCGTTCCCGCTGGCGGTAGGCGGTCGGGGTCATGCCGTAGTGGCGCCGAAACCTGGCATTGAAGGTCGAGAGGTCGCCGAAGCCGCAGTCGAAGGCAATTGCCGCGACCGGTTCGGCGTCCGCGACCAGCCGCACGGCGGCGCGGTTGAGGCGCCGCTCCAGCACATGCTGCCAGGGCGTCCGGCCGGTGACGGCGCGAAAGGTGCGCAGGAAGTGGAACCGGCTCATCGCCGCCGCCCCGGCCAGCGCATCGAGGTCCAGCCCGTCATCGCCATGGGTCCGGATGTAGTCCAGTGCCCGGGCGATCCGCCCGGCATCGCGCGCGCTGACCTGCTGGCGGCGCGGTGGCTCGCCTGACAGGACGCGGAGCACCTGCCCAACCAGGCCAGTCACCAGTTCCTCGGCCAGCAGCGGCCCGTCGGCCGCGATCCGCCCCTCGATGCCGGCCAGCAACGGCCCGACACCCTCCGGGATCGCCATGCCGCCGCGCGGAAAGCGGAACGCCGAGCCGCCGGCCATGCTGGCCGCGATCTCCCGGAACCGCTCCGGGGCGAAATGCAGCGCGACGCAGCGGTCGCCGGTGCCATGGCTGTGACCGCATTCATAGCAGGCGCCATGATTGCCCAGCATCAGCGCACCCGGATGCAGCAGCGCCGACCCGGCATCGCCGCGATAGTCGAAGACACCCTCCAGCACGGCCGAGACGGTGAAGGCCGGATGCCGCTCCTCGAACACCGGATCGCCCGGCCCGGCGGTGCAGACATACTCCGCCACCTGCCAGCCCGCCCCCTCGGCCAGCCGACGCACGGACGGCTCCCTCGGTTCGCATCCGGCGGTTGGTGTTCCGTTTTTGATCGCGGCGTCAGGCATGGCGGAAGAATAGCAATTTTCCCCAAGCCGGAAAGCAGAAGTTCGCCCAATGTTCGCCCCATCAGGGGGCGCTGACCGGCCCCCGTGAACACAGGACGGAGACTTCCGATGCTCGACCATATCTCGATCGGCGTGCGCGACCTGAAGCAGGCCCGCGCCTTCTACGATGCCGTGCTGTCGCCGCTCGGCTACAGCGCGCTGGCATCCGGCGACGGCTATCTCGGCTATGGCAAGGACGGAGTGCAGCTCTGGCTGACACCGACCGGCAGCCCCGTTCCGGCCGATCCGAAGTCGGGGCTGCACATCTGCTTCCGCGCGCCCGACCGCGGCGCCGTGGATGCCTTCCACGCCGCGGCGCTGGCCGGCGGCGGCAGCGACAACGGCGCGCCGGGCCTCAGGCCGGACTATGGCGACAGCTACTACGCCGCCTTTGCCGTCGACCCGGACGGCTATCGCATCGAGGCCTATTGCGGCGCCTGAGCGGATGGCCAACGGTGCGGGGCCGGCCTTGTCCGCCGGCCCCGCCTGCCGCTAGCCTGCGCCGTCGGCCAGCGGGAGGAACAGAAGGACATGACGACATCCACCCTGACCATCCGCCGCCTGGTACCGGGCGATCATGCGCAATGGCTGCCGCTCTGGCAGGGCTATCTCGACTTCTACCGCACCACGCTGGCGCCGGAGATCACGGAGCTGACCTGGCAACGGCTGCACGATGCGCTGGAGCCGATGACCGGCTTCGGTGCCGTCGCGGATGGACGGCTGGGCGGCTTCGTCATCATGGTCAGCCACCGTTCGACCTGGGCCCGGACCGGCTATGCCTATCTGGAGGACCTGTACGTGGCCCCGGAGCTGCGCGGCCAGGGCGCCGGCCGGGCGCTGATCGCGGCGGTCTATGCCGAGGCCGACCGGCTGTCGCTGGAGCGGGTCTACTGGGTCACCGACACCGCCAACCCGGCCCGCAAGCTGTACGACCAGATGGCCCGGCTCGGCGATTTCGTGCAGTACCGGCGATAGGACGCGACCGGTCCTACCGCTCCCACCCGAACCACCGACAGAACGCCTCGCCCATCACCAGCCGCTTGCCCGCTTCGTCCAGCCAGTCCAGTTCCTCGGTGAACATCGTCACGCACTGGCGCCAGGAGCACGGCATCTTCGAGATGTCGGTGCCCCAGAACATCCGCTCCGGCCCGAAGGCGTCGTGGATCTGCTTCAGGTAGGTGCCGATGACCGGGAACGGGTAGGCCTCGCCGGAATAGCCCGGCGCGCCGGTGGCCTTGACCGAGACATTGGGGAACCGCGCCAGCGCCAGCAGGTCCGGCATGTGGACCATGGCGTCGTGGTCCTTGAGTTTCGTGAAGCCGCCACGTCCGCCCAGGTGGTCGATGGTGAGCTTCAGGCCCGGATGCCGTTCCGCCACGCCCGCGAACTCCGCCAGCGTGTCGGTGGCCAGCACCGCGACCGGCACCCCGGCCCGCTCCGCCGCGCGCCAGAGCCAGTCGACCGCGCCCGAGCGCATGCGCCGGATCCCCTGCTCGCCCAGGAAGACATAGCGCAGGCCCAGCATGCCGGGCGTCTGCCGGTACGTGGCGATCCGCGCCTCCGTCTCCGGATCGTCGAGCGGCAGGCTGCCCAGGATGGCGAAGCGACCCGGATGGTCGGCGACGGCCCGTTCCGCCATGTCCATCGCACCCGGGTCCCAGCCCGGCGGGTGGATCACGGCGGCATCCACGCCGGCCTCGTCCATCAGGGCCAGCGCCTGGTCGGTGTCGAAGCGGGTGACCTGCCAGTGCGCGTCGTTCACCGGCAGGCCGCTGCCCCAGAGGTGGATCTGGGCGTCGACGATCCGCATGGCCGACTCAGACGCTGGGCTTGGTCGGGAACGGCGTGAGTTGCAGTTCGTGGCTCCAGCAGGAGCGGTCCTGGCTGTGCAGGTACCAGAAGGCCTCGGCGATCTTCTCGGGGCTGATGACGATGTCGGGGTTCTTCTGCGCCATCGGCAGCGCGCGGGTGCCGGGGGAATCGATCAGGCCGTCGATCACGACATTGGCGACATGCACGCCGAGCGGGCCGTATTCCTCGGTCAGCACCTGGGACAGCACGCGCATCATGGCCCGCGGGTAGTAGAGCGACTCGCCGGTATTGCGCTTGCGCCCGCGCAGCGCCCAGTTGTTGTTGGAGAACAGGAAGCTGCCCTGCCCGCGCTCCCGCATCGCCGGCAGCACCTCCTTCGCCACCAGGAACGGACCACGGCAGGAGACGGCATTGGCCACGTCGAAGAACTCGACCGGCATGTGCTCCAGCAGTTCCTTTTCCTTCGGCAGGTCGCGGCCATGCGGATAGCCGGCGTTGTAGACCAGCACTTCCGGATCGCCGTTCGCCGAACGGATCGCGGCGAAGGCATCGCGGATCGAATCGTCGGACATCAGGTCGAGTTCGACCACCGAGCAGTCATTGCCCTGCGCGCGGATGCAGGCCGCCAGGCCGTCGGCGTTCGCGGCCTCCCGCGTCGTCAGCACGACATGGTAGCCACCGGCGGCGAAGCGCTGGGCGATGGCACCGCCGACACCGAAGCGCACCGCGTCCGGAAAGCTGCTGTCGTCGATCGCGTGGCCGTGGATCAGCCTGGTCATGAAGCCGTCCGAGCGCCACTTGGTGGTGGCGCCGACGACGACGGCGACGGGCTTGCTCATTGAGTTGTCCTCCCCTGCTGGCGCCAGTGTGGCGGCGAAGGGTGAGGCTTGCCAAGGGGTGCGGACGCGGTTCAGCCCCGCCCGCGCACCAGCAGGATGGCCAGCGCCGACAGCACGGTCGAGAGCAGCATCATCCCCAGCAGCCCCCAGGCCGCGTTCTCCGGCGTCAGCACCGCCGCCGTCATCGCGGCCAGGGCGGCGCCGACCGCGTTGACCATGGCACCCGAGAGGCCCGAGGCACTGCCAGCGAGATCCCGGCGCACGGCCATGGCGCCGGCGCTGCTGCCGGGCGCCGAGATGCCGTTGCCGATTCCGACCAGGATGGAGCAACCGAACAGGCTCACCGGATGCACCACGCCGGCGGCGAGGAACAACAGCCCGGCCAGCAGGCCGAACAGCGCCACGCAGCGACCGGCCAGCATCATGGTGATCAGGCCGAAGCGGCCCGACAGCCGCCCGGCGATGAAGCTGCCGGTCATGAAGCCGCCGGTGATGGCACCGATGGCGAAACCGAGTTCGGCCGAGCCGATGCCGAACACCTCGGCGGCGACCAGCGGCGCGCCGCCGATGTAGCAGTAGAACGAGCCGGCGGCGAAGGAGGTGCTGAGCGAATAGCCCCAGAAGGCCCGGGCGCCGAGCAGCTTCGGGTAGTTGCGCATCTGCCGGCTGAAGGTCTCCGCGCGGTTGTGGTTGGTCTCGTGCAGGTCCACCCAGCAGATCGCCAGCAGCGCCAGCCCGAGACCGAGAAAGGCCCAGAAGTTCGACTGCCAGCCAAAGAAGTGATCCAGCGTGCCGCCGATCATCGGGCCCAGCATCGGCGCGATGGCCCAGGCCGAGGCGATGGTCCCCATCATCGCCGCCGCGCGCTCGGGCCCGGCGATGTCCATGACCACGGCCCGCGACACGGCGATGCCGGCGATGATCCCCGACTGCAGCATGCGGAAGACCAGGAAGGTCTCGACGTCGGTGGACAGCAGGCAGCCGGCGGACGCGACGCAGAACAGCGCGACACCCCAGAGGATGACCGGCCGGCGGCCGTAGAGGTCCGACAGCGGCCCGACGATCACCTGCAGAACGGCCGTCACCGCGACGTAGCCGGCGATCGACAGGCTGACCAGGGCGTAGTCGGCCTGGAACGCCTCGGCGATGGCGGGCAGCGAGGGCAGGAACAGGTTCAGCGACACGATGGACAGGCCGCAGAGAAAGATCAGCGTGATCAGGTGCGGGGCCTTGCGCCCCGTTGCCGCCATCGCGTCCATGTGGTGTTTCCTGCGCCCCGTGCATGCGCGGCAAAAAAATGCCCCCGATCCTGTCGGAGGCGTCATCGGCCGGCGGCGAACGGTGGGGCGCGGGATCGCGGGAGTCAACGTCGCCCGGGCACGGGGGTGTCCTGCGTCAACAGGAACTCCAACCGGGCTGCCCGGCTGCCTTCAATGCCAATGTCATGCGCTGCGGTCCCTGTAGTGCCGGAACTCGTTGATCTCGTGCACGATGCGGCCCGCCTCGTCGCGGGTGACGCCGCCGATCGTCACCATCTTGCGGCCTTCGGTGAACGCGAGCCCGGCCGGGTCGGCACGCAGGTTCGTCACCCCCGCCCATGGATGGCTCCTGGTCTGCCGGAACGGCCCCGCCATGTGTGTCACGGCGAGGCCGTTGCGGTCGACCGCCAGGACTGTGGTGCCGAAGAACGCCGCCACCAGCCCGACGAGGTGACGGAGCACGAACACCTCGCCGATGATCGCGATGGTCAGCCATACGGTCAGGAAAAGGCCGTCCACGATGTCCCCATCGCCGGAAATCGAGGCGATCAGGGCCACCGAGGCGAACAGGATTCCCGCAGTCCAGCCGGTCAGCCAGAAGCAGATGAACAGGAGCTTTACCAGGTCGGCGAGTTGCCTGTTGCCATTCCTGAACTGGAACACAAGCCGGTCCATGTTCCGGGTCGCCGTGACCCGGCTGCCACCGGCGCGGGCATGATCGGGCACCGTGGCGGGCCGGCCGGCGACACGCCCGATCCCCGGCGCGGTGCCGTCCCGGTGCGCGTCATCCCGACGGAACCGCGAACCGCGATCCGACAGCGTCCGTCCGCTGGACGAGAACATGAAGAACGCCAGGACGGCGGCGATGAGTACGGCGATGACCGCCGCGCCGATCATGGACCAGTCCACCACGCCACCATCTCCCGGCCAAAGGCACTTGCCCGTCCCTGTCCGCGTACTGTGCATGGACCTGAATCCCGGGCCAAGCGCCCAGGCATCACCAGATTTGCCTGTTCCTCGCCCGCGTTGCCAGTCCACTATCCGGCATTCCCGAACAGGACCGGACAAGACGGTGCCCTCGCCAGCGAAACCCGAGCCCGCCGAACCCCGCCGGCGCAATCCCGAACTGACCCGCGCCTCGATCCTGGCGGCGGCGACGCAGGAGTTCGCCCGCCACGGCTTCGACGCCGCCCGCACCGAGCGCATCGTCAAGACCGCTGGCTGCAACACCCGGATGCTCTACCACTATTTCGGCAGCAAGCAGCGGCTCTACATCGCGGTGCTGGAAAGCGTCTATACCGCGATCCGCGCCCGCGAGAAGGACCTGGACCTGACGGCAGCCGAACCGCGCGAGGGGCTGTTGCGCCTGACACGTTTCACCTGGGCGCACTTCCTGGCCGAGCGGGTGTTCATCGATATCACCCGCTACGAGAACCTGGCGCGCGGCAAGTACATCCGCCAGTCGAAGGCCATCGCGGAGATGTCGTCGCCGCTGATCGCGCAACTGCGCGACGTGCTGCAGCGCGGGCTTGCATCGGGGGCGTTCCGCCACGTCGTGGACCCGCTGCAACTCTATGTCTCGATGGTCGCGCTCTGCGTGCACCACCTGAACAACGCCCACACGCTGGGCGCCACATTCGCCACCGACCTGTCCGACCCGGTCTGGCTGACGGAGCGCAAGGCGCATGTCGAGACCATGGTCCTGCGCATGGTCGGCGCCGATCCCCTTGATGACGGGGCCGCATCCGCGTAAGTAATTGATAAATTACTTGTTGAGTGGAGCACGTCATGAGCCGCATCGAGGAAATGCTGTCGCGCATGGGGCTTGCCCTGCCCGAGCGCTGCACGCCGCGCGGGGCCTTCCTGCCGTACCGGCGCGAGGGCAGCCTGGTGTTCATGGCCGGGCAGATCTGCGAATGGAACGGTAATGTTCCGGTAACCGGCCCGGTGCTGCGTGCGGGTGAGACGGCGCCGGCAGGAATTGCGGCCGTCGACATTGATGCCGGCAAGAAGGGCGCGCAGATCTGTGCCCTGAACCTGCTGTTCCACCTGAAGGCCGCGGCCGGCGGCGATCTCGACCGGCTTGAGAACGTGGTCCGGCTGGGCGGCTTCGTGCAGTGCCTGCCGGGATTCGACGCCTCGCCGGCCGTGCTGAACGGCGCCTCGGACCTGCTGATCGCGCTTTATGGCGAGGCCGGTCGCCATGCCCGGACGGCGGTCGGCGTTTCCGGCCTGCCGGCCAATGCCTCGGTCGAGGTCGACGCGATCTTCAGGCTGAAGGACTGAGCCCGGACGGCAGGCGCGGGCGCGGCAGTGCAGGCAGTACCCGCGCAAGGGCCGCTGCCATTCCCATCAATGGTCCGTCATTGCCCGGCGCCGCCGCCAGCAGCGCGCCAAGCGGCATGCCGTCGTCATCCAGCCCGGCCGGCAGTGTGACCAGCGGCCCGCCCAGCACGGTCCAGGGCGTGAGATAGCTCTGGTCGCCGGTGGTCTGCAGCCCGACCGGCGCCGCACCGGGAACCGGGCAGGCCAGCAGCATGTCGAAGCCGCGCATGGCACGCCAGAAGGCGGCCCGGGCCGCCGCCACCTTCTGCCGCGCCTCCGCGACCTGGGCCGGATCCAGCGTCGCCCCCTCCTCCAGTCCGGCTTTCAGGCGCGGCGGCAGACAGTCGGTCGCGCCGCCGGTAAAGCGGGCGATGTTGTGCACGGCTTCGGCCAGCATGATCCGGCGGTGCCACTCCACCAGGTCGGTGAAGGCGACATCGGGTATGACCGTCGCGACAACATGGCCGGCAGCGGTCGCCGCGCGCGCGACCGTGTCCAGCGCACCGACCATGGCGCCAACCGGCGTCTGCCCGGGAACCGTGACCCGGCCGATGCGCATTGGCCGCACGACACCGACCGGATGGGCCAGCCCGAAGGCATCCGCGAGCACGCGGTAGACCCGGTCGAGCCAGCACCAGTCGCGGGCAATGACGCCGATGGCGTCGAAGCTTTCCGAAAGCGGGCACATGCCGTCGGCCGGCAACACGCCAAGTCCCGGCTTCCATGCCCATCCCCCGCAGAACGCCGCCGGGCGGCAGAGCGAGCCGGCGGTCTGGGTGCCAAGGGCGAACGGGACCGTGCCGGCGCCGACGGCCGCACCCGATCCGCTGCTGGAACCGCCGGGTGTACGCGCCGGGTCCCAGGGGTTCCGGGTATCCGTCGGATCGGTGAAGGCAAAGGCCGTCGACCGGGTCTTGCCCAGCGGCACCGCGCCCGCACCGCGCAGCGCCGCGACGACAGCGGCGTCTGCATCCGGATGGAGAGGTGCCGGCAGCGCGTCCCAGCCCAGGCCGGTCGGCATTCCGTGCACGTCGATGACATCCTTCACGCCAAAGGGCACGCCGGCCAGCGGCCCATCCATGTCACCCGACGGAAAGGCGTCACGGCCAGGCAGGAAGGTCCAGGCGTCGATGGCCGGCTCCCAGGCGCGAACGGCGTCAAGGCAGGCATCGAGAGTCGCCGCCTGTCCGCTCAAAGCCTGTCCCGGCGATGGCTGGCTGTCGCCGTGCATCCCGCGCTCCCTGTCCGCTACCAACCCGTCCCAATTGGCACGAACTTCGCTGTAAGTAAATCGTCACTTACTAAAATCGACCGTTTTCCGGACCCCCGGGCAAACGGTGCCTAAACTTCAGGCGCGGATCGGGCTCGGCGCGCACAGAATTCGAGCACCATCGGCAGGATCGAGGAGTAACCCGCGATGACACGACTGGTTGGGCAAATGGGAATCCGCATGCGACGCGCGGCGATGACAGCACTCGTGGCGGCACTGGCGGCGGGCGTCACGGTCGGGGCGGCGGTCTCCGCCCAGGCCACGGAACTGCGCCTGCTCTCGAGCTTCAACAGCACGCAGAAGCCGACCTACGCCGTGCTGGAACAGTACCTCGCCAACGTGAAGGCCATTGGCGGCGACGCGGTCACCGTCAAGATCAGCGGCCCCGAGGTGGTGCCGATCTTCGAGCAGTTGCAGCCCGTGGTCTCGGGCGTGTTCGACATGCTCTACACCCACCCCGTCTTCCATGCCGGCGAGGGCGGGCTGGCCCTGACCGTGGACGCCATCGACATCGACCCCATCGCGCGCCGCAAGGCCGGCGTCTGGGACAATGTCGACCGTTTCTACCAGCAGAAGCACGGCCTGAAGATGGTGGCGATGATGTCGGTCAGCATGTCCGGCTATCACCTGTTCACCAAGGAGCCGCTGTCCCCGGCGGGCGATCTTGCCGGCCGCAAGGTGCGTGGGACACCCACCTATCACGGCGTCATCCGCGCCCTCGGCGCCGAGCCGGTCGTCCTGCCCGGCTCGCAGATCTACTCGGCACTGCAGAAGGGCGTGGTCGACGGCGCCGGCTGGCCCGCGGCCGGCATGGTCTCCATGAAGCACTACGAGGTCGCGAGCTACCGCCTGCGCCCGACCTTCGGCGTGGCAACGCAGCCGGTCTTCGTCAACATGGCCGCGTGGGGCAAGCTGACCGACGCCGAGAAGTCGATCCTGCTCGAGGCCGGCGAGAAGACCGAATTGGAGATGCCGTGGCTGGGCAACGCCATCCAGGCCGAGGAAGACGCGGAACTGGACAAGCTGGGCGTCAAGGTCGTGCAGTTGTCGCCGGAGAAGGCGACAGCGGTGCAGGACGCCTTCATCGAGAGCATCTGGGAACTGGGTGCGAAGTGCTGCGGCGACGCGGCGGCCGAACTGCGCGGCCTCGCCAAGTCCGCCGGCCTGACGAAGTAGGTGCCTGAATGACGATGGCCACGGGCGCAGCGGCCGGCGCGATCCGGATACTGGACGGCATCACGCAGGCGGGCGCCGTCATCGCCTCAGCCGCGCTCGCGGTCATCGTCGGGGCCTACGCCTTCGAGGTGGTGGCCCGCTACGTCTTCAACGCGCCGACCTGGTGGTCGGCGGAGCTTGTCTCCTACCTGCTGTGCATCATGGTCTTCACCATGATGCCGGCGGTGACCCGTGCCGGCGGACAGGTCGCCGTCACCGTCCTGCTGGACCGCCTGGCCCCCGCCCCCCGTGCCGTCGCCGAGCGGATCATCTGGCTGGCCGGCTTCGTCGCCACGGCCGCCATCGGCTGGTTCGCCGCCGGCGAGACGGTTCGGCAGATCGAGCGCGGGGTGCAGATGATGGCCGCGCTGCCGATCCCGAAATGGTGGATCTCCGTCTGGATCGGCATCGGCTTCGGCCTCACCGCGCTGCAGTTCCTGCGACTGGCGCTGGCCGGCCCGGTCCAGACCCGCACCCCCGCGCCGGAGATCTGATCCATGGAATGGTGGGCGATCCTGCTCGCGGCCGGCGCGGTCCTGTTCGCGCTGTTCCTCACCGGCATGCCGATCTTCCTCGCCTTCCTGGCGATCAATGTCGGCGGTGTGCTGGTGTTCCTGGGGCCGGGCGCCTTCGGCATGGTGGTGAACTCCGTCTTCGACACCACGACCACGGCGACCCTGACCGCCATCCCGCTGTTCGTGCTGATGGGCGAGATCCTGTTCCGCTCCGGCTCGACCGACGTGCTGTTCGAGGCGGCGGACAGGGTCATCGGCCGCATCAGGGGCCGGCAGTTCGCGCTGTCCATGCTGCTGGCGACCGTGTTCGGCGCCCTCTCCGGCTCCAACATGGCCGTTGCCGCCATGATGGGACGCACGATCTACCCGGGCATGGTGGCGCGCGGCTATGACCGCAAGCTCTCGATCGGCATGATCCTGGGCGGCGCCAGCCTGGCCCCGATCATCCCGCCCAGCGTGCTCGCCATCATCATCGCCACGCTCGCCAATGTCTCGGTGGCGGGGTTGCTGATCGCCGGCATCCTGCCCGGCCTGATGCTGGCGGCGATGTTCCTGGCCTATGCCCTGCTGCGCTGCCGCCTGAACCCCGGCCTGGTGCCGGCGCACGATGCAGGGCAAGCCGCCGACGCCCGCGAGCCGACCTGGCTGCTGCTGGCGCGCTGCCTGCCCTTCGGCCTGATCATCTTCGCGGTGATGGGCTTCATCCTGGCCGGGGTGGCGACACCGTCCGAGTCCGCCGCCACCGGCGTCGCCGGCGCCATCCTGACCGCCGCGCTGCTCGGCCGGCTGCGGCTGGACATGCTGCGCGAGAGCCTGTTCCAGTCGGCCTGGATCGCCAGCATGATCCTGCTGATCATGGCCTCGTCCACCATGTTCAGCCAGTTGCTGGCCTTCAGCGGCGCCACCGGCGAACTGGCGACGCTGGTCGCGGAGACGAGCTGGCCGGACTGGGCGCTGCTGCTGGCGATGATGGCCATCGTCTTCGTCTGCTGCATGTTCATCGACCAGGTGGCGCTGATGCTGGTCGTGATCCCGATCTACCTGCCGGTGGTGGAGACCGTCGGCTTCGATCCGGTCTGGTTCTGGCTGCTGATGCTGCTGAACGTCGTGGTCGGCGGCATCACCCCGCCGTTCGGCTATGCCATGTTCGCCTTCAAGGGCGTGGCACCGGAGACCGACATGCGCGACATCTTCCGTGCCGCCCTGCCCTTTGTCGGGCTGTTCCTGGTCGGGATGGCAGTGGTCTATTTCGTGCCCGGCATCGCCACCTGGCTGCCGGCCCTGCTGGACTGAGGCCTCAGGCTGCGGCGAAGCGGGGCACATACATCCCCGCGCCGATGTCGTCCCACCAGAGCCTCAGCTTCATGCCGATGCGCACGTCCGTCCGCTCGACGCCGGTGATATTGCTGACCAGCCGAACGCCGGGCAGGCCGGGAAAGCTCACGATGCCGACGACATAGGGCAGGTTGCCCTTCACCGCCGGGTGGCTGGCGTGGTGGACCACCGTGTACGAGAACAGCTCCGCCTCGGCCGGCGCGTCGACCCAGCGGATCGCGGTCGAGTGGCAGGCACCGCAGATCGGCAGCGGCGGGTGGCGCAGGGTGCCGCACGACCCGCAGGCCTGGAAGCGCAGCGCCTGCTGCGCGCAGGCATCCCAGAAGCCCTGCTCGTCCATGTTCGGCGTCGGGCGCGGCATGCTGTCGGGGAACATCGCCATTTCTCAGGCCCTCCCGAGGATCATGGCCCCGGTCGGCGAGGTGCCGAGGCCGGAGGTGACGAGACAGGTCCCGGCGCCGGCCACCTGGCTGGTCGAGGTGCCGCGCAACTGTCGCACGCCCTCGATCATCAGGTTGACGCCATGCACATAGGCCTCCGAGAGCTGGCCGCCGGAGGTGTTGAGCGGCAGGCCGCCGTCCGGCCAGCGGATGCCGCCGCCGGTGACGAAGTCGCCCGCCTCGCCGGGCTTGCAGAAGCCGAAATCCTCCAGGGCCAGCAGCACCAGGCCGGAGAAATGATCGTAGATCTGCGCGACATCGATGTCGGCCGGGGTCAGGCCCGCCTTGCCGAAGATCTCCCTGGCGATGCGGCGGTTGTTGGTCGAACTGTAGGTGGCGTCGGGCATGTTGTGACTGCCGAGCGGGCCGGTGCTCCAGCCGGCGCTGCTGCCGTGCGCCGCAGCCAGGATGTCGATGCGCGGCCCGTCCAGGTCGCGCGCCCGTTCCCGCGTCGTCACGATCACCGCCGCGGCGCCGTCGGTCTCCAGGCAGCAGTCGTAGAGGCGAAAGGGCTCGGCGATCCAGCGCGCGGCGAAATAATCCTCACGGCTCATCGGGCGGTTGCCCATCACCGAGGCGGGGTTGCGGCTTGCGTTGGCACGGAACGACATGGCGATCTCGCAGAGCGGATCGTGACTTACGCCGTACATGTGCATGTAGCGCATCACCAGCGGCGCCAGCATCTGCGACGGCGCGAACATGCCGAAGGGCGCGATGAAGCTGCCATGGGCCCGGTCGCCGCCATACAGGCCGAAGCGCCGGCCCTGGCCCTGGCAGAGCCCGCGATAGACCGCGACGACATCGGCCTGGCCGGACTCGACCGCCGCGCAGGCCAGCGAGACCGCGCCGCAGGAGCCGCCGCCACCGCCGCCCCACAGCATCGCCGACCAGCGCAGTTCCGGAATGCCCAGCGCCACCTGCATCTGCGGCGCGTCATTTCCGTCATTGGAGAACGAGGTCATCCCGTCGATCTCCGCCACCGCCAGCCCCGCGTCCCGCGCGGCCGCCACGATGGCCTCCGCCGTCACCTGGAACTGGCTGCGGTCGACGATACCGCCCCATTTCGTGTATTCGCTCTGCCCCACACCCACGATGCAGGGCCGGCGGTCCGCAACGCCCAAGGCTCCCCTCCCTGTCCAGCGCGACGTATCAGGCCGGGAGTATGGACCGGCGGATCAGCACCTGAACAGCGCCGCGACGGACCGGGCGGCGGGGATGCGGGCGACGCATGGCGCGCCGCCCTGCCCGTCGTGCGTCAGCCGGCGGCAACGCCGGTCTCGGTCTCGTCCGCGACGAAGCCCTTCCAGTCACGCATGTACTCGATGAAGATCGGGCTCAGGCCCTCGGCCGCCAGATGCGCCGGGCTGACGGGCAGCTTCGGCGGCTGGTAGTCGCCGGTCCTGGCGATCCGGTTCGGGATGTCGTGGGTCAGGATCGCCGAGCGGCCGTACATCACGAAGTCCAGGCCGGCATCCAGGGCCTCGCGCGCGTCCGCCGCGTTGCGCATCTTGCCGGCGCCACCCAGGCGTGCCTTGTGGCGCGGCAGGTCGATGAAATGGCCGAGCAGGCTCTTGTCCTGCTGGTCGGCATCGACCGGCATCTTGCGGAAGTCCCACAGCGAGAGGTCGATATAGTCGACCTTGTCGCCCGCCATCAGGTCGGCGACGAAGCCCACGATCTCCGGCAGGCGCATGCCGAAGCGCTCGGGCGAGACGCGCAGGCCGAGCTGGAAGTCCGGGCCGCAGGCCGCACGGATGCCGTCCAGAATCTCGACGACGATGCGCGAGCGGTTCTCGAACGAGCCGCCATAGCGGTCCTCGCGGTGATTGACCTCGGCCGACAGGAACTGCGCCAGGATATAGCCGTGCGCGCCATGCACCTCGACACCGTCGAAGCCGGCGGCCTCGGCGCGGCGGGCACCGGCGATGAAGTCGTCACGCAGCTGCTCGACCTCGGCGGTGGTCAGGCCGCGCGCCCCGCTCTCCGGGTCGTCGGAGGCGCCGACCGGGTGCGGCACGACGGACTTGTCGGAGCGGTTGCCGGCGTGATGGAGCTGGACCGAGGAGATCGAGCCGCGGGCGCGGATGGCGTCGGCCAGGCCCTTCAGGCGCTCGATATGGCGATCGGCGAAGATGCCCATCTGGCCGGGAAAGCCCTGCCCCACCGCCTGGACATGCGCCGCGCAGGTCATCACCAGGCCGAAGCCGCCGTCGGCGCGCTTGACCAGCCAGTGCTGCTCGGCGTCCGACAGGGTGCCGTCGTCATGGCTCTGCTTGTTGGTCAGCGGCGCCAGCGCCATGCGATTGGGCCAGGCGGGGCCGCGGGCGAACGAGATCGGCGAGAGAATGTCGGTGGTCATCGGCAGGGCTCCGGTGGATGGCGCGGGGTCGTTGCCCCGTGGACGGACGGTTCGCAGCCCGAGATGGCGCGCCGCCCCGTTTGGTCAAAGATCGTTAGCGCCCGGGCCGGCCCGAGGCAATCACCGGAATCGCATGGCGGGGATCAGGGGGACGGGAATGGCGCGCCCTGCAGGACTCGAACCTGCGACCCCAAGCTTAGAAGGCTCGTGCTCTATCCGGCTGAGCTAAGGGCGCGGATGGGTGTGGCGGCGGGCGGGACCGGCGGTCGGCCCCTGCCCCGGCAGATGTTCAGATGACCCGCTTGTAGGCGAAATTGTCGGAATAGGCCTTAATCTTCAGGCTGCGTTCCTTCGGCTCGAACAGCGTGTAGTCGATGCCGTGCTTCTTCGCGTAGGCGACGGCCTGTTCCTTGGTCTCGAAGTCGAGGCGCACCTGGGCCTTCGTGTCGCCGATCGAGGTCCAGCCCATCAGCGGGTCGGGCCGGCGCGCGGTCTCGGCGCGGAATTCCAAGCGCCAGGTCCGGGTGTTCGCCTTGCCCGACTGCATCGCCGTCTTTGCCGGGCGATAGATCCGTGCGGTCATCCTGCGTGCCTCCGCATGCATGCCAGTTCCGGCGGGGCTGGTCGGGGCGGTCGGATTCGAACCAACGGCCTCCGGTTCCCAAAACCGGCGCGCTACCAGCCTGCGCTACGCCCCGCATCCCCTGCAGCTTTCGAGATAGCCGGTCGGAGGCGGTTGGACAAGCGTTCCGCATGCCGCATGTACGGCCTTGTCACTATGCTGTCGGACCGGGAACGCCAGACCCCGGACGGCCCGTGCGGGCTTCCGGGGATCGAGACTGGCACGGCCGGCGTTTCCCGGAACCGGGCAGCGGTATCCGGGACCTGATCGCCACAACGCCCCCCTTCCGGACTTTCGACCGGGAACGCCAGACCCCGGACAGCCCGTGCGGGCTTCCGGGGATCGGGGATTGCAAGGCTGGCGTTTCCCGGAACCGCGCAGCGGTATCCGGGACCTGATCGCAGGGGTTCGCTCCGGGCCTGACCCTGAGCCCATGACGCGCCGTCAACGGAATGGGTCCCGGATCACGTCCGGGACGAGATGAAGGGCGCTTGCTCCGGGCCTGACCCGGAGCCGATGGCGCGCCGTCAGCGGAATGGGTCCCGGATCAGGTCCGGGACGGGATGACGGTGTCCGCGGTTGGTCGGATCGGGAGGCGGCCCCGGACGGGGCACGGGATGGCCAGGGCCGCCTTCCCCTCCGCGCCCGTCAGCCTTTGCGGGGCATCTCCGGGCGGTTCCCGTCGTCGTCATCGTCCATGTGATGGTGGCGGCCACGATGGGTCAGGCGCTCCAGCGTCGCCTTCTGGTCGTCGTCGAGCACGGCATAGAGCGGGTCGAAGGCGGCCCGGATGCCCTTCATGGCGGCCAGGCCCTTCTCCATCACCGTCTCGACCTCGGCCAGCCGCTCCGGCGGGGTGCCGCCGCGCAGCACGTCCATGCGCTCGCAGGTGGTCAGCATGTCCCTGCCGCCGGTGCGCAGCGCCTCGGCCACCGCGTTCCACTGGGCGCGCTGGTCATCGCGGATCTTCAGGCGGATCTCGCCGAAGGTGATGAAGTCCTCGATCCGCTCGGCGCCTTCCGGGCCGCACATGTGACGCATGCCGGCGTGGCCGGCGTAGCGGGCCATGTGCATGCCATGACCGCCGAAGCCGCCGACCTGGGCAGTCAGCGCCGCGGCGCCGGCCGTCAGCCCGACCGCGGCGGCGGCACTGATCAGCACGATCTTCAGGCGTCTGTTCATTGGGGTCTCTCCCGTGTTCCGGATGGGACTGGCGTCCCGACACCCGAAATCTGGGCGCCATTGCCGGGACATGCGAGCCGGCGGGGGAAACGGCGGGTAACGCCCGGTAACAGGCGGCGGACCTGTTACAGCCCGTTACCAAATCCTCGGCAGTCCGGGCACGGAGGACTTATATTCCGGCCATGCACCGCACCCCGCATATCCTGATCGTCGATGACGACCGCGAGATCCGCGACCTGCTGGCCCGCTTTCTCTCGCGCCACGAACTGCGCGTCGACACCGCCGCCGACGGCCGCGACATGGACCGGCGCCTGGCCGCCGGCCGCTACGACCTGCTGGTGCTCGACCTGATGATGCCGGGCGAGAGCGGACTGGAGATCTGCCGCCGGCTCCGCCAGGCGAACTCGGAGCTGCCGGTGATCATGCTGACGGCGCTGGGCGAGGAGGCCGACCGCATCGTCGGGCTGGAGGTCGGCGCCGACGACTACCTGCCGAAGCCGTTCAACCCGCGCGAACTGCTGGCCCGCATCCGCGCCGTGCTGCGCCGCACCGGCGCCGACCGTCCCGCGACCGCCAGCGGCGAGAAACCGAAGCTGTTCCGCTTCGACGACTGGACGCTGGACGTGCAGGCCCGCGAGCTCCGCGACCGCGACGGCACGCTGGTGCCGCTGACCACGGGCGAATTCGACCTGCTGGAGGCCTTTGCCGAGCGCCCGCAACAGGTGCTGAGCCGCGACCAGCTCGCCGACCTGACTTCGGGCCGCCTGCTCGGTCCGTTCGACCGCTCCATCGACGTGGCGCTGAGCCGGCTGCGCCGCAAGCTGGGCGAGGACCCCAAGGTGCCGCGGCTGATCAAGACCGTGCGCCATGGCGGCTACTACTTCGCCTGCGACGTGACGGCGTCCTGACGAATGGGCCTGTTCCGCAAGGGCAGCGGTCTCGGCCCGCGCGGCAGCGGCATCGCCCTGCGCCTGGCCATCCTGCTGATGATCACGCTGCTGGTGGTGCTGGGTGTCTCGGCCGGCTGGTACGCCAAGGACCGGGCCGATACCGCGCGCCGCCTGGCCTTTCACACCTCGCGCCAGATCGTCCGGATCGTCGACCTGCTGGACGCAACCCCGCCGGTCGAGCGCCCGCACCTGGTCCGGGCGCTGTCAGGCCCGACGCTGGGCGTGCGGCTGATGCCCGGCCCGCCGCCGCCGGTCCGGATGGACGACCATGATTCGGAAGAGCACGAACGGGTGATGAGCTGGGCCCGGCGGCTGTTCCGCGACCTGGGTGACAAGCCACTGGTGATCGTGCCGCTGGACGACTGGCGCGGCCGACCGTTCCAGGAGATGGACGAGCCACGAGACGGCGACCATCATGCCCGCCGGCCGCGACCGCCGCTGGACGAGCAGCCCGACCTGTTCCCCAGCCGGCGCAAGGCCATCGTCGCGACCACGCTGAACGACGGCACCTGGGCGCATTTCCTGATCGCAACCGACATCGCCTCGTTCCAGTGGGCCTTCCGCACCGTCTTCTGGCTCAGCTCGTTCGGCCTGCTGATCGTGCTGTTCTCCTTCCTCGCCGCGCACCGCGCCACCCGGCCGCTGCGCCGCTTCGCCGAAGCGGCCGACAGGCTGGGCGTGGACGTGGACTCACCGCCGCTGGAGGAAGCCGGATCGCGCGAACTGCGTCGCACGGCGGTCGCCTTCAACCGCATGCAGCAGCGCATCAAGCGCCTGCTCGACGACCGCACGCTGATGCTGGCGGCACTGAGCCACGACCTGAAGACCATGCTGACCCGACTCAGGCTCCGCGCCGAGTTCATCGACGACCAGGACCAGCAGGACAAGGCGGTCCGCGATATCGACGACATGCAGCAGATGGTCGATGCGGCGCTCGGCTTCGTGCGCGGCGACCAGGCAAGCGAGGCGGTGGTCCGCTTCGAACTGGCAACCATGCTGCAGGACCTGGCCGACGACTACCGTGCCGCCGGCGAGGACGTGGACTATGCCGGGCCCGAAAGGCTGGCCGTCGACGGGCGCCCCGTCGCGCTGAAGCGGGCCATCGGCAACCTGGTCGAGAACGCGGTGCGCTATGGCGGTTCCGCCGGGATCGGGCTCGCAGCCGGGCCGGAGCGGATCGAGATCACCGTGTCCGACAGCGGCCCCGGCCTGCCCGAGCAGGAACTGGAACGGGTGTTCCAGCCGTTCTATCGCGTCGAGACCTCGCGCAGCCGGGAGACCGGCGGCTCGGGCCTCGGCCTGCCGCTCGCGCGCGACGTGTTCCGCCGCCTCGGCGGCGACCTGGTGCTGGAGAACCGGCGCGAGGGCGGGCTGGTGGCCCGCGCCTGGCTGCCGGTCGGAACCGGGCGCTGAGCCGGCCCCGGTTCAGTGCTTGCCGCGTGCCTTCGCCAGGTAGGTGCGGGGTTCCGGCCCCGAATGCGCCTCCTCGAAGGCATCGATCGCGGCCTTGATCGCCGCATCGATCGGCAGGTCCTGCCAGGAGCGGATCAGCCGCTTCTGGATACGGACGGCTTTCGGGCCGGAGACCAGGATGGAATGGATCCAGGCCTCCACCTGCGCGTCCAGCCCCTCGCGCGGCACCACCTTCTGCACCAGTCCGCAGGCCAGCGCCTCCTCGGCGGTCAGGTTGTCGCCGGTCAGCAGGATCTCGGACGCCTTGCCCCAGCCCATGATGCGCGGCAGCAGCACCGCCTCGATCACGCTCGGCATGCCGACGCGGACCTCGGGCATGCCCAGCTTCGCGCCGGCCACCGCGACCCGGAAATCGCAGGCCGCCGCCAGTTCCAGCCCGCCGCCGAGGCACCAGCCGTTGAGGCGGCCGATCACCGGCACCGGCATCTCGCGCACCGCCTCGATGGCGAGGTGCAGGTTGGTGATGAAGGTGCGGCCGCTCGGCCCGTCCAGCCGCGACATCTCGTCGATGTCGGCACCACCGACAAAGGCACGGTCGCCCGCCCCGGTCAGCACCATCACCCGCAGGTCCGGATCGCGCGCCAGTGCCATGGCCGCGTCGCGGATCTCCAGGTTCATCGCCGTCGACATGGCATTGAGCTTCGCCGGCCGGTTCAGCGTCAGGCGGGCAACGCGCCCCTCTGCCCGGTCGTCGATCTCGACCAGGATGTTCTCGTAGTTGCTCATGCGCTTACTCCGTCAGGCGGGGCTCAGCCGGTGATGTCGGGCCAGAACTGGTCTGCGCCGCGCGCTGTCGCCCGCTGGCCGAGACGCTGCCACCAGTAGCGCTGGCCGCCGAACTCCGACCGCCACGACCAGAGCCGGCGGGTGGAGAAGTGCAGGCTGTGCTCGTAGGTGAAGCCGATGGCGCCGTGGGTCTGGTGACCGACGGAGCAGGCGATGCCCGCGGCCTCGGACGCACGCGCCTTGGCGGCGGCGATCAGCCACTCGGCCTCCCGCCCCTCGTCCAGCGCCTCGAACGGCGCCTCGGAGATCACGCCGGAAGCCGCGACCTCGCCGGACATGCGGGCCAGTTCCTGCTGGATCGCCTGGAACTTGCCGATGGGGCGCCCGAACTGCGTACGCTCGTTGGCGTACTGCACGGCCTGGCTCAGCACCTTCTCCAGCGCGCCGGCAAGCTGTGCCGCGCGCAACATGGCGCCGTACAGCAGTACGCCGTCGGCCGGCAGGTCGTTGGGCAGCGGCATGACCTTGACCGGGGTCGCGTCCAGCACCACGTCGTCACGCGGCTCCTTGGCGACGTTCTCGTTGGCGTCGATCCGGATGGCGTCCTGCAGGTGGACCAGGCCGATCTTCGGGCCGCCCGGTCCGTCGGCGATGATCACCGCGTCGGTGGCCTTGCGCGCCCACGGCACACGGGCCGCCATGCCCGACAGGGTCGCCGTCGGGCCGTCACCGACGATGGAGACCGAGCCACGGCCGTCGATCACGGTCGCCACGCCCTCGGGTACCGGCAGACCGGCCTTCTCCGCCAGCCAGGTCGCCAGCATGGTCTCCACCAGCGGCACCGGCGCGGCGTGGTAGCCGGCCGCGTAGGCCAGCACGTGCGCGTCGCGCCATTCGCCGCCAACGCCGCCATTCTCCTCCGACACCAGCGGCCGGGTCAGGCCCTGCGCCTCGACCTCGGCCCACAGGCCACCGTCGTCGCCAGTGCGGTCAAAGGCCGTGAGCAGCTCGCGGCCGACCCGGTCCCCGAACAGCCCGTTGACGCTGTCGGTCAGGATGTTCCGAAGTTCACTCATCGCAGTCCCAGCCCCCGGGCAATGATTCCGCGCAGGATCTCGCGCGTGCCGCCGCGCAGGCTGAACGACGGCGCTTCCTGCGTCAGCAGCGCCAGCACGTTCTGGAAGTCGCTGCCGGGGCCGAGCGTCGGCTCCTCCTCGATCAGCCGCTGGGCGATGTCGGGAATGGACTGCTCGAACACGCCGCCGACGTCCTTGACCACGCTCGCCTCCAGCGCCGGGTTTTCCCCGCGCTGCAGCTTGCCGGCGACCGACAGCGACATGCGCCGGAGCGTCATGACATGCGTGGTCAGCCGCCCGACCTCCTCGGTCAGGACGGGGTCGTCGCGGCGCGAGGCGATCTTCAGGATCTCGAGCACCAGCTGGATGCAGTTCAGATAGCGTTCCGGGCCGCTGCGCTCGAAGGCCAGTTCGGCCGTCACCTGCTTCCAGCCACCGCCGACCGTGCCGACCATGCGGTTGTCGGGCACGAAGACGTCGTCGAAGACGCACTGGTTGAAGTGATGCACGCCGGCCAGGTTGATGATCGGGCTGATGGTCAGGCCCGGCGTCTTCGTGTCGACCAGGAACTGGGTCAGGCCGCCATGCTTGTCCTCGCTGTCGGTGCGGAACAGGGCAATCATGTAGTCGGCGGTGTGCGCGCCCGAGGTCCAGACCTTGGTGCCGTTCACCTTCCAGCCGCCATCGACCTTCTCGGCCTTGGTGCGGGTGGCGGCGAGGTCGGAACCGGAGTCCGGCTCGGACATGCCGATGCAGAAGGACAGCTCGCCGGCGGCGATCTTCGGCAGGAAGAACTGCCGCTGTTCCTCGGTGCCGAAATTCAGCAGCAGCGGGCCGCTCTGGCGGTCGGCGACCCAGTGGGCACCCACCGGCGCGCCGGCGGCCAGCAGTTCCTCCAGCAGCACGTAGCGTTCGATGAAGCTGCGTTCGTGGCCGCCATACTGCTTCGGCCAGGTCATGCCGATCCAGCCCTGCCTGCCCAGCTTGGCGGTGAAGTCCTTGTCGCGGCCCATCCAGCTCCAGGAGCGGTCGAGCGGCGTGCGGGACGCCATTTCGGCGTCAAGGAAGGCCCGCACTTCCTGGCGCAAAGCTTCCGCCTCCGGTGGCAATTGCACCGGTTCGAAACTGAAGAATCCCATGGCTCTCCCCTTTTCCCCGCAGCGTTCCGACCCGCGCGTCGCGGGCCGGTCTTCTTGCCGGGCATCCTGACGGGATACGACGGAATTCGCCAGCCGATCAATCGGCCGCGACGAATGCGGGTCATGCGCCGGCTGTTCGTCCCCCGCCCCTCTGCGCTATAGACCACCGACCGACTGGCAGGAGGAACCGTACATGGCGCACGACCTGCGCAACAGCCGCACCGGCGGACAATGGCTGATCGACGCGCTGGCCACCCACGGCGCCGACCTGGCCTTCTGCGTGCCCGGCGAGAGCTATCTCGCCGCGCTGGACGCGCTCTATGACAAGCCGCAGATCCGCCTGATCACCTGCCGCCAGGAGGGGGGCGCGGCGATGATGGCGGAGGCCTATGGCAAGCTGACCGGACGGCCCGGCATCTGCTTCGTCACCCGCGGCCCCGGCGCCACCAACGCGACACCGGGCCTGCACATCGCCTTCCAGGATTCCTCGCCGATGATCCTGTTCGTGGGCCAGGTCGGCCGCGACCAGTCGGACCGCGAGGCGTTCCAGGAGATCGACTACCGCCGCTTCTTCGAGCAGTTGACCAAGTGGACCGGCGAGATCGAGGACGCCGCCCGCGTGCCCGAATTCGTCAGCCGCGCCTTTCACACCGCCGCCGGCGGGCGCCCCGGACCGGTGGCGCTGGCGCTGCCCGAGGACATGTTGCGCGATACCGTCGAGGCCACGGTCGGCACGAAGTGGGCGGTGCCGGAGATCGCACCGATGCCGGGCGACGTGGCAAAGCTGGCGAAGCTGCTGGCCGGGGCGGAACGGCCGATGATGGTGGTCGGCGGCAGCCGCTGGTCCCAGGACGTGGCCGACCGGCTGGCGGACTTCGCCGCCGCCAACGACCTGCCCGTCGCGACCTCGTTCCGCTGCCAGGACTTCATCGACAATTCGGCACCGGCCTATGCCGGTGTCGCCGGCATCGCGCCGGACCCGGAACTGGTGAAGCGCATCCGGGATGCCGACCTGCTGCTGGTGGTCGGCGCCCGCATGGGCGAGATGACCACCGGGCGCTACACCTACCTGTCGATCCCGCGCCCGGCGCAGACGCTGGTGCACGTCCATCCGGACCCGGAGGAGATCGGCCGTGTCTACCAGTGCGACCTTGGCATCGTCGCCACGCCGGCGGGCTTCGCCGGGGCGGTCGACGGCCTCGTCGCGCGTCCCTCGACGGGCCTGATCGAGCACGCGCACAAGCGGTTCCTCGACTGGACGACGCCGGTCGCGATGAAGGGCGACGTGCAGCTGGCCGAGATCATCCACGACATCTCCGAGACCCTGCCGCCCGACACCATCGTCACCAATGGCGGCGGCAACTGCACCGTCTGGGTGCACCGCTTCATGCGCCACAAGCGCTGGCGGACGCAGCTCGCGCCGACGTCCGGCTCGATGGGTTACGGCGTGCCGTCGGCGGTGGCGGCGAAGCTGGTGCACCCCGACCGCCACGTCATCAGCTTCTCGGGCGACGGCTGCTTCATGATGAACGGCCAGGAATTCGCCACCGCCGCACAGTACGACCTGCCGGTGGTGTTCGTCGTGGTCAACAACGGCATGTACGGTACCATCCGCATGCACCAGGAGCGCGACTATACCGGCCGCGAGATCGCCACGGCGCTGAAGAACCCCGACTTCGCGGCCCTGGCCCGGGCCTATGGCTGCGACGGCCACGTGGTCACGCGCACCGACCAGTTCCGCCCGGCGCTGGACCAGGCGCTGCGGGCCAAGGGCCCGAGCATCATCGAGATCCGGATCGACCCTGACGTGCTCTCGCCCACCACGACCATCTCGGGCCTCAGGGAGCAGAAGAAGGCATGAGCGAACTGCTGTCCGCCGTCCCCTCGCCCTGCATCTCGATCTGCAAGCTGGACGACACCCGCACATATTGCATCGGCTGCTGGCGCACCCGCGACGAGATCAGGGAGTGGTCGCGCTCCGACGACGATCGCCGTCGCGAAATCGTGGAGATCGCCCGCACCCGCCGCGCGGAGGCTGTCGCGGCGGCGGATTGAACCGCCGCCGGCATCAGAGGCGGTCTCGGCGCCATGGGCTCCGTGTCAGGACCGGAGCGAGGCCGTGACTCAGCGCGCGCCGCGCACGTCGGGGCCGCTGGAGACACCCACCGCCGGCACCGCGCCACCTTCGGCCAGCGCTTCAACAGCACGCGGGTTCTCCTTGATCTTGCTCATGATTGCCTGTTGCGCGCGTTCGAAGGTCTCGCGGTTGTTGATCACGAACGCCCGCGATTCCCGATAGCCGTCGAGCATGCCGTTGAGCTCCGGGATCACGTAGCGCGCCACCAGGTCCCAGCTGCGTGCCGTGTTCTCGCGGCTGGCCCAGTCGTGCACGAAGCCGATCACGGTGCCGAAGCCGCCGGTGAGTTGCTGCAGGTCGCGGATGCGCTTCACCAGGTCGTCGGGGGTACCGATCACCGCCGTCGCGCCATCGGCGAAGCCCATCTCGTCCACCGCCTGGTCGGGGGTCTTGAACGCCACCACGCCCGGCCGCATCAGGGTGCCGACATTGTACTCGTTGTGCCAGCGCATCAGGCCGTCCCGGGCCTGGCGCCGCGCCTCCTCCCGCGTCTCGGCGATGTGCCACATCATCACCACGCGCCAGTCACGACGGTTGACGACCTGCCCGCTCTTCTGCGCCGCCTCCTCGGCGAAGCTCCACTGCTTCGACAGCGACTGCAGGCCCGACGACGACATCGACCCGATGGAAAGCACGCCGGTGCCGTACTTGCCGGCGAGCGTCATGCCCGACGGGGAGACCATGGAGGCGACAGCGAAGGGCATCTCCTCCTGAACGGGCAGCAGCTGCAGCCTGGCATCGCGCAGGGTGAACCAGTCGCTCTGGTAGCTGAACCGCTCCTCGCCGCGCAGCAGGCGCTGGATCACGCCGATGGCCTCGTCCTGGCGGTCGCGCTGGGTCATCGGGTCGATGCCAAGGGTGTGCGCGTCGGAGGCCAGCGCGCCGGGACCGGAGCCGAAGATCACCCGGCCGCCGGTCATGTGGTCGAGCTGGACCAGACGCTGCGCCACGATGAAGGGATGGTGATAGGGCAACGAGACCACACCGGTGCCGAGGCGGATGCGGTGGGTCCGCTCACCGGCCGCGGCCAGGAACATGTCGGGCGAGGCAATGACCTCCCAGCCGGTCGAATGGTGCTCGCCGCACCAGAACTCGTCATAGCCGAGCCGGTCCAGCTTCTCGACCAGGTCGAGGTCGGAGCGGAACTGCAGGGTCGGGTTTTCCCCGATCGGGTGGTGCGGCGCCAGGAAGGCGCCGAAACGGATGCGGTTCATTGATGGGGTCCCTCCCGCTGCGCCACCGTTCGCCGGTGTCGCGCTGTTGTCAGCTGAACATACGCCGCGGGCGCCGGCGGCGCGCCAGCGCAAGGATGAGCAATCCCGGCGTTCCGAGCACCGCCCATGCCGGCCATTGCAACACGGTGAGCACGACCGGATCCCAGAGCACGTCCCAGAT
Organism: Pseudomonadota bacterium; assembly: GCA_036154895.1. Lineage (GTDB taxonomy): Bacteria > Pseudomonadota > Alphaproteobacteria > Minwuiales > Minwuiaceae > Minwuia. The sequence continues at coordinate 322,735 of JAYZWD010000047.1, forward strand.
GTAGCGTTCCAGCACGACCTGGAAGCCATTCAGGGATTCGCGGTCGAGGTCGTACCAGAGCTTGCCGAGCGGCAGCGATCGCCAGGTTCCGGCTTCAAGGTACTGAAGCAGTTCCGCCCCGAGTGCCGCGATGCCCGACAGCAGCAGGATGTAACCGACTATCCTGAGCAGGATCATGGGCTTCTCCGGGTGGTCGGCCCGGGTCGCGGGCCGGCGATACTGAACCGAATGTTCTGCAACTGCGGAGCCTTGCCGCGCACCGCGGGCGATGTCAACGCTGCGAGCCGTTCGCAGCGCAGTTGAGTGCATGCAGCATTGCCGGTCCGGCTGACCATGCTATGACAGCGCCGCGACACCGTCGGGGGAATGGCGCAGTCAGACGATGAATGTACTGGTGATCGGATCGGGCGGGCGGGAGCACGCGCTCTGCTGGAAACTGGCGTCCTCGCCGATGCTGACGAGGCTGTGGTGCGCGCCCGGCAATGGCGGGATCGCCGATGTCGCGTCGTGTGTCGCTATCGACCCCGCGGACGCTGACGCCGTCATCGCCTTCTGCCGCGAACAGGCCATCGACCTGGTCGTCGTCGGCCCCGAACAGCCGCTGGTGGACGGCCTGGTCGATGCCCTGTCCGCCGCCGGCATCGCCGCATTCGGGCCCGACCGGGCGGCCGCGCGGCTGGAGGGCTCCAAGGGCTTCACCAAGGATCTCTGCGCCCGCCACGACATTCCGACCGCCGCCTATGGCCGCTTTTCCGACCGCGATGCCGCCCGTGCCTACATCATCGCGCAGGGTGCGCCCATCGTGGTGAAGGCCGATGGCCTTGCCGCCGGCAAGGGCGTGACCGTCGCCACGACGCTCGACGAGGCGCTTGCGGCGGTCGACGAGATCTTCGACGGCCGCTTCGGCGCGGCCGGCGCGGAAGCCGTGGTCGAGGAACTGCTGGTCGGCGAGGAAGCCAGCTTCTTTGTCCTGACAGACGGCACGGCGGCGCTGCCGCTGGCCACCGCGCAGGACCACAAGCGCGTCGGCGACGGCGACACCGGCCCGAACACCGGGGGCATGGGCGCCTACTCGCCGGCCCCGGTGATGACGCCGGAGATGGTCGAGCGGACCATGGCGGAAATCATCCGCCCCACCATCCGCGCCATGGCGGCGGAGGGCTGCCCGTTCCGCGGCGTGCTCTATGCCGGCCTGATGATCACCGCCGACGGCCCCAAGCTGATCGAATACAACATCCGCTTCGGCGATCCGGAATGCCAGGTGCTGATGGCACGGCTGAAGTCGGACCTGCTGGCCGCGCTGCAGGCGACTGTCGACGGCGAGCTCGCCACCTTCGACCTGCGCTGGCACGACGATCCGGCCCTGGTCGTGGTGATGGCGACGCAGGGCTATCCGGGCAGCGTCGGCAAGGGCAGCCGCATCGGCGGACTGGATGCCGCCGGCGCGGTGGAGGGCGTCACGGTCTTCCATGCCGGCACCGTGCGCGATGCCGGCGGCATCGCCGCTGCCGGCGGCCGCGTGCTGGGCGTCACCGCGCGTGGCGCGACGGTGCGCACGGCCCGCGACCGGGCCTATGCTGCGGTGGACCGCATCGACTGGCCGGAAGGTTTCTGCCGGCGAGACATCGGCTGGCGGGCAATCGCCCGCGAGGAAGACGGCACCTGATTTGGGAGGAGATGGCGCCATGACGGATATGAGCCAGCTGTTTTCGGGCACGAAGGAGGTCGACGAGCGCTTCAGGTTCGACGAAGGCGCGCTCGAGACCTACATGCGCGAGAATGTCGACGGCTTCCGGGGCAACCTGGAAGTCCGGCAGTTCAAGGGCGGCCAGTCCAACCCGACCTACGCGCTCAGGGCCGGCGGCAAGGAATACGTGCTGCGCCGCAAGCCGCCGGGGAAGCTGTTGCCCTCCGCGCATGCCGTCGACCGCGAGTACAAGGTGCTGACCGCGCTCGGCACGCACACCGATGTGCCCGTCGCGAAGACCTGGTGCATGTGCGACGACGAGAATGTCATCGGCACCATCTTCTACGTCATGGACCTGGTCGACGGCCGGGTGATCTGGGACCAGAGCCTGGCCGACGTGCCGCGCAATGAACGGGCGAAGTACTACGATGCCATGAACGACGTCGTGGCCCGGCTGCACAATGTCGACTACCAGGCTGTCGGCCTGGCTGATTTCGGCAAGCCCGGCGACTACGTGGCCCGCCAGATCTCGCGCTGGTCCAAGCAGTACAAGCTCTCCGAGACCGACAGGATCGAGGAGATGGACCGCCTGATGGAGTGGCTGCCGGAGAATGCGCCGGAGACCGACGAGACCTCGGTGATCCATGGTGATTACCGCATGGACAACATGATCTTCCACCCGACCGAGCCGCGCGTCGTGGCCGTGCTGGACTGGGAACTGTCGACGCTGGGCGACCCGCTGGCCGACTTCGCCTACCACGTCATGAGCTGGCGCCTGCCGCCGCAGTTGTTCCGCGGCATCGGCGGGCTGGACCTCGACGCGCTGGGCATCCCGCAGGAGGAGGCCTATGTCGCGGCCTACTGCAGGCGGACCGGCCGCGAGAGCATCGGCAACTGGGACTACTACCTCGCCTACAACATGTTCCGCATCGCCGCGATCCTGCAGGGCATTGCCGGCCGCGTGCGCGACGGGACGGCGGCCTCGGATCATGCGAACGACCAGGTCGCGCGCATCCGGCCGCTCGCCGAATGGGCCTGGAAGCAGGCCGAGAAGGTGATCGCCGCGAAGTGACGGCGCTGCGCGGGACGGCGGCTCAGTCCGCGCCGTCCGTCCCGCGTCTGACCGCTTCGGCACGCGTCACGTAGGACACGGTCGGTTCCGTGAGCCCGTGTGTCTCCAGCAAGGTCCGCACGCCCGGCGCGGCGGAGGCGATGACAAATCGGATACCGGACTGGCCGGCCTTCCGCGCCGCCATTTCGATGGTCGCGGCACCGGTGGAATCGATCACCTGCACGCCGCCGAGATCGAGCACGAATGTCCCGTGCCGGGCCGCGATGCTGTCCAGCACCGCGCCAACCCGCGCCGCCGTGCCGAAGAAGAACGCGCCGGTGATGCGATAGACCACGACGTCCGGATCGGCGCCGGCATCGTAGCGCGGCCGTGGCTCCATCGAATCCGGCATGTCCTGCAGCGGCGCCTCGGTCACCGTGGTCTGCTCGGCGATACGGTAGATGAAGACGATGCCGCCAATGGCGATCCCGGCGACGATCCCCGACAGCAGGTCGACGAAGACCGTCAGGCCGAAGGTCGCCAGCAGGATCGCCGCGTCGCCGCGCGAGGTCCGCAGCAAGGCGGCGAAGGCGTGCTTCTCGATCATGTTCCAGGCGACCACCGCCAGCACCCCGGCCAGGGCGGCCAGCGGCACGTAGCTGGCGAGCGGTGCCGCGACCAGCACGAACGCCAGCAGGAACAGGCTGTGCAGCATGCCCGAGACCGGGCCGCGCGCACCGGCCCGGACATTGGTCGCCGTCCGGGCGATGGTGCCGGTGACGCAGAAGCCACCGAACAGCGCCGAGCCGACATTGGCGACGCCCTGGGCCACCAGTTCGCAGTTGGAGCGGTGCCGGCGCCCGGTCATGCCGTCGGCGACCACGGCCGACAGCAGCGACTCGATGGCACCCAGCAGCGCGAAGGCGGCGGCATCGGGCAGGACCGCCAGAATGCGGGTGACGGAGATTTCCGGCAGCCCCGGCACGGGAATGCCCTGGGGAATTCCGCCAAACCGGCTGCCGATGGTCTCGACCGGCAGGCCGGCCAGGGCGGTGACCACCGTGGCGGCAACAACGCCGATCAGCAGGCCCGGCCAGCGCGGGCGCCAGCGCTTTGCGGCGAGGATCAGCGTCACGGTCAGCGCAGTGATGCCGACGGCGGCCGGGTTCCAGGTGCCGGCGGCCCCGCCGAGGGCCAGCAGCTTCGGAATGATCGGTCCGGGCTCGGGACCCGACAGCACCAGGCCGAACAGCTCGTGCACCTGGCTGGCGAAGATGATGACGGCGATGCCGGCGGTGAATCCGACGGTCACCGGATAGGGCACGAACTTGACGAAGGTGCCGAGCCTGAGCGCGCCCGCTGCCGCCAGCATCAGGCCGGCCAGCAGCGTGGCCAGCACCAGCCCGTCCATGCCATGCCGCGCGACGGTCGAGGCCACCAGCACGATGAAGGCGCCGGCTGGCCCGCCGATCTGGAACCGGCTGCCGCCCAGTGCCGAGACCAGGAAGCCGCCGACGATCGCGGTGTACAGGCCACGGTCGGGCGTGGTGCCGGCGGCGATGGCGATGGCCATCGACAATGGCAGGGCGACGACCGCGACGGTCAGGCCGGCAATCGCGTCGGCGCGCAGGTCGCGCAGGCCGTACCCCTCGCGGAGCACGGTGAGAAGCTTGGGCGTGTAGAGGCCGGTCAGGTCCCCGCGACCGGGGGATCGGGCCGGACCGGCGCTCGCGTGCATGATGCCTGGTCCGATAAGCCGTCAGAGTGGAATGACGTCATCGGAGCCGCTCGGTACAGGCCGGGTCAAGCGCCGCGATGACGCGGCACCGCGCCGACGGTGCCCGCGTTGTCAGGAACGCGGGCCAAAGCGGATGTAGTCGGTCCAGTCGCGCTCGAGATTGGTCAACTGGTCGATCATGGTCCGGAACGCCCCGCCCTCGCCGTCGAAATCCTTCGCGAAGGTCGTTTCCAGCGCCTCGAACCGGCGGGTCAGGTCATGGCCCTTGTCGGTCAGTCGGACAATGGTGGCGCGCCGGTCATGGGGGGAGCGGAACTGCTCCAGGTATCCGGTCTCGACCAGCTTCTTCAGGTTGTAGGAGGCGTTGGAGCCCTGGTAGTAGCCGCGCTCCATCAGGGTGCGGACATTGACCTCGGCCGAGCCGATATTGGTCAGCAGCAGGGCCTGGACGGCCGAGATGTCCTCGATGCCCATCCGGCCCAGATCGGCGCGGATCACGTCGAGATAGAGACGGTGCAGACGTTCGATCAGCCGGGTGACCGCACGATAGGGCTCGAACGGCGGGACCGGCACGTCGGGCTGGCGGGCTGTATCGGGCATTGCCTTGTCCATGGGTTCCAGTTTCTACACGCGTACGGACGAATCTTCCCGAATTTCCTTAATAATTCTTTTCCCATTCGCGCTTCAGTCTGCACCTCGCACAACTTCTTGATGTCGCAGGCCGGACGGCGAGATGCCCGCAGATCCCCCGCAGCGTTCCGTACGCGGTTCGCCGGTACTCATCATCGACGACGATCGCGCGGCGGGCGAAATCATCGCCCGCTACTTCGCCGCCAATGGCCTGTCCTGCCGGGTGGAAGGCAACAGCTTCGCCGGCGTCAACGCGGCCCGGCGGATGCGTCCCGCCGTTGCGGTGGTCGACATCGACATGCCCGGACTGGACGGCATCGCCGCCACCCGCCTGATCCGCCGTGCCTCCCCGCAGACCCGTGTCATCCTGGTCTCGGGCTACCCGGACGCGGTCATGGAAGCCAATCGCCATGCCCGGCAGGCGCATGCGGTGTTGCAGAAGCCGCTGCCATTGCCCGCCCTGCTCGATTTCGTCAGGCGCGCATTGTGATCCACGCCGAACTCGCGTGACGCCAGTCACGAATCCCTTTTCGATCACAACGATAGGCGTGCCAGGTCATACATTGTTAAGACTATCGACCTAGGCTCATGACGTCGAAATTGCCGAGGACACCAGCCGTGGCTGACGGAACCCGACCAGGCAAGCCGGATATGAAGGCGCTTTTCGACCTCGCGCACCGCAAGAGCCGCGAAGGTCGCGCGCAGCTCTATGAAGACATCTGGCAGCTGTTCGAGACCGAGGGCGAGACCCTGACCGACGGCGAACGCCGCCTGATGACCGATATCCTCCGCCGCCTCAGCCATGACGTCGAGATGAGTGTGCGCAAGCGGCTGTCCGAACAACTGGCCGCCTCCGACACCGCGCCGCCCGAGCTGGCGGCCATGCTGGCCAACGACCAGATCGAGGTCGCCTACCCGATCCTGATGACGTCGAAGGCCCTGCGCGACGCCGACCTGGTCGAGGTGGTGCGTCATCGCACGCTGCAGCACCAGCTGGCGACGGCCATGCGCAGCAACATTTCCGAGGTGGTCTCCCAGGCGCTGGCCGACACCGGCAGCGAGGACGTGATCACCGCCCTGCTCGGCAACGAGACCGCGCAGATCTCCGACGTGCTGCTGGAGCACCTGGTGGCGGAGTCGCAGCGCGTCGACACCTACCAGCGCCCCCTGCTCCGCCGTCCCGACCTGCCGCAGCGTCTGGCCAAGCGCATGTACGCCTGGGTCTCCGCCGCGCTGCGCCAGTACATCATCGAGAACTACAAGCTCGACCAGACCGAGCTGGACGACACCATGCTGACCGCGATGCGCGATGCGGTGAGCGAGAGCACCGGCGAGGAAGAATCCCGCGATCCCTCCCAGCGCCTGGTCGACAAGCTCGCCAATGCCGGCCAGCTCAACCCGGCCTTCGCGCTCAAGGCCCTGCGCCAGGGCGAGGTCGGCTTGTTCGAGTTCTCGCTGGCCCGCCTGGCCGGCATGCGCCCCGAACTGATGCGTCGCCTGATCTACGAACCGGGCGGCGAGGCCCTGGCCATTGCCTGCCGCGCCCTCGACATCGACCGCCAGGTCTTCCTGACCATCTACGACCTCACCCGCGCCGCCCGCGGCATGCTGGGCAAATCGCATGGACAGGACCGCGCGCGGCTGAAGGATCTTTATGATGACATGGCCGTGGACGATGCCGCGGCCGTGGTCCGTCGCTGGCGCCAGGACCCCGATTACCTCGCCGCGGTCAACCAGTTGGCCGTCGGCGCCTGATCCGCGCCTTTACTCGGGCGCCTGGAAGCGCAATATCCCTGTCATGAGCGACGGGGAGCTGACACCGTGATCGATCCCTTCGGCAGGGCCGTGACCTATCTTCGGGTCTCGGTGACGGACCGCTGCGACTTTCGCTGCGTCTACTGCATGTCCGAACACATGACCTTCCTGCCCAAGGCCGAGATCCTGTCGCTGGAGGAACTCGACCGGGTCTGCAGCGCCTTTGTCGCCAAGGGCGTGCGCAAGCTGCGTATCACCGGCGGCGAGCCGCTGGTCCGGCGCAACGTCATGGAACTTTTCCGTTCACTCGGGCGGCACCTGCGGACCGGCGCGCTCGACGAACTGACACTGACGACCAATGGCAGCCAGCTCGCGCGCTTCGCCGGCGATCTGCGCGATGCCGGCGTCCGCCGCATCAACGTCTCGATCGACACGCTCGACCCGTTGAAGTTCCAGCAGATCACCCGCTGGGGCAGCCTGGAGAAGGTGATGGACGGCCTCGCCGCCGCCCGCGAAGCGGGGCTGGCGGTCAAGGTCAATACCGTGGCGCTGAAGGGCGTGAACGGCGAGGAGATCGAGCACCTGGTGCGCTGGTGCGGGGAACAGGGCTTCGACCTCTGCCTGATCGAGACAATGCCGCTGGGTGAGATCGACGGCGACCGCACCGACCAGTACCTGCCGCTGTCGGTGGTCCGCGCCCGCTTGCGGAAGAGCTTCACGCTGGAGCCGACCGACTATCGCACCGGGGGCCCGGCCCGCTATGTGACGGTGCGGGAGACCGGGCGGCGACTGGGCTTCATCACGCCGCTGACCCACAATTTCTGCGAGAGCTGCAACCGGGTGCGGCTGACCTGTACCGGCAGGCTGTACATGTGCCTGGGCCAGGACGACCAGGCCGACCTGCGGCAGGCACTGCGTGCGGACCCGACCGGCGCGCGACTGGACGCTGCCATCGACGAGGCCATCGGGCGCAAGCCGAAGGGCCACGACTTCGTCATCGACCGGCAGAGCCAGGCGCCTGCCCTGTCGCGGCACATGAGCGTCACCGGCGGCTGATCGCCCCGGACCTCGTGCCCCGCGCCTGCATCGGGCATGATGATTGCTTGCCGGAATCAGACGGTATTCCGGTCCTTCAAGAGCACATCGGGGCAGTCGCCAGTCATCCATGATCGCACGCCGGGTCATACCCAAGATCGCCTATGGCAGTGACGCGGTTGGCCTCGGCGCCGGTATCGCGGCGGTTGGCCATGCGGCACTGCTCGGCCTCCTGTTCGCGACGGCGGCGCAACTTTTCGGGCCGGACACCCGCCCGCAGGACTTCACCATCACCATCCAGGTCTTCCCCGAGATCTACGATGACAAGGTCACATTCGATCCGGTGGAACTGCCCGAACCGGAAAAGACCGACGTGGCCGCGCCGGAACCGGTCGCGCCACTGGCTGAGGTCGCGGAGCCGGAACCGGAGGAGACGCCCGAGCCGCCGAAGCCAGAGGAACCCAAGGCAGAAGAACCGAAGCCGGAGCCGAAACCGGTCGAGGCACCGCAGGATACGCCGAAGATCGACATTCCGGACGTGCGCCAGGCCGCCATCGCACAGGCCGCCCGCGAGACGCGACCCGCCGTCGTGCCCCCCGCCCCCGCGCCTGGTCCCGACGACGTGGCGCTGGTCTACGAGAAGGGTCCGGCGCTGACCCCGGCCGAGGAAAAGGGTGTCGCCAGGACAGCGCCGGAACTCCGCACCGCCGCACCGGCCGAGCCAACGGTCGACGACGCCGCGGAACGGGCCCGGGCGACGCTGGAGAAGGCACTCGCCGAGGCACGCGTCCAGGCCGAGGCCGCGGAAGGGTCGGCACAGGAGGCGCTCAAGGCCGCGCAACAGGCGACCGCGGCAGTCGTTCGCGCCAGGGCCGAGCATCCGCGTCCCGAACCTGCGGTGGCCACCATCCTGGAGCGTGCAGCCACGGCCGCGCGACAGGCGACGGATGCCGCGAGCCGGGCCGGGGAAGCCGCCAGGATCGCCCGCGAGGCCGCCGAAAGCGGCGACGTGGAAAGGGCGCGCACCGCCGCGCAGGAGGCGACCCGCGCGATGGCCGAGGCCCGCGAGGCCCGCGCCAGCGTTCTTGCGGCACTGAAGGACCTGCCGGAGCCGGCCCCGAAGGTCGCCCGGTCCGAGCCGGTCCCGCCCGACGGGGAAAGGCCCGAACCGAAGGAAGTCCGCCCGCCGCTGTCCGATGCGGAGCGGGTTCGCATTGCCAGCCAGGTCGAACGGTTCCGCAAGGCCGCCGACCAGGGCTACACCCATGCGCGCTACAACCTCGCCAGGGCACTCGACAAGGGCGAGGCAGTGCCGCGTGATCCGAAGGAGGCGGCGCGGATCCTGGAAGGCCTGGCGGAACAGGACCACAATCCCGCCAAGACGCTGCTGGCCGAGAAACTGCTCAGGGGCGATGGCGTCGAGAAGGACCGCGACCGCGCCTATGTGCTGGCCAAGGACGCCGCCGACGCCGGAGAGCGCGAGGCCAGGAAACTGCTGCGCGAGATCAGCAGGGACATGGACGCGGCGGACCGCCAGCGCGCGGAAAAGAAGGCCGGTGACTGGCGCCGCCATGTTGAACAGAGGCTGGCCGAGCGGGAAGTGCCCAGGGCGGAGCAGGAGCAACTCGACAAGGAACTGCGCCAGGCCGTGGAGAGCGGCGAGGTCAGCAAGATCGAAGTGCTGCTGCGCGCCGGTGCCAACCCGGGTGCCATCGACGCGGCGGGCCGGGATGCCATCATTGCCGCCGCCTGGCGCGGGCGCGAACTGGTGGTGGAGTTCCTGCTGGAGCGCGGCGTCGACATCGACACCCGCGACAATCTCGGCCGGACACCGCTCGCCTGGGCCGCGATCAACGGCTACCCGTCGATCGTCGAGGACCTGCTGGCGGTCCAGGCCGACCCGAATGCGCGCGACGAACAGGGGCTGACGCCCCTGATGCGCGCGGCCTGGAATGGCCACCTGGAAGTCGTGCAGGCGCTGCTGCAGGGCGGCGCGTCAGCCGACCTGACCGACAATGACGGCCGCACCGCACTGGACCGCGCAAAGGAAGAACGCTGGGACCAGGTTGCACGGCTGCTGGCACGCCATACCACGTCGAACTGAAATTCCGTCGGGGTCTACGTGCGGCGCAAGGCCCTCTCGAGCCCGAACAGCGGACGGGAGCGTTCCTCGGCCGCCAGCGGCATCTGGCCCGAATAGACCGCGAACATGCCCCGCTTCCAGACGCAGTCGACCTCGGCGAAGCCGATCCCGCGCAGCCAGTCCAGCTGGTCGTCGAGTGTCGCCGGCCGGTCTTCCCGCATGCGGACCAGGGCCTGGCCGATCTCTTCCTCGCTGGCACCGAGCGCTCGGGCATCCGCCAGCCAGCTCCAGTGCTGACGCTGCTGCAGCACCTGGGACGGCCCGGCGACCTGCTCGGCATTGACGAAAACGGCACCGGGCTTCAGCGACTGGTAGATGCGTCCGAACAGCACGCGCTTGTCAGGGTCCGGCAGATGGTGGATGGCCAGCGCCGAGACCACGGCGTCCACCGGCTTGGGCAGGTGAGCCGAGGCCAGGTCGGCAACCCGGTAGTCGAAGCGCGGCCCCTCCCCGAGACGTTGCCGCGCCCGCGCGATCATTTCCGGCGAGATGTCGATCAGCGTGACATGCGCCTCCGGAAAGCGCCTTGCGATCATGTCGGAAAGCAGCCCGGTCCCGGCCCCCAGGTCGAGGATCCGCAATGGCCGGTCAGCGGGAAAGCGGAGCTCCCGCAAGGCCGCGCCATAGAAGTCGTCGAACTGCGGCACCAGCCGCTTGCGGGCCCGGTCATAGTCATTGGCCGTGGCATCGAAGACGGCGCGATCGACACTGCCGTCGGCAGATCCGCCCATGGTCGCGATACTCCATAGCGAGACGGGGCCGCCGGCTTCCCGGCGACCCCGTCCCTTCAGATCAGACGAGACCGAAAGGTCCGGTCAGGAACCGGAGCCGACGGCACCGGCGATGATCGGGCCGAAACGCTCCCAGCCCTTGTCCTTGAAGCGGGCCAGCTGCCACTCCTCGATCGGATAGAAATCCGTCGGGCTGGTATTGATGGTGATACCCGGCAGCAGCATCGGTGCCTTGTAGTCCTTCAGGTCGGCCGCCTGCTTCATGATGTTCTCGCGGCTCAGGTCGTTTCCGGCCTTTTCCAGCGTCGTGATCAGCGTATGGCAGACGGACCAGCCATAGACGGTGAACGCATCGGTCTTGTCGCCGTCCGGATAGTACTCGTCCATCCAGGCGCTCCAGGCCTTGTAGTCGTCGTCGTTCTGCCATTCCGGATCGTTCGGATCCTTCAGGTAGAACGAGGTGACGATGTCCTGGCTCTTCTCGAAGCCGGCCTTCGAGATCACCGAGCCGATCGAGTTGGAGACCGAGTTCAGGTAGTGCACCGGCTTCCAGCCCAGCTCGGCCATCTTCGAGATGGCCTGCGCGGCGAACTTCGGCGTGGTCACGTTGTAGAACGCGTCGGCCCCGGAATTCTTCAGGTTCACCACCTGCGACTCGATGGTCGGGTCGGTGACCTCGTAGGATTCGCGGGCGACGACCATGTCCTTGAGCTTGTCGCCGAGACCGATCTCGATGCCGTGCACGTAGTCCTTACCGTAGTCGTCGTTCTGGTAGAGGATCGCGACCTTGGCGTTCGGGAAGTTCGCCATCAGGTAGCGCGCGAACACGACACCCTCGGACTGGTAGTTCGGCTGCCAGCCCATGGTCCACGGGAACTTGTCCGGCTGGCCCCACTTGGTCGCGCCGGTGGCGACGAACAGCTGCGGCACCTTCTTCCTGTTCATGTACTCGTGGATCGCCGAGTTTGGCGGCGTGCCAAGGGTCTGGAACACGAAGGCGACGTTCTCGCGCTCGACCAGCTTGCGGATCTGCTCGACCGTACGCGGCGGGCTGTAGCCGTCGTCGACCGAGACGAAGTTGATCTTGCGGCCGTTGATGCCGCCCTCGGCGTTGAACTTGTCGAAGCAGGCGCCGATCGACTTGCCGATCGAGCTGTAGGCAGCGGCCGGACCCGAGTACGGGTTCGAGTTGCCGATCTTGATTTCCTTGTCAGTGACGCCAGGCGCATTGCGGGCCTCGGCGCCCCCGACGGCCAAGGCCAGGGCTGCCATGGCAACCATGGTCCCAAACGCGAGTTTCATTGGACTCTCCTCTGCATGTCACGGGCTTGCACTGGTTGTGATCCGCACGACCCGCCCGACGGCCACGCGGTTGTCCGCTCGGGAACTGATCCTAGCCCTTGTCCGCGACCTTGCGCACCAGAATCTGCACCAGCCCGGCGGCGCCCATCGGCATCACGTAGACGGTGAAGATCAGGAACAGGCCGTAGATCAGGCCGGTCAAACCCTGTGGATTGTTGATGAAGTCAGCCAGGCTCGACGCCATCAAATCCGCGAGATTGGGAATTTCAAGCACGAACCAGCCGCCGAACAGCGCGCCGAACAGGCTGGCGATGCCACCGACCACGCCACCGACCAGGAACTTGATCGCCTCGGCGAAGGTAAAGCTCTCCGGCGCCAGGTACTCGTCCATGATCGCGAACAGCGATCCGGCGACACCGGTATACATGGCGCTGACACCGAAGGCCGCCGACTTGAAGATGGCGGTGTTGATGCCCATCGTCTTCGCCGACAGCGGGTTGTCGCGGATGGCGATCAGCGCGCGGCCGGTGCGCGAGTGCACCAGGTTCCAGGCCCCCCAGAACATGATCGCGACCACGATCAGGGTGAACATGTACTTCCAGCGGTCGACCGACAGGTCGTCGCCCGTGGCCGCCAGCCAGATGCTGTTCAGCCATTCCGGCGGATAGGGCGTATCGAGCCCCTTGCCCTGCACGCCGCCCGTGATGGCGGCAATGCTGAGGATGTGCTCGCCGTCGCCGATGTCGAAGCCCTCGAACTTCAGCAACTGCGGCGTGGCGATGGCGAGCGCGAAGGTCGCGAGCGCCAGGAAAAGGCCCTCGAGACGAAGCGCCGGCAGGCCGAACAGGAACCCGCTCAGGAAACAGATCGCCGCCGCCGGGACGATGGTCGTCCAGTACGGCATGCCAAGCATTTCCATCATGATCGCGGTCGAATAGGCGCCGACGGCGAAGAATGCGCTGTGGCCAAGCGAGAACTGCCCGTTGAAGCCGGTGAGCAGGTTGAGGCCCAGCACCGCCAGGGCGTACATCAGCACCTTGCCAAATTCGTAGACGGTGTAGCCGTCAGCGAACAGCGGCGCCGCGCAGAGTGCCACGACCATGATCCAGAGCAGCACACGCTCCAGCAGGGGCAGCCGGACGCCGAGGAGCCTCACGCGATCCTTCGGATTCTCGTTCAGGAATGCCGGCATCGGACCGGGCATCGAAGTGGTCGTCATGGACTCAGACCCTCTTCACGACGACGCGGCCGAACAGGCCGGCCGGCTTAACCAGCAGGACGACGATGATCAGGACCAGCGCGACGGTCAGCTTCAGCTGGCTGCCGACGACGAAGGTGCCCATCAGGTTCTCGACGATACCGACCAGGAACCCGCCGACAACCGCGCCGAACGGGCTGGTCAGTCCGCCGACGACGGCCCCGGCGAAGCCGTAGAGCAATGTGCCCAGCATCATGTCCGGCGTCAGGAAGGTGATCGGGGCGATCAGCATGCCGGCCACCGCACCGACCGCGGCCGCAAGGCCCCAGCCCAGCGACAGCATCATGCCGACATTGATGCCGACCAGGCGCGCGGAGTCCGGTGCCGCCGCCGCCGCGCGCATGGCGAGACCGACCGGCGTATACCGGAAGAACACGTAGATCAGGGCAAGCATGACCAGTGTCACGAGCACCATGCCCGCCCGGTGGTAACTCACGATCCCCTCGATCAGCGGATCGTGGGTGAACGGCGTCATGAACTGCTTCGGCGTGAAGTCGAACAGGAAGCCGGCCAGGCTGTTGAAGATCGAGAACAGCGCGATGAAGACGATGATGTGGCTCAGCACCGGCGCATTCGCGATCGGCGCGAAGACGATCCGCTCGATCGCCGCGCCACCGATGAAGGACACCGCGATGCAGGCGAAGAACGCCACGATGAACGGCAGACCGAGACCGGCGGTCGGGTCGATCATCCACCAGGCGATGTAGGTCGAGAACATCGCCATTTCGCCCTGGGCGAAATTGAAGTGGTCGATGGCCTGGTAAATCATCACCACGGCCAGCGCGAGACAGGCATAGATCGCACCTGATGCGATACCGCTGACTGTCTGTTCAATGAAGAGATCCATTGGCGGGCAGCCCTCTCAGTAACCGAGGTACGACTTGCGGACCTGCTCGTCGTTCATGATGTCCTTGGCGGGGCCGGACATTGCGACCTCACCGGTTTCAAGCAGGTAGGCGGTGGTCGAGATATTGATCGCGAGATTCGCGTTCTGCTCGACGACCAGCATGCTGACCCGCTCCTCGCGGTTGATCTGCGCCAGGATGCGGAACAGTTCCTCGGTGATGATGGGGGCCAGGCCGAAGGACGGTTCGTCCAGCAGCATGATGCGCGGGCGCAGCATCAGCGCGCGGCCGATGGCGAGCATCTGCTGCTCGCCGCCCGACAGCGTGCCGGCCTGCTGGCTCCGTCGCTCCTTCAGGCGGGGGAAGTAGTGGTAGACCCGCTCGTAGTCCTGTTCGATTTCCTTGTCGCGACGCGTGAAGGCGCCGAGACGCAGGTTCTCTTCGGTGGTGACGCGGGTGAACGTCCCCCGCCCCTCCGGGACATGCGCGATCTTGTGGCGGGCGACGATCTTTTCGGTCGACATGCCGACGACGTTCTCGCCTTCCAGCATCACCTGGCCCGTCGTCCGGACCATGCCGCAGATGGCACGCAGCGTCGTCGTCTTGCCGGCACCGTTGGCGCCCAGCACCGCGGTGATCTCGCCCTCGGCGAGCGCGAAGCTGATGCCGTGCAGCGCCTCGATCTGGCCGTAGTAGGCCTTGATTCCCTTGACTTCCAGCAGCGACATCAGTTGCCCGTCCCGAGATATGCGCGGATCACTTCGGGATCCTGCTGAACTTCCTGCGGCGTGCCCTCGGAGATCTTCTTGCCGAAGTCGATGGCAACGACCTTGTCGGAGATGCTCATCACCAGGCCCATGTGGTGCTCGACCAGAAGCACGGTGATGCCACGGTCGTCCCGGATCTGCTGGATGACGTGGCCGAGTTCGTCCAGCTCGTCGTGGTTCAGGCCACCGGCCGGCTCGTCCATCAGCAGCAGCTTCGGCGCCGAGGCCAGCGCGCGCGCCAGTTCGACACGCTTCTGGGTTCCGAACGGCAGGCCCGCCACGGGCGAATGCGCGACCTTGCCAAGACCGAGATACTCGACAAGTTCACCGCAGCGGTTGCGCAGCGCGCGCTCTTCCTTGCTGCGCCAGGGCAGCCGCAGGGCATTCGACATGAAATCGCTGCCGGTCGCGGAATGGCCGCCGACCATGACGTTCTCCAGCACCGTCATGGTGCCGAACAGCGCCAGGTTCTGGAACGTGCGGCCGATGCCGATCGGCGCCATGTGATGCGGCGGCCGGTCAAGGATGGTGCGCCCCTCGAAGCGGATGTCACCCTCGTTGGGGACGTACAGCCGGCTGAGGCAGTTGAACAAGGTGGTCTTGCCTGCACCATTCGGGCCGATCAGGCCGACGATCTTGCCCTTGGGCATGGTGAAGGAGACACCGTCAAGCGCAACGATACCACCAAAACGGACCCTGACGCCGTCTACTTCCAATAGCACGTCGCTCATCGGCTGCTCCGGCCGATGGCTAGGCGCTGCGTCATTTGCTGGCGCAACGGATAGCCTCCCTG
This sequence comes from Pseudomonadota bacterium, assembly GCA_036154895.1. Classification (GTDB taxonomy): domain Bacteria; phylum Pseudomonadota; class Alphaproteobacteria; order Minwuiales; family Minwuiaceae; genus Minwuia. The sequence continues at coordinate 338,470 of JAYZWD010000047.1, forward strand.
TTGGACCCGGCGCTGATTGCTTCTGACCGGGTATGTCCCTGTGGACCCGCACTAATAACAGTGCAGACCCGCCCGTCAAGCAGAGTGCAGGGGCGTCGTGCGGCCAGCGGGATATTGTCGGCCCCGCCACCGGCGCCTATTGTGCCGGCCACTTCGAGCGCGATCTGGAAAATGAGGGAGGAGCCGATGCGCAGCATGCAGTTCGACGCCTATGGCGCACCGTTGAAGGCATTCGACTATGCCGTGCCGACACCGACGGGCGACGAGGTCCTGGTCCGCGTCGATGCCTGTGGCGTCTGCCATTCGGACATCCACCTGCACGAGGGCTATTTCGACATGGGCGGCGGCAACCGCGCCGATGCCACCCGTGGGCGCAAGCTGCCCTTCACGCTCGGCCACGAGATCGTGGGCGAGGTCGTGGCGCTGGGCGAGAAGGCGACCGGCGCGAAGATCGGCGACAAGCGGATCGTCTATCCCTGGATCGGTTGCGGCACGTGCGCGACGTGCGCGGCTGGCGACGAGCAGCTGTGCGCCAAGCCGCGCCAGCTGGGCGTGCAGGCTGACGGCGGCTACTCGACCCATGTCCTGGTGCCGCACGGGCGCTACCTGTTCGACTACACCGGGGTTCCGACCGACCTCGCCGCGACCTATGCCTGCTCCGGCATTACCGCCTACGGCGCGCTGATGAAGGTCAAGGCCAGCGCCGAGGCCAACGGCTATATCGGCATCATCGGCGCCGGTGGCGTCGGCATGGCCGGCCTGATGATCGCCAAGGCGGCGATCAACGCCAAGACGGTGGTCTTCGACATCGACGAGGCCAAGCTGACCGCGGCAACCGCGGCCGGCGCGGACTACGTCTTCAGCCCCGCCTCGCCCGACACCCGCAAGGAAGTCATCAGGCTGACCGGCGGCGGCATCGGCGGCGCGGTGGATTTCGTCGGCGCCGAGAAGTCGGCGTCCTTCGGCGTCGGCATCCTGGGCCAGAGCGCGGTCCTGGCCATCGTCGGCCTGTTCGGCGGCGCGATGACCATCCCGGTGCCGCTGTTCCCGTTCAAGAACATCACCGTGCGCGGCTCGATGGTCGGCAGCCTGGCCGAGATGCAGGCACTGATGGACCTGGTGAAGGCCGGCAAGGTTCCGCCGCTGCCCGTGGCGCCGCGTCCGCTGGACCAGGCGTGGGAGACACTGGAAGACCTGCGCGCCGGCAAGATCGTCGGACGCGTCGTGCTGAAGCCCTGAGCGGCCCGGCACACCGAATTTTCAAGGGGAGAAACTGCAGATGAGCAAGATGCTTGAAGGCAAGGTCGCCGTCGTCACCGGCGCCGGCGGCGCCATTGGCGGCGAGATCGCCAAGCTGATGGGTGCCCATGGCGCCGCGGTGGTCGTCAACGACCTCGGTGGTTCCGTCTCGGGCGACGGTGCGGACGAGAAGCCGGCGCGCGACATCGTCGACACCATCGTCGCCGCCGGCGGCAAGGCCATTCCGCATTTCGGTTCGGTCGCCGAGCGCCGCGACACCGAGGACATGATCAAGACCGCCGTGGATGCCTTCGGCAAGGTCGACATCGTCGTGAACAATGCCGGCATCCTGCGCGACGTCATCTTCCACAAGATGAGCGAGCCGGACTGGGACATGGTCATCGCCGTGCACCTGAAGGGCTGCTTCAACGTCGCCCGCTCGGCCGCGCCCTATTTCCGTGAGCAGAGCGGCGGTTCGTACATCCACTTCACCTCGACCTCGGGCCTGATCGGCAATTTCGGCCAGGCGAACTACGCCGCCGCCAAGCTGGGCATCGCCGGCCTGTCGAAGTCGATCGCGCTGGACATGCAGCGCTTCGGCGTCCGCTCCAACTGCATCTCGCCGTTCGCGTGGTCGCGCATGATCGGCACGATTCCGTCGGACACCCCGGAGCAGCAGGCCCGCCTGGAGAAGATCAAGCGCATGACGCCGGCCCAGCAGGCGCCGCTGGCCGTGTATCTCGGCTCCGACGCGTCGTCCCATGTCACCGGCCAGATCTTCGGCGTCCGCGCCAACGAGATCTTCCTGTTCAACCAGCCGCGTCCGATCCGTTCGGTGCATCGCGCCGAGGGCTGGTCGCCGGAGACCATCGCCGAGCACGGCATGCCGGCGCTGACCAAGTCGTTCATGGCGCTGGAGCGCTCGGGCGACGTCTTCAACTGGGATCCGATCTGATCGGCACCTGACGATCGTCCCCTGCGGACGGCTGCGCGGCCCCGGTGGCAACACCGGGGCCGTTCTGTTTGCGCGCATTTCAAATTTGAGACAGCGGGCACCTTACGTACACGTCAATTTGCAAGGCTGCCCCGTTCCGGGACGCACATATGCCGGGGCCTTGTCCCCCCCTGCGGGTCCGGGATCAGCGCCATTCATCACAAATATTGCGCAGATCGCGCCAAATCGTTTCCGGAACGAACGGAAAGCGCGCGGTTCAGGATATCCGGCGCGGACAGACGCGACTGGAACGGCAGTTGCTAGATAGGTGCATCGCCCCGGAACGGAATGTGCCGAACACCATGACGCCACGCCTGCAGAACCGACGCCGCCACACGCGAATCACGCTGACCGGGCTCACCGCCACGGTCCTGCAGGGCATGAACCGCATGCTGGACGGTCACCTGCTGGATATCAGCCTCGGCGGTGCGCGCATCTCCATCGACGGCGAACGGCGCGACTTCGGTGACATGGTGGAGGTCCGCGTCGGCGACATCCGCGCGGTCGGCGACGTGGTCTGGCAAATTCCGGGCGAGATCGGCATCCGCTTCCGCGGCGAGCCCTGCGGTGCCTCGGCCGCAGTTTTCGAGCACGTCATCCTGGCCGAGTACCATCGTCATGCGCCGGGACGTGGCCTCGGTGCCCAGCCGCTCTCCGCCGGCTGCTAGGCTCAGCGGGCCTTCTGTCCCCACTTCTCTCCGACACGCCGCCCGGTCTCGGGCGGTGCCGGAACCCTGCCGTGCGCCTCCATGAGCTGCGCCAGTCGCTGCTGCAGGGCATCGGCCATCGGCGCCACGCGCCGCGTCGCGCGGTCCACGTGCAGGCTCAGCAGTTCGTTGGTCGCCGCGCGATAGCCCTCGCCCGCATGGATCATCTCGTGGATGTAGTGGATCCGCTTGGTGTCATAGCCCAGCAGCCAGGTCCGGAACCGCAGCGTATCGCCCTCGCCCACCTCCCGCAGGTAGTTCACATGGGCTTCCGCCGCGAAGGTCGTGATGTTCGCCGACTGCCGGTGCGCCGTGTCCAGGCCGCAATGGGCCAGGAACAGGTCCGTCGCGTGATCGAAGACGACGACGTAGTAGCCCATGTTCATGTGGCCGTTGTCGTCGATCCATTCCGGCCGGACTCGCGTCTCATATCCCTCGAACGGCGCAATGACAGCGCTCATGCCTCTCCCCCGATTGTGGCTGTTCGGGACTTGGCGTGTCCCGGAACGCGTGATATAGCACCTGCGCAACGGCGAACAGGATTCGCCGAACGGTTTGTTGTTCCCTGAAGCAACCCTTAACATTGACAAGGCAAAGAGGGTACCTTGGAAGTCAGCGTTCGCGACAACAACGTCGATCAGGCCCTGAAGGTCCTGAAGAAGAAGATGCAGCGGGAAGGCATCTTCCGTGAGATGAAGCTCCGCAACTACTACGAGAAGCCGTCGCAGAAGCGGGCCCGTGAAAAGGCGGAAGCTGTCCGCCGGGCGCGCAAGCTGGCACGGAAGCGGGCACAGCGCGACGGGCTCTGAGAGTCCGCCTCTCCCGGCACATCGTCGAGGATTGCGTTTGAAGGGCTGCCGGCCATGCCGGGCGGCCCTTTTGGCGCTTGTGGGGCCGGGATGATCGGGCAGCCACGGCGGCTTCGGGGATACCTGCGGGCATCCCCGGACCGGCGCGGGTCAGTCGAACTGCAGGTCGCCGTCCGGCAGCGGTGCGAAATAGCGGTCGACTGTCGACTGATCGACGGCGTCGAGGGTGGCCGGCTGCCACGCCGGCGACTGGTCCTTGTCGATGACCGTCGCCCGCGTGCCCTCGTAGAAGTCGTGGCCGGCAATGATCCGGTTCACCATGCGCCATTCCATGCGCATGCAGTCGCGGAAATCACGGCTGGCCCCCTCGCGGACCTGGCGGTGCGCGATCTTCAGCGAGGTCGGCGACTTCTGCGCCATGATCCCCGCCTGGGCGAGCGCCCACTCGCCGCCGTCGGCCTGCAGCGCCGCCAGGATGGCCTCCACCGAATCGCCGGCGAACAGCCGGTCGATATCCGCCTGCCGGTCCGCGAGCGCCGATGCACCCGGATCGCCGGCGAACCGCGCGATCACCGCCGTGGCGTCGTCATGGCTGCGAATCGTCGCCTGGCCCAGCGCGGTCTCCAGGTCGTCCAGCCGTTCCGACGGCACGAAGGCGTCGGCGACGCCGGCGTGCAGGCAGTCTGCCGCCTTCAGCCGCGCACCGGTCAGCGCCAGCCAGGTGCCGATGCGTCCCGGGCAGCGCGACAGGAAGAACGAGCCACCGACGTCGGGGAACAGCCCGATCCCGGTCTCCGGCATGGCGAACATCGCCCGCCCGGTCGCGACCCGGTGGCTGCCGGGGATCGAGACGCCGCAGCCGCCGCCCATGACGATGCCGTCCAGCAGCGAGATCCACGGCTTGGGGTAGTGGTGGATGTCGGCGTTCAGCCGGTACTCGTCGTGATAGAACTGGTAGGGATACTGCCCACCGGCCCGTCCCTCGTCATAGAGCTTGCGGATGTCGCCGCCGGCGCAGAATGCCCGGTCGCCGGCACCGCGCACCACCACGGCGCCGATCGATGGATCGTCGCGCCAGCGCTTCATCTCCGCATGCAGGTCGACGCACATCTCGTGCGTCAGCGCGTTCAGCGCCTTTGGCCGGTTCAGCAGGACCGTCGCGACCGCGCCGTTCCGCCCGAAGACAATGTCCTCGCCCGCTACGCCCCCAGCTACGCTCATTGTCGTCGTCCCCTCAGTCGGCCAGCAGCTTGCGGCTGATCACCACCCGCATGATCTCGTTGGTGCCTTCCAGGATCTGGTGCACCCGGCAGTCGCGCATGTAGCGCTCGATCGGATGGTCGCGCAGGTAGCCATAGCCGCCGTGCAGCTGCAGCGCGTCGTTGCAGACGCGGAAGCCGGCATCGGTGGCGAAGCGCTTGGCCATCGCGCAGGCCTGGGTCTTGTCGGGCGTGTCGGCGTCCAGCTTGGCCGCGGCGTGGCGGACCATCAGCCGCGCGGCCTCCAGGTCCGTGGCCATGTCGGCCAGCTTGAACTGGGTATTCTGGAAGTCGGCGATGGACTGGCCGAACTGCTTGCGGTCCTTCACGTAGTCGATCGTGCGCTCCAGGCATGCGCGCGCCGCGCCAACCGAACAGGCCGCGATGTTGATGCGGCCTCCGTCCAGGCCCGCCATGGCGATGCGGAAGCCCTGGCCCTCGTCACCGATGCGATTCGCGACCGGCACGCGGCAATCGTCGAACATCACCATCGCCGTCGGCTGGGAATTCCAGCCCATCTTGCGTTCCTGCGCGCCGAACGACAGGCCGGGCGTGTCCTTCTTGACCGCGATGCAGGTGACGCCCTTCGGCCCCTCCCCGCCCGTCCGCACCATGCAGACATAGAGGTCGGAACGGCCACCGCCGGAAATGAAGGCCTTGGCGCCGTTGATGACGTAGTGGTCGCCATCGCGCACGGCCCGCGTCTTCAGGCTGGCGGCATCCGAGCCGGCGCCAGGTTCCGTCAGGCAATAGCTGGCGAACCATTCCATGCTGGTCAGCTTCGGCAGGAAGCGCTGCCGCACCTGGTCGTCGCCGAAGCGGTCGATCATCCAGGTGGCCATGTTGTGGATCGAGACATAGGCAGCGGTCGAGGTGCAGCCGGCGGCCAGTTCCTCGAAGATGATGGCCGCGTCGAGCCGGCTCAGGCCGGACCCGCCAAGCGCCGGGTCGGTGTAGATGCCGGCAAAGCCCAGTTCGGCTGCCTTGCGCAGCGTCTCCTCCGGGAAGATCTTCTCTTCATCCCACCGGGCTGCATGGGGCGCCATCTCCGCCTCGGCAAAGGCCCTGGCGGCGTCCTGAAAGGCGATCTGGTCCTCGCTGAGGTCCAACGAAGCTGTCACCGGGCGTTCCTCCCCTTGGCATACCCGCGGTCAGATGGACATACTGAAGCACAGGGGTCCGGTCAACGCGGCCCCCTGTTCATGCGGGGATACGGGGAGAGAGAACGATGGCCGACGATCTGCGCGCGGGCTTCGCGCACATGAAGGATGGCACCGCCCAGGACTGGAAGATCATCGGCGGACAGGCGAAGGACTTCTGCGCCGGCCTGACCGACCGCCTGCTCGACCACCTGAAGCTGCTGGACGACGACCATGGCGGCTTCCAGGTCGACCGCCTGGAGCACAGCCTGCAGACGGCGACGCTGGCGCACCAGGCCGGCGAGGACGAGGAATATGTCGTCTGCGCCCTGCTGCACGACATCGGCGACACGCTGGCCTCGTTCAACCATGCCGATCTCGCCGCCACGATCCTGCAGCCGTTCGTCAGCGAGGCGAACCACTTCATGGTCGCCAACCACGGTATCTTCCAGGGTTACTACTTCTTCCACCACATCGGCCTGGACCGCGACATGCGCGAGCGCTTCCGCGGACATCCGCATTTCGAGCGGACGGCGAAGTTCTGCGAACTCTATGACGCCGCCGCCTTCGACGCGAACTTCCAGTCCATGCCGCTGGACGCCTTCCGCCCGATGGTCGCGCGCCTGGTCGAGCGGCCGAAGCGCTCGATCTACATGAAGCCCGAGAGCACGCAGGCTTTCGCCGCCGAGTGATCCGGCACTGACGGTCAGTCGGCGCGCCGCAGCCTGACCGTCACCGTCGATCCGCGTCCCGGGGCGCTGTCGATGGCCAGCGCCCCGCCATGCCCCTCCAGGATCTCGCGGCAGAGGGCGATGCCCAAGCCTGTCCCCGGTTCGCCGGCGGTTCCGGTCCGCGAGTCCTGGATCTCGCCGGCCAGCAGCGTCCGCACGATCTCGGGGGTCATGCCGATGCCGCTGTCGGAGACCGCGATATCGACATGGTCGCCGGACGGATGCACCGCGACCCGCACGGTGCTGCCCGGTTCGGAATATTTCAGGGCATTGGAATAGAGGTTCCGCAGCACGGTCTCCAGGCCGCCGCTGTCGGCCGTCACCGACAGGCCTGTTGCCTCGCCGAGTTCCAGCGTCACCGACTTCTGGCGGTAGGCTTCCTCCAGCGGGCCATATGCGCCCAGGCAGGCCCTGTCGACCGGGACCGCCTCGCTGGTGCCGCCGGTCAGTTGCAGCCGCACCCAGAACAGCAGGTTCTCGACCAGCCCATAGGCCTGCTTGGCGGCGATCTGGATGTTGGTCGCCGTGTCCTGCGCGCGATCGTTCATGCCGCGCGACAGGTAGAGGTTCAGCGCCTCGGTGCCGCCGATCAGCGTGTTGAACGGCGTGCGCAGGTCATGGGCAAGCACCGAGATCAGCCGGTCGCGGCGCTCGATCTCGCCGCCCATCCGGGCGCCGAGTTTCTCGGCCAGCATCGCCGTGAAGCACACCGACAGGCTGAAGGTCAGCAGGGCAACCAGCACCAGGACGAGCGCCAGCGACCGGTCGGCCCCCATGATGACCGGCCCCGGCGCGGCCAGCAGGCCGGCATTCAGCCCCCGCGCGGCAAGCGCCACGATCAGCAGGACGGCAAAGGCCGAGGCCATGCGGCTGCTCAGCCCCGTGTCACCCCTTTGCCACGGGCGGAGCTCGGCCAGAAGCCAGAGTGTCAGCACGATGCCGACACTGGCCACCACCATGACCCGGTAGCGCATGTCGGGCAGGACGAAGAGACCCAGCACGAGGCCCGCCACCGTAATACAGGTCGCGGCGACAACCGGCCAGGCATGCACCGTTCGGCCGGCCAGCGCACGGACACCCATCGGTATGATGCCGAAGCCTGTAACGATCAGGGTGTTGCCGACCACCACCGGAATGACCAGCGGGATGCCCTGGCGCTGGGATGTGATCAGGATGCCGGCGGCGAAGATGCCGATCCCCCAGCACCAGAACCGTGCCGCGCGCGACGCCGAGGCCACGGGCAGCCGGCGCAACAGCCCGAAGGCCAGCGCGAGCATGCCCATGACGACCGATGTACTCAGCCCGATGGTCCGGACGTCGAGTTCCAGCAAGACACGACCCTGAGCAGACAGAGGGGTTGCCGGGCGCGGGGGCATTCTGTCTCCCCGACCACCCGGCCAGCCCCTATAGCAGGAATCGGAGAGGTTTGCGCCTTATCCGAGCACGCCGGTCGCCTGCCGCTCGGACAGCCAGTCCATGAGGTCGAGATCAACACGCTGGTCGAGGGAGACATAGACCAGGCGCAAGGTCGTGCGTTCCCGCACCATCTGGCCCGGATAGGGCATGTAGACCAGTTCGCGGCTGCCAAAGGCCGGGGCCGCGGTCCCGACCTGGAAGCCGTCGACGATCTCCACGTCCACCAGCTTCAGTGACGGGCCGCCGCCGGACACGCGCCGCTCGAACGGCACGCCGGCCAGCCGCAGGAAGCTGGTCTTGTCGCCTGCTGCCCGGAACCCCTCGATGAACTGCGTCGCCAGGGTACGCAGCTCCGCCGCGCGATCGGTGGAGTCCATGTGCGAATGCAGGTGCCACGGTGTCGCCGGGTCGTGGTCGTGATGGTGGTGGTCATGGTCATGGAGGTGGTTGTGGCCCACCCCGGCCGGTCCGTCATGGGGCATGGTCAGCGCGGCCCCGTATAGGTACCGGCGGGAACGCTTGCCGGCTTGTCGATGTGACGCCGGTGAGCGCCCAGCTTGCCATGGGCGACCATTGAGCCCAGCACGTCGACGATGACGCGGGTGGCGAACAGCGAGGTGATGTCGGATGTGTCGTAAGGCGGGCTGACCTCGACCACCTCCAGGCCGCACAGGCCCTCGGCCGCGACCTTGGAGACCAGCGACAGCGCCTCGCGCGGCAGGAAGCCGCCAGGCTCCGGCCAGCCGGTACCCGGCACGAAGCCGCAGTCCACGCAATCGATGTCGAACGACATGTAGACCATGTCGGCGCCGTCCCAGGCGGTCTCCAGCGCGATCTCGGCCACCTTGTCGATGCCCAGGCGCTCGACGTCGCTCATGGTGATGATGGTGGTCTCGCGCTCGCGGGCGACGGCCACGGCTTCGCGCGGCACCTGCCAGCCGCCGATGCCGACCTGCACCAGGTTCTTGGCCGGCACGTTCGGCAGGTTGGTGGCATGGAACCAGGGCGTGGTGTGCATGCGCTCGTCCAGGTCCTTCTCCTGAATGTCGGCGTGCCGGTCGAAATGCACGATGCCGATGGTCTTGGACGTGCACTCGGCGATGCCGCGGACCGTGGGAAAGCCGATGGAGTGATCGCCGCCCAGGATGATGGGCATGGCGCCCGACGAGAAGACGTGGCTGCAGGCCCGGCTGATCTGGTCGAAGCTCTTTTCCAGGTTGGCCGGGATGGTGAACACGTCACCGGCATCGCAGAGCGTCATCTGCTCGCGCAGGTCGACGCCGAGCTCGTAGTTGTAGGGCGTGTACAACGCCGAGATGCGCCGGATGCCCTGCGGGCCGAAGCGGGTGCCGGGGCGGTAGGTGGTGCCGCCGTCGAAGGGAACGCCCAGCACCGCGGCGTCATAGTTGCCGACGGTCTGCACGTCCTCGGCATAGGGCGCCTTCAGGAACGTGTTGATGCCGGCATAGTGCGGCAGTTCCCCGCGCGCGAAGGTCGGGATCGAGCGATCCTCGATGGAATCGGCGCCCGTCAGGCCCATGCGCAGCGCCCACTGCTTCTCCCGCTCCCAGCCCGCGCCGGGAATGTCCTTCTCCTTCTGCAGGGCCTTCCAGCCCAGCAGCCGGGTCAGGTCGGGGTGATGGGCGCGGCGCCCGTCGCTATGTTGCGTCCGTCCGCCGGCATGCCGGCTGGCGTGATGACGGATCATGGATGTCCTCCCTCGGCATAGGCCGTATCGGGCCGGTTCACGGCCTCGGCGATCTCGCCCGGCGGTGGCGCGCCGGTCTTGCGATTCAAAGGCAGATCATAGGTGACTGTAGCGCCCCAGGCTTCCGGTGCGTGTTCGTCCCAGCGCACCTTGTCGAACACCAGCACCCGCGTCGCAAGCTTGAAGCCCTCCTCCAGGTCATGCGTGACCATGAAGATGGTCATGCCGGTCTCCCGCCAGAGGTCCAGCAGGAACTCGTGCATGCTGACCCGGGTCCCGGGGTCGAGCGCGCCGAAGGGCTCGTCCAGCAACAGCACCTGCGGCCGCTTCATCAGGGTCTGGCCGATCGCCAGGCGCTGCTGCATGCCGCCGGAGAGCTGCGCCGGATAGCGGTCGGCGGCATGGCCGAGGCCGATCCGTTTCAGCACCGCCAGCGCCTCTTCCTTCGCCTGCGCCTTCGCGCTGCCGATCAGGCGCCCCAGGAAGGGTGCTTTCTCGAAGGCGCGGGCAAGCATCAGGTTCTCCAGCGCGGTCAGGTGGGGAAACAGCGAATAGCGCTGGAACACCACGCCCCGGTCCGGTCCCGGTTCCCTTGCCGGTGGCGAGTCGCCGATGCGGATCTCGCCGCGGACCGGAATTTCCTGCGCCAGCAGCAGCCGCAGGAATGTGGACTTGCCGCAACCCGACGCACCAAGGATGGCGCAGAAGCTGCCGTCGGCGATCTCCAGGTTGACCCGCTCCAGGATCGGCGGGCCGCCGTAGTCGTGGAAGACGTTGCGGACGCTGACGCTGCTCACAGGCTTTCTCCGCCAAGATGCGCCCAGCGGAAGCCCCGCCGCGAAATGACCTTCAGCACATAGTCGATGATGAAGGCCAGCAGGGTGATCCAGACGACATAGGGGATGATCACGTCCATGGCGAAGAAGCGCCGGACCAGGAAGATGCGGTAGCCGAGGCCTGCCGTCGCCGCGATGGCCTCGGCGGCGATCAGGAACAGCCAGGCCGGCCCGAGCGACAGCCGGATCGACTGGATCAGGTGCGGCAGCACTTGCGGCAGTGCCACTCGGGTCGCGATCTGCCAGGTCGAGGCACCCAGCGTCTGCGCCTTCACCAGTTGCTCCGCCGGCAGGCTGAGCACGCGCTGGCTCAGGTCGCGCATCATGAACGGCGCGATGCCGATCACGATCAGGGCCACCTTCGACAGCTCGTCCAGGCCGAAGACGATGAACAGGATCGGCAGGATGGCCAGCGGCGGGATCAGCGACAGCACGGCGACGAACGGCGCCAGCGCGGCGCGCACCATCGGCAGCAGGCCGATCAGCAGGCCGAACACCAGTCCAGCGGAGGCCGAGATGCCGACGCCGATGCCAAGGCGGACCAGCGACGCCCAGGTGTCGACCCAGAGCAGGATATCGCCCGAGCGTTTGTCGGTCTCGAAGGCCATGCGGTTGATGGCGTCGCCGATCTGCCGGAACGATGGCAGCAGCTTGTCCGAGGGGTTCTCCGCCAGCCGGATGTCGGATCCGACGGAATAGGCGATCACGACGGCGGCGAAGGGCAGCACGGTCAGCGCCAGTGCCAGCCCCCGTCCCGGTCGCCGGTTGATCAGCCGCATGATGACTGGTCCGTCACCATGCGGCCATCACGCCCGGCGCGGCTCAGAGCTTGCCCTCCGCGGCCATCGCCATGTAGGCCGGATCGAAGCGGAACTTCACGTTCGCCGGGTTGCCCAGCACGCTGCCGTCTGCGAACTCGATACCGACGAAGTCCGGGCTGGTCGCGCCCTCGCCCAGGATGCCATGGTCGAACAGGAACTTGCGGACGTAGTCCATGGTTTCCTTCGGCTTGCCGCTCCGGGTGAACTCCACGGCCTTCGCGGGCGTGTAGAACATCTCGGTGGTGGCGAGCTGCGCGTCGTAGCCGGCGAGGTCGGTGCCGGACGCGGAGGCCATGGCCTCACGTGCCTGCTTCGCCTCCGGCGTGTCGGCGGACATCAGCGCCATGGTCTCGAACCAGGCGCCGACCAGTGCCTTGCCGAATTCCGGGTTGTCCTTCAGCGTCTCGGTGTTCACCACCATGAGGTCGATGATCTCGCCGGGGATGTTCGAGGAATCGAAGACCTTGGTGACGTTCGGCATCTCCATGATGGTCGACACCAGCGGGTTCCAGGTCACCACGGCCTGCACGTCGGGGGTCTGGAAGGCCGCCACCATGTCGGCGTCGGAGGTGTTGACCACGGTCAGGTCCGATTCCTTCAGGCCCGCTCCGTCCAGCGCGCGCGCCAGCAGGTAGTGCGAGACCGACAGCTCGACCAGGTTGACCGGCTTGCCCTTCAGGCTGCCGACATTGCCCTCGCCCTTCAGCAGGATGGCGTCATTGCCGTTGGAGAAGTCGCCGACGATCAGCGCGGTCGAGTCGACACCGCCACCCGCGGGGATCGACAGCCCGTCCATGTTGGTCATCGAGCAGCCGTCGAAGGCACCGGCCGTGTACTGGTTGATGGACTCGATGTAGTCGTTGATCTGAACGATCTCGACCTCGATGCCGTACTTCCTGGCCCACTTGGCCATGATGCCGGAGTCCTGCATGTACCCCCAGGGCATCCAGCCGACATAGATCGACCAGGCCACGCGGAACGAGGTCTTCTTCTCCGCCATCGCCGGCGCGGCCAGCGATGCGGCAAGCATGATGCCGGCTGCGGCAACGATGCCGGCAAGACGACGGAACGTCGTTCGGGTGGTCTTCGAGCGCTCGATGTTCGGGAAGTCTTGCAAGGGGCCCTCCTGTCTTCGGTCCTTCGGGTCGCACCCCAGGCCGCGGACGGACGGAGGGCGCGAGGGATTTGCAGGCGATCTCCCGGGGTTTTGGCCCGCCGTGGACCCGCCCCTCCGGGACGGGATGCGTCTCTCGGACCAGACATCGCTGCCTGTCACCCAGGCAGCGACCGGAACCCTAGACGCCCTGCAGTATGAACCCTACAAGCCCCATGCCAGCGCGGGACCGAGCGAAATCATCATGAAATACAATGCGCTGGGTGCACGACCTGAAAACCCGGTCGATTTCGCACCTGCAATAATGATCAATCGTGGGGCAATGCCTCAAAATAAGGCAACAAAGCTGCGCCAGACGGTGTCAGGAGCCGGCGGCGCCCATGCCCGCATCGGGGAGAGCATCGGAACGGCGCCGCGGAGTGATGAACTTCGCCTCCTCGTCGCGGGCGGCGGAGAACGCCGGACGCAGCCGCTGGGCCAGTTGCACGCGCCCCTGTTCCAGCGCCTGCTCGACGGCGGCGGCGATCTTGTCGGAGAGCCGGCGCATGTACGGTTCCTTCTGCGCGACCAGGCGCACGCAACGCCGGACCCGCACCGCCGAGACGATCGCGGGGATGTCGCCCTGCTCGAGCACCTTCAGCATCCGGTCGGTGGTGACGTTCTCGGCCTCGTCGCCGAAACGCCTGACCAGATCCTCGGCCTGCCACCGCTCTTCATCGGTGAAGCCGTCCAGATCGTCCCTGTTCAGTTCCGCTCGCATCACGCCCACGCACACTTCTGGTTCTCGTTGTCCGAAGTCTGGGACCAAGTGATGAACGGAGAGTAAATTGCATTTCCCCTTACGGAAAGCGGGGTATGGTCGCCGCGGCCGGCCAGAGCCGCCTCATTTCGCGAACAGCTGGTCCAGGTTCTCGAACGCCTTCATCTCGACGGCATTGCCCGAAGGATCGCGGAAGAACATCGTCGCCTGCTCGCCCGGCTGGCCCTTGAAGCGGATATAGGGCTCGATGTCGAAGTGCATGCCGGCGGCGACCAGGCGGTCGGCCAGCGCCTGCCAGTCGGCCATGGTCAGCACGATGCCGAAATGCGGCACCGGGACGTCATGGCCGTCGACGGGGTTGTTGCCCCGGTCCACCGCCTCGGCCTGCGGCGCGAGGTGGACGACGAGCTGGTGGCCAAAGAGGTCGAAATCGACCCATTCCGGCGCGCTGCGCCCCTCCGGGCAGCCCAGCATCTCGCCATAGAAGGCGCGCGCGGCGGCGATGTCATGGACGGGAATGGCGAGGTGGAACGGGCGCAGCGACATGGCGGAACTCCTTTCTGCGCCCCTTGTAGCACTGGCGCCTGGGCCGCAGAAGTGGGCGCCGTGTCACTCCCACTCGATGGTCCCGGGCGGCTTCGAGGTCACGTCATAGACCACGCGGTTGACGCCCCGGACCTCGTTGATGATGCGGGTCGCGGTGCGGCCCAGCACCTCGTAGGGGAAGGGATAGAAGTCGGCCGTCATGCCGTCGGTCGAGGTCACGGCGCGCAGCGCCAGCACGCTCTCGTAGGTCCGCTCGTCGCCCATCACGCCGACGGTCTTCACCGGCAGCAGCACGGCGAATGCCTGCCAGATCTCGTCATACAGGCCGGCCTTGCGGATCTCGTCGAGGTAGATGGCGTCGGCCTTGCGCAGCGTGTCGGCCTTTTCCCTGGTGATGTCGCCGGGAATGCGGATGGCCAGGCCCGGTCCGGGGAACGGGTGGCGGCCGACAAAGGCCTCCGGCAGGCCGAGCTCGCGGCCAAGCGCGCGGACCTCGTCCTTGAACAGCTCGCGCAGCGGCTCCACGAGCTTCATGTTCATGCGCTCGGGCAGGCCGCCGACATTGTGGTGCGACTTGATGGTGACGCTGGGCCCGCCGGCGAACGAGACCGACTCGATGACGTCCGGATAGAGCGTGCCCTGGGCCAGGAAATCGGCGCCGCCGACCGCCCGCGCCTCCTGCTCGAAGACGTCGATGAACAGCCGCCCGATGGTCTTGCGCTTCTGCTCGGGGTCGGTGACGCCGGCCAGCGCGCCGAGGAACAGGTCCTCCGCCTTCGCGTGCACCAGCGCGATGTTGTAGTGGTCGCGGAACAGGGTGACAACCTCGGCCGCTTCGCCCTGGCGCATCAGGCCGGTGTCGACGAAGACGCAGGTGAGCTGGTCGCCGATGGCCTCGTGCACCAGCACCGCCGTCACGGCGCTGTCGACACCGCCCGACAGGCCGCAGATCACCCGGCCGCTGCCGACCTGCTCCCGGATCCGCTGGATCTCGGTCTCGCGGAAGGCGGCCATGGTCCAGCCGGAATCGCAGCCGCAGATGCGGTGGCAGAAATTCGCCAGCAGCCTGCCGCCGTCCGGCGTGTGGGCCACCTCCGGATGGAACTGCACGCCGTAGATCCGGCGTCCCTCGTCGGCGATGGCGGCGACGGGCGCATTGGCGGAGCGGCCGATGACGGCGAAGCCCGGCGGCGGCTCGGTGACATGGTCACCATGGCTCATCCAGACCTGGTGGCGCTCGCCGACGCCCCAGACGCCCTCGAACAGGGCGCTCGGCGCGGTGATCTCCAGCAGGGCGCGGCCGAATTCCTTTTCCTCGCTGGCGGCGACCCGGCCGCCAAGCTGCGCCGCCATGGTCTGCTGTCCATAGCAGATGCCCAGCACGGGCAGGCCGGCGTCGTAGACCGACTGCGGCGCGCGCGGCGTGTGGGCAAAGGTGACGGAGGCGGGACCGCCCGAAAGGATGATGCCCTTCGGCGCGAGGCGCTCGAGACCCTCGGCCGCCTTGTCGAACGGCACGATCTCGCAATAGACCCCGGCCTCGCGCACCCGGCGGGCAATCAGCTGGGTGACCTGGGAACCGAAGTCGACGATCAGGACGCTGTCAGTCATGGGCACCCGATACGCGGATGCCCGTGACTTGTCCAGCGGGCGAAATCGCCGCCCGGTCCGGCAGGATTCAGGAGCCCTTGGCCTTGGCCACGGCCTGTTTCAGCGAGGTGTATTCGGCGCACCCGAAGGTGCAGATCGAATCCAGCGCGGCCAGCTGTTCCTCGGCCGCGGGCAGGTTGCCGATCTCCAGATAGGCCTGGCCGAGATACTCGTGCGCGCCCTTGTGGTCGGGATCGATGGCCAGCGCCTGGCGATAGCTGCTGATGGCGTTCAGGTAGTCGCCGCTCTTGCGCAGCGAATAGCCGAGATAGTTCCAGGCGTCGGGATTGGACGGATCGCGCCGGGTGACGCCGCGCAGCAGGGTGACGGCACCCTTGTAGTCCTGCGCCTCGACCAGCTTCACCGCCTTCTCGTAATCGCTGTCCACCGGCTTGGCGGCCGGACGGGACGACGACGAACCGGAATCGCTGGATCCCATCGCTCCGGCCACCTGCGGTGCCAGGGCGAGTGCGCCCGCGGTCAGAACCACCGCCAGACCTGATACGAACTTCGACATGCTGCATTCCTCCACGCCGATGTGGCTGCCGGACCGGGGCGGAGACTAACGCAAAGGCGCCTCGAACGCAGCCGCGAAAAAGCCGTCGGTGCCGTGAGAAAACGGTGTCAGGCGCAGATGGCCCGCCGGGGTGACCAGGCCTTCGCCCCCGGAAACCCCGGCCTCCGCCAACAGGGCGGCCGCATCCAGCGGCGCCAGGTCGGGTCGCCGGGCGCGCAGGTCTGTGACCACGGTCTCGTTCTCATCGGGCAACAGCGAACAGGTGGCATAGACCAGTCGTCCGCCCGGACGGAGCAGCGCCGCCGCGCGGTCCAGGATATCGACCTGGCGGTCGTGGAAGTGCGCGACCTCCTCCGGCGAAAGACGCCATCGCAGTTCCGGCTGCCGCCGCCAGGTTCCGGTGCCGCTGCAGGGCGCGTCCACCAGCACGCGGTCCATCCGCCCCTGCAGGATGTCCGGAAACGGCCCGGACGGGTCGATGGTGGCGGTCCGCACGATCGTTGTCTCCGCCCGTGCCGCCCGCTCCACCAGCCGCTGCAGCCGCCGCCCGTCGACGTCGAGGGCGTGAATGGTTCCCTGCCCCTGCATCGCCATGGCCAGCGCCAGGGTCTTGCCGCCGGCGCCGGCGCAAGTATCGGCGACCCGCTCCCCCGGCTGCGCATCGAGCAGCAGCGCGACAAGCTGGCTGGCGGCGTCCTGCACTTCGGCCAGGCCGTCGAGAATGACCGGATGCGCGTCAATGCGCGGCCGTCCCTCGAGCCGGAGCGTCGCGGGCGACCAGCCGAAGGGCGCGGCGGCGATCCCGTCGGCGGCCAGCCTGGCGATCACCGCCCCGCGGCTGGTCCGGCCGAGGTTCACCCGCAGGTCGACAGCGGCCATGTCGTCCGACAGCGCGGCGGTCTCGGCCGCAAGGCGGGACCCGAATACGGCCCGGAACGCCGGGTCGAGAAAGTCCGGGTAGTTGCCACGCACGGGATCGGGTGCCGCACCGGGGTCGCGCGCCACGGCCGCGCGCAGCCCGGACAGGGTGGCGGAATCAGGCATGCCGGGCCCGTGCGGACCGTCCAGTCCGGCCAGGACGGCGGTTTCTCCATTCTCGATCATCGCATCAAGAATGGAACGTAATTTGTTGTCAGAAAGCAGTTTCTCGGAATTCAGGCGCCAGTCGAGCTCCGCGCGCCTGCGTAGCACGCGAAACACGCGCTCACCGATGGCCCGACGGTCGCCGGACCCGGCATAGCGGCGGGTCCGGAACCAGTCGCGGATCAGGCGTTCCGCTGGCTGGCGGCTCGCGTCGATGGCATCCAGCAGTTCGCCTGCGGCCGCGATGCGGGCTCCCGGCGTCAACCGCGCCGCCCCCGGCTACCTCCCGCCGACATAGTTCGGCGCCTCGCGGCTGATCTCCACGTCGTGGACGTGGCTCTCGCGCAGGCCGGCATTGGTGATGCGCAGGAACTCGCAATTGCTGTGCATGGTCGCGATGTCGGCACAGCCGGTATAGCCCATGGCCGCACGCAAGCCGCCGACCAGCTGGTGCAGCACCTGGTAGACCGGGCCCTTGTAGCCGATGCGGCCCTCGATGCCCTCGGGCACCAGCTTCAGCTCGCTGCGCACGTCTTCCTGGAAATAGCGGTCGGCCGAGCCACGCGCCATGGCACCCAGCGAGCCCATGCCGCGATAGGACTTGTAGGAGCGCCCCTGGTAGAGGAACACCTCGCCCGGGCTTTCGTCGGTGCCGGCCAGCAGCGAGCCGATCATGGCGGCCGACGCACCGGCCGCGATGGCCTTGGCCAGATCGCCGGAGAACTTGATGCCGCCGTCGGCGACCACCGGCACACCGGCCGCGGCACAGACCTCGACCGCATCCATGATCGCCGTCAGCTGCGGCACGCCCACGCCGGCCACCACGCGGGTGGTGCAGATGGAGCCCGGCCCGATGCCGACCTTCACCGCATCCGCGCCGGCATCGACCAGCGCCCGCGCGCCGTCGCCCGTCGCGACATTGCCCGCCAGCACCTGGGTGTAGTTGGAGCGCTTCTTGATCTCGTTGACCGTTTCCAGCACCCGGGCGGAGTGGCCATGCGCGGTATCGACGACGACAAGATCGACACCGGCATCGATCAGCGCCTCGGTCCGCTTCAGGCCATCAAGGCCGACACCGGTGGCGGCCGCCACCCTGAGGCGCCCCTGGTCATCCTTGGAGGCATTCGGATGCGCCTCGGCCTTCTCGATGTCCTTCACCGTGATCAGGCCGACGCAGCGATATTCGCTGTCGACCACGATCAGCTTCTCGATGCGGTGCTGGTGCAGCAGGCGTTTGGCCTCGTCGCGGTCGACGCCGGCGTCCCGCACGGTGACCAGGTTGTCCCGCGTCATCAGTTCCTGCACCGGCTGGCGCGGATCGGTGGCGAAGCGGACGTCGCGGTGGGTCAGGATGCCGACCAGCTTGCGCGTCCGCCGCTCGACCACCGGGATGCCGGAGATGTGGCGGGTCTCCATCAGCGCCAGCGCGTTCGACAGCGGCTCGTCGGGATAGATGGTCACGGGATTGACCACCATGCCGGATTCATAGCGCTTCACCTTGCGGACCTCGTCGGCCTGCTCGGTGGCGGAGAGGTTCTTGTGGATGACGCCGATACCGCCGGCCTGGGCCATCGCGATGGCCATCGGGGCCTCGGTCACCGTGTCCATCGCTGCCGACAGGATCGGAATGCCGAGTTCGATGACCCGGGTCAGGCGGCTGCGGGTGCTGACCTCGGCCGGCATGACCGACGAGGCGCGGGGTGCAAGCAGCACGTCGTCGAAGGTCAGTGCTTCGCGAATTGTGATCACCTGGGACCTCCTGGGGACGGGAAGGCGGATATATGCCATCCGATCCCCGGGTCGACCAGAGATTCGACCGTGCCCCGCGACCGGACCAAGCGACGCAGGTGACGCGACGTCAGCCACCGGCCGCTTCCGCTTCGGCCTCGGCCGCGAAATCGCCGCCGATCGCCTGCCCGTCCTTGAACATGTACGGGTAGACCTTGCGGAAGCAGTCGCTGATCTCGTCGAACGGCATGTCGTCACGGCTGCCGCGGTCGTTCACATATTCCATGTGCTGGTGACCGTCGGCCGTGAACGGGTGGAAGACCGAGTCGGTCTCGCCGTCGAACTCCAGCGGCAGCACGCGGAACTTCTCGCAGAGCTCGATGTTGAAGGCCGGGGTAGCCTTCACCCACTTGCCATCGATGTAGAGCTCGGTGAAGCCGTGGTAGATGAACAGGTCGGTGCCCATCTGCTGGCGCATGCGCTCGGTCGACAGGTGGTTGCGCACGTCCGCAAAGCCGAGCCGCGCCGGAATGCCCTCGGCCCGTGCGGCGGCGGCCAGCAGGCCGGCCTTGGTGATGCAGAAGCCGTTGCCACGCTCCAGGCAGGCCGAAGCACGGAAGCCGTCGCGGGTCATCTCGACGCCATAGGGATCGTAACGGAAGCCGTCGCGGATCGCGTAGTAGAGCCGGATCGCCTTTTCCTTCGGATCGGTCGCATCGCCCACGGCCTCCCGCGCCAGCGCGACGATGCCCGGATGATCCGCGTCAATCAGGTCGGTCGGCTTCAGGCAGGCCTCGATCGCGGCATCGGCAGTGCGGTCGGCAGTCTTGGTCGTCATCGCGGAAACCTCTCCCCGGTCCAGCGTGAAAGATAGTACGCCAGCGTACGGACGACCAGTTGCCGCGCCGGCATGGCGGTCATTCCGCGTCCGGGCGTCCACCGTCGCCGCCCCGGAAGCCGCGGGCGACGAGATAGCTCTCGGCCGAATCCTTGCGGCTGGCCTCGGGCTTGGCGAAACGGACATCGGCGAAGTCGCGCTTTACCTGTTCCAGGAAGCTGTTCTCGCCGCCGCCCTGCAACAGCTTGATCACCAGCGCGCCGCCCTGCACCAGCACCTGGCGTGCGAAGTCGTGCGCCAGTTCGGCCATGGCGACGATGCGCAGGTGATCGGTCTTGCGGTGCCCGGTCGCCGGGGCGGCCATGTCGCAGATCACGATGTCGGCCTGGCCGCCCAGCCGGTCCATCACGGCGGTGTCGGCGCCCGCCTCGGTGAAATCGAGTTGCATGCAGTCGACGCCGGCCAGCGGTTCCATCTCCAGGATGTCGACGGCCAGCACCGAGCCACCCTGCCCCGATTTCGCGGCAGCCACCTGCGACCAGCCGCCGGGCGCGGCACCCAGGTCGACGACCCGCTGGCCCCGTTTCAGCAGGTCGAACTTCTCGTCGAGCTGGATCAGCTTGAAGGCCGCGCGGCTGCGATAGCCCGCGTCCTTCGCCGCCTTCACCCAGGGGTCGTTCAGCTGCCGCTCCAGCCAGAGCGTCGAGGAGTGGCTGCGACCGCGCGCGGTGCGGACCCGCTCGGCCAGCATCCGGGCGCCACTGCCCGGGCCCCGTGCGCCCTTCTTCGCCATCGCTCAGTCCCCGGCCGCGAGCTTGGGCGCGGTGTCATGTTCCATCAGCCCGAGCAGGATGCCCTCGCGCAGGCCGCGATCGGCCACGGTCAGCTCGTCCACCGGCCAGAGGTCCATCACCGCCTGCAGGATGGCACAGCCACCGATGACCAGGTCGGCACGACCGGGTCCGACACAGGGATGCCTCGCGCGTCCCGCCAGCGGCAGGGTCTTCAGGTGGTCGGCGATCTCCCGCAGGCGCCGCGACGGCACCGTCAGGCCATCGACCGCCGAACGGTCATAGCGCACCAGGTCGAGGAACACGCCGGCCAGCGTGGTGACGGTGCCCGACGTGCCAACGACCATCAGGCGGTCGAGGTCCAGCCCCGCACGTGTCTCCGCGGCGAACGGTGCCATGATGTGGCGCGCCTTCTCGACCATGGCGTCATAGGTCGAATCGTCGACGTCGACGCCGCCGAAATCCTCGGCGAAGTTGACCACCCCGACGGGGAAGCTGGCGAAGCGGGTCAGTTCGTGGCGGCGACCGGGACGCCGCTCGGCCAGGGCCAGTTCCGTGCTGCCGCCGCCGATGTCGAAGACCAGCGCCGGCCCGTCATGGCCGTCCAGCAGCGACATGCAGCCCGACAGCGCCAGCGCCGCCTCCTCCGCCGCGTCGATGACCTCGATCCTGAGCCCGGTCTCCCGGCGCGCACGCTCCACGAACTCCGTCGCATTGGCGGCCGAGCGGCAGGCCGCGGTGGCGACGCAGCGCAGGTCCCAGACGCCGTGGCGGGCGATCTTGTCGGCGCAGATCTTCAGCGCGTCGATGGTGCGGTCCATCGCGGCCTGGTCCAGCATGCCGCTGCGGGCCACGCCCTCGCCCAGCCGGACGATGCGGGAAAAGGCATCCACGACGCGAAAGCCGGCCCCGGCGGGGCGGGCGATCAGCAGGCGGCAATTGTTGGTGCCGAGGTCGAGCGCCGCATAGCTCCGCTCTCTCCGCCGGTCTCGACCGCCCATGCCCAAGGTTCTGCTGCCTCTGGTTCTTTTCCGCCCGCCGGCCCGTCCGGCATCGCTTTCGGAATGACCCCGCACCATAGCAACCGACGCGACGGTCTGTTAAGCCCGTCACCGGATCTCGAAGCTGCGCCGAAGCCCCCACCGGGTTGTTGACAGCGCCGGGCGCCATCCGTAGATACAGGCCTCCGCCCGACGGGCCCTGCTGGGGGATCGTCTAATGGTAGGACAGCGGACTCTGACTCCGTCAATCTAGGTTCGAATCCTAGTCCCCCAGCCATCCTTTGCGAATGCGGCCGGCCGGCACCGAGGCAGGTGCCGAGATTTTCTCCGCGCGGTTGCTATTGACCAGAACACGCTCTTATTTTTTGGGAAATGCTCCGCAAGTTCCGAAATCGCAGCGAAGATCAAATGCAGCGGCAAATCCGAGCCGCCATTGAGCGGCACGGCGCCGAGTTGCTCGAAAAGGTACGCATTGCGGACCTCATAGACATCAGCAAGCTCGACCATCGGAACCTGGGCTCCTACGCCTTGCAAGCGCATTTTGACTTCGTGCTGATCGACGAGCATCAGGAAGCGGTTGTCGCAATCGAGTTCGACGGATCGGGGCATAACCCAGCCAACGACAGCAAGAAGGACTCGATCTGCCAGCAGGCCGACCTGCCGCTCATTCGCGTCTATGGATTCGAGCAGATTCGGGAAATCAGTGCGATCACGTTCACCAAGTATTTGGTCGAGCTAGTGTTTCACGCTCGGGTGTTCTTGCAGATGAAGGAGGAAGGGACAATCGCGCATGACGAGCCGTTCATGCTGAGCGGCTTCTTGAAGCGGGACGCTAAACACATCTTCGATAGCGAATTCAACTTCGTCGGGAACGCCAATGGTAAGCTGGCGCGAGCGCTTCAGATGGGCGGATTGGACGACGACCCGTTACCCCATCTCAGCATCAGCCGTCTAATGGTGCAGGCACCGGGCGGGCGCCTGCGCGCCTTCACGAGCGTCAACTCGTCAATGGGACCTATCGTCGGGACCGCCAGTCTTCGAGTAGCCTTGGCTTCGCCCGGCTTCCTCGCCGAGCTTGGAACCGTGGTGGCAGAGATCGCGCAGTTCGCAGAAGGTATGGCGGCGGACGACTTACTTGAGAACATCCGCCTCATCGCCGACGGGCACGGCCACGTCGTCACCAGCATCTACGAGGTGCTTGCGGAGATCAGGACGTTGGGACCGCAGGGCTACACATTGGTAATGGGCGGCGGGAGTAATCGGTGCGACGCTGACCTTTTGGCGGCCTTCGCTGAGGGATCGGGCGGCAAGCTGTACTGAACTGAATGCGGGACGGAACCAACGGCCGCGACGACCTCTTTTGGCGCGATTCTACCCAGCGAATTGCAGCCGTTCGGATGCAGCACGGCAACGGTCCGATCTGGGCGCGTTCTAGGATTTTGCCACGCCGCCGCGCAAAGGGCCGGACGGGAACGCTGGTATGCGCATTACGAGCTTCGCGTGGCGAAGGTCGAGCGTGACTATTCCGGTCCCGAAGGTCGCTAGACCCGACAAGCATCAAGGGGGAGGAACACCAGGATGATCCACATCATCGCCGTCATCACCTGCAAGCCCGGCAAGCGCGAGGAGGTGCTGGGGCACTTCCGCGCCAACATGCCCGCGGTGCACGCCGAGGCCGGCTGCCATGAATATCGCCCCGTCGTCGATGCCGACGGCTTCGGCGCGTTCGCCACGCCGTTCGGCGCCGATGCCTTCGTCGTCATCGAGAAGTGGGAAAGCGGCGATCACCTGAAGGCGCACGCCCGTGCGCCGCACATGGCCGCCTATGCCGCGAAGACCAAGGACATGGTCGCCGACCGCCGGATCCACGTCCTGAAAGACGGCTGATCCGGCCGCAGAGGCCCTGAAATGCAGGACGCCGGGGCGCTGTTGGCACCCCGGCGTCCTCGTTTCCGCAGCTGGTCGCGGCGATCAGGCCGCGGCGACAGCCCTGCCGCCCGGCGGCGGGGTGAGGTCGATGCCCTCGTACCCCTTGGCCGCCACATCGGTGATGATCGAGACGTACTTCGGCGCACCGCCATTGTAGACGATGTAGCGGATCGTCCCCTGTTCATGGCCCTCGACGTTCGAGTTGTAGCCGGTGAACCAGGACTTCGCCTTGCGCATCAGCATCATCGAGTACATGGACGTGACGTGGTTGGTCCAGCGCTCCTCGGCCATCTGCGTGGCCTCCGCGCGCTCGATGCCGTTGTTCCAGCAATATTGCAGGAACTCCGTGCACCAGTTCACGCCGGTCTCGATGCCGCGCGGGAAGTTGGTCGAGGCCGAGCCGCTCTGCGGGCCGGACGGCATGAAGAAGTTCGGGAAGCCGTGCATCATCATGCCGAGATAGGTCTGCACCTTGCCCAGCCAGTGCTGGCGCAGCGTCTCGCCCCCCACACCGCGGATGTCGATGCGCTCGTAGGCGCCGGTGATGGCGTCGAAGCCCGTCGCGTAAATGATGATGTCGAACTCGCGATGGCAGTCGCTGGTCTCGATGCCGGTCTCGGTGATGGTCTTGAGCGGCGTCTCGGTGATGTCGACCAGGTGGACGTTGTCGCGGTTGTAGGCCTCGTAGTAGTTCGTCTCCAGCGGCACGCGCTGCACGCCGAAGCCGTGATCGCGCGGGACCAGCTTCTCCGCCAGTTCCTTGTCGTGCACACGGCCGCGGATACGATCGGCGATGTATTCGGAGAACTCTGCGTTGGCCTTCTCGTCGGTGAAGATCTCGCGGAAGTTCTGCAGCCAGATGCCGAAACCGGGCTCGTCATAGAGGCGGTCCCACAGCGCCAGCCGCTCCTCGCGCGTGACCTCCCAGAAGCCGCGACGGTCAGGCTCGTGCTCGAAGCCGCCCGGCGTGCGTGCGCAGGTCTCGAAGATCTCGTCATAGCGGGCACGGATCTTCGCCATCATGGCATCGTCGATCTTGTAGTTGTTCAGCGGCGCGGCCCAGTTCGGACGGCGCTGGAACACGGTCAGGTCGCCCACCTTGTCGGCGATCTCGCCGATCACCTGGATGGCGGTCGCGCCGGTGCCGATGATGGCGACGCGCTTGTCCTTCATGTCCACCGGCTCGTGCGGCCAGTGGAAGGTATGGAAGGACTGGCCCTTGAACCGGTCGCGGCCCTCCACCTTCGGATAGGTCGGGATCGACAGCAGGCCCAGGCACATGATCAGGAAGCGGCAGCTCATCTTGCGGCCGTCCGCCAGCGTCACGTTCCAGAGGTAGGTTTCCTCGTCGAACACCGCGGAATCGACATGCGCATTGAAGTGCATGTGCCGGCGCAGGTCGAACTTGTCGGCGACGTAGTTCAGGTACTTGAGGTTCTCCGGCTGCGGGGAATAGCCCTCGACCCAGTGCCACTCGTTCAGCAGTTCCTTGGAGAACGAGTAGCCGTAGGTGTAGCTCTCGGAGTCGAACCGGCAACCCGGGTAGCGGTTCCAGTACCAGGTGCCGCCCAGGTCCGGCGCGGAGTCCAGCAGGATCGCGTTCACGCCGAGATCCGTCAGCCGCTTGATCTGGTAGATGCCGGCGACACCGGCGCCGACAACGATGACCTCATGGTCGGGACTGGTCCTGTCGGTCATGTCATCCTCCCGTAGCTTGTCCTGCCCGTTCACTTCCTGAATATCACGGTGATCGCGAAAAAGCTACTGGCGAGTAGCCAAACCGGACGCTCGTTCAGGCACCCTTGCTGCGACATATGCGAGCAATTCCGTGCCCTGCACCCGCCCCTGCACAATGCTGCATGGCAGGCATGACATGCCCCGGAATCACACGCGCCGCCCGGGAGGTGTCCGGACGGCGCGCGGATGCGTGGCGGTAGCGGCTCAGGAGCAGCCGGTGGTCGCCCCGCAGGTGTTGCACTTCAGGCAGGTGCCATTGCGGACCAGGGTGAAGTTGCCGCAATCGTCACAGGAGTCACCCTCGTAGCCCTTCAGCCGGGCCTGGGCGATCTGCGCCGCCCGACCGTTCGATGCACCGCCGCCACCGGAGCTGCGCCCACCGACCTCGGCCACCGCATAGGTGTGGGTGACCGTCTCGCTGATGCTGGCGCCGCGCATGACGGCCGCGCTGTCCTCCAGGGCACGGGCCTGGGCCTGGCGCTTGTCCGCGTTCAGCACGTAGAGGTTCGAGCGGACATAGCCGGTCGAGGCAAGGCCCATGGCGGCATTGATCGCGGCCTGGCCCGAGGCGGTCATCTCGTTGCCCTCGCCAAGGTCGGGCAGGTCGCCCTCGTGGGCGCCGTCGCCGATGGCATCGGCCCGGAGATCCGCCGGCTCGACATGCGCGAGGTCGTTGCGACCGAGATAGCTCACCGCCAGTTCCCGGAACAGGTAGTCCAGGATCGAGGTGGCGTTCTTGATCGCGTCGTTGCCCTGGACGATGCCGTTCGGCTCGAAGCGGGTGAAGGTGAAGGCCTCCACGAACTCCTCCAGCGGCACGCCGTACTGCAGGCCGATGGAGATCGCGATGGCGAAATTGTTCATCAGGCTGCGGAAGGCGGCGCCTTCCTTGTGCATGTCGATGAAGATCTCGCCCAAACGACCGTCGTCGAACTCCCCGGTGCGCAGGTAGACCTTGTGGCCGCCGACCAGCGCCTTCTGGGTGTAGCCCTTGCGGCGGTTCGGCAGGCGCTCGCGCTGGCGCACGATGATCTTCTCGACGATGCGCTCGGCGACGATCTGGGCCTTGTCGGCGGTCGACGCGGCGGCGACGATCTCCTCCAGGCTCTCGCCCTCTTCCTCCAGCGCCACCACGTTCAGCGGCTGCGACAGCTTGGAGCCGTCGCGGTAGAGCGCGTTGGCCTTCAGGCCCAGCTTCCACGACAGCATGTAGGCCGCGCGGCAATCCTCGACCGTCGCCGCATTGTGCATGTTGATGGTCTTGGAGATGGCGCCGGAGATGAACGGCTGCGCCGCCGCCAGCATGCGGATGTGGCTTTCGGTCGACAGGTAGCGCTTGCCGAGGCGGCCGCAGGGATTGGCGCAGTCGAACACCGGCAGGTGCTCGTCCCGCAGGTACGGCGCGCCCTCGACCGTCATCGCGCCGCAGACATAGGTGTTCGCGGCCTCGATCTCCGCCCTGGTGAAGCCCAGCGCCGTCAGGATGTCGAAGGCGGGATTGTTGAGCTGCTCCGGCTCGAACTTCAGCACGCGCATGCAGAAGTCGTCGCCCAGGGTGTAGCGGTTGAAGGCGAAGCGGATGTCGAAGGCGCTCTGCACCGCCTCCTCCAGCGCCTCGAGCTGCGCGGTGCCGAAACCGCGGGCCTTCAGGCTCTCCGGGTTGATGCCCGGCGCTCCCTCCAGCGTCGCATGGCCGACGGCATAGTTGATGATCGTCTCGCGCTCGGTCTCGGAATAGCCCAGCTTGCGCAGCGCCTCCGGGACCGTGCGGTTGATGATCTTGAAGTAGCCGCCGCCGGCCAGCTTCTTGAACTTGACGATGGCGAAGTCCGGCTCGATGCCCGTGGTGTCACAGTCCATCACCAGGCCGATGGTGCCGGTCGGCGCGATCACGCTGGCCTGGGCGTTGCGATAACCGTGGTGCTGACCGAGATCCAGCGCCCGCTCCCACGCCCGGCGGGCGGCCGCGACCACCTCCGGCTCGGGGCAGGACTTCGCGTCCAGCGGCACCGGCAGGATCGACAGGCCCTCGTAGCCCGTGGTTTCGCCGCGCGCGGCGCGTGTATGGTTGCGCATGACCCGCATCATGTCGTCGGCATTGTTGGCATAGCCCGGGAACGCCCCCAGTTCGCCGGCCATCTCGGCCGAGGTCGCGTAGGAGACACCGGTCATCAGCGCGGTGATGGCGGCGCAGAGCGCGCGTCCTTCGGCGGAGTCGTAGGACAGGCCCATGGCCATCAGCAGGCCGCCGACATTGGCGTAGCCGAGGCCCAGCGTGCGGTACTTGTAGCTGAGCTCCGCGATCTCCTTCGACGGGAACTGGGCCATCAGCACGGAGATTTCCAGCGTGACGGTCCAGAGCCGGACCGCGTGCTCGAAGGCATCGACGTTGAAGGTGCCGTCCTTCTGGCGGAAGGTCATCAGGTTCAGCGACGCCAGGTTGCAGGCCGTGTCGTCGAGGAACATGTACTCCGAGCACGGGTTGGACGCGTTGATGCGGCCGTCCGCCGGGCAGGTGTGCCACTCGTTGATGGTGGTGTCGAACTGCACGCCCGGATCGGCCGAGGCCCAGGCGGCGTAGCAGACCTTTTCCCAAAGCTCGCGGGCGTCGACGGTCTTCTTCGCCTTGCCGGTGGTGCGGAACACCAGGTTCCAGGACTGGCCCTTCTCCACGGCCTCGAGGAAGCTGTTCGGCACGCGGACCGAGTTGTTCGAGTTCTGGCCGGAAACGGTCAGGTACGCCTCGGAGTCCCAGTCCTTGTCGTAGACCGGGATCTCGATGGAGCGGTAGCCCTGGCCGGCGAACTGGATGACGCGCTGGATGTAGTTCTCGGGGATCGCCATCTTGCGCGCGGCGATCATCTCGGCGCGCAGGGCGGCATTCTCCTTCGGGTCCAGGCGACGCTTGTCGTCAGGCGCGTAGGCATCGTTCCAGCAGGCGGCGATGATCAGGTTCAGGTGGCGGTTGGCCAGCGTGGAGCCGGAGACCAGCGCGGCCACCTTCTGCTCCTCGACCACCTTCCACATGATGTAGTCCTCGATATCCGGATGATCGAGGTCGACGGTCACCATCTTGGCGGCGCGACGGGTGGTGCCGCCGGACTTGATGGCGCCGGCGGCGCGGTCACCGATCTTGAGGAAGCTCATCAGGCCCGAAGAACGGCCACCGCCCGACAGGCGCTCGTTCTCGCCACGCAGCGACGAGAAGTTGGTGCCGGTGCCGGAGCCGTACTTGAACAGCCGTGCCTCGCGGACCCACAGGTCCATGATGCCGCCTTCCTGCACCAGGTCGTCGCTGATCGACTGGATGAAGCAGGCGTGCGGCTGCGGGTGCTCGTAGGCGCTGTCGGACTGCACCAGCTTGCCGGTCTGGAAATCGACGTAGTAGTGGCCCTGCGCCGGACCATCGATGCCATAGGCCCAGTGCAGGCCGGTGTTGAACCACTGCGGCGAGTTCGGCGCCGACATCTGGCGCGCCAGCATGTAACGCATCTCGTCGAAATAGGCCCGGGCGTCCTTCTCGGCGTCGAAATAGCCGCCCTTCCAGCCCCAGTAGGTCCAGGTGCCGGCCAGGCGGTCGAACACCTCCCTGGCGTCGGTCTCTCCACCGAGCCGGTCGCTTTCCGGCAGCGCGGCCAGGGCGGCTTCGTCGGGGACACGACGCTGCAACCAGGCCGGGACGTCGTCCTCGGCGAAGGTGGTGAGAGCCGCCGGCACGCCGGCCTTGCGGAAATACTTCTGCGCCAGCACGTCGGCGGCGACCTGCGACCACTGGCGCGGCACCGACATCGCGTCGAGGCGGAAGACGACCGACCCGTCGGGATTGCGGATCTCGCTGGAGGTGGTCCGGAACTCGATCGTGTCGTAGGGCGAGGCCCCTTCGGTCGTGAATCGCCGCTCGATACGCATGTCTGTCCCCCTGGGCTTCCGTCCGGCCCGGAATTGTTCCCTGATTCTCTGGATGGCGCACGAGGTCTTGTGTGACCGTCGTTGCCCGTGCCCATATATTGACGAACGGTAACAATCGGCGTCAACGGCAAAGACACTACATCTGGTAGGGTTTTCCGCTTGACACCCCCGCTTGTGGTGGTGGGTCAGGACTGGCGGTCGCCGGAAGCCTTGCGTATCATCCGCCGGCACCGAATCCGGGAGGGACGACCGATGCCGAGAACCGCCATCAGTGGATTGATCGTACTTGTGCTCGCCACCGCCGCGCTTCCTGCGTTGGCGCATGAGGAAGGCGGCATAGCCGGTGGATTCATCAGCGGTTTCCTGCATCCGATCTTTGGTTGGGACCACGTCGCGGCCATGGTCGCCGTCGGTCTCTGGGGCGCGTTCCTGGGCCAGCCGGCGATCTGGCAGCTGCCCGTGGTCTTCCCGGCGGTGATGGCGGTCGGCGGCGCCATGGGTGTCGCCGGCATCGCGCTGCCCGAGGTCGAGACCGGCATCGCGGCCTCCGCCCTGGTGCTCGGCCTGATGGTGGCGCTGGCGGTCCGCCCCCCGCTGGTGGTGGCGGCGGTCCTGGTCGGCATCTTCGCCATCTTCCACGGCCACGCCCATGGCACCGAACTGCCCGAAGCGGCAAATCCGGTCGCCTATGCCGGCGGCTTCGTGCTGGGAACCGGCCTGCTGCACCTCTGCGGCATCGGTTTCGGCCTGCTGTCGCGCTGGCGCGCAGGCACCTATGCCATCCGCGCCGGTGGCGGCGTGATCGCACTGGCGGGTCTCGGGTTTCTCACCGGATCGCTGTGAACCGGACAGCCCTGGCAGCCGGATCCGGGCTGGCCGCCCTTCCGGCCACCGCCCTGGCCCACACGGCCATCGAGGGTATCGACATCTTCTACAGCGGCCTGCTGCAGCCGCTGTATGTCCCATCGCACCTGCTGTCGCTGCTGGCACTGGCCATGCTGTGCGGGCTCGCGGGCCGGCGCACGGCGATGACAGCGATTCCCGTGCTGTCGCTGTGTGTCGCGCTTGGCCTTGCCGCGGGCAGCCTCGGCGCCACCGCGCCCTGGCCCGTCATTGTCCTGCTGGTCGTGGCAATGTCCTGCGGCGCGCTGGCCGCGCTGGCGGTCCCGCCCATGCCGGTCGTGGCCGCACTTGCCGCGGCCGTTGCCGGCATGACCATCGGGCTCGATTCCGTGCCGGAAGCCGGCAGCCCCGCGGCCGGCAATATCAGCGTGATGGCCGCGACCTGGTTCACCGCCTGGGCGGTACCGGCCTGGCTGACCGCCGTGCAGATCCGCTTCGCCCGGCCCTGGGTGCGGCTCGGCGCCCGGATCGTCGGTTCCTGGATCCTCGCCGCCGCCCTGATGGTGCTGGTGCTGGCCCTCAAGCCCTGAGCGAATCGTAGACGGCGAGCGTCCGGTTGCTCATCAGCTGCTGGGTAAAGTCCTGCCGCACATGCGCGATCGACCGCGCCGCCAGCGCGGCACGCTCTGCATCGCCAAGCGCCAGCGCCTCGCCGATGGCCCCTGCAAGTGCGTCGACATTGTCCGGCGGCACGCGCCAGCCGGTCACGCCCGGTGTCACGGTCTCGCGGCTGCCACCATGGTCGGTCACCACGACCGGGCGCCCCATGGCCTGCCCCTCGACCGCGGTGCGACCGAATCCTTCCGGCTCGATCGAGGCAGACACGACGACGCTTGCCAGCGAGTAGGCGGCCGGCATGTCACGGCAGACGCCGACGAAGCGCACGCGGCTCTCGACACCCAGCTTCGCCGCCAGTGCCCGCAGTTCCAGCTTGTAGGCCTCGCGCCCGATGTCGCCACCGGCGAAGACCATGACCGCGTCGCTGTTCGGCAGTTTCGCCAGTGCCTCGATGGCCACGGTCTGGCCCTTCAGCCGGGTCAGCCGGCCGGGAACGAGGATCATCGGCGCGCCCGGCGGCACGGCCCAGCCCTCGGACAACTGGATCATCCGGGCGGCAGTCGCCGATCCGGGAAAATACTGCGTCAGGTCGACACCACGCGGCACGACCACGATCCGGGCCGGATCGACCTCGGGATGCACGGACAGGATGTGGTCGCGGATGAACTCCGAGATCGCGATCACCCGCTCGCCGCGCACCATGACGCTGTTGTAGAGCCGCTTGGCCCGCGACGCGTGGCCATAGACACCGTGCACGGTGGTGACGAAGGGCACTCCGGCCCGCCGTGCCGCGTAGTACGCGCTCCAGGCCGGGGCACGGGAGCGGGCATGGACGATGTCGACGCCCTCTGCCCGGATCAGTTCGACCAGGCGGGCGATGTTGCGCCAGATGATCCAGGGGTTCTTGGACTTCAGCGGCAGGACGTGATGCGTCGCGCCGATCTTGTCCAGCTCCCGGACCATGTGTCCGCCGAGCGAAGCGACAACGGCGCGATGGCCGGCCGTGACCAGTGCCTCGGCGATGTCGACCGTGCCGCGTTCGACCCCGCCTGTCACCAGCGACGGCAGGACCTGCAGCACCGTCAACGGCTTCCCCGCCGCCGGCTTGCCCGCGTCGCTTTCAGATGGTTCGGTATTCATTGGACCCCTGCGTGGACCGGAGACGAGCATGACCGAAACGCCAGACCGCCTGCCTCGCCCCGACGGCGAGACCATCGCCTACCACAGGACCGCCGGCAAGGCACCCGGCATCCTGTTCTGCGGCGGCTTCATGTCGGACATGACCGGCACGAAGGCAACCGCGCTCGAGGCCCACGCCCGTGCCCGTGGCCACGCCTTCGTCCGTTTCGACTACCTGGGTCACGGGCAGAGCAGCGGCGACTTCGCGGGCAAGGGCTGCATCGGCCGCTGGGCGGACGACGCGGTGGCGGTACTCGATTCGCTGACCGAGGGCCCGCAGGTGGTCGTGGGCTCATCGATGGGTGGATGGGTCATGCTGAAACTGGCGCTGGCGCGGCCCGGTCGCATCGCCGGCCTGGTGGGCATCGCCCCGGCGCCCGATTTCACGACATGGATGTGGGATGAACTGGGGCCGGACCTGCAGGCTGAACTGATGGAGAAAGGCCTGGTCCGCGTGCCGTCGGAATACGACCCGCAGGGCTATGTCATCACCCGGCGGCTGATCGAGGACGGTCGCGCCAACCATCTGCTCGACCGGCCCCCGCTGCCGGTCGACTGCCCGGTTCGCCTGCTGCATGGCATGGCCGATCCCGACGTGCCCTGGCAGCATTCGCTCAGGATCGTGGAGGCGCTGGGTAGCGACGACGTGCACGTGACCTTCGTGAAGTCCGGCGATCATCGCCTGTCGGAGCCATCGGACATCGACCTGCTCTGCGCCACGGTGGACGAGTTGCTCTCGACCGCCGGATCCTGACCGGCTCAGGCGCCCGGATCGATCAGGCCACGCCAGTCGACCCAGCCATATTCGCTGCTGGCCCAGAGCAGAACCGTGGCGATGACGGCAATCACCGTCGTGATCGCCGCCTTGCGCCAGAGCATCGGCCGGACCGGCGCACCATGTTCCTGGCCGGGGACCAGTTCGGCTCCGGTCTCGGCGGGATTCCGCACTCCGAACGGCAGCGCCATGAAGAACACGATCCACCAGATCACGGTGAAGATGACGACGCCGCCGGCGATGGACATTCAGTGCTCCCCGGGCGTTGCAGCCCGCATGGCTCAGGGTTGCTCGAGTTCGACCAGCGTGCCGCAGAAATCCTTCGGGTGCAGGAAGAGCACCGGGTTGCCATGCGCGCCGATCTTCGGCTCGCCGTCACCCAGGACGCGCGCGCCCTCGGCCTTCAGCTTGTCGCGGGCGGCGATGATGTCCTCGACCTCGTAGCAGACATGGTGCATGCCGCCGGCCGGGTTGTTCTTCAGGAAGTTCTCGATGGGCGACTTCTCGCCCAGCGGATGCAGCAGTTCGATCTTGGTATTGCCCAGATCGACGAAGATTACCGTGACGCCATTGTCCGGCTCGTCCTGCGGCGCGGAAACCTTCGCACCCAGGGTGTCGCGGTAGACCGCCGCCGCGGCCGCGAGATCCGGAACCGCGATGGCAACATGATTGAGACGACCGATCATCACACAGCCTCCTTCAACGCGTGCTCCGGTACCCGCTCCCCGGGTTCCAGACGCACCACCTCACATTCGGTCACGGGGCGGCGGCCATTGGCCTGGCGCACGGTGCGCCGCAACGCGCGGACCGCCGCCTCCGCCAGTGTATCGTCATCGGCGGGCCGGCGGCCATTGGCCTTGCCGAGTTCCCGCTCGATGGCGACCTCGATATCGCCCAGCAGCGACTCGCGCTCCCGGCCCTCGGCGACGCCGATCAGCGTGACGCGCGGATCCTCGACCAGCTCGCTGCGGTCATCGACCACCAGCACCACCATGGCTGCGCCGTTGTAGCTCAGCCTGCGGCGGTCCTGGATGATGGACGCCTCGGTCATGACCAGACCGGCGGCATCCACCGCCAGCCGTCCGACCGGAACCTCGCCGACGATACCCGCCTCGCCCGGCGCCAGCGCCAGGATATCGCCGTTCAGCACCACGCGCGCCTCGCCGACGCCGCAGTCCTCCACGGCAAAGCGCGCCTGCTCGATCAGGTGGCGGGCCTCGCCATGCACCGGCACCACGATCCGCGGCCGGACCAGGTCGTACATGCGGCGCAGTTCGTCGCGGGCGGGGTGGCCGGAAACGTGAATCGCCTCGTCCTTCTCCGTGATCACCTGCACCCCGGTCAGGGCCAGCTGGTTGTGCATGCGGAACAGCGTCCGCTCGTTGCCCGGGATGATCTTGGACGAGAACAGCACCGTGTCGCCCTTGCGCAGGCGGACATGCGGATGGTCCTCGCCGGCAATGCGCGCCATGGCGCCACGCGGCTCGCCCTGGCAACCCGTGCAGAGCAGCAGGACCTTCTCGCGCGGCAGCAGGGCGGCATCCCTGTCCGTCAGCGGCGCCGGTATGTCGGCCATGTAGCCGGCCGCGCGGGCAGCCTCGTGGAACTTCCACAGCGAGCGACCGACCAGCGCGAAGCGCCGTCCGGCGGCCTCGGCGGCGCGGGCCACGCTTTCCATGCGGGCGATGTTGGACGCGAAGGTGGAGACGACCACCAGGCCCTTGCGGTCGGCCACCAGTTCGGTCAGCCGCCGGCGCACGTCGGCTTCGGAACCCGACGTGCCGCGATTGAACACGTTGGTCGAGTCGCAGGCCAGCGCCAGCACGCCCCGGTCGCCCCAGGCCTTCAGCGCGGCCTCGTCGGAGGCCGGACCGACCAGCGGGTCCGGATCGAGCTTCCAGTCGCCGGTGTGCATGATCGTGCCGTGCGGCGTCTCGATGGCGAGCGCCTGCATTTCCGGCGTGGAGTGGGTCAGGCCGATCATCGTCACCCGGAACGGCCCCAGCACCAGCGGACGGTCGTCGCGGACCACATGGACCTCGACCTGGTCGGCGATCCCCGCCTCTTCCAGTTTCAGGTGCAGCAGCGTGGCGGCAAAGGGCGTCGCGTAGACCGGGCAGCGGAACCGGCGCCAGAGATGATGCACCGCGCCCAGGTGATCCTCGTGCGCGTGGGTGATCACCAGCGCCTCGATCGCATCCGCCTCGGTCTCGGCATAGGTCGGGTCAGGCACCACGATGTCGACGCCCGGCAGGGTGTCATCCGCGAAGGTCATGCCGCAATCGACCATCAGCCAGCGCCCGGCCGCGCCATAGAGCGTCAGGTTCATCCCGATCTCGCCGCAGCCCCCCAGCGGTACCATGACCAGGCGGTCGCGATGCGGATGGGCTGCGCTCATGAGAGCGTCCTCGGATTGCGGCGGCTGATCTCCAGCAGGCCCTTCATCGTCAGGTCGCGGTCGATCACGTCGAAGATGTCGGTGCCGTCGGAGATCATGGGCGCCAGCCCGCCTGTGGCGATGACCTTGACCATGCCGCCCTGCTCCTGCCGGATACGGGCCACCAGGCCCTCGATCAGGCCGATATAGCCGTAATAGACACCGGACAGCATCGCCGACGTCGTGTCGTCGCCGACGACCCGCGACGGGCGCTCGATGGCGATGCGCGGCAGCTTGGCCGCGGCGAGGTGCAGTGCCTCGAGGCTGAGATTGATGCCCGGTGCGATCACGCCGCCGATGTAGTCACCATCATTGTTGATGACATCGAAGGTCGTCGCGGTACCGAAGTCGACGATGATCGCCGGCCCGCCATACAGCAGCTTGGCGCCGACGGCGTTGACGATGCGGTCCGCGCCGACATCGCGGCTGCGCGCGACCAGCACCTGGATGCCCACGTCGACGTCCGGGTCGCCGATCACCACGGGTTCGCAGTTGAAATAGCGCCGGC
This sequence comes from Pseudomonadota bacterium, assembly GCA_036154895.1. Classification (GTDB taxonomy): domain Bacteria; phylum Pseudomonadota; class Alphaproteobacteria; order Minwuiales; family Minwuiaceae; genus Minwuia. The sequence continues at coordinate 374,092 of JAYZWD010000047.1, forward strand.
AGAGGGTGCGGAGATTGAACAGCGCCTGCGGCACCACCGTCGCGATGATCGCGGCATCGATGGACTTCGGGCTCAGCTCCACGAGGTTCATCAGGCTCGCCAGCCAGACGGCATGCTCGTCGGCGGTGCGGCTGGAACTGGTGCTCGCGCGCCATTCGCCGACGATGCGCTCGCCGTCGAAGACCGCGAACGTCGTGTTGGTGTTGCCCGCGTCAATGGCCAGCAGCATCCGATTCCCCCTGTCTTGCCTGTGCCGGCCGGAACACGTCCCCGGCCGTGATGCGCCTGACGTCGCCCTGCGGCATTTCCAGGATCAAGGCGCCGGACTCGTCCAGGCCGGCAAAGCGGCCGTGCAGTTCGCCATCCGCCAGCCGGACGACCACCGGCTCGCCGACACCGTCCGCCAGGCCGAGCCAGGCCGCGCGGACCGGCGCGAAGCCGTGCGTTTCCCATGTTTGCAGCCATGTCGTCAAGCTGGCCCTGAGCATGGTGAAGACGCCGTCGACGCTGGCCTCTGGCGAACAGGCCGACAGGGCGACCGCCGGATAGGGCGTGTCCGACGGCTTGGTGGCGACGTTGATGCCGATCCCGGCGATCACCACCATCTTTCCCGACGTGTCCGTCGCCGTCTCCAGCAGGATGCCGGAAACCTTGGCGCCGTCGACCAGCACGTCGTTGGGCCATTTGCAGCGGACCCGTCCCGGCGGGTCGACGAAGGCCGACGCAGCCTCGGCCACCGCCAGCGCCGCGACGAAGGAGAGTTCCGGCAGGCGCCCGGTCGGCGCCTGGGCGCGGATCAGGAAGGAGGCGTAGACGTTGCCCTCCGGGCTGACCCAGGTCCGGCCCCGGCGCCCGCGTCCGGAGAGCTGCCGCACGCCGGTGACCACGAATTCCTCGCCCGGGAACACGATCATCCGCGAGCGGGCCTCGTCATTGGTCGAGCCCACGTCGTCGAGGCGGATATGGCGGAAGCGCTCTGTCGTCATGGCTCCCCCTCCCTGTCCGGTTCCAGTTCCAGCGTCATGAACGCGCTCTCCGGGTCCTCGGTGTAGTCGGCGAACGGCCCGCATGGCGTGAATCCGGCGCCGGCATAGAGCCGCCGCGCCGGCAGATAGGCATCCCTGGACCCGGTCTCGAGGCTGAGCCGGTGATAGCCGCGGCGCCGGCTCTCGGCGATGATGTGATCCAGCATGGCACGCGCGATGCCCCTGCCGCGCGCGGCTGCGTCGGTGTGCATCGACTTGACCTCCCCGTGGACGGCATCGATCTGCCGAAGCGCACCGCACCCCGCGACCACGCCGTCGATCCTTGCGGTCCAGAATGACACATCGGGGCCGGCCAGGGCCGCCACGTCGAATGCATGGACGCTCTGCGCCGGCGAACTGGCGAAGGAATGCGCCAGGTGCGCGGCCAGCAGTGGCCGCACGTCGCCGGCCGCCGGATCGTCCGGGACGATCCGGATATCGGCACCGGGCAGGATGGCGGTCAGCCGAACAGGCTGCCCGCGGCGACCGAGGCGGCGTCGAGCAGCGGACCGGGCACGATCACGAAGGCCAGTACCAGCACCGCCGTCACGGTCATGACCACCGCAACCTCACTGCCGAGCGGCCGCGCCAGCGTCTCCTGCGCGTCGTCGAAGTACATCATCTTGATGATGCGCAGGTAGTAGTAGGCACCGACCACGCTGGCGATCACACCGACGACGGACAGGATGTAGAGCCCGGCGTTGATGGCGGCCATGAAGACGTAGAACTTTCCGAAGAAACCGGCCAGCGGCGGGATGCCGGCGAGCGAGAACATGAACACTGCCAGTGCCGCGGCCATCGCCGGATGGGTCTTGGCCAGGCCCTTCAGGTCGTCGATCCCCTCCACCATGCGGTCGCCACGGCGCATCGACAGGATGCAGGCAAAGGTGCCCAGGTTCATCACAAGGTAGATGGCGAGATAGACCAGCACGCCACGCACGCCCTCCGGCGTACCGGCCGCCAGGCCAACCAGCGCGTAGCCGACATGGCCGATGGAGGAATAGGCCATCAGGCGCTTGATGTTCGACTGGCCGATGGCCGCGAAGGCGCCCAGCACCATCGACAGCAGGGCGATCAGCCAGACGATCTGCTGCCAGTCATGGGTGATGCCGCCGAACGGCTCGAGCAGCGCGCGCAGGAACAGCGCCAGCGCGGCAATCTTCGGCGCAGTGGCGAAGAAGGCGGTGACGGAGGTCGGCGCGCCCTCGTAGACGTCCGGTGTCCACATGTGGAACGGCACGGCGGAGACCTTGAAGGCGAGGCCGGCGGACAGGAAGACGATGCCGATGACCAGCCCGATGCCGGCACGCTCGGTGCCCTGCAGCGCGGCGGCGATGGCGTCGAAGCCGGTCGCCCCGGTGAAGCCGTAGATCATCGAGCAGCCGTAGAGCAGCATGCCCGACGACAGCGCGCCAAGGACGAAATACTTCAGGCCGGCCTCGGTCGCCCGCGTCGAGTCGCGCTTGAAGGCGGCCAGCACGTAGAGCGGCAGGCTCTGCAACTCGATGCCCATGTAGAGCGAGATCAGATCGTTGGCCGACACCATCATCAGCATGCCGAGAGTCGCGATGACCATCAGCACCGGGTACTCGAACCGGTCCATCCCCTCGCGCCGGACAAAGGCCAGCGACAGGATGATGGCGACCGCCGAGCCGCCGAGGATCAGGATCTTCGCGAAGCGGGCGAAGGGATCGGCGACGAACATGCCGGCGAAAGTGACGCTCGTGCCCTCGCCGGTTGCCACGATCACCGCGGCAACGACCAGGGCCAGCACGGCCAGCCAGGACACGGTGCGACCGCTGTCGCCGCCCTTGCTGAAGGCGCCGATCATCAGCAGCGCCATGGACGAGACAGCGAGCAGGATCTCCGGCGTCGCGACAGCGTAGTCATGCATCATCGGACTGTTCCCCTACTCGCCCGTGACCGCGGCGAGCGCCTTGGCCTGCCCCGCGGCCTCGGTGGCCGCCAGTGCCTTCTCGTGATGTTCGACCAGGTTCTGGACCGCCGGTTCCATCATGTTGAGGAAGGTCGACGGGTAGATGCCGAGCCACAGGACGGTGACGACCAGAGGCGCGAAGACCAGGATCTCGCGCTTGCTCAGGTCCTTCAGCGGCTTGAGGTCTTCCTTCTCCAGCTTGCCGAAGACCACGCGGCGATAGAGCCACAGCGCGTAGGCCGCGCCCAGGATGACACCGGTGGTCATCAGGGTCGCGACCCAGGTATTGGCCTCGAACGCGCCGACGATGGCCAGGAACTCGCCGACGAAACCGGCGGTACCGGGCAGGCCGACGGATGCCATGGTGAACAGCAGGAAGACCACGGCATAGCGCGGCATGTTCTCGACCAGGCCGCCATAGCGCGCGATCTCGCGGGTATGCAGGCGGTCATAGACAACGCCGACGCAGAGGAACAGCGCGCCCGAGATCAGGCCATGCGCCAGCATCACGAACATCGCGCCCTGGATGCCCTGCACGTTCAGGGTGAACAGGCCGATGGTGACGAAGCCCATGTGCGCGACCGACGAGTAGGCGATCAGCTTCTTCATGTCCTGCTGCATCAGCGCGACCAGCGAGGTGTAGATCACCGCGATCACCGACAGGGCGAAGACCATCGGCGCGTACTCGGCCGACGCGGCGGGGAACAGCGGCAGGCTGAAGCGGATGAAACCGTAGCCCCCCATCTTCAGCAGCACGCCGGCCAGGATCACGGAACCGGCGGTCGGCGCCTCGACATGCGCGTCCGGCAGCCAGGTGTGCACCGGCCACATCGGCATCTTCACCGCGAAGGAGGCGAAGAAGGCGAGCCACAGCCAGCCCTGGATGTTCGCCGGGATCGCCGTGTCGGCCTCGGCCGCGCGGGCGATCAGCGCCGGGATGCTGGTGGTGCCGGCATCGAAGTAGATCCACAGGATCGCCAGCAGCATCAGCACCGAGCCGAGCAGCGTGTAGAGGAAGAACTTGAAGCTGGCGTAGATGCGCCGCTGTCCGCCCCAGATGCCGATGATCAGGAACATCGGGATCAGGCCGGCCTCGAAGAACAGGTAGAACAGCAGCAGGTCCATCGCGCAGAAGACGCCGATCATCAGCGTCTCCATCAGCAGGAAGGCGATCATGTACTCTTTGACCCGGGTATTGATCGCTTCCCAGCTCGCCAGGATGCAGAGCGGCATCAGGAACGTGGTCAGCAGGATGAACGGCAGCGAGATGCCGTCGACCGCCATCCGGTAGTCGATGCCGTAGCCGATCCAGTTGCCCTCCTCCATCAGCTGGAAGCCGGCGACGGAACTGTCGAACTCCGCCCATGCCACCAGCGACAGCACGAAGGTCGCCAGCGTGACGTAGAGCGCGGCCGAGCGCGCATTGCGCTGGGCATCCGCGTCGTCACCGCGGACGAAGAACAGGATCACCAGTGCGCCGACCAGCGGGGCGAAGGTGATGATGCTGAGCAGCGGCCAGTCCGACATCGCATCAGCCCCCGAACGCGTAGAAGTAGAAGGTGACCAGGACAGCGACGCCGATCAGCATCGCGAACGCATAATGGTAGACATAGCCGGTCTGCAGCAGGCCGGCGCGGCGAGCGAGGTTCAGCACGCTGGCCGAGATGCCGTCCGGGCCCAGGCCGTCGATGACATTGCCGTCGCCGCGCTTCCAGAAGAAGCGGCCGAGCGCCTTGGCCGGACGGACGACGATCCAGTCGTAGAGCTCGTCGAAATACCACTTGTTCAGCAGGAACAGGTACAGCGCGCGGTGGGTCCGGGCCATGCCGGCCGCGAGGTCGGGCGCGCGGACGTACATCACCCAGGCCAGCCCGATACCGCCGACCGAGACCACCAGCGGCAGCCACTTCACCCAGGTCGGCACGTCGTGGGCATGCGCCAGCGCCGTGTGATGCTCCAGGATCAGGATCGCGTGGCCCCAGAAGTCGTGCCAGTGATGGCCGGTCATCATCTCGTAGAAGACGACGCCCGCGAAGATCGCGCCCAGGGCCAGGATCGCCAGCGGGATCATCATCACCGGCGGCGAGTCGTGGACATGGGCCATGACGTCCTTGGGCGCGCGCGGTGCGCCGTTGAACGTCATGAAGATCAGGCGCCAGGAATAGAACGCGGTCAGGAAGGCCGCACCGATACCCAGCAGGAAGGCATAGTCCGCCACGCCGCCTTCGGCAGCGAACGCGCTCTCCAGGATCAGGTCCTTCGAATAGAATCCCGCGAAGCCGAACAGTCCCGGCAGGCCGATGCCGGCCAGCGCCAGACTGCCGATCCACATCATTGCCCAGGTCTTGCGGATGTGCGGGGCCAGGCCGCCCATCTTTCGCATGTCCTGCTCGTCATGGACCGCATGGATCACCGAGCCGGCGCCAAGGAACAGCAGCGCCTTGAAGAAGGCATGGGTGAACAGGTGGAAGATCGCGACCGGATAGGCCGACAGGCCGGCGGCGAAGAACATGTAGCCGAGCTGCGAGCAGGTCGAATAGGCGATGACGCGCTTGATGTCGTTCTGCACCAGGCCGACCGTCGCGGCGAACAGGGCGGTCGTCGCGCCGACGACGGCGACCACGGCCAGCGCATCGGGCGCGTATTCGAACATGGGCGAGCAGCGCGCCACCAGGAAGACGCCGGCGGTGACCATGGTCGCGGCGTGGATCAGCGCCGACACCGGTGTCGGGCCCTCCATCGCGTCCGGCAGCCAGGTGTGCAGCGGCAACTGCGCCGACTTGCCCATCGCGCCCAGGAACAGCAGCAGGCAGATGGTGGTCAGGATGTCCACTTCCATCCCGAGGAAGGAGAAGGTCTTGCCCGCCATGTCCGGTGTCGCGGCGAAGACCGCCTCGAACGTCACGGCGTCATAGACCAGGAAGATGCCGGCGATGCCGAGGGCGAAGCCGAAGTCGCCAACGCGGTTGACGATGAATGCCTTCATCGCCGCGGCATTGGCCGACGGTTTGTGATGCCAGAAGCCGATCAGCAGGTAGGAGGCGAGACCGACGCCCTCCCAGCCGAAATAGAGCTGCACGAAGTTGTCGCTGGTCACCAGCATCAGCATGGCGAAGGTGAAGAGCGACAGGTACGAGAAGAAGCGCGGCTTCGCCGGGTCGTGCGCCATGTAGCCGATCGAGTACCAGTGCACGAGGCAGGAGACGGTGTTCACCACCACCAGCATGACGGCGGTGAGCGAGTCGATCTGCAGGGCCCAGCTCACCTCGAAACTGCCGGAGCGGATCCAGTCGAGCAGTTCGACATGCGCCGTGTTGTGGCCCAGCGTGACATCGAAGAAGCCGACCCAGCTCAGCACCGCCGCGAGGGTCATCAGCAGCGAGGTGAGCAGCATCGAGGCGCGGTCGCCCAGGCTGCGGCCGAAGAGTCCGGCCAGCAGGGCGCCGAGCAGCGGGGCGAAGACGATCAGCACATACATCATGGCGGGCCGGCTCAGCCTTTCATCAGGTTGATGTCTTCGACGGCGATGGAGCCGCGATTGCGGAAATAGACCACCAGGATGGCCAGCCCGATCGCAGCCTCGCCGGCGGCGACGGTCAGTACGAACATCGCGAAGATCTGGCCGACGAGGTCACCGAGATAGGTCGAGAAGGCGACCAGGTTGATATTGACCGCGAGCAGCATGAGCTCGATCGACATCAGGATGATGATCACGTTCTTCCGGTTCAGGAAGATGCCGAAGATCCCCAGCGTGAACAGGATCGCCGCGACGGTCAGGTAGTGGCCGAGACCGATTTCCATGTCTTGTCCCCTCCTTGCGCCTCAGACGCCCTGGCCCGGCTGGACCTTGCGCACCTCGACCGAGGCGGCGCGCGGGCGGCTGGTCTGGCGACCGATATCCTGGCGCCTCACCCCGCCGCGCTTGCGCAGCGTCAGCACGATGGCGCCGATCATGGCCACCAGCAGGACCATGCCGGCCGCCTGGAACAGGTAGACGTAGCGGGTGTAGACGAGGTCGCCGATGGCGGCGACGTTCTGGCGGACCGCCGGGTCCGGTGTCAGCGCGGTCACCTGCCCCGCCATCTCCGGCGCGATCACCCAGGTGCCGACGACCATCAGGATCTCGATCAGCAGCACGAAGCCAACCAGCAGGCCGATCGGCATGTACTGCAGGAAGCCCTGCCGCAGTTCGACGAAGTTGATGTCCAGCATCATCACGACGAACATGAACAGCACGGCGACGGCGCCGACATAGACGATGATCAGGATCATCGCCAGGAATTCGGCCCCCATCAGCACGAACAGCCCCGCCGAATTGAAGAAGGCGAGGATCAGGAACAGGACCGAATGCACGGGGTTGCGCGACGCGATCACCAGCACGCCGCAGGCGACGGTGATGAACGCGAACATGTAGAATGCGAGCGACGGCAAGATCACGGGCCGGTCCCCTCTTTCTCTTTCAGTCCCTCGGTCCGGCGCCCCCGACGCGCCGGCCTTCCTCAGCGATACGGTGCGTCGGCCACCAGGTTCGATGCGATCTCGCTCTCCCAGCGGTCGCCATTCGCCAGCAGCTTTTCCTTGTCATAGAAGAGCTCCTCGCGCGTCTCGGTCGCGAACTCGTAGTTCGGTCCCTCGACGATGGCGTCGACCGGGCAGGCTTCCTGGCAGAAGCCGCAGTAGATGCACTTGGTCATGTCGATGTCGTAGCGCGTGGTGCGGCGGCTGCCGTCCTCGCGCGGTTCGGCCTCGATGGTGATCGCCAGCGCCGGGCAGATCGCCTCGCAGAGCTTGCAGGCGATGCACCGCTCCTCGCCGTTGGCATAGCGGCGCAGCGCATGCTCGCCGCGGAAGCGCGGGCTGAGCGGCCCCTTCTCGTAGGGATAGTTCAGCGTGGCCTTGCGCCGGAACATGTAGCGCAGCGTGAGCCACATGCCGGTGCGCATGTCCTTCAGCAGGATCGAACGCGCGGTGCGGTCGAAGACGCCCATCGTTTCGGTTCCTCCCTGACGGTTCCTAGGCGCCGAGCCAGCCGCCGTAGACCAGCACGCCCGCATAGAAGGCGACGGCGAACAGCGAGATCGGCAGGAAGACCTTCCAGCCGAGGCGCATGAGCTGGTCATAGCGGTAGCGCGGCAGGGTGGCGCGCACCCAGATGAAGACGAAGAGCAGGAAGCTGATCTTCAGCGCGAACCAGATGATGCCGGGGATGACGTCGTCGCCCGGGATCGGCGAATGCCATCCGCCCAGGAACATGATCGCGGTCAGGCCGCTCATCAGGATCATGTTCATGTACTCGCCGAGGAAGAACAGCGCGAAGGTCATCGACGAATATTCGACCTGGTAGCCGGCGACGAGTTCCGCCTCGGCCTCCGGCAGGTCGAAGGGATGGCGGTTGGTCTCAGCCAGCGCCGAGATGAAGAAGATGATGAACATCGGGAACAGCGGCCAGACGTACCAGCCGAGGATGCCGCCATGTTCCATGCCCAGCAGCCAGGCGATGCCGGCCGATTCCTGGGCGCGGACGATCTCCGAAAGGTTCAGCGTGCCGGCACAGAGCAGCACCGTGATGATGACGAAGCCGATGGAGACCTCGTAGGAGACCATCTGCGCCGCCGAGCGCATGGCGCCGAGGAAGGCGTAGCGCGAGTTCGACGCCCAGCCGGCCATCACGATGCCGTAGACGCCGAGCGAGGAGATGGCGAAGAGGTAGAGCACGCCGACATTGATGTCGGCCACCACCCAGCCGTCGTCGAACGGGATCACCGCCCAGCCGATCAGCGCCAGGATGAAGGTCAGCATCGGTGCGACGACGAACACCACCTTGTCGGCGCCGGTCGGGAACACCGTCTCCTTCAGCATCAGCTTCAGGCCGTCGGCCAGCGGCTGCAGCAGGCCGAAGGGGCCGACCACGTTCGGGCCGAGGCGGAGCTGCATGGCGCCGATCACCTTGCGCTCGGCGAGCGTCAGGTAGGCCATGGCCAGCAGCATCGGCACCACGATCAGCAGGATCTGGCCGAGGATGATCAGGAACGGCAACAGGTAGTCGGACCAGAACTCAGCCATGGGTGCCCGTCGCCTCCGCGCTGGCGGCCTTGCCGACCGAATAGAGGCGCGAGCATTCGGCCATGGTCTGGCTCGCCCGCGCGATCGGGTTGGTCATGTAGAAGTCGTCGACCGCATGGCCGAACGGCGCGTCGTCCATGGCGCCGGCCGCGACCGGTCCGCAGGCACCGGGGCGCGCCACGTCGACCACGCCGATGTCCTCGATCAGGCCGGTCATGCGTTCGCGCAGCGCATCGATGTCGTCATAGGGCAGCGTGTGGCCCAGCACCGCCGACAGCGCACGGAAGATCTTCCAGTCCTCGCGGGCCTCGCCGGGCGGCGTCGCCGCCGCCTCGCCGATCTGGATGCGACCTTCCGTGTTGATCCACGTGCCGGACTTCTCGGTATAGGCCGCCGCCGGCAGGATCACGTCCGCTGCATGCGCACCGGCATCGCCATGGCTGCCGACATAGACCACGAAGGCCTTGTCCAGCGGCGCCATGTCGATCTCGTCGGCGCCCAGCAGGAACACCGTGCCGATCTCGCCCGCCGCGGCGCCGGCCAGGATGCCGGCGACGTCGCGTCCGCCCTCGCCCGGCAGGAAGCCGAGTTCAAGGCCGCCGACGCGGCTCGCAGCCGTATGCAGCAGGGACAGCCCGTTGAATTCGTCGCCGATCGCCCCGACATCGGTCGCGAGTTGCCTGGCCGCGTTCCAGACCGCCGCGCCATCCGCCCGCGCCAGCGCGGCCGCGCCGACGATGATCATCGGCCGTTGGGCATTGCGCAGCACTTGGGTGAAGGGATGCGTGCCCGCGACCAGTTCGCCCAGGGTCGCCGGACCGGCCCCCAGGTACTCCACCGGATAGGTCAGGTCCGCATTCTCGCCGACCAGGCCGATCTTCAGGTCGCCGGCCGATTGCACCCAGGTCTTGCGGATGCGCGCGTTCAGCACCGCGGCTTCCTTGCGCGGATTGGTACCGACCAGCAGGATCGCGTCCGCCTGCTCGATACCTGCGATGGTCGCGTTGAACAGGTAGTCGCCGCGCTCGCCGCCGCCGGCCTTCATGCCGTCCTGGCGACAGTCGAGATTGGGCGAACCCAGCGCCGCCATCAGGTCCTTGAGCGCCGTCATCTCTTCCAGCGCGGCGAGATCGCCGGCGATGGCCGCGATGCTGGAACCGTCCTTGCCCTTCAGCTGTTCGGCGATGGCCTGGAATGCCTCCGGCCAGGTCGCCGGCTTCAGCTTGCCGTCACGGCGGACGAACGGGCGGTCGAGGCGCTGGCGGCGCAGGCCGTCACAGGCATAGCGGGTCTTGTCGGAGATCCACTCCTCGTTGACGTCCTCGTTCAGCCGCGGCAGCACGCGCAGCACCTCGCGGCCACGTGCGTCGACCCGGATCGCCGACCCCAGCGCGTCCATCACATCGATGGTCTCGGTCTTGCGCAGTTCCCAGGGCCGGGCGTTGAAGGCGTAGGGCTTCGACGTCAGCGCGCCCACCGGGCAAAGGTCGATGACATTGCCGGACATCTCGGAGTCGACGACCTTTTCCAGGGCCGTGATCTCGGTGTTCTCGCCACGGTAGATCGCGCCGATATCCGGCACGCCGGCCACTTCCTCGACGAAACGGACGCAGCGTGTGCAGTGGATGCACCGGGTCATGATCGTCTTGATCAGCGGACCCATGTACTTTTCCTTGACCGCCCGCTTGTTCTCCTCGAAGCGGCTGCCGCCACGGCCATAGGCCATGGCCTGGTCCTGCAGGTCACACTCGCCGCCCTGGTCGCAGATCGGGCAGTCCAGCGGGTGGTTGATGAGCAGCAGCTCCATCACCCCCTCGCGGGCCTTCTTCACCACCGGCGTGTTGGTGTGGATCACCATGTTGTCGCCGGCCGGCATCGCGCAGCTCGCGATGGGCTTCGGCGACTTTTCCATCTCCACGAGGCACATCCGGCAATTGCCCGCGATGGACAGGCGCTCATGGTAGCAAAAGCGCGGGATCTCCTTGCCCGCGGCCTCGCAGGCCTGCAGCACCGTGGCGCCCTGGGGCACCTCTACCTCGATCCCGTCTACCGTCAGCTTCGGCATGGTCTGACCGCTTCCCTCGTTCGTCCCGGTCCGTCCGGCCTCAGGCCGCCTGCTTGCGATGCGCCAGGATGCGCTTCTCGAGTTCCGGCCGGAAATGCCGGATCAGCCCCTGGATCGGCCACGCCGCCGCGTCGCCGAGTGCGCAGATGGTGTGACCCTCGATCTGCTTGGTGACTTCCAGCAGGCGGTCGATTTCCGCGACCGTCGCCTGCCCCTTCACCATGCGGGTCATCACCCGGTACATCCAGCCGGTGCCCTCGCGGCACGGCGTACACTGTCCGCAGCTCTCGTGCATGTAGAAATGCGCGAGGTTGGCGATGGCCGCGACGATGTCCGTCGACTTGTCCATCACGATGACCGCGGCGGTGCCGAGACCGGACTGGACGGCCTTCAGGCTGTCGAAGTCCATCAGCACCTCGTCGCAGATCGACTTGGGCAGCACCGGAACCGACGATCCGCCGGGGATCACGGCCAGCAGGTTGTCCCAGCCGCCGCGCACGCCGCCGCAGTGCTTCTCCAGCAGTTCCCGCAGCGGAATGCCCATCTCCTCCTCGACGTTGCAGGGCGTGTTCACATGCCCCGAGACGCAGAAGAGCTTGGTACCGGCATTGTTGGGTCGACCGAGACCGGCGAACCAGGCGGCGCCCCGCTTCAGGATCTCCGGCGAGACGGCAATCGACTCGACGTTGTTGACCGTGGTCGGGCAGCCGTAGAGGCCGCAGGCGGCCGGGAACGGCGGCTTCAGCCGCGGCTGCCCCTTCTTGCCTTCCAGGCTCTCGATCAGCGCGGTTTCCTCGCCGCAGATATAGGCGCCGGCGCCGCGATGGAGGTAGATGTCGTGGTCGTAGCCCGAGCCGCAGGCGTTGCGGCCGATCTTGCCGGCCGCATAGGCCTCGTCGATGGCGGCCTGCAGCACGCGGGCCTCGTTGTAGAACTCGCCGCGGATGTAGATGTAGGTCGCCTGCGTCCGCATGGCGAAACCGGCAACCAGGCAACCCTCCAGCAGCCGGTGCGGATCATTGCGGATGATCTCGCGGTCCTTGCAGGTTCCGGGCTCGGATTCGTCGGCGTTGACCACCAGGTAGGCCGGGCGGTCAGTGTTGTTCTTGGGCATGAACGACCATTTCAGGCCGGTCGGGAAGCCTGCGCCGCCACGGCCGCGCAGGCCGGATTGCTTGACCTCCTCGATGATCGCGTCCGGGCCGCGGTCGAGGATTTCCTTGGTGCCGATCCAGACGCCGCGCTTCTCGGCCGAGGCCAGGCCCGGGTCCATGTCGCCATAGAGGTTGGTGAAGATGCGGTCCTTGTCTTCCAGCATCTCAGTCGCCCTCCCCCATCTGCGCCAGCAGCGTCTTCCGGCCGGTCACGGGCTCGGAATATTTCCGCCCGATGGCCGGCCGCACCGGCGGCTGGACGCCCGAACGCAGGCTGTCCAGCAGCTTCACGCAGCTCTCGTAGTCCAGGTCCTCGTAGAAGTCGTCGTTCACCTGCAGCACGGGTGCATTGCAGCAGGCGCCGAGGCACTCGACCTCCAGCAGGCTGAATTCGCCATCGTCGCTCATGCCGGCGGAATCCAGGCCGGTGCGGTCCCTGATCGCACGGCGCAGCTCATCGGCACCGCGCAACCAGCACGGCGTCGTTCGGCAGAGCTGCAGGAACCAGCGGCCGGTCGGGCGCAGCTTGTACATCGTGTAGAAGGTCGCGACCTCGTAGGCGCGGATGTAGGGCATGCCCAGCATGGTCGCGACGTGACGGATCGCGACCTCGGGCAGCCAGCCGTGCTGGCGCTGCGCGATATCGAGCAGCGGCATCACCGCGCTCTGCTGCCGGCCCGCCGGATAGCGCGCGATGATCTTCTGCGCTTCGGCCAGGTTCTCGGACGTGAACTCGAAATGCGTCGGCTGCTCGACAGCCGGTCCCGCGGGCGCGCTCATCGGTCGATCTCCCCGAAAACGACATCCAGCGATCCGACGATCGCCACGGTATCGGCAAGCTGGTAGCCCCGGGACATGAAGTCCGTCGCCTGCAGGTGGCGATAGCCGGGCGCCGAGATCTTGCACTTGTAGGGCCGGTTGGAGCCGTCGGAGACCAGGTAGACCCCGAACTCGCCCTTCGGCGCCTCGACGGCGGCGTAGACCTCGCCCTCGGGCACGTGGAAGCCCTCGGTATACAGCTTGAAGTGATGGATCAGCGCTTCCATCGAATGCTTCATCTCGCCCCGCTTCGGCGGCACGATCTTGCGGTTCTCGGAACTGGCCGGACCCGACGGCATCCGCTGGATGGACTGCTCGATGATGCGCAGCGACTGGCGCATTTCCTCGACCCGGCAGAGATAGCGGTCGAAGCAGTCGCCGGTCTTGCCCACCGGAATGTCGAAGTCATAGCTCTCGTAGCCGTCATAGGGCTGCGACTTGCGCAGGTCCCACGGCACGCCCGAACCGCGCAGCATGACGCCCGAAAAGCCCCAGTCCATCGCGTCCTTGACGCTGATGGTGCCGATCTCCGCGTTCCGCTGCCGGAAGATGCGGTTGTCGGTCAGAAGCTCTTCCAGATCGTCAAGAAACTTCGGGAAAGTCTCGCACCAGGCCAGGATTTTCTCCGGCATGTCCGCCGGAATATCCTGGTGCACGCCACCGGGCCGGAAATAGGCCGCGTGGAGCCGGGCGCCCGAGGCGGCCTCGTAGAACTCCATCAGCTTCTCGCGCTCCTCGAAGCCCCAGAGCGTCGGCGTCATCGCGCCCACGTCCATGGCCTGGGTGGTGCAGTTCAGCAGGTGGTTGAGGATGCGGCCGATCTCGCAGAACAGCACGCGGATCGCCTGGCCGCGCGGCGGAACCTCCAGGCCAAGCAGCCGTTCGATGGCCAGGCAGAAGGCATGCTCCTGGTTCATCGGCGCGACGTAGTCGAGCCGGTCGAAATAGGGCACGGCCTGGATGTAGGTCTTGTGCTCGATCAGCTTCTCGGTGCCACGATGCAGCAGGCCGATATGCGGGTCCGCGCGCTCGACGATCTCTCCGTCCAGCTCCAGCACCAGGCGCAGCACGCCGTGGGCCGCCGGATGCTGCGGCCCGAAGTTGAGCATGTAGTTCTTGATCTCGACTTCGGCCATGCTCAGGACGCCTTCTCGTCGCCGGGCAGGATGTACTGCGCACCCTCCCACGGGCTCATGAAATCGAACCGGCGGAATTCCTGCGTCAGCTTCACCGGCTCGTAGACCACCCGCTTCTGCTCGTCGTCGTAGCGGAGCTCGACATGGCCGGTCAGCGGGAAATCCTTGCGCAGCGGATGCCCCTCGAAGCCGTAGTCGGTGAGGATGCGGCGCAGGTCCGGATGGCCGGCGAACATCACGCCGTACATGTCCCAGGTCTCGCGCTCGAACCAGTTGGCGCTGGAGAAGACCTCGACCACGCTCGGCACCGGGGTTTCCTCGTCGGTGGTCACCACCACGCGGATGCGCTGGTTATGGCGCAGCGACAGCAGGTGGTAGACCACGTCGAAGCGCGGCGTGCGCGCGGGCCAGTCGTTGGCCGTGACGTCCATCAGCAACTGGAACAGGCACGACGGGTCGTCGCGCAGGAAGGTCAGTACCCGCACGATATGGTCGGCACGCACGTCCAGGCGCAGTTCGCCATGCGCCACGGTCACGGCATTGACCGAGCCGGACAGCGCCGCCTCGATATGCTCGCCGGTTTCCTTCAGGGCCTCTTCCATCGGATGCTCGCCTGCCTCCGTCGCCTTCAGCGCATGATGGTGCCGGTGCGGCGGATCTTCCGCTGCAGCTGCAGGATGCCGTAGACCAGCGCCTCGGCGGTCGGCGGGCAGCCCGGGACATAGATGTCGACCGGCACGATGCGGTCGCAGCCGCGCACCACCGAATAGGAATAGTGATAGTAGCCGCCGCCATTGGCGCACGAGCCCATGGAGATGACGTAGCGCGGCTCCGCCATCTGGTCATAGACCTTGCGCAGCGCCGGGGCCATCTTGTTGGTCAGCGTGCCGGCGACGATCATCACGTCGGACTGGCGCGGGCTGGCGCGCGGCACGACACCGAAGCGGTCGAGGTCGTAGCGCGGCATGTAGGCGTGGATCATCTCGACGGCGCAGCAGGCCAGGCCGAAGGTCATCGGCCACAGCGAACCGGTGCGCGCCCAGTTCACCAGCTTGTCGAACTGGCTGACGACAAAGCCCTTTTCCGAAAGCTCCTCGCCGACGTCGCGGAAGAACGCGTCCTGGTCGCCGGTAACCTCGGGAAGACGCTGGTTCATTCCCATTCCAGGGCCCCCTTCTTCCATTCGTAGATGAATCCGACGGTCAGCACGCCCAGGAAGATCATCATCGACCAGAACCCGAACGTGCCGATCTCGCCCAGCGAGATCGCCCAGGGGAACAGGAACGCCACTTCGAGGTCGAAGATGATGAACAGGATCGCGACCAGGTAGAACCGGACGTCGAACTGGCTGCGGGAGTCGCTGAACGGCTCGAAACCGCATTCGTAAGGTGACAGCTTCTCGGTGTCCGGGCGCTGGCGCGCGATCACGAACGAAGCGATCACCATGATGCTGGCCAGGCCGATCGCGACGCCGAGAAAGATGAGGATCGGGAGATATTCGCCCAGCAGCGACAAAGCCGCTTCCATCGCCACCCTCCTTTTTCTACCGCAACTGCGAACGGCCCGGATTATAGGCGCCCTCAATCGACGGCGAAAGCGTCATTCCACCGCAGTCGCGAGAAAAGTTCATAGCAGATCAAGGGCTTACTTGGGACACTTCGCGGACGTTGCGCCAAGTGGCGAAATGGCGGGAGTGACGGGACTCGAACCCGCGGCCTCTGGCGTGACAGGCCAGCGCTCTAACCGACTGAGCTACACCCCCGCAGTGGCGAAGCGAGCGGGTGGATACGCCCCCACCGCCGCCCTGTCAAGCGCACTTGCTCCGGAAAAATGACGGGCCGGTGACGTTGCATGGACGGCCGGCCTGCCCCACCGTGCGGTTCATGATCTTCGATCCTCCCCTCATCCAGGGTCGGCTGCTGCGCCGCTACAAGCGTTTTCTGGCCGATGTCCGGCTGGCCGATGGCCGGCAGATCACAGCCCATTGCCCCAATCCCGGCTCCATGCTTTCCCTGCTCGACCCGGGTCGGCCGGAGCCCGTGGTCTGGCTGACCGCGCACGACGATCCCCGCCGCAAGCTGCAATGGACGCTGGAACTGCTGGACGTCGACGGCACCCTGGTCTGCATCAATACCCAGCGCCCCAACGCCGTCGCGGCCGAGGCTGTCACCGGCGGCCGCATTCCGTCGCTTGCCGGCTATGGCCGGATACGCCGGGAAGTACGCTACGGCGAGAAGTCCCGCATCGACCTGCTCCTTGAAGGTTCCGGCCGCCCGCCCTGCCATGTCGAGGTGAAGTCCGTGACCATGTCCAGGACGCCGGGCGTGGTCGAGTTCCCCGATTCGCGCACCGCCCGGGGCGCCCGGCACCTGGATGAACTGGCTGCCGTGGTCCGCGACGGCGGGCGTGCCGTGATGCTCTATCTCAGCCCCCGCGACGACGGCCGGTCGTTCCGGCTGGCCGGCGATATCGATCCGGCCTATGCCGCCGCCTTCCGCGCAGCCTGTGCGGCGGGCGTCGAGGCCGTCTGCCATGCTTGCAGCGTGAGCCCGAACGCCATATATCCGGGCGATCCCTTGCCCGTCCTTGCCGACTGACAGCCGCCCGAGGCACCTTCGTATGGACTACGTCGCCGCAGAGAGCGCACCGCGCCACAACACCGGGCAGATCAAGCTGCACGGCCCCGACGGATTCGAGGGCATGCGGCGCGCCGGACGTCTGGCCGCGGAAACCCTCGACCTGATCACGCCGCACGTGCAGCCGGGCGTGACCACGGACGCGCTGGACCGCATCTGCCACGAGCACATCACCGGGCAGGGCGGGATTCCGGCGCCGCTGAACTACCGCGGCTTCCCGAAGTCGATCTGCACATCGATCAACCATGTGGTCTGCCACGGCATCCCGGGCGATCGCGTGCTGCGCGACGGCGACATCATGAACATCGACGTCACCGTCATCGTCGACGGCTGGCACGGCGATACCAGCCGCATGTTCTTCGTCGGCAAGCCGAAGCTGAAGGCCAGGCGCCTGTGCGACATCACCTACGAGGCGATGATGCGCGGCATCGCGGCGGCGAAGCCCGGTGCGCGGCTGGGCGATATCGGCGCGGCGATCCAGGACTTCGCCGAGGGCGAGCGCTGCGCCGTCGTGCGCGATTTCTGCGGCCACGGACTCGGCCGCGTCTTCCACGATGCGCCCAACGTCCTGCACTACGGCGACCCGGGCGAGGGCCTTGAGCTCAAGCCCGGCATGTTCTTCACCATCGAGCCGATGATCAATCTGGGCGACTGGCGGGTGAAGATCCTGGAGGACGGCTGGACCGCGGTGACACGCGACCGCTCGCTGTCGGCGCAGTTCGAGCATTCGGTCGGCATCACCGAGACGGGCGTGGAGATATTCACCGAATCGCCCGCCGGGCTGCACCGCCCGCCCTACTGAGCGCGGCCGATGGCGGACGACGCGGAAGCGAAGCCCGGCCGGCCCCACTATCACGGCCATCGCGAACGCCTGCGCCGACGCCTGGTCGAACAGGGCGGCGAGGCCCTGCCCGACTACGAACTGCTGGAAATGGTGCTCTGGGCCGCCAACCCGCGCGGCGACACCAAGCCGCTCGCCAAGGACCTGCTGGAGCGCTTCGGCGGCTTCGCCGAGGTCATCGCCGCCGATCCCGATCGGCTGCGCGAAGTGAAGGGCATGGGCGAGGTCGCGCTGGCGACCCTGAAGTCGGTCGAGGCCGCGGCGGTCCGCCTGGCCCGCGACCGGGTGATGAACACGCATGTTCTGGGGTCATGGAAGCAGTTGCTGGACTACTGCAAGGCCTCCATGTCCGACCGCACCACCGAGCAGTTCCGCCTGTTGTTCCTGGACCGCAAGAACGTGCTGATCGCCGACGAGATCCAGCAGAAAGGCACGGTCGACCACACGCCCGTCTACCCGCGCGAGGTGGTCAAGCGCGCCCTTCAGTTGGAGGCGTCGGCCCTGATCATGGTGCACAATCACCCGTCCGGCGATCCGACGCCGTCCAAGGCGGACATCCAGATGACCCGCATGGTGCGCGACGCGGCCAAGGCCATGGGGGTCGAACTGCACGATCACCTGGTGATCGGCCGCAAGGGCCATTTCAGCTTCCGCTCCGGCGGGTTGCTGTAGGCGTCAGCCTTCGCGGTAGAACGCGACGAAGAACCGGACCGGACCGACCGGCTCGACCGCATGCAGGATCGTCGGCTCCACCAGTCCCGGATCCGATGCCGGCGTCAGTTCCGTTTCGCGCGCCGGTCGCCGGGGATCGGTCACGCGGTAGACCAGCCTGCCCGACAGGACGTGGATCAACCCCCAGGTGCCTTCCCGCGTCGAATGATCCTTCCGCAACGCGTCCGGCATGCCGGTCTCGTCGAAGACCGGCGTCCGGCGAACGGCCCGCAACCCGGTTGGCAGAACCATGTTTCAGCCATCCTGCCGGGTGGGCGGCTGCCAGATCGCCTCGCCGCGGCTGGTGGCGATGCCAAGCTGCAGGCTCTTCGCGATGATCGCCGCCTTCAGCGCGAACAGGTCGGCGGCCGCCGGCGGGCAGAGTTCGGCCGTTGTCTGGCGGAACAGGTCCAGCCAGCGCGCGAAGTGATCCGGCCCGATCTCCGCGATCCGCGTGTGTGCCAGCATCGGCGCGCCCTTGAAGCGGCCGGTCATCAACAGCACCGACGACCAGAAGTCACAGAGCTTCTGCAGGTGCTCGTCCCAGCCATCGCCGATCACCCGCTCGAAGACCGGCCCCAGCAGGGAATCGCGGCGCACGCGGGCATAGAAGGCATGCACCACGTCGTGGATCATCGCCTCGGTGACGCCCGCCGCCACTCCGGGCCCGACGCGCGGGCGGATATCCTGCTGCATGCTCATCGCTGCCTCCATCGATCATTCACAAAGATGTATTTATGATACTTCTTTGTGAACTGCCAGCCCGCCGGGACCGATGCGTCAGTCCGTCGTCCCCTGACCATCGGTCGCCAGCAGGGCGCGCAGGGCGGCGCCGTTCGCGACCAGATCGGCGAGGCTGACGCGGTCCAGTTCGCCCAGGAAGGCTTCGGTCGCCCGTTGCAGTGCGCCGCGCAGCACGCAGGCCGGGGTGATGGCGCAGGACCCGTTGCCAGGCTCCAGGCAGGCGACCAGGGCAAGATCAGGCTCGGTACTGCGGACGACATCGCCCACGATGATTTCACGCGCCGGCCGGGCCAGGCGGATGCCGCCACCCTGCCCGCGCCGGGTCTCCAGGAATCCGGCCAGCCCAAGCTGGTGCACCACCTTCATGACGTGGTTGCGGGAGATGCCATAGGCCGCCGCGATCTGTCCGATGGTCGGCCGGTCCCCGTCGTGCAGCGCGACATGCATCAGCACCCGCAGGGCATAGTCCGTCTGCACCGTCAGCCGCATGTCCCAGCCTCTCCCCCCGTCCATTCGACGAACAAGTATCGCCGATACAGCTTGGGTCCGCGACGGGGCGCTTTGCCTTTGGCGGCGGTGGACTATTGTGAAGCCTGAAACGACGACCTTCCGGAGAGCCATTCCGCATGAAGATCTGCATCTACGGCGCCGGCGCCATCGGCGGCTATGTCGGCGCCATGCTGGCCCGCCAGGGCGCCGACGTGAGCCTTGTCGCGCGCGGCCCGCACCTTGCCGCGATCCGGGAAATGGGTTTGAAGCTGGTCTCGGCCACCGAGGAATTCACCGTCCGCCCGGTCGCGACCGACAATCCGGCCGACCTGGGGCCGCAGGATTTCGTGCTGCTGACCCTCAAGGCGCATGGTGTCACCGGCATCGTCGACGCGATCCAGCCCCTGCTCGGCCCCGACACGGCGGTGGTGACGGCGCAGAACGGCCTGCCCTGGTGGTATTTCCATGGCCAGAAGAGCGAGTTTGCCGGCCAGCGCCTCGAATCGGCGGATCCCGGCGGTCTGATCTGGGACCGCATCGGGCCGGAGCGCGCGATCGGATCGGTGGTCTGGCAGGCCGCCGAGATCCCCGAACCCGGCGTGATCAGCCTGGGCTATGGCGAGCGGCTGTCGCTGGGCGAACCGGCGGGCGGCAAGTCCGACCGCATCGTCCGCCTGTCGGAGGCGCTGGTCGCCGCCGGGGTGAAGGCACCGATCCGCCCCGACATCCGCAACGAGATCTGGGTGAAGCTCTGGGGCAACCTGTCGTTCAACCCCGTCTCCGTGCTGACCCAGTCGACGCTGGTCGCCATGGCGCGGGATGACGGCGTGCGCAGCGTCATTGCCGCGATGATGGAGGAAGCGAAGGCCATCGGCGAACGCCTCGGCATCCGCTTCCCCATGACCGTCGACAAGCGCATCGCCTCGGCCGAGGCGGTGGGCGAGCACAAGACATCGATGCTGCAGGACCTGGAGGGCGGCCGGACCATGGAGATCGAGCCCATCATCGGCACGGTATCGGAACTCGGCCGCCTCACCGGCATCCCGACGCCGACCATCGACACGGTCTATCGCCTGGTGGTCCGGCGCGCCAAGGCCGCCGGCTGCTACGCGGGGTAGTCTTCAACAGGGCCTGCTGTACCGGCCCACGCCCCCTCCCGGCCGCCCGACGACAGTATCCTGGATGGGTGGCCGGGAGGGGGCGCGGGCCGGAGCCGAAATCAGGGACGAATCACATGTTCGACTGGAAATCGCTGAGCGACGCGGAGCTGGAGCGTCACTTCAACCCGCGCGTGGCCGTGCCGGACGCGGGGGAGCAGATCGCGCGCTTCGGCGAACTGGCGGCGGCGGCGCGCAAGCGGCTCGACATGCGCCGCGGCATTGCCTACGGCCCGCATCCGCGCGAATGCTTCGACCTGTTCCCCGGCCCCTTCGGTGGGCCGCTGCACATCTTCATCCATGGCGGCTACTGGCGGGCGCTGTCGAAGGACGAGCACAGCTTTGTCGCCGAGCCGCTGGTCGGTGCCGGCGCCACGGTGGCGGTGCTGAACTACCCGCTCTGCCCCGAGGTGACGCTGGACGGCCTGACCGGTTCCGTCATGCGCGGCATCGCCCATATCGCCCGCAATGCGAAGGCGCTCGGCGCCTCGGAGGACGGCGTGCACCTGAGCGGCCATTCGGCTGGCGCGCATCTCTCGGCCGTCGCCGCGAACCACGACTGGACCGGGGACGGCCTGCCCGCCGACCTGGTGCGCTCCGCCGCGCTGCTGTCTGGCATCTTCGAGCCGGCGGCGCCCATGCGTCTCGGCATCAACGCCGAGATCGGCCTGACGCCGGAGATCGCCGCGCGCCAGGACTTGATGCGGCCCGAACGCGCGCCACGGCCCGGCTGCGACGTGCTGGTCACCGTCGGCGGCGACGAACCGGAGGGCTGGATCGCGCAGACCACCGGCTATGTCGCCCTGCACGGCATCCGCCGCCCGCCGATGCTGGTGCCCGGAACCAACCACTTCACCCTGCTGGACGCGCTCTCCGACCCGAAGAGCGACCTCACCCGCACGATGCTGGAGATGATGGGGCTTTAGGCTGCCCTCAGCCGCTCCCGGCCGTGCGGCGCGTTGAAGTCGATGGTCGGGCCGACGGCGACGACCCGGGTCGGGTTCACGTGGGGGTGGCTGTAGTAATAGTGGTAGCGGATGTGATCCATGTTCACGGTCTCGGCGATGCCCGGCCACTGGTAGAGCTCGCGGGTCCAGGCAAACAGGTTCGGATAGTCGACCAGCCGGCGGATGTTGCACTTGAAGTGCCCGTGATAGACGTGATCGAAGCGGATCAGGGTCGGGAACAGGCGCCAGTCCGCCTCGGTGATCCGGTCGCCGGCGAGATAGCGCTGGCCTGACAGGCGCTGCTCCAGCCAGTCCAGGCTGTCGAACAGCGCCGTCACCGCATCCTCGTAGGCCTGTTGCGTGGTGGCGAAGCCCGAACGGTAGACGCCGTTGTTCACGGTGGCGTAGACGCGCTCGTTCACCGCGTCGATCTCGCCGCGCAGGTCGGCCGGGTAGTAGTCGGTGTCATTGGTGGCGATGCCGGCGAAGGCATCGTTGAGCATCCGTATGATCTCCGACGATTCGTTGGAGACGATGGTCCGCCGCTCCCTGTCCCACAGCACCGGCACGCTGCAGCGGCCCGAATAGCGCGGGTTCGCCGCCGTGTAGACCTGGTGCATGTAGGTGAAGCCGTTCACCGTGTCGCCGGTGGCGCCGGGCCATTCGGTGAACTCCCAGCCATTCTCCAGCATCAGCGGGCTGACCACCGAGAACGAGATGGCGTGCTCCAGCCCCTTCAGCTTGCGAAAGATCAGCGTGCGGTGCGCCCAGGGGCAGGCATAGGAAACATAGAGGTGATAGCGCCCGCCGGCGGGCGGGAAGTCGCCGGAGCCGTCGGCGCGGATCCAGTTGCGCAGCGCCGCGTCGACCCGCATGAACTCGCCCTTCGACGACGGGATGCGTGGCTTGTCGCGCCAGACGCCGTTTTCCAGAAGTCCCATGTCGCCGCTCCCCTGTCCGTCCGGTCCGTGAGCCGTCCAAGGTGGGGCAGACGCCACTTGGCGTCCACCCGGTAGCATGGGACATTCGGTTTCCTGTGGGAAACAATGCGGGGCCGATCATGCACGACCTGGGCGCCATGGCGGCCTTCGCCGCCATTGCCGATACCGGCAGCTTCGGCGCGGCGGCCGAGCGGCTCGGCATTTCCAAGTCGGCGGTCTCCAAGCAGCTGGCGCGGCTGGAGGAGCGGCTGAACGCGCGGCTGCTGAACCGGACCACGCGCCAGATCAGCCTGACAGAGGCGGGCGAGATCTACTACACGCACTGCGCCCGCATCCTGGCCGAGGCCGACGCGGCAGAGGAAGCGGTGACCAGCCTGGGGGGCGCGCCGCGCGGGCGCCTGCGGGTCAATGCACCGATGAGCTTCGGCACCATGCACCTCGCCCCCGCCGTCGCCGCCTTTGCCTGTCGCTATCCGGAAATCAGCGTCGAGATCGACCTGAACGACGCCGTGGTCGACCTGGTGGAGAGCGGCCACGACGTCGCCGTGCGCATCACCCAGATGCAGGACTCATCGCTGGTGGTGCGCCGGCTCTGCACCGCGCGCGGCGTGGTGGTGGCCAGCCCCGACTACCTGCAGAAGAACGGCACGCCGAAGCATCCGCGCGACCTGAAGGACCATCGCTGCCTGGTCTATACCTACTCGCCGCATCCCGGCGTCTGGCATTTCCAGACGCCGGAGGGCCCGCTGTCGGTTCCGATCGACGGCCCGATCCGGTCGAACAACGGCGAGGTGCTGCGCGAGGCGGCGATCGCCGGCGTCGGCATCCTGCGCGACCCGACCTTCATCAGCTTCCAGGCCATCCGCCTGAAGAAGCTGGTGCCGATCCTAACCGACTTCGAGACCCCCGGGATCGGTATCCACGCGGTCTATCCGCACCGGCGTCACCTGTCGCCCAAGGTGCGGGTTTTCATCGACTTCCTGGCCGGCCACTTCGGCGACCCGCCCTATTGGGACCGCTGGCTGTAGGGCGGGCCTGGCGTCGCAACCAGACGGTCAGCCGATATCCTCGCCGCGCGTCACCTTGCGGACATCGAGCGTCGAGTGCACGCCGATGGCATCGTAGTTCTTTTCCAGCCAGGCAGAAGCCGACCGCCGCCCCATGCGGAACAGGTGCTTCAGGAAGTCCCATTCCGGGTTGAGCTTGCTGGACGCGCCGAGCTGGCGCAGTTCGCCGCCGGAATCGATGCGGTGCAGGTTGATCCGGCGATAGTGGTCATCGTCGATCTCGTGCTTGTCCAGCAGGCGCTGCACGAAGTCGATGGCACGGAACTCGTCGAGCAGGCTGGAGTTGAACGTCACCTCGTTGACCCGGTTCAGGATCTCCCGCGCCGTGCGCGGGGTCTCCGGCCGGACGATCGGGTTGATCTGCACGATGATGATGTCGGCCGACTTCGAACGGCTGAAGAAGGGGTACAGCACCGGGTTGCCGACATAGCCGCCGTCCCAGTAGGGCACGCCGTCGATCTCGACCGCCTGGAACATGAACGGCAGGCAGGCCGAGGCCAGCACCATGTCGGGGGTGAGTTCCTCGCGGAAGAAGACCTTGCCGCGGCCGGTGACGACGTTGGTGGCGGAAATGTAGAGCCGCACCGACTCGCACTTCCGCACCAGATCGAAGTCGACCGAGTCCTCCAGCACCTGGCGCAGCGGGTTGATGTTCAGCGGGTTGAGGTCATAGGGCGATGCGACCCGGCCCAGCAGGTCCATGAACAGGAAGCTGGGGGAATGGTCGAGCGACCAGTTCCCCATCAGCTTGTCGATCACGGTGCGCTTGATCGGGCTGTTGCGGCCGGCGACCGAGATCGCCTTCCAGAACGCCCTGAGCGAATAGCGCGCGCCGAGATTGCCATCCCGGGCCAGGCCGTCGGCCATCGCCACGGCATTCATGGCGCCGGCCGAGGTGCCGCTGATCGCCTCGATGGAGAGCGAATCGTCCTCCAGCAGGCGATCCAGCACACCCCAGGTGAAGGCGCCGTGGGAGCCGCCCCCCTGCAGCGCCAGGTTGACCGGCTTGCCACCGTTCTGGCCGGTCCGCTTCTTGGTCACGGGGGCGGCCACGTTCATTGGGCCGTCCAGCCGCCCTCGATGGGCGAGGCGGTACCGGTGATGGATGCGGCCATGTCGGAGGCGAGGAAAGCCGCGAGCGCGCCCACCTGCTCGACGGTGACGAATTCCTTGGTCGGCTGGGCCGCCAGCAGCACGTCGCGCTTCACCTGCTCCTCGGTGATGCCGCGCGCCTTGGCGGTGTCGGGGATCTGCTTGGCGACCAGCGGCGTCAGCACGTAGCCGGGGCAGATCGAGTTGACGGTGATGCCGAAGGTCGCGACCTCCAGCGCGGCGGTCTTGGTGAAACCGATCACGCCGTGCTTGGCCGCGACATAGGCCGACTTGAACGGGGAGGCCACCAGGCCGTGGGCCGAGGCGATGTTGATGATGCGGCCGAAGCGCCGCTCCTTCATGCCCGGCAGCGCCGCGCGAACCGCGTGGAACACCGAGCTCATGTTGATGGCGATGATCTGGTCCCACTTGTCGATCGGGAAATCCTCGATCGGCGAGACGTGCTGGATGCCCGCGTTGTTGACCAGGATGTCCAGGCGCCCGAACGCCTGCTCCGTCGCCTTCACCAGGTCGGCGATCTGCTGCGGGTCAGAGGCATCGGCGGCGGTATAGCGCACCTCCACGCCGTACCTGGCCTCCAGTTCCGCGCGCTGCGGCTCGGCCTTGGCCGCGTCGCGGCTGCCGTTCATCATGATCTTGGCGCCCTGCCCGGCGAGCGCCTCGGCGACGCCCAGGCCGATGCCCGACGTCGAGCCGGTCACCAGGGCGATCTTGTCCTTCAGCATTGCTGTTCCTCCTGCGATCCGCCTGTGGTCAGGCGAGGTAGTCGTGAACGACCCGGCCATAGGGCAGGGTCAGGTTCGCCTTGAAGTGCTTGCCGCCAATGATTTTCCTGACCGGGAAGTCTGCGACAGGGGCGTTGACGTGGGGCACCAGGTGCAAGCGCGCCGGACCCGAGAAATGGAACACCACGTCGATGTCGGTCAGGTTGTAGGCCACCAGCTGCGCGATGGCGGGCGACCCGTCCACGTGCGGCAGCAGTTTCAGGTTGATCTGGGTCTTCTTCAGCGCCTCGTTCCGCTTCGCCGGATCCTTGATCATGTTGGTGTGCTTGTAGCCCATGGTGCCCATCGCCACGCGCTCGCCGGAATAGTCCAGCGTCCCCGTCAGCGTGTCGGTGGCCACGAACAGCTTCGGCTCGCCCCAGCGCTTGGGAAAGCCCCAGATCTCGCGTCCGGCCGAGATCGGCGGTTCGTCGTTCAGGAACATCATGTGGGTATAGTTGACCGGCTCGCCCCTGAAGCTGCAGGGGATCACCAGGCCGCTCTCCTCGTAGGAACCGAAGCCCGAGCTGTCGGGCATGTTGATCCATTCGTAGAAGACGGTGTTCGACCCGTCCGGCTCCAGCGGCTCGGGCAGGGCGTGACGGATCGCGTCCGGATCCGTCTCGTAGATGATGATGAAGTACTCGCGGTCGTTGAACCGGTACGGCCCCTTGGGGTAGCTCGGATTGCCGGGGGGCATGGAGGGAAGGGCGAGGATCTCGTCGGCACGCATCGACAACACTCCTGACTGCGTCACTCTCGGGTGCGCGGCAGATCGACATGTCGTCGGTTTGTGCTCTTTCCGGCGTTGCCTACATGTTATCCAACGCCCTGCGCTGGCGATAGCTTGGGCAGTCGGCGCGACGGGATGACGCACAACTGCGAACGGGACGGGCAATGTCGCACTGGCGCGCGATCGCCGATTTCCTGGCCTCCCCGGCCGCGCACCACGGCATCGCGCCGGAGGTGATCGATACACACAGCGCGCGCGTGGTGCTGGCCGGCGACCGCGCGTGGAAGATGCGCCGGCCGGTCGACTACGGCTGGATGGACTATTCGACGGTCGAACGACGGCTGGCGATGTCGGACCGCGAGGTGGACCTGAACCGGCGCACCGCGCCCGATCTCTACCTCGGGGTCGGCTGGGTGGTGCGCGATGCCGATGACCGGATGCACTGCCGCGCGCCCGGCGAAGACAACGAGGGCGATACCCGCCTGGAGCCGGCCGTGGTGATGCGCCGGTTCCGCGCCGCGGACCTGCTGGACACCATTGCACGCCGTGGCGAGCTGGACCGGCGGCTGGCCGAGCGCACCGGCCGCGCGGCGGCGATGCTGCACCTGGCCTCCGAAATCCGGGACCAGCCGGTGCGGCTGGCGAATTTCGTCCATGACGAGGCGGTGGAACTGGCGAAGTTGCCGGTCCTCGACCTCGAACGGACGCGCGTCCTTGGCCGTGACATGAAGGCGGTCGCGGATGGCCTTCGCGATCTTGCCGCCAGCCGGCGCAGCGATGGCGCGGTCCGGTTCTGTCATGGCGACCTGCACCTGAAGAACATCGTGCTCTGGCACGGCGAGCCGGCTCCCTTCGACAGCATCGAGTTCAACGACGACTTCGCCGTCATCGACGTTCTCTACGACCTTGCCTTCCTGCTGATGGATCTCATCCATCGCGGCCTGGTCGATGCGGCCAGTGCGGCGCTGAACGGCTGGGCCGAGACCATGGGCGCGCGCGGCGAGGTCAACGAGCGGGTCGCCTGGGGCGGACTGGCGCTGCTGCCACTGTTCATGGCGGTCCGGGCGGCGATCCGCGCCAAGGTCGGCGGCCTCGCGGCCCGGGAAGACCCGTCGAAGGCCGACGAGGCCCGTGCCTATCTCGACCTCGCCATCGACCTGCTGTCCCCCGCCGCCCCGCCCCGCCTGCTTGCCGTCGGCGGGCGTTCCGGCACCGGCAAGAGTGCGCTGGCCCGGGCACTGGCACCCGGTCTCGGAGGCCGCCCGGGCGCGGTGATCCTGCGCAGCGACGCCATCCGCAAGGGGCTTGCCGGCGTCGCGCCAGAGGAACGCCTGCCGCCGGGTCACTACACGCCCGAATCCTCCCGGGAGGTCTATGGCGCGATGCTGCGCCGCGCACGGATGGCACTGGGCGGGGGACGCAGCGTGATCCTGGACGCGGCCTGCCTGCAACCGGCCGAGCGCGCCGCCGCGGCGGAACTGGCGCGGGACTGCGGCGTCGGATTCACCGGCATCTGGCTGGCGGCGCCGCTGGAACTCCGCCTCGAGCGAATCGCCGGACGGCGCGGCGATGTCTCCGATGCGACGGCCGAACTGGCGCGCCGGCAGGAAACGATGGGCACGGATCCGGACGGCTGGCTGACGCTGGATGCCGGGCGCGCCATGGCGGACAAGGTGGCACAGGTCGCCGCCGCATGCGCATGACAGCCATGACAGTCCGCGCCCGGCGGATCATGCTAGGCCTTGCCGACCAGTACCGGAGGTTCCCGTGCGCCACCTGATCCTTGTCCTTGCCCTTCTCGGTCTCGCCCTGCCCATCACCGCCTGCAGCCCCGAGGTCGGCAGCGAGGAATGGTGCGGGGAGATGAAGGACAAGCCGAAGGGTGACTGGACCGCGAACGAGGCGGCGGACTTCGCCAAGCACTGCATACTCTGATCCGGGAGGAGCCGGCGTGGGGATCGCCCTCGACATCCACGACACGCTGGAACTTGTGGTCCGGCTGGAGGGGATCGTGCCGCATCCGGCCCTTCCCCGCCGGCTGGTGCCCCTGTTCCGCGACCTGGCCCGGCCCGACACCCGCGACCTGCCCTTCGAGATCGAGGATCTGATCTGGGCGATCTGGACCGACCACCACGACCAGCAGCTCTCGGAGCGGATGCAGGCCGCCATCGCCGCCATCGCCGGGCGCAAGCCCGACATTGCGCTGCCGCTGCTCGACGCGCTGGTGGCGGACGCGCCCGACTGGGCCGAGGCATGGAACAAGCGCGCCACCCTGCACTATATCTGTGACCGTGACCGCGAAAGCATCGCCGACATCCGCGAGACCCTGCAGCGCGAGCCGCGCCACTTCGGCGCGCTGGCCGGTTTTGGCCAGATCTGCCTGCGCAATGGGGACCAGGCGGCGGCCATGCTGGCCTTCGAGGCGGCATTGCGCATCAACCCCCACATGGCGCCGGTGAAGGCCATGCTCTCCGACGTCACCGGCGAAAGGCAGCGGCCCAACTGATGCGATCCCTCAGGACACTGATCGTGCTTGCCGGACTGGCGCTCGCAGCCTGTGCGGTACCCGCCCCGAACGGCGATGTCGCACCGGCCGCGCCCGCCGGTGCCGACGCCGGACCACGGATCAAGCTGACCGGCTGGCAGACGGGCGTCCGGGCCGATCATCCGCTGGTCGGCCGCGCCTTGCTCACCGCGTCCGGCCGCATGGTCGACTGGCCGGAAGTCTCGCGGCTGATCCGTTCGGCGGATTTCCTTCTGCTGGGCGAAAAGCACGACAATCCCGACCACCACCTGTTGCAGGCGCGGCTGCTGGCCGACCTGGTCGATGGCGGGCGCAGGCCCGGTGTGGCCTGGGAGATGATCCCTGTCGACAAGGCGTCGGCGCTGGCCCGCTATCTGTCACGACCGGAAGCGACGCCGGAGGCCATGGGTGCCGCGGTCGACTGGGAGGAGAGCGGCTGGCCCGACTGGGCGATCTATCGCCCGATCGCGAAAGTGGCGATGCAGGCCGGACTGCCGCAGGTTCCGGGCGACCTGACACGCGACGACCGGCGCAGCATCGCCCGGGCGGGACTGGGCGGACTGTCGGCGGCAAGCGCCGAACTGGTCGCCGCACGCGCGCTGTGGACGCCCGAACTCGACGCCTCGCTTCGCAACGAACTCATCGGCAGCCATTGCGGCATGATCCCGACCGAGATCATTCCCCGCATGGTCAACGTGCAGCGTGCACGCGATGTCTCCCTGGCCCTCGCGATGGTCGAGGTCGCGACCGACGACGGCGCGGTCCTGATCGCCGGTGCCGGCCACGCGCGCAAGGATCGCGGCGTGCCATTGTATCTCCGGGTCGTCCAGCCGGCTGCGAAGGTTGTCTCGGTCGGCATCTTCGAGGTCCAGGAGAACATGACCACTCCCCTCGCCTATCTCGCGAACTATGGAACGGGCGCCTTCGACCTGGTTCTGTTCACCCCGGCCCTCGACACGAAGGACCCCTGCGAGGCACTTCGCAAGCACGGGACGGCCAGGAAGGGCTGACCCCGGCGGCGCGGTCTGCGATATCTGGTCCGGCAAAAAGGCAGGCGATCGGCACATGGCGCTCACAGGCGTGCTCTGCGGAATCCGGCGCGAGGGGCGCCCGTTGCTCGAGGCGGCGGCCCGTGCCGGACAGCCGGTCGATATCCGCTACTCGGGCGCCATCGCCGCCAACGCGCGTGCTGCCGCGCATGCCCTGGTCGCGGCAGGGGCGACCCGGCTGCTCAGCTTCGGTGTCGCCGGTGCCCTGTCCGACAGCCTGAAGCCGGGCGACCTGGTCATCCCGCGCCTGATCCGGACGACCGATGACGAGGAACTGCACACCGATGCGGCCTGGCATGCGGCAGTGCTGGACCTGGCCGGCGCGACGACGACGGACGCCATGCTGGGCGTCGACCACGCCGCGACCTCGCTCGGCCAGAAGGCATTCCTCGGTGCCGCCTATGATGCGGTGGCGCTGGACATGGAGAGCCATTTCCTGGCCAGGGCGGCGCGGGAGGCCGGCGTTCCGTTCCTGGCGGTGCGCGCCGTGGCAGACGGGCGGCGGACGCTGCTGCCACGCGCGGCACTGGTCGGGGTCGGACCGGACGGGCACGAGCGACCGCACCGCGTGGCGCTGTCGCTGATGCAGCGTCCGAATGAATATCTGGCAATCTGGCGGCTGGCGCGGGCGAGCGCCGCCGCCTTCCGGACCCTAGGCCGCGTTGGAGGTCTTCCCGCCCTGCTTGCCGGCGGGGGCGTCTGACATCGCGGTCTCGACCAGCCGGTCGAAGACGTACTCGGCCGGGCGCTGGTTCGACAGGTTGATCTCAGGGGCCATCGGACCGGACGTGCGGATACCCTTCAGCGCCACCTTCAGGCCCTTCAGCGGGTTGCGGACGATGTCCTTCACCGCCGATGCCTCGTAGCCGCAGTGGACCATGCAGTCGGCGCACTTTTCATAGTTGCCGGTGCCGTAACGCTCCCACTCGGTCTCTTCCATCAGCTCGCGGAAGGTCGCGACATAGCCCTCGTTCAGCAGGTAGCACGGGCGCTGCCAGCCGAAGACATTGCGGGTCGGGTTGCCCCAGGGCGTGCAGTTGTAGTCCTGGTTGCCGGCGAGGAAGTCGAGGAACAGCGGCGACTGGCTGATCGGCCACTTCGCCTTCTTCTCGTAGCCGATGCGCAGCAGGTCGCGGAAGAACTGCTTGGTCCGCTTGCGCGTCATGAAGTGCTGCTGGTCCGGCGCACGCTCGTAGGCATAGCCCGGCGAGACCGTGATTCCGTCGACGCCGATCTCGCTGGCGAAGTCGAACAGCCGCGCGGCCTCCTCGGCCGTCGCGTTGTCGAAGAAGGTGGTGTTGATGTTGACGCGGAAGCCCTTGGACTTCACCAGCCGGATGGCCTCGATCGCCTTGTCGAAGACGCCGTCCTGCGCCACCGCCTTGTCGTGGTGCTCGCCCAGGCCGTCCAGGTGGATCTGGATGGTCAGGTACGGCGACGGCTTCAGCAGGTCGATCTTCTTCTCGACCAGCAGGCCATTGGTGCAGAGGTAGACAAAACGCTTGCGCGCCACCAGGCCGTCGACGATCTCGCCGATCTCCTTGTGGATCAGCGGCTCGCCACCGGCGATGGACACGATCGGCGCCCCGCATTCCTCCGCCGCGGCGATGCACTCGGCGGCCGAGAGGCGACGGTTCAGGATCGCGTTCGGATAGTCGATCTTGCCGCAACCGGGGCAGGCGAGATTGCAGCGGAACAGCGGCTCCAGCATCAGCACCAGCGGGTAGCGCTCGGTGCCGCGCAGCCGCTGCTTCATAATGTATGCGCCGACCCGGACCTGCTGCAGCAAAGGAACGCCCACGGTGACCCCCGTCGCCTGTTCTGGAATTCTTGTGTGACCGGAAGGCACCGGTCATTACGCACCTGCAACATGACCGGTAGCGAGGGGAAATCAACCCCTTGTCCCGCACGCCGTGCATGCATGCGGCTATTTGCGACTCTGTGGCAACAGTTGGATCAGAGCGGGCAGGAACATCAGGGTCGCGAACAGCGTCGCCAGGATGGCGATGGTCAGCAGCCGGCCCATCGACGCCATGCCCAGATGCGGCGACGCGGCCAGTCCGCCGAAGGACGCCAGCGTCGTCAGCACGCTGAACAGGACCGCGCGCGGCGTGGACGACCGCATCAGTTCGGCCGCGTCCTCCACCTCCCGGCGCCGGACGACGAGGTGAATGGAACTCGCCACGCCGAGACCGAACAGCAACGGCAGCACGATGACATTGGCGAAGTTGAGCGCCTCGCCCAGCACCATTGCCGCGCCCAGGGTGATCAGCGCCGACAACGCCAGCGGCAGCAGGGTCAGCAGCATGTCGGCGGCACTGCGCAACAGCACCGCGATCAGCAGGACGACGGCAACGGCGGCGACGACGGTCGCGACGCGGAAACTGTCGAGGACGGTCTGACCCGCCGCCGTCACCACGGCCGGCGCGCCGGTCACCGCCGGCAGCACAGCCTGCACCGCATCGGCAAAGGCCCTCAGCGTGTCATTGCCGTCTATGGGGGCGTCGGGGAAGACCTGCAGGCGATAGCGTCCGTCGGCCGTCACCCAGCGTTCGCGTATCGCCGCCGGTACGCTGGCCTCGGTGACGGGCCCGGCCTCGAAGGCCATCCGGATGTCGGCCAGCCAGTCGGGCAGCAGACCGGTGACCCGCTCGCCGAAGGCGGCAACCGTTGTCGCGGGCATGACCTGCAGCGCCGCGGCCAGCCGCAGCGCGGCCTGTCCGAAATCGCCCTTCGTCGCAGCCAGTTCCGCAGCCGTCGCGGCGAAGGCGTCCGCCGCTTCCTTCTGCCGGCCAGCCGATGCGGTCGGCAGGGCCTCCGCGGTCAGCACCGGAAACAGGAAGAAGGTCGCCTGCTCGATGGCCGCCAGCTTGTCCTCCTGGTCGGCAGGCACGAAGCTGCCGAGGTGCAGCACCCGTCCGACCTCGGGCAATGCCTTCAGCCGCATGGCCATGTCGTAGGCCGCATCGGCATCGGGGACCAGCGCATCCATCGCGTACGCACCGGCATCCTGCCCGGCGGCGAGATCGAGGAAGGTCGAGACCGACTCGCTCTCCGCGTCCTTCAGGTGCAGCGGGTTGAAGTCGAAACGGACGAACGGGGTCAGCACCAGCCCGGCGATGCCGAGCGCCATGCCTGCCAGGACGATGGTGCGGGCATTGTCCGCCAGCCACAGGTTGCCGGCATCGGGGCGCTTCGCGGGAGGGGCCACGGGCCGCGCACCGATGCTCAGCAATGCCGGCAGCAATGTGAGGTTCAGCAGCAGCGCGACCACCATCGAGCCGCCGGCGATGATCCCCAGTTCGGCCAGGCCGCGGTAGTCGGTCGGCAGGAAGGACAGGAAGCCGATCGCCGCCGCCAGTGCACCCAGCGCCAGCGAGGGACCAACGCTCCGACCAGCCGCGCCGACTGCCGCCGCGCCGCCCCCAAGTTCCCGGACCCGCAGCGTGTAATGGATCGAGAAATCGACGGCGAGGCCGATGAACAGCACCGCGAAGGCCACGGACAGCAGGTTGAGCTGCCCCACCGCCAGCGTCGCGAAGCCGAGACTGATCACCAGTCCGGCCACCAGCACCGCCAGGGTGCCAAGCACCGCCCGCACCCGTCGCAGCCCGATGACCAGCAGCAGCAGGATGCCGACACCAGACAGCACACCGGCGGTCGATCCGCCCAGTTTCACGCTCTCCAGTTCCTCGGTATCCAGCGCCGCGTCGCCGGTCAGGCGCATGCGCACGCCCTCGCCCAGGCTGGGCGCGAGCTCCCGCAGTTTCGCGATCGCCGCCTTTGCGGGCGACAGGCTGCCGAAGTCCTGCACCGGCTTCGCGGTCACCACGCGCCGGCCTTCCAGGCCGCGCTGGCCCGTGACGGATAGCTGGCGCCGCCACGACAGCATTTGCGGTGCACCCGGCTCGCCCTCCGCCATGTCGGCCAGGGTTCCGACCAGGGCCGTCAGCTGCCGGGTGTCCGCGTCGTCGGGATCAGCCTGTTCCAGCGCCAGCGTCAGCATGTCCAGCAACCCGACCAGGTCCGGCTGCTCGGCCAGCACTGCCAGCAGGCCCTGGGCCGAGGCCAGCCGGTCGAGGAAGTCCTGCAGGGTCTCGGTGTCCAGGAACAGCAGGCCGGAGCGGCGGAAGAAGGGATCGCCGCCCGGCACGTCGACATTGGCGAAGGTCTGCGGCTGCTGGCGCATGAAGTGCGCGACAACCGCCGCCGCCCGCTCCGCCTGTTCCGGGGTCGGCGCGTCAAGAACCACGGCCAGCTGGTCGCCATACCAGGGAAAGGCGTCGCGGAAGGCGATGCTGGCCTTCCGGAACGGCTTCTCCGCCGAGATCATGTCGAAATTGTCGGTGTTGATGCGCAGGTGGTTGACGGCGAAGACGGCCGACAGCGCCACCAGCAGCGCGGACAGGACGAGCACCAGCACGGGGCGCCGAGCGGAAGCCGCCGCAAGCCACCCGGTGGCGCCTGCAATCACGGTCGGCTGATCGGCCATGTTTCCCGGGTCCGTTCCTGTAATCTCTGTCGATCGCCCCCACATGAGGGTGCGATCGGGTCGGAAGGATTCCCTATCCGATGCCGCGGGCCACGTCGAGACAAGGAACTTCAGGTGAGAGCTTTGCCCCTGCTTCGTGTCGTGATGACCCTCGCCCTGCTGGTCGCCGGGCTCGCCCCTGCCCGGGCGGCAGGCGAGACGGAGGTCATCCAGCGCCTGGACGACACCCTGCTGGATGTCATGCAGAACGCCGACAGCCTCGGGTTCTCCGGCCGCTACGAACGGCTGGAGCCGGTGCTGAACGAGCTGTTCGACTTTCCCGCGATGGCGCAACTCGGGCTGGCACGGTACTGGGCGGACCTGGTGCCGGAAGATCGCGGGCGCGTCGTCGAGGCGTTCGCGCGCATGTCCATCGCCACCTTCGCGGCGCGGTTCGACGGCTTCAACGGCCAGAGCTTCGAGATCGTCGGCACCTCTCCCGGTCCACGTTCGCTGGTCCTGGTGAAGACCATGCTGCACCGGCCGGCTGACGAAGCGGTCGAACTGACCTATGTCATGCGCGACACGCCGACCGGCCCGCGCGTGATCGACGTGCTGTCGGCCGGCAAGTTCTCGGAACTGGCGCGGCAGCGGGCCGAGATGTCGGCCGTCTATGGCCGCGAGGGGCTTGAAGGGCTGATCGCCTCGTTGCAGGCGAAGGCAAGGGAACTGGCCGGCGGGTCCTGAACAGGGCGCCGGCCCCGTACACGGAGGGGACCATGGCGCAGACTGTCCTGATCACCGGCGCGAGCCGCGGCATCGGCCGCGAACTCGCGCGGCAGTATCTCGAACGCGGCGACCGGGTGATCGCCTGCGCGCGCGATACGTCAACCATCGCCGACCTGGTGGCGAAGGGCGCGGAGGCCATAACGCTGGAGGTGACCAGCGAGGCCGATATTTCGGCGCTCAGGACCAGGCTGGCGGGTCGGCCGGTCGATATCCTGATCAACAATGCCGGGATCAGCGGCGGCAAGCGCCAGACCCTCGGCGACATGGATATCGCCGCCTGGCGCGAGGTCATGGAGGTCAATGTCTACGCCCCGTTCCGGGTCAGCGAGGCACTGCTGGACAATGTCGCCGCCGGCTCCGGGCGCACCATCGCCATCGTGTCGAGCCGCATGGGCTCGATGGCGCACAATGTCTCCGCCAACCAGATCGCCTACCGCACCTCCAAGGCGGCGGTGAACCAGGTCGCGAAGTGCCTGGCAAACGGTCTGGCCGCGCAGGGGATCAAGGTGCTGCCGCTGCATCCGGGCTGGGTGTCGACGGACATGGGCGGCAAGTCGGCGCCGATACTGCCGGCCGACAGCGCCCGCGACATCATCCGCCTGCTGGACACCGCGACGCCGGACTCCTCGGGCCGGTTGTGGAACCACGACGGCGCCGAACTGATGTGGTGATTCGGCCACGCAGGCCTGGTCACTTCTTCCAGTATTCCTCGGCGGCGATGGCGAAGTGCAGCCGGTCGTCGCCGCCGACCACGAAGTTTGTCACCCCGATCAGGTTGCCCCAGGCATCGAACAGGCCACCGCCCGACGACCCCGGCGCGGCATAGGCCGAGGTCTGGATCAGCCGCATCCCGTTGTTGGTCCTGAGCTGCGAGACGATGCCGTCCTGCATGGTCTGCTGCAGGCCGCGCGGCGCGGAGATGGCATAGACCCGCTCCGCCATCCGGATATCGGAATAGTCGCGCACGCCCGCCACCGGCGAAAGCTGCAGTTCGGTCGACCGCACGACGCAGCGGTCGGTGCCCGGATCGGCACTGATCAGTTCCGCCTCGCCGTGGGTGGTTCCCTGCAGGATCACCATCACCTCGGCATCCTTCAGCGTGTGGCAGTTGGTGACCAGCCGGTCCGCCGCGACCGCCACGGCCGAGCCCTGGCGCACGTTCCGCGTGGCGCGGAAGTCCTCGGCGGTGTCGGCCGCCAGGATCACGTAGATCGATGCGGCGACCCGGTCGAAGACCTCGTAGCCCTCGATGGCACCCCGGTTCAGCGCCGAAGGCCGCGTGGCACCGGTCGCGGTCCAGGCCGGCCAGAAGTCACTGCCCGAATCGAGTGCCGCGTAGCTGACCGCACCCTGGGTCAGCGCCCTGGGATCGACCGACGGAACCGTGCGTCCCACCGTCGACGGTTCGGTTGCGGCACGCATGATCGAGCCGTCCGTCCCCGCGCCGACGCCTTCAGGCTGTCCGGTCTTCGGCATCGTCATCCGGATCGCGCTGGCGACATCCTTCGAATCCGCGGCCTCGACCGACTCGCGCTCTGCCACCATGCGGTCGCGCAATGCCTCCAGGCACGCAGCTTCGCGATAGGGACTGACCTCGGCGGCCTGGCCGCATTCGTCACGCGCCATGTCCCGCTCGTCATCCTTCAGCATGCTGAGGTCGGGGAACTCGACCGGCACCTTCAGCCGGACCATTTCCTGCTCGATGCAGCGCGCCCAGGGTGCCGGCCCCCTGGCCAGCATGTCCTCGCAGGCCTTGCGCAGGGCGTGCTGGTCGCCGTCGTTGAACTTGCCGATCGCGGGCTGGAAGGTCAGCCGCCGCCAGGCGCCGGCATGGTGGCCGAGGCAGGGCAGGTGACGCTTCTGGATGCGGCCGTTGTCGACCTTGCAGACCGCCATCAGCGACTGCTGCACGTCGCCGTCGAGATCGCGCAGGTCGAGTGGCGCGGCGGTCGCGAACGACGACAGCATGCACAGCACCAGCACGACTGGCAGGACTCCACCCCCCGCGCGCATCCGCCGAATTCCCCTGATAGTCCCTACGGCACGCACAGGGTACAGGGCACGGGGGGCACGCTCAACCGCGAGCGCCCGCGCCCCTGCCCTGCCGTCACGGGAAAGCTAGACCGAGAAGTACTTGGCCTGCGGGTGCACGACCACGATCGCGGAGGTCGACTGTTCGGGGTGGAGCTGCCCTTCCTCCGCCATCTCGATCCCGACTTCCCTGGCACCCAGCAGGTCGAGCAGGGCCGCCTGGTCCTCCAGGTTCGGGCACGCCGGATAGCCGAAGCTGTAGCGGGAGCCGCGATAGCCCTGCTTCAGCAGCTTGTGCGGGTCCGGGTCGTCCTCGCCGCCGAAGCCGAGTTCCGCGCGGATGCGGGCGTGGATATATTCCGCCATCGCCTCGGCCATCTCCACCGACAGGCCGTGCAGGTAGAGATAGTCCTGGTAGCGATCGGCGGCGAACCATTCACGCGCGACGTCGGAGGCCTTCGAGCCCATCGTCACCACCTGCAGGCCGATCACGTCGCGCCTGCCGGTCGAGACGTCGGGGAAAAAGTCGGCAATGCAGAGCCCGCCTTCCCTGCGCTGGCGCGGCAGGCTGAAGCGGGCCACTTCCTGGCCGCCGGTCGGGTCGAACAGCACCAGGTCGTCGCGCTCGCTGGCGGCCGGCCAGTAGCCGTAGGCGCCCTTCGGCTGCAGGATGCCTTCCTCCCGCACACGCCCCAGGATGTCGTGCAGGATCGGCCGCACCTCGCGCTCCGACCAGACGCGATAGTCCTCGCGGTCGCGACCGGCCTTGCGGAAGCCCCACTGGAACTGGAACAGCATGGTCTCGTTCAGGAACGGCAGCAGCGCACGCAGGTCGACACGGTCGATGCGCTTGCGGCCCCAGAACGGTGGTACAGGCGGGGTGACATCGCGGTGCAGTTCGGCACGGCGCAGCCGCACCTCGTCAAAATCGACCGGCCGTTCGGCGCCCTTCGAGGGTTGGCCCACGGCCTTGCGCGACGACGGCCGCGCCTCGCGGACCTTGCCGGCCTCTGCCACATGCGCATCGAAATTGCCGGTGCGGACGATGTCCATCAGCTTCAGGCCGTCGAAGGCATCGCGGGCATAGGCCACGCCGCGTCCGCCATAGGCCGCGACGCAGTCCTCCTCGACATATTTCCGGGTCAGCGCCGCACCGCCGAGGATCACCGGCGTGGTGAGGCCCAGCCGGGTCATTTCCTCCAGGTTCTCGCGCATGATCACGGTGGATTTCACCAGCAGGCCGCTCATCCCGATGGCGTCGGCGTTTTCGGCCCGCGCCGCCTCGACGATGGCATTCAGCGGCTGCTTGATGCCCAGGTTGACCACCCGGTAGCCATTGTTGGTCAGGATGATGTCGACCAGGTTCTTGCCGATGTCGTGCACGTCGCCCTTCACGGTCGCCAGCACGATGGTGCCCTTGGTCTTGCCCTCGGCCTTTTCCATGTGCGGCTCGAGATGCGCCACGGCGGCCTTCATCACCTCGGCGGAGCGCAGCACGAAGGGCAACTGCATCTTGCCGGCGCCGAACAGTTCGCCGACGACCTTCATGCCACCCAGCAGGTGCTCGTTGATGATGTCCAGCGGCGCGTAGTGCTGCATCGCCTCGTCGAGGTCCTCGGCCAGCCCCTGGCCGTCGCCGTCGACGATGCGCTGGGCCAGCCGCTCCTCGACCTTCTCCGGTCGCTCCTTCTTCGCCGTCGCGACCTTGCGGTCCTGGAACAGCGCCATGAAGGCTTCCAGCGGGTCATAACCCGGCGCGCGACGGTCGAAGATCAGGTCCTCGGCAATCTTCACCTCGTTCTCGGGAATCTGGTGCAGGGGAACGATCTTGGAGGCATGCAGGATCGCCGAGGTGAGGCCCCGGCGCATGGCATGGTCGAGATAGACCGAGTTCAGCACGTGCCGCGCGGCCGCGTTCAGGCCGAAGGAGATG
This sequence comes from Pseudomonadota bacterium, assembly GCA_036154895.1. Classification (GTDB taxonomy): domain Bacteria; phylum Pseudomonadota; class Alphaproteobacteria; order Minwuiales; family Minwuiaceae; genus Minwuia. The sequence continues at coordinate 413,230 of JAYZWD010000047.1, forward strand.
TTCGACAGGCCGAGCAGGATCTGGATCTCCGGGAACTCCTTCGAGATCGCCTCGATGGCGTCCAGCGTCCAGAGCCCGAGCTTCCGGTCGTCCTCGTTGCCGGTGCAGATGGTGAAGGTCAGCGGATCGACCATCAGGTCGGAGGGCGCCAGGCCATGGCGGTTCACCGCGACGTCGTAGAGCCGCCGGGTCACGCGCAGCTTGTCCTCCGCGCGCTTGGCCATGCCGTCCTCGTCGATGGTCAGCGCGATCATCGCGGCGCCGAACCGCCGGGCGAGCTTCAGTCGCGCGTCGGCCGGGGCCTCGCCATCCTCGAAGTTGAACGAGTTGATGATCGCCTTGCCGGCATAGAGCTTCAGCGCCGCCTCGAGGACGTTCAGTTCCGTCGAGTCGATGACCAGCGGCGCCGTCAGCGCCCCGCGCATCGGCGTCAGGACGGCGGTCATGTCCGCCACCTCGTCGCGGCCGACAAACGCGGTGCAGAGGTCGATGGCGTGGCTGCCCTCGCGCTCCTGCTCGCGCGCCATGGCGACGCAACCGTCATGGTCGCCCGCCGCCTGCAGTTCCCGGAATTTCTTCGAGCCGTTGGCGTTGCAGCGCTCGCCGATGGCCAGCACGGCATTCTCCTGGCGGAACGGGGTCTGGGTGAACAGCGAGGCGACCGAAGGCGTCCACACCGGCGTGCGCTTCTTCGGCTCCGGCCGCAGGCGATTGCGACCGAGCTCGCGCAGCATGCGGTCCAGCGCGGCGATGTGGTCCGGCGTGGTGCCGCAGCAGCCGCCGATCATGTTGACGCCGTAGTCGGTCACGAAGCGACGCAGCCAGGTCGCCATCTCGTCCGGCCCGAGCGGGTAGCGGGTCTGGCCGTCGACCAGTTCCGGCAGGCCGGCGTTCGGCTGGGTCGTGACCATCTGGTCGACGCTGCCGGTCAGGAAGCGGACATGCTCGACCATTTCCTTCGGGCCTGTGGCGCAGTTGAGGCCGATGGCATCGACGCCCATGGCGCGCAAGATGGTCGCGGCGGCGGCGATGTCGGCACCGACCAGCAGGGTGCCGGTGGTCTCGACCGTCACCTGCACGAAAATCGGCACGTCGCTGCCCAGTTCCGCCTTCGCGTCCTTGGTCCCGTTGACCGCCGCCTTGATCTGCAGCGGGTCCTGGCAGGTCTCGATCAGGATGCCGTCGACACCGCCCCGGATCAGGCCGCGCGCCTGGACGTTCAGCGCCGCCTCCAGATCGTCGTAGCCGATGTGGCCCAGGCTCGGCAGCTTGGTGCCGGGCCCGATGGAGCCCAGGACATAGCGTTCCCGGCCGTCGCCGGCCTTGACCTCGGCGATGGCCTCCCGCGCCAGCTTCGCGGCGCGGACGTTCAGGTCTTCGGCTTCGTCCTGCAGGTCGAACTCGGCCAGAGTGACCGGCGAGCCGCCGAAGGAGTTGGTCTGGATCACGTCCGATCCCGCGCGGAGATAGTTGAGGTGAATCTCCTTCACCACGTCCGGCCGGCTGCGGTTCAGCACCTCGGTGCAGTTCTCGCAGCCGTCATAGTCGGTGTCGGTGTCCAGGTTCATGGCCTGGACCAGCGACCCCATGGCGCCGTCGCAGAGCAGGACATCGGCCTTCAGCGCATCGAGCAGGCGGCTCATGGTCAGTCTCCGGCAGGTTGGTCGACGGTCGCGGCCTCGCCGGCGCGCAGGCGCGCGCAGAGGGCGGCGGTCATGTCGGACTGGTTCAGGGTATAGATGTGGAAGGCACCGATGCCCTCGCCGGCCAGTCGCTCGCACAGTTCGGCGGCAAGATCGACGGACACGGCCTGGCGGTCGGCGCGCTCGGGCCCCGCCGCCTCGATCCGGTCGGCGACGAAGTCGGGTACGCTGGCGCCACAGGCCGCGGCGAAGCGACGGATCTGGTCGAGATCGCGGATCGGCATGATGCCGGGGACCAGCGGCTTGTCGATCCCGGCCTTCCGTGCCTCGTCCCGGAACCGCAGGAAATCCTCGGCATCGAAGAAGAACTGTGTGACGGCGCGGGCGGCACCGGCATCCAGCTTGGCCTTGAGGTTGGCGAGATCGGCCGCACGGTCGGGGCTGTCGGGATGGCGTTCCGGATAGGCGGCGACGGAGATGTCGAAATCGGCGATGCGCATCAGCCCGCCCACCAGGTCGGCGGCATTGCGATAGCCGCCCGGATGCGGGGTGAAGTGGCCCGGCCCGCCCGGCGGATCGCCGCGCAGCGCGACAATGCGGCGGATGCCGGCGTCGAGGTAGTGCCGCGCCACCGCGTCCACCTCCTCCCGCGTCGCGCCGACACAGGTCAGGTGACAGGCGCCCGGAACGCCGGTGGCGGCGGCGATGGCCTGGACCGCCTCCAGCGTACCCTCCTGGGTCGTGGCGCCGGCGCCGGGGGTGGCGGAGTAGAAGCTCGGGCCGGAGGCCGGCCCCGCCCCCGCGGGCTCCCGCCGCTGCGCCGCGCCCGCGGCGG